>NZ_SZQA01000019.1 GCF_005233835.1 Herbidospora galbida | reverse complement strand
CGTGGCGGTGGTTGGTCTCCGGCTCGATCCAGTCATACAGCCATTCCAGGATGTTGCCCCGCGAGCCCGTCTTCATCGGGGGGAGCCGGTCGCGGGCGGCCAGCACCTGGGTGCGGAAGGAGGAGTCGACGCCGAGGGTCTGGCTGGCCTGGGCGCAGCCGTTGAACAGGTCGCGCAGGATCTGGTTGTCCATCGTGGGGCCGGCGCAGACGCTGACGCCGTTGTGGTGCCCCAGCTCGGGGCTGTTGGAGGGGTTGGTGACCAGGTAGCCGAGGCTGGGTTCGGTGACGAGGGTGTCGAGGAAGAACTGGGCGGCGCCCTTCATGGCGGGGTAGTAGGTGCGCAGGAAGTCCACGTCGCCGGTGAACAGGTAGTGCTCCCAGATCAGCGTGGCCAGCCAGGCGCCGCCGGTCTGCCACATGCCCCAGAAGGCGCCGTCGACGACTGAGGTGGCACGCCAGGCGTCGGTGTTGTGGTGGGTGACCCAGCCGCCGGCGTTGTACTGCACCTGCGCGGTCCGCGCGCCGGTGACGGTCAGGTCGCTGATCATCTTGAACACCGGGTCGAAGCATTCGGCCAGGTTCGTGGTGTCGGCGTGCCAGTAGTTCATCGGCAGGTTGGCGTTGATCGTGTACTTCGAATCCCAGGAGGGGGTGAGGGAGTCGTTCCAGATGCCCTGCAGGTTGGCCGGTTGGCTGCCGGGCCGGGAGGAGGAGATGAGCAGGTAGCGGCCGAACTGGAACAGCAGCGCGGCGAACTGGGGGTCGTTGACGCTGTTGTGCTGGGCGATCCGCACGTCGGTGGGCTGGTCGGCGGCCGAGGTCCGGCCCAGGTCCAGGGTGGTGCGGTTGAACAGCGTCTGGTAGTCGGCCACGTGACTGCTGCGCAGCTCGGTCCAGGAGCGGCCCGCGGCGGCGTTCAGGTGGCCCCGGGCGATGCCCTGGTAGTCGCCGCTGACGTCGCGGTAGTTCTTGTAGCTCGACCCGATCGACACCAGCACGGTCACGCTGTTGGCCAACCGGACCTGCACCGTGCCGCCGGAGCTGCTGACGGTCCCGCCGTCGGCCACCACCTTGGCCAGGCCGAGGAAGCGGACCTGCCCCGCGATGCCCTCGAAGTCCCCCGAGATCCCGTCCAGCGCGACGGTGGTGCCGTCGGGGCTGGAGCGGGTGACCCGCTGCGGGCTGTCGAAGGTCGCCGAGAAGCTGATCGAGGCCGACCGGTCGGCCGTCAGCCTGATCGCGATGACCTGGTCGGGGAAGCTGGCGAAGATTTCGCGGCGGTAGCGGATGCCGTTCTGGGCGTAGGTGGTCACGGTGGTGGCCGTGGTCAGGTCCAGATAGCGGTTGTACTCCGACACGCCGCTGGTGTTGCCGATGGACAGACGCAGGTTGCCGACCGTCTGGTAGGCCAGCTGACCGGCCGGGCGGCCGAGCATGTTCTGGTCGATCAGGCTCTGCGCCTGGCTCCACTGGTTCTGGAAGACCAGGTTCCGGATCTGGCTCAGCGAGCCCGAATTACGGCCGTTGCTCTGGTCGTAGGGCCCGCCGGCCCAGACGGTGTCCTCGTTGAGCTGCAGCCGTTCGACGTCGACGTTGCCGTAGACCATCGCGCCCAGGCGGCCGTTGCCGATCGGCAGGGCGCGCAGCCAGTCGGTGCCGGCGCTCTCGTCGTACCACAGGGCCAGGTCGCCCGCCTCGGGCGGCGGGGCGGCGGCGGCCCGGGCGACCGCCGTCCACTGCAGGGGCAGGATCGCCGCTCCGGCGCCCGCGGCGCCGAACTGCAGCACTCTCCTGCGGGAGATGTCGGACATTCCCTTACCCCCTGGTCCAGCGCTGGTTCGAGGCGCCGGTGCAGGACCAGATCTGGATCCTGGCGTTGTTGGCGGTGGAGGCGCCGGACACGTCCAGGCACTTGTTCGCGCCGATGGCGGTGATGCTGCCGTCGCCGTTGAAGCGCCACTTCTGGTTGTTCTGGCCGTTGCAGTCCCAGATGAGGACGCCGGTGCCGTCGGCGGTGCCGTTGTTGTTCACGTCGAGGCACTTGTTGCCGTAGACGCGCAGCTCACCGGCGGCGGTGGAGGTCCACTGCTGGTTGCTCTGGCCGTTGCAGTCCCACAGCACCACGGCGGTGCCGTTGGCCTGGGAGGCGCCGCTCACGTCCACGCAGCGGTTGGAGCCCACACCCCTCAGCGGGCTCGTCGAGGCCGTAGGCGTCGGCGAGGGCGAAGGCGAGGTGGGGGTGCCGCCGCTGACACGGTAGACGACCGTGCCGTGGGCGGGCACGCTGGCCGAAATGGCGCCCGTCGTGCTGGTGACCGCGTTGGTCCAGGCGTCGCGCAGGTTGAACGCGTTGCCCGACAGGCCGATGGCGGAGGCGCTGGTGCTGATCGTGGTGGTGCTGCCGCCCTGGTTGAACAGGGCCACCGCGACGTCGCCGTTGCTGAGGCGCTTGGCCAGGATGCGGCGGGTGCCGTCGTTGCTGATCTGGAGCGCCTGCAGGCCCAGAGGGTCCTGGTTGATGGCGATCAGGTTCTGGTTCTTCATGATCGTGGAGGTGGCGCTGTCCATGTTCCGGACGTCGTTGCCCGCGATCAGCGGCGCGGCCATGATCGCCCACAGCGCGAAGTGGCTGCGCATCTCGGTGTCGCTCATCCCGCCCCGGCCGACCACCATCATGTCGGGGTCGTTGAACGAGCCGGGCGCGGCGTAGCCCGACAGCGGCGCGTTGACGTTGACGATGTTCTGGATGCCCATCGGATAGCCGTTGGTCTGGCCCGAGTTCCAGACGTTGGTGATGTCCTCGGTGGTGCGCCAGATGTTGGCGACGTCGCCCCAGTTGCGGCGCGGCCCCGTCTTGTCGTGGATGCTGTTCGGGTTGATGCTGTACAGGATCGGGCGGCCGGTGGCGGCGAGCGCGTCGCGCATCTTGGCGAAGGCCCTGACCTGGTCGTCCATGGTGCCGGTGGGGGAGCACCAGTCGTACTTGAGGTAGTCGACGCCCCAGGCGGCGAACTGGCGGGCGTCCTGCGCCTCGTGGTTCAGCGCGCCGGTCGAGCCCGGGTAGGCGTTGAAGTACTGGGCGCAGGTCTTGTCGAGCGGGGCCTGGTAGATGCCGAACTTCATGCCGCGGGCGTGGATGTAGTCGCCCAGCGCCTTCATGCCGCTGGGGAACCGCGACAGGTTGGGCTGGAGGTTCCCGGACGAGTCACGGTTGGGGTCCATCCAGCAGTCGTCGACGACGACGTACTGGTAGCCGAGGTCGCGCATGCCGTTGGCGACCATCGCGTCGGTGGTCTGCTTGATCAGCGTCTCGTTGATGTTGCACCCGAAGGTGTTCCAGGTGTTCCACCCCATGGGCGGGGTGCGACCGACTCCGTTGTTCAATGCCTGCGCCTGGGTCAGAGGGGTCAGCGCGACGGCCACTACGGTCAGGGCCAGCAGCGCGCGGGTTCTAGTCCTTTTCATGGAGCTCTCGGTTCCTATCCCTGGAAGGAGGCGTCGTCGACGTAGAGCCCGTCCGTTCCGGCGGCCGTCTCGACGTAGAAGGAGGCGTTGGTCAGCGTGCCGGTCCACGAGACGGTCGCGGTGCCCGTGAGCTGGGTCCAGCCGTTCGCGTTGACCGTCTGCGCGGGGGTGAGCTGGAGGTAGCTCGTGGTGCCGTTCGCGGTGAGCGTCAGCGTGGCCTTCGCGCTCGGGGTCCCGCTCTGCGAGCGGACCCAGACGCTCGTGGTGTAGGTCGAGCCGTTGGTGAGCTGCGCGGTCACGTTCTGGTGCGGGCCCTGCCAGGAGGCGGTACGCCCGGAGTTGAGCAGCGACCGGCTGCCGGCGTGGGCCACGTTGGTGGCGGAGGAGATGGTGCCGCCGGAGGAGGTCCAGCCGGTGGTGCCGTCCTCCATGGCGCCGTTGGTCAGCAGGTTTCCGCCGCTGCTGCCGCCCCCGCCGGTGAACTGCCACCAGTTGAGGTTGAACAGGTAGCCGCTGTTGCCCGCGAAGCGCAGGTAGAGGTCACGGGTCCCGGTCGCGCCGGAGACGGGGCAGGTGACCGTGCTCCAGTTCTGCCAGCCGCCGGTGCCGGGCACGGTGCAGGTGCCCACGAGCGTGCCGGTGGCGGAACCGAGCCGGACCTCGATCCGGCCTCCGCTGGTGCCCGAGGCGACCCGGGCGGTGAAGGAGGACGCCCCGGTGCCGAAGGCCGCACCCTTGACCTTGATGTAGTCGCCGTTCTCGATGAACCCGACGTTCATCCCGCCCTCGCTGGAGGGTTCGGTCTCCACCCCCGAGGACCAGGCGATCGTCTCGCCCTCCTGGCGCACGTAGGGGTTGAGGGTGCCGACCTGGGGAGGCCCGGCGGTGGTCATGTTCATGGTCGGGATGGTGCCGTCGCCGTTGTAGGTGAACTTCTCCACGGCCACCGACCTGGTGTAACCGCTACCGCCCGGCAGCGCGCCGTTGTGGTAGAAGAAGTACGACCCGCCCGCGAAGTCGATGACCCCGGCGTGGTTGGTGAAGCTCGCCCCCTGCCTCGGCATGACCGTTCCCCGGTACGTCCACGGCCCGGTGGCACTCGGAGCCGTCGAATACGCGATGAACTCCGAGCAGCACTCGGCGGCGAACACGTTGTAGTAGAGGCCGTTCCGCTTGTAGACCCAGGGCCCCTCTTCGTACAGGGTCGGCCGCTGGGCGTTGCCGCTGCGCGCGCCGAAGCCGGCGGCGGTGAGCGAGACGTAGTTGATCCCGCCGGAGTAGGAGATCATGTCGCTGTTCAGGCGGACGTACGCCAGTCGCGGGTTGCCCCAGTAGAGATAGGCCTGGCCGTCGTCGTCGATGATGACGTTGGGGTCGATCTCGTTGTTGTCGACG
Organism: Herbidospora galbida; assembly: GCF_005233835.1. GTDB lineage: Bacteria > Actinomycetota > Actinomycetes > Streptosporangiales > Streptosporangiaceae > Herbidospora > Herbidospora galbida. The sequence goes on along the minus strand of NZ_SZQA01000019.1, from coordinate 150,252 downwards.
AGCGGGCGGCCCAGCGCGTCGGTGAAGGGCCCGGTGGGGCTGTTGGACACCCCCACGCCGATGACCATGCGGCCGGTGGAGCGCTGGCGGACCGGGACGTACCAGTAGAACTTGTTGTTGCGGTAGGCCACGTGACCGGCCCACGCGTTGGCGTCGGCCCAGGAGAAGGTCGCCAGGCTCATCGGGGAGCCGTGGTCGGTCCAGTTGGCCATGTCGGAGGAGGAGTAGACGCGCCAGTCGCGCATCGTGAAGTAGGTGGAGCCGTCCTCGTCGTGGCCGGTGTAGAGGTACACGCGGCCGTTGTGGACGAGCGGCGCGGGGTCGGCGGTGTAGATCGTCTGCACGATCGGGTTGTCGGCCCTGGCCGACGTGGCGGGTAGCAGGGCCGTCAGGCAGAGCAGGCCCGTGATCCAGGCCAGCCGGGCTCTCATGGTGCTCCTTTCCACGTGGCGGGCGGTGGGCCCGGCCGTGCGCCGGGCCCACCGCGGTCACGTCGTCAGCGCTGGAGGGTCAGCAGGCCCGGCCGGTAGGGCAGGAGGCCGTAGTCGACGCCGTTGGAGCTGGGGCTGCGGCCCTGGTAGAGCAGCTGCAGGTTGCAGGGGTCGACCGTCATGGTCTGGTCGGCGCTGGTGCGGAGCAGTTCGCCGTGGCTGATGTCGTTGGTCCAGGTCGCGCCACTGTTGGCCTTGCCCGCGAACGGGTTGGACTCGGTGGTGGCGTTCGGGGTCCACGAGCCGCCCAGGCTGGTGGCGGTGAAGGACCGGAAGTAGCGGCCCTGCGAGCCGATCGCCTCGACGATCATCAGGTAGCGCTGCTGGCCGGCCAGCTTGTAGACCTGGACGGCCTCGAACAGGTTGTTCGTGGTGTCGGTCATGATGGTCTGGTAGCTGGTGCCGAAGCTGCCGGGGAAGTTGCCGATCGGCATGCTGGCCCGGTAGATGCGGCCGTTGTCACCGGCGAAGAACAGGTACATGTTCTGGTCGTCGCCGATGAGCGCCTGGTCGATCGGGCCGGTTTGCGAGTTGGAGATGCTGCCCGAGAACAGCGTCTGCGGCGACGACCAGCCGTTGGCGTTGGTCGGGTTGGTGGAGGTCCGGTAGGAGAACGCCGGGCCACCCCACTGGTAGGCCAGCACCCAGATGTTCTTGGGCGCGTGGTAGAACAGGGTCGGCGCGACGGTGCCGGAGTTCATCGCGTTCTGGCTGGCCGAGCCCATCTGCGAGTAGTTGGTGAACAGGCCGAAGTTCATCGAGCCCCAGCTGGAGCCGAAGTCGTGGGTGGTGGCGTAGACGAGCTGCTGCCCGTTGTAGGGGGCGACGGTGAAGTCCTTCAGCGACACCCAGCCCGAACGCGGCTGCGCGAGCGCGCCGGTCGAGGTCCACCGGTAGGTCGTGGGCAGGTTGCAGCCGCCGGTCGGCGAGGGCGAGGGCGACGGCGAGGGCGACGGGCTGGGGTTGCCGCCGCCGATCGGGACGAGCTGCCACTGCTGGTTGTTGCCGCCCCAGTCGTCGTACTGGACGATGTTGGCGTTGTCGGCCGTGGACGCGCCCTGCACCTCAAGCGCCTTGTTGCTGTGGCGCGCGATGAAGCGCACGTAGCCGCCCGCGCTGTCGGCCAGGCGCCACTGCTGGTTGGTGCCGTTGCCGTCGCTCCACTGGATGATCGCCGCGCCGTTGGCGGTGGAGACGCCGGAGACGTCCAGCACCTTGCCGCTGTGGCGGGACTTGATCCGGTAGTAGCCGCCGCCGGAGTCGACGAACTGCCACTGCTGCTGGTTCTGGTCGTTACGGGTCCACTGGGTGATGCGGGCGCCGTCGTTGGTCGCCAGGTTGTACACGTCCAGGGCCTTGCCGCTGTTGCGGTTGACCAGGACGTACCAGGCGTTGGTGTCGACGGTGGCGGCGTTGGCCGAAGGTAAGGCCACGAACAGCGCCGCCACCAGAGCGGCGATGACGGCAATGGGTTTGAACTTCACTCTTTACTCCGATTTCATCCGACGCGGACGAGTTGCCACTGCTGGTTGGCGCCGTTCCAGTCGTCGTACTGGACGACGTTGGCGCCGTCTGCCGTGGAGGCTCCCTGAACCTCCAGGACCTTGTTGCTGTGCCGGCTGACGAGGCGGAGGTAACCGCCGCTGTCGGCGACACGCCACTGCTGGTTGGTGCCGTTGAGGTCGGCCCACTGGACGATCGCCCCGCCATTGGCGGTGGAGAATCCGGAGACGTCGAGCACCTTGCCGCTGAGGCGCGACTTGAGCCGGTACCAACCGCTTCCGGAGCTGACGAACTGCCACTGCTGGTTGTTTCCGTTGTTGCGGGTCCACTGGGTGATGCGGGCGCCGTCGGCGGTGGACTGGCCGTAGACGTCGAGCGCCTTGCCACTGGTGCGGTTGAGCAGCACGTACCAGGCGTTGGTGTCGATCCCGCCGCCCGGCGTCGGGGTGGGGGTCGGCGTCGGGGTCGGCGTGCTGCCGTTGTTCAGCGCGCTCAGGACCGAGTTGTACGCCGCCTTCTTGTTGCCCGAGGAGTCGAACAGCAGCGGGTTCTCGCCGGTACGCCAGGAGTCGCTGTCGCGGATGCCCCAGACCGTGATGCCGTTGCAGCGGGCCACGTTCAGGCAGGCGCGGGTGACGCCGGCGAAGATGTTGGCCTGGTTGGAGCCCTGGGCGACGTCGAGTTCGGTGATCTCCACGTCGACGCCCAGGTCGGCGAAGCGCTGCAGGTTGGCCTGGTAGTCGCTGGACAACGAGGTGCCCAGGTGGGACTGGAAGCCGACGCAGTCGATCGGCACGCCGCGCGACTTGAAGTCGCGGACCATGTTGTAGATGCCGGTGCTCTTGGCGTTGATTCCGTCGGTGTTGTAGTCGTTGTAGCAGAGCTTGGCGTTCGGGTCGGCGGCGTCCGCGGCCCGGAAGGCGGCCTCGATCCAGTCGTTGCCGGTGCGCTGGAGGTTGGAGTCGCGGCGTCCGCCGCTGCCGCCGTCGGCGAAGGCCTCGTTGACGACGTCCCAGGAGTGGATCTTGCCCCGGTAGTAGGTGGCGACCCGCGTGACGTGGTTGATCATCGCGCTGCGCAGGTCGGAGCCCTCCATCCCGCGCGCCCAGGTGGGCATCTGCTGGTGCCAGAGCAGGGCGTGGCCGCGGATCTTCATGCCGCGCGAGATGGCGTGGTTGGCGATGCGGTCGCCATTGCCGAAGCTGAAGCTGTTGCGGGACGGCTCGGTGGCGTCCCACTTCATCTCGTTCTCGGCGGTGACCTGATTGAACTCCCGGTTCAGGATGTTCATGTACGTCGAGTCGCCCATCCGGCCGGCGGCGATGGCCGCGCCGAAGTATCGGCCGCCGCGTTCGGCCGCCGAGGCGCCCAGGGTCGAGGCGGCGTCAGCCGGCCCGGTCAGTGTCACCGACAGGCCGGCGCCGAGAAGCGCCGCGGTGACCATGGACAAGATTCGTTTCATGAACGGGGTCGCCTTTCTTGGGTAGGTGGTCGCCCGGTCGCCCGGTCCGGTCGTCCTGCCACGAACGGACCGGGCGGCTGAGAACGGCTAGGGAGTGGTGAGGTCGAAGCGGTTCACGGTGACCGCTCCGCCGAGTGCGCTGGTCGCGTAGTTGAAGATCCCGAATCGGTAGCCCATGAAGAACTGCCAGGCGTTGTTCAACGTGAAGGCCGGGCCGAGGGCGGTGAAGTTCGTCCCGTCGGTGCTGTACGAGAAGCGGGCCTGCCTGCCGGAACCCGGCCGGATGTCGGCGTTCACCCGCAACCAGATCTTGCCGCCCGAGATGTTCGCGCCCGCCTGTTCGCTGCCGGTGCCGGTGGTCGCCCAGCTGCTGTTCATGGTCAGCCCGTTGGTCATCGAGACCCGGTAGGCGCCGTTGTCGCGTCTGACCCCGATCCAGGCCGACTGGTCACGCAGCATCGCCAGGCCGGCCCGGTCGCCGTTGGCCATCTGCGAGTAGTCGAGCTCGATCGTCGCCGTGGACGTCGGTCCCTGGATGCGGTGGGTCAGCGTGTTGCGGGCGTTGTAGAGGTCGCTGGTCACGGTCGCGGTCTGCAGGCGCAGGCCGTTGCCGGTGGAGAAGCGGCTCGTGTCGGGGTTGTGGTTCCACTCCCACCGGTGGCCGAGGCTGCTCCCGGAGAAGGTGTCCGGGCCGATCATCGACGCGACCGTGCGGTTGGTCTGGATGTTCGGCTTGGGGTAGTTCACGCCCCAGCCGCCGTTCACCGTCTGGATCACCGGCCAGTCGTTGACCCAGTTGATCGGCGCGAGCGCCGGCACCCGGCCGCCCGGGTAGGCGTCGACGAAGGACATGTAGTACCAGGCGCCGCTCTGGGTCTGGACCAGCCCGCCCTGGTGCGGCGTGCCGCCGCCGGAGATCGGGCTGGGCATGTTGAGCAGGACCTGCTGCATCGTGTACGGGCCCCACGGCGAGGTGGAGCGCAGCACGTACTGGCCGTTGGCGGGGCGGGTGAGCCAGATGTAGTAGTAGTTGCCGCGCTTGTAGAAGCGCGCGCCCTCCAGGGTGCCCACGCTGCTCGGGGTCTGGAAGACCTGCTGGGCGCGCACCTGGCTGAGGCCGTCGGCCGACAGCTGGGCGACGCTGATCGTCCCGTTGCCGTAGGCGACGTACATGGTGTCGTTGGTGTCGATGAGCAGGCCGGCGTCGTAGTAGCACTGGTTCATCCGGGCACGCTTGGTCCACGTGCCGTCGACGGCCGAGGCGGTGTAGACGTAGGTGCGGTTGAACTCGGTGCAGCCGTACCAGTAATAGGTGCTGTTACTGGGCCGGTAGTTCAGCGTGGAGGCCCAGATGCCCTTCACGTACGCGCGCCCGCCGTTGAGGTCGTAGGCGCCTGAGTCGAAGTCGAGGCGCGGCACCGAGTGGCCCGCGTACTCCCAGTCGACCAGGTTGTAGGAGCGCAGGATCGGCGCGCCCGGCGAGTAGTGCATGGTCGAGGCGGAGTAGTAGTAGGCATCGCCGACCCGGATGATGTCGCCGTCGGCGAAGTCCTGCCAGACCACCGGGTTGGTGTAGTTGCCGCCCGGGTTCGGCGTGGGAGTGGGCGTGGGGGTCGGGGTGGCACCGCCGACCGGCACGAGCTGCCACTGCTGGTTGGTGCCGCCCCAGTCGTCGTACTGGACGATGTTGCCGCCGTCGGCGGTGGAGGCGCTCTGCACCTCAAGGGCCTTGTTGCTGTGGCGCGCGATGAGCCTGACGTAGCCGTCGGGGGAGTCGGCGAGCCGCCACTGCTGGTTGGTGCCGTTGGTGTCGGTCCACTGGACGACCGCCGCGCCGTTGGCGGTGGAGACGCCGGAGACGTCGAGAACCTTGCCGCTGAGGCGCGACTTGACGCGGTAGTAGCCGCTGCCCGAGTCGACGAACTGCCACTGCTGCTGGTTGCCGTTGTTACGGGTCCACTGAGTGATGCGGGCGCCATCGGCGGTGGACAGGTTGTAGACGTCGAGGGCCTTGCCGCTGTTGCGGTTGATCAGGACGTACCAGGCGTTGGTGTCGACCGTCGCGGCCGACGCCTGCTGGGTGGTGATGAACGCCCCCACCAGCAGTAACGAGGAAATTATCGCCAGCAGGCGTCTCACAGGAACCTCCAGAGGTTGTTGGCCGAGCCGTTGTCGTCGGCGAGCACCGCCTGCGCGCCCTGAGCGGTGCCGCTCAGGCCGAGGACGCGGCCGCCGTTGGCGCACTGGATGCGGAAGGCGGCGTTGGACCCGTACCGCAGCCGCCAGCGGTGGTCGCTCGCCCCGTTGTCGGCCCACTGGAGGATGCGGGAGCCGGCGGCGGTGGCGGCGTTCTCCACGCCGAGCACCTTCTGGCTGTTGGAGTTGCGGAAGCGCAGGTAGCCGCCGGTGTCGACGATCGCCGTCCACAGGTGGTCGGCGGTGCCGGTGTCGCCCCACTGCAGGACGAGCGCGCCGTCGGCGGTGGACATGTTCGTCACGCCGAGGACCATGCCGGTGCCGACGTTCTGGATGCGCCGCGCGCCGTTCGGCACGAACCGCCACAGGTTGTCGCCGCTGCCGTTGTCGGAGTCCTGGACGGCCTGCGCGCCGTTGGCCGTCGAGCCGTTCTGGGTGCCGAGCAGCTTGGAGCTGTTGACGTTGCGGATCTTGACCGCGCCGTCGCCGTTGTCGGTGATCGTCCAGCGGTGGTCGGCGGTGCCGTTGTCGGCCCACTGGAGCACGCGGGCGTTGTCGGCCGTCGACATGTTCTCGACGCCCAGCACCTTGTTGCTGTTGACGTTGCGGAAGCGCAGGGCGCTGCCGTCGACGATGGGCACCCAGTCGTGGTCGGCGGTGCCGTTGTCGGTCCACTGCAACGCGAGGCCGCCGTCGGCGGTCGACATGTTCTGGATGCCGAGGGCCAGCCCGCTGGCCGCGTTGATCAGGCGGAAGCTGGTTGCGCCTCCGCCGCCTCCGCCGCTGGTCGCGAAGTAGACGACGTAGTTGTGATTGTGCGCGTCGTAGAACGGGCCGAGGTTGATCGACCCGTTGGCGGTGAAGGCCAGCGACGACGTGCTCGTTCGGGTGATCGTCGAAGGGGTCAGGGCCGGGGCCGCCGACAGGGACGTGTTGCCGTAGTTGCCCGACAGCACGACCGGGCCGTACACGACGGCCTGGAGGTTCGGGTTGTCGTTGGCGGCCTTCATGATCACGCGCATCGGGAGCTGCACGGTCACGGTGTCGCCCGAGGTCCAGGTGCGGGTCAGGGCCGCGTAGGTGCCGGGCGTGGTGGTGATGCTCTGTGGCACGCCGTTGACGCTGATCGTCGCGCCCAGGGTCCAGCCCGGGATGCGGATCTGCATCGTCCACGAGCCGCTCACGTTGCCGGTGACCTGCAACGACGTGGTGTCGCTGACGGGGTAGGAGGTGGTCTGGGTGACCGTGATGCCGCGCTGCGACCAGTTGAGCGTCGAAGGCTGGAAGAGGTTCACGTACAGCGTGGTGCCGTTGTGGAAGTAGATCGAGTCCATCAGCTTGGTGTTGGTCTCGATGCCGGTGCCCTGGCAGCACCACATGGAGTTGTAGTCGGTGCTCCACGTGCCGCCGCCCCAGGCCGGGCCGACGCCGCGCCGCCCCCCGGGGTTGAGCGGGGTGAAGTAGGTGACGTGACCCCTGCCGTCGGCCGGGTTCTGCTGGCCGATCAGGTGGTTCATCAGCGCGTTCTCGTAGAAGTCGAAGTAGTCGGCCCGGGAGGGGTTGAGCTGCCAGAGTTCCCGGGTGAGCTTCAGCATGTTGTAGGTGTTGCACGCCTCCCCGGTGTCGCGGCTCAGGTAGCCGGCGATGGCGTTGGGGGAGCGGAAGTGCTCGGCCTGGCTGTTGGAGCCGTTGACGTAGCTGTGCGCGTTGACGGTCATGGTCCAGGCGTTGGACGCGATGTCGCGGTAGCGCGTCGTGCCGGTGGCCTTGTACTCGCGGGCCGCGCCGATCCACTTGGGCACCTGGGTGTTGGCGTGCAGGCCGTTGAGCTGGTCCTGGTTGTTGGCCAGCGGGTTGAAGACGGCGGCGTGGTCGAACCGCTGGGCGGTGACGAGCCAGCGGGAGTCGCCGGTCATCTGGTAGATGTCGGTCAGCACGGCGTTCATGCCGCCGAACTCGGTGCCGAGCATCGACTGCATCTGGCTCGACGACAGCCGCGAGGTCCGGGTGTCGACCCAGCCGGCCAGGTTCAGCAGCACCGTCCTGGCCTGGGTGTTGCCGATGAGCCGCCACACGTCCAGCAGCCCGGCGAGCGTCTTGTGGATGCAGTAGTAGGGCACGTTGCCGTTCGACAGGGTGCGGTTCTCCACCGCGGTGATGTCCGACTCGGGGAAACCCGACAGGTAGCCGTTGGACGCCTGGCATTTGGCCAGCTCGGCGACCATGTAGTTGGCCTTGTCCCGGCAGGTCGTGTCGCCGAGCACGGCGTAGGCCTGCGCCCAGGCGGTCAGGAAGTGGCCCTGCATGTGCGAGCGGAAGGGGAAGTTCGGGGCGTCCCACCCGCCGTTGGACGCGGCGCCGTTGGTGGACCGGCCGTGGTTGGCGCGGAAGACGTACAGCAGGCGGTCGACGTCGACGAACCGCAGGTAGGCGAGGGTGCGGTTCTGGTTGTCGAGCCAGCGGCCCGAGGTCAGCCGGACCTGGCCGAGATCGAATTCGTAGGCGGACACGCCGATGTCGGCCCGCGCCCAGGGCAGCGCCGCCTGGGCGGCGGAGGCACCGATCAGCTGGCCGGCGGCCGAGAACGCGACGGACGCGCCCGCGGCCTGGAAGAGCTGGCGACGGCTCAAGGACATGAGGGGAGCTCCTTGGGGATGGGGTGTGACGACCGGCGGGTGGTCTGCACGGCCGGTCGCCGTTTTTTCACCTGGTCAGGCCGGGTACCGGCCTGCAGATTCTGTTAGCGATAACATTCAGCGCCCGGAAACGCCCGGCGGAACTGTGATCTTCGCCGCGGTGCTCAGGTGTGGAAGCGCCTGCACCGGTGGGGTGCGAAGGTCGCCCGCGCGGCGAGGTCGCGTTCGGGAACTGTCTGGGGGCCGGTCTCGGTGACGCTCTGGTGTGCGTCCGACGTGTCGGCCCGCCTGTCCGCGGTGGGGGTGGCGCGGATGAAACCGTCGTTCCGGCAGGTGGCAGAGGCGGAAGGCGGTGCGGTCGCCGGGGTGCCGGCTCTGGAGGCGCGGGCGGCGGCGAGGATGAGGGGTGGTCGAGAAGAGGGCGCGATGGTCAGGATCGCGGAGGGGAGCATGCCGGTTCCTTGGGGGGTGAGGAGTCAGCAGGTAGGTCGGGCCGGTCAGCGGGAATGATCACCGAAAATCTGTTATCGCTAACATTCGTGATCTCAGTGATCCATGGTCTGCTCCTGCGAGGGTTCGCGGTTGCCTGAGTACACCCAACTGCCGATTCGGCGTCAACAGTGCCGCCACCCTCGCTGAGCTGGGCATTGCCGCCGAGGCAGCGCCCGGCCTGGTTATTCGCCCTGAGGGGGGCCGCACCTTTCGGTCCGTGCATGTGAAAATTTCATAGAAGTTACCTGTTGGCAACCGTAGATTTCCGGCATGGTTCGGGCGGCTGTCAAAGGCGGTCCGGCCGGCCTTGGAAAGATTTCAGTCAAGTTGCGAAAAGTTTCGGCCCAGCTCTCGGGTCGGGGCGGGAAGTGTTCGCACCAGCAGCGCAAACGGCGCCGCGTAAGGTCCGAAAACACCCATAGAATTCCGCTTATGACCTCGACCGACGATGCCCCCCATGCCGGTCCGGCGTCCTCCGAAGCCCTGACTCTCTCCCAGCTGGCCGAGATGGCGGGGGTCTCGGTCGCCACCGTCTCCAAGGTCGTCAACGGGCGCTCCGAGGTCGGGTCCGACACCCGGGCACTGGTTGAGCGCCTCATCAGGGAACACGGGTTCCGGCGGCAGCGGCGGCGCGTGAAGCCCGCCGGGCTGATCGAGCTCGTCTTCCACGAACTGGCCGGCGACTACCCGATAGAGATCGTCAAGGGCGTCAAGTCGGTGGCTGGGCAGCACGGCCTGAGCGTGGTGGTCTCCGAGCTCGGCGGCCGGCACGTCCCCGGTCAGCAGTGGATCCAGGACGTGCTCAGCCGCCGTCCCGCCGGGGTCATCACGGTCTTCTCCGGGCCCACAGAGGAACAGCGCGTGCTGCTCGCGACCCGCGAGGTCCCGCTGGTCGTGCTCGACCCGGCGGGGGATCCCGGCCGGGGGGTGCCGTCAGTCGGGGCCACCAACTGGAGCGGCGGGCTGGAGGCCACGCGCCACCTGCTCGAACTGGGGCACCGGCGGATCGCCATGATCACCGGCCCCGACTTCGCCCTCTCCAGCCGGGCCCGCCTCGACGGCTACCGCGCCGCCCTCGACGCCGCCGGCGTTCCGATCGATCCCGACCTCATCCGCGTCGGCGCCTTCCAGATGGACGACGGCGTCGTCCACACCCACCGGCTGATGGAGCTGGCGCAGCCGCCCACGGCGATCTTCGCCGCCAACGACGGGCAGGCGATCGGCATCTACCACGCCGCCCACCAGCTGGGCCTGCGCATCCCCGACGACCTCAGCGTGGTCGGCTTCGACGACATGCCTCCGTGGAGATGGGCCATCCCGCCGCTCACGACCGTACGCCAGCCGCTGACCGAGATGGCGGCGACGGCCGCCCTCATGCTGATCAACCTGGCCGAAGGGGAGCCTCTCCTCCAGCGGCGGGTGGAACTCGGGACCGAACTGATGGTCCGGGGGAGCACCGCCCCGCGCCGGGGCTGACCGCGCGTCAGGTCCGCAGCGCCGACCAGGCGCCGTGGTCGGCCACGCGGAGCACGGCCGACAGTCCGGCCTCGTCGAAGGCGGTCTCCACCTCGGCCCGGCCCTCGGAGAAGTGGGTCCAGCCGTCGTAGTGGGCGGGGATCACCGCGCCGACGCCCAGCACCGCGGCCGCCGCCGCGACCCGCCGGCCGTCCATCGACACCGGGCGTTCCCGGAACTTGCCCCGCACCCGCGCCGCCCCCGCGTTCAGCACCGCGGCGTCGATCTCCGGCACCCGGCGGGCGATCTCGCCCACGACGCGCATCGAGGCGTTGTCGCCGCTCACGTACACCGTCGGCAGGCCCCGGCCCGACAGTACGAAACCGGTCACCTCGCAGTTGACGAAGCCGTCGGCGTCGCGTTCGCCGTCCTCCGGACCGTGGACGGCGGGCACCGCCAGCACGAACAGGTCGCCGCCGCCGTCGGGGCGGGGCGCGGTGAAGGTCGTCCAGGGCTCGAGGCCCGTCGCGCCCAGCCGGGCGGCGGCGCCGGGCGTCGTCAGCGTGAGGACCGCCTCGGAGGCGAACGCGCGGCCCCGGTCGTCAAGGTTGTCAGGATGCGCGTCATGGCTGACCAGCACCATGTCGATGAAACCCAGTCCCGTCTCATCGACCACAGGCGGAAGGGTTTTGGTCAGATAGCCGTGCGGGCCGGGAGCGTCGAAAGTGGGATCCACGACTATCCGCAGGCCACCCATGTCGATGACTGTCGTCGGACCGCCCAGAACCGTCGCCGCGCACTCCTGCCTCGGCAGGTTCTGCTCATCAACTCGCTCGCTCACGGTCCAATGCTGCCGGTCGGCAAGTCCCCCCTGTGGCCGACACACCGCCCTGACAGTCCACCGAACTGCAGGTAGAAGGCCATTTATCAGCGAAAGCGCGGGGCGTCCCAATCTGGACAGCCCACTTGGCAATATCTCATCTAGCGGGACAAATAAGAGCTAACTAAACTCCCTGACAGATCGGAACGTTCTAAGGCGAACGGTCCGGTTATCGTCAACCAACCGGGGAGGGTTGCAGCCCTTTTGCGCGTCCAATTTCGGACGCTGCCCGGGGGGTGGCGCGATTCCTCCTTGTGCGGTGACGAATCCCCAGCACCCATGGAGGTTTCGTGTCAAGGTTAAGACTGACCGTCGCCACGGCCGCCGCAGTCGGCCTGGTGGCTGCGTTGGTCCCGGCTGGGTCGGCGATCGCCGATCCCACCCCGACTCCCACGCCCTCGTTCACCGCCGTACCGCTGACCAACCCCGAGGTGGTCACCGGGGCCAAGTCGCTGACCGGCCAGCTTGCCCAGAGCGACGAGGCGCTGCTCAAGGCGACCTCGACCGACCCGGTGAACGTCGTCGTCAAGCTCGACTACGACTCGCTGGCCGCCTACAAGGGCGGGGTCAGCGGCTACGCCGCGACCAGCCCCAGCGCCACCGGCAAGGGGCTCGACCCCGACAGCGCCGCGGCCGAGAAGTACGTCGAGCACATCGAGGGCATCGAGAACAAGTTCCTGGCCGCGCTGCCCGGCGAGGTCGCCGGCGCCAAGGTGGGCCAGAAGCTCCGCACCGTCTACGGCGGCGTCGCGCTGACCGTTCCGGCCAACGAGGCCAAGGACCTGCTGAAGCTGCCCGGTGTGGCGGCCGTGCAGGAGGACGGTCTCGAGAAGCCGCTGACCGACTCCAGCGCCGAGGCCATCGACGCCACGCCCGTCTACAACTCGCTCGGCGGCGCGCCGAACTCGGGCAAGGGCGTCATCGTCGGCATCCTCGACTCGGGCGCGTGGCCCGAGCACCCCTCCCTCGCCGAGAAGCCCAACCTCCCGGCCCCGCCGGCGAAGGCCGACGGCACGCCTCGGACCTGTGACTTCGGAGACAACCCGCTGACCCCGGCGGCCGACGTCTTCGTCTGCAACAACAAGCTGATCGGCGGCCAGCCGTTCCTCGACACGTACAACATCGTCGTCGGCGGGGACGTCTACCCCGACTCGGCGCGTGACTCGAACGGCCACGGCACCCACACCGCCACCACCGCCGCCGGCGGGCCGGTCGAGGACGCCAACCCGCTCGGCATCTCGCGCGGCCCGATCCACGGCATCGCCCCGGCCGCGCACGTGTCCGTGTACAAGGTCTGTGGCGCCGAAGGCTGCTACCAGACCGACTCGGCCGCGGCCGTCGGCCAGGCGATCCTCGACGGCGTCGACGTGATCAACTTCTCGATCTCCGGTGGCGCGAACCCGTACACCGACCCGGTCGAGCTCGCCTTCCTCGACGCCTACGCCGCCGGCGTGTTCGTCGCCGCCTCGGCGGGCAACGCCGGTCCCGGCGCGGCCACGACCGACCACCGCTCCCCGTGGGTGACCACGGTGGCGGCCAACACCCAGAAGCGGACCTTCGAGTCGACCATCACCTTCACCGGTGGCGGCCCGACCCTCAAGGGCGCCTCGATCACCGCCGGCATCTCGACGCCGACCCAGGTGGTGCGCGCCTCGGCGCCGCCGTACAGCGACGCGCTCTGCCTCACCCCCGCTCCTCCCGGCCTCTTCACCGGCAAGATCGTGGCGTGTGAGCGTGGCCCGAACCGCGTGCTCAAGGGCTTCAACGTGAAGCAGGGCGGCGCGGTCGGCATGATCCTGTACAACAGCACGCCGCTCGACATCATGACCGACAACCACTGGCTGCCGACCGTCCACATCGACAAGCCGGCGACCGACGTCCTGCTCGCTCACCTCGCCGCCTCTCCCGGGGCGACGGCGACCTTCACCCAGGGCACCAAGACCAACTGGCAGCGCGACGTCATCACGACGTTCTCCTCGCGCGGCCCCGGCGGCGACTTCCTCAAGCCCGACGTCACCGCTCCCGGTCTGCACATCCTCGCCGGTCACACCCCGACCCCCGAGTCCCCGCTGGAGGGCCCGCCCGGGAACCTGTTCCAGGTGATCGCCGGCACCTCGATGTCGTCTCCGCACGTCGCGGGCGCGGCGGCGCTGGTGTTCGCGGCCAACCCCGGCTGGACCCCCGGCCAGGTCAAGTCGGCCCTGGAGACCACGGCCCGCACCAACGTCACCAAGCAGGACCGGGTCACCCCGGCCGACCCGTTCGACATGGGCGGCGGCCGCATCGACCTGAGCCAGGCGTACAACTCGGTGCTGACCATCGACGAGACCGCGGCCGATTTCGCGATCTCCGCCGACGACCCGCTGAACCGCATCGACCTGAACATCCCGTCGGTGAACGCGCCCACCATGCCGGGCCAGATCACCACCACGCGGACCGTGAAGAACGTCACGGGCGAGGAGGTCGAGTACACCTCGCGCGGCAAGACCACCACCGCCGGCACGCACATCACCGTGACGCCGGAGCGCTTCACCGTCCCGGCCGGCGGGACCAAGGAGCTGACCATCACGATCAGCGCCCCGGACGTCCCGGACGGCCAGTACTTCGGTGAGATCGACCTCCGCCAGGAGGACGGCAACAAGGACCACCGCATCCCGGTGGCGTTCTACCGCCAGGAGGGCGCGATCCCGGTCGACCAGACCTGCGCCCCGACGACCATCCCGAAGAACGCCGAGACGACCTGCACCGTCACCGTCTCCAACGGCACCCTGAACGACACCGAGGTCACCGCCACCAGCGTGCTCGACGGCCGCCTGCGGCTGAACAGCGTCACCGGCGCGACCCAGGTGAGCAGCCAGGAGGCCACGGTCACCACCACGCTCGACGGCCGCCAGCCCGACGCGCCGGTGATCACCCCGGGCGGTCTGTTCGGCTACCTCCCGCTCGACGCGTTCGGCACCACGCCGACGCCGGTGGGCGACGAGCAGGCGGTGAACTACAACGTCCCGGCGTACCGGTTCGCCGGGCAGACGTTCACCCGGATCGGCATCACGTCCAACGGGTACCTCGTGGCGGGCGGCACCAACGGCTCGGCGGACATCCAGTTCACCCCGCAGACGCTGCCCGACGACACCCGCCCGAACGGCGTGCTCGCGCCGTTCTGGACCGACCTCGACGGCACCGGCGCCCCGGGCGTCTACGCGACCACGCTGACCGACGGCGTGTCCGACTGGATCGTCGTCGAGTGGCGACTGCGTCTCTACGGCACCAACACGCTGCGCACGTTCCAGGCGTGGATCGGCGTCAACGGCGTCGAGGACATCAGCTTCGCCTACCCGGGCCCGCTGCCCTACCCGGGCGACGCCTACGGCCTGACCGTGGGCGCGGAGAACTCCGACGGCACCGCCGGCAGCCAGATCCCGGCGGGCACCGGCGTGACCAGCGACTACACCATCACCAGCACGCCCGGCGCGCCGGGCGAGACGCTGACCTACACGATGAAGGTCAAGGGCGCCATCACCGGCGTCGGCTCGGTCACGACCTCGGTCGTCACCGACCAGGTCAAGGGCGTCACCCAGGAAGTCGACAAGATCACCGTCCAGTAGCACGTGAACGGTGAGCGGGCCCGGCGGTTCTCCGCCGGGCCCGTTGTCGTTCACCGACGCCAGGTGTAGGCGGCCCTCCGCCGTGAGGGTGAAGCCGCGGTTCTCGACGAAGCGGGCGATGAAAGCCTCATCGTAGAGTCCTGGTATGACTTCCACCCGGTATGCACCAAACGGCATGGTTTGCACCATTGACCACCTCGCGTCTGCCGCGGGTCTGGTCGTACTGGACAAGGGAGGGAGCGCCGCCGACGCCGCCGTGGCGGCGAACGCGGTGCTGGCGGTCACCGCGCCGCACATGTGCGGCCTGGGGGGTGATCTGTTCGCGCTGGTCCACGACGGGTCGGGCGTCCACGCCCTGAACTCCTCGGGCCGCGCCGGCAGCGGCGCCGACCCCGCCCGGCTGCGGGCGGAGGGACACGACCGGATGCCGCACCTGTACGACATCCGCTCGGTCCCCGTGCCCGGATGCGTCGACGGCTGGCTCGCCCTGCACGGCAGGTTCGGCCGGTTGCCGCTCGCCGAGGTGCTGGCCCCCGCGATCCGCCTGGCGGACGAGGGCTTCCCGGCCTCGCCGCTGCTGGCCCCGGGGGCCGCGTTCATCGGCACGCTGCAGAGTGACTACGCGCACGTGCAGAGCATCGGCGACCCGATCAGGAGGCCGGGCGCGGCCAGGGCGCTGCGGGCCGTCGCCGAGACCGGCCGGGCCGGCTTCTACCAGGGCGAATTCGGCCAGGGGCTGCTCAAGCTCGGCGGCGGCGAGTACACCGAGGACGACCTCGCGAGAGACCAGGCCGACTGGGTCACCCCGTTGTCGGCGAGCGTCTTCGGCCACGGCGTCCACACCATCCCGCCCAACTCCCAGGGCTACCTGCTCCTGCTCGCCCTCAAGATCCTGGAGGGCCTCGACCTCCCCGCCGACCCCGCCGACCCGGCCTGGGCCCATCTGCTGATCGAGGCCGCCGTCGCCGCCGGGCACGACCGTCTCGACGTCCTGTACGAGAACGCGACCGCCCCCCTCGACGCCGCCGAGGCCCGCCGGGCGCTGGTCGGCACCCCGGGCCTGACCGCTCCGGCGAACAAGGGCGACACCACCTATCTCTGCGCCGTCGACGCCGACGGCATGGGCGTCTCGCTGATCCAGTCGAACGCCGCCGGGTTCGGCAGCCTCCTGTTCGAACCGTCGACCGGCATCAACCTGCACAACCGCGGCATCGGCTTCTCCCTGACCGAAGGCCACCCGGCCGAGTACGGCCCCGGCCGCCGCCCGCCGCACACGCTCGCGCCCGCCCTGATCACCCGCCCGGACGGCTCGCTGCGCACCGTCGTCGGCACCATGGGCGGCGACGCCCAGCCGCAGATCCTGCTGCAGCTGGTGACGCGGCTGCTCGTCCACGACCAGACCCCCGGCGAGATCATCGACGCCCCGCGCTGGGTGCTCGGCTCGGCGACCGGCTTCGAGACCTGGCGGAGCGCGGAGCACGTCGTCGAGGTCGAGGACGGCGCCCCCTGGGAGAGCGGGCTGGCCGAACGGGGGCACCGGACCGTCAGGGAGAGCTACGGCGACGGGTTCGGGCACGCCCACCTGATCGACGTGCTGCCCTCCGGCGTGCTGGCGGGGGCGACCGACCCGCGGGCGAGGATCGGCGCCGCCCTCGGGCGGTGATCGGTCACAAACGGGGATGATTCGTGGGATCGGTGGTGTTCGCGTTGTCGACGCCACCGATCCCCCGTACACGGAGAAACCCACCTATGACCGACCAGGCGACCAAGACCCTGCGCTCCACCTTCGACGAACTCGCCGCGCAGGTCCGCGCCTTCGCGCCGGAGGACCTCGTCCGACAGTCGGGGGCCTCCGACTGGGACGTCTCCCAGGTGCTCAGCCACCTCGGCAGCGGCGCCGAGATCAACCTCGCCGCCCTCGAAGGCGCCCTGGACGGCACCGGCGCCCCGGAGGGTGACGCGATCCGCGCCATCTGGGCCCGCTGGGACGCGATGTCCCCCGTGGAGCGCGCGAACGCCTTCCTCGACGCCAACGAGAACCACATCGCCCGCCTTGAGGGCCTCGACCCGGACACCCGCGAGAGCCTGCGGATCGCCCTGTGGTTCCCGACCGACCCGCTCGACGTGGAGACCTTCGCCAAGTTCCGGCTGAGCGAACTCGCCCTGCACACGTGGGACGTCCAGGTCACCTTCGACCGGGCCGCCGGGCTGCGCCCGGACGCCACCGACATCCTGCTCGACCGGATCGGCGGGATGCTCGGCTGGACCGCCAAGCCCGACCGGCTCGGCCGCGCGGCCACCCTGGCCGTGCACGTGACCGCCCCCGAGCGTTCGTTCGGCCTCGCGATCGGGGAGCAGGCCGAGATCGTGGACGTCCCGGCCGAGCCCGACGCGGTGCTGACCGCCCCCGCCGAGTGGTGGCTGCGGCTGGTCACCGGGCGGCACGCGCCCGAGCACACCCCGCCGGTCGTCGAACTCACCGGTTCGATCACATTGGAGGAACTGCGTCGGGTTTTCCCTGGTTTCTGATCATTAGAGCGGGCCGGCGAAACTTGTGACACCTGTGACTCCACTGACAGGATGGTCAAGGTGGAGATCAAATATGTGGTGGGCGCGTTGCTCGTGGCCACCAGTGGAGTTTTAGTCGCCGGCCCCGCTCAGGCCGCCGCGCCCACCGGCCCGGGAATGGTGAAATGCCCACGTGCGACGACGACCGTGGGCACCGCGAGCCAGCTCAAGACCGCGCTGGCCAAGGCCCGCGCGGGTGATGTGATCAGGCTGCGGCCCGGCCTCTACCGGGGGAATTTCGTCGCCCAGAAATCGGGTACGAAGAGCCGTCCCATTTTCGTCTGCGGCACCGCCGGATCGGTCATCGAAGGCGGCGGTCCGAAGGGCGGCTACGGTTTCCACATCAACAAGGGGAACTACTGGCGCCTGGTCGGTTTCACCGTCAGGAACAGCCAGAAAGGCGTGATGGCCGACCGCACCCACGGTTCGGTCATCCAGTCGCTGACCGTGCACTCCATCGGCGACGAGGCCATTCATCTGCGCGATTTCAGCACCAAGAACATCGTCCAGTACAACCGCATCTACAACACCGGTCTGCGTAAGCCGAAATTCGGCGAAGGCGTCTACATCGGCACCGCCGAGTCGAACTGGAAGAAGTACACCGGCGGCCGGATGGACCGCAGCGACGGCAACTGGGTGCGCGGCAACGAGATCAAGTCGACCGCCGAGGCCGTCGACATCAAAGAAGGCACCAGCGGCGGCTGGATCGTCGGCAACACCTTCGACGGCTCCGCCTTGGTGAACGACGGCACCAACGATTCCTGGGTCGACGTCAAGGGCAACGACTACGTCATCGAGGGGAACCGCGGCCGGAAGACCCCGCTCGACGGATTCCAGACCCACGAGATCGTCGACGGATGGGGAACCGGAAACGTCTTCCGCCGGAACGTCATCAATCTTTCCGGTGCAAAGGGCGTCGGGATCAACGACACCGTCGGCGGAAACACCATCACGTGTGACAACAAGGTGACCGGCGGGCCACTCCTCAAAAAGGGTGCATGTTCGTAATTGACACTTACGATCGGGTTCGGGAGGTTGCATGAACCTGATCGAAGTGGAAGTCCCGGACTTCCGGGGCATGCAGGCACTCAACGCATGGCTGGTGGGCCACGACGCGGGCGTTCTCCTGATCGGCCCGTCCCCCGATGGACCCGAATCGGTCATGCACGGCATCGTGACCAGACAGGAACCACTCCCCGGCGCCCGGGTTTCGCGCTGGGACACCGTCAAGGTGTGGATGAGAGACGGCGGTGGCGGCTCGGCGGGAGTCCGTGAACCGCGCACCCCGAAACCGCCGGTCGGCGGACTGGCGGAGGAACTACCGGAACACTGAGGCGAACAAGACGGGGAGCCGCGGCTCCCCGTCTGCTTCAGCCAGCCCCGAGGCCGTCGTAGTAGGGCTTCATCTCCGGGTAGTAGTCGGCGAAGTCCGGCGCGGGCGCCCCTTCGCGGGCCGCCACCAGACAGTCGAGGTAGTACTCCCAGCCCGGCCCGACCTCTCCGGCGCCCGCCGGGTCGATCCGGTGGTGGACGAACAGGAGCTCCGTCACCCCGTCGGTCTCGGTGACGATCAGCTCCACGTGCCAGGCGCCGTGCTCGTCGAGCGACGAGAGCGCCAGCCGCCGGGGCGGCTCGCACGCCTCGACGCGCACGTCGACCCAGGGCGCGCCCTCCTCGGAGGTCAGCTGCACCTGGATCATCGGGTCGGCGTCGCCCCGCCAGGGGCCGAACCAGCGCGCGGTGCGCTCCGATTCGGTGACGCTCGCCCACACGTCGGCGGCGGGGGCCTTGAAAGTGCGGGTCAGATGGAGGTCGGCGCCGAATAGCCGGCCGGTCGGGTTCACGCGGTCTCCCTGTTGTCGCGGCGGGCCCGGTAGACCTCGGTCTCCAGGGCGTCGAGGCGCTGCTCCCAGCCCGCGGGGGTCATGAGGGCCGACAGCCAGTGGTGCAGTTCGGTCAGGCCGTCGGGGTTGAGCGAGTAGTAGCGGTGCCGGCCGGACAGATCGTCGGTGACGAGCCCGCTCTCGCGGAGCACCCGCAGGTGCCGGCTGACGGCGGGCCGGCTGACGGGGAACCGGGCCGCGATCTCACCGGCGGTGAGCCGCTCGTCGCGCACCATGCGCAGAATCGCCCGTCTGATCGGGTCGGCGATCGCCTCCGCGGCCTGGTCCATGGGGTAAAGCGTAACCCATAGGTTACGCGTTCACATAACCTGCGCAGACGGGGTAGGGGACCGGAATGGGCCGGACATTGGGTGTCGAAGAAGAGTTCCTGCTGGTCGACGGGGTGACGGGAGAACCCGCTCCGGAGGTCGAGAAGGTGCTGGCCGACGCCGGTCCGCATCCCGGCTCCGGCGGGGTCTTCAGCGCGGAGCTGTTCCAGACCCAGGTCGAGGCCGCCACGGGCATCTGTACCGACCTCGCCGACCTACGCGACCAGCTGTCGGGCGCTCGCGCCCGCCTGTCCGAGGCCGCTCGGGCCCACGGCCTGCGCCTGGTGTCGGTCGGCACGCCGGTCCTGCCCGGCTCCACCCCGCCCGTCTCCGCCGGTGACCGCTACGCCGACATCGTCCAGACCCACCGGGCGACGATCAGCGACTACCAGTGCTGCGGCTGCCACGTCCACGTGGGCGTCCCCGACCCCGCGACGGGGGTGGCGGTGCTGAACCACGTGCGCCCCTGGTTGCCCACGCTCGTGGCTCTGGGGGCCAACTCCCCGTACGACAAGGGCCGCGACTCCGGTTTCGCGAGCTGGCGGATCGCTGAACAGCTGAGGTTCCCCGGAGCCGGCCTACCGCCCCGCTTCACCGACGTGCCCGACTACGAGGAGACCGTCGGCCAGCTGGTCGACTGCGGCGTCCTGGTCGACACGGCGATGACCTTCTGGCTGGCCCGGCTGGGCGTCCGCACCCCCACGATCGAGATCCGCGCCGCCGACGCGGCCGGCCACGTCGACGACGCCCTCCTCCAGGCCCTGCTGACGAGGGCCCTGGTGTCGACCTCCCTGACCGAACTGGCGGCGGGGCGGGAGGGCCCCGACCTGCCCGAGCCCGTCTGCACGGCGGCCCTGTTCAACGCGGCCCGCAACGGCCTGTCCGGAGTGGGGATCTGCCCGATAGAGGGGCGCGAGGTGCCGGCGACGGCCCTGCTCGACCGGCTGCTGGAGCACGTGGGCGACGCGCTGGAGGAGTCGGGGGACAGGGGCGAGGTACGACGGCTGCTGGAGTGGATCGGCCGGACGGGCACGGGAGCCGACCGGCAGCGGCGGGCGGGCCGGCGGGGGGCGAAGGCGGTCGTGGAAATGCTGGCCGGGCAGACTACGCCTTCGGCGGATACCTGATCTCCACCTCGGTCATCTTCGTGTGGATGGCGTCGATCAGGTCGACGCCCAGGATGTCGGCCAGCCTGATCAGGTACGTCGCCACGTCGGCCATCTCCGACCTCACCCGGCCCAGTTCCTCCTCGCCCAGCGACGCCGACTCCTCCGGGGTCAGCCACTGGAACTCGGCGAGGAGTTCGCCCGCCTCGCCCGCCAGCGCCATCGCCAGGTTCTTCGGCGTGTGGAAGGACTCCCAGTCGCGCGCCGCCGCGAAGGCGCGCAGCCGGGCCGTCACCTGTTCGATCTCCGTCACGCCACCAGGCTAGGGCCGGTCGGAATCGGGCCAAACATAGGGGAGATCGTCGGGTTCGTCGCCGAACAGCGGGCGGTAGAAGTCCGGGTCCTTTCTCAGCAGGGCCGACCGGTGGCTCAGGTGGAAGCCGGGGTCGCCGAGCCACGGCGGCAGTTCGCCGGCCTCGGCCAGGGCGGCCTGGGTGCGGATGGTGGCGATGCCGGTGAAGCGGCCGAGGTCCTGTCGCAGGGTGGCGGCGCAGGTGTCGGCCCGGCCGGTCGAGCACCAGCGGTCGCAGATCGCCAGGCCGTAGCGGACCAGCGCCTCCTCGTAGCCCCGCCACATCTTGGCCGCCGGGTGGTGCCGCCAGCCGTAGTCGTCGATCGACGTCGCGCGCAGCACCTGGATGGCCTCGACCCGCTGTTTGCCCAGGCGGCGGGCGTCCAGGACCTCGGCGGTCGCGGTGAAGTCGGCGTAGGGCAGGAAGGTCTGCACCCCCTTCACGCTAGGGCGAGATGAGTAGGGGGCTACTCAAGCGCGCCGAGGGGAGGCGCGCCGACCATGGCGGCATGGCCAAGAAAAGGGTCGGGGAGATTCGCATCAGCAAGCGGGTCGTGCGGATCGCGCACGAGGTGTATCCGCTGGCGAACATCTCCCGTGTGCGGACGCTGCGGGTCGTCTACAACGGACGCTTCTCCACCTTCTATCCCCTCGGTCAGCTCGTCGTGGTGGCGGCGCTGGCGGCCGCGGCGTCGTTCGTGGCCGAGGAGGTGCTTCCGGAGGCGCGGGAGTACCTGCCCGTCGCGCTGGCCGTCGCCGGGGTCTGGGGCGGGCTGCTGGCGATCCAGTTCCTCTACCGTCTGATCTTCCGGCGGAACAGGTACTCGCTGATGATCGAGACCGCCGGGACGCAGTACACCGCCCTGTGGGGCACCGACCTGGCGGAGATCCGCCACATCGAGGGCCTCATCGTGGACGCCATCGAGGATCCCCCGCCCACGGAGAAGTCCTACACCTTCAACAGTCCCGTCTACGTCGGCAACACCTTCGCGCGGGACACCTTCAACGTCAGCGGCGGCGGCCGCGCGACCGTCAACAACTAGGAGCCGGAGATGGGCGACACCTACTACGGCCGCGACACCTTCAACGTCCGCGACCAGGGCAACGTGACCGTCAACAACCGGGGTGACGACCGGGTCGACGTCGCCGCGGCGGTGGCCGAGCTGCGGGCGCTGATCGCCGAGCTCGGCCGCGAGGGAGCCGTCGCCCCGGACGGGTCGGTCGCCGACCCGGGGGCCGTGGTGGCGGCCGTACAGGAGCAGCCGGGACGGCTCAGAGCGCTCGGGGCGGCGGTCGCGGGCGGGGCGAAGGACGCGGTGCTGTCGATCGTGCAGGGGGGCGTGGCGTCGCTGATCGTGGCGCTGGTGTCGCGGGCTACGGGGTAGGGCGGTAGAGGGCGGCCACCTCGGCCGCCAGCCGGGCCACCTCGTCGCGGAGCTCGCGGGGTTCGAGCACCTCGACCGACGGGCCCTGCGACAGGAAGTGGCGGGCCGCCTTCGCGATCGACTCGATGGGGACGGTCCGCTCGACGCCGTCGGCCCGGATGACGGCCTCGCCCTGCTGCAGGAAGGCGTGGAAGCGTTCCTGGTGATCACGCCAGTAGGACGGGAGGTCGAAGTCGCCGGGCGGCTCGAACTCCTCGGCCGAGGTGCGCAGCGCGAGGATCTGGTCGACCCGGTAGGTGCGCGGGCCCGGCCCCGCCACGAGATACCAGCGGCCGGCCTTCAGCACGAGCCCATAGGGCTCCAGCACCCGGTCGACCTCCTCGGGCGCCTTCCACCTGCGGTAGCGCACGTGGAGCAGCTGCCCGCGCCAGACGGCGTCGGCGACCGCGCCGAGGAACGGGACCGAGGTGTCCTTGGCGTACCAGCCGGGCGCGTCGAGGTGGAAGCGGGCCCGCATGCGGTCGGCCTGGGCGCGCAGGTCGGGCGGCAGGGCCGCGCGCAGTTTGAGCTGGGCCCCGGCCAGCGCGTCGCCCATGCCGAGTTCGCCGGCCGGGCCGGGCAGCCCCGACAGGAACAGCGCCCCGGCCTCCGACGGGTGCAGCCCGGTCAGGTGGGTGCGGTAGCCCGCGACCAGCTGGTAGCCGCCCTGGTGGCCGGCGTCTCCGTAGATGGGGACGCCCGCGGCGTGCAGGGACTCGACGTCGCGGTAGACGGTGCGCACCGAGACGTCGAGCTCCTCGGCGAGCTGGGCGGCGGTGCGGCGGCCCTTCGTCTGGAGCAGCAGGACCATCGCGAGCAGTCGGCTCGACTTCACTGACACACCTTGGCAGTGGATCCTCCTTATCGTCCAGACATGGCTTTCGCGGAGAAGATCCTCACCGTGCCGCCGCCGATCGAGGTCGGTGGCCGGCACGTCAAGCGCTACCACGTGGGCTCGCCGGAACCCCACGTGGAGAAGGCCGCCTACGCGCTGCTGCCCGACCTGCTGCCCGAGCCCGACGGCACCCCGCCGGCCTCGTTCGTGGTGCTGCACCGGGGCGGCGACACCGGCGCCTATCTGAACGTCTACTCCTGGGCCTGGGACAACGCGCTGCGCTTCACCGGCGCGGCCGGGGGCCAGCGGTTCCTCGGCTGCCCCGACGACGACCCGGCCCACTTCGTGCGGCTGGCCCCCGACTTCATCGGCTGCGTGTACGAACTGCCGCCGATCACCCACGAACGCGACGCCTGGGTGCGGCACGTGCTCGCCCCCGAACGGCCCGACCTGGCCGCCTACCTGACCGACTCGCTCCCCGAAGGGATGACCGGATGACCGGCTTCGATTTCCTCATCGGCGACTGGACCGTCGCCAACCGCCGCCGCCTGAACTACGTCGACCCGGACAGCGCGTGGGAGGAGTTCACCGGCCACTCGACCTGCCGGCCGCTGTTCGACGGCGCCGCCAACATCGAGGAGATGGTCTGCCCGACTTTCAGCGGCATCACGCTGCGCCTGTTCGACGTCGAGAAGAAGGAGTGGTCCCTCTACTGGTCGAACTCCAAGTACGGCGTCCTCCAGCCGCCCGTCGTCGGCGCCTTCACCGACGGCGTGGGCACGTTCTACGGCCGCGACCTCTACGCCGACGAGGAGATCCACGCCCGGTTCATCTGGAACGCCATCACCCCCGAGTCGGCCCACTGGGAGCAGGCCTTCTCCCAGGACGGCGGTCAGACCTGGCTGACGAACTGGACCATGGACTTCACCCGCCGCTAGATCATCGGCGGGTAACGTAGATCACGTGACTGAGGTTCGGGAACTGCGGCTGGTCGTGACGGCCGAGAACTACGAGGAGGCCCTCCACTTCTACCGCGACGTGCTCGGCCTCCACGAGATCGCCGACTTCTCCTCCGACGACGGGAGGGTCCGCCTGCTGTCGGCGGGGCGGGCCACCGTCGAGATCGTCGACGTACGCCAGGCGCAGTTCATCGACCGCGTCGAGGTCGGCCGGCGGGTGGCCGGGCACATCAGGGTCGCCCTGGAGGTCCCCGACGCCGAGTCGACGACGGCGCTGCTGGAGGAGCACGGCGCCGACGTGCTCGCACCGCCGACCCGCACCCCATGGAACTCGCTCAATGCCCGGCTGACCGCCCCCGACGGGCTGCAACTCACCCTGTTCGAGGAGCTCGAATGAAGGCCATCAGCCAGGACACCCTGGGCGGACCCGACGTCCTGCACGCGATCGACCTGCCCAAGCCGGCCCCCGGGCCGACCGAGGTGCTGGTCAGAGTGCACGCCGCCGGGCTCAACCCGACCGACTGGAAACACCGTTCGACCGGCTATCTGATCGGTGAACCGCCGTTCGTCCTCGGCTGGGACGTCTCGGGCGTCGTCGAGGCGGTCGGCAGAGGGGTGGCGATCCACAAACCCGGCGACGAGGTCTTCGGCATGCTGCGCTACCCCGTCGGACACGGCGCCTTCGCCGAGTACGTCGCCGCGCCGGCTCGCACCTTCGCTCCCAAACCGGCCGTGTTCGACCACATCCAGGCCGCTGCGGTGCCGCTGGCCGGGCTGACCGCCTGGCAGGCGCTGGTCGACGTCGCCAAGGTCCGTGAGGGCGGCGAGGTGCTGGTGCACGCCGCGGCCGGCGGCGTGGGGCATCTCGCGGTCCAGATCGCCAAGGCCCGCGGCGCTTACGTCTATGGCACCGCGAGCGCCGGCAAACACGACTTCCTGCGCCGGCTCGGGGTCGACGAGGTGATCGACTACCGGTCGACCGACTTCACCGCCGCGTGCGACGGGCTCGACGCCGTGATCGACACCATCGGCGGAGACTACGGGCCGCGTTCGCTCAAGGTGCTGCGGCCCGGCGGTGTCCTCGTCTCCCTCGTCAGCTCCATGGAGGTCGCCGACCTGCCGGAACAGGCGGAGAATCGCGGCGTGCGGGTCGAGTCGATGATCTGCGAACCCGACCTGTCGGCGCTGAAGAGCCTCGCGGCGCTGATCGAGGCCGGGCGGCTGCGGGTCGCGGTCGCGGCGGTCTTCCCGCTCGACGAGCTCGGCAAGGCCATGGAACTCGGCGAATCGGGCCGCACCACCGGGAAGATCGTTCTCACCGTGCCCTGATCTGGCGCGCGGCGGCGCGGGGACGGACACTGGCTGGCATGGTCATCCAGCGGACGTCCACGCGCCGGCCGGAACTCGATCTGATCCGGATCATCGTGGTGTTCGGGCTGATCTTCTTCCACGCGGCCCTGGTGTTCGACGCCGAAGACGACTTCTACGTGAAGAACGCCGAGACCACCTCGATCACGATGATCCTCGCCGGGTTCATGGTCATCTGGGCGATGCCGATGCTCTTCCTCGTCGCCGGGGTGGCGTCATGGCACGTCCTGAGAAGACGCACCGCCGCCGGGTTCGCGGGCGACCGGCTGCTCCGGCTCGGTGTGCCGCTCCTGGTGGCCGTCGTGACGATCATCCCGATCCCGCAGTGGATCAGAGCCGGGACGAGGGAGAGCTACTGGGAGTTCCTGCCGAAGTTCTTCGACGTCCACATCGATCTCGGCAACTTCCCCCTCATCGTGCGCGGCGACCACTTCGAGACCGGCCACCTCTATTTCGTGGTGATGCTGATCGCCTGGTCGCTCATCCTGGCGCTGATCGTCCGATGGATGCCTTCCGACTATGGCTTCTTCGCCCGGCGGGGCCTGATCCTGCTGCCGTTCCTGCCGATCTCGCTGGTGTGCGCGTTCCACGGCCTCGAAGAGGAGTTCGCGGCCTGGAGCCGGTGGGCCTACCTGCTCTTCTTCCTGTACGGCTACATCCTGGCCGCCGACGATCGGCTGAGGGAGGCCATGCGCCGCGACGCGCCACTGGCCGCCGGGATCGGCGCGGTCCTCTTCGCCGTCGGAGCGCCCAGCTTCATGCTGCTCGACGGCGATCCGATGCTCGACATGGGGCCACTCCACATCGTCGTCCGGGCGCTCTACGGCGCGGCCTCCTGGTGCATCTGCGTGGCCCTTCTCGGCTTTCTCGACCGGCGCGAGTGGAGCGCGAAGAACGAGGGCTACCTGGCGCGCGCCGCCCTGTTCGTCTACGTCGTCCACCAGCCGGTCGTGGTGGTGGCCGCCTATTACGTGGTCCGGTGGCAGGCGCCGATCCTCGTCAAGTACGCCGCCATCGTCGCGGTGTCGTTCGCGGTGACGCTGGCGGCGTACGAGGTCGTGCGGCGCATTCCCTACCTGCGGGAACTGTTCGGGGCGCGTCAGGCCGGGCGGGCGTAGAACGCGATGTGCTCGTACGTCCAGCCGTCGGCGACGGCCGCGTCGCGGGCCTGCGGGCCGACGACGTAGTTGTGGTAGGCGCCCTTCCTGAGGCGGTAGACGGCGATCGTGCCCGGGGTGTTCTGGTTGACGGCGTAGAAGGTGACGCCCTCGTAGACGTAACCCGAGCGGTTCACCGCGTTGTCCCGTTCGACCGTGCTGCGGGCGAACAGGCGGTCACCCGAGGTCGGGTGGACCAGCCGGTGGATGGGGACCAGCCCGTTGGCCGCGCGCCCGGAGACGAACAGGGTCACGCCCTGGTCGACGTAGCCGTAGCGGGCCACGGCCTTGTCGGCCTCGCCTCTGCTCAGGGTCAGCAGCGAGTGGCCCTGGGTGGGGTGCGTGACGACGTACAGCTGCCTGCGCAGCAGATCGAGCACCGGCGCGACCGTCTGCGACGGAGAGGGCGTCGGCGTGGGCGACTTCGTGGGCGTGACCGACGGCGTGACCGACGGCGTGACCGACGGCGTGACCGACGGCGTGACCGACGGCGTGACCGACGGGCTGGCGCTCGGTGAGGCCGTGGGCGACTTCGTGGGCGTGACCGACGGCGTGGCGCTCGGTGACACCGTCGGGGTGGGCGGCGGGGGAGTGGTCTCCACGCTCGGGCCGCGCAGGGCGCCCAGGGGGACCTTCTTGCCCGCGTCGACGCCGATCGCCGCTGCGACGTCCTCGGGCAGCGGGGCGCCGGCCGAGGATGCGGGGGAGCCCGACTTCAGCTTGTAGTCGCCGCCGTTGAAGTAGCCCTCCGCGCCCTCCTGGTAGTGGGCGTTGCTCTCGCGGCCGGTCGACTTGAGCTGGGTCAGGCTGGTGAACGCCTGGTCGTTGCCGGCCGGGAGCGCCCACTTGGCCACCTGGGAGGCGGTCGTCGGGCGGTAGTAGCCGTTGTTGTCCATCTGCCCGGCGGGGATCATCTTCGCCGCGCCGACCCGCTTGCCCGACGACGCGCTGTTGGCGTCGACCGTGTCCACGAGGGCGCCGCCGCCGGAGCGGCCGGAGAAGATGTTGTTGATCAGGGTCACGTCGGCGGTGTCCCAGGTGACCCCGCGCGCCACCGCGTCGGGAGCGGGACAGTTGTCGGCGTTGCAGCGATCCAGGTGGGGACGGGGGTCCTCGGCGACCTGGATCGGGGAGGCGTTGTCGGCCATGGTGTTGTTGTAGACGCGGACCTTGTTCGAGCCGCTGATCTTGAGCCCGAACTGCCCGTTCCCGGCGAGCAGGTTCGAGGCGATCAGCCCGCGCGAGGACACCTCGTAGTACATGCCGTGCTTGGCGTTGCCCCTGGCCACGTTCCGGACCAGCCGGACGTTCTCGCACGACAGGTCGCACCAGAACCCCGCGCCCTGGTTGCCGTCGAACACGTTGTCGCGGATGTTGGCGTTGACGAGGAAGGTCGCCTTCATCCCGGCCCCGGCGAGGCTGGAGACCGCGACCAGGCCGATCTTCTCGGTGTTGTTGCCCGAGACGACGTTGCCGTACATGGTGAGGTTGGCGGCCTTGTGGGAGCTGATCCCGGTGAAGCCGTTGGCGGTGATGGTGTTGCCGGCCAGCCGCATGTCGTCGGCCAGGGCCGACACCCCGGCCGCCGCGTTGAGGGTGACCGTGTTGTTCTCCAGGAGCACGCCCCTGGCCTGCGAGATGATCGCGGCCGGCTTCTTGCGGTAGTCCTGGCTGGTCGCGTAGTGGGCGAAGCCGAGGCCCCGGAGCACGGAGTTCTCCGAACCGGGCAGGAAGTGCACGGCGTAGGCGATGGAGGCCAGTTCGACCCGCGCACGGGCGGGGTCGCTGCCGAGGTAGACGGTGCCGCGGCCGTCCCAGAAGAAGGTGCCGGCGGTGACGGCCGCGCGGGAGGTCACCTGCCGGAGCGGCTTGCCGCCGTAGAAGGCCATCTCCGGATCGCCGCCGATGACGTTGCCGGACGTGATGTCGGGCGGGTACACGCAGGCGGTCCGGCAGATGTCCGGGTTCCAGCCGTCGAGGCGCCAGGCGGTTCCGTCGCGGACGAACTTCGCGGGCGCGATCTCGGTGCTGCCCTTGAACCAGGCCTGCTCCCCGGGCGCCGACTGGATCGTCACCGGCTTGGCGATGCTGCCCAGGGACTCCCGGTATTCGCCGCCGCGGAGGACGATCGTCGTCATCACCCCGCCCTTGGCGCGCTTGAGGGCGGCGGCGACGGTACGCAGCGGCGCGCTCTCTGTTCCCGGGTTGGCGTCGTCACCCGAGCTCGCCGACACGTGAACCGCGTCCGACGCGGGCGGGGCCGCGATCGCCTGAGTGGCCACGTCGACTCCGATCGCGCCGCTGACGGCAAGCGAACAGATGACGAATCTTCTATAACGAAGAGGCATAGGCCCTTTCATACCGAGAGGGTCGTGATCGTGTACACAGAAGTTACAAAAACGGCCTGAGTCCCTCAGGTCACAGTGAATGCCTGTATTAACGAGGATTAACCGAGCCGTGCACGACGATCTTCTCCGGGCCGTTATGGCCGCTGCCAGCGCTTTTTCCGAGGCCGGTCGCGACCTTTACCTCGATTTCCATCCCGACATCCGGCGCTGGTCGCCGATCACCGATCTCGTGGGGAAGGTGCGCCTCGGGGTTTCGTACACCCTTCCCGACGGCCGTGAACTGGTCTGTGAGGTGCGGCTCCGCCCCCACGGCCCGGCCTGGACCGTCGACGGGACGGTCGACCTCGACGGCGAGGAGTTACTTCTGTTACCCGAAGGTCCGGAAGACCTGCTCGGCCACTACACCGAGCAGGTGCTCGAACCGGCGCGCCGGCATCTCGACGAGGCCCTCAGAGGGCTCGCAAACCCTGGATGACCTCGCGCAGGATCCGCTCCTCCGGCAGCTGGGCCACGGTGGCCTGCGGCCGGGCGGTGATGATGTTCCGGTCGCGCAGACCGCTCAGCAGGATCCTGACCACGTTCAGCGACAGACGCACGTCGGAGGCGAGGTCGGCGACCGACGCGGGCGACTGGCAGATCCGGACGATCTTGAGCTCCTCCGGTGTGAGGCCCCCGAGCGGCGCGCCCGGCACCGCCCGGATGATCGTCATGAGCTCGAACTCCGGCCCGGTGGGCCGGGTCCGCCCCCGCGTGAGGGTGAACGGGCGCAGCAGAGGTGGTTCGTCACTCACGCTTTGTCATCCTCCGCTCGGCGCCAACCGGCCTGGAAGGAAGAGTACAAGTCGGGCTTGCCCTGCTCCTCCCGCAGTTGCGGCGCCATGTTCGCCTGCCTCACCCGCCGGGGCAGGTTCGTCTCGGCCGTCGGCTTGGGCCCCGCCCCGTGCCGCCCCGATACCGGCGACAGCACCGGCGCCTCGGTCGGCTGGGCCGGCACCAGGCGCTCGGCCGCCGCGATCTCCGCGGGGTCTGGCATGACGACCAGCTCGGCCGGGATCAGCACGATGGCCGCGGTGCCCCCGTACGGCGAGGGCCGCAGGTTGACCGTGATGTCGTGCCGCTTGGCCAGCCGCCCGACGACGAACAGGCCGAGGCGGTCGCTGTCGGCCAGGTCGAACTCCGGCGGGTCGGCCAGCCGCGCGTTGATGGCGGCCATCTCCTCGGAGTTCAGCCCGAGCCCCCGGTCCTCGATCTCCAGGACGAACCCGCGCGCCGCCAGGTCGCCGTGGACGCTGACCCGGGTGTGCGGCGGGGAGAAGATCGTCGCGTTCTCGACGAGCTCGGCGATCAGGTGGATGGCGTCGGTGACGGCCGGGCCGACCAGCTTGGCGTGGTGCGGCACGTTGACGTCGACCCGCAGGTAGTCCTCCACCTCCTCGACCGAGGCGCGGACCACGTCGAACAGGGCGACCGGTTCCCGCCAGCCGCGGCCGGGGACCGCGCCCGACAGGATGATCAGGCCCTCGGCGTGGCGGCGCATGCGGGTGGTCAGGTGGTCGAGGCCGAACAGCTGCTCCAGCAGGTTCGGGTCCTCGGTCTGCCGCTCCAGGCCGTCGAGGATGCCGAGCTGCCGGTGCAACAGCGATTGGTTTCTGCGGGCCAGGTTGAGGAACACCTTGTTGACGCCCTGCCGCAGCTGCGCCTGGCCGACCGCCGCTTGGACGGCGGTCGCCTGCACCGAGGTGAAGGCGTTGGTGACCGTGGCGACCTCGGCGGTGTTGCCGGGCACCTCGACCGGCGGGGTCTCGGCCCTGACGTCGACGTCGTCACCCCGGCTGAGCCGCCGCACGATGTCGGGCAGCCGCCGGTCCGACAGGTCGACGGCGGCGTTCTGCAGCGCGCCCAGCTCGGCGGAGATCCGGCGGCCGAACCTGACCGACACCAGCAGCGTGACCACGAGGGCGATCAACCCGACGACCGCGAGCACGCCGAGCCGGATGAGCACGGTCATGACGGCCGGCTGCATGCGGTTGCCGATCTCGACGCTGGCCTGGCCGCCCAGCTTGTCGAGGGTGATCGAGAGCGCCTCGGCGGTGGCCTGCCAGCGGCCCGCCTCCGGGGGCAGCGCCGCCTCCGGCCTGATCTTGTCGCGGACCGCCCCTTCGAGCTTCACGAAGTCGAGGTAGGCCGCGGAGCCGTTCAGCTTCACGTACGGGTCGCGCATCGACCCTTCGAGGTCGGTGAAGCCGAGGCTGTAGAGCATGGAGCGCTTGGCGGCCATCTCGACGAACACCTCTTGCTCGCGTTCGCTCATCCGGCCGGTGCCCAGGGTGCCGGCGAGGAGCGCCGACTGCTGGCTGACGATCTCGCGGGCCCGGCCGACCATCACGACGGCCCTCGTCTGGCCGATCAGGTCGAGGTCGGGAGCGATCATCATGCGGTCGTAGACCTGCCAGCCGACCTCGGCGATCTCGCTGTACTGGGTGAGCGCGTCGAGGCGCCCGATCTCCCGGTTCTCCACCTGGCTGCGCAGCGAGTCGAGCCGGTCGAGCTGCCGGAGCAGTTCCTGTACGCGGTCCCAGAGGGCCGGCGGCGCGGCCTCGCGGCCGGCGACGGCGTGCCCGGCGAGGCCGGCCGCGATCTCGTCGGTGCGCTTCTGCTGCGCGTCGAGGTCGGCGTGGAAGGAGGAGCTGCCACCGAGGTAGGTGACCGACATCAGGCGCTCGTGCTGTAACTCGGTCAGCACGGCGCGTGAGGGGAGGACGATGTGCTCATAGACCCTCCCGACCCGGAGATATTCCCGTCCGGATGTGAGGGTAATAGCCGCGGTCAACGCCCAGATGACCGCGAGAGCGGTCACGGGCGCGAGCAAGACCGCGAAGATCTTGAACCGGATGGAGCGTTTGCGGCCAGCCATGAGACCTCAGCAGAGGGCGAACACATGCGTTAATAGTGGCGAAACAATAGCAACGCGTGAGCTGTGGAACTAGGTGGCGTTCGCAACAAAATGGGGGCTATTCGGGTTTGACACCGATTCGCGGCTTTCTCTGTCGCGGCGCCGAATGAAGTTCCGGTCGATGATGACGCTCTGTCGCCTTCCAGCCCGCTCTCTACCTGCATCGATGGCCAATCGAGGTGAAACGGGCGTGACGGCGGTCACACTCCGCCGTGTAGCCCCCTGGTTGCGGATGTGAGGTAGGACACCACCCGAAAGCAACGTTTCGGTCAACGTAGTGGACGCATCTGGTCAGCGGTGACCCCCGGATGGCCGTCTGGAGGACGGCCGGAGAATCTGCGGGCTCCGAGGCGTTCAGTTGTCCAGCATGATCACGGTCAACGTCGCCTCGCCCTTGGTGCCGTCGGTGGCGGCGTCGGAGAGGGCGGAGCCGAGGCCGTCATAGGACGTCGCGTCGCTCTTGCGGAGGACCGACGGCTTCGACCAGATCAGGACGTGCTCGCCGGGTGACAGCCACGAGAGGTCCGTCAGGTGGTCGTAGAGGGAATCGAGGCAGTGACCGAAACCTTCCGGAAAATCGAGGGCGCGGGCGATGGCTTCGAAAGCGGCGGCGGAGGTGACCATTTCGGCGCCGTCGAGGAGGTGGGGGGTGGCTCCCCGCTCCTTGACCTCGGCGATGGCGGCGGCGACCCCGACGGTCCGGGGAGCCCGTACAAACCGACTCAACATGGTTGCGGTCTTCCCCGAGAGAGGCACTTCCCACGTCTCCGGGAATCTTCTGGGTAAAAACAACTCTTTTTATTGGCTTATCCGCTGCTTTTTCGCTGCATTGTCATGGGCTCTGGCCTGGCACGTCAATGATTCCTGTCAGATCTTTACTGGGGGTCATAAAGGACAGTCGGCGGTATATGGCTTGCGATCGAGTGTCTAGTTGTCAGACAATCTGACGCATGCGCACCTCCGCTCTCCTCGTCGTGCTCGCCGCCGTGCTCTGGGGGACCGCCGGCACGGCCGGCACCTTCGCCGCCGCCGGGGCGGTCGCGCTGGCCGCCGCCCGCCTCGTCATCGGCGGCTCGGCGCTGGCCGGGTTCGTCCTGCTCCGGCCCGGCGCCAAGGTCCGGCCCAGCCCAACACTGTTGCTCGGCGGCCTGTGTGTGGCCCTCTACCAGCTCTGCTTCTTCGTCGCGGTGAACATGACCGGCGTCGCGATCGGCACCGTCATCCTCATCGGCAGCGGCCCCGTCTTCACCGGCCTGCTGTCGTGGGCGCTCGACCGGCAGGCCCCCAGCCGCCAGTGGATGTGGGGGACCGCCGCCGCGATCGTCGGCTGCGCCGTGCTGCTGCTCCCCGGCGGCGGCACCGTCGACCCGCTCGGTGTCGGCCTGGCGCTGGTCGGCGGCTTCATCTACGCCTCGTACGCCGTCATCGCCGCCCGAGCCATCGTCGCCGGCCACCCCAGCGACGAGGTGATGGCCGTCATGTTCGGCGTCTCGGCCCTGATCATGATCCCGATCCTGCTGGCCGGCGACCTCTCCTGGGTCACCGACCCGGCCAGCCTCGCCACCGTCTTCTACCTGGGCCTGGCCACCACGGCCCTGTCCTATGTCCTGTACGGCCGGGGCCTGCGCGGCACCCCCGTCGCCACCGCCAGCACCCTGGCCCTGGCCGAACCGGCCGTCGCGGCGCTGCTGGGCGTCGCGGTCCTGGGCGAGACCCTGAGCCCGACCTCGTGGGCCGGCCTGGCGATGCTGGCGGTCAGCCTGCTCGTGGTGGCCCGGCCGGAAAAAGTAGGCTCTCCGGCGTGAAGCTGCGCCCCGTCTCCACCGTGGAAGCCCTCGCGGACGCCCTGCGCACCCGCATCCTGTCGGGTGACGTCGCCCCGGGCACCCAGTTCCCCGAACAGGAGATCTCGGCGACCTACGGGGTGGCCCGCCCGACGGTCAGGGAGGCCATCGCGGCGCTCGTCCACGAGGGCATCCTGCGCCGGGAGCGCAACAAGTCGGCGTACGTGCCCGACTTCACCCGAGACGACCTCGACGACCTGCTCTACGTACGCCGCCCGCTGGAAGACCTCGTCGGCGCCGCCGTGGCCGGGCGGCGGATCGAGGAGGCCCGGCGGGCCCTCGACACCATGGCCGCGCTCCCCGACGACGCCCCCTGGGCGGGCATCGTCGCCCAGCACATGGCCCTCCACGAGGCCCTCGCCCGCGCCGCCGGGAGCCCTCGGCTGCTGCGCCTCTATCTGTCGCTGTCGGCCGAGACCCGTCTCGGGGTGGTCCGCCTGCGGGAGGCGTACCCGGATCGAGACGAAATGGTGACGGAGCACCGCGAACTGCTCGAACGACTGGAGGCGGGAACCCCGCAGGACGCGGCGGAGGCCGCCCGCGAACATCTCGTCTGGCGCATCTAGGCAAGACGTGGGCGACCGCGAGAACGGGCCATCTTGCCGGACCACTCAAAGCCCGACACAATCGCGCCCATGCACGTGCCGGATACCTACGTGTACGTCACCGAAGAAGGCGTGACCCGCCACTACGCCGACGGCTCCGTCGAGGCGCTGGCGTGGGAGGACGTCATAGAGGTCAGGGTCGGCGGCGTCACCGAGTCCGACGTGCTCATCGTCCTGGAAGACCGCGCCGGCGACAACTGCGTGGTGCCCCGGTCGGCCACCGACGCGACGTTCCTGGCCCGCCTCCGCTATCTCCCCGACTTCGATCTCGACCGTCTGTCGTGGGCCGTCGAGAACGCCGACGACGGCTTCGTCGTGGTCTGGCGCAGCCCCGATCCGCCACATCCGCTCCCAGATTTGGAATACGACTAGCCAAGATCACCCCTGAATCCGACATAGAGTGACAAAGAGCGTCTGTTGTCACCTGGGTTTGGATTCAGAGCATGAACGCCGATCTGCGCAGTCTCATCGCGCGCGTCTGGGAACCGTCCGGCGACGTCGTCCGCGTGACCACGGGAGAGATCCCACCGGGCTACCGCGAGGCCGAACGCTACTCCTACACCGGCGGTCAGCTCCGTCCACGCGGCGTGTTCGCCCTCCACCCGGTGGTCGTCAGCCTCCGCGCCGACGCCGACCCAGGCGAGAACCTGCTCGTCTCCTGGCTCACCGGCCTCCTGGGCCGCGGCCCCCTGCGGGCCACGTTCTCCCTGCGCCCCGAGCGCCCCTATGTGTGGCTGCACGCCCGGGGCCGCGCCGTCGCCCGCGCGACGGTCGGCTGGAACACCGCGACGAGCGTCCTGGCCGTGAACGAGGCCGTGACCGTGTCGGCCCTCGACGGCCACCGGCTGGCCCCCCGCCTGCTGGCCGAGTCGGAGTGGCAGGGCCACCCCGTGACCGTGACCTCGTGGACCGGCCGCCCTCACCGCCAGGGCGATCCCGCCCCGTCCCCCCAGATCATCAGGGAAGTCGCCTTCAGCGGCCCCCGCAGCCGGGTCATCCTGTGCGAGGCGGCGTACTGGAAGCGCCTGCGCGCCGAGATCGCCGCCCTCCGCGAGGCCCCCCGCCTGGCCGCCGTCGCCGACCGCCTGGCCGAACGCCTGGAACGCTGCTACGGCGACGTGGCCCTGACCTTCGGCCGCTGGCACGGCGACCTGGTCCCGGAGAACGTCCTGTGGACGGGCGGCAGGCCGCGCCTGGACGGCTGGGGCCTCAGCGCCCCCGACGTGCCCCTGGGCTTCGACATCCTCCACTGGCACTTCCACGAGGCCCTGA
Source organism: Herbidospora galbida (assembly GCF_005233835.1). Classification (GTDB taxonomy): domain Bacteria; phylum Actinomycetota; class Actinomycetes; order Streptosporangiales; family Streptosporangiaceae; genus Herbidospora; species Herbidospora galbida. The sequence continues at coordinate 114,529 of NZ_SZQA01000019.1, read as the reverse complement.
CCGCCCGGGGCGCGTCGCTGCACGAGGCGTCGTCGGCCGCGGGTGACGCGGCGGTCCGGCTGCTGGGCGAACTGGGCGTCCCAATGGAGGCCCGCCCGCTGGTGGCCTGGCTGTTCCTGCTGGAGACGGCCCTGCGCGCCTACCGGGAACGCCTCGACGGCTCGTCGTGGAACCCGGCGATCTACCCCGCGATCATCCACGTCCTGTCGGAGGGCGGCGTCTACGCAGCTCCCTGAGGCTCCGTATGATCACAGAGAGTGACATAGGGGGTTGGCGGTGGCCGGAAAGCTGGTTCTCGTCCCGGGGTCCCGGGGGCTGGGGCGGAAGGTCCTGGAGCGGTTGCACCGCATGGACGTGCCCGTTCGGGCCATGGTCCGCCGCAACGACCAGCGGGCCGAAGACCTGCGGGCCCTCGGTGTCGAGGTCGTGATCGGCGATCTGACCAAGCCAGACACCGTCGCCGCGGCGCTCGACGGCGTCTCGCGGATGTACTTCGGGATGGCCGTCTCGCCCGACCATCTTCTGGCCGCCGCCGTCGTGGCCTCGGTGGCCAAGGACATGCGGGTGCTCGACGGGCTGGTCGACCTGTCGCAAATGACGGTGTCGCAGATGACCGCGACCAGCACCGCCGAGTCCGACCAGCAGCGCCTGCACTACCTGGCCGAGCGGGTCTTCGACTGGTCGGGCCTGCCGGTGACCCACGTCAGGCCGACCGTGTTCCTCGACAATCCGCTGTTCACCACGCTGGCCGCGCGGTCGATCCGCGAGAACGGCACCATCGCGCTGCCGTTCGGGTCCGGCCGGACCTCGCCCATCGCGAGCGACGACGTCGCCCGCGTGGTCGCGATGATCCTGCGCGATCCCTCGCCGCACGTCGGCGAGGTCTACCAGCTGACCGGTCCGCACACCCTCGACATGCACGGCGTGGCCGAGGAGTTCGCCAAGGCGCTCGACCGGTCGGTCACCTACCGCGACGTCCCGCTCGACCGGTGGGTCGCCGAGGTGCTGCCGAAGACGGGTCTGCCGGCGCACACCCAGCAGCACGTCGCGACGATGGCCAGGCTGCACCGCGAGAACCGCTACGACCGCGCCACCGACGACGTCTTCCGCGTCACCCGGCAGCCGGCGCAGACCGTCGAGCAGTTCGTGGCGGCGCACCGGAGCGTCTACCTCAGTTGACCTGCTTGGTGTTCGACGTCCCTCCGTGGTCGTCGAAGTACTGCTCCAGCTTGTCGTCTCTGATGGCGGCGTACATGATCTTCGCGGCCTTCTCGTCGAGGCGGACGATGCTCGCGCCCTTGACCGTGTCGGTCCCGGCCAGCGGCACGGTCGAGGCCACCAGGCTGCCGCCGCGGATGTTGCGCAGTTCGATCGCCAGGTCGCGCAGGGTGCCGATGGAGACGCCCGAGTCGACGCTGATCGACGTGGTCAGGGCGCCGAGGAAGTCGTTGAGGGCGAACGGGTCGGTCAGCACGCCGCCGTTGATGAGTTTGTCGGCGACCGCGCGCAGGAACGCCTGCTGGCGTTTGATGCGGTCGAAGTCGCCGCCCGGCAGGCCGTAGCGCTGGCGGACGAACAGCAAGGCCTTCTCGCCCTCCAGATGCACCGTTCCCTGCGGCCAGGTGATCTTGTTGGCCGAGTCGTACGTCTCCCGCGAGACCTCGACCTCCACCCCGCCGATGGCCTTGCTCATGGCGACGAAACCCTTGAAGTCGAGTGCGGCGAAATGGTCGACGCGCACCCCCGTCAGCTTCTCCACGGTCGAGATGAGGAGTTTGGGGCCGCCGTACGCGTACGCGGAATTGATCTTGTCACTGCCGTGACCGGGGATCGGCACATACGAGTCGCGCGGGATGCCGACGAAGAACACGCGGGCCCGGTCGGCGGGCAGGTGCACCAGCATGATCGAGTCGGCGCGGTTGAAGCCCTTCTCGCCCGGACGGCTGTCCGAGCCGATGAGCAGCCAGTTCTGGGCCTCGCCCACGGGCTTGGCGGGACGTTCCGGCTCGGCCGGGAAGACGTCGTCGATGCGGGTGATGTTGCGGTCGTAGGTGTACTGCCGCTCCATCGCGATCGTGAACAGGGCGGCCAGCGGAAGTGACAAAACCAGTAAGGAAACAATGAAAATGTTACGTCTGCGTGTAGAACGCTTTTTCGGTACTGGCTCGTCTGTGATTTGGGTCACGTCAGGTCGCTCCGGGTGGAGAGCTGCGGGGATGCCGAGAAAATCCAGGTCGAAGCGTGTACGCGCGCAGCTGTCCAGAGCCGCGCCTGAAGTATAAATGGCCTTATGTGGACATTCAGATGAACTTTCCCTCTAAGTTGCGGCGATCTTACGATCGTTCCATCGTTCACAGACTTCAAGGTCAACAAGATCAGTCAGTGATCTAGGTAAACCAACGGTACAGGTGGGGCGTCCGTCAGGTAACAAGTGTGGGGGAAAGGCGCATCTGCGACATGGATGTTGCTCTTGAAGAGGTGGTTCGCTCCGGGGTCAACGATCCCGGCTGGTCACGGCGCTACATCCGCGCCGCTGTCGCCATGGACGCCCTGAGTGGCGCCGCGGCGATCCAGGGGGTCCTGCTGGCGCGGTTCGCGCTCGGGATCGCCCATCCCGTCGAGGTGCCTCTCGGGCTGGCCATCGCCACCGGCTGGCCGCTCACCGTGGCGCTCGTCGGGGGGTACGACCGCCGTCACATCGGTGACGGCGCCGACGAATACCGAAAGATCATCCACTCCGCGGCGATCCTCGCGTCGGTCGTCGCGATCAGCGCGTACGTCACCCAGACGTCGATCGCGCGCTCCTATGTCATGGCCGGCATCCCGATCTGCGCGCTGCTCACGCTCGGCGTCCATTACGCCCTGCGCAAGCGGCTGCACCGCCGCCGCCGCAACGGCGAGTGCCTGCGGCGGGTGGTCGTGGTCGGGCACTGGACCTCGGTGCTCGACCTGCACGCGCAGTTCTCCCGGGAACGCCACCACGGCATGCGGATCGTGGCCGCGTGCGTGCCGCCCGACCAGGCGGGGCAGCTGCCCTCGCAGGTCGACGGCTTCCCGGTGCTGGGCGACTTCGGGAACGTCCCGGAAGTGGTCGTGGCCTCGCAGGCCGACAGCGTGGCCGTGCTCGCCTGCCCCGAACTCGACGGCCACGCGCTGCGGCGGCTGGCCTGGCAGCTGGAGGAACGCGGCACCGAGCTGCTCGTCGCCACGGCGCTCATGGAGGTCGCGGGGCCGCGCATCAACATCCGGCCGGTCGCCGGGCTCGCGCTGCTGCACGTCGAACACCCCGACATCAGGGGCATGCGGCAGGCCGTGAAGAGCGTGTTCGACCGGGTGGTGGCGAGCATGGTCCTGCTGATGCTGCTGCCGTTCATGCTCGTCATCGCGGCGGCGATCAGGGTCAGCAGCCCGGGGCCCGCGCTGTTCCGGCAGGCCCGCGTCGGCAAGGACGGCGAGGTCTTCACCGTCTACAAGTTCCGCACGATGACGGCCGACGCCGAACACCGCAAGATCACGCTTCGAACGTTCGGCGACGACGGCAACGGGGTGCTCTTCAAGCTCAGGAACGATCCAAGGATCACCCCCCTCGGAACGTGGCTCCGGCGCTACTCCATCGACGAGCTCACCCAGCTCATCAACGTCATCAAAGGAGAGATGTCCCTCGTGGGACCACGCCCGCCGCTGCCCGAGGAGGTCGCCCAGTACGGCGACGACGTCCGGCGGCGGCTGCTGGTGAAGCCCGGCATGACGGGCCTGTGGCAGGTCAGCGGACGGTCCGACCTGACGTGGGAGGAGTCCGTGCGGCTCGACCTGCGCTACGTCGAGAACTGGTCGCTCACCCTTGACGTGCTCATTCTCTGGAAGACGTGGTCGGCCGTGTTCGGCGGACGGGGAGCGTACTGAAGACATGAAGGCCCTGGTTCTGGCGGGAGGCTCGGGCACCCGCCTGCGGCCCATCACGCACACGTCGGCCAAGCAGCTCGTACCGGTGGCGAACAAGCCGGTGCTCTTCTACGGCCTTGAGGCCATCGCCGACGCGGGGATCCGCGAGGTCGGCATCGTCGTGGGCGACACCCAGGCCGAGATCGAGGCGGCGGTCGGCGACGGCTCGCGGCTCGGCCTCAACGTCACCTACCTGCGGCAGCAGGCGCCCCTCGGGCTCGCGCACGCGGTGAAGATCGCACGTGACTTCCTGGGCGACGACGACTTCGTCATGTACCTGGGCGACAACTTCATCGTGGGCGGCATCCGCTCGCTGGTGGCCAGGTTCGGGCACGACCGTCCGGCCGCGCAGATCATGCTCACCCAGGTCCCCGACCCGACGCAGTTCGGCGTCGCCGAACTCGACGGGCAGGGCCGCGTCGTCGCGCTGGAGGAGAAGCCGAAGGCCCCCAAGAGCGACCTCGCGCTGGTCGGTGTCTACCTGTTCACCGCCGCCGTGCACGAGGCGGTGGCCGAGCTCAAGCCGTCGGCGCGCGGCGAACTGGAGATCACCGACGCGATCCAGTGGCTCATCGACGACGGCCGCCGCGTCGAGTCGACGGTCATCTCCGGCTACTGGAAGGACACCGGCAACGTCGCCGACATGCTGGAGGTCAACCGGCTGGTGCTGGAGTCGCTGCAGCCGGAGGTGCGCGGCCAGGTCGACGCCGCCTCCGAGCTCATCGGGCGCGTGGTCGTCGAGGAGGGCGCGGTCGTGACCGGGTCGCGCATCGTCGGCCCGGTCGTCATCGGGCCGGGCGCCCTCGTCCGCGACTCCTACGTCGGGCCGTTCACCTCGGTGGCGGCCGGCTGCGTCATCGCCGACAGCGAGATCGAATACTCGATCCTGCTGGCCCGCTCGTCCATCACCGGGGTACGCCGGGTCGAGGCGTCGCTGATCGGCCACGACGTCGAGGTCACTCCGGCTCCCAACACGCCCCGGGCCCACCGGCTGGTGCTCGGCGACCACAGTAAGGTGCAGATCTCCGCATGACACGTGTCCTGGTCACCGGCGGCGCCGGGTTCATCGGCTCCCATTTCGTGCGCACTCTGCCCGACGCGAAGATCACCGTCCTCGACAAGCTGACCTACGCGGGCAACCGCGCCAACATCGAGGGCGTCGACCACCAGTTCGTCCACGGCGACATCTGCGACCCCGATCTGCTGGCGGAGGTCGTGCCGGGCCACGACCTGGTGGTGAACTTCGCCGCCGAGAGCCACGTCGACCGGTCGATCGACGGCGCGGCCGACTTCGTGCGCACCAACGTGCTGGGCGCGCAGACCCTCATGCAGGCCTGCCTCGACGCCGGGATCCCCAGGGTCGTGCAGGTCTCCACCGACGAGGTCTACGGCACCATCGAGACCGGCTCGTGGGACGAGAGCGCCGCGGTGAACCCGCGCTCGCCCTACTCGGCGGCCAAGGCCGGCGGCGACATGATCGCGCGGGCCTACGCGGTCACCCACGGCCTCAACGTCTCGATCACCCGCTGCGGCAACAACTACGGCCCCTACCAGTACCCCGAGAAGGTCATCCCGCTGTTCGTGACCAACCTCCTCGAAGGCCGGCGGGTGCCGCTCTACGGCGACGGCGGAAACGTCCGCGACTGGGTGCACGTCGACGACCACTGCCAGGGCATCCGCCTCGTGGCCGAACACGGGCGGCCCGGCGAGGTCTACCACATCGCCGGCACGGCCGAGATGTCCAACCGCGAGCTCACCGAGCACCTGCTCACCGCGTGCGGCGCGACCTGGGACAGCGTCGACTTCGTCGAAGACCGCAAGGGCCACGACCGCCGCTACAGCCTCGACGACGCCAAGCTCCGGGCGCTCGGCTACGCCCCGCGCTGGACCTTCGACGAGGGCCTGGCCGACACGGTCGCCTGGTACCGCGACCACGCGGCCTGGTGGAAGCCGCTGAGAGGCTGGGCATGACCCGCTGGCTCGTCACCGGCGGCGGGGGCATGCTCGCCTCTGATCTCGTACGCGTCCTCGACGGCGCCGACGTCCGCGCGCCCTCCCGCGCCGAACTCGACATCACCGACGAGGCCGCCGTGGACGAGGCCGTGAACTGGGCCGACGTGGTCGTGAACTGCGCCGCCTGGACCGCGGTCGACGACGCCGAGACCCATGAGGAAGCGGCCCTCAAGGTCAACGCGCCCGTCAGGCTCGCCGAGACGGCGGGCCGCAAGCTCGTCCACCTCTCCACCGACTACGTCTTCTCCGGCGAGGGCGCCGAGCCCTGGCCGGAAGACGCCCCGACCGGCCCGATCAACGCCTACGGCCGCACCAAGCTGGCCGGCGAGCGGGCGGTCCTCGCCCACCACGGCACGGTCGTCAGAACCGCATGGCTGTACGGCGCCCACGGCCCCAGCTTCGTGCGCACGATGACCCGCCTCGAACGGTCCCATGACTTCGTGAACGTCGTCGCCGACCAGCACGGCCAGCCCACCTGGACCCACGACCTGGCCCGCCAGATCGTCGACCTGGTGAACTCGGGCGCGCGGGGGGTCTTCCACGGCACCAACTCCGGCGCCACCACGTGGCACGGCCTGGCCCAGGAGGTCTTCCGCCTGCTGGGGGCCGACCCCGAGAGGGTGCGGCCGGTCACCTCGGAGGCGTTCCCCCGCCCCGCGCCGCGCCCGAAGAACAGCGTCTTAGCGCACGGCGCGTGGGCGTCGGCGGGCCTCAAGCCGATGCGCGACTGGCGAGAGGCCCTGCACCGGGCCTGGCCCGAGCTCTAGAGGGCGCCGGCCTTCTCGGCCGGTACGACGATGACGTCCCGGGAGCCGTAGCGCGGCAGCGGCTCCTCGGACGCCAGCTCGGCGTCGGTGATGACGTGCAGCGCGTCGTGCCCGATGGCGCGGATCTCGTAGTTCTCCGCGCGCAGGTCGCGCAGCACTTGGCGCAGCGCCGGAACGTTCCGGAGCACCTCGACGACGATCGTGGGCCGGGCGGCCAGCAGCTGCGGCCAGACCGCGCGCAGCACGCCGGCCTCGTAGCCCTCGATGTCGAGCTTGATGAGGTCGGCGCCCTCGATCAGGTCCGACATCTTCACCGTCGGGACGGTGATCGTCCGGGACGCCGGGCGGTTGCTGATGCCCTCGCCGCCCTCCGACAGGTAGGCGCCCGTGGGGGCGACGTAGCTCTCCTGGTCGGGCAGCGACAGTTCCAGCGTGGCGGGGGCGTCGTCGGGCACCACGGCGGCCTGGACCACCTTCACGTGGGCGAGCCCGTTGAGGTCGGCGTTGCGCGACACGATGGCCGCCGCCTCGGGGTTGGCCTCCACCGCGACGTAGGGCGTGGTGCCGGCCGCCTCCGCGCCCTGGACGGTGTAGTAGCCGATGTTGGCGCCCAGTTCGAGGATGCCGGTGGCCTTGGCGCACAGGTCCCGCCAGCAGGCCGTCTCCATGCCCTCGTAGCCGCGCTCGCCGTACCAGAACAGGATGCGCACCAGCCGCGACTCGACGGCGGCCAGCCGGATGCGGGGGTTGTCCGGCAGGGCGAAGTCTTCGACGAAGCCCAGCGGGCGGTGCCGCAGCACCTTCACCACCTGGCCGAGCACGGTGCGGGAGAGCCCGGAGGAGGAGTGGAATCCCGAACGGGTCTTCATCGTCACTCCGGGCGGCACCACGACGAGGGCGCGGGAGAGCAATTCTCGGGCCCGCATTCGGGCGCGCAGAACAGGCGAGAGCTTTTCGGCCATGGACTTCTCTCGAATCGGGGCAAAAGGTATCGACCCACAATAAGGCTGACTATGGTCGTTTTTAGAGGCCCAATTCGATCAGAAAAATCCGGATTCGCTCCGCCGTCAGCGCGCCCGCAGGCGCAGGTCGAAACTGATGTCGCTGGAGTCGGGCCGATCCTGGTGGATCTCGACGGTGATGGTGTTCTGGCCCTGCTGGAGCTGGCCGGGCGACAGCGGCACGTCGGTCCACTGCGACTCGGCCGCGCCCGAAATGGTGGACACGGCCCGGCTGGCGGCGGTGATCGTGCCGGTCGGCAGGTTGTCGCGCCAGATCTCGGTCCCGTTCAGGTAGACGACCGCGCCGTCGTCGCGGATCACGCTCATGGTGACCTGGCCGAACGTGGCGGCGACGCCGAAGCTCGTGCGGAAGTAGTAGGTGATCCGGCCCGGCGCGACCTGCTGCCGCTCGTCGCCGTCGCCGAAGCCGAACTGGGCGGCGCCCTGCGGCCAGCCGGAGTCGTCGAACCCGGCCGCCCGCCAGGCCGTGCCCTGGTCGCTGCCGTCGTCGAGGTAGCGCCACGAGGAGCCCGCCGGTACCAGCGTCACGTCGCCCGACGCCGGGAGCAGCGGGAACTCCGTGTAGTTGGGCCGGGAGACCCCGTTGAGCTGGCCGTAGCCGCCGCCCGCGCGCAGCGCGTCGGGTCCGGCGTGCAGCGCGAACACCTGCCCGTTGGCCGTCGGCGCGAAGTCGGTGTCGACCGCGCCGGTCCCGGCGTCGACGGCCACGAAGTCACACCGCTGGAACCCGGAGAAGTCGGGGCAGAAGTGGCCGGCGGCGTACACGTAGGAGCCGCGCACCGCGACCGACTCCACGTCTCCGTCGGCGGTGCGCTCCCAGCGGCGCGACCCGTTGCTCAGGCGGTATGCGGCCAGCCGTCCGCCGACTCCGGCGATGGCGGCGTAGACGTTGTCGGCGTCGGCGGCCAGGTCGAGCACCCAGCACTGGTTGCTCGGCAGGTCGCAACTCGGGGGCGGAGCCCAGCCGGTGACCGTGCCGTTGAGCCCGACCGACCCGAGGAACAGCCGCGTCGCGCCGCCGAGGGTGCGGAACTGCCCGCCGACGATCACGCTGCCGCCGTCGGGCGCGGCCGCCATGGCCATGATCGTGTTGTTGGCGCCCGGGTTCCAGGCGCGCAGCGCGCCGCTGCCGAGGTCGACGGCCGCCAGCCGGGTCCGGTTCTGCCCGGCGACCTGCGTGAACGCCCCTCCGGCGTAGAGCGTGTCGCCGATCACGGCCAGCCCGCGCACCGTGCTGTTGGCGGCGGGCGTCCAGCCGCCGACGACGTTGCCGGTGGCCAGGTCGACGGCCGCCAGCCGCGTGCGGGTCTGCCCGGCGACCGTGGTGAAGTCGCCGCCGAGGTACACCCGGCCGTTCCCGACCGCGAGGACCTGCACCGCGCCGTTCACCGCGGGCGACCACGTGCGGATGAGGTCGCCGCTGGCCGCGTCGAGCAGGGCGACGCGCTGGCGGCCGACGGTCTCGCCGGTCGCGGAGTGCCGCAGGGTGGTGAACTCGCCCGCGATCACCACCCGGTCGCCCGTGTGGGCGATGGCCAGGACCCGGCCGTTCGGCAGCCAGTTGGCGCGCGGCTGGGCCGAGTAGTCGGCCGCCCACGCCGGGGCCGCGAGCAGCCCGGTCAGCAGGAACGAGAGCGATAACACGGCCAGCAAGCGAGACGCGGACGGCCGAAGGCCGGCCGTGGCTCGCGTCGGGAATCTGCCGTGAACAAGCGTGCGCATGGCCGGAGTATGAACCCGATTAACGCCTCAGTCGACGGACGAGCGCGCCGAGCCCGATCAGCGCGGCGATTCCGGTCAGCCCGCCCAGCATGAGCTGCGGCAGCTTCGTCGGCTCCTTGGCCCTGGCGGTCTGCTGGATCGCGTTCGGGTCGGGCTGCGGGCCCGGTTTGCGGATCGGGCCGGTGACCAGATCCTTCGGCAGCTGCCACGCGAACACCGCGCTCTTCTCGCCCTCGCTGCCGACCAGCAGGGTCGTGCCGTCGGCGCTGAGCGCCATCGACTCGCCCTGCGGCTGCTTGGGCGCGTCGATCGTCTGCACCACGTGGCCGGTCACGTCTGAGAAGACGCGGATCTTGTTGAGGCCGCGCAGGTACATGCGGCCGTCGTAGCCGATCAGGCCGTCGGAGATGACGTGGGGGACCGCCACCAGCCGCTCCAGCCGGTTGGCCACGCCCGGTACCAGCGACGCGGGGGCGCCGTAGACGGCTCCGCCGGTCGGGGTTTTGCTGACGAAGTAGAGGTTGCCGTTGGTCGGGTTGACCAGGACGGCCTCGGAGTCCTGCGGGCCGTCGGGGTAGATGATCGGATAGCGCTCGGCGGTCACCGTCGTGTCGGCCAGGACCTTCGGCTCGGGGAAGACGAACAGGGTCACCCCCGCCTGGCGGGTCTTGTCGTTGTCGCCGGTGTCGGCCAGGTAGATGAGGGCGTTGCCGCGCTGGTCGACGTAGCCGCCCACGGCCTCGGTGTCGACGGCCGCCGCGCCCTCGACGGTGACGGTCGCCCGGGTCGAGCCGTCGGGGCCGATGGCGTAGAGGGTGGCCGGTCCGGCGCCGTCGTTGTGGGTCCAGACGACGCCGGGGTGGAGCGGGGAGGCGTACAGGCCGCTGGATTCGGTGATCTTCGGGTTGTCGATGACCCGATCCTGCTTCCAGGTGGCCTTCACCGGCGCCGGAGGGGCCGGCGCGGCGTACGCGGGCGCCGCCGCCGTCAGGGCGAACGCCACGGCGGCGCTACTCAGCAGCGTGCGTCTCATGGGGGATCTCATTCCGTGACGGGACGGGGGCCTTGCGGCGAAGGTGCCACCATAGGAGGAATCCCGAGGCCAGGCCGCCGAATCCGATGCAGTAGGGGGCCAGGTGGGCCAGGTCGGGGGCGACCGCGAGCACGACCAGCATGGCCGTCAGGCCGATGGCGGTCTCGGCCGCCCTGACCATGAACACCAGGCGGGACAGGGTGTAGGCGGCCGCCATCATCGCCAGCGGCAGCGTCGCCGAGAAGCTGACCGTGTAGGCCACCCAGCCGCCCACGGTCACCGCGTCGAGGGTGAACGCGCCGCCGGTGATGAGCGGCCCGACGTGTCCGAGGACCGCGATGGCCGCGACCCCGCAGGCCAGCGTGCCGGCGATGAGCACCAGCGAGGCGGTCAGCGCGTTGCGGGGCCGGATCGGCACCCCGGCGTCACGCCGCCGCACGAACGTCGGCAGCAGATAGGAGCCCGCGCCCTGGACGACCGTCAGCGCCGGCGACATCAGCAGCCGCCCGGCCTCGACGGCCGCCAGCACCGTACGCGACGCGAACGTGTCGATCGCCACCCGCATGATCAGCAGCGCCACCGGCCGCAGTGACGCCTGCGCCGATCGCCACGCGGCGAAGGTGGTGACCTCGCCGAGCCCGGCCAGGCTCGGACGCGGCAGCCGGTATTCCACCGACGGCAGCAGCGCCAGCGTCAGCCCGAGTGACACGAGCTGCCCGGCGCACATCGCGCCCAGGATCCACGTCAGCGTGAACGGCGTGCCGGTCAGCCAGAGCCCGGCCAGGATCGCCAGCGTCACCCCGACGTAGACGAGGTCGTTGAGCACCAGGCGGCCGAACTCCAGCCGCGCGTTGAGCAGCCGCCGCGCGCTCTCCTGCGGCAGCCATAACACCGTGAGCAGGGCGAACGCGGCGACACCCGGCCCGTCGGCCAGGTGGAGCGCCAGCGCGAACGCGACGCCGACGACGGTCCCGGCCGAGGTCAGCCCGAGGATCGAGGCGCACAGCGCGGCCCGCACCCGCGGATTGAAACGGTCCAACACGGTGAGCGAGTCGCCCACCCATGAGGAGAAGACGGTGGTGACCGTGACGAGCACGGCCATCATGATCGCGTAGGCGCCGAACGCCTCGGGGCCGAGGAACCGGACCGCGATGAGCTGTAAGACGACGCTCCCGCCCGCCGTGACGGCCTGGGAGGTGACGGAGCCGCCCGCCCGCGCGACGAGCCTGCGCAGCGAACCGGCCATCAGGAGGTGGCGCCGGTGTCGATGGTCACCACGGGCTCGGAGTCGTCACCCGGGGGTTCCTCGGCGGCCGGTTTCTTCGCCGCGGGCGTCTTGGCGGGCGTCTTGGCGGGCGTCTTGGCCGGCGGCGGTTCGGGCCAGCTCCGGATCGGCGGCGGAGGCGTCGTCCTTTCCGGCCCGGGCTTCCCAGGTGCGGATTTCTCGGATGCGGGTTTCTCGATCGCGGCGGCCGCGGGCTCCGGTGGCCGGGCGGGCAGGCTGATGCGTTCGAAGGCGGCCGTCGGGCGGTCGTCGTATTCGGCCCTGGCCGGCGCCGTGCCGTTGACCTCGGGCCGGGGCAGCAGCGGGCGCCGGGGCTGGGCGGGCTTGTGGCGCTGGCCGGTCGGGGTGGTCACCTCGCGGATCGTGCCGATCGGGTTGGTGGCGCGCAGGAACGCGAGGACGATGGCCAGCAGCGTGCCGACCGCGAGGCCGATCGCGATGTTGGTCGGCACCTTGCTCGGGGTGATCTTCAGCGGGTTGGCCTGGTCGACGAACCGGACACCGCCGCCGAACTGGGCGAGGTCGATCGTCGCCTCCGACTCCTTGAGCTGGAGCTGCACCAGCGCCTCGGTCAGCGACGACTCGGTGGCACTGCCGTCGGGGGCCCGCTTCAGGTCGTCCTGTACGCGGGTGCGGGTGGACCGCACGCTCTTGAGCAGCTTCTCCTGCTCGCGCTGCGCGTCGGCCTCGGTGAGGATCTGGTAGGCCGCCACGACCGAGTTGGCCATCTGCGCGGCCAGTTTGTCGGTCTTGGCCGTCGCGGTGACCACGACGATGCCGCCGGCCGTGCCGGGCGAGGAGGTGACGCTCTGCCGGAGGGTCTCGAGGTCGACGACGACCTTCTGCTCGTTCTCGAGAAGCTGCCGGGCCCGGTCGAGCACGCCCGCCGACTGCGCGAACGCGGCCCGCTGGGCGGTGTAGGCGATGTAGCTGCTGTCGGAGGACACGCCCATGCGCAGGTAGGTGGTGCTGCGCGGGTCGACGACCGCGAACCGGGCGGTCGCCTCGACGTTGCCGAAGACGAAGAAGGTCGCCGCCCCCGCGGCGACCGCGGCGACGAGGATCAGTGCGAGCGACGACCACCGATAGCGCCACACGGCCTCAAGAAGACCGACCTCGGGGGTCTCGTCACGTTGGTCTGTGGCCACGAATGCCTGTTCTCCCCGCTTGTGCAATTCCTCTTCGCGCTGCGAATCTGCCGTAAAGACAGGGTCGATTCACAGTTTAGACATCAGCGTCCGGCCCGAGAATCGCCCGCTCCATCGCCGTCGTGTAACGCATTAGGCCGAACCGGGACGTCGCATCGTCGAAACCCCTGTTCGCGAGGGCTGTCGCGGCGGTCCAGTCGTTAAGCAAGGTTTCGACGGCGTCGGCGAGCGCGACCGGGTCGCCCGGCGCCACGAGCAGGCCGTTCTTCCCGTCGTTGACGATTTCCGCCAACCCCTGCACCTCGCTGGCGACCACCGGACGACGGGCCAGCATGCCCTCGACGGCGACCAGGCCGAAGGGCTCGACCCGCGAGGGGACCAGCACGACGTCGGCCGTGGCCAGAAGTGGCCACACCGGGTCGGTGAACCCGGCGAAGACCACCTCGGGCCCGAGCTCCGCGGCTTTCGCGCGGAGTTCGGCCTCGTACCACTCGTAGCCGGGGAAGATGGTGCCCGCCAGCGTCAGCTTGATCGTGTGACCCCTGCTGACCAGGAGTTTCGCCGCCTCGACGGCGACGTCGTTGCCCTTGCGGGGAGACAGGCGGCCGACCAGGACAAGGTGCCCCTCGTGCTCCGGGCGGGGGTCGGTGGGCGGGGGACCGGCGACGCCGTTGTGGATGACGGTCGTTTTGCCGTCAGGGCCTCCGTCGGCCACGATTCGGTCGCGCACGCTCCGGCTGATCGCGATGATCGTGTGCGCCAGCCGCAGCGGCAGGGCCAGCGCCCGCCTGATCGGACCGGGAACGCCGTCTTCCGCCTCGTGGACGTGACACACCACCTTCGGCACCCGCGCGAGCCGCCCGGCCAGCAGCCACCAGGGGATGGTGACCGTGTTGACGTACAGCACGGCAGGACGTTCGCGCCGCAGGTAGGACACCATGCGGGGGAGTGTGGTGGCCAGCGTCCAGGTCAGCTTCACGAGGCCGGCAGGCTTCAGATAGGCCTTGCGGAGCACCGGCACGGGCAGGATCTCCACCTCGGCCCCGGCCGCGCGAATCAAATCGGACAAAGGGCCGTCGGTGGGCAGTGTGACGGTGATTTCGGCCTTTTCGGCCAGGGCCCGTACCGATTCGACGAGCATGCGGTCGGAGCCGTACAGATCGGGCGACGGGTGGGCCATCACCACTCGAACCATCGTTGCCGCATCCAAATGTTTGATTACCGTTTACGGTTGGATGTTCATCTTGTCATCCATCGAAGGAAACGCATGCGGATCGCCATGATCGGGACTCGCGGGGTGCCGGCCCGTTACGGGGGCTTCGAGACCGCCGTCGAGGAGATCGGGGCTCGCCTGGCCGACGCCGGGCACGACGTCCGGGTCTACTGCCGGGGGGCGGTGGAGAAGCTCCCGGCGTACAAGGGGATGACGCTCGTCCACCTGCCGGCCGTGCAGCACAAGATCATGGAGACGCTCAGCCACACCGCGCTGTCGGTCGGCCATGTGCTGCTGCATCGCACCGACGTCGCGCTGGTGTTCAACGCGGCCAACGCGCCCTTACTCCCGTTCCTCAAGCTGGCGCGCATCCCGGTGGCCACCCACGTCGACGGGCTGGAGTGGAAGCGGGCCAAATGGAACGGTGCAGGGCAGCGCTACTACCTGGCGGTCGAGAAGCTGTCGGTCCGCTGGTCGAAGCAGATCATCGCCGACGCCGTCGCGATCCAGGACTACTACCGCGAGACCTACGCCGCCGGCAGCGTCATGATCCCCTACGGCGCTCCCGTCCAGGAGCGCTGCGACGACGACCTGCTCAGAGCCGAGGGCTATGAGCCCGGCGGCTACCACCTGGTGGTCGCCCGGTTCGAGCCGGAGAACCACGTCGACCTGATCGTCGAGGGCTACTCGCGCAGCGCCGCCCGGCTGCCGCTGGTGGTCGTGGGCTCGGCGCCCTACGCCGAGGAGTACGTGAAAAAGATCAACGACCTGGCCGCCAAGGACGAGCGCGTGAAGCTGGTCGGCGCCGTCTGGAACCAGGACCTGCTCGACGCCCTCTACGCCGGGTCGGCCACCTACCTGCACGGCCACTCCGTCGGCGGCACCAACCCGTCGCTGCTGCGGGCCATGGGGGCGGGCGCCCCGACGATCGCCTACGACGTGGTGTTCAACCGGGAGGTCCTCGCCGAGTCGGGCGCGTTCTTCGCCGGCCCCGAAGACCTCGCGACCGTGATCGAACAGGCCGAAGACGACCCCGCCGCCTGCCGCCGCCGTGGCGACCTGGCCCGCGAGCGCGCCCGCGTCCACTACACGTGGGACGACGTCGCCGCCCGCTACGAGAGACTCTGCCTGGACCTGCGCGGATGAGTTTCGTGCGCTACCCGCCGGGCCGGGCCAACGTCTGGATCCCGGTCGGCGACGCCCGGTCGGCCGCCGCCGGGCTGTCACTGCTGACCTTCTCCAAGCCCCTCCCGCTGCTGGCCCAGCGGATTTTGCACCGGGCGGTGCTGGTCGCCGGGCCGTGGCTGCTGCCGGGCCGGCGTGAACGCTGGGCGCCTCCGGTCGAGCGCTGGGAGCAGATCCTCGCCGAGGTCTCCGAGGTCGTCGGCCCGGTCGACGAGGTCGCCCTCTACCTGCGCCCGCAGGCGTCCCGGCCGGGCGCCGCGGCGCTGCTCATCCAGAAGGGCCGGCCCGTCGGGTTCCTGAAGGTGCGCGAGGGGCTCGACCGCGAGGCCCAGGTGCTGCGGCTGCTCGACGGCGGCGACGGCTTCCGGGTGCCGGTCGTCTTGGGCGAGGGCCCCTCGTGGCTGCTCATCTCGGCGATGGAGCCGGTCCCGGCCCGGCCGGTCCGGAAGATCGACGTCGTCGACCTGACCGGCCGCATCCAGCGCCTGCTCGCCGGGCTGCCCAAACCGGCCGGCACCCCCGGCCACTGGCTGCCGATGCACGGCGACCTCACTCCGTGGAACCTGCGCCGCACCCGGGGCAGGGTGCCGTGGCTGATCGACTGGGAGGACGCCGCGTGGGCGCCTCCCGGCGCCGACGAGGTCTACTACCGGGCCGCCGAGACGACCCTGTTCGGGGTCGACCCGGTGCCCACGGGCTACGCCGAGGCGGCCGCCCACTGGGAGGCCGTCATCTCCAAGCGCCACGACGACCTGCCGCTCAACGGCGGCATGCTCGCGGCGCTGGAGGTGCTCAGCCGGCCGTCCAGTCGCTGAGCCTGCGGCCGAGCATCTCCTCCAGCCGCCGGTTGTGCGGGGCGAAGTGGCGGGCCAGTCTCTTGCGTACGTCGTCGGGGATGTCGCCCGGGGCGGCGGCGTTCCAGACCTTGCCCGCCGCGGGCAGGGGCGCGGGCGGCAGCCCGAGGAACTCCGCCGCCCGGTCGCAGGCGGCCTGCGGGTCGCGGTAGAAGTCCTCGCTGGTCAGGATGTGGAACCGGTCGCGCGGGTAGTGGGCGAACCACCGTTCCAGACAGCGGGCGTACTCG
The DNA here is from genome assembly GCF_005233835.1 of Herbidospora galbida. Classification (GTDB taxonomy): domain Bacteria; phylum Actinomycetota; class Actinomycetes; order Streptosporangiales; family Streptosporangiaceae; genus Herbidospora; species Herbidospora galbida. The sequence goes on along the minus strand of NZ_SZQA01000019.1, from coordinate 98,115 downwards.
CTCTGGGCGACGTACGACTGCTGTTCGTGGGCGTAGGACAGGTACGCCGGATCGGCGATGATCTTCGCCTCCTCACCGGAGGTCCGGGACTCCTCGGCGGCCAGGGCCTCCTCGAACGTCAGGGTCTCCGCGCCCGCGCGCACCCGCTCGCGGTAGTGGGAGAACGTGCGCTCCACCGGGTCGCGTAACACCAGCAGGATGCGCGCCTTTGGCACGTTCCCGGCGGCGCGTTCGGCGGCCAGGGGATGGTGGAGGTAGTAGGGCGAGCCCTCTCCGGCGACCACCGGGCCGCCCGCCCTGCGCCCGGCCCGCGCTCGGCTCGACCGGCTCGGCAGGTGCGAGCGGTACCACCGCATCCCGCGCGCGTAGTTCGAGTCGAAGTAGTGGACGCCCTTCGTGTGGTTGGCCTTGGGCAGCAGCCCGGCCGCCGGGAACAGCGGGATCACCCTCGGATGCTCCAGCAGGGCGAAGTAGAACGACGTCGACCCGCCGCGCTTGGCCCCGATGAGCAGGAAGTCGGGGTCGGGCCGGAACGCCGCCGTCGCCATGCCCCAGCCCCGGATGGCGGTCCGGCCCGCGTTCATCACGGGTTCAGGGAGCTTCATCTGACTCGTCCTCTCAACCGGTCCATAGTGAAAAGTTATTAACCGCTCGTATGCTGGCACACGTCACCAAGCGGAGCGGCGATTCGGGGGGACCGGCGTGAGAGGTGCGCGCCACCGGCGGCTCCGCACGCAGTGGTGGCCCACGCTGTTGCCTCTCGGCATGATCCTCGCGAGCGACTACAAGTTTCGTTCGCGTGACGTCTCCGAAGCGGTCGGCGGCGGCATCGACGCCACCGTGCTGCTGGAGATCGGCGTCTACGGCCTGTGCGCGCTCTACCTCTACCGCCGGTTCGGCCTCCGGGCGCCCCGGCGGGCGGCTCCGGCCGCGCTGATCCTGGCCTGGCTGTTCGCGGCCTACTGCGCCCTGTCGGTGCTGTGGACCCCGTTCCCCCCGTTCGCCGCCGTGCGGGCGAGCCAGCTCCTGGTCACCGCGATCGTCTGCCACGTGATCGCGACCCGGGCGCGGCGCGAGGACCTCTACCGGCTGGCCCACGTGTTCGTCGGCCTGGTCGTGATCTCGGTGGCGTTCGGGGTGGCGGTGCCGCTCAAACGCACCCCCAACACGCAAGACCGGTTCAACTGGCTCTACGTGCATCCCGTCACGGCCGGCATGTTCCTGGGCGTCGCGCTGCTGCTGTGCCTGGCGTTCCTGCTGCCGAACGGGCTGCCGCGACGCTTCCCCTGGCCGGTCTACGCCGGCTCGGCGGCGGTCTCGGCGGCGGCGCTGGTCGCCACCGGCACGCGGGGCGCGGCGGTCGGCATCCTCGCGGGGGTGGCGGCGTTCCTGCTCACCGCACGGGGCACCCGGGGCCGGGTCGAGGTGATCATGGTCGGCACGCCGATATTGGTGCTGCTGCCGCTGCTGTTCGGCGACAAGCTCCTGGAGTTCGCCACCCGGGGCGAGACCGTCGAACAGCTGGAGAGCCTCAACTCGCGTACCGACCTGTGGACCTTCGCCTACCAGGCGGTGATGAACCGGCCGGTGTTCGGCAACGGCATGTCGTCGGCGCGCGGGCTGTTCCTCGACGCCCTGGGGCTCGGCGGGGGTCACAACATCTTCGTCAACGTGCTCGTCGAAGGCGGCCTCGTCGGCGGGGCGATCTTCTGCCTGCTCCTGATCGTGGTGCTGACGGTGAACCTGGCGTTCACCAGGGTCGGAGAGGTCCGGGTCGAGGCCGCGCTGCTGCTGGGTCTGATGACGTTTCTGGTGATCGACGGCCTGACCGCCGATCAGATGGCGGGTGCGGCGAACGTCGCGTCCATCTGGATGTTTCTCATAGTGGCGTGGACTTGTGTTATCACACGTAAACCTGTGAGACGTGAGGAGCGTCACGATACGCGTGAGGCCGGTGTGGTCTCACCTGTGCCCTGAAGGGGACCAAATGCGCAAGACCCTGATATCGGGCCTGATCGCCGCGTTAGCGGTGACGCCCGTCCCCGCGGCGCTGGCCGACACGGCCCCCGCCGCCGGGGAAGTCGCCACAGTCACGGCCGACGCGCTGCCCACCTGGCAGACCGACGGAGTGGTGCTGACGATCGAGATCGTCAACGGGGTGACCTACGTGGGCGGCAACTTCGACAACGTCCGGCCGCCGGGCGTCCCCAAGGGGGGCGCGGGTGAGGTGCCGCGGGTCGGATTGGCCGCGTTCGACACCGCCACCGGCGACCTGCTGCCGTGGAACCCGGTGGCCTTCTCGCCGACGTTCACCGACGACCAGGCGCAGAACGAGTGCGACAAGATCGCCACCGACACCTACCGCTGTGACGCGGTGTGGGAGATCAAGGCCTCGCCCGACGGCTCGAAGATCTACGTCGCCGGCGACTTCAACAAGATCGACAGCTCGCGGCGCGACCGCATGGCGGCCTTCGACACCGCGACCGGCGCCCTCGACCCCGACTTCAAGCCGGTGTTCAACAACCGGGTGCGCGCCATCGCCGTGTCCGACACCACCGTCTACGCGGGCGGCCACTTCACCACCGTGAGCGGCGAGACCCGCACCCGCCTGGCCGCCTTCGACGCCGCCACCGCCGCCCTCACCTCGTGGGCCCCGACCGCCGACAAGCGCGTCAACGCGATGGCGCTGACCCCGGCAGGCAACCGGCTCATCGTCGGCGGCGACTTCGACCGCATCAACGGCGTACGGCAGCACGGCCTGTCGGCCGTCAACGTGAGCGACGGCTCCAAGGGCACGTTCAACAGCAACGACATCCCGGCCAACAGCTCCACCAGCCGCTCGTGGGTGACCGACATCGTCTCCGACGGCACCCGCATGTACGCCAGCGCCAACGGCGAGGGCACCTTCGACGGCCGCCTGGCCTTCAACCCCGACAACGGCTCGCGCATCTGGATCAACAACTGTCTCGGCGCGACCCAGGCGATCTCGGTGATGGGCGGCGTGCTCTACAGCGGCAGCCACGCCCACCGCTGCAGCATGCAGTCCTACTACGGCGGCGACGGCTTCCCCGAGACCAAGCCCCACCGCCGCTACCTCGCCGAGCCGGCCGGCACGGCCCAGGGCGCCAAGCAGACGATCCTCCACTGGTTCCCCAACTCGGCCCCCGGCACCACCTACCCGTGGGTCCAGGGCCCGTGGGCGATGGCCAACGACGGCACCTACCTGTGGGCCGGCGGTGACTTCACCGAGGTCAACGACGTGGCGCAGCAGGGCCTCACCCGCTGGACCTTCCACGAGACCCGCCCCGACGTCGGCGGCCCGATCCAGGCCGGGTTCGGCGCGCCGACCCTGCAGGCCAACGGCGGCGGCAAGGTGACCGTCCGCTGGGGCGCCACGTGGGACCTCGACAACCGCAAGGTCCGTTACGAGGTGCTGCGCAACGACGGCCAGGTCGCCTGCACCGCCGAGGCGTTCTCGGTGTTCTGGAACCTGCCGAACCTGTCGTGCCAGGACACCGGGCTCACGCCCGGCGCGTCGCACACCTACCGGGTGCGCGCGATCGACCCGTACAACAACCGCGTCTCCAGCCCGACCAGCGCGTCGGTGACGGTTCTGTGAGACGGAGGCTCGCCGCCGCGGGGGCCGTCGCCCTCGCGGTGGCGGGCGTCCTGATCTGGGCCGCGCTGATGCGGCCCGACCCCGGCCGACCGGCCCAGCCGTCGTGGCAGACGGCCGGGCCGGCCCCGCTGGGCACCGCCGACTATCCCGTCCCCGAGGGCGCCTTCTTCGTCGCCACCGACGGCGACGACGACGCGCCGGGCGACGGCGCGAAACCCTGGCGGACCCTCGGCCACGCGGTGAAGACCGCCCCCGAGGGCGCGACGATCGTCCTGCGCGAGGGCGTCTACCACGAGAAGGTCGAGATCTTCCGCAAGCGCCTGGCCATCCAGAACCACCCCGGCGAGGTCGTCTGGTTCGACGGCAGCGAACCGGTCGGCGACTGGGTCCGCGACGGATCGCGCTGGCGCCGCGACGACTGGGACGTGCGCTTCGACAACACCGACTTCACCGCGGGCGGCGGTGAAGACTGGCACATGGTCGACCCCGCCCACCCGATGGCCAACTGGCCCGACCAGGTCTTCGTCGACGGCCGGCCGCTGACCCAGGTCCAGACCGCCGATCAGGTCGGCCCCGGCGCCTTCTTCGTCGACTACCAGGCCGGCCGCCTGTTCATCGGCGACGACCCCACCGGCCGCGACGTCCGCGCCACCACCCTCGACGAGGCCCTCTACTTCGAGGGCGCCGACGGGTCGTCTCTCAAGGGCGTGGGGGTACGCCGCTACGCCACCTCCCTGGCCAGGATCGCCGCCGTGAAGGCCTTCGCCGACGACATGACGATCGAGAACAGCGTCTTCGCCGAGACCTCGGTCACCGGCCTGGCCCTGAAGGGCGCCCGGATCACCGTCAGGAACAACCTGTTCGAGGGCAACGGCCAGGTGGGCATCGGCGGCCACAAGTCCGACGACGCCACGATCATCGGCAACGTCAGCCGGGGCAACAATGTGGAGCGTTTCATGATGGCCCCGGTCTCCGGCGGCCTGAAGATCACCGAGTCGAAGCGCATGACGGTCGTCGGCAACCTCATGGAAGACAACCGAGGCCCCGGCATCTGGCTCGACGAATCGATCGTCGGCGCCGTGGTCGCCCGCAACCTGGCCCGGAACAACGCCCACCACGGCATCCATTTCGAGATCTCGGCCGGCGCGCTCATCGCCGGAAACGTGGTGACCGGCAACGGCACCCACGGCGTCTATGTGAACGAGTCGAGCGATGTACGGGTCTGGAACAACACCGTAACCGACAACAAAGGCCGCCAGATCTATGCGATCGACGGCGCGCGCCAGCAACTCGTGCCGGGAGTGACCTGGAATGTGAGTGGCGTCGAGGTGCGAAACAACGTGCTTTCCTCGGCCGGCGCCGAACCTCTCGTGGCCGTCCGCGATCTGACCCGCCGCAAGGGCGCGGCCGACATGGCCAGCCTCGACCACAACGTCTACCACCGGCGCGGACCAGGGCCGCTCGCCGACTGGGCCGACTGGACGCGAGCGGACGCCGACGTGGCCACGCTCGCCGATCTGCGCCGGATGACCGGTCAGGAAATCCATGGCAGCGAGCCGGAAATTGGCGATTTGCCCGACGGAGCGCCGTTGCCATCCGACGTCGCCGACTTGTTCGGTCTGGAAGCCGGAGCGGTGCTTAAAACCGGCGCTCCAGAAGGTGAACTTTAATCGTTACTTCATGTCCCATCGGTTACTCCTTGCTGGATTAAACCGTTCCATTACTCTGGCATCGATGTGAGAACGATCTCCTGAGATGTAGGTAACCGTGGTAATTCGATCATCGCGAGTGGCCGCCTTCCTGGCCGCGTCATTACTGGGGGCGTCGCTCGCGGCGATCCCCCTTCCCGCCCGGGCCGACATCGACCCGCCGCCGGGAGTCCCCGAGACCGTCACGGCCGACGCCCTGCCCACATGGCAGATCAACGGCGTGGTCTGGAAGATGGCCACCGTCGGCAACACCGTCTACGCGGTCGGCAGCTTCACCCGCGCCCGCCCGCCGGGCACCGCCCCGGGGAACGCGGCCGAGGTGGTGCGGTCGAACATCCTGGCCTTCAACATCACCACGGGTAACGTCACCTCCTTCGCGCCCACGCTCAACGCGCAGGCCCGCACCATCGCCGTCTCGCCCGACCAGACGAAGATCTACATCGGCGGCGACTTCACCCAGGTCAACGGCCAGACCCGCAACCGGGTCGCAGCCTTCGACGTCGCCACGGGCAACCTCGAATCGTGGGCGCCCTCGGTCGGCAACGTGGTCCGCGCGATCACGGTCTCCAACTCGACCGTCTACATCGGCGGCAACTTCTTCAACGTCAACGGCCAGAGCCGCAACCGCCTGGCCGCGGTCAACCGGAGCAACGGCGCCAACCAGCCGTGGGCCCCCGACACCGACGACGAGGTCTTCGCCCTGATCATGTCGCCCGACCAGAGCCGGGTCATCGTGGGCGGCAAGTTCCAGCAGCTCAACAACGCCACCCGGGTCGGCATCGGCGCCCTCGACCCGGCCACGGGAGACTCGCTCCCGTGGAGCAGCAACCCGATCCCGGCCCGGATCGGCAACGACTACTCGATGACCTACGACCTCACCACCGACGGCACCAACATCTACGCCGCCGCCGACGGCGAGGGCTGGCACTGGTTCGACGGCCGGTTCGCGGTCGAGCCCAACACGGGCGACCTGATCTGGCTCGACAACTGCTACGGCGCCAGCTACAGCGTCTTCCCGATCAACCAGGTGCTCTACAGCGTCGGCCACGCCCACGACTGCGAGTCGCTGCGCGGCTTCCCCGAGGTCTCGCCGACCCGCTGGCAGCGCGCCCTGGCCACCACGCTCGTCCCGACCGGCACCGACCCGATGCCGCCGTCGAACAACAGCCAGTACAGCGGTCAGCCCACGCCGACCCTGCTCCACTGGTTCCCGCAGGTCAACGCCGGTTCTTACACCGGCATGAACCAGGGCGGCTGGGCCCTGTCGGGCAACGGCAACTACCTGGTCATGGGCGGCGAGTTCACCACCGTCAACGGCAGCGCGCAGCAGGGCCTCACCCGGTTCGCGGTCAAGGCGAACGCGCCGAAGACCGCCGGGCCGATCCCGACGGCCGACCTGACCCCGACCGCGGTCTCGCTCAACGCGGGCACCGCCCGGCTCAGCTGGAAGACCACCTGGGACCGCGACCACGCGAAGCTGAAGTACCAGATCCTCCGCGACGGCGGCACCACTCCCGTCGGCGAGGTCGAGGTCGACTCCAACTTCTGGACCCTCCCGTCGGCCGGCTTCATCGACGAGGGCCTCGCGCCCGGGTCCGTCCACACCTACCGGGTCCGCGCCGTCGACCCGCAGGGCAACGCCGTCGGCAGCGGCACCTCCGACCCGGTGACGATCTCCTCGGCGGGGGCGCTCAGCGACTACGCCGAAGCCGTCATCGACGACGGAGCCGCCGCCTACTGGCGTCTCGGCGAGGCCTCCGGCACGACCGCCTTCGACTACGCCGCCTTCACCGACGCCACCCGTGACGCGGGCACCTCCCAGGCCAGCCCCGGCGCGATCAACGGCGACGCCGACGCCGCGGCGGCCTTCAACGGCACCGGCACCGGCCTGGTGAAGACCAACAGCACGGTCCCCACCACCCCGGCCTTCTCGATCGAGGCCTGGGTCAAGACCACGTCGAACCAGGGCGGCAAGATCGTCGGCTACGGCAACGCGCCGACCGGCGAGTCGGGCAGCTACGACCGCCACGTCTACATGGACAACGCCGGCCGCATCTACTTCGGCGTCTACCCCAACGCCGTCCGCACGGTGAACAGCGCCCCCGGCTTCAACGACGGCCAGTGGCACCACATCGTGGCCACCCAGGGCAGCGGCGGCATCGCCCTGTACGTCGACGGCCGCCGCGTCGGCCAGGACCCCTCGGTCACCACGGCCCAGGGATACAACGGCTACTGGCGGATCGGCGGCGACAACCTCAACGGGTGGCCGAACCGCCCGACCAGCCTCTACCTGAACGGCCAGATCGACGACGTCGCGATCTACCCGGCGGCCCTGTCGCCGGCCAAGGTCGACGCCCACTTCGTCGCCTCGGGCCGCACCAGCCCGATCCCGCCGCGTCCGGCCGACGACTACGGCCGCGTGGTCTACGACGACGAGCCGGTGACCTACTTCCGGTTCAACGAGGCCAACGGCCCGGCGGCGATCGACGCCAGCACCAGCGGCGTCAACGGCACGTTCAGCAACACCGGCGTGACCTACAACCAGTCCGGCGCGATCGTCGGCCTGGCCAACAACGCGGTCCGGGTGCAGAGCGGCGGCCGGGCCGTCTCGGGCAACGCGACGAGCAACCCGACGACCTACTCGGCCGAGACCTGGTTCCGCACCTCGTCGAACCAGGGCGGCAAGATCGTCGGCTTCGGCAACGCCGCGAGCGGCACCAGCTCCAACTACGACCGCCACGTCTACATGCGCAACGACGGCCGCCTGGTCTTCGGCACGTACACCGGCGCCTTCAACCTGATCACCACGACGGCCGCCTACAACAACAACCAGTGGCACCACCTCGTGGCGACGCAGGGCGCCGACGGCATGAAGCTCTACGTCGACGGCGCGCTCGTGGGCACCCACGCGCAGACCGGCGCCGAGAGCTACTCGGGCTACTGGCGCTTCGGCAGCGACACCCTGAACTCCTGGCCCAACCGCCCGAGCTCCGACAACTTCAACGGGTTCCTCGACGAGGGCGCGATCTACGCCAAGGTGCTGACCCCGGCCGAGGTCGCCCAGCACTACCAGGAGGGCAGCGGCACCGGCCCGGCCAACCAGCCGCCGACGGCGTCGTTCACCTCGACCTGCACCGACCTGGAGTGCTCGTTCGACGCCTCGGCGTCCGCCGACGCCGACGGCTCGGTCGACGGGTACGCCTGGGACTTCGGCGACGGCCAGACCGGCACCGGCGCCACGCCGAGCCACACCTACCCGGCCGCCGGTGACTACCCGGTCACCCTGACGGTCACCGACAACGACGACGCCACCGCCACCAGCGGCGACGTGGTCGTGCCCCGCCCGGCCCCGAACCCCCCGTCGATCATCGCGAACGACACGTTCGGCCGGACCCTCAACGGCTCGCTGGGCACCGCCCAGACCGGCGGCCCCTGGACGCTCGTCGGCGGCGCCGGCAACTTCTCCGTCGACGGCAACGCGGCCAAGCTCGCCCTCCCGGCGACGACGGCCAACCCGCGCGCCTACCTCGACGGGGTGTCCAGCACCACCTCCGACCTGTCGTTCTCGATCGCGTCCGACAAGGTGGGCACCGGCAACGGCACCTACCTGTTCGCCACCGGCCGCCGCGTCGCGGGCGTCGGCGAGTACAAGGTCCGGGCCCGGCTGCTCCCGTCGGGCGTCGGCCTGGCGCTGATCCGCACCACCGGGGCCAGCAGCGACACCCTGATCACCACCGAGACCACCATCCCCGGCCTGACCTACACGCCGGGCCTGGTGCTCAACATGCGGGTGCTGGTCACCGGCACGAACCCGACGACGATCTCCGGCAAGGTCTGGAACGCCGCCGCGACCGAGCCGGCCGCCTGGCAGGCGACCACCACCGACGCCACCGCGAACATGCAGGTCGCGGGCGGCGTGGGCATCGGCGCCTACCTGTCGGGCACCGCGACGAACGCCCCGATCACCCTGACGGTCGACGACCTCGCCGCGAGCAACCTGGCCGCCGCCCCGACGGCCGCGTTCACCCCGACCTGCGCCGGCCTGACCTGCGACGTCGACGCCTCGGCGTCGACGGCCGGGTCGACGGCGATCGCGAGCTACACGTGGAGCTACGGCGACGGCGGTGCGCCCAGCACCGGCCAGACGGCGTCCCACACGTTCGCCGCTCCGGGCACCTACAACATCACCCTGACCGTGACGGGCACCGACGGACGGACCTCTGTCGTGGTCCATCCCGTGACCGTCGCCTGACAATGCGCTGATGCCCCGCCGGTGCAGACCGGCGGGGCATCTGTCATGTAAGGAGTCCGCATGGAAGAACTGCCGATCAAGGGCGCCTACCTCTACACCCCGAGGCTGTTCCGCGACGACCGGGGCACGTTCATGGAGTCGTTCCGGGGCGCCGAGTTCGCCGAGGCCACCGGCCACGGCCTGCGCCTGTCCCAGGCCAACACCTCGATCTCGGCGCGAGGGGTGATCAGGGGCATCCACTACGCCGACGTGCCGCCGAGCCAGGCCAAATACGTGACCTGCCTGTCGGGCCGGATCCTGGACGTGATCGTCGATCTGCGCGTGGGCTCACCCACGTTCGGGCGGCACGAGAAGGTCGTTCTCGACGCGGAGAGCTTCCAGAGCGTCTACATCTCCGAGGGCCTCGGCCACGGCTTCGCCGCGCTGACCGACCACGCGACGGTCTTCTACCTGTGCTCCGAGCCCTACGCCCCGGCCCGGGAGCGGGGGATCAACCCGCTCGACCCGGTGCTCGGCATCGAGTGGCCCTTCGAGCAGCCGCTGCTCTCTGAGAAGGACGTACGGGCGCCGACGATGAAGCAGGCCCTCGACGAGGGCCTGCTTCCCGATTTCGCGACCTGTACGGCCTTCTACAGAACGCTTAGTTGATCTTCCAGGTGTCGCCGCCCTGGAGGAGTTCGTCGAGGTCGCCGGGGCCCCGCTGGGCCACGGCCATCTCGAGCTGCTCGCTCATCAGGTGGTCGTAGGAGGGCCGGTCGACCGACCGGAAGATGCCGATCGGCACGTGCTGGAAGGCCGGCTCGTCGAGCCGGCTCAGCGCGAACGCGAGCGACGGGTCGGGGTTGTGCACGTCGTGGACGAGGATCTCCTCCGGGGAGATCGAGTCGCGCGCCACGACCTCGAGACCACCCGTCGGGGCGAGCCTGACCGCCTGGGTCGCGTTGGCGATCGGCTGCCCGTGCTCCAGGCGCAGCGTGATCACGTCGCGCTTCTCGGGGTCTTTCAGGTCTTCGAACGCGTTGTCGTTGAAGATGTTGCAGTTCTGGTAGATCTCCACCAGCGAGGTGCCCCGGTGGGCGGCGGCCTCGCGGAGCACGCTGTGCAGGTGCTTGCGGTCGGAGTCGATGGTCCGGGCGACGAACCCGGCCTCGGCGCCGACGGCCAGCGAGATCGGGTTGAACGGCTTGTCGAGCGAGCCCATCGGGGTCGACTTGGTGATCTTGCCGACTTCGGAGGTGGGCGAGTACTGGCCCTTGGTCAGACCGTAGATCCGGTTGTTGAACAGCAGGATGTTCAGGTTGACGTTGCGGCGCAGCGCGTGGATCAGGTGGTTGCCGCCGATCGACAGGGCGTCGCCGTCACCGGTGATCACCCACACCGACAGGTCGGGGCGGGAGGCCGCCAGACCGGTCGCGATGGCCGGGGCGCGGCCGTGGATCGAGTGGAACCCGTAGGTGTTCATGTAGTAGGGGAACCGCGAGGAGCAGCCGATGCCCGACACGAACACGGTGTTCTCGCGCTTGATCCCCAGCTCGGGCATGAACGACTGCACGGCCGCCAGGATCGCGTAGTCACCGCACCCGGGGCACCAGCGCACCTCCTGGTCGGACTTGAAGTCCTTCAGGGTCTGCTTGCCCTCGGCCTTCGGCACCAGGGCCAGGCCCTTGCCGTTCAGGGATTCACTCACTGTCGATCACTTCCTGGATCACTCCGGCCAGTTCCTCGGCCTTGAACGGAAGTCCGCGCACGCGGTTGTAGCTGATGATGTCGACCAGGAACTTGGCCCGCAGCAGCAGCGCGAGCTGGCCCAGGTTGATCTCGGGCAGCAGGACCTTGTCGTAGGACTTCAGGACCTCGCCGATGTTCTTCGGGAACGGGTTGAGGTGACGCAGGTGGGCCTGCGCGACCTTGCCGCCGCCCCGGCGCACCCGGCGGGCCGCCGCGGCGATCGGGCCGTAGGTCGAACCCCAGCCGAGCACGAGCACCCGGGCGTCGCCGTCGGGGTCGTCGACCTCGAGATCGGGCACGTCGATGCCGTCGATCTTGGCTTGGCGCAGCCGGACCATCAGGTCGTGGTTGCTCGGGTCGTAGGAGATGTTGCCGGTGCCGTCGGCCTTCTCGATGCCGCCGATGCGGTGTTCGAGCCCCGGAGTGCCGGGGATCGCCCACGGACGGGCCAGCGTCTCGGCGTCGCGCTTGAACGGCAGGAAGGTGGTGCCGTCGTCGCCGTTGGGCTCGGTCGTGTAGGGCACCGAGATGTCGGGCAGCTCGGCCTGCGACGGGACCTTCCACGGCTCGGAGCCGTTGGCGAGGTAGCCGTCGGAGAGCAGCATCACCGGGGTGCGGTATTTGATCGCGATCCGGGCGGCCTCGACGGCGGCGTCGAAGCAGTCGCTCGGCGTCGCCGGGGCGATCACCGGCACCGGCGACTCGCCGTTGCGGCCGAACAGCGCCATCAGCAGGTCGGTCTGCTCGGTCTTGGTCGGCATGCCGGTGGAGGGGCCGGCGCGCTGCACGTCGACCACGATCAGCGGCAGCTCGGTGGTGACCGCGAGGCCCACCGTCTCGGCCTTCAGCGCCACACCCGGGCCCGATGTGGTGGTCACGCCGAGCGCGCCGCCGAACGCCGCGCCCAGCGCCGCGCCGACGCCGGCGATCTCGTCTTCGGCCTGGAAGGTGCGGATGCCGAACCGCTTGTGCTTCGACAGCTCGTGGAGGATGTCGGAGGCCGGGGTGATCGGGTAGGAGCCCAGGAACAGCGGCAGCTTCGACTGGACCGACGCCGCGACCAGCCCGAGGGCCAGCGCCTGGTTGCCGGAGATGTTCCGGTAGACGCCGGCGCTCAGGGGGGCGGGCTTGATCTCGTACGAGACCGAGAACGCCTCGGTCGTCTCGCCGTAGTTGTAGCCGGCGTTGAAGGCGGCCACGTTGGACTTGGCGATCGCGGGCTTCTTGGCGAACTTGGTCTCGATGAACTTGATCGTCGCCTCGACCGGGCGGCCGTAGAGCCACGACAGCAGGCCGAGGGCGAACATGTTCTTCGCGCGCTCGGCGTCCTTCTTCGAGATGTCGAACTCTTCGAGCGCCTTGACCGTCAGCGAGGTCAGCGGCACCGAGTGAAGCCGCCACTCGGCCAGGCTCTCGTCTTCGAGCGGGTTGACGTCGTAGCCGACCTTCTGCAGGTTCCGCTTGGTGAACTCGTCGGCGTTGGCGATGATGTCGGCGCCGCGCGGGAGGTCGGACAGGTTCGCCTTGAGGGCGGCCGGGTTCATCGCGACGAGGACGTTGGGCGCGTCACCCGGGGTGAGGATGTCGTGGTCGGCGAAGTGGAGCTGGAAGCTCGACACTCCGGGGAGGGTGCCTGCCGGGGCGCGGATCTCGGCCGGGAAGTTGGGCAGCGTCGACAGGTCGTTGCCGAACGACGCCGTCTCCGCGGTGAATCGATCGCCGGTGAGCTGCATGCCGTCGCCGGAGTCACCCGCGAACCGGATGATCACGCGGTCGAGTTGCTGCACCTGCTTGGTCACAGCGCTCAGTCCTCCTCGACAGACCAAGGCGCGGTCTGCTCGTGGCACGTGTGTGAATTCAATGCTAGATCCCTTTGTCGCGCTTATACGAATGCGCGTGGGTTGTGACCTTTGTCGCTCGTGTGGGGGGATGGGGCGTCAGTCGGGCAGGGCTTGACACAGTCCCGACGCGATGCGGCACAGGTCGACGTGCCGGCGAGCGAAGAGGATGATTCGGGTCACGGTGCCTAACTATATGTCCCCGCTGGATTCACGGTAGCGGCCGCCCATAGCGCGAGACGGCGACGTCCACGGCCGATTCGTAGGTTCGGCCTGGCTGCATCGGGCGTGTTCCGTACAACTCGGGAACGGTGACAAAAGAGTATCCGCGGTCCTCGAGTGCCTTGAGGATCAGCGGGATGGCCTCGGGGGTGGCGGGGCCCAGGTCGTGCAGGAGCACGATCGAGCCGGGCTTCACGGCCGAGGTGACCCGCCTGCAGATCTCCTGCGCTGTGGCGTCGCCGTCGTCGCCGGCGTCGACGTCCCAGGTGACCAGGCTGAGCTTCAATTCGCCGGCGATCTTGGCGACGTCGGGGTTGGAGGCGCCGTAGGGGGGCCGCATCAGGGCCGGGAGGCTGCCGGTCGACTGGGCGATGACGTCCTGGGTGCGGGCCAGCTGCTCGTATATGCGGTTGTCCGGGAGTGTCGTCAGGTCGCGGTGCGACCAGCCGTGGTTGCCGACCAGGTGGCCGTCGCGGGCCATCCGGCGCAGCAGGTCGGGGCGGGCGGCCGCGTTGGTGCCGGTGAGGAAGAAGGTGGCGCGCGTGGTGCCGAGCGCGGTCAGGATCCGGTCCGTGTACGGCCCCGGCCCCTCGTCGAACGTCAGGGCGACGCAGCGCGCGACCCGGCAGTCGACCTTCCCCGGCACCGCCGGCGCCGTGGCCTCCGGTGGGTTCCGCAGCTCGGGCGGGGTGGTCGGCCGGGCCGACTCGACGGCCTGCTGGGCGGCCTTGCCGAAGTCCGACAGCAGCGGCGCGGCCTCCTGGCGGGGGATCGCCGTGGCCACCCGGCCCATCGCGCCCGGCCCGATCTCGTAGTCGTCGAACTCCACCACCAGGTCGCCCCGCGAGTTGAAGTCGAGCGAGTCGAACAGCGCCCGGTCGGGCTTGATCGCCCCGAGGTGGACGTCGGTGTCGTCGGCCAGCCGGGTCCCGACCACCCGCGCGAGGTCGTTCAGGTTCTTGACCAGCAGGTCGGAGGTGACGACGCGGGCGCCGTCGTACCAGAGGGTCCGGGTCGAGTTGATCCACGACTCGCCCTCGAAGCGGCCCGTGCGGAGGCGGACGCCGGTGACCTTCGGCGACACGGCGGTGAGCTGCCAGTCGACGTTGATCTCGGACTTGGGGAGGGTGGCCTTGCCCTTGGCGTTCTTCTCGTTGAAGGCCTTGGCCTCGGCGACGAGCTCGGCCCGCATCCGCTCGCTGAGCGGCGTCGCGCCGGGTATCTGAGGGTAGGTCAGGTAAGAGTTGGCCTTGCCCGTCTTTTTGATGATGGTCTGCACCTGCAGGCCGGGGACGACGGCAGGGTCGACGAAGGTCAGCACCGTCGGCTCGGACGACGGCGGCACCTCGTCTGCCGGGGAGTTGAAGGCGACGCCGCACGCGCAACACGCGGCGGCGAGCATCGCGATTCCTCCGGTGAATCGCAAAACGGGCATAAATGTCAGATTATTGGCGCTTGGGCGTGGTTTGCTGTGACTTGGCAGTGTCCGTGAGCTTCTTTGGTTCGGCGTTCAGGTGCGCGATTATCAAGGGGTGGACGGATACTTCGGGTCGTACGCGGTGGTCGCCGTGCTGCTGGCCATCGGGGCGGCGATCTTCGCCGGCGCCCTGCTGATCAACCGGCTGCTGCGCCCCGACCGGCCCACCGAGGCCAAGCTGACCACCTACGAGTGCGGCGTCGACCCCGTCGGCGACGGCTGGGCCCAGTCGCAGGTCAGGTACTACGTCTTCACGTATCTTTATGTCGTCTTCGCCGTCGACGCCGTGTTCCTGTTCCCCTGGGCGACCGTGTTCGCCGCCCCGGGCTACGGCATGACCACTCTCGTCGAGATGTTCGTGTTCCTGGCGTTCATCGCGCTCGGCATCGTCTACGCGTGGCGCAAGCGCGTGCTCACTTGGACGTGACCCATGGTTGATCTGCCCACTCCGACGTTCGGCCCCGCCGCGAGGCTGGCGCCCAAGCCGATGAAGTTCGTGCTGAACTGGGGTCGCCGCTACTCGCTGTGGGTCTTCAACTTCGGCCTGGCCTGCTGCGCGATCGAGTTCATCGCCACCTCTATGAGCCGCCACGACTTCATCCGGTTCGGGGTCATCCCGTTCGCCAACGGCCCCCGCCAGGCCGACCTGATGATCGTCTCGGGCACGGTCACCGACAAGATGGCCCCGGCCGTCCTGCGCCTCTACGAGCAGATGCCCGACCCGAAGTACGTCATCTCGTTCGGGGCCTGCTCCAACACCGGCGGCCCCTACTGGGACTCCTACTGCGTCACCAAGGGCGTCGACCAGATCATCCCGGTCGACGTCTACGTGCCCGGCTGCCCGCCCCGCCCCGAGGCGCTGCTCCACGGGATCATGAAGCTCCAGGAGAAGATCGCGGGGGAGTCGCTGACATGATCTTGGACGAGTTCGGCTCCCGGGTCGTGGTCTCCGAGTCCTTCGGCGAGACGACCGCCGACGTCGGCCCCGCCGACTGGATCGAGGTGCTCACCTCCTGCCGCGACCGGGGCTACTCCTTCTTCGACTGGCTCACCGCCGTCGACGACCCGCCCCAGGGCTTCGCCGTCGTCGCCCACCTCGCCGACCAGGAGAACCACCGCCGCCTGCTGGTACGCACCCACGTGCCGCTGGCCGACCCCGTGCTGCCGTCGGCGGTGGGCGTGTTCCGGGGGGCCGACTGGCACGAGCGGGAGACCTTCGAGATGTTCGGCGTGGTCTTCGACGGCCACCCCGACCTGAAGCCCCTGCTGCTCCCCGACGGGTTCGAGGGCCACCCGCTGCGCAAGTCCTTCGTGCTGGCCGCCCGGGTGGCCAAGACCTGGCCCGGCGCGAAGGAGCCGGGCGAGTCGAGCGCGCCCTCGCGCCGCAAGATGCTGCCGCCCGGCGTGCCGACCGACTGGGGGCGCAATGCCTGAGCTGCTGGAAGTCGCGATCAGGGTGATCGTGATCGTCGGGGCGTTCCTGCTGCTGCCGCTGATCGTCGGCCAGCTGGAACACAAGGCCATGGCCCACATGCAGTCGCGCCTCGGCCCCATGTACGCCGGCGGCTTCCACGGCTGGGCCCAGCTCATCGCCGACGGCGTCAAGTTCATGCAGAAGGAGGACGTCATCCCGGCGGCGGCCGACCGGGCCGTCTTCAAGCTGGCCCCCGCGGTCGCGCTGGTGCCCTACCTGGTCGTCATGGTCGTGATCCCGGTGGGGCCCGGCCTGCTCGGGGTCGACCTCGACGCCGGGATCTTCTTCGTGCTGGCCGTGATGGGCGTCGGCGTGCTCGGGTCGATCATGGCCGGGTGGTCGTCCGGCAACAAGTACTCCGTGCTGGGCGGGATGCGCTCGGCGGCGCAGCTGATGTCGTACGAGCTGCCCCTGGTTCTGGCCGCCTCCAGCGTGGCCATGGCGGCCGGGACCCTCTCGCTCCAGGGCATCGTCGAGGCCTGGGAGCCCTGGTGGCTGGCCTGGCAGGCGATCGGCGCGGTGGTGTTCTTCGTCGCCGGGCTGGCCGAGCTCCGCCGTCCGCCGTTCGACATGCCGATCGCCGAGTCGGAGATCATCATGGGCCCGATGACCGAATACACCGGCATCCGGTTCGCCCTGTTCATGCTGACCGAGTACGCCGGGATCGTGGTCCTGTCGGCGCTCACGACGGTCCTCTACCTGGGCGGCTGGCAGGGCCCGCTGCTGCCCGGCCCGGTCTGGACCCTCATCAAGATCTTCGCCCTGGCCTTCGTGGTCATCTGGGTCAGGGTCAGCTTCCCCCGGATGCGGGAAGACCAGCTCCAGCGGCTCGCCTGGGTCGGCCTGGTGCCGCTGGCGCTGGTGCAGCTCGCGCTGACCGGGGTCGTGAAGGTCCTCTAGTGCACGATCCGCAGCATGATGTCCGAGGCGGTGGGCCGGTTCGCCGGGTCCTTGTCCAGGCACGACGCCGCCAGGGCCCGTAACGACACCGGCAGTTCGGTCAGGTCGGGCTGGTGGTTGATGATCCGGTTGAGGATGGCCGGGATCGTGTCCTGCCCGAACGCGTTCTTGCCCGACGCCGCGAACACCATCGTGGCCGCCCACGCGAAGATGTCGGTCTCCGGCCCGACCGGCCGGCCGCCGACCTGCTCCGGCGACATGTAGGCCGGGGTCCCCATGACCTGGCTCGCGGTCGCGTTGACCTGGTCGAGGGCCTTGGCGATGCCGAAGTCGATCACGCGCGGGCCGTCGGAGCCGATCAGCACGTTGCTCGGCTTGAAGTCGCGGTGCACGATCCCCGCCTTGTGGATCGCGGCCAGCGCGCCGGCCGTCGCGAGGGCGAGCCGGGTCAGCCCGTCTTCGGTGCGGGGGCCCTTGTCCTTGACGAGCTGCTCCAGCGACACCCCGTCGACGTACTCGGACACGACGTAGGCCAGGTCGTCGGTGATGTTCACGTCGAGCACCCGGGCCGTGGAGAACGGCGCCACCCGGCGGGCCGCGTCGACCTCACGCAGGAACCGCGCCTGGGCGTCCCGGTCCTTGGCGATGT
Organism: Herbidospora galbida; assembly: GCF_005233835.1. Classification (GTDB taxonomy): domain Bacteria; phylum Actinomycetota; class Actinomycetes; order Streptosporangiales; family Streptosporangiaceae; genus Herbidospora; species Herbidospora galbida. The sequence continues at coordinate 80,247 of NZ_SZQA01000019.1, read as the reverse complement.
GGGCGTGCAGCACCTTGATGGCGACCTTCTGCCCGCGCTGGTCGACCCCCAGGTAGACGGCGCCCTGCCCGCCCTGCCCGAGGTCCCCGATCACCCGGTAGGGCCCCAGCCACTGCGGCCCCTGGCTGCGCGGCTGCACCCCCATCGTCGAGGGGTGGGTCGGCTGCGTGAACGGCCGGGGCGGCGGCGGGGTGCTCAGGTGCGGCTGCGGGACGTGGGTCGGCCGCGGGGGCTGCGGCTGCTGCTGCGGGTAGGCCCTCGGCGGCGGCATGGGCATCGGCCGCTGCGGCTGGTACTGCGGCTGCTGCTGCTGGTGGTGGACGGGCTGCTGCTGGACGGGCTGCCAGGCGTACCCCGGCTCGAACACCCCCCGCCGGATGATCAGGGTGTGCGCGAGCCCGCCGAACCAGTTCAGGCACAGGCCGATCGTCGTCGTCGTGTCGAGCCACACGGGCCACGTGTTGACGTCCTCGTAGCTGGCGAGGGCGATGATGAAGACGACGAAGTTCAGGGCGTAGACCCCGGTGGCGACGATCAGCCAGGGGCTGCGCTTCTTCGCCGCCGCATAGCCGATGGCGAACGGCGTGCCGAACCCGCAGGTGAAGAGCGGAACAATCGCCCACAGCCAGGACACCGCCGTGTTCGACGCGGGCTGCTGCGGCGGCTGCCAGTACGGATGCACAGCGCGAACAATACGTACTTCCGACGCCAAGCGCCGCTATTACGGGAGATAGACGCCGTATTCGGAGAGCTCATCCCGGCTCGTGACCGGCAGGTCGAGCAGGTCGGACAGGTCCTCCGCCGAGGTGAAGGTGACCGTCCGGCTGCGCGCCTCCAGCACCCGTTCGACCAGGTCGGGCGTCATCCCGGGAACGGTCCGGAGCACGATCGCGGGCGCGTGGTTCATGTCGACCAGCCCGCCGTCGTCGAACCGCCGCCCCAGGTCGGGCCTGCCGACCCCCAGCCGCCGCGCCCGGCCGGGGTTCCGGGTGGCCAGCGCGCGGGCCTCCTTGCGCAGCAGCCGCGCCCGCTCGAACGGGCAGGCCGGGCCGAACACCCTCCTCCTGACCGCGAAGGCGTGGAGCGTTCCGCCGAGCCACGACACGAAGAGGCCGAGCACCATGACCCCGGCCCAGATCCCTGACGGGGTTCCCGTAGCGTTGCCGATGAGGAGCCAGGCGGCCATCGAGGCGGCGTACAGGACCGAGGAGAGCACCAGCCACCAGCTTCGCCGCTGGAAACCGGCCCACCCGAACGTGAACGGCGTCGCGAAACCAATGGTGACCAGGGGCGCCACCGCCCACAGAAAGCCGCGAGCCGCCGACCGCGGCACCTGGTCCATATGCGAAGGATACGGACTTTCTGTCTCGACCTGGAGAAAACCGATAGGGCCGGGTCGTCACATTCACGAGTGGCCTGTTCTAGGGGATGATGTTGGATCGTGGCGCGCATACCAGGAACGGGCCTGGCCAAGGGCTTGGCCGTAACGCTGCGACACATGCTCAGTCGCTCGGTGACCCAGCAGTACCCGGAGGTCAAGCCCGACCTGCCGCCCCGATCTCGCGGCGTGATCGCGCTGGTCGAGGAGAACTGCACGTCATGCATGCTCTGCGCACGAGAGTGCCCCGACTGGTGCATCTACATCGACTCCCACAAGGAGACGCTGCCCGCCCCCGAGGGCGGCCGTCCCCGGCAACGCAACGTGCTCGACCGCTTCGCCATCGACTTCTCGCTGTGCATGTACTGCGGGATCTGCATCGAGGTCTGCCCGTTCGACGCGCTCTTCTGGGCGCCGGAGTTCGAATACGCCGAGGGCGACATCCGCAACCTCCTCCACGAGAAGGACCGCCTGGGCGAGTGGGTCTCCAGCGTCCCGGCGCCCCCGCGCCACGAGGCCAACGCCGAACCGCCCAAGGAAGTGACGGCGAGCAAGCGCCCGGCGCGAGGCCCGAGCACCGGCGGCGCGGCCAAGCCCGCTCCGGCTGACACGGAGGGTCCCGGCGAGGCCAAACCGCGCCCCGCCCGCGACGTCCGCGCGATCCGGCCCCCGGGCCGGCTGCCCGATCAGGGTGCCGGTGACGAATCGAGCAGCTCGGGCGAGGCCAAGCCGCGTCCGGCGCGTGATGTGCGCTCGATCCGGCCGCCGGGCCGGTTGCCTGACCGGACGCCCGGTGAGGAGACGCCGGCTCCGGCTGACGAGGAACCTCCTGCGAAGCCCCGGGCCCCCCGTGATGTGCGGTCGATCCGGCCGCCGGGCCGGCTGCCCGAGCGGCCTGACGGCGGCGGGGAGCGGCCTGACGAGGAGGGGCCGTGAGTGGCGTCGGCTTCTGGCCGCCGTCCGTGCTTGAGGTCGTCTTCCTGTTGCTCGGGCTGGTGGCCGTCGGGTCGGCGTTGCTGGTGGTGACGACCCGGCAGCTGGTGCACGCCGCGCTGTGGCTGGTGGTGTGCTTCGGGGCGCTCGCCGGGTGTTATCTCGTGCTGACGGCCGAGTTCGTCGCCTGGGTGCAGGTGCTGATCTACGTCGGCGCCGTCGTGGTGCTGCTGCTGTTCGGGATCATGCTGACCCGGGCGCCCATCGGCAGGAGCGACGATCTCGACTCGGGCAACCGGGTGGTCGCGGCCGTCGTCGCCGTCGCCACCGCCGGGGTGCTGGTCAGCGTGGTCGTGGGCGGGTTCCAGCACGCCTACGCCGACCTGCGGCCGGGCGCCGGGTCGGCCGAGGAGCTGGGCGCGAGCATCTTCCGTAACTGGGTGCTGCCGTTCGAGGCGCTCTCGGTGCTGTTGCTGGCCGCGCTCATCGGGGCGATCGTGCTGTCGCGCACCGACATCAAAGGGCGGCGCTGATGCACGTCGTCTATCCCGCCGTCGTGGCCGCGCTGCTCTTCTCCATCGGCGTGTACGGCGTCCTCGCCCGGCGTAACACCATCCTCGTGTTGATGTCGGTCGAGCTCATGCTCAACGCGGTCAACCTGAACCTGGTCGCCTTCGACGTCTGGCTGCGCGACGTGCTCCACTCGGGTCAGGTGCTGACCCTGTTCGTGATCGTCATCGCCGCCGCCGAGGTCGGGATCGGGCTGGCCATCGTGCTGGCCGTCTTCCGCACCCGCAAGGCCATCGAACTCGACCGACTGCGCGAACTGGGGGAGCCGTGATCGCGTCCCTCGTGGTGGTCCTGCCGTTCGCGGGAGCCGTGCTGGGCCTGCTGCTGTCCCGCTACCCCCACGGCCGAAGCCCCGCCGAAGACCTGGTCGCCAACAAACGCGCGGCCTGGTTCGGGGTCGTGCCGACCGCCCTGTCGACGGCCCTCATCGGCTGGCTGGCCTGGGAGGACACGCCGTCGACCAGCGTGCTGACCAAGATCGACACCGGCGGGATCGCGATCACCGTCGGGCTGGAGGTCGCGGAACTGTCGGTGCTGACGGCGATGCTCGTCGGCGTGGTGGCGCTGGCGGTGCAGGTCTACTCGGTCGGATACATGCGGGGCGAGTCCCGCTATCCCTCCTTCAGCGCCTTCATCAGCCTGTTCACCAGCGCGATGCTGCTGGTCGTGTTCGCGGCCGACCTCCTGGTCCTGTACGTCGGCTGGGAGATCATGGGCCTGTGCTCCTACCTCCTGGTGGGCCACTGGTGGGAGGAGCGGGCCAACTCGCGGGCCGCGATCAAGGCCTTCCTGGTGACCCGCCTGGGTGACGTCGGCTTCCTGTTCGGCATCTTCGTCCTGGGCTTCGCGGCCGGCTCCTTCCGCATCGCCGACATCATGGCCGCCGACATCCCCGACTCGACGCTGGTCCTGGCCACGCTGCTGCTCCTCGCGGGGGTGGCCGGCAAGAGCGCGCAGGTCCCGCTGCACACGTGGCTCCCCGACGCGATGGCCGGCCCGACCCCGATCAGCGCCCTGATCCACGCCGCGACGATGGTGGCGGCCGGCATCTTCGTGGTGGCCCGCCTCTACGTGCTGTTCCCGCAGCCCACCCTCGACGTGCTCGGCGTCGCCGCCGCGATCGGCATGCTCGGCGCGGCCCTGGCCGCCTTCGCGCAGAACGACCTGAAACGCGTGCTGGCCTACTCGACGATCAGCCAGCTCGCCTACATGGCCGCCGCCCTCGCCGGCGGGGCCCGCGACGCGGCCGTCTTCCACCTGGTCACCCACGGCGCCTTCAAGGCCCTGCTGTTCCTCTGCGCCGGCGCGGTCATCCACCACGTCGGCTCCAACCTGCTCGGCCACATGGGCGGCCTGCGCCGGTCGACGCCGGTCACGTTCTGGACCATGACCATCGGCTACGCCGCCCTGATCGGCCTGCCCCCGGCCAGCGGCTTCTTCAGCAAAGACGCGATTCTCTACGGCCTGGAGCGCTCGTCGAGCCCGATCCAGCTCCTCCTCTACGGTTCGGCCCTGCTGACCGTCGGCGTGACCGGCGCCTACGCGACCCGGGCGTGGCTGATGACCTTCTTCGGCACCGGCAAGATCCAGGCGCTCCCCGAACCCGCCCCCGGCACCGCCCACGTCTTCGACGGCCGGGAGGCCCCGCTGTCGATGCTGTGGCCGATGGGCGTCCTGGCCGTCCCGGCCCTGCTCCTCGGCTTCACCGACGCCGGTGAGTTCCACCTCGCCCCGGCGGTGACCGCGCTGGTCGTGGCGCTGCTCGGAGCGGCGTTCGTCTACGTGATCTGGCGCGGCGCGCCCGAACGCGACCCGGCCCGGCTGCTGGGGGCCTTCCGCGATCCGTGCGAGCAGGTCTTCTACGTCGACCGGCTCTACGCGGCCGTGTTCGTCCGGCCGGTGCTCGCGCTGGCGCGCGGGGTGGTCCGAGCCGACGACCACGTGGTCGACGGCGCGGTGCGGTCGACCGGGCGGGCCACGGTCGGGCTGTCGGGGCTGGTCCGCCACCTGCAGAACGGCAACGCCCAGCTCTACGTGACGGGCGTGCTCGCCGGGGTGCTGCTGATCGCGGTCGGGGCGGTGGTGCTGGGATGAGCGCGACGACGGCCGGGGTCGCAGTGGTCTCCGGGGCACTTGCGGATGACGGGCGTGCTCGCCGGTGCGCTGCCGGGATGAGCCGGACGACGGCCGCGTCCGTGAGGGTGGGCCTGGACAGGGCTGCGCCCGGCTCCTCTGACGGGGTGGTGGGGCCGTGAACGTGTTGCTGGTCGTGCTGCTCGTCCTGCCGCTGCTGGGGGCCGCCGCGCTGCTCGTTCCCGGGCCGCTGGGCGCCGTGGCCGTGCGGTTCGGGCTGGCGGTCTCCGGGGTGGTGTTCGCGGTCGCCGTCGCGGTGGCGTCCGCGTTCGACTACTCCGCCGCCGGGCGCGTGCAGGGGACCGTCGACCTGGCCTGGATCCCCTGGCTCGGGGTGCGGTTCCACGTGGGAATCGACGGGATCTCGCTGCCGCTCGTCGTGCTGACCGCGCTGCTGACCCTTCTGTGCCTCGTCTACCTGGCCGGGCACCGGCCGCCACGGGTCAGGGAGCTCGTCTTCGCGCTGCTGGTGCTCGAACTCGGCATGATCGGGACCTTCCTCGCGCTCGACCTGCTGCTGTTCTTCGTGTTCTTCGAGGTCGTGCTGATCCCCATGTACTTCGTCATCGCGGTCTGGGGTGGCGAGGGGCGGCGGCGGGCGGCGTACAAGTTCATCCTCTACACGCTGCTCGGGTCGGCGGTGCTGCTGGTCGGGCTGCTCTACGTCTGGGCGCAGACCGGCACCCTCGACATGGTCCGGCTGGCGGCCGAGCATCCGATGAGCCGGACGGCGCAGATCCTCGCGTTCGTGGCCATCGGGCTCGGGCTGGCCGTCAAGACGCCGATGTGGCCGCTGCACACCTGGCTGCCCGACGCGCACACCGAGGCCCCGACCGTGGGATCGGTGCTGCTTGCGGGGGTGCTGCTGAAGATGGGCACCTACGGGTTCGCGCGGGTGGCCATCCCGATCCTGCCCGAGGGGGCCGCGGCCGTCGCGCCGTGGCTGGGGGCGCTGGCCGTCGTCGGCATCGTCTACGGCGCGCTGGCCTGCCTGGCGCAGCGCGACCTGAAACGGCTGATCGCCTATTCGTCCGTGGGCCACATGGGGTTCGTGCTGCTCGGGTTCGCGACCCTCACGCCGGTCGGGATCAACGCCGCCCTCTTCGGGAACGTCGCCCACGGGCTGATCACCGGCCTGCTGTTCTTCCTGGTCGGGGCGTTGAAGGAGCGGCACGGCACGTCCGACCTCGATCAGCTGGGGTCGGGGCTGCTCGGGCGGCTGCCCTATGTCGGGTCGCTGCTGACCTTCGCCTGCGTCGCGTCGCTCGGGCTGCCCGGCCTCGCGGGGTTCTGGGGCGAGATGCTCGCCCTCCAGGGCGCCTACGAACCGGCCGCCGGGCTGCCCCGGGGGCTGTTCGTCACGTTCATGGTGATCGGCGGGCTCGGGGCGGTGCTGACGGCGGCCTACTTCCTGGTCATGCTGTCGCGGCTCACCCACGGGCCGTGGGGCGGGCCGGGCCCCACTCTCCACGACGCCACCCGGGTCGAGCTCACCGCATGGGTGCCGCTCGTCGTGCTCATCCTGGTGTTCGGCCTGTGGCCGTCCGCGCTGCTCAGGCTGACCACACCCGCCGTCCACGCGCTTCTGGGGGTGCCGTGATCCAGTCGATCGACTACTGGGCGATCGCCGCGCCCCTGATCCTGGCGCTGGCCGCCGGGCTCGTCCTGCTGCTCGAGGCCTTCCTGCCCGCCCGGCCAGGGGTCCGGACCGCGCTCGGTTGCCTCACCCTGGCCGCGCTGGCGGCGGCGTTCGCCGTGGTGGTGGCCCAGCGGGGCGTCCGGGAGACGTTCTGCGTGCCGTCGGTCGGGTGCTCTTACGTCGTCGACGCCACCACGGTCGTGTTCGCCGGGCTGGCCCTCGGGGCCGGCGCCGTCGTGGTCCTGCTGTCGATGGGGCAGCTCGCCGAGGGCGACATCCCCGTCGGGGAGTGGTATTTCCTGCTGCTCGCGGCGCTGGCCGGAGCGGTCACCCTGCCCGCCTCACGCGACCTGATCATGCTGGTCGTCGCGCTCGAACTCGTCTCGCTGCCGGTCTTCGCGCTGACCGCGCTGCGCCGCTACGACGGACGCGGCGCCGAGGCGGCGCTCAAGCTGTTCGTCGTCTCCGTCGTCTCCACGGCCGTGATGCTGTTCGGGATCAGTCTTCTCTACGGCATCACCGGCGCCGTCCACCTCGACGCGATCGCGGCGGCGCTGGCGCAGCCCGAACGCCCCGGGGCCGGGCCCGTCGTGGCGGTCGGGGCCGTCATGGTCGTGGCCGGGTTCGGGTTCAAGATCGCCGCCGTGCCGTTCCACTTCTGGGCCGCCGACGTCTACCAGGGCGCGCCGATCCCGGTGGCGGCCCTGCTGTCGGTCGTGTCGAAGGCGGCCGGGTTCGCCGGGCTCATCCTCGTCCTCACCCAGGCCCTGCCGGGCGAGTCGGCCACCTGGACGCCGATCGTGGCGGTGCTGGCCGCGCTGACCATGACCGTCGGCAACGTGCTGGCGCTCCGGCAGACCCATCCGGTCAGGCTGCTGGCGTGGTCGTCGGTGGCCCAGTCGGGATACGTCCTGGCCCCCATCGCCACCACCGACGCCCAGGCCGCCACCGCCTACCTGGTCTTCTACGCCGCCATGAACCTGACCGCCTTCGCCGTGGTGATGGCCGTGCCCCACGACACGCTCGACGGCTACCGGGGCCTGGTCTCCGCCCGGCCGGTCGCCGGGCTGGCGCTGGCGTTCGCGCTGATCTGCCTGGCCGGGCTGCCCCCGGGCCTCGCCGGGCTGTTCGCCAAGGTCGTGGTGTTCCGCGAGGTCGTCGCGGGCGGGCTCGGCTGGCTCGCGGTGGTGATGGCCGTCAACACGGTGATCGGGCTCTACTACTACATCGCCTGGACGGCCCGCCTGTTCACCCCCGCCGACGCCACCCGGCGCGCCGGGTCCGGGCCGGCCTGGATCGCCGTCGGGGTGGCCACGGCGGTGGCGGTGGGCTTCTCGGTCGCGCCCCAGCTCGTCCTCGCCACGCTGGGCTGACGTTCGGGACGGGAACGCCCAAACGTCCGCCCACGTTGGAGGGGAGGAGCGTGAGGAGGTGGACGATGCGGAGAAACGGGACGCGTACGGCGGGGGTGTTGGGCGCGTCCGCCGTGCTGATCGTCGTGGTCGCCGGGTTGCTCGGGGGACTGACCGGCCTGATGGCGGGGGTGCCGCTGGCCGGGGTCACCGTCTGGGTGGCCTATTTCTTCTCCGACCGGTTCGCCCTCGCGGCGCTCCGCGCCCGGCCCGTCGGGGAGGTCGAGCACGCCGCCCTCTACGAGATCGTGCGGGAGCTGTGCACGCAGGCCCGCCGCCCGATGCCCCGCCTCTACGTCTCCCCGCTGGCCCAGCCCAACGCCTACGCCACCGGCCGCACGCCGCGTAAGTCCGCCGTGATCGTCACGCAGGGGTTGCTGACGCTGCTCGACGAGCGGGAACTGCGCGGGGTGATCGGGCACGAGCTGGCCCACGTACACAACCATGACACCCTGCTCGCCTCGGTGGCCGGGGCGCTGGCGACCATGTTCACCACGTCGGGCTATCTCGGCCCGGTGTTCGGGGTGCGCCGCGCCGACGACGAGACGCCGGCCCCGCTGACCCGGTTCGTCGCCGCGCTGCTCGCGCCGATCGCGACCGGGCTGGTCAGGCTCGCGCTGCCGCCCGACCGGGAGTTCGCCGCCGACGAGGCGTCGGCGCGGATGACCGGTGACCCGCTCGCGCTCGCGTCGGCGCTGCGGCGGATCGAGGCCAGCAACCGGGCCCGGCCGCTGCCGCGCAACGGCCGGATCGCCAGCGCCAGCCACATGCTGTTCGCGGGGCCGTTCGCGACCCGGCCGACCACCGCCGAACGGGTCGCCAACCTCGAACGGCTGCGCTAGCTGCGCCGGTGCGCCGGGTCGGTCTCCCCGGCGTGCAGCCCGAACAGGCCGTCGATGCTCTCGCGGGGGGCGCTCGACCGCTGGAACTGCCGCTTCTTCGAGCTGTCGAGCTCGTGGTGCTCGTCGAGGAGGGTGCGGTCGTTCTCGAAGGCCATGAACGGCACCGCGAAGCCGCAGGAGTCCGAGATGCGGTCGCAGCTCACCACGATCACCGACCGGACGGCCGGATGCGGGCCGAAGTTCTTCAGCAACGCCTCGAAGCGGGCGTCGCCCGGGGTCACGACCTCGCCGGTGCCGTACAGGCGGACGATGTTCGGCGGCCCGGAGAAGGACGCGAACATGATGGTGATGCGGCCGTTGTCGCGCAGGTGGGAGATGGTCTCGACGCCGCTGCCGTCGAGGTCGAGGTAGGCGACGGTGGTGTCGTCGAGGACGGCGAAGGTGTCGGGGTAGCCCTTGGGAGACACGTTGACATGCCCGCCGCTCTCGGGGGCGGTGGCGACGAAGTAGACCGGCTGTGAGGTCACGAAGGTCCGCAGCCGGTCGTTGATCACGTCATATTGTTTGCCCATGACCGGACGATAACCCCGATCATTCGCCCGGCAGCCACCATATCCACAGGCCGGACCGCAGGGTCCAGCTGTCGATCTTCTTCAGCTCCCCGGTGTCGACGTCGATCGTCCGCAGCCCGCCGCCGATGACGTCGCCGTTCGCGTTGTTCCGGTACGTCCAGAGCAGCAGCCGATCAGAGCTCTGCCAGGCCAGCTTGTTGGCCCGCTCGCCCTTCGGCATCGTCAGCTTCACCGGCGGCCCGACCGAGTCGGACGCCAGGTCGTACACCCGCAGCGCCGCCTGGCGGCCCTCGATGAACACCGCGATCGAACGCCCGTCGTCGGCCAGGGCCAGCGGATAGTTGCCGTCGACGACCTGCGGCACCTCCTGGCTGCTCACCTCGCCGTCGGCGTCGTACGAGGAGAAGATCGTGGTGTTCTGGTCGGAGGTGGCGGTCACCATCACCTTCGACCCGTCGCCGCTGAACCCCTGGAGCGAGGTGTCGGCGGGCAGCGTGTAGTAGCTCCCGGACGCCACGTCGACCACCTTCGACGGCAGCGTCCCCTGGACGTAGTCGATGGCGAGCCGCTTGCCGTCGTACGACAGCATCGTGTCGAGGTCGTTGATCAGCAGCCCCTTGGGCGGCTTCGCCGCCGCGCCCCGTACCGGATGGACCTTGCCGGTGACGAGGTCGCGCACCACCAGCTTCTTCGCGGTCGTGAAATAGGCGACGCGCCGGCCGTCGCCGCTCAGCGCCGGCTGCAGCGAGCTCTCGCGGTCGACGCCCCCCGACGCCGTGACCTGGTGCACCTGCGCGTCCGGAAGCGACGTGGAGCTGCCGTCCCGGCGATAGATCATCCACTTCCCGCAGGGCACCGAGTAGTCGGCCTTGGCGCACGCCTTCAGCCAGACGTACCGGGCGGGCGAGGAGGCGGCTCCCGTCGACGCCTCCGCGACCGCCACCGGCGACACGACCGCGAGCGCCGTCAACACGGCGGCCGCGTATGCACGCTTCTGCATGTGCGTTCCTTTCGTCACCGGAGTAGATGCCGGAACCGGCGCGGAAGTTGGCAGCGAATCGGTAACCGGCATGAGGAGGACCCACTTGTGATGGAATCTGGCGAATGGAACGCGCACGCCAGTTATTGGGCGATCTCCTGATCGCCATCACACTGGTGGTCATAGCGGGCGGCGCCTATCTCGGCAGCCACTATGCGATCACCGACGAGATGGTGCCCTATTCCGGCACGTACCCGCCGCAACTCGAGGGCGTCGTGGTGCCCGCCGCCTACGAGTCGGTCCTGACGATCAGTCTTGATGTCCCCGGCGGCCTGCTGCTGCGCCAACTCCACGGCCAGTACGGAAACGTCCTGCTCGTCGGCCTGGTGGTCTGGGCGGTGCTCGGCCGCTTCCGCTACGCCCTCCCGGCGTTCGCCCTGGCCGTGGCCGCGGCCTTCTCCGGATGGCAACTGGGCGAGGGCAACCCGCCCGTCCCGCTCTGGTTCGCCGCCCACCTCGCCGCCACTCTGGCCATGGCCGCGATCCTGGTCGTGTCCTCCCGGCGCGAGGCCAAGGAGAGACCCGTTTCGATCGGGTACGTCGCCGGAGTTCTCGGCCTGCTCGTAGTCGCGGCCCTTATCTGATGACCATGACGCGATTGCGGCTTTTCGTGGGCGACCTGCTAATTCTGGTCACCTTCCTGGGCGCCCTCACCGGCGAGTCGTATTTCCTGCCGTTCGGCGGCGAGGTGGTGCACCGGGGGTCGTACGCACCGCTGCAGAACGTTCCCCACGTGGTCGACCACGCGCCGACCGTGTCGGTGGACATCTGGGCGTTCGACCTCGACCGGGGCGGGATCCTGTTCTACGGGCTGATCCTGTGGACCGCGATGGGGCGTTACCTGCACGGCGCGGCGGCCTTCGCCCTGGCCGTGGTCACGACCGTCACCGCGGTCCTGCTTCACGTGGACGGGGTCTGGTACGTCCCGCACCTGCTGGCGACGGCGGGACTCGGGGCCGTGCTGGCCGACGCGTCCCGCCGCGAACGGACCTCGGCCGCGCCCATCAGGTCAGCGGTTCCCCGCCGTCGACCCGCAACGTCACTCCCGTGAAGAACGGATTGGTCATCGCGAAGATGACCGCGTCGGCGATGTCCTTGGGCGCGCCGATCCGCCGTGCCAGCGCGGCGATGCTGTCGTCGTCGGTGACGTCGACGCGCTCGGCGGTGATCCGCTCGTCGTCGTAGGCGTTCCGGAGCGCCTCCTGATCGCGCCCGGCCACGATCCACTGCCAGGGCCGATCACGACGACGGTACGACCGTCGAGTGAAGATGACATGTCGGCACCCGCCCTTTTTCGCTGGTCGCCATCGACGGTAACCAGAGGGGCGAAGGGCGGGGTTGTGGCGTGCGGGGGGATGGGACGGTTTTTAGCGTTCGGGGGCTCGCCCGGCTGACCCGGAAAGGACTCAGGGCACATGGTCGCTTCGGGATCGGCGACCGTGTGCCCTGAATGTGCCCTCTGATCTTCGGCGGGACGCGAAGACGCAGGTGTCAGCGATAGTTCTTGAACTGCAGCGCGATGTCCAGGTCTTTCCCCTTGAGCAGGGTGATGACCTCCTGCAGGTCGTCCTTCTTCTTGGAGCTCACCCGCAGCTCCTCGCCCTGGATCTGGGCCTTCACGCCCTTGGGCCCCTCGTCGCGGATCATCTTGGAGATCTTCTTGGCGTTCTCCTGGTCGATGCCCTCCTTGAGGGCGACCATCAGCCGATATTCCTTGCCGGAAAGCTTCGGCTCACCCGCGTCGAGGACCTTCAGCGACAGCCCGCGCTTGATCAACTTCTCGCGGAACACGTCGAGGACGGCGTTGGCCCGCTCCTCGCTGTTCGCCTTGATCTCGATGTCCTTCTGCCCGGACCAGGAGATCTCCGCGCCCGTGCCCTTGAAGTCGAAGCGGTGCCCGACCTCTTTGACCGTCTGGTTCAGCGCGTTGTCGACCTCCTGCCGGTCGATCTCAGAGACAACGTCGAAACTGCTATCGGCCATCGGTGTCCGTGTCCTCTCTACGTTCCTACCGACCTTAGCCGTCTCATGACCACTCGCGGCGCCACCTCGATCCCGAGCTCCCGTTCATGTGCTACGAGCGCTTCGAGTTCGGGCCCCCACTCAGCGGAGTCGAGGACGTGGAAGCCGCGCCTGGCGTACCAGGGGGCGTTCCACGGCACGTCCCTGAACGTGGTCAGCGTGACGTGGCCCAGCGCGCAGACGGCCTCCAGGAGCGCCGTCCCGAGACCTTTTCTCTCGTGTACGGGGTGCACCGCCAGCTGGTCGAGATGTACGTGGCCGTCGACGCTCCCCACGAGGGCGAAGCCCACCGGGGGCCGGCCGGTCACGTAGACACGCCCGGGATCGGAGACTTCTTCGATCATGGTGGTGCCGGGCGGGAAGACGATGCCCAGCCGGGCGAACTGCGCGTCGGCGGCCAGCTCGATGGCGGCCAGGCCGGGGAGCTCGGCGGGGGTCGGATGTCTGATCACGTTGACCATCCTGGGCGATGGACGTCTGGGACAAACCGATGTCACGTGTACGGCCCGAGTCCGCTATTCTCTTACCTGTCGCCGCCGAGAGGCGGATGACACGGCAGGTTGCCCGAGTGGCCAAAGGGAGCGGACTGTAAATCCGTCGGCTAAGCCTACCCAGGTTCGAACCCTGGACCTGCCACCAGCAGGAAGAACGGCCCCTGACCAGCGCAAAGCTGGTCAGGGGCCGTTCTCGTTCATGAGACCCACGCCTGCACGGCCACGCCGGTCAGGTCCCCCGAACCGGTGACCAGTTCCGCGACGACTCTCGCCGTGCGCCCGTCGGACAGGGCGATCTCCACGACCTCTTCCCGGCCCTGCGCCACCAGCCTCACCGCGGCGTCCTCCAGCGCGATCCGATCCCAGAGCCGCAGGTCCGCGGGCATGGAGGTCGGAGCGACGGCTGCGGCGTCACCTGCCCGCGCCGAGTCGAGGAACCGCTGGAACAGGGCCCGCTCGCGGCTGGCGCTCAGGTCGAGCAGGCGCTGCTCGACCTCGTAGGCCGACCGCCGGACCATGGCCGTCATCTGCGCGTTCGTCCCCTCACTCAGAGAGGCGACGCACACCACCCCCGCCACCTGCCCGCTGAGGGGATCGAGCACGGGGCTGCCCGCGGCCGAGAACCTCTGCAGTTCCTCCCACAGGTGTTCCTCTCCGGAGACCTGGTAGGTGCGCCGCTCCAGCAGCGTGGAGCCGACGGCGTTGGTGCCGATGTCCGACTCCGCGTAGCTGAAGCCGGGAATGACGCCGATGGCGTCGGCCGCTCTGCGCATCGACGTGTCGCCCAAGGCGCGCATGGCCAGCACTCCGGAGGCGTCGCTCAGGAACACCCCTGCCGGGCTGCCGTCGATGACGGTCTGCAGCCGGTTGAGGACGGGCTGGGCCGCGCGCACCAGAATGCTGTCGGAGTCCAGGTCGTCGAGCAGCCGCACTTTGACCGCGCCAGGGTTGAGCCCGGCGTCCTGACAACGCCGCCACGAATTCAGGATCGGATCGCGTACCGCCTTCTCCGCGGAGATTCTGCTCAATTCAACTCCATCATTTCGCCTGTGAGCACCTGGTTCACGACGCGGCCGGCAGGCGAAGGACGAAGCGGGCCCCGTTGGGGGCCGCGTCCTCCACCTGGAGGGTGCCGCGATGGGCTCGGGCGATGTCGCGGGCTATGGCCAGGCCGAGCCCGGTGCCGCCCTTGTCGCGGCTGCGGGCGCTGTCGAGCCGGGTGAAGGGCTGGAAGATGTGCTCGCGGTCCGCCGGGCCGACCCCCGGGCCGTCGTCGGTGACGCTGAGCTCCACCGTGTCGCCGGTGCGGCGCACCCCCACGGTGACATGCCGGGCGGCGTGCCGTTGCGCGTTGTTCAGCAGATTGTGCAGCACCCGGCAGATCTGTATGGGTACGGCGTCGGCCAGCACCCCGGGGGCCAGGTCCAGGCGTGCCGGGCGCGGGTCGCCGATGCGTACCGCGACCTCGGCTTCCACCAGTTCGGCCAGGTCCACGGGCTCCACGGCGGGGAGCGGCGTGGCCTCGCTGCGGGCCAGTGACAGCAGGTCGGTGAGGATGGCCTGCAGCCGGTCGACATCGGTCAGCGCGTGGCTGAGCAGGTCGGCGAGGTCGGTCTCGTCCGGGTGGAGCTGGGCCTCCTCCAGCTGGACCCGCAGTCCGGCCAGCGGAGTGCGCAGTTCGTGGGAGGCGTCGGCGGTGAACCGCCGCTGGTGGTCGAGTGCGTGCCGCAGCGACGTGGTGGCGTCCTCCAGTTCAGCGGTGATCGTGCGTTCGTGGGTGTACCGGCGGGCGTTGTCGACGCACACCCCCGCGCGGTTGACCAACTCCTCGGCCAGGGCGAGGTCGTCCTCCTCGAACGCGTTTCTGGCCCTGGATCGGTAGAAGTTGACCACGCCGAGAGTGCTGCCACGGGCCCGCATCGGGACCGAGACGAGGGAGTGGATGCCGTGGTCGCAGACTCTCCGGCCGCGATCGGGATCTTGTGCCAGCCAGCCGAGGCTGGTGGTCAGCACCGGTTCGAGCACCGGCTGCCCGGTGGCCACGCTGCGGGCCTGCGGCGTGGAGGGCAGCAGCTGCATGATCGCACCGACCGGATGCAGATCCGACTCTTCCTGTACGCCCAAGAGCGCGACCCGGCGGAGTCCCTCGATGACCGTGGGGGGCTCGTCGCCGCGCAGCACCTGGTCGCACAGATCGACGCCGATGTAGTCGGCGAATCTTGGGACGGCGACTTCCGCCAGTTCTTCGGCGGTCCGGGTCACGTCCAGTGAGCTGCCGATGGTCGATCCGGCGGCGCACAGCAGGTTGAGTCGTTCGCGGGCCTGCAGGGCCAGTCGGCCGATTCCGGGCTCGCTCACCGCGAGCAGCCACCTGTCGGTCACGGGAGCCGGCCGCGTCGCCGCCATCGCGTGATCGTCTCTGGCGTGTTCCGAGCTCACCACCTGCGGGATCTCCGTCCTGTGGGCTGGACGCCCGGCGTTGAAGAAGGCCCGCGGCAGCGGGTCGGCCGCTTCGAGGTCAGCGCTTCTGATCGGCTTGCCCACCGGAAGCATCTCGTCCTTCCGGCTTCTCACCCCTCCATCTCTACTCAATTCGGACGACCGACTCCAATACCAATTTGCCAAATCCTTATTCGATTTAAAGCAAAATATGCATTTCTTTGGCGTCCGCGATGACCAGTCTCCCGACCCGCCGAACCCGTCCCGCAGGTCACCTGATGTACTGGTACACCTCGACCCCCGCGCTACGGGCTTGAAAGGCAAGGAACCCCGTGAAGCTCATCCACTCCGGAAAAGTCCGGGACGTCTACGAAGACCGTGGCGACATCATTCTGGTCGCGTCCGACCGGGTTTCCGTCTATGACGTCATCCTGCCGACCCCGATCCCCGACAAGGGCAAGGTCCTGACGCAGCTGTCGTTGTGGTGGTTCGAGCAGTTGACCGACATCGTGCCCAACCACGTGATCTCCGCCACCGACGTCCCCGCCGAGTTCGAGGGCAGGGCGGTCAGGTGCAAGGCGCTCAAGATGGTCCAGGTCGAGTGCATCGCGCGGGGCTACCTGGCCGGTCTCGGGTTGAAGGAGTACGAGCGCGACCAGGCCGTCTCGGGCATCGCGCTCCCCGAGGGCCTGCTCGAAGGCTCCCAGCTGCCCGAGCCGATTTTCACACCCACGACCAAGGCGCAGCTCGGCGAGCACGACGAGTTCATCACCTTCGCCGACGTGGTGAAGCAGGAGGGCGAGGGCGTCGCCGAGGATCTCAAGAAGATCACTCTGGACGTCTACAAGAGGGGCGCCGAGATCGCCCGCGCGCGTGGCGTGGTCATCGCCGACACCAAGCTCGAGTTCGGCTGGGACGCGGAGGGGGTGCTCACCCTCGGCGACGAGGTGCTGACCTCCGACTCCTCGCGGTTCTGGCCGCTCGACGAATGGCAGCCGGGCCGGACGCAGTTCGCGTTCGACAAGCAGTTCGTCCGCGACTGGGCGGCCGGGACGGGATGGGACAAGAAGGCCCCGGCGCCGGAGGTGCCGCAGCACGTCGTCGACGTGACCCGGGCGCGCTACATCGAGGCGTACGAGAAGATCACCGGCCGCAGCTGGTAGGCCGTCACACGCTGTCGAGCAGCTGAGCCGGTACGGGCACCTCCAGGAACCCCAGCAGCGAGGCCACCTTGCGGTCGAGTTCGACCCCGACCTCGGCGATGGCGGGGTTGCCGAACGCGGCGAACTGCCGGCTGGGCTGGTCGATGGCGAAGCGGGCGTTCCCGGCCTCGTCCTCGTAGATGGTCGTGCGGAGCGGCGCGTACTCCATGACGGCCGGGTCGTGGTGGAACATGCGCTGGGCGATCGTGTGGTTGCCCATCAGATATTGGACGCTCCGCCACGAGTCGCCCGAGAGGCCCATGATCTCGGTGTTGTCCAGCGACCAGAAGATGACGAAGCCGTGCGGGGCGTTGCGGTCGGCGGCCCCGAGCACGGTCGCCCAGTCGGCCGACTCCTGGATGAGCCGGTCGAAAACGGCGCGGTCGAGAGCCGGGACGGCGTCCTCGTAGCGCCACCGGAACTCGTCGAACGCGACGCCGGTGTCGACGGTCAGCCGGTGGGCCTCGTACACGACCTCGATCACGCGGTCCTGTTGGATGGTCATGTCTACCCCCTTTCAGGTGGAACGCCGGGCTCTGTGCGGGCAGTCCCGAACCGGTCAGGATCGGAGAAGCGGGATCATCGTGGCCGCCGATAGCGTGAGCTGCGTAAACATCCCCACCGAAAAGGATCCGGCCATGACCGTCCAGGGCATCAAGACCGTTCTGCACCCCGTCACCGACCTCACCGCCGCCAAGGCCGTCTACACCGCCCTCCTCGGCGTCGAGCCGACGGCCGACTCGCCCTACTACGTCGGTTACGAGAGCGAGGGCCAGCAGATCGGCCTGGTCCCCAACAGCGACATGACCTCGCCGCTCGCCCACTGGCACGTCCCGGACATCGAGGCCAAGATCGCCGAGGTCACCGCCGCCGGGGCCACCCTCAAGTCCTCGCCCAAGGACGTCGGCGGCGGCCGTCTCGTCGCCACCGTCGTCGACCCCCACGGGAACGTCCTCGGTCTCATCCAGGACCGGTGAGAAAACGTCGGTCGCGGCACGTACCCTCGAAGCGGTCGAGAGCCAGGGAGACACCATGAGCCAGCACGCCGCCGACAGCCACGACCTGATCCGGGTCCACGGCGCGCGGGTGAACAACCTCAAAGACGTCAGCGTGGAGCTGCCGAAGCGCCGGCTGACGGTGTTCACCGGCGTCTCCGGCTCGGGAAAGAGCTCTCTGGTCTTCGGCACGGTCGCCGCCGAGTCGCAGCGGCTGATCAACGAGACCTACAGCGCCTTCGTGCAGGGGTTCATGCCCTCCCTGGCACGGCCGGAGGTCGACGTCCTCGAAGGGCTGACCACCGCGATCATCGTCGACCAGCAGCGGATGGGGGCCGATCCCCGCTCGACCGTGGGCACGGCCACCGACGCCAACGCGATGCTGCGCATCCTGTTCAGCCGCCTCGGGCAGCCCCACGTCGGGTCGCCCAACGCCTTCTCCTTCAACGTCCCCTCGGTCACCTCGGCCGGGTCGATCACGGTCGCGCGCGGCTCCGGCAAGACCGAGAAGCGCACGTTCAACATGGTCGGCGGCATGTGCCCGCGCTGTGAGGGCCGGGGTTCGGTCTCCGACATCGACCTCAGGGAGATCTACGACGAGACCAAGTCGATCTCCGAGGGCGCGATCACCGTGCCCGGCTACAAGGTCGACAACATCTGGACGGTCAAGATCTTCGCCGAGTCGGGGTTCCTCGACCCCGACAAGCCGATCGGGAAGTACACCCAGAAGGAGCTCCACGACTTCCTCTACAAGGAGCCGACCAAGGTCAAGGTCGAGGGCATCAACCTCACCTACGAGGGCCTGATCCCCAAGATCCAGAAGTCGATGCTGTCGAAAGACAAAGAGGCGATGCAGCCGCACATCCGCGCCTTCGTGGAGCGGGCGGTCACCTTCACCTCCTGTCCCGAGTGCGGCGGCACCCGGCTGGCCGAGCAGGCGAGGTCGTCCAAGATCAAGGGGATCAACATCGCCGACGCGTGCGCGATGGAGATCCGCGACCTGGCTACCTGGGTGAAGAACCTCGACGAGCCGTCGGTCGCGCCGCTGCTCGACAAGCTGTCCCACACCCTCGACTCCTTCGCCGAGATCGGCCTGGGCTACCTCTCCCTCGACCGGCCCTCGGGCACCCTGTCGGGCGGCGAGGCCCAGCGGGTCAAGATGGTCCGCCACCTCGGCTCCGCGCTGACCGACACCACCTATGTCTTCGACGAGCCGACCACCGGCCTCCACCCCCACGACATCCAGCGCATGAACGACCTGCTGCTCCGCCTGCGCGACAAGGGCAACACCGTGCTGGTCGTGGAGCACAAGCCGGAGACGATCGTGATCGCCGACCACGTCGTCGACCTCGGTCCCGGCGCCGGGTCGGCGGGCGGCACCGTCTGCTTCGAGGGCACCGTCGAGGGCCTGCGCTCCAGCGGCACGATCACCGGCCGCCACTTCGACGACCGGGCCTCCCTCAAGGAATCGGTACGCAAGCCGACCGGCCGCCTGGAGATCCGGGGAGCCGACGCCCACAACCTCAAGAAAGTCGACGTCGACATCCCGCTCGGCGTGCTCGTCGTGGTGACCGGCGTGGCCGGGTCGGGCAAGAGCTCGCTCGTCCACGGCTCGATCCCCCGGGGCGCGGGCGTGGTCTCCATCGACCAGGGCGCGATCAAGGGCTCGCGGCGGAGCAACCCGGCGACCTACACGGGCCTGCTCGAACCCATCCGCAAGGTGTTCGCCAAGGCCAACGGCGTCAAGCCCGCCCTGTTCTCCGCCAACTCCGAGGGCGCCTGCCCGGCGTGCAACGGCGCCGGGGTCATCTACACCGACCTCGGCATGATGGCCGGCGTCGCGACCACGTGCGACGAGTGCGAGGGCAAGCGCTTCGACGCGTCGGTCCTCGACTACAAGTTCGGCGGGAAGGACATCAGCGAGGTCCTCGCGATGTCGGTCACCGAGGCCGAGGCGTTCTTCCGCGAGGGCGAGGGCAAGATCCCGGCCGCCCACGCGATCGTCAAGCGCCTGCTCGACGTGGGGCTCGGCTACCTGGGCATCGGGCAGACCCTCACGAGCCTGTCGGGCGGCGAGCGTCAGCGTCTCAAGCTGGCGACCCACATGGCCGAGAAGGGCGGCACCTACGTCCTCGACGAGCCCACGGCCGGTCTTCACCTGGCCGACGTGGAGCAGCTGCTCGGGCTCCTCGACCGGCTGGTCGACTCGGGCAAGTCGGTCATCGTGGTGGAGCACCACCAGGCGGTCATGGCCCACGCCGACTGGATCATCGACCTCGGCCCGGGGGCCGGTCACGACGGCGGGCGCATTGTGTTCGAGGGGACGCCGGCGGAACTGGTGGCGAAGCGGTCGACGCTCACAGGAGAGCATCTGGCGGCTTATGTAGGCGCGTGAAAATGGCGCCAAGTGTGCGCAAATGGCGTTCGATCGAAATCGAGTGGGTCCTGCCGCCAACCATTTTTTCGAATCAGACGTCTTTGTATATATGACGTTGTGGAGAAAAGGCCTGGCCGCCGGTGTCGCCCTCGCGGCCGGGGTCACTCTGGTCGCAGCCCCGGCCGACGCCGCCCCCAAGAAGCGCCCCGCGCTTCCCGGTGACGTCGACGGCGACGGCCGGGCCGACGTCATCGCGGGCGCTCACCTGCTCAGAGCCGGCGGCAAGTCCGACGCCGGCGCCGTCGTCGTCTGGTTCGGCGGCGCCAAGGTGTCGGCCAAGGCCCGGATCGCCACTTCGTCCAAGCCGGTCGCGAAGGAGAATCTCGGCCGGGTCCTCGCGACCGCCGATTTCGACCGTGACGGCTATTCCGACGTCATCGCGTCGGCCCGGAAGAAAGTCGTCGTCTTCCGGGGATCGTCCACCGGCCTGAAATTCAGCAAGTCGTTCGTCTGGCCGATCACCGGCGCAGCCATGAAGGCCGCCGATTTCAACGGCGACGGCTATGGTGACGCCGTCGTCCAGGGAAACAGGGAAATCGTCGTCTTCAAGGGCGGCGGCAAGGGGCTGACGAAATCCGGCACGCTCAAGAACGGCGCGGCGATGTTCGGCGCGGTGCTGGCGGTCGGCGACGTCACCGGTGACAGGCGGCCCGATCTGGTGGCCGCGAACTTCCGGCCCGCCTACCCGGAGCCGACCGGTCCGCAGCGGATCACCGTGATCCCGGGGTCGGCGAGCGGTCTGTCGACAGCGCGGGCCTGGTCGTTCGAACCGGCCCGGCGCGACGTCTTCGACATCGCCGCGGGTGAGCTGACCGGCGACGGCAAGGCCGACGTCGTGCTGGCGACCGGCGAACAGGTGCTCGTCCACCGGAGTCTGGGAAGCGGCGTGAGGGCGCCCCAGACACTGTCCTTCTCCAATTTTCCGGGCAACCTCGCCATCGGTGACCTGGTCGGAGACGGCCGCGCCGATCTGGCCGTCCACGTCGCGGCCGACAACCACGACTGGGTCGAGGTCTACAAGGGGAGCGCCGGGGGAGTCACGACCAAGCCCGCCCGGACTCTGCAGAAGGAGAACTATGAGACCGGGTTCGGCGCGGCGCTGACCGTCGCCGACGTCGTCGGCGACAGGAAGCCCGACCTGGTCGCCGGGGTTCCGGGCGTCTACGCGGTCGGTCAGGTCCACGTGCTCCCGAACGGGAACTACACCGGCCTCCAGCGGCTCAGACTGAGCACGTCCGGCGCCCACGGCCTGGGCTTCGCCCTCCCGTAGCCTCACCACGACTCGGCGAACTCCCTGAGCCGTTTTCGCAGCCGCTTGGCGTCGGTGGCGGCAGGACGGCCAGGGCCGCGTGGAGGATGGCGTTCACTTCCGACATGTCCGGACAGCAGATGATGTAGCCGCAGCCGAAGGCGGGGTCGAACAGGCGTCGGTAAAGGTCGTGGATGAGGTTCTGCCACCCCTGGTAGGCGTCGGAGACCGCTCCCGGATGGAACCGGTCGCGCTCCAGCAGGGCGAGGGCGATGCGGCCACGGTGCGTCAGGCCGGGCAGGTGGGGCGTGGGCTCGTCGAAAAGACGGACACGCGCGGGGCTCCTGCGAGCCATGGGCCTTTCTGTCGGTGGCGGCTCCTAGGGTCCACGTATGCGCGACGGGCTCATCTGGTGGTCGACAGCGAAGGCGACGTTCGGGCTGGTCGTCAGTGACGGCGTGGTCGTCGAGGCGGCCCCTTACGCCCGTCGCTGGGCCCAAGGGCGCCCGGCCGACGAAGTGCTCGAAAAAGCGCGCCGCAGCAGGGGTGTATCCGTCGAGTGGATCCCGCGACAATGACGGCATCATGGTGCGATTGCGGGTTTTGGGGCAGCTGACGGCTTCCGTCGGAGACGCCTCGGTTGAGCTGGGAACGTTCCTTCAGCGGGCGGTGGTGGCCCGGCTGGTCGCCGAGGGCGGGCACATCGTGTCGGCCGATCGGTTCATCGAAGACCTGTGGCGGGAGCAGCCGCCGCCGAAGGCGCTCGGCGCGTTGCAGGTCTACATCTCGAACCTGCGCAGGATCCTCGAACCCGGCCGGGCGCCCCGCACCCCGGCCACGGTCATCGTCTCGGCGCCGCCGGGCTATCGGCTCCAGCTGAAGCCAGAGGCCGTCGACGCCTGGTGGTTTCCCAGGCTGGTCGACGAGGCGGTCGCCAAGAACGACCCGAACGAGCGCATCAGGCTGCTCGACGACGCCCTGGCCCTCTGGACCGGCCCGGCCTTCGCCGAGTTCGCCGACGAGGAGTGGGCGGTCGCCGAGGCGGCGCAGCTCGACGAGCTCCGGCTGGTCGCGGTCGAATACCGCGTCGAGGCGGCCATCGCGCTGGGGCGGCACGCCGAGATCGTGGCCGAGCTCGACCGGCACGTCACGGCCCACCCGCTCAGGGAGAACGCCGTCCGGCTGCTCGCGCTGGCCTACTACCGGGCCGGACGGCAGCCCGAGGCGCTGGCGGTGATCCGGCGTACCCGCGAGACCCTCGCCGAGGAACTCGGCGTCGATCCCGGGCCCGCGCTGCGGACGCTCGAGTCCGACATCCTCCACCAGACCGAGACCCTGCAGTTCACGCCGCCGCCCGAGCCGATCAGGGTCACCCCGGCGCGGGAGGCCGAGAAGGAGATCATCGGCCGGCAGGCCGAGCTCGACCGGCTCACCCGGGCCGCCGAGCAGGCCATGACCGGGTTCCGGGTGGCGTGGCTCGGGGGAGACGCCGGGTCGGGGAAGTCGACCGTGGCCGCCGCCCTCGCCAAGGCGCTCCAGGCGCGCGGCTGGGCGACCGCGGCGGGCCGCTGCCCGGAGACCGTCGGCGGCGTGCCGCCCGCCTGGGCATGGTCGGAGGTGCTGCGGAGCCTCGTGCCGGCCCGGCCGCCGGCGCCCGCCCTGCTGCCCAAGCTCGCGCCGTTGCTGGCCGACGACGCCGAGCCGGTCGGGCAGTTCTGGCTGGCCCGCGCGGTCGGCGACTACCTGGCCGAGCTGACCGCGCCGCTGCTGGTCGTGCTGGAGGACGTGCACCGGGCCGACGACGAGACCCTGCATCTGCTGCGCCATCTGGCCACCCGGCTGGCCGGCACGCCGGTCATGGTGCTGCTCACCCACCGGTCCGACGAGACGACCACCGACCTGATGGCCACCGGCGCCGCGCTGGCCGCGCAGACCGCCGAGCACCTCACCCTCGAAGGGCTGGGGCCCGACGACGTCGCCCGGTTGGTCCTCGACCGTTCGGGCGTCTCCATCGGCCCGGCCACGCTGGCCGTGCTCAGCGAGCGGACCGGCGGGAACCCGCTGTTCGTCTCCGAGACCGCGCGGCTGCTCGCCGCCGAAGGCATGACGGCCGTCTACCGGCTGCCTCCGGGCGTGCGTGACGTCATCCGGCGGCGCATCGCCCGCCTGCCCGCCACCGCGCAGACCACGCTTCGGGACGCCGCCGTCGTCGGCCGCGACGCCGACGCCGACGTGCTGATCGCGATGCGGGACGCCGACGAGGACACCGTGCTCGACGGGCTGGAGGCCGGGGTGCTGTCGGGGCTGCTCACCGAGCCGCACCCGGGCCAGGTCAGGTTCGCCCACGTGCTGGTCAGGGAGACCCTCTACGAGGACATCCCCCGGTTGCGCCGCACCCGGCTGCACGGCAAGGTCGTCGAGGCGCTGGAGGCGACCCGGCCGGGCGACACGGGCGCGCTGGCCCACCACGCGCTGGCCGCCGCGACCGCCGCGACCGCCGCCCGCGCCGTCTCCTACGCGGCCAAGGCCGCGGAGAAGGCCACTTCCCTGTACGCCCACCGCGAGGCCGTCACCCTCCTCAGCGGCGCCGTCGAGATCGCCCCCGAAGACGAACGCCGGCTCGACCTCCAGTGCCGCCTGGTCTCCGCCCTCGCGCACGCAGGCGACGTCAACGCCGCCAAGAGGCTGCGGAGCGAGGCCCTGCCGCTGGCCCGCCGCCTCGGCGACCGGGCCGCCACGATCCGCCTGATCACCGCGATCGACGTGCCGCTGATCTGGAGCATCGTCACCGAGCACGTCCTCGACCACGACATGGTCGAGGCCATCCACGACGTGCTACCCGGCTCGGAGGGCGAGACGCGGTGCCGCCTGCTCGTGGCCCTGTGCAACGAGACCGAGCCCTACGGCGGCGAGCGGCTCGAGCGTGACAGCACGGAGGCGATCGAGATCGCCAAGGGGCTCGGCGATCCGCTGCTGCTGTGCATGGCCTACAACGCGCGCTACTGGGCCTGCGTCCACGCGGGCAAGAGCGCGCGGCTCGACCGGCTGGCCGACGACGTGATCGAGGTGGCCGAGGCCCATGGGCTGCAGGGATACCTCACGCTGGCCCGTTACATGAAGATCATGGTGGCGCTCTCCCGGGGCGACCGGGCCGAGGCCCGCCACTACGCCGCGCTGGCCACCGGCAGCTCGACCAGCGGCCAGTTCACCCACCTGCTGGGCGTCTTCGCCCTGCTCGACTCGATCGACCTCTACATCGAGGGCCGCTTCGACGAGGCAGAACAGGCCGCCGCCGCGCTGGCCGCGCAGCTCGCCGCCATCGGCGACGGCAACGCGCTCGCCTACGGCCTGATGGCCCGGCTGGCCATCGGGATCACCCGCGGCGACATCGGCACGCTCATGGACGAGTACGAGGCCGTCTGGAAGGACCTGGACACCGTCCACGAGATCTACTCGCGGGCGCTGGTGGCAGCCGGGCGGATCGAGGAGGCCCGGGCCCGCTGGCGGCCCGACGAGCTGCCCTTCCCGGGCGTCTACCAGTCGCTCGTGCTGACGATGCGGGCGCAGACCGCCATGGCCCTCGACCACAGCGAGGGCGTCCGGCAGACGTACGCGCAGCTGACGCCGCTGGCCGGTGAGATGGCGGGGCTGGCCAGCGGCTCGATCACCCACGGGCCGGTCGACCACTTCCTCGGCGAGCTGGCCCGCTACCTGGGCGACGAGACGGCCGCGCGGAGCCACTACGCGGCCGCCGTCGAGGTCGCCGAGAGGGTCGGGTCGGCGTTCTGGGCGGACAAGGCACGGGAGGCGCTCACCCGAAGATGAGCCGCTGCCGCCGCCGGTGACCGGGGCGCAGCAGGGCCAGCATCAGGGCGACCACGGGGCCGCCCATCTTCCTGATGCGCGCCATCTCCTCGGGGGTGGCGTACTGGCCGATCCAGCACAGGTCGAAGCGGATGTCGCCGCCCTTGCGGATCTTCGTCTCGGCGTCGGCCCAGTCCTTCTCGGTGACGTACTGGAGGACGACCGGGAAGATCCGCCGCTCCTCCTCCTCGATGTGCTCGTCGAGGAGCTCCGAGAGGCGCTTCAGGGCCAGGTGGAGGGGTTTGGCGTCGCCGCCGGCGGCGAAGGCGTTCGCGGCGGCGTCGGCCTCGTTCAGCAGCGGGTCGAGCAGCGAATGGTCCTCGGTCAGGTCGGACAGGTCGGCCGCGGCGCCCGCCGACCGCTCGATCAGCGGCCACACGATCTCGTCCTCGCGCGTGTGGTGCTGGTGGATGGTGTGGGTGATCCGGCCCACGAAGTGGGCGATCGCCTTCGCCCGCGTGGGCGTGGTGGCGGCGAGGTGCTCGGTGAGGGCGACCAGACGGTGCAGGTCGCCGCGCATGGCCCGGTGGATGATCCGGATGCCGGTCAGATCGGGGGTCGTCATGCCTCCGACGATGCGCCCCGGTACTTAGCGGAGACCTGGGGTCGACTTGGTGTGGCCGGTGGGGCGAAAAGCGAGACGCGGACGGCCGAAGGCCGGTCGTGGCTCGCGTTGCGAATCTGCCCAAAGTGACGGTGTGGGGCGCTAGTTTGTCGGGCTATGAGGAGTCGATGGGTGGGGCCCGACGGCTACGCGATCGTGCCCGGGTTGTTCGGTGACCGTCAAGTGCTCCGCGTCGAACGGCATGGCCGCCACCTCGCCGACTGCTTCTCCGTCGACGAGGTCGCCCGCTTCGTCGACCTGGCCGACCTCTGCGAAGTCGTCTCGCTGCGGCCATAACAAACACCCCCAGGTAACGGTGATTTCCCGACCCGGCCGTTTACCGTCGAGACATGCGCCTGGTCACTGTGCTCGCCTTCTGCGTCGCGCTCGTCGCCTGCGGCTCCGCGCCCGACGGCATCCCGAGCCCGACGCCGCCTCCCGCGTCCACATCGTCGGCTCAGGACGTCTACGTGCTGAACTTCTTCGGCGACGAACAGGGCTCACCCGCCCAGAAGCCTGCTGACCTGGTC
This sequence comes from Herbidospora galbida, assembly GCF_005233835.1. Taxonomy (GTDB): domain Bacteria; phylum Actinomycetota; class Actinomycetes; order Streptosporangiales; family Streptosporangiaceae; genus Herbidospora; species Herbidospora galbida. Next base: position 53,893 of record NZ_SZQA01000019.1, on the reverse strand, counting down.
ATCTCCGAGTTCTCCACCATGAACAAGCTCCTGTGGGACAAGTGGGGTCCAGACACCGCGGTGGGCCGGGGCAAGCTGACCGGGAGCTGGTGCCTGCCCGACTGCCTGGAGCGGCCCTACGAGGCGAAGATCACCCTCACGACGCCCGTCGGCAAGGCCGGCCGCACCTACTTCACCAGCTACTCCATCGAGCCCGACGACGTGCAGTCGGCCCAGGAACAGGGCGCCGACCTCGTCGGGACACTCCAGACCCCATAGCCGTCCGATTGGATTTCGCATCCACTGCGGGGGACGTGTATGGTTTACCTGTCCGGGAGCGCGAGAGCGAACACCGGGCCCGCCCCTATAGCTCAGTCGGCAGAGCGTCTCCATGGTAAGGAGAAGGTCAACGGTTCGATTCCGTTTGGGGGCTCCAAAGCCAACAGGTCCTATCCGATGAATTCGGGTGGGGCTTTTGGCTTGGCGGGTGAAAAACCAATCCCCGCGAAAGTGATTTGAGGATTCACCCGTGAATTCTCAAACCCGTTCCCCGGCGAAATACCGCGTGTGTGGCACTCGCATGGGTCGGGTATCCTTGCGTGGCCGGTCAGTTTTGGTCGGCCTCCAGGCGGAGTAGCTCAGTCAGGCAGAGCAAACGGCTCATAATCGTTGTGTCGCCGGTTCAAGTCCGGCCTCCGCTACTACCCTTCCGGGCACCCTTCACAGGGACCGGTTCGGGTTGTCCAGTAGTCCCAGACGTAGAAAGGCACTCCCACGTGGCTGCCACCGACGTTAGGCCGAAGATCACGCTGGCCTGCCAGGAGTGCAAGCACCGCAACTACATCACGCGGAAGAACCGGCGCAACGACCCGGATCGGCTTGAGCTGAAGAAGTACTGCCCGAACTGCAAGACTCACCAGGCTCACCGCGAGACCCGCTAGTTCACGATGCCCGGCGGCCCCCCAGCCGCGGGCGCGACGTGCTTGAGGCAGATGTACAGCGCGAGCGACGTTCGGCCTTCGGCCGTTCGCGTCTCTTGTCTGTGAGGCAAGTTCAAAGCGCGAGCCACGACCGGCCTTCGGCCGTTCGCGTCTCCTGTCTGTTGGGCAAGTTCAAAGCGCGAGCCACGACCGGCCTTCGGCCGTTCGCGTCTCCTGTCTGTTGGGCAAGTTCAAAGCGCGAGCCACGACCGGCCTTCGGCCGTTCGCGTCTCGCTTCTCACGCGAAAACCGGCGACGCCACTCAGGGCCGCCGGTTAGTCGCGTTTCCATCGGCGACACCTCCTCGGTTATCGGCCCGTTCCGCCGTACGGTAGAACTGGTCGTCCAGCAGCACTGATCAACGACGAGGAGCGCCCCGATGGCGTTGAATCGCGACTTCATTGGGCGGGCGTACTCGTCGCCGGCGCCCTACGAGGTCAGCCGCCTGAAGATCAAAGAGTTCGCCGCCGCGATCGGCGACGCGAACCCGATCTACCGTGACGCCGAGGCCGCCAAGGCCGCCGGGCACCCCGACGTGGTCGCCCCGCCCACCTTCCCGATCGTCTTCGCCCTGGCCGGCGCCGGCGAGGGCCTCAACGACCCCGAGTTCGGGCTCGACTGGTCGATGGTCGTCCACGGCGAGCAGCGGTTCACCTACGACCGGCCGATCTACGCCGGCGACCGGCTCCTGTGCACCTCGACTATCTCCGAGATCCGCTCGGTCGGCCGCAACGAGTTCATCACCGTGCGGGGCGACGTGACCACGGTCGACGGCGAGCCCGTCTGCACCAGCTTCAACATGCTCGTCGAGCGCGGAGGGGCGAAGTAACCATGGGCGCAACCATCAAGTGGGACGAGGTCGAGCAGGGCCAGGAACTGCCCGCCGCCGAATACCAGGTCCACCGCGTCAACCTGGTCATGTACGCCGGCGCCTCCGGCGACTTCAACCCCATCCACTGGAACGAGCGGCTCGCCAAGTCCGTCGGCCTGCCCGACGTGATCGCCCACGGCATGTACACGATGGCCCAGGGCGGCCGTTACGTCACCGACTGGGCCGGCGACCCGGCCGCCGTCGTCGACTACGGCGTGCGGTTCTCGTCGATGGTGGTCGTGCCCGACGACGACAACGGCGCCACGATCAGCATCTCCGGGACCATCGAGGAGAAGCTGCCCGACAAGCGGGTGATCGTCGTGCTGACCGCCAAGTCGGGCGACGCGCGCGTGCTCTCCAAGGCCAGGGCCGTAGTTCAGCTCGCCTGAGCCTGGGTAGCGCTCCCTAGGTGAGCAAACCACCGCCGAATGTCGTCGAAATCGCCGAACGCCGTGCCGCCGCCCGAGCCGACAACGACTTCGAGGCGGCCGACCGGCTGCGCCACGAGCTCGTCGAAGAGGGCTGGGACGTCTACGACACGCCCGCCGGCGGCTTCGAGCTGACCGAACGCCCCCGCTACGAGATCTGGCCGAGCGTCCGGTCGATCCCGGTGTCGTCGATCGTCGAGGGCCGCCCGCCCGGCGAGCCCGACGTGAAGTCGACCGTGCCCTACCCGGGCTCGATCACCGAGACCGCGCTCAACGACGCGGGCACCCCGTCGATGGCCGCCTCGCAGGCCCTCTGGGACGGCGCGCTGGCCACCTCCCGGGTCGACCGGCAGATCGACATCCCGAAGCTGACCGCGTCGGTGGCGCTGCTGGTCGACGGGTGGCCCGACGACGTGCGGGCCTGCGTCTCGGCGGTGCTCGCGCACAGCGACGCCGGGATCATCGCGCTCGACCTGGGCAACGTCGAGGGCGCCGGCGACGTCCTGCACGAACTGGCCGAGGCCAACCCCGACCGGATCAGGGTCTGGCACGTCGCCGAGAAGCCCCACTGGCGTGGCGGCACCGCCGAGTGGGGCCCGGCGCGGACCAAGCTGCTCCAGCTCGACACCGCCGACGTCCACGTGGTCATGGACTCCTCGACGATCCTCGAAGGCGACGCCATCAGGCCGCTGCTGCGGGCGCTGGAGGTGCCCGACGTGGTCGGGGCCGGGTGGAAGGGCGTCGAACCCGAGCCGGGCGGCACCGAGTGGCGCGACGCGGGGGCCGGCGAGGTCCCGGCGCTGCTCGGCTACCTGTTCGCCGTCAACCGGGCCAAGGCCCTGCGGATCGGCGGATTCCCGGAGCACGCCCGCTTCTACCGCAACGCCGACCTGGAGTTCTCCCTCATGCTGCCGGGGCGTCTGGTCGTACCGGAGAAGGACCTGCCGGTGCGTCAGGCCCGGCACCGGGGCTATTTCGACACCGAGGCCGGATACCGCGACGAGGAGTCGAAGCGGACCTACGACAGAGTGCTCGCCCTGCTGCGCCGTTAGGCTGGCGGCCATGGAAGAGGGGGTACGGCTGGCGCCGTACACGACGTTGCGGCTGGGCGGGAACGCGCGGGCCTTTGTCATCGCCGAGACCGAGGAGCGGCTCGTCGAGCTGGTCTCCGAGGCCGACCGGCGGGGCGAGCCGGTGCTGATCCTGGGCGGGGGGAGCAATCTGGTGCTCTCCGACGCCGGGTTCGACGGCCTGGTGGTCAAGGTCGGCACACGCGGGATCGTGACCTACGGCGGCCTGGTGACGGCCGCCGCCGGGGAAGACTGGGATCCGCTCGTCGAGCGCTGCGTGGCCGAGGGGCTGTCGGGCGTCGAGTGCCTGTCGGGGATCCCCGGCCTGGTCGGGTCGACCCCGATCCAGAACGTCGGCGCCTACGGCCAGGACGTCTCCCAGACCATCGTGGCCGTACGCGTCTTCGACCGCCGCCGCCGGGAGATCCTCGACCTGGAGGCCGCGGAGTGCGGGTTCGCCTACCGCGACAGCGCCTTCAAGGGCGCCCTCGACCGGTTCGTGGTGCTGTCGGTGACGTACAACCTCGAGAACGACGAGCTCTCGCAACCGCTGGCGTACGCCGAGCTGGCCAAGAGCCTGGGCGTCGCGCCCGGCGAGCGGGTGCCGCTGGCCCAGGCCCGCGCGCGGGTGCTGGAGCTGCGCCGGGGCAAGGGCATGGTGCTCGACCCCGCCGACCCCGACACCGTCAGCGCCGGGTCGTTCTTCACCAACCCGATCCTGGGCCGGGCGCAGGCCGACGAGCTCGAGAAGCTGGCCCCCGGCTATCCGCGCTGGCCCGCCGGCGACGACGCCGTGAAGGTCCCGGCGGCGTGGCTGATCGAGAACGCCGGGTTCCACAAGGGCTACGCGAAGGGCCCGGTCAGGGTGTCGACCAAGCACACCCTCGCCCTCACCAACCCCACCGGTGAGGCCACGGCCGAGGAACTACTGGAGCTTGCCCGAGAAGTCCGAGATGGGGTCAAAGCGAAGTTCGGGGTGACCCTGGTGAATGAACCCGTGATGATAGGCGTTAGTCTGTGAGACAGCCCGAAGGGGAGTAGTCCACAACACCGCCGGTCGACACACTGACGCACGCGTTCGATGAAAAGCGTGCGTCCGGCCGCGGAGGCCCGTGTGGCGGACGAGACCTTCGGCCCGACAGTGTTCCAACGCTGCCGGGCCGAAGCGATGCTCCCCGGCAGAACTCGGCCCGGTCGCGCTGATGCGAAAGGCGACCCCGAGTGGAAGCGTTCTGGATCTCCCTCGCCGTGATCTTCGTGGCGGAGCTGGGCGACAAGAGCCAGCTCATGGCCATGACCTTCGCCACCAGGTTCCGGCCCCTTCCGGTCCTGGCCGGCATCACGATCGCGACGACCGTCGTCCACCTGTTCTCCGTCGCACTCGGCGGTCTCATCGGCGACCACCTCCCGACCACCGCGATCTCCATCGTGGCCGGCATCGCGTTCCTCGGCTTCGCGGCCTGGACGCTGCGCGGCGACTCCCTGACCGACGAGGAGGCCGAGAAGGCCAAGCGGGCCACCAAGTCGGTGCTGCTGGCCGTGACGGTCGCGTTCTTCCTGAGCGAGCTCGGCGACAAGACCATGCTCGCCACGATCACCCTGGCCACCCAGTACGGCTGGGTCGGCACCTGGATCGGCTCCACGGTCGGCATGGTGGCCGCCGACGCCCTGGCCATCGTGGTCGGCGGGCTGCTCGGCAAGCACCTGCCGGAGAAGTGGATCAAGTACGGCGCCGCCGGCGCGTTCGCGGTCTTCGGGGTGCTCCTGCTGCTGGAGCCGCTGTGGGCTAGTTGAGCAGCGACATCCGGTGGGCCGCCGCGGCGGCCTCGCCCCGGGTCGAGACGCTGAGTTTGGCCAGGATGTTCGAGACGTGGACGCTGGCGGTCTTCGCCGAGATCGTCAGCGTCTGGGCGATGTCGCGGTTCGACCGGCCCTCGGTGAGCAGCCGCAGCACCTCGACCTCGCGCGGGGTCAGCAGGGCGGCCGTCTCGGCGGGGGTGTCGGTCAGGGCGATGCCCGACCGGCGGGCCAGCGCCTCGATCTGCTCTCTCATCGGGGCGGCGCCCAGGTCGGTCGCGATGGCGTGGGCCTCCCGCAGCCGCAGGGCGACGCCGTCGCGGCCGGGGCCGGCGGCGGCCATGATCAGGTTGCGGGCCCGCTGGTAGGGGCGTTTCAGTACGGCCCAGCAGGCCGCCGCGCCGTCGAAGTCCTGCCGGCACTCCCGCTCGTAGGCCTCGCTGACCGGGCCCTTGGCGATCATGGCGGTACGGAACTCCCCGGCCCGCTCGCGCAGGGCCCTGGCCCGGTTGGGGCTGACGGGCAGCGCGGCGTCGCTCACCCGGTAGATCATCGCCAGCAGGCGCCAGCCCAGCATCGGCTTGCGCGACAGCGGGATCGCGCCGAGGGCGATCTCGGCCCTGGTCAGGGCCGCCTCCGGGTCGCCCGTCAGCAGGTGCCACTGCAGGGCCAGCCGGGTGTTGAGGGTGCGCTCCTGCGTCCAGTCTTCGGGACGGCCGGTCAGCGCCCCCACCTCGGTCAGGTCGGCGAGGGTCTGTTCCATCTTGCCCCGGGCCATGCCGATCTGGGAGCGGACCCGCAGCAGGTGCCAGCGGTTGAGCGGGGACGGGTCGAAGATCAGTGACCGGGTGATGACGTCGAGGGCCTCGTCCCAGCGGCCCAGCGATTCGAGCGCCTCCGCCCGGTTGTTGGCGATGAAGACGCCCTGGTTGCGGTAGCGGCCGTACTTCCTGGCCAGTTTCTCGCCCTCGACGGCCAGTGCGACGGCCTCTTCGGAGCGACCCAGGTTCTCGAGCGCGTCGACGTTGTTGGCCAGGGCCCGCAGCACCACCTGGCCCGACTTCATCCGGGTGCCGATGGCCTGGGCGCGGGAGTTGGTGGCGATCGCCGCCTCCAGGTCGTCGCTGATGGAGTGGCCGAGCGCGAGGTTCATCAGGAGGTCGGCCTCGCGGCACTCGTCACCCATCTCGCGGGCGTTCCTGAGCGCCTCCTGGGTCAGCGCGGTGCCCTCGACGATCTCGTCGGCCATGATCAGCAGCGTGCCGAGCCGGGTCAGGACCAGCGTCCGGGTCTCGCTGGGCAACGGGACCAGTCGTTCGGCCCGGCGCAGGTCTTCGATCGCGCCGGGGCGGCCCCGGTGCTTCTTGCAGTTGGCCATCCGGACCAGCAGCCCGGCGACCCGTTCGGGCGCGGTGTGGTCGTCGAGTTCGGCCAGCGCGGCCTTCGCGTACTTGCGCGCGCGGTCGATCTCGCCGGCCGCGTAGGCGCCCTCGGAGGCCCGCTCCAGCACGGCGGCGTGGTCGGCCCCGATACGCTGCGCGGCGTCGGGGACCTTGTCCCAGAGCATGAGCACCCGTTCGAGGAGCTGCACCTTCTCGGTGTACGCGAACGCCATGTGCGCCTTCGCCGAGGCGTCCCAGGCCGAGATGAGGGCCCACAGGTCGTTCCTGGCCGAGTGCCAGTGGTGGGCGATCTCGATGGCCGCCCGTCCCTGCGGGACCAGGGTGCGGTCGCGGTCGATCTCCTCGGCGAAGCGGGAGTGGAGCCGGGTGTGCTCCCCGGGCAGCAGTTCGTCGTGGACGGCCTCGCGGATCAGCGCGTGCCGGAAGGTGTAGGCGCGGCCGTCGCTGATCTGGATGACGTTGCCCGCCACGGCGGGCCTGATCGCGTCCTCCAGATCGGCCGCAGGCAGGCCGCTGACCGCGCAGAGCAGGTCGTGGCCGACCCGGTTGCCCCCGGCGGCGGCGATCCGCAGCACCCGCTGGGTCTCCTCGGGCAGCCGCTCCACCTGGCCGATGATCAGGTCGTGCAGCGACTCGGGGAGGGTCTCGCCGCCGATGCAGTCGAGCAGCGCCTCCACGAACAGCGGGATCCCCGCGCTGCGGTCGAAGACCGTCGAGACCCGGCTGTAGGCGGGCGTGGTGCCGAGGATGCCGGCCATCTGGCGGGCCACCTCGTCTTCGGTGAAGCGGGGCACCTCGATCTTGGCGATCCCGCCGACCCGGTTGAGCTCGGCGAGCACCGGCCGGAGCGGATGGGTGCGGTGAAGTTCGTCCGACCGGTACGTCAGCACCATGAGCATCGGAATCGCCGAGACGTTCCGGCTCAGGAAGGCGATGAGGTCACGGCTCGACCGGTCGGCCCAATGGATGTCCTCGATGACCAGGACCATCGGGCGGCGCTCGGCGAGCCGTTCCAGCAACGTCAGTATCTGTTCGAACAGGCGGGCCCTGGCCGTGTCGGTCTCGACGTCGCCGCTCGGCTCACCGAACTCCGGCAGCAGCCGGGCCAGGTCTCGGGCCGCGCCCTCGGGCAGCAGCGCCGCGACGTCCGCGGCCCCCATGTCGCGGACGAGCTGGCGCAGCACCGCCGTGAACGGCGCGTACGCGAGACCCTCTGTTGACAGCTCGACACAGCCGCCGACGAAGACCTGCGCTCCCACGGCGGCGGCCTGCTCGGCGAACCGCGTGACCAGCCGGGTCTTGCCGACCCCCGCCTCGCCGCCCACGAGGACGGCGGCGGCGGCCTGCTCACGGGCCTGGTCGAAGATCTCGCCGAGCGACTTCAGCTCGGTCTCCCGTCCGACGAAGACGGGGCTCACGGCCCGACCCATCATGTCGTCCAGCATGTCACGCCTACTCGGTGGGATTCGCGCCTATTTACGGGGGTTGAGATGCCAGGCCGGGAGGGAGGTTCCGGCCTGGCATCTTGACGCGCGTCACTGGGAACGGAACTTGCCGAGGCTCGCCCGGAGCCGGTGATGCCCGCCCCGCTCGCGCGCCTTCTCCGCCTCACGGACGCGGCGGTAGGTGGTCGCCTCGTTCTGGAGCTCGGCGACCCGGTTGATGATGATCTGGTAGTGCAGCTCGGGAGCCATCTGGCTTCTCCTTGTTCTTGTACGTCTTGCTTACACACTCAAGATTCGTCCTAAGACCCCCTCCGTCACATCGGGCGGATGCCTTATCTCCCGTGGGTGGGGTGTGGATTCGTACCTAAGACCCTTCTTAGGCCGGTTGTGAGATGTGCCAAAAACGGACCCGCAGTGTGGTGAGCACCCGGTTTGGCATCGTTCGGCCAGGTCGGCGATGCTGGGGTGGTGTCAATTCCGACTGCCTCGTCCAACGCCTCGCTCCGGGCGTCCCTGCACGGACTGCCCGGTGTCGACCGGGTCGGCGCCGACGCCAGGGCCGCCGGGCTGGGCACCCGATCGATCAAGACCACCGCGAAACGCCAGGCCATCGACATGGCCATCTCCATGGTCGACCTCACGACCCTGGAGGGGGCCGACACCCGGGGCAAGGTCCGGGCGATGTGCGCCAAAGCCGTCCACCCCGACCCGACCGACCCCACGGTGCCGAGGGTCGCGGCGGTCTGCGTCTACCCCGACCTGGTGGCCGAGGCCCGTGACGTCGTCGGCTCGTCGGGGGTGAAGGTGGCCTCCGTCGCCACCGCGTTCCCCAGCGGGCGCTCCTCTCTTGAGGTGAAGGTCGCCGACACCGCCATGGCGGTCGCCGCCGGGGCCGACGAGATCGACATGGTCATCGACCGGGGCGCGTTCCTGTCGGGCGACTACCTGAAGGTCTTCGAGGAGATCCAGGCGATCAAGGAGGCCTGCGGCGAGGCCCACCTGAAGGTCATCCTGGAGACCGGCGAACTGGCCACCTACGACAACGTGCGCCGGGCCTCGTGGCTGGCCATGATGGCCGGGGGAGACTTCATCAAGACATCCACCGGCAAGGTCCAGCCCGCCGCCACGCTGCCGGTGACCCTGGTCATGCTGGAGGCGGTCCGCGACTTCCGCGACCGTGAGGGCCGCATGGTGGGGGTGAAGCCAGCCGGCGGGATTCGTACGACCAAAGACGCGATCAAGATGCTCGTGCTGGTCAACGAGACCGCCGGGCCCGACTGGCTCGACCCCGACTGGTTCCGGCTGGGCGCGTCGTCGGTCCTCAACGACCTGCTGATGCAGCGCCAGAAGCTCACCACCGGCCGTTACGCCGGCCCCGACTACTTCACCCTGGACTGAGATGATCTTCGAGTACGCACCGGCGCCCGAGTCGCGCGATGTCGTCGACATCAGACCGTCGTACGGGCTGTTCATCAACGGCGAGTTCGTGGACGGGTCGGGAACCCCCTTCAAGACCGTCAACCCCGCCTCCGAGGAGACCCTGGCCGAGGTCGCCTCGGCCACCGAGGCCGACGTCGACCGGGCCGTGCAGGCCGCCCGCAAGGCGTTCGGCGTCTGGTCGGCGCTGCCCGGCTCCGAGCGGGCCAAGTACCTGTTCCGGATCGCCCGGATCATCCAGGAGCGCGCCCGCGAGCTGGCCGTCCTGGAGTCGCTCGACAACGGCAAGCCGATCAAGGAGTCGCGCGACGTCGACCTCCCCCTGGTCGCCGCCCACTTCTTCTACTACGCCGGCTGGGCCGACAAGCTCGCATACGCCGGCTACGGCACCACCCCGCTCGGCGTCGCCGGGCAGGTCATCCCGTGGAACTTCCCGCTGCTGATGCTGGCCTGGAAGATCGCGCCCGCGCTGGCCTGCGGCAACACCGTCGTGCTGAAGCCCGCCGAGACCACGCCGCTGACCGCGCTGCTGTTCGCCGAGATCTGCCAGCAGGCCGACCTGCCCCCGGGCGTGGTCAACATCGTGACCGGCGCGGGCGAGACCGGCGCCGCCGTCGTCGGCCACCCCGACGTCGACAAGGTCGCCTTCACCGGCTCCACCGAGGTCGGCCGGCTGATCGCGAAGTCGGTCGCCGGCACCAACAAGAAGGTGACCCTCGAACTCGGCGGCAAGGCCGCCAACATCGTGTTCGACGACGCCGCCATCGACCAGGCCGTCGAGGGCATCGTCACCGGCATCTTCTTCAACCAGGGGCACGTCTGCTGCGCCGGGTCGCGCCTGCTGGTGCAGGAGTCGGTCGCCGAGGAGCTGCTGTCGTCGCTGAAGCGGCGGCTGTCCACCTTGCGGCTCGGCGACCCGCTCGACAAGAACACCGACATCGGCGCCATCAACTCGGCCGCCCAGCTCGCCAAGATCCGCGAACTGTCGGACACGGGCGAGGCCGAGGGCGCTGACCGGTGGTCACCGGCCTGCTCCCTGCCCGACAAGGGGTTCTGGTTCCCGCCGACCGTGTTCACCGGCGTCTCCCAGTCCCACCGGATCGCCCGCGAGGAGATCTTCGGCCCGGTCCTGTCGGTCCTCACCTTCCGCACCCCCGCCGAGGCCGTGGAGAAGGCGAACAACACGCCCTACGGCCTGTCGGCCGGCGTCTGGACGGAGAAGGCGTCGCGGATGCTGTGGACGGCGTCCAAGCTGCGGGCCGGGGTCGTGTGGTCGAACACCTTCAACAAGTTCGACCCCACCTCGCCGTTCGGCGGTTACAAGGAGTCCGGCTACGGGCGTGAGGGCGGTCGCCACGGTCTCGAGGCGTACCTGAAGGAGATCTCGTGAGCGAGCGGCTGTCGGTACGGAAGACGTACAAGCTGTACATCGGCGGTGCGTTCCCACGGTCGGAGAGCGGGAGGTCATACGTCGTGACCGGCGCCAAGGGCGAGTTCCTCGCCAACGCGTCCAAGGCATCCCGCAAGGACGTCCGCGACGCCGTCACGGCGGCGCGCAAGGCCTTCCCGGGCTGGTCGGCCGCCACCGCCTACAACCGGGGCCAGATCCTCTACCGGATCGCCGAGATGCTCGAAGGCCGCCGCTCCCAGTTCGTCTCGGAGGTCGCCGAGGCCGACGGGGTGTCGGGCAAGAAGGCCGGCGAACTCGTCGACGCGGCCGTCGACCGGCTGGTCTGGTACGCGGGGTGGTCCGACAAGATCTCCTCGCTCCGCGGGTCGTCGAACCCGGTCGCCGGGCCCTACTTCAACCTGTCGACGCCGGAGCCGACCGGGGTGGTCGGGATCGTGGCTCCTCCGATGGGCCCGCTGTTCGGGCTCGTCTCGGTGATCGCGCCGGTGATCGTGACGGGGAACACGTGCGTCGTGATCGCCTCGGAGCGGGCGCCGCTGCCGTCGATCACGCTGGCTGAGGTGCTGGCGACCTCCGACCTGCCCGGTGGGGTGGTGAACATCCTCACCGGGTCGTCCGCGGAGATGGCGCCGTGGCTGGCCGGTCACATGGACGTGAACGGGATCGACCTGACGGGGGCGGACGCGGAGCTGGCGCAGAAGTGCGAGGAACTGGCGGCGGAGAACCTCAAGCGGGTGCTGCGGCCCAACGGGAAGACCGACTGGGCGGCTGATCCGGGGACGGGCCGGATGACGGCGTTCCTGGAGACGAAGACGGTCTGGCACCCGATCGGGATCTAGCCGGGCAGTCCAGATTCCTGAGGTCGGGCGGCCTGTCGTGTCGCTCGGCCTCTTGAGGTCGGTCAGTGGCCGGGTGCGTGCCTCGACCAGGGCTGCGCGCGTTCCAGATAGCCCGCCAAACTCAGCAGCAGCCCCTCCCCGTCCGGCGGTGCGATCAGCTGCACCCCCATCGGCAGCCCCGAGCTGTGCCTTCCGAACGGCAGCGTCATCGCCGGCCAGCCCGCCATGTTCCACGCCCCCGTCAGCGGCGCGAACGTGATGTCGGCATAAGCGTTCCGGGCCATCCCCTTCGACGCCCACCCCTCGGCCGAAGGCGGCAGGTGGGCGATGGTCGGGGTGATCAGGACGTCGATGTCGCCGAACCACTGGTCGGCGCCGTAGGCGCGCCAGTCGTCGCGTCTGCGGGAGCCGTCCCGTCGGGTTCGTTGCAGGAAGCGGCCCAGGCGGGCCATCGAGCGGGTGCGGGGTTCGAGCTTGCTCTCGTCGAGGTCGTGGGAGTCGGCGGCGGCGCAGGAGTACCAGGCGGCGATCGTCGACCAGCCCAACGACATCGGGAAGCGGCGGCCGTGGTCGACCACGGTGTGGCCGGCTTCGCGCAAGGTCGCGCCGGCGGCTCTCGCCGCTTCCTGGAACTCCGCGTCGACCGAGAAGCCGGGCGGGAGGGGGTTGGTGGCGACGGCGATGCGGAGGTCTTCGGCCTCGGGGAGGATCGGGGTGCCGGTCATCACCGTCAGGGCCAGGATCGTGTCGTTCACGGTCGTCGTCAGCGGGCCGTTCTCGGACATCGCGAACCAGTCGTGCGGCGGGGGCTCCAGGAGGCCGTGGCCGGGTTTGAGGGCGACCACGCCGCACGCCGCGCCGGGGATGCGTAACGAGCCCAGGCCGTCGTTTCCCAGGGCCAGGGGGACCATTCCGGCGGCCACGGCCGCGGCGCTTCCGCCTGACGATCCGCCGGCGGTTCGCTGGGGATCCCAGGGGTTGCGGGTGTCGCTGGTGGCGTACAGGCAGAGTTCGGGGCACTTCGTCAGGCCGAGCACGATCGCGCCCGCCGCGCGCAGGCGGGCGACCACGGGGTGGTCTTCGGGCGCCGGCTCGGGCGAGGCGGCGCGGGTGCCGTTGGTGGTGATCTGGCCGGCCACGGCGACGTTGTCCTTGATCGCGACCGGTACGCCCGCCAGGGGCAGGTCGGGGCGGTGCCCCAGGGCCTTCGCGTCGGCCATCGCCGACTCGGCCAGGACGGCGCGGAAGGCGCCGATCGCGCCGTCACGTGCGGCGACGGCCTCCAGGTGGTCGGCCACGACCTGTTCCGCGGTCGCCTCGCCGGCGCGCACGGCGTCGGCTATCTCCACGGCGGTTCGTCCGGCCCACGACATGTCCAGAGTGTGGACCGGACGTACCTGCCATTAGAAGGCTCGTAACCAAGACGATGCCTAGTCGGACCTTTTCGGCGCCCGTCCCGCCTGAGTCAGCGCCATGCGGAGCGCGTATTCGATCTGCGCGTTGACGCTGCGGAGGTCGTCGGCCGCCCACTTGGCTATCGCCTCGTGGACGGCCGGGTCGAGCCGCAGCAGGAGCTTCTTGGGCTCCTTCTTGGCGGGACGTTCGTCAGGCATACAGACTGCCGGTGTTGACCACCGGCTGGGTCGCCCGGTCGCCGCACAGGACGACCAGGAGGTTGGAGACCATCGCGGCGCGGCGCTCCTCGTCGAGTTCGACGACGTGCTCGGCGCTCAGCCGGTCGAGGGCGAGCTGGACCATGCCGACCGCGCCCTCGACGATCTGCCGCCGGGCGGCGACGACCTGGGCGGCCTGCTGGCGGACCAGCATGGCCTGGGCGATCTCGGGGGCGTAGGCCAGATGGGTGATGCGGGCCTCCAGCAGCTCGATGCCGGCCAGGTCGGTGCGCTCGCGGAGCTCGGTGGTGAGCTCCTCAGCGACCGTCGCGCCGTCGCGGAGGCTGGTGCGGTCTTCGATGTGGCTGTCGTAGGGGTGGGAGGTCGCCAGGTGCCGCACGGCGGCCTCCGACTGGATGGCGACGAAGTTCTCGTAGTCGTCGACGGAGAAGGACGCCTTGGCGGTGTCGACGACCCGGTAGACCACGACGGCCGCGATCTCGACGGGGTTGCCGTCGGCGTCGTTGACCTTGAGCTTGGTGGTCTCGAAGTTGCGCACCCGGAGGCTGATGCGGTTCTTGTCGGTGAACGGGACCGTCCAGGTGAACCCGGCGGTCTTGATGGTGCCGATGTAGCGGCCGAAGAACTGCACGACCTTGGCCTCGTTGGGGTTGACCACGGCGAAGCCGGACGCCGGCAGGAACACGATCACCGCCGCCACGACCACGCACACGATGAAGAACGCCTCGTCCTGGGTCATGCCGAACAGCACCAGCGCGGCCGCCACGACGAGCAGCGCGACCAGGATGACGAATCCGTTCATCCGGAAGGCCTCTCGCTCCATGCCCTTCCTCCTGACTATCGAAGTGATATCACTAAGATAGCTCCTCGCTAGCATCCAGCGTCAAGAGCTCGGCCACGACGACTCTGTAGTGATATTTCGCGGTCGCCCCTTTGATGGTGGTCAGGTACTCGTCGTCGCTGATGCGGTAGACACTGCGGGTTCCCTGGTTCATCGGGTGCTGCGGCTGGTGCCGCACGGCGAGCTCGTACGCGATCGACCGCGCCTCCGCCCGCTCACCCTTGACCTCGTAGATGTCGGAGACCCGCCACTCCTTGCCGTTGGCGCTGCCGACGTTCTCCTCGATGAGGACTCTCCACTGGCTCATGACCGGTGATCATGCCAAAACGCGCCCTCCCCGTAGGGAGGACGCGTCTAGGCCGGGTTGCCGGGCTACTCGCCCAGGAGGTTCTTCAGGGTCTGCTGGTCGACCTCCTTGACCTGGCCGGCCGGCGGCGTCTGCACGGTGACCGGCTTGTCGTACTCCTTGACCGTCAGGTTCAGGTTGAACGGCCGGCCGCCTTCCTCGTTGCGGAACTGCTGTCGCTTGACCATGCCCGAGGAGTCGACCCAGGTGTCCACCCGCAGGGTCTTGGGCCAGTTGGTGGGCGACGGCGTCGGCGCGGGCAGACCGGCGGCCTCCGCCGCCTCCTGCGTGTCGAGGGTGGAGCTGTAGTGGGTGACGGTCTGGCCGCCGACCTCCTCCTCGCCCTCGTTCTCGACGTCCTTGTGCGCGCCCGCGATCTGCTTGATCGTCGCGGGGTCCTGGAGGCGGCCGCTGGTGAGCAGATCGGAGATCATCTTCCCGCGCTCGCCGGGCAGGTTGTTCAGCGGTACCTTCCACCACGTGTTGCCCTGGTTCGGGATCAGGCCGTCGCCGTTCACGAAGGCGGTCTCGCCGTTGACGATGATCTGCGGCTTGGCGGAGTTGGCCTTGCCGTCGAGCGTGAGCTGGTTGACCTTCGCGGTCAGGAGGTTGGGTTTGTTCTGGCGCGCCCAGGTGCCGCGCGCGTCGATCTTGCCTTGACTGCTGAAGTGCATCGTGCCCGACGCCGTGTTGGCCTCGGCGCTCTTCGTGAGAGCGTCCTGCAGGGCCGTCGCCGGTTCGGCGGTCGTCGTGGGGCTGGCGGACGGACTCTCCGAGCCTGTTGGGCTCTGGGTCGGCTCAGGACTCCCCGCGGGTGCGGATGAGGGGACGTCCGGGACGGGTGTTGCCCATGCCGCCGTCGTCCCGGCCCAGGCGGCGGCGGTCACCACTGCCGAGGCCGTGCCGAGAGCGGCGAGCCGAAGACGAGCGTGTCGCATTTGTCCCCCTGGTATGCGATTTGTGCTGTCTCAAGCACCGTAAGTGGACAAATGGGGCGAAAAGTAGAGGTATGTCCTTTTGGGGAATAACGCGGATGATCGCTTGACCGAAATGGACATGATCTTGACTGATCGTCTAGCGACGCCGGGGATTGGTCCGGGACGTCGGCGCCGCGGCGAGCGGATCCTCCGGCCAGGGATGTTTCGGATAACGCCCCCGCAGCTCGGCCCGGACCTGCCGATAGCCTTCCCGCCAGAACGACGCCAGATCCCCGGTGACCGCGACCGGCCGCCCCGCCGGCGAGAGCAGGTGGATGGTGACCGGAACGCCCGCGACGACCGGGGTGGCCGTCCACCCGAAGAGCTCCTGCACCTTGGCCGCCAGCACCGGGCGCTCGCCGCTGTAGTCGAGGCGGGCCTGCGAACCGCTGGGGATCTCCAGCCGTTCGGGCACGACCTCGTCGAGCCGCACCTGCCACGGCACCAGCCCCCGGAGCGCGGCGGCCACGTCGAGCGCGGCCAGATCGGCCCGCCGGCGGACCCTGGACAGATCGAGCCCCTCGACCAGCGCCTTCTCCACGTCGGGCCACGGATCGCCGAGCGCCCGGCGGGCGAACTCCATCCGCTCCCTGAGCGCGCGGGCGGCCGGCGTCCAGGTGAGCAGTCCCACCCCCTCCTGCCGCAGCCCTTCCTTGACGGCCGCCGAGACATCGGTCTTCAGGGCCCTGGACGACAACTCGATCGCCCCCAGCCTCCGAACGCGCCGGGCCACGACGTCGCCGTCGCGCCAGGCGATCTCGTCGTCCTCCACGACGGGGCCCGACATGAGGGCGACGCCCTCGTCGATGACGGCGGCCTGGCGAACCCGCGCGGCGGCCCGGCCGGTGGCCCGGTCGGCGACCGCCACGGCCAGCCACTCGGCCTCGGCCAGCCGCGACCCCTGCCCGACCTCGGCCCCCGTCCCGGACGCCATGACGAACCCCGACCCGGCCCGCCGCCGCGCCACCCTCTCGGGATAGGCCAGCGCGACGACGATCCCGGCGGCCTGGTCGTCGGAGAGGCCGCGCCCCTCCGCCTGCGACGGTGCTTCGCGGGCGAGCCGGTCGGCCTCGCGCCGCAACTCGGGGGTGCGGCCGGCCCGCCAGGCCGCGACGAGATCGTCGGAGGCGTCGCGGGGGAGCTGCCCGCCCAGCAGCGCCACCACCTCGGCCGCCTGCCGGACCCCGGTCAGCGGCGCCGCGTCGAGCAGCGCCCGCGCCAGCCGGGGATGGACGCCGACGCCCGCGATCCGGCGGCCTTTCGCGGTCACCCTGCCGTCGTCGAGGGCGCCCAGCAGCGTGAGCGTCTCGCGGGCCGCCTTCAACGGCCCGGCCGGCGGCTGGTCGAGCAGAGACAACTGGTCGGAGCCCCAGCAGGCGGCCTGAAGGGCGAAGGACGTGAGGTCGGCCAGCGCGATCTCCGGCTGCGGGTGGTCGGCCCGCCGCTCGGCCTCCGGCCAGCACCGATAGACGGCTCCCGGCGCCTCACGGCCCGCCCGCCCGGCCCGCTGGGTGGCCGCCGCCCTCGACGCCGGAACCGTCACCAGGGACCCCAGGCCCCGGGCGTGGTCCATCCGGGGTTCCCGGGCCAGCCCGGAGTCGACCACGATCCGCACCCCGGGCACGGTCAGGCTCGACTCGGCCACCGACGTGGCCAGGATGACGCGCCTCTCCTCACTGGGGGAGAGCACCGCGTCCTGGACGTGGGAGGGCGACCCGCCGTGCACCTGCAGCACGTCGAGATCACCCAGCCGGCGGCCGACCGCCCCGAGTTCGGCCACGCCGGGGAGGAAGCAGAGCACGTCGCCCTCGCGCTCCCGCCAGGCGCGGCGGACCGTGGCGGCGACGTGGGAGAGGAAGGCCGCGTCGACCCGGGGCCAGATCACGGCGGGCCGGGGCGGCGGCGCCCACACGACGTCGACGGGATGCACCGCGCCCTGGGCCTCGACCACGGGCCCCTCGATCAGGGACGCCCACCGGGGCGCGTCGGCGGTGGCCGACATGGCCAGGATGCGCAGGTCGGGGCGGAGCGCGGCGCGTACGTCGAGAAGAAAGGCCAGGGTGGTGTCGGCGTCGAGATGGCGCTCGTGGCACTCGTCGACGATGACCACGTCGACCCCGGTGAGTTCGGGGTCACGCTGGAGCCGCTGGAGAAGGACGCCGGTCGTCACGACCTCGATCTGGGTCCGCGCGGAGACCCGGCGTTCGCCGCGGATCGTGTAGCCGACCCGTTCGCCCGTCTTCTCGCCCAGTGACCAGGCCATGCGTCGCGCGGCGGCCCGCACGGCGATCCGCCGGGGCTCGGCCACCACGACCTTGCGTGGGGCCAGCGCGAGCGGCACGAGCGTGGTCTTGCCACTGCCCGGGGGCGAGGTCAGCACGGCCGCGCCGGCGTCGTCGAGGGCGGCCAGCAGCCGCGGCAGGGCGTGGGTGACCGGGAGCACGCCCGTCAGCTTAGGCGGCCCGGGTGAGACCGAGGAGAAGCTCGGCGTTGGAGCCGGTGTCCTTCAGCTTGGACAGGAACGGCTCGAAGCTCTCGTCCGCGCGTAGAGCCTTGCGGAGCTGCCAGACCAGCGGCAGCTCGGCGGGATCGAGGAGGAGCTCCTCGCGGCGGGTGCTCGACCCGGTGACGTCGACGGCCGGGAACACCCGCCGCTCCGACAGGGCGCGGCTGAGCCGCAGCTCCATGTTGCCGGTGCTCTTGAACTCCTCGAAGAGGTTGTCGTCCATCTTCGACCCGGTCTCGACCAGGGCCGTCGCGATGATCGTGAGGGATCCGCCCTCACGCAGCTTGCGCGCCGCGCCGAGGATCCGCTTCGGCGGATGCACGGCCCGCACGTCGATCCCGCCGCTGAGCGTCTTCCCGCCGCCGGGCAGGGTCATGTTGTACGCCCTTCCGACCCGGGTGATCGAGTCGATGAGCAGCACGACGTCCTGCCCGAGCTCGACGAGCCGCTTGGCCCGCTCGACCGCGAGCTCGACGACGGCGATGTGATCGGCCGGCGGCCGGTCGAAGGTCGAGGCGATGACCTCGCCCTTCACCGACGCCCGCATGTCGGTGACCTCCTCGGGCCGCTCGTCGACGAGCACGACCATGAGGTGGACGTCGGGATGGTTGGCGCTCACCGCGTCGGCGATGGCCTTGAGGATCAGCGTCTTCCCCGCCTTGGGCGGCGCGACGATGAGCCCCCGCTGCCCCTTGCCGATGGGCGTCAGCAGGTCGATGACCCTGGTGGACAGCACGCCCTTGCTGGTCTCCAGCCGGAGCCGTTCCTCCGGGTGGACGGGCGTGAGATCGGCGAAGTGCGGCCGGTGGCCGGGCGGCGCGGAGTCGACGGACACGAGCCTGCCGCCCTGGGCCGTGCCGTGGACGACGTCGCCCTGCCGGAGCCCTTTCAGCAGCTCAGGCGGGACGACGACGTCGTTGGGTGATGTGAGATAGCCGTCGACCCGCAGGTGACGACCGTCGAGGATGCCGCGCACGTTCCGGGCACGGCGAACGAGGGGGGTTGCCATGGTGGGCTCCTTGGGAGCACGGGAAGGCAGGCCACGGAAGGCCCAGTGGACGCCTTCGGTGAATCAGAGAGTGAAGTGTGGGGAGCGTGTGCCCGAGAAGGGGCCAGAAACACGCAATCCCGATAACACGGTAACACGGGGAGCGCCGCCGATGTTCCCCCGATCAGCCGGCTTTCGCGTGGGCGAGCGTACGCAGGACGCCCAGCGCCACCTCGGTGGGGCTGCCGGGCTCCGCCTGTGCGGTCCAGAGGCGCTGGCCCGGGGCGCTGTCGATGGGGAACGACTCGTGCCAGAGGGTGAGGTCGCCGACCAGGTGATGGCGCAGGAGGACCGGGTCGCGGCGCTTGAGCCGCACGTCGTGGCGCCCCCACATCCGCCGGAAGTCCTCGCTCGCCTCCGAGAGCTCCGCGACCAGCGCGTTCAGGGAGGGGTCGTCGTGGTTCGCCCCCAGGCTGGCGCGAAGGTGGGCCACCATGGCCCCCGCCTCCGTGTCCCACTCCACCCAGCGCTCACGTGCCCGGGGATCGAGGAAGAGGATGCGCAGGAGGTTGCCGGTGCGCCCGAAGTCGCCGGTGATGGCGTCCCAGAGCGCGTTGCAGGCCAGCACGTCGGTCCGGTGGTTCACCACCGCGGCCGCCACGTCGTGCCACTGGTCCATCAGCCGCAGCACCTGGGGGTTGACGTCGTGGTCCGGGTCGGCGGCCTCGGATCGGCTCTGCGGGGGATGGGCGAGCGCTCGAAGGTGGCCGGTGGCGTCACCGTCGAGCCGGAGCACCCGCGCCAGGGCGTCGAGCACCTGGTCGGACGGACGGCGTTCGATGCCCTGCTCCAGTTTCGTGTAGTAGTCGGTGCTGACCTTGGCCAGGAACGCCACCTCCTCCCGGCGCAGTCCGGGTGTGCGGCGGTGGGCACCGCTCGGCAGGCCCACCTGGCCGGGTGACACGATCTGCCGCCGGGCGCGAAGGAAGTCACCGAGTGGGGTACGCATACGTGACATCGTAAGAAACCGCAGGGTAAGAAACCGCAGGTGAACGGCCTAATGAGGCTAGCGGTCGACGGGCAGGCGCAGGACGAAGCGGGCCCCGCGGTCGCTGTCGCGGATGGTGAGGGTGCCCCGGTGGGCTTCGGCGATCTCCCGGGCGATCGCCAGACCCAGGCCGGTTCCGCCGGCGTCCCGGTTGCGCGCGGCGTCCAGCCGGGCGAAGCGGGTGAAGACCACCTCCCGGTCCTCGGCGGCGATCCCGGTGCCGTCGTCGAGCACCTCCAGCGTCACGGCCGACTCATCGGCCCGCACGCTGACGGTGATCCGCGAGGTGGCGTGGCGTTCGGCGTTGTCGACCAGGTTGATCAGCAGGCGCGCGATGCGCAGCGGGTCGCAGTCGGCGACGACGTCCGGCTGAAGGTCCTTGACGACGGCCACCCGGCGGAGGCGCCGGTCGAGTTCGGTGTCGACGAGCCGGGTCAGGTCGGTCCGCTCGGGGGCGAGGGGGGCACGGGCGTCCAGCCGGGCCAGGGTGAGCAGGTCGGTCACGATCGCCTGCAGCCGGTCCACCCCGGCCAGCACCGCCGCCGTCATTTCCGGCCAGTCGGTGTCCTGCGGATACGCGAGCGCGTCCTCGAGGCGGGTCCGCACGGCGGTGAGAGGGCTTCGCAGGTCGTGGGAGGCGTCCGCGGTGAAGCGCCGCAACTGGTTGTAGGCCTGCTCCAGGCGGTCGAGGGTGTCGTTGACCGTCACGGCCAGCAGGTTGATCTCCTCCTGGTTCGGGGCGGCGAGGGGGACCCGGCGGTCGAGGGCCGTCGCGTTGATCTCCGCCAGCTCCGCGCGGATCGCGTCGATCGCGGTCACGTCCCTGTTGACCACGTAAAACGTGCCCGCCGCCACTGTCGCCGTCAGCAGCAGGGACGCGCCGGTCACGAAGGCCAGCACGGTGGTGCTGCCGTACCAGGAGCTCTGGGGGACGGCCACGTGCAGCAGCCAGACCCCGTCCGGCCGGTCGACCTTGTACGAGTCGGCGATCATGCAGCCCCTGAGCCCGGCCGGAGGACACAGCACCTGTTCGGCGTGTACGGGGTGGCCGGTCGCGGGGAAGGCGGCTATCGGCGGGTGGCCGAGGAGCCGCGGGGAGGCCCCGACGGTCCGGCCGCGGGGGTCGAGGACCTGTATCGCCAGGTCGTCTCCGCCCGGCAGCACGGCGGGGATTTCCCCCTCTCTGATGAGGGGCAGCAGGCCCTCCACCGCATGGGTGACGCGGGCCCGGGCGGCCTCGGCGTCCTTGTGGCCGGTGAACATGAGGAAGAGCACACTTGCGCCGATGAAGACCAGGGCCGAGACCACGCAGAACTGCAGTGACCGACGGGCCCTGATGGAGTTCGGGAACGGGCCCGCCCGGGAGAACCTTCTCAGAACATTGTCCACATTTGGACGTTATGTTCTGTTTTTCGGCCAAGGGAGTGTGTGACGCACCCTGTCTCGGCGGCGCCTTATCTCGACTGCAGCGCGTCGAGCGCCACCGCCATCGCGATCACCAGGCGCCGGTCGAGTCTCGGGTCGTTGATCTCGATCGCGTACCTGTCGCGCAGGCCCCACTTGCGGTCGACAGAGAAGGCGATCGACGCCCCCACGCTGAAGTCGAAGTGGTAGGGCAGCCACTCCAGCGAGTCGGAGAAACGCCTTAACAAGGCCACTGACAGCCGCCGTTCCGTGCCCGTGTACGTCGGCAGGCCCGGCTGCTGCACGTGCCAGGTCGAGCGCAGCAGCGACTTCCCGAAGTCCTTGCGGAACATGCCGATCGAGGTGCCCGACGCGTCGACCACGTCGTAGCCGCTCGCGAGGTCGATGATCTTGCGGGCCTTGAAGGCGGCCAGGGCCTCGGCGCGGCTCTCGTCGGTGTAGAACGTCACCTGTTCCTTCAGGGCCAGGCGTTTCTGTTCGGCGAACGCGACCACCGGGCCCTCGGAGCCGTCGGGTGAGGCAGCGCTCACCACATAGCGGTTGACCATCGGGGTGATCTTCTGACGAAGGATCAGCTTCGACTGGGTCTGGAGGGCCGCCGCGTCCACAAGAACCTCCGTTTTCAGGGCCTTTCCCACCCTATTACCCAAGATCCCCTGTCAGATAGCGCTGGACGGACGGGCCTACGGAGATCACCAGTTCGTCGGTCGTCATCGAGGCCATGGGCTCGACGGCGAGCAGGTAGCGGGCGAAGGCCATGCCCATGAGCTGGGCCGCGGCCAGGATCGCGCGGCGCTCGGGCTGGTCTCCGGGCAGGCTCTTGGCCAGCGGGGTGGCCAGTTCGCCGCTCATGAAGTCGCGCATGATCTGGGCGGCGGCCGGCGTCGAGGCGATGGAGCCGACGATGGCGCGGATCCTCGGGCCGGTCTCCGGGCTCTCCCAGACCTCCAGGTAGCGGCGGGTCAGGCGGGCGCCCAGAGAGGAGACGTCGCCCGACAGTGCGACCGCGAGTTCCCGGACGGGCATGGCGCCGCGCAGGGCGGCGTCGAAGAGGCCGTCTTTCGAGCCGAAGAAGTGCATGACCAGGGCCGGGTCGACGTCGGCGGCGCGGGCTACGCCGCGGATGGTCGTGGCGGCGTAGCCCGATTCGACGAACGACGCGATGGCGGCGTCGAGGATCGCCTCTTTCGTCTGCGGGGTGCCCGGCCGGCGGCCCGTCTTGCTGCTTTCCATGGGGGCTATTCAACCACGTTGAATTCATCTATGTTGAACTCAACAGCGTTGAAGTCATCAAGGAGAGAAATCATGAAGAGGCTGATCCCGGCGGTGGTCCTGGCCACCCTCATCGGGATGTTCTTCGTCGGCTCGTTCGTCGGCGCCCTGCACTCGCCCGAGCCGCACGACGTGCCGGTCGCGGTCGTCGGGCCCCCGCAGGCCGCCGCGCAGATGGGCGGGAAGCTGGCGGGCAAGTTCGAGATCACGGCCTACGCCGACGAGGCCGCGGCGCGCGCGGCGCTGGCCGACCGCGAGGTCGAGGCGGTCGTGCTGCCGCAGCAGCAGAAGCTGGTCGTGGCCAGCGCCGCCGGGCGGGCGGCGTCCACGGTCATCACCTCGGTGTTCACCCACGCCGCGCCGCTGACGGTGGAGGACGCGCACCCGCTGCCGCCCGGCGACCAGGGCGGCATCGCCGGCATGTTCTTCGTGCTCGGGCTGGTCATCCCCGGCATCGCCATCGGGGTCGCGGCCGCGAAGGAGAGGCCGCTCGCCGGCATCGGGGCTGTGGTGCTCGCGGGCGTCACCATCGGGCTGGCCAACGCCTGGCTCGGCGACGTCGTGTTCGGGGCGCTGCCCGGTGCGTTCCTCGGGCTCGCGGGCGTCTCGGCGGCCATCGTGATCACGCTCGGGCTGGTCGTCGCGGGGCTGGTGCGGCTCATCGGCACGCCCGGCGCGGGGCTGGCCGGTCTGCTCTTCGTGCTGATCGGGGTGCCGGCCAGCGGCGGGCCGCTCGGGGCGCGGTTCATTCCGGAGTGGTACGCGGCCGTCGGCCACGTGCTCCCGGTCGGGCAGGGGTCGGCCGCCATCAGGAACGTCGTCTTCTTCGACGGGGCCGCGCTCGGGCTCCCCCTGCTGGTCCTCGCCGGGTGGGCGGTCGTGGGTTTGACCCTGACCCTCTCAGCGGCGTCTCAGGTCAAACGTGCATCATTTGCGGAGTGAGGATGATTCGCCGGTTGAAGTGGCCGGCCATGGCGGGACTGGCCGTGCTGGCGTACCTCACCTTGAGGAACGCGCTCCCCGCACCGTCCGAGGTGTGGGATGTGATCACCGCCGCCGACGTCGACTGGCTGCTGGTCGCGGCCGGGTTCCAGATCCTCGCGATGATGGTGTTCGCCCGGTTCCTCCGCCGATTGCTGGCCCTGGGCGGGGTCCGGGTCTCCCGGCCCCGCATCCTGGCGGTGACCTTCGCCCGCAACGCCGTGGCGGGGTCGCTGCCGGCCGGGCCGGTGGTGTCGGTGGCGTACACGACGCAGGTCTTCACCAAGCTCGGGGCCGGGAAGCGGCTGATCGCGGCGGTGCTGGTGCTGGCGGCGGCCTACTCGGGCGGCACGTTCGGGGTGCTGGCGCTGGTGGCGCTGGTCATCTCGCCGGAGACCCGGCTGGTGACGCTGGTCGCGCTCGGCTGCCTGGTCGTGGCGGGCGTCCTGCTCTTCAGGGCCGGTCACCTGCTCGACCGGCTGCCCAAGGTGTCGGGGCAGCTGAAGGCCACCTTCAACACGGTCGGCGGCACCCGCCGCGACCATCTGCGGCTGGCCAACCTGGCGCTGCTCAACTGGGTGCTCGACGTGATCAGCCTGGGCGCGGTCTGCTGCGCGATCGAGGCGACCGCCACCCCCCACACCGTGCTGCTCGGCTTCGTCGCGGCCAAGACGGCCGCCGCGCTGGCGGTGGTGCCCGGCGGGCTCGGGGTGGCCGAGGTCGGGATGGCGGCGACGTACATCGCGGCCGGGATGTCGGCGGAGCAGGCGGCGGCGGTCGTGCTGCTCTACCGGCTGGTGTCGTACTGGATGAACCTGGTCCTCGGATGGTTCGCGTGGCTGCTGCTGCAAGAGCCCTTCCGCCGGGCGACGATCGGGGCGCTCAGCCGCCTGGGGGCCTCGCTCAGTCCTTTCGTGTACGACCGGCACCCAGCCCCTTAGGGGCGCAGGCCGTCGAGCAGCCGGGCCACGGCGCGATGCCGCAGGTCGGGCGTCCACCCGGCGGCCAGCGCGCCGTGACAGGCGGCGGCGAGCAGCGCGGTGACCTCGTCGGCCCGCACGCCGGCCCTGACCGTGCCCGCCTCCCCGGCCCGCGCGAGCAGGACCTCGACGGCCGCGCCGAGGGCCGCCACCTGGCGGTCCACCCCGACGTCCACGGCCAGCAGGTGGACCACCGTGCGGGCGCCGGCGGCGTACTCGACGACCTCGGCGAAGAAGGTGAACAGCGCCGTCCCGTCGCCCTCCTCGGCGAGGGCGGCCGCCCGGCCGGCCAGCCGTTCTTGCAGGTCCTTCATGAGCGCGGTGAGCAGATCGGCCTTGGTCGGGAAGTGCCGGAAGACCGTGCCGATCGCGACCCCCGCCGTACGCGCCACCTCCTCGGTCGACGCGGACGTGCCGTGGGCGTCGAAGACCTCGGCGGCGGCGGCCAGGATGCGGGCCCGGTTGCGGCGGGCGTCGGCACGCAGGGGCGGATCGGACACGGCGCTCCGTTGACAAGATGAGTGATGACTCATAATTTAGCCGGGACATAGTGAGTCGCCACTCATGTTAGGGGTGCGCCGTGTTGCTGACCGGACCGCTGGATGCCTTCGAGCGTTTCCGCGACCACCTCCTGACCGGCACGTCCGCCGGCCTGGAAGAGTTCCTGGCCGACGACGGGGTGGTGGAGAGCCCGTTCGCCCCGCCGGGCGCACCCCGGCGCATCGAGGGCCGGGCGGCGTTCGCGGCCAGGGCCGTGCCGCAGCGGGAGGCGCTGCGGTCCCGCGTCACCTTCACCGAGGTCCGTGACGTGGTCGTGCACGAGACCGCCGACCCTCGGGTCGCCGTCGTCGAATACGAGATCGAGGGGGTGCGCACGGCCGACGGCCTGCGGGCGGCCGCGCCGTTCGCGGTGGTCGTGCGCGTGGAGGACGGGCGGATCACCCTCTGGCGGGAGTACCAGGATCCGGCGGCGATGGCCCTGCTCATCACCTAGGGGTTTTCTCAGGGTTCGTGGTGGAACGGGGGTTAGTCACCGGTTCGTTGAACCGGTAACCGATCCACACGATGGAGGAACTCCTGATGCACCGATCCCGTCAGCACAAGATGATCGCCGGGGTCTGCGGCGGTATCGCCGAGCGGTTCAACATGTCCCCGACGGTCGTCCGGCTCCTGTTCCTCGCCTCCTGCATCCTCCCTGGTCCGCAGTTCATCGCGTACCTGATCATGTGGGTGGTCTTTCCCAAGGCACCGGCGCGGAACTACGCCCACCACTGACCTATCCTCGGTTTCATGGACGCACGGCCGCTGACCTTGATCCACGACGAGCTGGTCGACTATGAGAAGGCCATGGTCACCATGGACGAACTCATCGCCGACCGGCAGGAGGATCGCCGCCCCGACACCCTGTGGCTGCTCAGCCACCCGAAGGTGTTCACGGTCGGCCGGCGGACGCTCACGGAACACCTGCCCGACCCCTCCCACGGGATCCCCGTGGTGACGACCACCCGGGGCGGGCAGCTCACCTATCACGGCCCCGGGCAGCTGGTCGGCTATCTGATCGTCAAGCTGCGCACCGGCGAGGGGGTCGTCGACTACATCCGCGAGGTGGAACTCCGGCTGGTCGAGGCCCTCGCCGCGGTGGGCGTCGCGGCCGAGCGGCGGGACACGCCGCCCGGTTCCGAACTGCTCACCGGGGTCTGGACCCGCGACACCGGCCGGAAGATCGTCTCGATCGGCATGCGCGCCTCCAAGGGCGTGACCAGCCACGGGTTCGCCATCAACGTCGACGGCGACCTCACCCCGTGGGACCTGGCGGTGCCCTGCGGGATGCCCGACGTCGACATGACCTCGGTGTCCCGCGAGACCCACTCCGGCGACATGACCTCGGTGGCCGCCGCCGTGGCGGCGGCCTTCGAGGCCCAATAGGTTTCTACGGCTTGACGAAGGGCTCCGGCTCGTCGACGGTCCGGCGCGGGCCGCTGAACCAGTGGCGGGCCGACAGCGCCCACCACAGCCCGACGCCGAGCACCATCAGGCCCACCACGATCGGCGCGTAGTTCACGGCCGTCCAGGTGAAGTCGGCGGTGAACGGCACCCCGGCGGGGGCCAGCGGCATGATGAAGTAGATCGACACGACGACGATCTCGATGATCGCGATCCAGCCCATCACCTTGTACTTGCGCCCGAGCGTCCACGGTCCGGGCTGGAACCGGTCGCCCATGCGCAGCCGCAGGTAGATGGGGATCGCGAAGGCGATGTAGAGGCCGATGACCGCGACCGAGACGACCGCGTAGAACGCGAGCGGGGTGCCCGTCGGGGCCTCCCACAGCGCCGGCAGGGTCAGCACCAGGGCGGCGACGCAGCCCAGGATGATCGCGTTCACCGGTGTCCGGTTCCGGTCCACCTTGGACCAGAGCCGCCACCCGGGGACGGCGCCGTCCCGGGAGAACGCGTAGGTCATCCGCGACATCGAGGTCACGCAGCTCATGCCGCAGAAGAACTGGCCGATCGTGGAGATCGCGAAGATCGCGTTGGCCAGGTTCCCGGGCACGGCCGTGTCGAAGATGGCTCCGACGAAGCCGAACTGGTTGTTGATCTCGTTGACGTCGGTGGCCGCGAACAGGAACGCCAGGAGCAGGACCCAGCCGCCGATCGCCGAGTAGAAGATCGACTGCCACAGGCCGCGCGCCGCCGCGGTTGACGCGCCCTGGGTCTCCTCCGACACGTGGGCGCAGGCGTCGAAGCCGGTGATCGTGTACTGGGTGAGCAGGAAGCCCAGCGGCAGCACGAAGAACCAGAAGCTGTTGTCGCTGAAGCCCGAGTTGTTGATCGTCTCGGTGAAGACGAACGACATCGACTGGTGCGAGTCGGGCCCGAAGATGAGGATCAGCACGACCACCGCCGCGCCGAAGACATGCCACCACACCGAGACGTTCTGCAGCAGGGAGATCAGCCGGTGGCTGTAGATGTTGATCAGCGCGTGCAGCGCCAGGATGATCGCGAACAGGATGAAGGTGTTGGTGAGTGACACCTCGTAGCCGAAGAACCGGTCGAGGGTGATGTTCATGAAGGTCGCGCAGCCGTAGTCGACCGACGCGGTCACCGCCACCAGGCCGATCAGGTTGAACCAGCCGGTGAACCAGCCGTGGATCGGCTTGCCCATCTTGGCGGCCCACCAGTAGATGCCGCCCGCCGTGGGATAGGCCGACACCAGCTCCGACATGCACAGGCCGATGATCAGGATGAAGATCGAGATGATCGGCCAGCCCCACGAGATCGCGATGGGGCCGCCGTTGTTCCAGGCCTGGCCGAACGTGGTGAAGCAGCCGGCCAGGATCGAGATGATGGAGAAGGAGATCGCGAAGTTGGAGAAGCCGCTCCAGGTTCGGGACAGCTCCTGTTTGTAACCGA
The DNA here is from genome assembly GCF_005233835.1 of Herbidospora galbida. Lineage (GTDB taxonomy): Bacteria > Actinomycetota > Actinomycetes > Streptosporangiales > Streptosporangiaceae > Herbidospora > Herbidospora galbida. The sequence continues at coordinate 25,824 of NZ_SZQA01000019.1, read as the reverse complement.
GTTCCGCCAGGCGCTTGGCGTCGTCGTCGAGGGATTGCGCCATCGAGGCCTCCTCATGCCGTGCAGTGGGGGGTTACCGGCCAGCGGCGTCCATGAGGGATCCGAAGCCGGGGTCCGTGAGATCGCCCGTCGCCTTGGCGTACTTCGTGGCGGCTTCGGCGTTGTAGTCGAAGTCGCGCTGCTGGGCCACCAGGCCGTGGTGTACGACGAACCAGAGCGTCCAGGTCAGGTTGGACATGATCACGTTCAGTCGTACGCGGGCGATCAGCGCCTCGTCATGGGTGCCGAAATAGGCTCGCGTGAGCCGTTCGACGTCGTCGGGGTCGAAGGAGGCCTCGGCGGCGATGTCGCCCAGTTCGAAGCAGGGGTCGTTGTTGCCGGAAAGCTGGTAGTCGACGATTCTGACCCGGTCCTGCGCCTCGATGAAGTTCTCGGGGAGCAGGTCGTTGTGGCAGGGTACGTCCGTTATGTGACGTTTCGCCAGGGTTTCTTTGATGGCCCGGACGGCGCCCGTCCAGTCGGTGAAGCCGTCGGGCATCGGCAGGTCGTGCTCCCGGCAGAGGGCGACGAAGCCGTCGTACTTGCGGAAGATCGAGAAGTCGTTGGCGAAGCGCGGGCCCGCGTGCAGGGCGCGGGCGGCCTGCGCGACCTGGGGGATCCGGGCCCGGACGGCCGGCGCGTCGAGGGTGAGGCCGTCGATGTACTCGAGGATCAGCGCGCCCGGCAGCTCGTGCAGCACCCGGGCGCCCACACCGGTCCCGGCGGCGACCACGGTGTTGGCGATCTCCTGGTTGAGAGGGAGGCCCAGGCCGGTCGCGGCGATCTTCGGGTCGAGCACCCGCAGCAGCCAGCGGTCGCCGTCGTCGGTCTCCACGCGGGCGATGTAGTGGCTCAGCCCGCCCTTGATCCTCGTGTGGGTGACCGGACGGCCCGCCCAGGACGCGACCAGACCCAGCGCGGACGCGACGGGATCTGGCATGCGCTGCTCCTTTTGGTCTACGTTTAGACCATTGATCGCATTTTGGGCGTCAGTTGTTACAGGACGGTACCGATGGTGCAACTTCCCGCAGACGCCCGAGCGGTCGTCATCGGGGGCGGGGTGGCCGGGTGTTCGGTCGCCTACCACCTGGCGCGGCTCGGCTGGCAGGACGTCGTCCTCGTCGAACGGCACGACCTGACCGAGGGCACGACCTGGCACTCGGCGGGCTTCGTCGGGCAGCTGCGCTCGACGGTCACCCAGACCCGCATGATCATGTACTCGGCCGGTTTGTACCCCGAACTCCGCGACCTCACCGGCCTCGACCCCGGCTGGCACGGCGTCGGCGGGCTCCGGCTGGCCACCACGCCCGAACGTCACGAGGAGCTGGTCCGGCAGGCCGGCGCGGCCGAGACCTACGGCCTTGACCTGGAACTTCTGACCGGCGACCAGACCAGAGAGCGTCTGCCGCTGCTGGAGACCGGCGACGTCGTCTCGTCGCTCTGGCTGCCCGGCGACGGCTGGCTCGACCCGGCGCGGCTGGCGGAGGCGCTGGCCGAGGGCGCCCGGAAACTCGGCGTGCGGATCTTCACCGGCGTCGCCGTGACCGGGCTGGAGACCGCGAACGGCGCGATCACCGGCGTCCGGTTCGGCGACCACGTGATCAGGACCGAGACGGTCGTCAACGCGGCAGGGGCGGCGTCCGGGGTGATCGGGCGGATGGCCGGCGTCGACCTGCCGGTCGTCCCGATCAAGCACCAATACGTCGTGACCGAATCGACCGGTGTTTCGGTCGACACGCCCACGGTCCGCGACCCCGACAACATCGTCTACTTCCGCGAGGAGGGCGGCGGCATCCTCGTCGGCGGCTACGTCCGCACGCCGCAGGTCTGGGACGAGCCGAACCCGCTGGCCACGCCGCGCCACCTGTTCGAACCCGACATGCCGAAGTTCGAGGAGTCGTGGACGTCCGCCGTCCACCGCCTGCCGCACCTGCGCGACCGCGGGGAGATCGTCAAGGTCGTCCACGGGCCCGAGGCGTTCACCCCCGACGGGGAGTTCCTGCTGGGGGAGACGTCGGTACGCGGCCTCTGGGTCGCCGCCGGGTTCTGCGTGCACGGCCTGGCCGCCGCCGGGGGCGTGGGCAAGGTGACGGCCGAGTGGATCGTCGACGGCGCCCCCGAATACGACATGTTCGCCATGGACGTCGCCCGCTTCGGGCCGCACGCCCGGTCGGCCTCCTGGGCGCGGGCGAAGGTGCTGGACGCGTACAGCGCCTACTACGACATCGTCTACCCCGGTCAGGAGCGCACCGCGGCCCGGCCGCTGCGCAGGTCGCCCGCCTACGCCCGGCACGCCGAACGGGGCGCCGAGTTCGGGGAGAAGGCCGGGTGGGAGCGGGTCAACTGGTACGCGCCCACCGGCGACGACGCGCCGCGCCCCAAGGGCTGGGCCGGGCGGATCTGGTCGCCCGCCGTCCGCGAGGAGTGCCTGGCCACGCGCGATTCGGCCGGGCTGTTCGACCAGACCTCCTTCGCCAAGTTCGACCTGCGCGGCTTCGAGCGGCTCCAGGCCCTGGCCGGGGCCGACCTCGACCGCCCGGTCGGCACGGTCGTCTACACCCAGCTCCTCAACGCGCGCGGCGGCATCGAGGCCGACGTCACGGTCACCCGCCTCGGCGACGACCGGTTCCGGCTGGTCACCGGCACCGCCTTCGGCGGCCACGACGCCGCGCTGCTGCGCCGGCACGGCGTCGACGTCACCGACGTGACCTCGGCCTACGCCTGCTACTGCCTGTGGGGACCGGACTCCCACGACATCCTGAGCAGCCTGACCGACGACGACCTGAGCTTCGGCTACATGCGCTCGCGGGAGATCAGCGTCGGCTCCGTGCCGGTGCGGGCCCAGCGGGTCACCTTCGTCGGCGAGTACGGGTGGGAGCTCTACACGCCGGTCGAGTTCGGGCTGACCCTGTGGGACCTGCTGGCGGAGACCGGCGTGCGGCCCGGCGGCTACAAGGCGATCGACTCGATGCGCCTGGAGAAGGGCTACCGGGTCTGGGGGGCCGACATCACCCCCGAGACGACCCCGTTCGAGGCCGGCCTGGGCTTCGCGGTCCGGAAGTCGGTGCCGCGCACCGAATCGGAAGTGGAACTCGCCTGCCTCGTCGTCGACGACCCCGCCGAGGTCTGCCTCGGCGGCGAACCCGTACGGGTCGACGGCGTCCCCACGTCGCGGGTCACCTCGGGCGGCTACGGCCACCGGGTCGACCGGTCGATCGCCTACGCCTACCTGCCCAAGGGCACCGCCAGGGCGGAGGTCGGCGTGAACGGCGGCTGGGTCGGCGCCGACGTCGTCAAGGGCCCGGTCTACGACCCGCAGAACCTGCGGGTCAGGTCACGGGGGAAGCTCTGACCTGGTCGGCAGGCCCTGCCAGGTCGAGTGGGCGGCCACCGCGAACGCCGCCACCGAGATCCCCCGCTTGAGCCGGTCGGAGGGGTGCACCCCGTCGAGCAGCGCGCTCAGGTATCCGGCCACGAACGCGCCGCCGACCTCGGTGGCGTCGACGACGGTCACGGGGGCGGCCTGGGTGTCGTACCGGAAGCCCTCGACCGTGGCGCTGGCGCCCTTGGAGCCGCGCATCACGACGAGTTCGGGCACCCGGGAGAGGGCGGGCTCGACCAGGCTGAGTTCGTCCTGGTTGGCGAACAGGACGTCGGCCGACGCCGACAGCTCCCGCAGCCCCTCGCGGGCCTCCTCGACGCTCTCCCACAGGTTCGGCCGGTGGTTCACGTCGACCGAGACGAGCACCCCGGCGTCCTTGGCCAGCTTCACCGCGTGGTGCACCGCGCTCCACGCGAACCCGCTCAGCGCGGGGGTGATGCCGGTGACGTGCAGGATGCGGGCGTCCTGGACCTCCGTCGGCACGTCGCCCGTCGACACCCGCGACCCGGCCGAGCCGCCCCGGTAGAAGACGGCGTGCGCGACCCGGCCGATCCGGCGCTGACGCAGCGCCAGGCCGCTGGCGGCGGTCTCGTCGACCCGCATGTGGGAGACGTCCACGCCCTCGCCACGCAGCACCGTGGTGGTGCGGACGCCGATCTCGTCGTCGCTGACCCGGCCGACGTAGGCCACCGAGTGCCCGAGCCGGGCCAGGCCGACCGCCACGGTCAGTTCCGGGCCCTCCAGGTCGAGCCGGGCGGACATGTCGTGCCGGATTCGGTCGGCGGTCACGACGCCCAGCACCTCGCCGAGCGTGAACAGATCGGTCATCGCACTCTTCTCCGCAGCTGATCGGGAGAAGCATGGCAGAACCGTTCCAATGGGGAAAAGCCGATCGGCCCCCGCCTTGTGTTCAGGCAGGGGCCGATCGGTGTGCCGCCGGTCAGAAGCCGTCCTCGCGGCGCGAGTGGCGTCCACCGGCCACGAGCCGGTCGCCGTCCTCCACCCGGTCGGCGGGCGGGGTCTCGTCGCGGTCGTCGACGCCGTTGTGGTTCCGGTCGACGAGCTGCTGCTCCAGATCCCGCTTCTCGCTCTCCAGCCGGGAGACCCGGTCGCGCTCGGCCAGCCGCTCCTCACGCATCTTGCGGCGCTTGGCGACGCCGCGGCGCATGCCGCCGCTGACCATCGCCAGGCCGATGAGGACTCCCGCGGCGGTGGCCGCGCCGAGCAGGAACATCTCGAAGGAGGTCAGCGTGAAGTTCCAGTCGAGCACGGTGATGGGGGTGGTGGCCGTCGCGGTCGTGTCCTGAATGGAGATTTCGATCAAGACTGCACCCGCGACCACGATCAGGAGAAGGCCCAGAAGAACCATGTGTTCTCACCTCGAATGCAGATGTGGCGTGGCCCACTTGTCTGCCCCGGATTCGGCCCTTCATGTCGCCCTGGCGCGTTTCGGAGTTTTACATGCGGTCGTCCATGATCTCCAATTGCTTGGGTATGGGGCCGTTATGAGTGAGCTGCAGCAGGTGGAAGAGGAGATCGCCCGCATCCGCGCGGAGGCCCGTTCCCTGCGGGAGCAGATCGGTGACCGGGCGGGTGACGGCCCGGCCGACTCGGCGGAGCTGGCCACCCTCATCGCCAACGCCGATCAGCTCGACACCCTCGCGGAGGAACTGGAAGGCCGGCGCGAGGCCCTGAAGGCCCGGGGCTGACGCCCGCCGCCCGGATCCGAGGTCGGCTCCGCGGGCGGCCGCCCGGGTTCGCCAATCGGGCGAACCCGGCGGTCGTCGGCGCCGGTCGGGTCCGGCGCGACCCTTCCGGCACCGACGGCCTGCACCTTCTTGCCACGTACCCGGCGGGCGCCCAGAGGGGCCTCCCGCCTCGGGCCCTGCCCTAGGCCCTGTCGAAAGCTCTGTTCCCGGCCGGCGCACGCCCGCTCACCTGGGTCGATCCCCACGTGGAACCTCCTCGGCGGAAGACGGCGTCGAGCCGTACCCGAGAGAACAGAAAGCGCTCTCGCGATCGGATCGTCCTGCGACTTCTGGACTTTTGTCAAGACTAGGTTTAACTTGCAGGAAACTAGCGAGACTTTTGAGAAAGCGCTCTACCTGATTCAGGAGATCCCCGGATCAAGTCTGTGAGCTGCTGAAACGTGTGAAAACTCCAGGGAACGTTCCCTGGAGGTCACGACGATCGTTATCTCTCAGCCCATTGACAACCCCACGGGCCCAGCTCGACCCTCACTCCAGGGAACGTTCTCTTCATGATCAAAAATAGGAAGGTTCCATCGGCATGTCTCACCCCCCTCGCCGCCGTGCCGCGCGGCTGCTGGTGCCCCTGATCGCCGCTTCCCTCCTGGCCGCCGCCTGTGGTGGCGGGGAGAGCACGCCGGCCCCCGGAGCCGCCAGCGGCGGCGCCTCCGCCCCCGCCGAACCGGTCAAGCTGACCGTCGCCCTCTTCAGCGACTTCCACTACGGGCCGCTGTACGAGGAGTTCAAGAAGACCCACCCGAACGTCGAGATCACCGAGCGCCGGGCGCAGTTCAACGACCACCACAACAACCTGGTCACCCAGGTCGCCACCGGGGCGGGCGCCGCCGACGTCGTCGCCGTCGAGGGCGGCTTCATCGCCACCTTCCGCGAGGTCGCCGACAAGTTCCACAACCTGGGCGACTACGGCCTGAGCTCGCGCCAGTCCGAGTACCTCGACTGGAAGTGGCAGCTCGGCCTGTCGAAGGACGGCTCCCAGCTCATCGGCCTCGGCACCGACGTCGGCGGCCTGGCCATGTGCTACCGGCCCGACCTCTTCAAGGAGGCCGGCCTGCCCACGAACCGCGACGAGGTCAGCGCCCTGTGGCCGACCTGGGAGCAGTACGTCGAGACCGGCAAGAAGTTCGTCGCCGCGGGCGGCAAGGCCGCCTTCACCGACGGCCCCGGTGAGCACTTCCGCGCGATGGTCGAGCAGGCCCCCGTCGGCTTCTACGACACCAGCGACAAGGTCGTCGTCGGCAGCAACCCCGACGTGCGCAAGGCCTGGGACATCTCGGTCTCCATGATCCAGAACAAGCTGTCGGGCAAGCTCGTCGCGTTCACCCCCGAGTGGACCACCGGCATCGCCAAGGGCACCTTCGCCACGATGGTCTGCCCCGCCTGGAAGACCGGCGTGATCAAGGACCAGAAGCCCGGCGAGGGCACCTGGGACATCGCGGCCGTGCCCGGCGGCGGCGGCAACCAGGGCGGCACCCACCTGCTCGCCCCCAAGCAGGGCAAGCACCCCAAGGAGGCCGCCGAGCTGATCAACTTCCTGACCAGCAAGGAGAGCCAGCTCACCCTGTGGAAGGACGCCTCGGCCCTGCCGTCGCTGCCCGCCCTGTACACCGACCCGGCCGTCGCCGAGTTCGTGAACCCCTACTTCGGCGACGCCCCGATCGGCAAGATCTTCACCGACGCCGCCAAGGCGCTAAAGCCGCAGTACACCGGCCCCAAGTCCGGTGACGTGAACGTCGCCATGGGCAACGGCCTCGGCCGCATCGAACTCCAGGGCCAGGACCCCGAAGAGGCCTGGAAGCAGGCCGTCGCGGACTCCGAGAAGATCAAGTAGCCGTACGCCGCGGGGTGGCCGGTCCGGCCACCCCGCTTTCCCTCGAAAGGAGCGCCATGGCCACGCGTGCCCCGGAACGCGCAGCGCCGCCACGGCGACCGGGAGGCAAGCGCCGGCTGACCGGCCGCCACTGGCGGCACATGGTCGACGTCAAAGCCTCGCCGTACGCGTACGTCGCACCGTTCTTCCTGCTGTTCTGCGCCTTCGGGCTGTTCCCCATCGGCTACACGCTCTGGGTGAGCCTGCACGAGTGGACGCTGCTGGACGACGAGCACACCTTCGTGGGCCTGGAGAACTTCAGGGTCCTGCTGGCGGACTCGTACTTCTGGAACGCCACGTTCAACACGCTGTCGATCGGCCTGCTGTCGATGCTGCCGCAGCTGCTGCTGGCGCTGTGGCTGGCCCACCTGCTGAACCGGCCGCTGCGGGCCCAGAACTTCTTCCGCATCACCCTGCTGCTGCCCAACGTCACCAGCGTCGTGGCGGTCGTGGTGATCTTCTCGCAGATCTTCGGCCGCGACTTCGGCCTGATCAACTGGGTCATCACCAGCTTCGGCTTCGAGGGCGTCGCCTGGCGTGACGGCACCCTGAGCTCCCATGTGGCCATCTCGACGATGATCATGTGGCGGTGGACGGGCTACAACGCGCTCATCCTGCTGGCCGCGATGCAGGCCGTACCGAGAGAGCTGTACGAGGCCGCCACCATCGACGGCGCGTCGAGCTTCACCCAGCTCCGCAAGGTCACGGTGCCCATGATCCGGCCCACCATCGCCTTCGTGGTGATCACCTCGACCATCGGCTCGATGCAGATCTTCGCCGAGCCGCTGCTGTTCGGCGCCTACACCCTCACCGGTGGACAGGACCGGCAGTACCAGACGCTCTCGCTGTTCTTCTACGAGAACTACATGCGCCTCGACTTCGGCTTCTCCTCGGCCATCTCCTGGATGATCTTCGTCTTCATCCTGATCATCGCAGGGATCAACTACCTGCTCACCAACAGGATGAAGGGAAGCATCCGATGACCGGCCGTCGGGTCAACAACCGGCTGACCTACCTCACCCTGACCGCGGTCGCGTTCTTCTTCACGATCCCGCTCTACTACTCGATCGTGGTGGCCTCGCGCGACAACGCGTCGCTGGCGTCGGTGCCGCCGCCGCTCTTTCCCGGCGGCAACTTCTTCGAGAACGTCAGCCGCGTCTTCGACACCGTGCCGTTCGGCCTGGCCATGCTCAACTCGGTCTTCGTGGCGGGCTCGATCTCGATCTCGGTCATGTTCTTCTCGACCCTGGCCGGCTTCGCCTTCGCCAAACTGCGCTTCCGCGGCCGCAACATCCTGCTGCTCATGACCGTCGGCACGATGATGGTGCCGACCCTGGCCGGGATCATCCCGCTCTACATCCTCATGGTGAAGCTGGAGTGGGTCGGTTCCCTGTACGCCGTCGTCGTGCCCGCCCTGGTCAACGCGTTCGGCGTGTTCTTCATGACGCAGTACCTGTCCCGGGCGCTGCCCACCGAACTCCTGGAGGCCGGCCGCGTCGACGGCTGCACCACCTGGGGCCTGGTGTGGCACGTCGTCTTCCCGGCGGCCCGCCCGGCGGCGGCCGTACTCGGCATGCTGACCTTCATGACGGCCTGGAACGACTACATGTGGCCGCTCATGGTGCTGACCCCGGAGAACCCGACGGTCCAGGTGGCGCTGTCGACCCTGGCCGCCGGTTACGTCAACGACTACGTGATGGGCCTCGCGGGGACCGCCCTCGGCACACTGCCGCTGGTCATCGTGTTCGCCTTTCTCGGCAAGCACATCATCGGAGGAATCATGCAGGGGGCGGTCAAGGGATGACGCCGGACATCGAGTTTCCCGAGGGGTTCATCTGGGGCGCCGCGACGGCGTCGTACCAGGTGGAGGGGGCCGCTCGGGAAGACGGGCGCGGCGTCTCGATCTGGGACACCTTCGCGCGCACCCCCGGCAAGGTGGCCGACGGCCACACCGGAGACGTCGCCTGCGACCACTACCACCGCTATCCGGAGGACGTGCGTCTGATGGCCGATCTCGGCCTGGACGTCTACCGCTTCTCCACCGCCTGGCCCCGGGTCGTCCCCGACGGCTCGGGCCCGGCCAACCCGCGCGGCCTCGACTTCTACGAGCGCCTGGTCGACGAACTGCTGGGCGCCGGGATCACGCCGTACGTGACCCTCTACCACTGGGACCTGCCGCAGAACCTCGAAGACCGCGGCGGCTGGGCCTCCCGCGACACGGCCTACTACTTCGCCGACTATGCGGCGGCCGTGCACGCCCGGCTCTCCGACCGGGTCTCGACGTGGACGACCCTGAACGAGCCGTGGGTCTCGGCGTTCCTCGGCTACGGCAGCGGCGTGCACGCCCCCGGCGTCACCGACGCCTCGGCCGCCTTCAAGGCCGCCCACCACCTGCTGCTCGCCCACGGCCTGGCCGCCCAGAACCTCACGGGCACCCTGGCGCTGACGCTGAACATGGCCCCGGTCGTCACCCCCGCCCAGATCCTGGACGCGGGGATCGCCCTGTCGGCGGAGGACGCAGGCGCCGTCGGCCTGGTGGACGCGCTGCTGAACCGCCAGTTCCTCGACCCGGCGCTGAAGGGCGTCTATCCGAGGGAGGTCCTGGAGATCGTGGAGCGGCACGGCGGCCTCGACCACATCCGCGACGGCGACCTGGAGATCATCTGCCAGCCGATCGACCTGCTCGGGATCAACTACTACAACCCGTGCGTGGTCCAGGCGTCCGCGGGCGCGGTGGCGCCCCTGGCGTGGCCCGGCGCCGACGGCGTCGACTTCGTCTCCATCGAGGGCCCGCAGACCGCGATGGGCTGGCCGATCATCCCCTCGGGCCTGTCGCGCCTGCTGGTCCGGCTGTCGCGCGACTACCCGGACGTCGGCCTGCTGGTCACCGAGAACGGCGCCGCCTTCCACGACAAGGTCGTCGGCGACCGGGTGCCCGACACCGACCGGGTCTCCTACCTGGACGGTCACCTGCGCGCCTGCCACGAGGCCATCGAGGCGGGGGCCGACCTGCGCGGCTATCTGGTGTGGTCGCTCTTCGACAACTTCGAGTGGGCGGAGGGATATCACCAGAGGTTCGGTATCGTGCGGATCGACTACGCCACGCAGCGCCGTCTGCCCAAAGACAGCGCTCTGTGGTACCGGGATGTCATCCAGCGGAACGGCATCGAGTGAAACGTCCAACCTTGGAGGCGGTCGCCGCCCGCGCCGGCGTGTCCAAGTCGACCGTCTCAAGGGTGGTCAACGGCGACACGACCGTGACGCCGAACTTCCGCGAGCTGGTGCTGCGGGCGGTGAACGAGCTGGGCTACGTGCCCAACTCGGTCGCCCGCAGCCTGGTCACCCAGCGGACCAACTCGATCGCCCTGGTGGTCTCCGACCCGCCCGCCGGGCTGTTCTCCGACGACCCCATGTTCTCGGCCGTGGTGCGCTCGGCGTCGCGGGCCCTTGAGGCGGCGTCCAAGCAGGTCGTGCTGATGCTCGCCGGGTCCGACGAGAGCCGGGTGCGCGTCCAGGAGTACGTCGCGGCGGGGCACGTCGACGGCGTGATGCTGGTGTCGTTCTACGGGGCCGACCCGCTGCCGGCGGCCCTGATGCGGATGGGCCTGCCGATGGCGTCCTTCGGCAAGCCCGTCTCGGCCCCCTCGGTCCCCTACGTCGACAACGACAACCTCGGGGGAGCGCGGCAGGCGGTGGAGCACCTGCTGAGCCGGGGCCGGCGGCGGATCGCCACCATCTCGGGCCCGCTCGACATGATCGCCTCGCAAGATCGCCTGACCGGCTACCGCGAGACCCTGCGCGACACCGGCCGCCGGTCGATCATCGCGGTCGGCGACTTCACCCGGGTCTCCGGCGACCAGGCGATGTGCCAGCTCCTCGAAGACGACCCGGGCCTCGACGCCGTCTTCGCCGCCAACGACCTGATGGCGATCGGCGCCCTGCACGCCCTGCGCCGGGCCGGGCGGCGGGTCCCCGACGACGTGGCCGTGGTCGGGTTCGACGACATAGAGGCCGCGCTCTACACCGATCCGCCGCTGACGACCGTACGCAGCCCCATGGCCGACCAGGCCCTCGCGGTGGTCAGCCTGCTGCTCGGGCTGTTCGAAGACGGGCGCACCGACCCGGTGATACTGCCGACGGAGCTGGTGGTCCGCGAGTCGGGCTGAGCCGGGTCGTCACGTCCCGGCGAAGTCGGGACCGTCGCCTCACGACACCCGCCCGCTCCGGCGTGGATCCTCGGAGGGTCGTCACCCTGAACGAGGAAAACCCCCATGTCACCGCCTACGAAGAAACCCGTCGCCGGCACCGTCGGCGTCCTGCTCGTCATGGACGTCGCCGGTGCGGCGATCTCGCTGTCGACCGGCCTCAACCCCACGTTCCTCGACGCGCTGGGCCCGCAGGCCCTCCTCTCGGCGCCGCTCCCGATGATGGCCGCCCAGGCGGTCTTGGCCTTCGCGGTCACCAGGGACCGCCGCGCCGTCGCGATCCCGGCCGCCGCGCTCCTGGTCGTCGCGGGGGCGCTGGCGTTCGTCTCCGGCTTCTTCGACGGCGGCTACGCGGCCGAGCTCACCCTCGGCCAGCGCGCGTTCCAGATCGCCCTGATCACGGGGCACCTGGCCTTGAGCGCGCTGGCCGGCCGCCACCTCGTGCGGCTGCTCCGGTCAGCGGCGTAGCGCCCACTCGACCGCCGGGCAGCGGTTCATGACGACGTCGAGGCCGGCCGCCAGCGCGCGGTCGCCGGCCGCCTCGTCGTACACGTCGAGCGGCAGCCACACCGCGCCCGCGCCCACGGCGATCGCCTCGTCGATCACGCCGCCCGCGAAGGCGGTGCGCCGGTAGACGGCCACCACGTCGATCGGGACCGGCACCTCGGCGAGGGTCCGGTGGGTGGTCTCGCCCAGGACGGGCCTGCCGTCCGGATGCACCGGGATGATCCGCTTGCCGCGCCGCTTCATGAGTTGGGCCTGGTTGAAGACGGTTCGACCGGGATCGCCGGAAAGGCCGACGAAGGCCCAGGTCGTCGTGTCGTTCAGCAGGCGCCTGATGACCGTCAGGTCGGCGAAACGATCTCCCATGTCATGGTGCAACAAGCCGATCACCGGGTCTCTTCCGGCACAGGTCAGGCCGCATTTCACGACGACACCCGTGACGTTTGCCCACGGAGGATTGATTGAACTTGTAACTAGAAGCTCCTGGGGTTATCCGGAATTCTTCCTGTTAGCAGAAAGCAGGGAGATGGCAGTGAATGACCAGTATGAGCTTTATTGCCTCGCGGACCGGCTTTTCTACGACACCGCCGACCGGCGCGGAATCGAAATTCCGGATTTCGCCGTGGCAGGACGTGAGGTTCCGCGTGGCTGGTCCCACCAGCCGTCCGACACCTGGTTCCACTACGCCCCGACCGGCCACGATGTTCCGCCGCAGGGCTGGAAGATCCACGTGTCGGCCGGGCTGGCCGACGCGGCGCGGGTGCTGGAAATCGTCTGGGATTATTGCGTCGAACGTGATATCCCCTTCAAATTCCTGCGCAGCCGGTCTGTCGTCACGATGCTCAACTCAAAAGGGGCCGCGCGGGGCGCGAGCGGCAAACTGGTCACCATCTACCCGAGGCAAGACTGTCTGGAGCTGACGCTCAAGGAGCTCGACGGCCTGCTGGCGGGGGTGCGGGGGCCCTACATCCTGAGCGATCTCCGCTACGGAGACGGGCCCCTCTTCGTCCGCTACGGCGGGTTCGTGGCCCGGCGCTGCGTGGCCGCCAACGGCGACCTCGTGCCGGCGATGGAGAACGACCGGGGCGAGCTGGTGCCCGACGTCCGGGGGCCGTCGTTCACGGTTCCCGACTGGGTCGAGCTGCCCGGCTTCCTGACGCCCCACCTGGAGGCCAGGAACGCGGTCACCACGACCGAGCTGCCCTACGCGGTCGAGTCGGTCATGCACTTCTCCAACGGCGGTGGCGTCTACCTCGCCACCGACAGGCGGAGCGGTGAGCGGGTCGTGCTCAAGGAGGCCAGGCCGATGGCGGGGCTCGACGCGGCCGAACGCGACGCGGTGGCGCGGCTCCAGCACGAGCGCGAGGTGCTGCGGCGGCTCGACGGGCTCGACTGCGTGCCCGGCTACCGCGACTACTTCGTGCTCGGCGACCACCACTTCCTGGTGATGGAGTTCGTCGACGCCACGCCGCTGCAGCGCACCCTGGTCCGCACGTTCCCGCTGACCAAGGCCGACGCGACCGCCGAGTCGATCGCCGAATACACCGTCTGGGCGCTCGACACGCTGCCCAAGGTGCGGGCCGCGATCGAGGCGCTGCACGAACGCGGGGTCGTCTTCTGCGACCTCCACCCCAACAACATCCTGGTCACGCCCGAAGGGCGGCTCGTCCTCATCGACTTCGAGGTCGCGACCTTCGTCGAAGACCGCGGGCGGTCGGTGCTGGCCCACCCGGCCTTCCAGGCGCCGGCCGACCGCCGGGGCGCCGACGTCGACCACTACGCCCTCGCCTGTCTGACGCTGGGCCTGTTCGCGCCGCAGCTCACGATCACCGTGCCGCTGGCGCGGGCCAAGGCGAGCCAGCTCGGGCGGCTGATCGTCGACACGTTCCCGGTGCCGCCCGAGCTCGTCAAGCGGGCCGTCCACACGATCAGCGGGCCCATCGGGGGCGGGCCGACGGCCAGCGTGACCCTGGGCGACCCGATGGCGGCGATGGCGCGGGCGATCCTGGCCAGTGCCACGCCCGAGCGGGCCGACCGGCTGTTCCCCGGCGACCCCGCCCAGTTCCGGCCCGGCGGCGGCGTCAACCTGGCCCACGGCGCGGCCGGGGTGCTGTTCGCGCTCGACGCGGCCGGGGCCGGGCGCTTCCCCGACCTCGAAGAGTGGCTGCTCCGGCAGCGGCCGGAGTCACCGCCCGGCTTCTACGACGGCCTGCACGGCGTCGCCTACGTCCTCGACCGGTTCGGCCACGTCGACCGGGCGCTCGACCTCGTCGACCGCGCGATGGCGGGCCGGTGGCGCGAGCTCGACCTCGGGCTGTGGTCGGGGCTGGCCGGCATCGGGCTCAACCTGCTCCACCTGGGGCTCGACGCCCGCCCGCTGGTCGAACTCTGCGCCGAGCGGCTTCCCGACGACGTACCCGAGACGTCGGGCGGCGCGAACCCCAGAGCCGGTCTCCTCTACGGCCTGAGCGGCCCCGCCCTGCTGTTCCTGCGCGCCTACGACCACACCCGGGATCCGGCGCTGCTCGATCTGGCCGAACGGGCGCTGCGCCTCGACCTGAAGCGCTGCGTCCTCACGTCCGACGGATCGCTGCAGGTCAACCAAGGCTGGCGGACCCTTCCCTACCTCGACGAGGGCTCGGTCGGCATCGCGATCGTGCTGGCCGACCTGCTGCGCCAGCGGCCCGGTTCATCGCTGGCCGCCGCCCTGCCCGACCTGCTGAAAGTGGGCCGCTGCCGGTTCTTCGTGCAGCCCGGCCTGTTCGCCGGGCGGGCCGGGATGGTGATGGCCGACCGGACCCTGATCCCCGGCCTCGACTGGCATGTCCTGCCCTACCGCGACGGGATCGCCTTCCCCGGCGACCAGCTGCTCCGGCTGTCGATGGACTTCGCGACCGGCACCGCCGGCGTCCTCTACGCCCTCAGCGGCACGCCGTTGCCCTTCACACATCCACTTGGCGCGGAACCCTACGCCGTGCCTGGTGGCGTCCCCCTTCGCCCACCGGCCAAGGAGGTGATCGGGGCCCCGAACAGCTAGCTCCACCTTTCTAAAGATCTCGAATTTCCTCCCGATAGAGAAACTTCGTAAAGGAGCATCACCATGGTTCTTCTCGACCTTCAGGCGATGGAGCTTCCCGGCGGCGGCAGCGGCCACGGTGGCGGCGGCCACGGCGGCGGCGGCAGCACGCTGACCCTGCTCGGCTGCGCGTCCCAGACGCCCAGCAACCTGAGCCTGCTGCTCTGCCACTAGGCACCCGATCGGGGCCCTGGGCTCGCGGGAGCCCAGGGCCCTCCCCGTTTTTCGAAGTCTCCGCCCACGTGAAGAGAGGGACTCGGCGTTGCGGACGGCCGACCGGCTGACAACCGAGGCGATCAGGCGTAGCGGGCCCGCGGCGGGCGTGCTCGCCGCTGTCGCGCTGGTCGGCGCCGGCCTTGAGCTGGCACTGCCGTTCGTGCTCGGCCGCGCCGTCGACACCTTCTCCGCGGCGTGGGTGGTCTGCGCCGGGGCCGTCGTGGTGCTCCTCGTCGCCTGCGACGGTCTCGGTGTCCATATGAGCGCCACCGGTGGCGCGCGGGCGGCGGCCTGGCTGCGCCACCGGGCGCTCTCCCATCTGCTCGGCGCCGGACCCGGCGTGACCCGGCGGATCCCCGAGGGCGACCTGGTGACCCGGCTCGGCCTCAACGCCGAAGAGGCCGGGCGCGCGGCCGACGCCGCCGTCGCGTCGGTGGCGATGGTGGTGCCGTCGGCCGGGGCGCTGGTCCTGCTCGTGCTGATCGATCCGTGGCTGGCGCTGACGCTGGCGGGCGGGCTGGTCGCGATCGCCTTCGTGCTCAAGCGGTTCCTGAAGGTCTCCACGGTGATCGCCGGCGGCTACCAGGAGGCGCAGGCCGACATCGCCGCGCGCCTGGTCGAGGCGGTCGGCGGCGCCCGTACGATCGCGGCGGCCGGAACCGCCGAACAGGAGACCCGGCGGGTGCTGACCGCGCTCCCGGTGGTGCGCGGCCACGCCATGGCGCTGTGGCGGGCCAACGCCGACGCCGGAGTGCGGGCCGCGATCGTGGTGCCGCTCCTGGAGGTGCTGGTGCTGGCCGTCGGCGGCTGGCGGCTGGCGGCCGGTGAGCTGTCGGTCGGCGAGCTCTACGCCGCCGCCCGCTACGTGGTCATCGGAGCGGGTCTCGGGCCCGCGATCGGTTCGCTGGGCCGGCTTGCCCGCGCCCGCGCGGCCGGCGCCCGGCTGGCCGACGTCCTCGACGAATGCCCGAGGGTCCACGGGGTGCGGACGCTGCCCCCCGGCCCCGGAACACTGACCTTTCGCGGCGTCCCCGGCCTCGGGCTGGAGATCCAGGGCGGCGCCTCGGTGGCCGTGGTCGGCACGGGGGCGTCGCGGTTCGCGCGGCTCGCGGCGCGGCTCGACGACCCGGAGACCGGTGAGGTCCTGCTCGACGGGGTCCCGCTGCGGTCGCTGACCCGCGAGTCGCTCCGCACCGCCGTCGGGTACGCCGTCGCCAGGCCCCACCTGGTCGGAGACACGGTCGCCGACGCGACCGGCGGCTCCCGCCCCGCGGCCGTGGCCGCCGGGGCCGACGACTTCATCCGCCGCCTGCCCCACGGCTACCGCACCCCTCTGTCCGAGGCCCCCATGTCGGGCGGCGAACGCCAGCGGCTGGGCCTGGCCAGGGCCTTCGCGAAGGGAAACCGCCTGCTGGTGCTCGACGACGCCACCTCCAGCCTCGACACCATCACCGAACGCCAGGTCTCCACGGCCCTGTCCGCCGACACCCGCACCCGCGTCATGGTGACCCACCGGGCCGCCGTCGCCGCGCGGGCCGACCGGGTGATCTGGCTGCACGACGGGCGGCTGCGCGGCTTCGACCGCCACCTCGCGCTGTGGCACGACCCGGCCTACCGGGCCGTCTTCCAGGGCGGGGAGGCGCGATCGTGATCTCCTTCGGGCACCGGACCCGCGTCGGGGTGTTCCTCTGGCGTTCCTTCCACGCGCAGCCCGGGCAGGTGCGGCGGTTCGTCCTCTGGTCGCTGGTCGAGGCCGCGCCGGCGTTCGTCATCGGGCTGGCCGTCGCGCGGGCCGTCGACGCGTTCGCCGCGCACCAGGCCGTCGCCGGGCTGTCCTGGACCTTCCTCCTCGGGGTCTCCTGGATCTTCGCCGCCGTCGGCGCGCGGCAGGTGGTCGTCACGCTGGCGGGCATCGTGGAGCCTGTCAGGGAGGAGCTGCTGACGGCGACCATCCGCGGGGCGCTCGAAGCCGGGAGAGACGACCCGGCCGCCGTCACCCGGGCGAACCTGCAGGTCGAGGTGGCGCGCGACGCGTTCACCGGGGTGATCGGGTCGGTGAAGGCGTTCGTGTTCGCCTTCCTGGGGGTCGTCGCCGGCGTGGCGGCGCTGATGCCCGAGCTGCTCCTGCTGGTGCTGCCGCCGCTGCTGCTCGGGCTGGGGGCGTTCCTCTTCTCGCTGCCCGAGCTGGCCAAGAGGCAGCACGCCTACCTGCTCGCCGACGAGGCCACCGCCGAGAGCCTGGTCAAGGTCACCGCCGCGCTCGGCGACATCGCCGCGTCCGGCGACGAAGACCACGCCGCCCGCTACGCCGGCGCCCGCTTCGACGGCCAGCGGCTCGCGGCCGGAAGACTGGCGACGGTCACGACCCTGCGGACCGTCGTGCTGGGCGTGGGGGCCTGGGCGCCGATCCTGCTGGTGCTCGCCTACGCGCCCCGGCTGGGGGCCACCCCGGGGGTCGTGCTCGGGACCCTCGCCTATGTGATGCAGTCGCTCACGCCCGCGCTGTTCAACCTGGCCAGTGGGCTGGGGGAGAGCGGGGTGCGGCTCTGGGTCACGCTGGCCCGGCTGCGGGCCGCGCTGCCGCCGCCCCCGCAGGAGACCCGCAGGGCCGAGGGGGTGCACACCGAGCTGAAGGGGGTCACCTTCGCCTACGGTCCCCGGGCGCTGCCGGTCGTCGACCGCCTCGACCTGGTCATCCCCGAAGGGGAGCACCTCGCCGTGGTCGGGCCGAGCGGGATCGGCAAGTCCACCCTCGCGGCGCTGATCGCCGGGCTGATCGTCCCCGGTCAGGGGCGGGTGACCGTCGGCGGGGTGCCGGCCGCCCGGCTCGACCGGGGGCAGCGGACGCTGATCCCGCAGGAGGCGTACGTCTTCCGGGGGACCGTCGCCGAGAACCTCGGCGGGCACGACCAGAAGAAGATGCGGCAGGCGCTCGACGCCATCGGGGCCGGGCACCTCAGCCTCCAGGCCACCGAGCTCGGCCCGGCCGACCGGCAGTTCGTCGCCCTGGCCAGGGCCTATCTCGCCGACGCGCCGCTGGTCATCCTCGACGAGGCCACCTCCTGCCTCGACCCGGCGGCCGAGGCCCGCGTCGAGCAGGCCTTCGCGGAGCGGGGCGGCACCCTCGTCGTCGTCGCCCACCGCATCAGCTCGGCACTGCGGGCCCGGAAGGTGCTGGTCATGGACGGCGCCCGGGTCGTCGCCGGCACCCACCAGGAACTTCTCGCCGCCTCGCCCCTGTACGCGGATCTGGCCGGGCATTGGGACCCCCGACTCAGGCAGGTGTCATGATCGAGATCATTCACGGGCACGTCGTCTCCGACCCCTACCGCTGGCTCGAAGACCCCGCCTCCGACGAGACGCGGGCCTGGCAGGCGCAGCAGGAAGTGGTCTGGCGCAGCCAGCTCCTCCCCGACCGCGACCGGTTCCGGGTCAGGATCGACGAACTGAGCGACACCGGCGTCGTGGGCGCCCCGGTCTGGCGGGCGGGCACCGCGTTCCGCGTCCGCCGCGATCCGGGCCGCCGGCTGCCGGTCCTCTACGCCGACGACCGGGTCGTCCTCGACCCCGAGGCGATCGACCCCGGCGCGACCACGCTGCTCGACGCCTGGCATCCCTCGCCCGACGGCAAGCTCGTCGCCTGCCAGCTGTCGCGGGGCGGCGACGAGCGTTCGGAGCTCTACGTCCTCGACGCCCAGACCGGCGCGCTCGTCGACGGCCCGATCGGGGGGCTCCGCCACTCGCCGGTGGCCTGGCTGCCGGGCGGCGACGGCTTCTACTACGTCCGCGACCGGCGGGCCCGCGTCCACCGCCTCGACGGCGACGACCTCGACGTGGCCGCCGCCGACGGCATCGCCCTCAGCGCCGACGGCCGCTGGCTGACCCTCTCGGTCAACCGGGGGCCGGGCAACGACGTGTGGCTGTGCGACCTGGTGACCCCGGCCCGGCGGGTGGTCCAGCAGGACGTCCCGGCCCGGTCGGCGGTGGCGGTGGGGGGCGACGGGAGGGCGTACATGATCACGACCCTCGACGCCCCCCGGGGCCGGCTGCTCGTCGCCGATCCGGCCGCGCCCGGCGACTTCCGCGACCTCGTCCCCGAAGACGGGGAGGCCGTGATCGCCGACTTCGCCCTGCTCGACGGGGTCCTCCTGGTGGCGTGGGTGCGTCACGCCATCGGGGAGATCTCCGTCCACGATCCCGAGACCGGGGAGCGTCAAGGAGCGGTCCCGCTCCCCGGTCTCGGCTCCATCGGGCGGATGTCCGCCCGTGACCACGAGGTCTGGTTCACCTACTCCGACTACGTCACGCCCGAGAGCGTCTACCGCTACGACGCCCGCACCGGCGAGACCACGCTCTGGGAGGCGGCCCCCGGCCGGGCCGAGCTGCCCGAGATCGAGTCGCACCAGGTCGTCTACCAGTCGGCCGACGGCACGCCGGTCCGGATGGTCGTGCTCGGCAAGGGCCTGCCGGGGCCCCGGCCGTGCATCCTCTACGGCTACGGCGGGTTCGGGGTGCCGCTCACGCCCTCCTACTCCTCCTATGTGCTCCCTTGGCTGGAGGCGGGCGGCGTCTTCGCGTTCGCCCAGGTCAGGGGTGGTGGCGAAGAAGGGGAGGCGTGGCATCGGGCGGGCATGCGGGGGCGGAAGCAGAACTCCTTCGACGACTTCGCCGCCGCCGCCGAGACCCTGATCGCGGCGGGCTGGACGACCCCCGGCCTGCTCGGGGTCACCGGAGAGTCGGGCGGCGGGCTGCTCGTCGGGGCGCTCGTCACCCAGCGCCCCGAGCTGGTCGCCGCCGCCGTGTGCTCGGCGCCGGTGCTCGACATGATCAGGTTCGAGAAGTCGGGGCTCGGGAGCTCGTGGGTGCCGGAATACGGGTCGGCCGACGACCCCGAGCAGTTCGCCTGGCTGCTGGCCTATTCGCCCTATCACCACGTCAAGGAGGGTGTCGACTACCCCGCGACGCTGTTCACCGTCTTCGACGGCGACAGCCGCGTCGACCCCCTGCACGCTCGCAAGATGTGCGCGGCCCTGCAGGGCGCGACCTCGGGCGTGCGCCCGATCCTGTTCCGCCACGAGACCGGGGTCGGCCACGCGGGCCGCTCGGCCGACCGGGCGGCGGGCCTGGCCGCCGACATGCTCGCCTTCCTGGCCCGTGAGCTCGGCGGCCTCGACGACGACTAAGGCTCAGGCCGATCGGGGCAGCGGGAGGGCCAGGGCCGACGGCGGGGCGGTGGTGAGCGAGATCTCGAACCAGACCTTGTTGCGGCCGCCCTCCCTGACGATGCCCCAGCGGTCGGCCAGGGCGTCGAGCAGCGGGAGGCCGCGGCCGTTCGTGGCGGTGGAGGTCGCGTGGCGGGCGCACGGGGGTTCGGGCGAGCCGTCGTCCTGGACGCACACCCGCACCTCGTCGGCCGAGAACCAGACCGTCACGGTGAACACGCCGCCGTCGCCCGATCTGGAGTGGACGACCGCGTTCGTGGCGATCTCACTGGTGAGCAGCACGGAGTCGTCGTGCAGCGGGTGGTCGCGGCCGATCGTGGCCGAGACCAGCCGGCGGGCCGAGACGACCTGGTCGCGGCCGCCCGCGAGGCGGGCGACCCTCGTCGTGTCGATGGAGTCGAGTGTGGTGACGTTCCCCGAACCGTTCATGCGTCCTCCTCGATGACTGCGCAAAGAAGACGCGCCGGTACGTGATTCGAGATGTCACGCGAAGGTGCGACTGTGCTTCCCTGGGGGAACCGGCGCTGCCGTAGCGTTGGAGCATGCTGACGCTGATGGCGGTGCACGCCCACCCTGACGACGAGGTCATGGGCACCGGGGGGAGCTTCGCGAAATACGCCGCCGACGGGGTGCGTACGGTCCTGGTGACCTGCACGAACGGGGAGCAGGGCGACGGGCCCGGCGGGGTGAAGCCGGGGGAGCCGGGGCACTCGGAAGACGACGTGGCCAAGCAGCGGCTGGCCGAGCTGGCCGAGTCGGTGGGGCACCTGAACATCACCCACCTTGAGCTGCTCGGATACCACGATTCGGGCATGGACGGCTGGGCGGGCAACCACAGCCCCGACGCGTTCGCCAACGCCGACTTCGACCAGGCCGTGGCCAAAGTGGCGGCGCTCATGGAGAAGTACCGGCCGGAGGTCGTGGTGACCTACGACGAGAACGGCAACTACGGGCATCCCGACCACATCCAGGCCCACCGGGTCGCGGTGGCGGCGGCCGAGGCGACCGGGATCCCCGCCAAGCTCTACTACACGGCCGTGCCGAGGCGGGTCATCCAGGCGGCGTACGCCGCCATGAAGGAGCAGGGCATGGACCCGGGATGGGACCTGCCCGACGACTTCGGCACCCCCGACGAGCTGATCACCACGGTGGTCGACACCCACGAGCAGGCCGACGCGAAGCTGGCCGCGCTGCGGGCGCACGGCAGCCAGGGCGACAGCATCTCGCTGCTCTCGATGCCGCCGGAGACGCAGCGGCTGGCCATGTCGACCGAGCACTTCATCCGGGTGGTCAGCAAGGTCCCGGCGCCCGACCACGAAGACGACCTGTTCGCGGGGCTGCGATGAAGATCTACGTGCCCGACGAGGTGCTCGGCGACCTGCGCCGGCGGCTCGAACTGACCCGGCTGCCCGCCGACGAGGGCAACGACGACGGGTTCTACGGGGTGCCCGTCGCCAGGTTGCGGCCACTGGTCGACCACTGGCTCGACGGCTACGACTGGCGCAAGGCCGAGGCGGCCATCAACGCCTACGACCACGAGCAGGTCGAGGTCGACGGCGTGCCCGTCCACTACATGCGCCGTCCCGGCGTCGGCCCCGACCCGACGCCGCTGATCCTCACCCACGGCTGGCCCTGGACGTTCTGGCACTGGTCGAAGGTGGTCGACGCCCTCGCCGACCCGGCCGCGCACGGCGGCGACCCGGCAGACGCGTTCGACGTCATCGTGCCCTCGCTGCCCGGCTTCGGGTTCCCGGGCCCGCTGCGGAACCGGCCCGAGCTGAACTTCTGGATGGTCGCCGACCTCTGGCACACGCTGATGACCGAGGTGCTCGGCCACGAGCGCTACGCGGCCGCCGGATGCGACATCGGCGCGCTGATCAGCGGGCAGCTCGGCCACAAGTACGCCGACAGCCTCTACGGCATCCACATCGGCTCGGGCCAGAAGCTCACCCTGTTCAACGGCGACCGGGGCTGGGACCTGGCCCAGGGCCAGGTGCTCCCCGACGACCTGCCGCCGGAGATCAGAGACCGGATCATCGCGCTCGACCGGCGGTTCGCCTCGCACCTGGCCGTGCACGTGCTCGACTCCTCGACGCTCGCCCACGCCCTGTCCGACTCCCCGGCGGGCCTGCTGGCCTGGCTGCTCAAGCGGTGGGACTCCTGGAGCGACGGCGATGCCTTCACCCCCGACGACCTGCTCACCCACACGATGATCTACTGGGTGAACAACTCGATCGGCACGTCGATGCGCTACTACGCCAACGCCAACCGGCACCCGTGGACCCCCTCCCACGACCGCGTGCCGGCCGTCGAGGCCCCCACGGGCATCACGTTCGTCGGCTACGAGAACCCTCCCGGCGTCACCACCGACCAGCGCGTGGCCGCCTTCGCCGCGAGCGACCGGGGCGGCTGGTACAACCACGTGAATCTGACCGCCCACGACCGGGGCGGCCACTTCATCCCGTGGGAGATCCCGGACGAATGGGTCGACGACCTGCGGCGGACCTTCAGGAAGGCCCGGGGTTAGCCCTGCGCTCGTAGAGGGCCTTCTCTTGGGCGTTCCCGCTGAGGTCGGCCGCCTGCCGGAACGCCGCCCTGGCCTCCTCCGGCCGTCCACTGCGTTCGAGGAGATCGCCCCGGACGGCCGCGAGGTGGGGATTGCCCGTGAGGGTCAGGCCGTCGAGGACGGCCAGCCCGGCCTCGGGCCCCTCGGCCATGCCCACCGCCACGGCGCGGTTGAGTTCGACGATCGGCGACGGGGCCACGTGGGCGAGGAGGCGGTAGAGGGCCGCCATCCGGGCCCAGTCGGTGTCGGCGAAGGTCAGGGCCCTGGCGTGGACGGCGGCGATGGCGGCCTGGAGGCCGTACGGGCCGAGGACCCCGGTCGACTCGGCGCGGGCCAGCGCTTCGAGACCCCGGCGGATCAGCAGGCGGTCCCACCGTGAGCGGTCCTGGTCGGCGAGCAGGACCGGCTCGCCGCCGGGGCCCACGCGGGCGGCCAGGCGGGAGGACTGGATCTCCAGCAGCGCCTGCAGGCCCGACGCCTCGGACGAGCCGGGCATCAGCGCGGCCAGCACGCGCGACAGCCGGAGCGCCTCGAAGCACAGGTCGTCGCGGATCCAGGACTCGCCGGAGGTCGCCGCATAGCCCTCGTTGAAGATCAGATAGATCACTTCGAGGACCGAGGCCAGGCGGGCGGGCAGCTCCTCGGCGGGCGGCAGCTCGATCGGGACCTTCCGCAGCGCCGTCTTGGCCCGATAGATCCGCTGCCCCACGGTCGGTTCTGGCACCAGGAAGGCGCGGGCGATCTCGGCCGTGGTCAGCCCGCCGAGCAGCCGCAGCGTCAGCGCCAGCCGCCCTTCGACGGGCACCTGCGGATGGCAGGCGGTGAAGATCAGCGTCAGCAGTTCCGGCTCGGGCGCGGCGGGCGGCAGCAGGGCGAGTTCGCGGAGTTTCTCCTCGTAGACGCCCTGCCGCCGCAGCTGGTCGATCGCCTTCCGCTTGGCCGTCGTGGTCAGCCAGCCGCCTGGGTTCGCCGGCACGCCCTCGGCCGGCCAGGTCTCCAAGGCCAGCACGAAGGCGTCCTGGGCCGACTCCTCGGCCAGGCCGAGGTCACCGGTCATCCGGGCCACGGTCGCGATGACCTTGGCCGACTCGATGCGCCAGACGGCCTCTACGGTGCGGATCGGATCGACGGAGCCCACGCCCTCAGAATGTCATCAGCGGGAAGACCCGGGAGACGCCCTCCCAGCCGGGCCACATGTCGCGGTGCAGCCGCATGAACCGGTTGGCCCACTCGACCGCCTCGGCCTCGTCGCGGACCTCGTAGATCGCGTAGCTGATCAGTTCCTTGGCCTCGGCGAACGGGCCGTCGGAGACGGTCAGCTTGCCGCCGACGAGCTCGACCTCGGCGGCCAGCCCGCGCAGGCCGCTCTGGTCGACCAGGACGCCCGCCTCGGTGGCCTCCTGGCCGAGCCGCATGATCGCCGACATGAGCTCGGCGGGCGGCGGGGTCTCGGGCTGGGCGGTGCGGGTCAGCGTGATCAGGTAGCGCATGGGTGTTCTCCATTCGTTCTCGTGCGAACCTACGACCCCTCCACGAACAGCCGGCCGGTGTTTCGACAGCCGCCGGTTACTTTTTTCGGATTTCCGGCCATGCTGGTCAGGTGAGCAGCAGGCCTCCCTATCCGGGGCTGGCGCCGTTCGAGGCGCCGGACGCCGCCGTGTTCTTCGGCCGTGACGACCTCCTGTCCGACCTGCGGCGGCGTACCGAGAGCGAGCAGCTCCTCGTGGTCACGGGCGCTTCGGGGGCGGGGAAGACCTCGCTCGTCGACGTCGGGCTGGGCGGGCTGCGCCTGCGGCCCGGCGGCGATCCGGTCGGCGTGCTGCTGGCCGCGTACGGGGCCACGATGGACCACGAACGGCTGGCCGCCGCGCCCCATCACCTCGACGAGTTCGGCGATCCCGGCCTGATCGTGGTCGACCGGTTCGAGGAGGTCTTCGCGGCCTGCCGCGACCTCGACGCGCGGCAGACCTTCGTCGGGGCGCTCGCCGCCACCCGGGCCCGCGTGGTGCTCGTGCTGCGGGCCGACTTCACCGGCGACGCCGCCGCCTACCCCGAGCTGGTCGCGGCCCTCTCCCGGCCGCTCCTGGTCTCACCCCTTTCTCCGTACGACCTCCGCACCGCCGTCGAGCAGCCGGCTCTGGCTCACGGGGTGACCTTCGAAGAGGGCCTGGTCGACGAGATCCTGGCCGACCACAACGGCGACCTGCCGCTGCTGGCCCACACGCTGCGGGTGATGTGGGACCGGCGCGGGGGCGGCCCGCTGACGTTCGAGGGCTACCGGGCCACCGGCCGGGTGACCGGGGCGATCCCCCGCAGCGCCGAACGGGCGCTGGTACACAACGACGCCAGGACGGCGTTGTCGGCGCTGGCCGGGCCCCACGGCACGCTGCGGCCGGGCCCGATGACGCCCGAGCTCGAACCCTTCGTGGCGGCCGGGCTCGTCCGGACCGACGGCGAGACGGCCGAACTGGCCCACGAGGCGGTGATCCGGGCCTGGCCCCGCTTCACCGCCTGGACGGAGGCCGATCGGGCCGCCGGTCAGGTGCGGCGCGAGTTCGCCGCCGACGCCGACCGGTGGGTGCTCAGCGGGTTCGCCGCGCCCCACCTCTACACGGGCACCCGGCTCGCGGCGGCGCGGGCGGCGGTGCGGCGGATCCGGCGGGAGCTGACCCCGGCCGAGGTGGCGTTCCTGGAGGCGAGCGCGGCCCAGGAGTTCGAGGGCCGGCAGGCGGACGACAAGCGCACGTTCGTGCGGGGCCTGGTCTCGATCGCGGCCGTGGCGCTGCTCGTGCTGAGCTTCGGGGCCACCGGCGCGCTGGCGCTGCTGGTCAACGGGGCCACCCGCGACCGCGACGCCGCGGTCGGCCGCAGCACGGTCGCGGTGGCCCGCCATCTGCTCGCCCAGGGCGACGCGCTGGCCGACGACCAGCCGGTGCTGGCCCGGCTGCTGCGGCTGGCCGGGGCCGAGATCGCGCCCG
>NZ_SZQA01000018.1 GCF_005233835.1 Herbidospora galbida | reverse complement strand
CACCTGGCGAGCCGGGGGTGCGCTGACCTGCGGCTCGGCCGCCGCGTGGTGGGGCTGCGCCGGCGCGTGGCGCGGCTCCTGGGGCTCGGGGGTCGCGTAGTTCGCGGGCGCGCTGACCTGCGGCTCGGCGTAGCGCGGCTCCTGGTAGGGCGGCGCGGGCGCGGTGACGCGGGGCGGCTCGGGCTCTTGGAAGGCGGCGGGGGCGGCTTCGGGGGTGAAACGCGGGGAGAAGTGGTCGGGCAGGTTGCCGGTCGGGGCGACCCTTAACGGCGGCGGCTCGGCCATGTCGTAGTCGTAGTCGCGCGGCGGCACCGGGGCGAGCTTGCCCGCTATCCGGGGCACGAACGGCCGGACCGTCGCCTCTTCGGCCTGCGGCTCGACGTAGTCGTCGGACGACAGGCGCATCGCCTCGTCGTCGTAGGGGGAGACGTGGCGGCGGCGCGGGTCGAAGAGCCACTCGGCGTGGCGGGTGTGGCCGTTCCAGACGTACCCGAGCTTGATGCGCCACAGGTTGTCGTCGCGCTTGCAGGAGTCCCAGTCGATCTCGTCGGCGGGCACGCCGCGCCGGGTGAGGCGCTCGGCGACGAGTTCGCCGAGCGTGGGTCGGGCGGCCGCCTCGCCGGGCAGGCGGACGGCGCAGCGCTGGGCCTGCTGGGCCATGTACTCGCGTTCCTGGAGCACCGGCCCCTCGAACCAGCGGACCCGCTCGACCGGGATGCCGGCCGTGGCGGCGATCTCCTCGGCGGTCTCCCCGGCTCGGATTCGGGCCTGAATCTCCTTGGGACGCAACGGGCTCTCCACTTCGATCTCATATTGACCGAGACGGGAGAAGTTGCCGCGGACGGCAGCACGGAGCCGGTCGTCGACGGGCAGCGTGAAGCGGGTACCTCTCCCGGCCGTGGCCAGGACGAGATAGGTGCCGTCCTCACTCACCGCGACGAGACGGAGCTCCTGCATGCGAGTCCCTTCGTCGTGCGAAATCTTCCCCCGGACCCTTGAGTCTCTCGCGTGAGCCGGTTGCCTTCCAAGCACCGTACCCGGCATGTCCGAACATCACCTTCTCCAGGGGCTGCGGAGGCGACATGAAGCCGGTCACATATTTGTTCTAGGCAGGTTCGTGGCGCGAGTCACGACCGGCCTTCGGCCGTGCGTGTCTCGCTTTGTCGCGTTCACCCTGCTATAGACAGGCTGGTTGAGCAAGCGATTCAGGGTCCTCGTGGGATTCTCGCGTGAGACGTACCGGATGGAGGTGAACTTGGGTCAACTGAACGGAGAACTAGGCGCCCAGGACACGGTCCAGGTAGGCGTTGGCGAAGAGCCGGTCCGGGTCGAGCCGGTCACGTAGCGCGACGAAGTCAGCGAAACGAGGATATACCTGGGAAAGATAGGCGGCGTCCGTGTTGTGCAGCTTGCCCCAGTGGGGCCGCCCACCCAGGCCGGTCATGATCTCCTCGACGGCGGCGAAGTAGCCGGGGTTGGGCGTCCGCCGGTAGACGTGGCAGGCGATGTACGCCGAGTCGCGGTCGTAGGCGGTCGAGAGCCAGGCCGTCGAGGGCGGGGTGACCCGCACCTCCACCGGGAACGAGATCCGCCACGGCGACCGCTCCATCAGGGCGCGGACCTCACGGAGGGCGTCCGCCAGATGGCGGCGCGGGATCGCCCACTCGGTCTCCAGGAACCGCACCTCGCGCACGCTGGTGAACACCTTGTACGCCGTGTCGGAACTCTCCGACGTGCCGAGCACCACCCCCGAGAGCCGGTTGACCGGCGGGATGATCGCGGGGAACCGCGCCCCCACCCGGTTGGTCACCCCGAAGAGGGTGTTCTCCACGAAGACGTCGTCGATCCAGGTGCGGATCCGGCCCGGCGCGTGCTGCCCGCCGGTGGCCCTGTTGTTCCGCTTCACCAGGCACAGGTCGGTGTGCGGGAGCCAGAAGAAGTCGAGGTGCTCGTTCTCCAGCGTGAGCGCGTCGAGGGCGTCGAGGATCTCGTCGAACCGCATCGGCGAGCGCTGGTTGCGCAGCAGGAACGCGGGCTCGACCCGGAAGGTCACCGCCGTCACGATCCCCAGCGCCCCCAGCCCGACCCGGGCCGCGTCGAACAGGTCGCCCTCCGAGACCGTCGCCGTGGAGCCGTCGGCCAGGACGAGGTCGAGCGCGGTGACCTGGTCGGCCAGCCCGCCGACCGCCCGGCCGCTGCCATGGGTGCCGGTCTGGACGGCGCCCGCCACCGTCTGGAGGGTGATGTCGCCCATGTTGGCCAGCGCCAGCCCGCGCCGGTCGAGTTCGACGTTCAGCCGGTGGATCGGCGTGCCGGCGGCGACGGTGACGGTGTCGTCGCCGAACGACAGGACCCCGCTGAGGCCCTCGGGCCGGAGCATGATCCCGTCGGTGAGGGCCACGCCCGTGAAGGAGTGGCCCGTGCCGATCATGCGGACCGTCCGGCCCTCGCGCTTGGCGTCGGTCACCGCCTGGGCGACCTCGGCGGGTGAACGGGGCGTGCGCGTCTCAGCCGGAGTGATCGACTGATTGCCCGCCCAGTTCGTGAACGTCATGAATGTGAACGATACTCAGAAACGACCGGGGTGCGTAGCCACCCGGATCCCAGCAGTCCCACGAGGGCCGCCAGCAGGGCGCAGCCGAAGGCGAAGCCGTAGGCGTTGGAGGCGCCGAAGGTCTCCGCCAGGTGGCCGCCGGCCCAGGCGCCGATGGCCACGCCGAACCCGATCGAGGTCGACAGCCACGACATGCCCTCGTTGAGCTGCGGGGCCGGGACCAGCCGCTCGATCAGCGAGAAGCCGGTGATCAGGGTGGGCGAGATGGCCAGGCCGGCGAAGAACAGCGCGACCGCCATCGGGGCGAGCTCGCCGATCAGCACGATCGGGGTCAGGCCGACGGCGAAGACGCCCAGGCCGCGCACGAACCGGCTGCGGAGGGTGAGCTTCCAGGCGCGGGAGCCGTACCAGAGACCCGAGACCATCGACCCGGCGCTGAACGAGGCGAGCAGCAGCCCGGCCACGCCCTTGTGCCCGTGCTCCTGGGCGAAGGCCACGGTGACGATGTCGACCGTGCCGAACACGGCGCCCATGCCGAGCAGCACGACCGACAGCAGCGCCACACCGGGGATCGCGATCGGCGACCCCCGGTGCTCCCGGTGCCGCACGGCCGGCGGCTGGCTCGACTTGAGCAGCGAGAACGCCAGGGTGCCCGACACCGCCAGGACGACGGCGACGATGAGGCCGGCGTACACGTTCAGCGACGTGGCCACCAGCGCGGTGAAGGCCGGGCCGGTGACGAAGATGACCTCGTCGGCGACCGACTCGAACGAGAAGGCGGTGTGCAGCTTGGCCGGGTCGGCGAGCAGGTGCGACCAGCGCGCCCGCACCATCGACCCGAGCTGCACCGCCGTCGCGCCCGCCAGGGCGGCGGCGGCGAACAGCGTCCAGACCGGCGCCTCGGCCTGGGCCAGCAGCATCAGCGCCACCAGCGCGCCGGCGTGGCCCAGCACGGCCGGCACCACGATCCGCGCCTGGCCGAAGCGGTCGCTCAGCCGCCCCATGACGGGCGCGCCCACGGCGGTGGCGAGAGCGAAGACGGCCGCGACGGCGCCCGCCGTCGCGATGGATCCGGTGACCGCCGAGACGAGCAGCGTGATCCCGATGCCCAGCATGGACATGGGGATACGCCCGACGAAACCGGAGATGACGAAGCCCTTCGCACCTGGCGTGCGGAACAGACCCCGATACGTACGCATGAGAGCAGTCCTCTACCCGTTCCCAAGCGTCCGGGCGAACCGATGACGGCTGCGGCCATGGGGGATTGGGATGGCACGCGGACGACTACTGCTTACTCCCCTTGAAACTCTTCTGACCATGGCTCACAGCCGATATGGATGGCAAGTGAGTTTCCGGTCGATAAGGTACCAACGTGAACCAGGCTCCCCGTCATCCCCGGTTCACGCCGCTTCGCGCCCTCGTGACCGGGCTCGCCGCGACCATCGTGGTGACGGTTGCCGCCGGCGGTGTGTTCCTCCTCAACGACCCCGGCCGTCCCGTCGCCGGTGAGGCCGTGCCGTCGCCGGCCATCCTGCCCGACCCGATCGCGCCCTCGGCGCCGCCCCGGCAGATCGGCGGGCCCGGCGTCCCCGTCACCCCGCCCCAGCTGCTCGGCATCGCGCCGCGGCCGGTGCCCCAGGAGACGGTGCTGCGCATCGCCAAGGTGAAGCACGTCCAGAAGGTCGCCCTGGTGGGCGGCGGCGGGGTGAAGCTCTCGGGCCACCCGTTGCAGCTGCTCGCGGTCGAGCCGGCCCAGTTCCGGTCGTGGACGCCCGAACCGGTCGCCCAGCACCCGGAGGTGTGGAGCGCCATCGCGCGCGGCGAGGTGGTCGCCGACCCGGCCGTCATGAAGCGGCTCGGCATGGTGCTCGGCAAGGAGTACCAGGTCGACAACGGCCCCCGCCTGCGCATCGCCGCCTCGGCCGACCTCGGCTTCCCGAACATCGACGGCCTGATCTCCAAGGACCTCGGGGCGCGGCTCGGCTTCTCCGACGGCGTCGTCGTCCTCGTCCACGGCGACAACGTCAGCGGGACGCGGGTCCGCAAGCTCATGGGCGACGGCTCCAGCGTGGTGCCCATCGGGGAGGTCAAGCAGGAGCGGGAGCAGCAGCCGGCCGCCCGGACCACCCTCGTCGGCCGACCGGCCAGCTACCTGGAGCTCTACCAGAAGTCGGCCGCCGTCTGCCCGGGGCTGTCGTGGACGGTGCTGGCCGCGATCGGCCAGGTCGAGAGCAGCCACGGGCGCAACAACGGGCCCTCGTCGGCCGGGGCCCTCGGCCCGATGCAGTTCATGCCCGCCACCTGGCGGGCCTACGGCGTCGACGGCGACGGCGACGGGGTGGCCGACATCTGGAACGCCTACGACGCCGTGCCCGGCGCGGCCAACTACCTGTGCGCCACCGGCGCGGCCGGCGGCGGCGAGAGCCTCAGGAAGGCCGTGTGGGCCTACAACCACTCGTGGGACTACGTGAACAAGGTGCTCGGGCTGGCCGGCGCCTACGCCCGCGCCTACCCCTGAGGACGGGGCCGTGCGGGCGCCGGGCAGCAGGTGAC
The DNA here is from genome assembly GCF_005233835.1 of Herbidospora galbida. Classification (GTDB taxonomy): domain Bacteria; phylum Actinomycetota; class Actinomycetes; order Streptosporangiales; family Streptosporangiaceae; genus Herbidospora; species Herbidospora galbida. Next base: position 153,682 of record NZ_SZQA01000018.1, on the reverse strand, counting down.
CGGGCAGGCCGTCGGCTCGGGCTCGTTCACCAGGTCGCGGATCATCTCGACGAACCTCGGGTGGGTGCCGGCCGTGCCCGCGCGGGCCATCCGCAGGCCCAGCTCGTCGGCCAGGTTCCGGGCCTCCACGTCGAGGTCGTAGAGCACCTCCATGTGGTCGGAGACGAACCCGATCGGCACCAGCACGACCGACTCGACCCCCTTGGCGTGGAGGGTCTCCAGGTGGTCGCAGACGTCGGGCTCCAGCCAGGGGATGTGCGGCGGCCCGCTGCGGCTCTGCCAGACCAGGTCGAAGTCGCCGGCCCCGACCTCGGCCGCCACGAGCGCGGAGGCCTCGCGCAGCTGGCGCTCGTAGCCGTTGCCCTGCGGCCCGGCCGAGACGGCCATCGACACCGGGATCGAGTGGGCCGTGAACACCAGCCGCGCCTCGCCGCCGACCTCGTCGAGGGCCGCGCGGGTGCGGTCGGCCATGGCCGCCACGAACCCCGGATGGTCGTAGAAGTGGCGCATCTTGATCAGCTCGGGCCCGCCGGGCACCGCGGCGGCCGCCCGCGCGATGTCCTCGCGGTACTGGCGGCAGCTCGAATAGGACGCGGTGGCCGCCGTCGCGAACGCCGCCGCCTTCCGGACGCCGTCGGCCTTCATCTGGGCGACGGTCTCCTCCAGGAAGGGGTGCCAGTTGCGGTTGCCCCAGTAGACCGGCAGGTCGAGGACCTTCCGCAGTTCCTCGACCAGCGCCCGGTTCTGCGCGTTGATCGGGCTGGCCCCGCCCATCGACTGGTAGTGGGCCTCCACCTCCAGGAGCCGCTCGCGCGGCACCCCCCGTCCGCGCACCACGTTCTCCAAGAACGGCAGCACGTCTTCGGGCCTCTCGGGCCCGCCGAACGACAGCACGACGACCGCGTCGTAGTTCCCCATGTGCCCAGCTTAGGGGGGTAGGTTCGACGGATGAGCTCGATCTTCCAGGATGTGCGCGACTACGTCGCCGTCCCGCGGACGGCGTCGCTGCGACTCGCCCCCGACGGCTCCCGGCTCGTGGCCGTCACGCAGTCCCTGAACCCCGACCGCAAGAGCTACGGCACCGCGATCTACGACATCCCCCTCGACCCGTCCGGCGAGCCCACGCGGCTGACCCGGTCGGCCAAGGGAGAGGGGGGCGCGGTCTTCACCCCCGGCGGCGACCTGCTCTTCGTGTCCGCCCGCCCCGACCCCGCCGAGAAGGACGCGGACGACAAGCCCGCCCTGTGGCTCCTGCCCAAGACCGGCGAGGCCCGCCGCCTGGCCACCCGGCCGGGAGGGATCTCCGGCGTGCGGGCCGGCGGCTCCTCGGTCGTGTACGTCTCCGACGTCTTCCCCGGCGACCTCGACTCCGAGCGCGACCGCCGCAAGGAGCGCGAGGAGGCCGGGATCACCGCGATCCTGCACGAGGGCTACCCGGTCCGCTTCTGGGACCACGACATCGGCCCCGGCAGCCCCCGGCTGTTCTCGCTGGAGCACGGCGACCTGACCCCCGACGCGGGCGACGCCCTCCAGCGCACCTCCTTCGACGTCACCCCCGACGGCGCGACCGTCGTGGCGCTGTGGCGCGACGACCTGCCCAACGGCGACCACCGCAGCCGCGTGGTCGCGCTGACGGGCGGCGAGCGCCGGGTCCTGGCGAGCGACGACGACCACGACTTCGAGGGCCCCGTCGTGATCTCGCCCGACGGCCGCCACGTCGCGTGCCATCGCGAGCGCCTCACCTCCGAGACGGTCTCGGCCAGGGGCGAGCTGTGGCTGATCGACCTGGAGACCGGCGACCAGCGCGCCCTGGGCGACTCCGGCTACTCGATCGCCTGGGCCCCCGACTCCTCGTTCCTGTACGCCGCCTGCGACGACCGCGGCCGCCGCCCCGTCTTCGCGGTGTCCCTCGACGGCGAGCGCCGCAGGATCACCCCCGACCACGGCGCCTACAACGAGATCAACGTGGCCCCCGACGGCACGGTCTACGCCCTGCGCGGCGCCGTCGACCACCCGCCGGTCCCGGTGAAGCTCGTCGACGGCGGCTACGTCGTGCTGCCCTCGCCCACGCCGGTCCCCGACCTGCCCGGCACGCTCACCGAGATCACCGCCACCGCCGACGACGGCACCGAGATCCACGCCTGGCTGGTGCTGCCCGCCGCCGACGAGCCCGCCCCGCTGCTGCTGTGGATCCACGGCGGCCCGCTCGGCAGCTGGAACGACTGGTCGTGGCGCTGGAACCCGTGGATCATGGCGGCCCGCGGCTACGCCGTCCTGCTGCCCGACCCCGCCATGTCGACCGGCTACGGCCAGGAGATGATCGACCGGGGCTGGGGCGAATGGGGCCCGGTCACCTTCGGTGACCTGATGGCGATCACCGACGCCGCGTGCAAGCTCCCCGAGATCGACGAGACCCGCACCGCCGCCATGGGCGGCTCGTTCGGCGGCTACATGGCCAACTGGGTGGCCGGCCACACCTCCCGCTTCAAGGCGATCGTCACCCACGCCTCCCTGTGGAACCTCGACCAGTTCGCCGGTACGACCGACGTCTCCTCCTACTGGCAGCGCGAGTTCGGCCTGCCCGGCTCGCCCCGCTACGAGCGCCTGTCGCCGCACCGATGGCTCGACCAGATCACCACGCCGATGCTGGTCATCCACGGAGACAAGGACTACCGCGTCCCCATCGGGGAGGCCCTGCGGCTGTGGTGGGACCTCCAGCGCACGGGGGCCGAGGCCAAGTTCCTGTACTTCCCCGACGAGAACCACTGGATCCTCAAGCCGGGCAACACCCTCGCCTGGTACGAGACGATCTTCGCCTTCCTGGCGCAGCACGTGCGGGGAGAGGAGTGGCGGCGGCCCGGCTCGGTGGCCTGACCTCCGCCCATTGGCGAGCGCGAGGCCGGTGCGAAACGTGCCGTTCGACCGGCCTCGATAGCCTGGGCGCATGCCGCTGAACCCGGACAAATTCCTCGATCTCGCCCGGAGCATCGCGATCGAGGCGGGCGATCTGCTGCTCGCCGAGCGAGCCGCGCTGTCTGCCCGCCCCGAAGTGGTGGAGACCAAGTCCAGCCCCACCGACGTCGTGACCGCCCTCGACCGCGCCGCCGAGGATCTGATCCGGGCCCGGATCACCGAGAACCGCCCCGACGACGCGATCCTCGGCGAGGAGGGCGGCGACACCCCCGGCGCGGGCGACGCGCGCTGGATCGTCGACCCCATCGACGGGACCGTCAACTTCCTCTACGGGCTGCCCGCCTGGGCGGTGTCGATCGCCGTCGAGGTCGACGGGGAGATCGTGGCCGGGGTGGTCAACGTGCCGCCGATGGGCGAGGTCTTCACCGCCGTACGCGGCGGCGGGGCCTTCCTCGACGACCGGCCGATCACCTGCTCGACCGGGGTGCCGCTCGACCGGGCGCTGGTCGCGACCGGCTTCGGCTACGCCGCCGGGCGGCGGGCCGTCCAGGCCCAGGTGCTGGCCGAGGTGCTGCCCCGGGTGCGGGACATCCGCCGGGGCGGTTCGTGCGCGGTCGACCTGTGCTCGGTGGCGGCCGGGCGGGTGGACGCCTATTACGAGCGCGGCACCAACTACTGGGACCATGCCGCCGGCGGGCTGATCGCCCAGGAGGCGGGCGCGAAGGTGGGCGGGCTGCGCGGGACGGCGTACAACGTCGAACTGGGCCTGGCCGCCGCGCCCGAGCTCTTCGGGCAGCTCCACGACCTGCTGCTCACGCTGGACCCCGAAAGAGACCTGTAGACGACGGAACCCCGCCGGCCTGGTGGGCCGGGCGGGGTCCTGTCTATCGGGCAGATTCCCAACGCGGACCCCGCCCGGCCTGCAGACCGGGCGGGGTCCGCTGCTGCTCGGAGTTCAGGCTGGGTCAGTCAGCGCTGAAGAGGGATGCCGTGGTCGTCGGCCAGCCTCCGAAGATCCTCGATCTCGGCGGTGAGGGTGTCGGCGAGGAAATCGTCGCCAGACGACTCGGCCTCCTGGAGTCCCTTGTAGGCCTGGTCGAGCCGGGTTTCGATCGTCGTCGTGAACTCGCCCATCTCACCTTCTTTCCTATGGGGTTTCATCGAGCCGACGCGGAAGCGGACGCGAAGGCTCGGGGGTATGACCACCTCTACCCACCCCGCTTAAACGCCTAAACATGGAAATTTCTCCGTATCGGGATGAGGCTTACCGTGCACTTACGGTCACTGCCGCGAGAATGAAGCCACCTGATGAAGGAGGAAGCCCGATGCGGGTGCTTGTGGTGGAGGACGAGCGCGTGCTCGCCGACGCGATCGCGACCGGTCTGCGCCGGGAGGCGATGGCCGTCGACGTCGCCTATGACGGCGCCGCGGCCCTGGAGAAGACGGGCTACATCGACTACGACGTGATCGTGCTCGACCGTGACCTGCCCAAGGTCCACGGCGACGAGGTGGCCCGCCGGCTGGTGGCGCAGCGCACCGCCTCGCGGATCATCATGCTGACCGCCAGCGGCGACGTCGACGACAAGGTCGAGGGCCTGGAGCTGGGGGCCGACGACTACCTGGCCAAGCCGTTCGTGTTCATGGAGCTGGTGGCGCGGGTGCGGGCGCTCGGGCGGCGGTCGGCCTCGGCGCTGCCGCCGGTCCTGGAGCGCGCGGGCATCCGGCTCGATCCCGGCAAGCGCCTGGTCACCCGTGACGGCGGCGAGATCACGCTGACCAAGAAGGAGTTCGCCGTCCTGGAGGAGCTGCTGCGGGCCGAGGGGGCCGTGGTCAGCCAGGAGGACCTGCTCGACAAGGCGTGGGACGAGAACATCGACCCGTTCACCAACGTGGTCCGGGTGACGATGATGACGCTGCGGAAGAAGCTGGGCGAGCCCCAGGTGATCGAGACGGTGCCTGGAGTGGGGTACAAGCTGTGACCGACTGGACCGAACGCAAAGAAGAGGTGACCGCGGAGCGCCCCAGGCCAGTCAACCGCATGACCTCGCCCGTGGGCACCGGGCCCTACCGGAGCCAGCAGCCCCCGCCGCCGAGCGGCCCGCCGGCCTGGGACGGCCCGCCGCCGGGCGACCCGAACCGGGCCAGGCCGAACATCGCCGACCAGGTCAAGGCGCTCTCCAGCCGCCTCAGCATCCGCTGGCGCCTCACCATCACCTACGGCGCGATGTTCTTCGCGGCCGGGGCGCTGCTGATGTTCGTCATGTACTCGCTGGTCGGCTGGGCCATCAAGGACGCCTGGCCGCCGCTCGGCGACGTCGAACCGTACATCCAGGATTTCTGGAACAGCAAGCGGCTGGAGTCGATCGAGGTCGCGCAGACCTACGTGCTCCAGCGGTCGCTGATGGCCCTGCTCGGGGTGGGCATCCTCGCGCTCATCCTCGGCTACGTCGTGGCCGACCGGGCCCTGCGGCCCGTCATGCAGATGACCGCCACCGCCCGCCGCCTGTCGGACACTTCGCTGGCCCACGAGCGCATCGACCTCCAGGGCCCCGACGACGAGCTGAAGGAGCTGGCCGACACCTTCGACGCCATGCTCACCCGGCTCAACAGCGCCTTCGACGCCCAGCGGCGGTTCGTCGGCAACGCCTCCCACGAGCTCCGCACGCCGCTGGCGATCAACCGGACCGTCCTGGAGGTCGCCCTGTCCGACCCGGAGGCCTCCGAGGACCTGAAGGTGCTCGGCCGGACCCTCCTCGGTACCAACGCCCGGCACGAACGCCTCATCGAGGGCCTGCTGCTGCTGGCCCGCAGCGAGCGCGACCTGTCGGTGCGCAAGTCGGTCGACGTCCAGGACGTCGTGAAGACCGCCGTCGACCAGCTCGCGCCCTTCGCCGCCGAAGAGGGCGTCGACGTCGAGTACGACCTCCACCCCGCCCAGGCCACCGGCGACCCGGTGCTGCTCGAACGGTGCGTCAGCAACCTGGTCGAGAACGCGATCAAGTACAACAACGGGTCCGGCGGAAAAGTCTGGGTGCGATCGGGAATCGTCGACGGGGCATCCGTTGTTCAGGTCGCCAACACCGGCATTCTGGTCCCTGCCTACGAGGTCGACGCGCTCTTCGAGCCGTTCCGGCGGCTGCACGCCGACCGGATCGAGTCGGCCAAGGGGGCGGGACTGGGACTGTCCATCGTGCGCGCCATCGTGCGCGCCCACGGGGGGACGGTCACGGCGGTCCCGCGTGACGGCGGCGGCCTCGTGGTGACGGTGCGACTGCCGGGCTCGGCCCCCGCGACGACTCCCTCGGCGCGGTGATCGTGCCCTGCTGCACATCCACTCGCGCAATGTGGTTGGATGTGCCGTCGAACGCGGTGGGTCATCCCGCCAATGCTGTGGTTTCGCCATATTTGGCTAACCGGAGCCGAGGTGGGGAACACCCTCGCGAGGCGGGAGGTTCAGCGTCCATTCATCCGGGGTACCGAATGCCCGGTATGGGCGCCACCCTCCCGAAGCGTCAGAGATACAGATGAGGGGGATGGAGTACGCAAATGGCTACCGACTACGACAGCCCGCGCAAGACTGACGACGACCTGAGCGAAGACAGCCTTCAGGAACTCCAGGCGCGGCGCAGCGACAAGTCGTCGGGCAGCATCGACATCGACGAGACCGATCTGGCCGAGTCGCTTGAGCTGCCGGGGGCTGACCTGTCGAACGAGGAGCTCTCGCTCCGAGTGATCCCTCGGCAGGCCGACGAGTTCACCTGTTCACGGTGCTTCCTGGTGCATCACCGCAGCCAGCTCGCCTCCGAGAAGAACGGACAGCAGGTCTGCCGCGAGTGCGCAGCCTGATTCCGGGAAGGGTCCGTTGATGTCTTCAGAAGCGGATCAGACCAGAGATCAGAGTAGGGATCGTGACGGCGACGACGAAGTCGCCGAGATCATCGGCAAGCTTGTCAGCCAGGATGTACCGGGGGAAACTGACGGCGCCGAGCGGCGCAGGCTGCTCGGCCGCCTCAGCGGGGCACTGGCCACGTCCGCCAGGAAGGCGAGTGCCAGCGGGGTCGGCCGCGGCCGCTGGCTGGCCGACCTTTTCATGAACGTCGCCACGCGGCTGCCGATCCGCGACCTGGCGACCCTGCAGGAACACCACTACGGTCTGACCGGCGAACAGCTGGCAGACGACCTCGTCCGCACCGCGACGAAGGCCACCATGGCCGTCGGCGCCGTGGGCGGCGCACTGGCCGCGGCGGAGTTCGCCGCGCCCCCTCTCCTCCTCTCCGCTCCGGCGCAGCTCGTCGCCGAGACCGTCGTCGTGGCCGCCATCGAGGTCAAACTGCTGGCGGAACTCCACGAGGTCTACGGCGTGCAGGTGCCCGGCACGGGGCCCAACCGGGCGGCGCTGTTCGCCATCGCCTGGTCCAAGCAGCGGGGGGTCGACCCCCTGAAACCCGCGTCGGTCACGCTCGCCCTCGGGGCGGCGGCCAAGACCTCGCTGCGCAACCGGCTCATGCGGACCCTCGGCCGCCACCTGACCACCCTCGGCCCCTTCCTCACCGGCGCCGTGGCCGGCGGGGCGCTCAACCGGCTCGCCACCAAGCGTCTGGCCGTGGCGGTGCGCACCGATCTGCGCCGTCAGCGCGGTCTTCCCCCCGCTCCGCAGCGCTGATACCAAACCGTTACCCCTTGGTCTAAACCATTGGGTAACAGGTCACGACCTGCGGGAGATCATTCTCACACTTGACGTAATGAATTGTGCACGTCGATGGGGGTATGGGCGGTTCCGGGGACCTTACGTATGGTTGTTCGTAAGGCGATAACTGGAGGGCTCATGCGTGGCACCAGCTCGTTCCTGATCGTCGCGAACCGGTTGCCGGTCGACCGTGTGGGCGAGAAACAATGGCGTCGCAGTCCTGGCGGCCTCGTGACCGCGATCGCTCCGGTGATGCAGCGGAGAGACGGGGCCTGGCTCGGGTGGCACGGCGCGGCCGGCGAAGAGCTCAAGCCGTTCGACCACGACGGGATGCACCTCATCCCCGTTCCGCTGTCGCAGCTCGAGGTCGAGTTCTACTACGAGGGATTCTCCAACGCCACGCTGTGGCCCCTCTATCACGACGTCGTGGCGACCCCCGTGTACTCGCGGGTGCTGTGGGACGCGTACAAGGCGGTGAACGACCGGTTCGCGCGGGCGGCGGCCGACGCGGCGGCCCCGGGCGCGGTCGTGTGGATCCAGGACTACCAGCTCCAGCTGGTGCCGGCGATGCTCCGCAAGCTGCGGCCCGACCTGAAGATCGGCTTCTTCCTGCACATCCCCTTCCCGCCCGCCGAACTGTTCTGGCAGCTTCCCTGGCGCAAGGAGATCCTCGAAGGCCTGCTGGGCGCCGACCTCGTCGGGTTCCAGCGCCCCGGCGGCGCCTCCAACTTCGTCCGGCTCGCCCGGCGGGTGCTCAACCTGCCGGCCAGCCGCAACGAGATCCAGGTCGACGACCGGATCGTGCGCGCCGAGGCCTACCCGATCTCGGTCGACTTCGGCTCCCTCGACCAGCTGGTCCGCGAGCCCCACATCATGACCCGGGCCAAGGAGATCAGGGCCGAGCTCGGCAACCCCGACCACGTGCTGCTGGGCGTCGACCGGCTCGACTACACCAAGGGCATCGGCCAGCGCCTCAAGGCCTACGGCGAGCTGCTCGCCGAGGGCCGGATCGAGCCCGGCGAGGCGGTGTTCGTGCAGATCGCCACGCCCACCCGGGAGCGGGTCGAGGAGTACATCCGGCTGCGCAACGACATCGAGCTCCAGGTCGGCCGCCTCAACGGCGAATACGGCCTGTTCGGCTGGTCGCCGATCAACTACATGCACCAGTCGTACAACAGGGAGGAGCTCGCGGCCCTGTACTGCGCGGCCGACGTCATGGTCGTGACGCCGCTGCGCGACGGCATGAACCTGGTGGCCAAGGAGTACGTCGCCTGCCGCCACGACCTGCGCGGGGCCCTCGTGCTGAGCGAGTTCGCCGGGGCCGCCGACGAGCTCAAGCACGCCTACATGGTCAACCCCTACGACATCGACGGCATGAAGCGGGCCATGATGACGGCCATGCACGAACCGCCCCACGAGCTGGGCCGCCGGATGCGCTCCCTGCGCCGCCGCGTCGCCACCCACGACGTCGACCGCTGGGCCAGCGACTTCCTCAAGGACCTCGAAGCCTGACCGCGAGCCCTGGCCGTCGGCCAGGGCTCGCCTGTCTATCGGGCAGGTTCCGCGGCGCGCACCCAGGCCGGCCTTCGGCCGGCCAGAGTGCGCTTCAGTCCTTGATCTCCTCCGCGACGTCCTGGGCCATGTCCTTCCAGTTCTTCCAGCGCTTCGCCGCGGCCCTGGTGGCGACGATGCGGGTGACCTCCATGCCCAGGCCCATCACGACCGCGTAGGCGATGGCCTCGCCGAGGCTCACGTCGGGGGAGTCGACGCTGGCCGGGGGCTTCCTGCCGGTGGCCTTCTCCCAGGCGAAGGACAGCGCCTTCTTGGCGATGAAACCGACGGCCAGCCCCACCAGGCCGCCGACGATGCGCCACTGCATGTCCGGTTTCTCTTCCTTACCCGCCATGATCCCTCCTCGGTAACGACCTTATTCTGCTGCGTCCTCCAGGCCCGTACGCCATAACATCTGGTGGCATGACGACTCAGCGACCACTGCCCCCCGACAGGCCCTCTCTCGACGGCTTGGAGCAGGCATGGGTAGCCCGCTGGGCAGCCGACGACCTCTATCGGTTCGACCGGTCGCGTCCGCGTGAGCAGATCTTCTCGATCGACACGCCGCCTCCCACCGTTTCCGGGTCACTCCACGTCGGCCACGTCTTCTCCTATACCCACACCGACACGATCGCGCGGTTCCAGCGGATGCGCGGCAAGGCCGTCTTCTACCCCATGGGGTGGGACGACAACGGCCTGCCGACCGAACGCCGGGTCCAGATCGTCTTCGGCGTCCGGTGCGACCCCTCGGTCCCCTACGACCCCGGCTTCCAGCCGCCCGACAAGCCCGGCAAGCAGCAGGTGCCGATCTCCCGGCGCAACTTCATCGAGCTGTGCGAGCGGCTGACGGTCGACGACGAGAAGGCGTTCGAGGAGCTGTGGCGGCGTCTCGGGCTGTCGGTCGACTGGTCGATGACCTACCAGACGATCGACGCGAACGCGCGGGCGGCGTCCCAGCGGGCGTTCCTGCGGAACCTGGAGCGCGGGCAGGCCTACCTGGCCGAGGCCCCGACGCTCTGGGACGTCACCTTCCGCACAGCCGTCGCCCAGGCCGAGCTCGAAGACCGCGAGTGGCCGGGCGCCTTCCACCGCATCGCCTTCCACCTGTCGCCCGAGCAGCAGGCGCAGGGGTTCGCCAGCCGGGTCTGGATCGAGACGACCCGGCCCGAGCTGATCCCGGCCTGCGTGGCGCTGGTCGCCCATCCCGACGACGAGCGCTACCGGCCGCTGTTCGGGTCGACCGTGCGCACCCCCGTCTTCGGGGCCGAGGTGCCGGTCCTGGCCCACCACCTGGCCGAACCCGACAAGGGCTCGGGCATCGCGATGATCTGCACCTTCGGCGACGTCACCGACGTCGTCTGGTGGCGGGAGCTCGAACTGCCCACCCGCGCCGTCGTCGGCTGGGACGGCCGGATGCTGCCGGACGCCCCGGAGGGCGTGAACGCGGAGCCGTACAAGGAACTGGCCGGGAAGACCATGCACAGCGCCCGCGAGCGCATGGTCGAGATGCTCGCCGCGAGCGGCGAGCTCGAAGGGCAGCCGCGGCCGGTGAAGCGGCCGGTCAAGTTCTACGAGAAGGGCGACAAGCCCCTTGAGATCGTGACCACCCGCCAGTGGTACATCCGCAACGGCGGGCGCGACGCCAAGCTGCGCTGGGAGATGCTCGACCGGGGCCGCGAGCTGATCTGGCACCCCGCCCACATGCGGGTCCGCTACGACAACTGGGTCGAAGGGCTGGCCGGCGACTGGCTGATCTCCCGGCAGCGGTTCTTCGGCGTGCCGATCCCGGTCTGGTACCAGCTCGACTCCGAGGGCGAGATCGTCTACGAGGCGCCGATCGTGCCGCCCGAGAGCATGCTGCCGATCGACCCGTCGAGCGACGTGCCGCCCGGCTTCACCGAAGACCTGCGCGGCAAGCCCTTCGGCTTCGCCGGCGACCCCGACGTCATGGACACCTGGGCGACCTCGTCGCTGACGCCGCAGATCGCGGGCGGCTGGGAGCGCGACGCCGACCTGTTCCGGCGGGTCTTCCCGATGGACCTGCGGCCCCAGGCCCACGAGATCATCCGCACCTGGCTGTTCTCCACGCTGGTCCGGGCCCACCAGGAAGAAGGCGTGCTGCCGTGGAAGCACGCCGCCATCTCGGGCTGGATCCTCGACCCCGACCGCAAGAAGATGTCGAAGTCCAAGGGCAACGTGGTCACGCCCATGGGTCTGCTGGAGGAGTACGGCTCCGACGCCGTCCGCTACTGGGCCGCCAACGGCCGTCCGGGCACCGACACCACCTTCGACACCGGGATGATCAAGATCGGCCGCCGTCTGGCCATCAAGATCCTCAACGCGTCTAAGTTCGTGCTCTCCTTCGAGGCGGGCGAGGGAGAGGTGACCGCGCCGCTCGACCTGTCGATGCTGGCCGCCCTCGACGAGGTGGTCCGCGACGCCACCCGCGCCTTCGAGGCCTTCGACTACACCAAGGCCCTGGAGCGGACCGAGCGGTTCTTCTGGGCGTTCTGCGACGACCACCTCGAACTGGTCAAGGCGCGCGCCTACGACGGCGACGCCTCGGCGGTGGCCGCGCTGCGGGCCGCGCTCGACACGCTGCTGCGGCTGTTCGCGCCGTTCCTGCCGTTCGTGACCGAAGAGGTCTGGTCGTGGTGGCGGGAGGGCTCCGTCCACACCGCCGCCTGGCCGTCTGTCGCCGGTCGCGGCGGCGACCCCGAGGTGCTCGAAGCGGTGGCCGACGTGCTGGCGCGGGTGCGCAAGGCCAAGTCGGCGGCCAAGCTGTCGATGCGGGCCGAGGTGACCCGGCTCGACGTCCGCGGCGAGAAGGCCGAACTGGTCAGGCTCGCCCAAGACGACCTGTGCGCGGCGGGCAACGTCGAGGAGTTCGTGCTGGAGGCGGCCGAAGGGCCGCTCGTGGTCAACACCGTCCTTGAAGAAGCCTAATCCGGTTGCGCGTCCGGCCCGTTCCCGTGCCAGGCTGGACGCGTGATCGCAGAACGTGAGCATGCCCATCCGGGGAAGGGCCGGCGGGGGCCGAGCGTGCCGCCCACACTGAACATCGTCGCGGCCTGGTCGTGGCGGGTCATCGTCATCGGCGTGGTGGTCTACTTCTTCGCCATGATCGTCGCCCGGCTCAGCTTCGTGACCCTCCCGGTCGCGATCGCGTTCCTGCTGACGGCGCTGCTCTACCCGATCACCAGCCGCCTGCGCCGGGCCGGGTTCCGGCCGATCTACGCCACCTGGACGACGATGCTCGTCGCGCTGGCGTTCATCGGCGGGCTGGGCTTCCTGATCGGCAACCGGGCCAACGACGAGTTCCCCGGCCTGGTCGCGCAGATCCAGCAGACCGCGCGCGACGTGCAGGCGTGGCTGCTCACCGGGCCGCTGCACCTGCGCGAGGCGCAGATCGCCGACTTCGTCGAGGAACTGACGCGGCAGATCAACGAGCAGCGCAGTCAGATCACCGACACCGTGCTGACCGGGGCCACCGCCCTGGTCGAGGCACTGGCCGCGATCGTGCTGCTGCTGTTCGTCACGTTCTTCCTGCTCAAGGACGGCGACCGGATCTGGGGCTGGTTCCTGCGGGCCTTCGGCGGCGCGGCCGACCGGGTCGACCGCGCGGGCCGGGCCGCCTGGCGGACCCTGTCGCACTACGTCCTGGGCACCGTCGCGGTCGCGGCCGTCCACGCGCTGGTCATCGGCATCGTGCTGGCCGGGATGCGGGTGCCGCTGTGGGCGCCGCTGGCGGTGCTCATCTTCTTCGCGTCCTTCATCCCGATCGTCGGCATCTTCTTCGCCGGCGGCGTCGCCACCCTCGTCGTCTTCGGCTCCCAGGGCTGGGTGTACGCCCTGATCTTCGTCGGCGTCCTGGTGGTGGAGCAGCAGCTGGAGAACCACGTGCTCCAGCCGCTGATCGTCGGCCGGGCGCTGGAGTTCCACCCGCTGGCCATCATCATCGTGCTGGCCGTCGGCGGCATCCTGGGCGGCATCGCGGGGGCCGTGGTGGCCGTCCCGGTCACGGCCGTGATCTACCGGGCGCTGCCCGAGCTGCGCCGCGACCGGCCGGTCGAACCGCCCAGGCCGGTCGAACCCGACCCGCCCGAACCAGAGCCCTCACCAGGCGCGGGAGACGCGGCTCCGGCGGGTCCCAACCGGTAGGGTTGCGATCCATGAGTGTCGAGGTGCTGATCCACCGGCTCGACCCTGAGCTGCCGCTACCGGCGTACGCCCATCCGGGCGACGCGGGTGCCGATCTCTACGCGGCGGAAGACGTCGAGCTGCTCCCGGGCGAGCGGGCCATGGTCGGCACGGGCGTGGCGATCGCGCTGCCCGACGGCTACGCCGCGTTCGTCCACCCGCGTTCCGGGCTGGCCGCCAAGCACGGTGTGACGCTGGTCAACGCGCCTGGAACGGTCGATGCCGGATATCGAGGCGAGATCAAGGTGACGCTGCTCAACACCGACCTCAAGGAGGCCGTCCGGCTGCGGCGCGGTGACCGCGTCGCCCAGCTGGTCATCCAGCGGGTCGAGAAGGCGGCGTTCTACGAGGTGGAGCGGCTCCCCGGATCGGCGCGCGGCGCCGGCGGCTTCGGCTCCACCGGCAGATAGGAAAGGTGACCATCGTGTTCCGACGCCGACGTGGCGCGGCCGAGACCCCGTCCGACCCCACTCCCGGCCAGCAGCCGGCCCCCGCACCCGAGGGCCCGGCCCGCGAGTCCGGCCCCTGGGACGCCGCCGACAGCTACCCGCAGGCCGACAGGGTCGACCTGGGCGGGCTCCACCTGCCCATCGGGCCCGACTTCGAGGTCCAGCTCCAGGTGGCCGGCGAGCAGATCGTCGGCGCGCTGGTGCTGGCCCACGAGAGCGCCCTGCAGCTGCACGCCTTCGCCGCCCCCAAGAAGTCGGGCCTGTGGGACGACCTGCGGGTCGAGCTCGCACGCGACGTCGAGTCGGCCAAGGGCACCGTCGAGGAGACCGAGGGCCCCTTCGGCACCGAGCTCCACGCGGTCGTGCCGCAGCAGAACGGCCCCTCCGCGCCCATCCGCTACATCGGCGTCGACGGGCCGCGCTGGTTCCTGCGGGCCGTCATCACCGGCCGGGCCGCCGTCGACCCCAACGCCGCCGCCGTCCTCGAGGGCGTGGTGCGCGAGGTCGTGGTCGTCCGGGGCGACGACCCGATGGCCCCCCGCGAGGGCATCCCGCTCCAGCTTCCGCCGGAGGCGCGGCAGGCCCTGGAGGAGCAGTCGGAGGACAAGGGCTACGACCCCTACGAGCGGGGCCCGGAGATCACCGAAACCCGGTGAATTCCCGCTTTTGCCCGGTCGATATGGGACCGTTATGCACCTGGACGCCCATCGCCTAGGCTGAAGCATCATGAGCACACAGGAGCCCGTCAAAAAGGGCGGACTACGCGGCTTCTTCCGCCGGCTGGCCACCAGCCAGGCCGAGCTGGAGGCGGCTGAACTTCGGGAAGACCTCGAGAACCACGGGGCCACTCCCATCGCGGCGTGTGGCGAGCGCCAGCGTTTCTGCGTGGCCGGTACCCTTCGTACGGTGACCCTCCGGCCCCGAGGCGGCGCCCCGGCCCTGGAAGCCGAGCTGTACGACGGCTCCGACGTCATCGACCTGGTCTGGCTGGGCCGACGCAAGATCGTCGGCATCGAGCCGGGCCGGGTGGTCCGGGCCGAGGGCCTCGTGAGCCTGCAAGACGGTCGCAAGGTCATGTTCAACCCGCGGTACGAACTTCGCCCAACCGGGTGACGAGGAACGGTGAACCACACGTGAGCACTGCCGAAGAGGCCGCACCGCCACCGCCGGTGAGCGCCCACGAGACCGTTGAGGCCGTGGTCCGGGCCCAGATCGCCAAGGCGTTCGGCGGCAAGCGGGGCACCGTCGAGGCGGCCGTGCCCACGATCGCCTTCACGCTGACCTGGATCTTCACCGAAGACCTGAAGTTCTCCGTGATCCTCTCGGTCGCCCTGTCGGTGGTGCTCCTGCTGGCCCGCATCGTGCAGCGGTCGACGCCGCAGTTCGTGCTCAACAGCCTCTTCGGCATCGGCATCGGCGCGTTCTTCGCGCTGCGCAGCGGCAACGCGGAGGACGCGTTCCTGCCCGGCATGCTCTGGATCGCCGTCGTCGAGGCGCTGATGATCCTGTCGATCCTGGTGCGCTGGCCGTTCCTGGGCTTCCTGCTGGGCGCCACCAACCCCGACGACCCGATCGCCTGGCACCGCGACAAGAGCATCGTCGACCTGTGCGTCAAGCTGTCGTGGATCATGGCCCTGCCCGGCCTGATCAAACTGAGCGTGCAGATCCCGCTCTACCTGGCGGGCAGCGACTACGTCTTCTGGCTCGGCATCGCCAAGGTCGCCCTCGGCTGGCCGGTCTACCTGGCCGCGCTGGCCACGGTGGGCTGGATGCTGGCCCGCGGCCGGACCGCCCAGCCCACCACCTGACCTTTCAGTGGGGAGCGAGGAGCTGACTCAGCTCCTCCTCGACCTCCTGGCTGGCCACGAACAGCAGTTCGTCGCCGGCCTCGAGCGGGTCGTCGGCCGAGGGCACCAGCACCCGGCCCTCGCGCAGGATCGCCACCAGCGCCGAATCGGTCGGCCACGGCACCGAACCGGCCCGCTGGCCCACCACGGGCGCGTCTTCCGGCAGGGTCAGCTCGACCAGGTTGGCCTGCCCCTGGCGGAACGTCATCAGCCGCACCAGGTCGCCGACGCTGACCGCCTCTTCGACGAGCGCGCTGATCAGGCGCGGCGTGGAGACCGCGACGTCGACGCCCCACGACTCGTTGAACAGCCATTCGTTCTTCGGGTGGTTGATGCGGGCGACCACGCGCGGCACGCCGTATTCGGTCTTGGCCAGCAGCGAGACGACGAGGTTGACCTTGTCGTCGCCGGAGGCGGCGATCACGACGTGGCAGGCGTTCAGCCCGGCCTCGTCGAGCGCGGAGATCTCACAGGCGTCGGCGAGCAGCCACTCGGCCCTCGGCACACTGTCGATCTTGATGGCCTTGGGGTCGATGTCGATCAGCAGCACCTCGTGGCCGTTCTCCAGGAGCTCGGCCGCGATCGAACGGCCGACGGCGCCCGCCCCCGCGATCGTGACGCGCATCAGTTCTCCTCGGTCTCGGCCGGCGTGCCGGACAGCACCTTGTTGATGTGGTCCATGTGGTTGCCCACGGCGACGACGTGGAGTACGTCGCCCTCCTGGAGCATGGTGTCTTCGGCCGGCACGACCGCCTCGCCCATGCGGTTGAAGAACGCGACCCGGCCCCCCATGGCGTTCTCGAGGTCGGCGGCGCGGGTGCCGATCCAGGCCGGGTTGTAGGTGACCTCGGCCAGCACGACCGTGCCCGTCGGGTCGCGCCACAGCGGCTCGGCGCCCTCGGGCAGCACCCGGCGCAGGATCTGGTCGGCCGTCCAGCGCACGGTGGCCACGGTCGGGATGCCCAGCCGCTGGTAGACCTCGGCGCGGCGGGGGTCGTAGATGCGGGCCACGACGTTGTCGACGCCGAAGGTCTCGCGGGCCACGCGGGCGCTGATGATGTTCGAGTTGTCGCCGCTGGACACGGCCACGTAGGCCTGGGCCGACTCGATTCCGGCCTCTTCCAGGACGTCTCGGTCGAAGCCGATCCCGGTGACCCGGCGCCCCCGGAACCCCGCGCGCAGGCGGCGGAACGCCTGGGGATCACGATCGATGATCGCGACCGAATGGCCGTTGTCCTCCAGGATGTGGGCGAGCGTGGATCCCACGCGCCCGCACCCCATGATCACGATGTGCATGCTCCCCGCCGATGTCGAGACGTCGATGGGGACAGTATCCCGTCTACGGGCACCGCCGCGTGCCGTGTCCCTGGTCAGGGCGGCTACGCTTCTCAGTCGTGCCAAAGGTGACGGATCTCGTCAAGCGCCTCGTCGTCGGGCGCGCCTTGCGCAGCACCGAGCTGCACGGGCAGCTCCTGCCCAAGCGCGTCGCCCTGCCGGTCTTCGCCAGCGACGCGCTCTCCTCCGTGGCCTACGCGCCGCAGGAGATCCTCGTCATCCTGTCGATCGCCGGTGTCGCCGCCTACAACTTCAGCCCGTGGGTCGCCGTGGGCGTCGTCGTGATCATGCTGACGGTGGTGGCGTCGTACCGGCAGAACGTGCACGCCTACCCGTCGGGCGGCGGCGACTACGAGGTGGCCACGGTCAACCTCGGGCCCAACGCCGGGCTCACGGTGGCCAGCGCGCTGCTGGTCGACTACGTGCTCACGGTGGCCGTGTCGGTCGCCAACGGCGTCGACTACGTCGGCGCCACCATCCCGTTCGTGGCCACCCACAAGCCGCTCGTGGCGATCGTCATCGTGGTGGTCCTGACGCTGATGAACCTGCGGGGCATCCGCGAGTCGGGCATCGCCTTCGCGGTCCCCACCTATCTCTTCATGGCCTCCGTGGTCGGGATGATCCTGTGGGGGCTGTTCCGGCTGGTCGTCCTGGGCGACCAGCTGCGCGCCCCGACGGCCGGGTTCGACGTGGTGCCCGAGGAGATGGACCTGGCCGGGTTCGCCCTGGCGTTCCTGGTGCTGCGGGCCTTCGCGTCGGGCTGCGCGGCGCTGACCGGGGTCGAGGCGATCAGCAACGGCGTGCCGGCCTTCCGCAAGCCCAAGAGCCGCAACGCGGCGACCACGCTGCTGCTGATGGGCACGGTCGCCGTCAGCATGTTCAGCGGCATCATCTTCCTGGGCCTGAAGGCGGGCGTCACGGTCGCCGAACCGGCTCACGTCGCTGAGGGCCTGCTGCGGCCCGACGGCACGGCGGTCGGCTCGAACTACTACCAGGAGCCGATCATCTCGCAGGTCGCCTCGGCCGTCTTCGGGCCGGGAACGATCCTGTTCATCCTGGTCTCGGCCGTCACGGCGCTGATCCTGTTCCTGGCCGCCAACACGGCGTTCAACGGCTTCCCGGTGCTGGGCTCGATCCTGGCGCAGGACCGCTACCTGCCCCGCCAGCTCCACACCCGGGGCGACCGGCTGGCCTTCAGCAACGGCATCATCATCCTGGCCGCCGGGGCGGGCCTGCTGATCTGGGCGTTCGACGCCGACGTCAGCAAGCTGCTGAACCTCTACATCGTGGGCGTGTTCGTGTCGTTCACGCTCAGCCAGACGGGCATGGTCCGCCACTGGACCCGGATGCTGCGCACCGAGACCGACGCCAAGGTCCGGTTCCAGATGATGCGGGCCCGGGTGATCAACGGGTTCGGCGGCGTGATGACCGGGATCGTGCTCGTGGTCGTATTGATCACGAAGTTCACCCACGGCGCCTACATCGTCTGCATCGCCATGCCGGTGCTGTTCCTGATGATGAAGGGCATCCGGCACCACTACGACGCGGTCGCGACCGAGCTGTCGGCGCCGGAGGACGACGTCGACGCCTCGATGCTCCCGGCCCGCAACCACGCGATCGTGCTGGTCTCCAAGATCCACAAGCCGACGCTGCGGGCGCTGGCGTACGCCCGCGCCACCCGGCCCTCGACGCTGGAGGCCGTCTCGGTCGGCGTCGATCCGGCCGAGTCGCAGCGTCTCCAGGAGGAGTGGGACCGGCGCGGCATCCCGGTGACGCTGAAGATCCTCGACTCGCCCTACCGCGAGATCACCCGGCCCATCCTCGAGTACGTCAAGTCGCTGCGCCGCCGCTCCCCGCGCGACGTGGTGACCGTCTACATCCCCGAATACGTCGTCGGCCGCTGGTGGGAGCACCTGCTGCACAACCAGAGCGCGCTGCGGCTCAAGGCCAAGCTGCTGTTCAAGCCCGGGGTCATGGTCACCAGCGTGCCCTGGCAGCTCCACTCGGCCGACCGGGTCATCGGCCGGGTCGAACCGGCCGCCCCGGGGTCCGTGCGCCGGCCCTATGGATCTTCGTCCGGTCGGTCCGACGGCCAGTCCAAGGCATGATGGGGGGATGCTTGAACTGACGGTGGGCCAGGTGGCCAATGGCGGATGGTGCGTCGCCCGGCACGACGGGCGGGTGGTGTTCGTCAGGCACGCGCTTCCCGGAGAGCGCGTCCGGGCCCGGATCACCGAGGAGACGGCCCGGTTCCTGCGCGCCGACGCGGTGGAGATCCTGGAGGCCTCGCCCGACCGGGTGACCCCGCCCTGCCCCTTCAGCGGGCCGGGCAAGTGCGGCGGCTGCGACTGGCAGCACGCCTCCCTGGAGGCGCAGCGGCGCCTGAAGGCCGACGTGGTGGCCGAACAGCTGTCCCGCCTCGCGGGCATCGACCGCAAGATCACGGTCGAGGAGGTGCCCGGCGCGCCCGACGGCCTCGGCTGGCGCACCCGCGTCCAGTACGCGACCGGCCGCGACGGCCTGCTGGGCCTGCGCCGCCACCGCTCCCACGACGTGGAGCCGGTGACCGACTGCCTGATCGCCGACCCCGCGATCGAGGAACTGCGCGTCGCCACCGAGGGCTGGCGCGGCGCCTCCTCGGTCGAGTTCATCGCCTCGACCGGCGGAGACCACGCGGTCGTGGTGACCCCCAAGCCCCACCGCGACGTGCGCATCCCCGACATCGAGGCCAGCGTGATGCTCGACGAGGGCCGGCGCGGCACCCGCGTGCTGCAGGGCCAGGGAACCCTGACCGAACGGGTGGGCGACCGCGACTTCCGCGTCTCGGCCAGCGGCTTCTGGCAGGTCCACCCCGGCGCCGCCGCGACCCTGCTCGACGCCGTCCTCGACTTCGCCCAGCCCAAGCCGGGGGAGTGGGCCCTCGACCTCTACTGCGGCGCCGGCCTGTTCGCCGCCGGCCTCGCCGAGGCGGTCGGCCCCTCGGGCGCCGTGCTGGGCATCGAGAGCGAGGCCCAGGCCGTCCAGGACGCCCGGTGGAACCTGCGCGGCGTCGCCCAGGTCTCCTTCGAACGCGGACGGGTGGAGGAGGCCCTCGACCGGCTGGAGATCGAACGCGCCGACCTGGTCGTGACCGACCCGCCGAGGGCGGGGCTCGGCCGCGAGGTCGTCGACCGCGTGGCGGGCCTGCGCGCCTCCCGGATCGTGTACGTCTCGTGCGACCCGGCGACCCTGGCCCGTGACGTGAAGTGGTTCGGGGAGCTCGGGTACGAACTGTCGGACATCCGGGCTTTCGACCAATATCCGATGACGCACCACGTCGAATGCGTCGCGCTGCTGGTCAGAAGCTAGGCCGCGCGGCTGACCCGGGGTTTTGCAACTCGCGATTGTTCCGCAAAACTCCAGGTCGCTCCATCAACCGCCAAGATCTTTGCGCATGGAGTGCGCACGATCTCGCCGCATCAATCCAAGATCATGACTCCGGGTCGGTCACTCACGGTGGTCGACGACCCAGGTGCCTCGGCGCGCCTGCGTTACGACCCGGCCTTCCGCGGAGCCAGGATCACTCCGGCGGAACGACAACCGCGAGGACGGCCAGGACGACGAAGAACACGATCAGCCGGACCTTCCGGTGCTGGTCTGCAAGCCGCGCAGCATCTGGCGGCTGGTGCGGCCGTGGCGCAAGGGGGTGACGCCGGAGTCGCCGGCGGGCGGGGTGTTCACGTGGCGGGTGCCTGCTGGATGCCGGCCTCCCAGGTACGCACCTGGGCGCCCGTGCTCATCCTGCTCCTGGCAGGCGGACTTGAGACTGCCGTCGACACCGGACTATCGGTCGCAGTCACGTTCGTAGTGGTCGGCGCACTCGGTTACGAGGTTGTGATCGACAGACTACGGACTCGGTGGGGTATCGAGGTCAGGCGACGCCGACGCCAGCCCCCGGATGCGGAGTAGTTGAAAAGGTAGGCCGAACATGCGAAAACGCCCGCCCCCCGTGAGAGAGGCGGGCGTCTTTCGCTTCCAGGCGAGACCCTCACCGTACGCCGGAGCGCGCTCCAGGTTCCGCAGTCGCCCGATCTGCGAGGCGGTCCGGAAGAGGAGTTCCGCTGTCCGAGAGTCCCCGCGCGAGCGGTCACGGCCCGGGGCCGGACACGCGGTCAGTTCCAGGCTATGGCGTCGAATCCGAGGTCAGCGTTGCTGGTTCCGGGCCCGATCTTGACCTGGCGGCCGTTGCACATTCTGGGGCCGACACTGGATCCGGCGTACAGGGTCCAGGTCTGGTCGTCGTTGTTGACGACCGACCGCGCGGTGCCGCCGCCGGGGATGTCCCCGCAGCCGAACCACCAGGGGTTGTAGTGGGAGGTCATCTCCCCCTGGAAGTTGGCTTGGGGGTAGAAACAGATGTAGCCGGGATAGCAGTGGTCCGTTTGGGCGGCAGAGGCGGGTGCCGGTGCGGCCAGGCCCAGTCCGGCAGCAACGATGACAGTGGCGAGAGCGGTTTTGATCATGTCCAATCATCCATTCATAGAGTAACCACTCTTAACTTAACGTAGTCAGTGTTTCCGGGCCTCCCCGCCATTCCGGCACGACGCAGGGCTCTGCCGCGAGTACGAGAACCGCACCAAGGAACGCTGAAGATTCAGCGATGGACCGGGGCGTCCGCAGGCGGTGCTCAGCGCGGCACCCCACTCTGTCGATCGCACTCCCTGACGAGAGGATCTCCGATGCGCATCATCGCGACCGCACTGGCCACCTTGGCCCTGTCCATGGCCCTGTCCATGGCCCTGGCCGGGTCCGTCTCGGCCGCGTCTGGGCACATGCCTTCGGGTCCTTCGGGCGGATCGCGTGGCCCGGATCCGGTCAGTGACCTGCTCGGTGGCCTTCTGGGCGGCGCGGGAACACATTCGTCGATCAGCAGCCTGATCGGAGATCCGTCCATCGACACTCTCGGGGGATTGGCGGGTGTCCTCGGTGGAGCCGGCGGGGGACCTGCCTGACCCGTCGGCACCGTGAAGTAACCGACCCGACCTTCCCACCGCAACGCACGAAGCGCCCCACCTCGGTCCGGAGACCAGAGGTGGGGCGGTCGCTTTGCCCACGGGGAGAGGGCAACCGCCGCGTGCAGGCGCGGCCGGACTACTTCGGCTGGTAGTCCCCGGGCACCAGCTCGCGGCCGGCGTTGTATCGGGGCGCTGCGACCGGGGTGACGGCCCGCCAGGCCGAGTAGGCGGCGAAGACGGCCAGGGCGCGGTCGATCCAGTCTTGGACGGCGTCCTCGGTGAGGACCCAGTCCGGGGGGAACCAGCCGAGCAGGGCGCCGATCCGCAAGATGGCGACCAGGGCGATCACGATGACGGCGCGGATCGGGATGGGCTGCCGCGCGGCGAGTTGCTGCTCATCGGGTGACCTCGAAGTCGACTCTCACGCGGGACCCCGAAGGGGACAGAGCCGCCGACGCTTTCGGGGTCGAACTGGTGGCACACGTGGGACGCGGCGATCAAGCGCCTGAATACGCGGATCGAGTCGGAGAACAAGGACCTGCCGCCGCATCGCCCGCAGGAGCCGGTCCCGCACTATTCTCCGCACGACTGCCGCCACACCGCGGCGAGCCGGCGGGCGCAGAGCGGCATCCCTCTGTACGACATGCAGGCTCTGCTCGGTCACTCTTCGTATCAGACGACTCAGCGTTACGCGCACCTGGTGCCGGGGGGCGCATACTGCAGTGGAAGGCGCATGGTCTCGGCTTTTTGCGCACATGGCGCGCACGGGCAGTCCGTAGGTCGACCTGCATCAGGAGTGAGCCGCGCTGCTGGTCAGAAGCTAGGTCGCCGCTGAGCGCGGACGACGCTCGGCGCCTGTCGGATCGTGTCGACACGGGGAGACTGACATTCGCTACGCCATCGCCCTGCTGGCCCTCGCCCTGGCCGTCGGCTGTGGCGGATCGGAGGTCGCGGCCCCGGTCGGCCCCCTGGACCCGACCACGTTGACCGGCGGCGAGAGGGCATACCTGGAGGCCGCGTACGGCGTCACGAACCGCGACGGCGTCACCGAATACAGCGCGGCCGTGCTCGAAGAGGGACGTGCGCTCTGCGGGAAGCCGCCGACGGCCGACTGGATCATCCACAACGGCAAGGCGGGCGACGAGAGGCTCGCTGCCGCGATCGAGCATCTGTGCCCGATGTTCCTCGACGGCCTAAGGGAAGCCCGGTCGAAGGAGCGAGTCGAACGGGAGGCGCAGCCCTCGGTGGAACTCGGGTTCGACGACGGCGTCTACACGGTCGGCGAGGACATCATGGCCGGCACCTACCAGACGACGGGCGGCCGGGCCGGGGACTGCCACTGGGAGCGGTCGACGGAGAACGGCGACATCATCGACAGTGACCTCGTGAGAGACGCCCCGAAGGAGGTCCGGGTGACCGTCCGGACCGGAGAGGGCTTCAAGAGCCAGGGGTGCGGCACCTGGACCCCGGCCTGACCCGGGCACGAAGAGAGCCCGGCGCGTCTTCCCCTACGGCCGGGCTCTCGAACGCCTATTCTATATCGCCGTTCAGGGGTGGATGGCCGCGCAGCCGGACTGGCCCGTTCGGCGTGTGCGCCTGGTGCGCCAACCAATCCGGTCGGTAACGGAGGTTCGCCGGGCGCCTGGGGCAACTCTGGGAGAGGAAACCCAGAGGAGCCTCATGAGGAGCATCGCCTTGCTGGGCCTCGCCCTGGCCCTGGCCGCCTGCGGCACCGTCGCCGGGGAGGCCCCCGGCGCCCGAACGGGCGACCCCGTCAACGCGGCGGCCTGCCTGGAGTTCGCCCTGGCCGCCGACGACCTCCGCGCGACCGCCCGGGTCACGAAGGGCGAGCTCCGTGCGGCGCTGCGCCACATGGACCGGGCCGTCCAGGCGGCCAACGGCGACGTGGCCCCGCTGATGGACGACGCCGTGCTGGCCGCCGAAGCGGCCGACCCTACGGCCCTCGCGACGGCGCTGGCGGCGGTCGAGGGGGTGTGCCGCAGAGTGGGCACCCCGATCGAGGTGCCCTTCGGCTACTGACGCGGGGCCGTCAGGATCTGGGCGACCGCCTCGGCCGGGGGCGCGCCCCTGACCGACAGTTCGCCCAGGCTGTTCTTGGTCTGGAAGGCCACCAGGGTCTTCGCGTCGGCGACCGTCAGGTCGTCGGGGCTGGCCAGGATCGGGGTCAGGCCCAGGTGGGGCCAGGCCGGGCGGTCCAGCAGGCGGGTCAGCTGGCGGTTGGCGGCGTGGGCGGCGTCGGCGAGGGCACGGAGGTTGTCGCGGGCGCCGGGGCTGAAGGGCACCAGCACGTTGACCCGGCCGATCTCGGCGCCCGCCGCGCGGGTCGCCTTGAGCATCGCACGGTCGGCCAGTGACAGGCCCGCCCTGGTCGCGGGCAGGGTCATCGTCACCATCAGTTCGGAGCCGACGCGGCGGGCCTCCTCCTGGAGACGCTGGATCGCGGCCGCGCGGCGGCCGGTCGTGGCGGGGTCGGCCGAGTCGGTCACCTCGAAGTCGATCAGCCCGGGGCGGTAGGCCTTCATGACCGACCGGTAGGCGCGCAGCAGCCGGGCCGGGCCCGCGCAGGTCGCGGCGAGTTCGGCGCCCCGGGGGCCGCCGAACGACAGGCCCACGGGGCGGCCGGTCTTGTGGAGGGTCGACACCAGCGGCCGCTTCGCCGAGGCCGGCAGGCCGCTCCACGTCGGGAGGCAGCCGGTGGCGTTGACGTGGCCGACCAGGTAGGCCGGCGCCCGGGAGACCCCGCCCTCGGCGCGGATCGCGTCGACGAACGTCACATAGGGGACGGTCTGTTCGGGCTTGGGGGCCACCGCGACGGCGGGGGCGGCGGCCACGGGCGGGGTGACCGGCGCGGCCCATTCGGGCAGCGGCTCGGCGGGGAGCAGCACCAGAGCGGCGGCCGTGGCGCCGACGAGGGCGGTCGCGGCGGCCATGACGAGGGCGCGCGGAGGGGTGCCCACGGGGCGGGGCCGAGGAGCGGAATCCATCTGATTCACCACCGAGCGTCGCGCGACGACTACTATCCGCAAGGGACCCTAGCAAGGGCGGGACGGCGATAATGGCCGAATGAAGTTGAGGATCTTCACGGAGCCCCAGGAGGGCGCGACCTACGACGATCTGCTCGCGGTCGCGCAGGCGACCGAGCGGCTGGGGTTCGACGCGTTCTTCCGATCCGACCACTATCAGGCCATCGGCGCCGGCGACCCCGGGCCGGGATCCACCGACGCCTGGCTCACCCTCGCCGGGCTGGCCCGCGAGACCGCGACGATCCGGCTCGGCACCCTTGTCACCCCCGCGACCTTCCGCCTCCCCGGGCCGCTGGCCATCAGCGTCGCCCAGGCCGACCAGATGAGCGGCGGCCGGATCGAGCTCGGCCTGGGCACCGGCTGGTACGACGCGGAGCACCACTCCTACGGCATCCCCTTCCCGCCGGTGAAGGAGCGCTTCGACCGCTTCGAGGAGCAGCTCGCGATCATCACCGGCCTGTGGGCGGCCGAGAAGACGTTCTCCTACTCCGGGACGCACTACCAGCTCACCGACTCCCCGGCGCTGCCGAAGCCGGTGCAGAGCCCGCCGCCGATCATCATCGGCGGCTTCGGCGCCACCCGCACCCCGAGGCTGGCGGCCACCTACGCGGCCGAGTACAACATCCCCTTCCGCTCCCTCGACGACGTCGCCACCGGCTTCGCCCGGGTGCGCGCCGCCAGCGCCGAGACCGGCCGGTCGCTGGTCTACTCCGTGGCCCAGACCGTCTGCGTCGGCGCCGACGAGGCCGAGGTGGCGCGCCGTGCGGCCGCCATCGGGCAGTCTCCGGAGGAGCTGCGGTCGGGCGGGATCGCCGGCACGCCCGAGGAGGTCGTCGACAAGATCGGCCGCTTCGGCGAGCTGGGCGCCGAGCGCGTGTACCTCCAGGTCATGGACCTGTCCGACCTCGACCACCTCGACCTGATCGCCCGCGAGGTCATGCCCCGCGTCTGAACCGGAAGCGGCCGGGGAAACCCGGTCGCTCCCGGCATTTCGTCAGGGCACACTTCTCCCTGTGCTGCTGACTATCTCGACCACCCGTGAACCGGCGACCGATCTCGGCTATCTGCTGCACAAGCATCCCGATCGAGTGCAGGAGTTCCCGCGGGCGTTCGGGGTCGCGCACGTCTTCTATCCCGAGGCCACCGACCAGAGGTGCACGGCCGCGCTGCTGCTCGACGTCGATCCGGTACGCCTCGCGCGCACCCGAGGCAAGACGACCCCCGACTTCAGCCTCGGCCAGTACGTCAACGACCGCCCCTACGCCGCGTCCTCGCTGCTGTCGACCGCCATGGCCGAGGTGTTCCGGACCGCCAGGTCGGGGCGGTGCGCCGCCCGGCCGGAGCTGGCCGAGACCGCCATCCCGCTGGAGATCGTCCTGCCGGCGCTGCCGTGCCGGGGCGGGCCCACGCTGGCCCGGCGGCTGTTCGAGCCGATGGGCTGGGACGTCGCCGCCGACCCGATCCCGCTCGACCCGGCCTTCCCCGAATGGGGCGACTCCCGCTACGTCACCCTCACGCTCAAGGGGGAGCTGCGGCTCGCGGACGCCCTCAACCACCTCTACGTCCTGCTGCCGGTCCTCGACGACGCCAAGCACTACTGGATCGCCGAGGACGAGGTCGACAAGCTGATCCGCGCGGGCGAGGGCTGGCTGGCCGCCCATCCCGACCTCACCCTCATCACCCGGCGGTTCCTCAACCGCCGGACCGCCCTGACCAGGGCCGCCTTCGCCCGGCTCGCCGAGGTGGGCGACGACGAGGAGGAGACGCTGGAGCCGCCGGCCGAGGAGGAGGTGCGCATCCCCCTCAACACCCTCCGCCGGGACGCCGTCGTGGCCGCCCTCGCCGAACTCCAGGCGCGGACCGTCATCGATCTCGGCTGCGGGTCGGGGCAGCTCATCACGGCCCTGCTCGACCGAGGCGTACCGAAGATCACGGGGGTGGACGTCTCCGCCCACACGCTCATGGTCGCGGCCCGGAAGCTCAAGCTCGACCGCATGGGCAGCCGGACCCGCGAGCGGGTGGACCTCTTCCAGGGGTCGGTCACCTACACCGACGCCCGGTTCGCCGGATACGACGCCGCCGTCCTGATGGAGGTGGTCGAGCATCTCGACCCGCCCCGGCTCCCGGCCATGGAGCGGGTCGTCTTCGGCACCGCCAAGCCCACGTACGTCCTGGTCACCACGCCCAACGCCGAATACAACCCGCGCTACGAGAACCTGACCGGCCTGCGCCACCCCGACCACCGCTTCGAGTGGACCCGCGCCGAGTTCCGCGACTGGGCGAACGCCGTCGCCGGACGGTACGGCTACCAGGTGGAGTTCCGCCCCGTCGGCGACGACGACCCCGAGGTCGGCTCGCCCACTCAGATGGCCGTGTTCGCCAAGGAGGCATCGGTATGACCGAGATCCGTGTCCCGGCGATGTCGCTGGTCGTGCTGGTCGGGGTGTCCGGCAGCGGCAAGTCCACGTTCGCGCGCAAGCACTTCGCGCCCACCCAGGTCATCTCCTCCGACTACTGCCGGGGGCTGGTCGCCGACGACGAGAACGACCAGGCCGCCACGCCGGAGGCGTTCGACCTGCTGCACCACATCGTGGGCGTGCGGCTGCGGCGCGGCCTGCTGACCGTGGTCGACGCGACCAACGTCCAGTGGAAGGCCCGGGAGGCGCTGGTCGCCCTGGCCAAGAGCCACGACGTGCTGTGCGACGCCATCGTGCTCGACGTGCCCGAGGAGGTCGCGGTCGCCCGCAACGCCTTCCGGCCCGACCGCGACTTCGGCTCCCACGTGATCCGCAGGCAGCGGGGCGACCTGCGCAAGTCGCTGTCGAAGATCTCCCGCGACGGGTTCCGCCGCGTCCACGTGCTGCGCGGCGACGAGATCGACGACGCCGTGATCTCCTACGAGAAGGCGTGGACCGACAAGACCGAGCTGACCGGGCCGTTCGACATCGTCGGCGACGTGCACGGCTGCGCCTCGGAGCTGGAGACCCTGCTGTCCGCCCTCGGCTACGTCGACGGCGTCCACCCCGACGGCCGCACGGCCGTGTTCGTCGGCGACCTCGTCGACCGGGGGCCCGACAGCCCGGGGGTGCTGCGCCGGGTCATGGGCATGGTCGAGCGCGGCACCGCGCTGTGCGTCTCGGGCAACCACGAGCAGAAGCTGGTACGCGCCCTCAACGGCCGCAAGGTGCGGGTCGCCCACGGCCTGGAGACGTCGCTGGAGCAGTTCGCCCGCGAGGACGCCGAGTTCACCGACCGGGCCAGGGCGTTCATGGACGGCCTCATCAGCCACTACGTCCTCGACGGCGGCCGGCTCGTGGTCGCGCACGCCGGTCTGAAGGAGGCCTACCACGGCCGCGCCTCGGGCCGGGTGCGGTCGTTCGCCCTCTACGGCGACACCACCGGCGAGACCGACGAGTACGGCCTGCCGGTCCGCTACCCGTGGGCCGAGCAGTACCGGGGCCGGGCCATGGTCGTCTACGGCCACACCCCGACCACTCACGCCGAGTGGGTCAACAACACCATCTGCCTCGACACCGGTGCCGTCTTCGGCGGCCGGCTCACCGCGCTGCGCTACCCGGAGAAGGAGCTCGTCTCGGTCCCGGCCGAGCGGGTCTGGTACGAACCCGCCCGCCCGCTCACCTCGCGGGGCCGTGAGCCCGACGTCCTGGACATCCGCGACGTCACCGGCGACCGCTACGTCGAGACCTCGACCGGCACGATCAAGATCCGCGAGGAGAACGCCACCGCCGCCCTGGAGATCATGAGCCGGTTCGCGGTCGACCCGCGCTGGCTGGTCTACCTGCCGCCGACGATGGCCCCGCCGGAGACCTCGAAGAAGGACGGCTACCTCGAACACCCCGACGAGGCCTTCGCCGAGTTCGCCGCCGCCGGGGTGGCCCGGGTGGTGTGCGAGGAGAAGCACATGGGCTCCCGCGCGATCGTCGTGCTGGCCCGCACCCCGGAGGACGCCCAGGCGAAATTCGGCATCGAGGGCATCGGCACGGTCTTCACCAGGACCGGCCGCCCCTTCTTCGGCGGCGACCTCCAGGAACGGTTCACGGCCGGGCTCCGCGAGGCCTTCGCCCCGCTGCTGGAGGACTCCCCGTGGCTGGTGCTCGACGGCGAGCTGCTGCCCTGGTCGGCCAAGGCCGGTGAGCTGATCCGCAGCCAGTACGCCTCGGTCGGCGCCGCCGCCGGGGCCGCGCTGCCCGTCGCGGTGACGGCGCTCGAGGCGGCGGCCGGGCGAGGTCTGGATGTGGGATCGATACTGGACCGCGCCCGGCGCCGCGAGATCAACGCTGCCCGGTTCCGCGAGGCCTATGCCCGTTACTGCGAGCCCGTTTCCGGCCTTTCCGGTCTGCGCTTCGCGCCCTTCCAGATCCTCGCCTGCGCCGAGGGCGCCACCGCCGTGACCCGGCCGCACGACTGGCACCTCGACCGGCTGGCCGGCGTCGTCCATCCGCTGGTGGCCGCCACGCGGCACACGTACGTGGACCTGGAGCGGGAAGACCAGCGCCGGGCGGCGGCCGACTGGTGGACGGCGCTCACCGGCGCCGGCGGCGAGGGCATGGTGGTCAAGCCGGTCGACCACCCCGGCGGGCGGGTGCAGCCGGGGATCAAGGTGCGCGGGCCCGAATATCTGCGCATCATCTACGGCCCCGACTACCTGGAGTCGCTCGACGAGCTGCGCAGACGTTTTCTCGGCCGGAAGCGGTCGCTGGCGCTGCGCGAGCATAGCCTGGGAGTCGAGGCGCTCTCGCGACTGGCGGCCGGTGAGCCGCTCCACCGCGTCCACGAGGCGGTCTTCTCGGTGCTCGCCCTGGAGTGTGAGCCCGTCGACCCCCGGTTGTGAGCGGGGTTTCACGGGAGCGACACGTTCGTCACCCCCAGGGTCCTCTAGGAGGGCCTAACATCGGGGCAGACGACAGAGCGTGAACTTGCGATCACTCATGAATGAACGTGAACCGAGAAGGCCATGGTTTCACCTGCGTCATGACTGGCAGGACACCGAGCGCATCGGGAACGTCGTGGTGCAGCACTGCACTGTGTGCCTGAAAAGCAGAGTACGTATCCGGTAATGGCCCCTTAGTGTAGCCATTGCGCTACTTGCCGTAATTGTGGGGCAAGTAGGCTGCATGGGGGGTCCACCGGTAGCCGCGCAACGTCAGGAGCGTCTCGGCTACGTCACGTTCATCGCGGCGGCCGGTGCCATAGGCGGATTCCTGTTCGGCTACGACAGCGCGGTGATCAACGGCGCCGTCGTGGGCATCCAGCGCTATTTCAACGTGGGCCCGTTCACCATCGGCCTGGTGGTGGCCATCGCGCTGCTCGGCTCGGCCGTGGGGGCCTGGTTCGCCGGCAGCCTCGCCGACCGGTGGGGACGCACCAAGACCATGCGGCTGGCCGCCGGTATCTTCGCCGTCAGCTCCGTCGGGCAGGCGCTGCCCTTCGCGATCTGGGACCTGGCCTTCTGGCGGGTCCTCGCCGGCGCCGCGATCGGCATGGCCTCGGTCCTCGGGCCCGCCTACATCGCCGAGGTCGCGCCGCCCGCCTACCGGGGGCGGCTCGGGTCGTTCCAGCAGCTCGCCATCGTGCTCGGCATCGCCGTCTCGCAGCTGGTGAACCTGGCCATCAACCTGTGGGCCGGGGGAGAGGTCAACAACGACCTGGGCGGCCTGCAGGCCTGGCAGTGGATGCTCGGCGCCTGCCTGGTGCCCGCCCTGATCTTCCTCGTGTTCGCCAGCGTCATCCCCGAATCGCCCCGCTACCTGGTCTCGGCCGGGCGCGAGCGGCAGGCCCGTGAGGTGCTGCGCGACATCGAGGGCGACCACGTCGACCTCGACGAACGGGTGGCCGAGATCAGGAGCGTGCTGCTCACCCGGCGGCGTCCCCGGCTCGGCGACCTGAGGGGACCCCGCTTCGGGCTGCTGCCGATCGTCTGGGTCGGCATCATCCTGTCGGTCTTCCAGCAGTTCGTCGGCATCAACGTGATCTTCTACTACTCGTCGGTGCTCTGGCAGTCGGTCGGCATCACCCAGTCGGACTCGCTGCTGATCAGCTTCTCCAGCTCGATCATCAACATCGTCGGCACGTTCATCGCCATGGCCCTGGTCGACACGGTCGGCCGCCGCCCGCTGCTGCTGGTCGGCTCGGCCGGCATGGCGATCGCGCTGGCCGTGGCGTCGTGGTCGTTCAGCTACAGCCGCAGCATCGACGGGATCGTGCAGCTGCCCGCCACGCAGGGCGCCGCCGCCCTGATCGCGGCCAACGCGTTCGTGCTGTTCTTCGCGTTGTCGTGGGGAGTCATCGTGTGGGTGCTGCTGGGCGAGATGTTCCCCGGCCGGATCAGGGCGGCGGCGCTGTCGGTCGCGGCGGCGGCGCAGTGGCTGGCCAACTGGGCGGTCACCGTGACGTTCCCGTCGCTGTCGAACTGGAACCTGGCGCTGACCTACCTGTTCTACGCCGTGTTCGCCGCGCTGTCGTACCTGTTCGTGGTCTTCATCGTGAAGGAGACGAAGGGTCGAAAACTGGAGGAGATGGGGTAGCTTCCGTCAGCCACGGGTCGAGGGCGCCGGCCTGGCCGTAGAGGGTCTCCAGCCCCGCCAGGCAGGCCGCGATCACGTCTTTCTCGACGATCCGCCGCCCGCCGACGTGGGCGCCGACGTCGTCGTAGCGGACCTCGTACATGAGCTCGCGGGACAGGATCAGGATCTCCGGGAGCGGCCCCGCCCGCTCCAGGTGCCGCACCGCCTCGGCGTCGAGCACGCGGGTGCGTTCACCCGCTCTGGCCCGCGCCTTCAGCACCTGAAGTTCCCATCGCAGGTACGCCGTCAGCGGCCGTTCGGCGATCCGCAGCCGCCGCAGCTCCACCGAATCGGGCACGTCGGCGGCGAACTCCCCGGCCGACTCCTCGATGAGCTCCATCGACCGGTCCCAGTCGCCCTCGGACCAGGCGACCCAGCTCGGACTGTAGGGCTCGTGAAAGTGCTGGGCTCGTTCGAGCTTCCAGAGCACCCCCTCCATCTCCCGGTAGAGGCCGTAGAACTCGGTCGTGTACGCCTTCCGGTCGAGCATGACCCCGGGGGCGCCTTGCACGATCTCCCGCACACATCCTCCTGGCGGTCCGGCGACCCGCGCCGCTCGCCGGCCCGAAGTGGTGGTCAGTTGCCGTACGAGTTGCTGCAGATGGCTGTCTCGTTACGCTCCAGGCGGCGAATGGTGATCTGCCGTCTGACGGGCGTACTGGGCGTGGCGTCGTTTTGCGACTGTTTCATCCCGTTACCTTCCGTCCCGGTTCCCCGACACGAGGTGATCGTAAAGCGGCCCTCGGAGCCGTCAAGACCCAAAGCACGTCGGGCATCCCGCGCGGGCGGGATGGCGGGCGTAGACGTGGTGGTCGGGCGAGAGCAGATTGATGCCGTGGACGTAGCCCGGCGCCACTTCGGGCACCCCCGTGACCAGGGAGACGATCGCCTGCGCGACGAGATGGCCGGAGATCCCGGCCGACGTGCCGGTCACGCCGGGGCCGCCGAGATCGGGGATCCCGCCCTCGGGCCGGTGGGCGTGCTCGGCCGCCGCGACGCACTCGTAGCAGGCGCCGTGGGGCGGGTCGAAGACGCCGACGGTGACGAGCGGCCCGTTGTAGCCGCCGCCCGCCCACGGCACCCGGGCCGCCGCGCAGGCCCGGCTGGCCCAGACGCGGATGCCCTCGCCCCTGGGCTCGTCGGCGCAGAGGGCGAGGGCGTCGTAGCCGTCGACCAGTGATCGCAGGTCGGCCTCGCCGGTGACGCGATGGCGGGCCGCGGTGACCACGATGTCGCTGTTGGCCTCGCCCAGCCGCTCGCGCGCCAGGTCGGCCTTGGGGCGGCCGACGTCGGCCTCGGTGTAGAGCAGCTGCCGGTTGAGGTTCGACAGCTCGACCAGGTCGGGGTCGACGCAGTGGAGCCGCCCCACGCCGATCGCGGCCAGCGCCCAGGAGGCGTGCGTGCCGGTGCCGCCGAGCCCCACCACGACCACGCGCGCCCGCTTCAGGGCGAGCTGGGTCTCCCAGGCGCTGTGGCCGGGCACCAGGTCCACGCCCCGGAAGAAGGCCTGGTTGCGGCTGTAGCGGTCGACCTCACGCGGGGTGAGCCCGCGCGGCGGGGGAGCGGTGGCCTCCTCCAGGTAGCCGGAGCCGACCAGGTCGTCGACGACGCCGCGCGCCTCGTCGGGACTGAGCTCGGGGAACATCACGATCAGCCGCGCGGCCACCGCCTCGGGCCCGCGCCGCCCGTCGAGCAGCGACAGGGCCGCCCAGACCCAGCCCCCGGGGTCGTCGATCTCGGCGGCGAGTCCGTAGATCTCGCCGCCGATCCGGACGGTTCCCTCCGTGGTGCGGAACGGGCGGTGCTCCGCTTTGACCCGCGGGAACCGCAATCTCGAACTCCCCCGTGCGACGGCCTACCTGTGGCGCGTGGGTGTACGGCGTCCGTGCCGCGTGGCCGCCCCCACGACCAGCGAGATGATCCACAGGAGGAACAGGATCTTGAACACCGTGAACACCGCACCCGTAAGGATCATCGCGATCATCGCGACGACGATCAAGGGCACGAACGGCCCGATCCCCGGTCCGCGCCGGACGCGGGCGTGCGGCGGACGGGCCAGGTGGTATCCCCAATTGCCCATGTCGATCCCCGGAGGCGACTGGACCTTCGGGACCGGAGGCGCGCCGACCCCCTGCCCGCCGGGCAGGTCGGCCAGGACGACGCCCAGGTCACCGGCGGTCTTGGCGGCGAGCGTGACGTCGAGGCGCTCGTCGAGCTCCTCGCGGCTGAGCCGCCCCTGCGCGAACGCGTCGTGCAGGAAGACGGTCACCTCGTCGCGCTCCTTGTCGCCGATGCGCATCGCGGCGGGCGGAACACGGTCAGCGGTCATGACGGGTCACTACTCCTCGTCGGTGTCGCCGTCGGCCAGGACCTGGTAGAGCTTGCGCCGGGTCTCGGCCAGGATCTTCTTGGCCTGACGCACCTGGCTCTCACTTCCAGTCTGCGCGATTTGGAACAAAGCGGACGCGGCCTGACGCGACAAATCAAACAATTCGTGGACGTTGTCTCCGATGTCGGGAGTCATCTCCTCCCACGGAGCGCGGACCTCGTCCTGGTGCTCGGCGACGTAGGCGCGGCCGGCGTCGGTGAGCGTGAAGGTCTTGCGGCCGTCGGCCTCCTCCGAGCGCACCAGCCCCTCGTCGGTGAGCTGCTGGAGCGCCGGGTAGACCGCGCCGGGGCTGGGCTTCCAGCCGCCCTGCGACCGCTCGGCGATCTCCTGGATGATCTGGTAGCCGTTGCGCGGCTCCTCCGACAGCAGGGCCAGGATCGCGGCGCGGACGTCGCCCCGCTTGGCCTTGCGCCCCCGGCCGAAGCCGCGCGGCCCGAACGGGAAGCCCGGACCGAAGGGCCCGCCGGGGCCGAACCCCGGACCGCCGCCCCAGGGGCCGCCCCGGCCGCCGCGGTGACCTCGATGGCGATGGTCGTGCGGGCCGCCGCCGGAGGTCTCCCAGGTGGCGGCGAGGCCGCGCAGGTTGTCTTTGAGCGCGGCCTTGAGGTTGCGGAGCTCCCGGTGGAACTCGTGGGGGTGGGCCCAGGGGCCGCCCGCTGCGTGTGCGTTGGTCATGTTTCCTCCAGAGTGTTACGCGATGCCTCAAAGATATATCGAGAACATGTCGTCGACAAGCTAAAGCCACAAGTGACTCAAGTCACGAAAAAAGATGGGATCTCAGGGAACAGGTACCGAGACCGCTCCGTTACATTGGGCAGAGACGGGATTGTTCCGCGCTGAGAGGGCTGGGGGGTGCTCTTGGAGCGGAGCGATCCCGTCTTGTTTATTTGGGCAGATTCAAGGCGCAAGATCGAAATCCCGAGCTTGACCGAGTGGGTGTGGCTCGCGGGTTTTGTCATACCTTTGCCGTACGCTGCCGTGTCGTGATCACGACATGATGGGCCATTCCCACGCGCTGACCGGGGCGATCGTCTGGCTGGGCATCGCGCCCGGGTTACAGGCGCTGCCCTCGGTGTTCGA
This sequence comes from Herbidospora galbida, assembly GCF_005233835.1. Lineage (GTDB taxonomy): Bacteria > Actinomycetota > Actinomycetes > Streptosporangiales > Streptosporangiaceae > Herbidospora > Herbidospora galbida. The sequence goes on along the minus strand of NZ_SZQA01000018.1, from coordinate 118,609 downwards.
CTTTCAGCCGTCGCTGGCGTTCGCCACCGCGATGTCCCCGGCCGAGTTGATCGCGGGGGCGATCATCTGCGCTGGGGCGGCCATGCTGCCCGACCTCGATCACCCCAGCGCCACGATCGCGCAGACGTTCGGTCCGGTCACGTGGCTGCTCAGTAAGGGCGTGAACTTCGTCAGCGGGGGGCATCGCAAGGCGACCCACTCGCTGCTGTTCGCGATCCTCATGGGGGTGGGGGCCCACCTGCTGGCCGAGCGCTTCACCGTGGGGCAGGACATCCTCGTCGTGCTGTCGATCGGGCTCGCGTTACGCGCGGTGGGCATCGGCGTACCGGGGAACAAGATCGCTTCGGCGGTGGTCAATATCGTGCTGACCGGGGGGATATTCGCCGCCTTCTGGGGGCTGGGGGTGACCTATGCCTGGCTGGGGTTCGCGATCGGGATCGGGTGTTTCGTCCACGTCCTGGGCGACTGCCTGACCGAGCGGGGGTGCCCGGTGCTGTGGCCGCTCAAGCACAAGTGGCTGCTGCCGTGGGACTGGGGGCTGAAGACCGGCCGGAAGTTCGAGACCAAGATCCTCGCGCCGACGCTGTCGGTCGCCGTGTTCGCGCTGCTCTTCCTGCGCCTCATGCCGATGTGAGATCCCCCGCGAGAATGCGATATCTTGACATCAAGAGATATTCGCCCAAGGTTAGGCGAGCCTGACCGATCAACCCCTCCTGTGCGTACGGGAGGATGGCCGGGCGAGTTGTCAACAGAGAACCTTTGGGGAGGCGAGACTTCGTGTCCGCGAACAGCTTCGGCGCCCGTGACACACTGCGCGTGGGTGACGCGTCGTACGAGATCTACCGGCTGGACAGGGTCGAAGGGTCGGCGCGCCTCCCGTACAGCCTGAAGATCCTGCTGGAGAACCTGCTGCGCACCGAAGACGGCGCGAACATCACCGAGGCCCACATCAACGCCCTCGGCCAGTGGGACCCGTCGGCCGCGCCCAGCGTGGAGATCCAGTTCACCCCGGCCCGCGTGATCATGCAGGACTTCACCGGCGTCCCCTGCGTGGTCGACCTGGCCACCATGCGCGAGGCCGTGCGCGACCTCGGCGGCGACCCGGCCCGGATCAACCCGCTGGCCCCGGCCGAGATGGTCATCGACCACTCGGTCATCGTCGACTTCTTCGGCGGCCCCGACTCCTTCCGGCGCAACGTCGAGAAGGAGTACGAGCGCAACCACGAGCGCTACCAGTTCCTGCGCTGGGGCCAGACCGCCTTCGACGAGTTCAAGGTCGTGCCCCCGGGCACCGGCATCGTCCACCAGGTCAACATCGAGCACCTCGCCCGCGTGGTCATGATCCGCGACGGCAAGGCCTACCCCGACACCTGCGTCGGCACCGACTCCCACACCACGATGGAGAACGGCATCGGCGTGCTGGGCTGGGGCGTCGGCGGCATCGAGGCCGAGGCCGCGATGCTCGGCCAGCCGATCTCGATGCTCATCCCGCGCGTGGTCGGCTTCAAGCTGACCGGCAAGCTCCCGGCCGGCGCGACCGCCACCGACCTGGTGCTCACCATCACCGAGATGCTGCGCAAGCACGGCGTGGTCGGCAAGTTCGTCGAGTTCTACGGCGAGGGCGTCTCCTCGGTGCCGCTGGCCAACCGGGCCACGATCGGCAACATGAGCCCCGAGTTCGGCTCCACCTGCGCGATCTTCCCGATCGACCAGGAGACGATCAACTACCTGACGCTGACCGGCCGCACCGCCGAGCAGATCGCCCTGGTCGAGGCCTACGCCAAGGAGCAGGGCCTCTGGCTCGACCCCCACGCCGAGCCCGCCTTCTCCGAGTACATCGAGCTCGACCTGTCGACCGTGGTGCCGTCGATCGCCGGGCCCAAGCGCCCGCAAGACCGCATCGCGCTGAGCGAGTCGAAGGAGATCTGGCGCCGCGACGTGCGCGCCTACGTCACCGACTTCGACGGCGACGGCGTCGACGAGGCCAACGAGGAGTCGTTCCCGGCCTCCGACGCGCCCGCCTCCAACGCCCGCGCCGGCGCGCCGCGTCCCCACAAGGCGGTGCCGGTCACCCTGGCCGACGGAACCGCCTTCGAGATCGACCACGGCGTCGTCACCATCGCCGCGATCACCTCGTGCACCAACACCTCCAACCCCTACGTGATGCTGGGCGCGGCCCTGCTCGCCCGCAACGCGGTCGAGAAGGGGCTGACCCGCAAGCCGTGGGTGAAGACCTCGCTGGCGCCGGGTTCCCAGGTCGTCACCGGCTACTTCGAGCGGTCGGGCCTCCAGCCCTACCTCGACAAGATCGGCTTCAACCTGGTCGGCTACGGCTGCACCACCTGCATCGGCAACTCGGGCCCGCTGCCCGAGGAGATCTCGGCCGCCGTCCAGGCCAACGACCTCGCCGTCACCGCCGTGCTGTCGGGCAACCGCAACTTCGAGGGCCGCATCAACCCCGACGTGAAGATGAACTACCTGGCCTCGCCGCCGCTGGTGGTCGCCTACGCGCTCGCGGGCACCATGGACCTCGACCTCAACAACGAGCCGCTCGGCACGGGCTCCGACGGCAAGCCGGTGTTCCTCGCGGACATCTGGCCCGAGCCCGAAGAGGTCTCCCGGGTCGTCGCCGACTCGATCGGCCAGGACATGTTCCTGCGCGACTACGCCGACGTCTTCAAGGGCGACGACCACTGGCAGTCGCTGCCGATCCCGACCGGCAACACTTTCGAGTGGGACCCGGCCTCGACCTACGTGCGCAAGGCCCCCTACTTCGAGGGCATGCCCGCCAAGCCCGAGCCGGTCACCGACATCACCGGCGCCCGCGTGCTCGCGGTCCTGGGCGACTCGGTCACCACCGACCACATCTCGCCCGCCGGCTCGATCAAGGTCGGCACGCCCGCCGCCGACTACCTCAAGGAGAACGGCGTCGAGGTCAAGGACTTCAACAGCTACGGCTCCCGCCGAGGCAACCACGAGGTCATGATCCGCGGCACCTTCGCCAACATCCGGCTGAAGAACCTGCTGCTCAACGGCGTCGAGGGCGGCTACACCCGCGACTTCACCCAAGAGGGCGGCCCGCAGTCGTTCATCTACGACGCCTCGGTCAACTACCAGGCCGCCGGCACCCCGCTCGTCGTCCTGGCGGGCAAGGAATACGGCTCGGGCTCCTCGCGCGACTGGGCGGCCAAGGGCACCGCGCTCCTGGGCGTCCGCGCCGTCATCGCCGAGTCCTACGAGCGCATCCACCGCTCCAACCTGATCGGCATGGGCGTCCTCCCGCTCCAGTTCCCCGAGGGCGAGACCGCCACGTCTCTGGGCCTGACCGGCGAGGAGACCTTCGAGATCACCGGCGTCGAGGAACTCAACCAGGGCCACACCCCGGCGACCGTGACCGTCCGCGCGGGCGACAAGCAGTTCGAGGCGATCGTCCGCATCGACACCCCCGGCGAGGCCGACTACTACCGCCACGGCGGCATCATGCAGTACGTCCTCCGCTCCCTGCTCGCGAAGTAACCACGTCCCACCCAGGAAGCCGCCCGGTCCGTTCCGGGCGGCTTCCGCCGTTTTCCACCCTGCTCGCGAAGCAACTACGCCTCACCCAAGAAGCACGCCCGGTCCGTACCGGGCGGCTTCCGCCGTTTTCCACCCTGCTCGCGAAGCAACTACGCCTCACCCAAGAAGCACGCCCGGTCCGTACCGGGCGGCTTCCACCATTTCCCACCCTTCTTCCGTTACGGCTCCGCCCCCCAACCCCGCCCACCGCTCCTGCTCCCCACCGCATCCGGCGCCAACCACCCGCTCCCGCCTCGCCCCGCAACGCCGAGGAGGCCTGGCAAGGAACCAGACCCAGCCACCTGACCCATGACCTCACCTTGCGCTGGGGAAGGCGATGCGAGCGGCCTGGCCTGTCGTTCGACCTGCGCCTTTGCGACGGGGAGCGATACGAGCGGCCTGTCGTTCGACCTGTGCCTTTGCGGCGGGGAGCGATGCGAATGCCCAAGCCCGCCGTTCCCCCGCGCCTTTGCGGCGGGAAGCGATATCGCCCTGCCACGGCGAAGCCGCCTCGGCGCGGGTCGCTCTGCCATCTGACCCGCGTGCCGGCGCCTCCCTGACGCATGACCTCTGGCCTTGCCGACAGCAGGCCGGTTTCCGGGTGTGGCCGGGCTCGGGCTTATCTCAAGAATGGATGTTTCACCGGCCGCCGAAATAGCGGGTGGTTCGTTTTTCGCCCGGCTCCGAAATTGCGTGAGCCGGATCACGGAAGCGTCGGCGCCGGTGTTTCGCCGAGTGGCGAAATAATCCGGCCGCCCTTCTTTCGTGTTGCGCCGAAGCAATAGGCTCTCGTCGGCCCGGGCGGTTTTTCGGTCTTTCGGTGCGGAGCAAAACGCATGATTTTTTCTCCGCCCGCGTAACTCTCCGCAACCTCACCGGCCGAAAGTTGAGTACTCTACCTGCGGTGCTGGCCAACCGCAACAGAGTTCCGTAACCTGCGGTAGCCTGCGGCCGAAATAACCGACCGCGCACACCCGATTCCCGCGCGCATTCAAACGCCCGTCTGAACCGGGCCCCCGAGAATATGAATGACACGTACCGTAATTGGACATTCAAACGCCGCCGAGTACCGTATTAATCAGTTCCTCCGAAGCCCCGGTAAACGGTCCCAGGACGGTGCGCATGAAACTCCAATACATCGAGTACTGTTTCGCCGATCGCCTCTTCTACGACGAGTCCCACACCTGGGCCGCGACGCAGGCGGGTTATCGGCAGGCCGGGGAGGCGGCCCCGGAAGGCTGGGTGACCGGGCGGAAGGGGCCGTGGTTCAACGTCATGTGCGCCTCGGTCGAGTTGCCGCCCCAGGGGTGGAAGATCCACGTCTCGGCCCGGCGGGAGAACGCCCAGCAGGTGCTCGACATCGTGAGCCGCTACTGCCTCGACGCGAAGGTCAGCTTCAAGTTCCTGGTCAGCGAGGCGGCCTTCATCGGGCGCAACCTCAAGTACGCCGACCGCGGCGGCAGCGGCAAGTTCATGACGATCTACCCCGCCGACGACGACCGGCTGCGCGAGATCCTCGACGACCTCGGCCCGCTGCTCGAAGGCATGGGCGGTCCCTACATCCTGTCCGACCTGCGCTGGAAGGACGGGCCGCTCTACCTGCGCTACGGCGGCTTCGTCGAGCGGATGACCCGCAACGAGCTCGGCGAGCCGGCGATGGCCATCGAAGACCCCGACGGCGAGCTCGTCGTCGACCGGCGTGACCCGGTCTTCTACGTGCCCGACTGGGTGTCGCCGCCGGCCTGGCTGGCGCCCCATCTGGAGGAGCGGCAGTCGAACGAGGCGCCGGCCGACTTCCCGTACGAGATCGAGTCGGCCATGCACTTCTCGAACGGCGGCGGGCTCTACGTCGCCGTCGAGAAGGCCACCGGCCGGAAGGTCGTGCTGAAGGAGGCCCGGCCGGGCGCCGGGCTCGACCAGAAGGGCCGCGACGCGGTCAGCCGGTTGAAGCGCGAGCACGAGTTCCTCGGCAAGCTGGCCGACCTCGACGCGGTGGTCGACGTCTACGACTACTTCCAGCTCTGGGAGCACCACTTCCTCGTCCAGGAACTGGTCGACGGCGTCACGTTCAACAAGCGCATGATCCTGCGGGCGCCCCTCATCAAGGCCGACCCCAGCGAGGAGGAGATCGCCGAGTTCACCGCCTGGGCGGTCGACACCACCGACCAGATCGTCGAGGTGGTCGGCCGGCTGCACGAACGCGGCATCGCGTTCGGCGACCTCCACCCCAACAACGTGATGATCACCGAAGACGGCAGGGTCAAGCTGATCGACTTCGAGCTGTCCACCTACGCCGCCGCCGAGCAGCGGATCGGCATGGGCGCCCCCGGCTTCGTGCCGCCCGACCAGCGCGACGCCCTGGCGGCCGACCGCTATGCGCTGGGCTGCCTGAAGGTCGCCCCGTTCGTGCCGCTGACCGTGCTGTTCACGCTCGACAGCACCCGCGCCGAGGCGCTCGTGCGGTTCGTGGAGCAGCGCTTCCCGGTGCCGGCCGGCTGGGGTGAGCAGGTGCTCGACCTGCTCGACCTGGGCCCGTCCGACTTCGCCGGCACGCCCGAGCAGATGGCCCGCTCGGCCCGGCTGATCGAGAGCGGCGACTGGCGGGAGATCGAGGACTCCGTGGCCAAGACCGTCTGGGCCAGCGCCACCCCCGACCGCGACGACCGGCTGTTCCCCGGCGACGTCGAGCAGTTCAACCTCGGCGGTCTCGGCTTCGGCTACGGCGCGGCCGGCGTGCTCTACGCGATGGCCAAGGCGGGCTACGGCCGCCGCGAGGAACACGAGGAATGGCTGCTCAGCCGGGTCCGTGAGCACAAAGGCCTGCACCGCCTCGGCCTCTACGACGGCCTCCACGGCATCGCCTACGCCTTCGAGGAGATCGGCAACCGCGACGCCGCCCTGGAGGTGCTCGGCGTCATCGAGCGGAGCGGCACCCCGCAGATGGCCGACGAGATCATGACCGGCGTCAGCGGCGTCGCGCTCACCCAGCTCTACTTCGCCAGGAAACTCGACGACCCGGGCCGCCGCGACCTCGCCATCAAGATCGCCGCCGACCTGGCCGACCGGCTGCGCCACGATCCCCCCAAACCGGTCGACGAGACCGGCCGCCACCGCAAGGCCGGCCTGCTGCACGGCACCTCGGGCTCGTCACTGCTGTTCACCCGCCTCTACGAGGAGACCGGCGACCCCGCCCACCTCGACGCCGCCGAGCACGCCATCAGGCTCGACCTCGACTGCTGCACCACGACCGAGGGCGACTCGCTGCTGGTCGACGAGGGGTGGCGGCTGATGCCGTACATCGGGCTCGGGTCGGCGGGGGTCGGGCTGGCGCTGGCCGAGCTGCTGCGCCACCGGCGCCGCGACGACCTGCTCACCTCGCTCGACGGGCTCCGCCGCGCCGGGCACGCCGAGTTCCACATCTGCCCGATGGTCTTCTACGGCACGGCCGGCCAGATGGGCTTCCTGAACCACCTGCGCGACCACTACCCCGGCGACCCGACCCTCGACGGCCTGATCGCGGTCAAGCGCGAGCGGCTGAAGCTGCACATGGTCGGGCTGCGCGGAGAGGTCGCCTTCCCCGGCGATCAGCTGATGCGGCTGTCGATGGACTTCGGCACCGGCGCCGCCGGCATCCTCCACGCGCTCGCCGCGCTCCGTGACCCCTCCCTGGAGCTGCTGCCCTTCCTGCGGCCGTTCACGGGGAGGTGACCACCCCACCGCTCCACCCGTCACAGAAAGGAACACCCCGATGGCCTTCGTGCTCGACCTCCAGGCCCGCGAGGTCTCCAAGGAACCCGCCCAGCTCATGGGCCCGTCCAGCCTCAGCCCGTCGTTCTGCATCAGCGGGCTGACCCTCTTCCTCTGCTGACCGGAAAGGAACCGCCATGTCGTACGTCCTGAACCTGCAGGGCATCGCCGCCGAGTCGGCCGACCAGACCGCGCTCATGCCCAGCACGCCCAGCCTGTCGCTCTGCTTCTCCAACTGGAGCATCTCCATCTGCTAGCGAAAGCGAGGCACCACCCATGGGTTACGTCCTGAACCTCCAGAACACCACCCGCTCGGCCCACGCCGACCGCAACGCGGCGTTGTCGTTCTCGACCAACAGCTGGATCAACTGCCAGAGCGGCGCCAGCCTCTTCCTCTGCCCCTGGACCTGAGACCCCGAGAAGGGAACCCCACTCATGAGCTACGTCCTGAACCTGCAGGCCACCAAGGTCGCCGCCGAGGCCCCCGGCGACGGCGCCGACTCCTGGCTCAGCTTCCTGAGCCCGGTCACCTGCTTCTCCACCACCAGCCTCGCCCTCTGCTAGTCCATCTCCCTCACCAGAAAAGAGAAGACCATGGGATACGTCCTCAACCTCCAGGGCCAGGGTTCCGGCGACGCCGGCGCCGGACCGAACAGCATCTACAGCACCGTCAGCGCCGGGGGCGTCTGCCTCGGCAGCACCGCCAGCTTCTCGGCCTGCCTCACCACGAGCACCGCGAGCCTCGTCGTCTGCATGTGAGCGACCCGCATGTGACGTGACCGTCAGCGTGAGCCGGGGCGACCGTAACGCCCCGGCTCCCGCCGCTTATCGGAGGACATCTCATCATGCCGCGCACCCCTGCCGCCCGGCTGCTGATCGAGACGGTGACGGCCAACCCGGCCTGGAGCGTCGTGCTGCTGCTCCTCGACCTGAGCCGTTCGGCCGCCGCACTCGCCCTGCCGGCGTTGCTCGCCGCGGCCGTCGACGCCCAGACCACCGGGGGTGATCTCGGCACCGTCGGCCGGTTGGCCGGACTGGTGGCCGTCCTGATCCTCCTTGACATCGCCAGCCTGCTCGTGTCGCCATGGCATGTCAACACGCTCGTGCTGGGCCTGCGGCGTGACCTGCTCGGACACGTGCTGCGGCTCGGGGTGCGCGAACGGGCGGCGTTCTCGACCGGCGACCTGACGACCCGGCTCCTGACCAACACGGGCGAGGTCGCCTCGGTGGTGCCGCTGGCCGCCGGGTGGATCGGGTCGCTGCTGATGTCGGGCGGCGCGCTGGTCGCGCTGTTCCTGATCGACTGGCGGCTGTGCGTCGCCTTCGCGGTCGGCGCGCCGATCGTGACCCTCATCATCCGGTTCTTCGTCGGGCGCGCCTCGCCGCTGATGACCGACTACATGACCGTCCAGGGCTCGATCGCGGGCCGGCTGACCGAGGTGCTGACCGGCCTGCGCAGCGTCCGCGCCGCCGGGGCAGAGGGCCGCGAGATCGACCGGATCCTCACCGGCCTGCCCGAGCTCCACCGCGCCGGGCGGGCGTCGTGGCTGCTGCAGGGCCGGATGAACCTGCACGCGTCGCTGGTGCTGCCGCTCATCCAGGTCGCGGTGGTGGCCACCGCCGGATACACGCTGCTGGCGGGCTCGCTGACCCCCGGCCAGTTCACCGCGGCGACCGCCTACGCCGGCATGGCCTTCGGCCTGTTCAACCAGGCCAACGCCTTCATGGCGCTGGCCCAGGCGCGGGCCGGCGCCCGCCGCCTCGCCGAGGTGCTGACCGTCGGGGCGACCGCGCGCGGCACCCGGGAGCTGCCCGCCGGTCCCGGCGAACTGACCTTCCGGGGGGTCTGCGGTCCCGGCCGGTACGCCGACCTCACGATCCCCGGCGGCGCGATGGCCGCCGTGGTGGGGGAGTCGGGCGCGGGCAAATCCACCCTGCTCATGCTCGCCGGACGCCTGCTCGACCCCGAGGAGGGCGAGGTGCGGCTCGACGGCGTGCCGCTGCGCGACCTGTCGCCGCCCGCCCTGGCCGGCGCGGTGAGCTGGGCCTTCGAACGGCCCGCGTACCTGCCGGGGACCGTCGCCGACGCGATCGGGTTCGGATCGGGCGGCGGCGCTGAGGAGGCGGCGCGGCTGGCAAGGGCCGACACGTTCGTCCGCCGCCTGCCCGCCGGATACGCCACCCCGTGCGCCGACGCGCCCCTGTCGGGCGGGGAACGCCAGCGGCTCGGCCTGGCGCGGGCGCTGGCCCGCCCCGCCCGGCTGCTGCTCCTCGACGACGCCGTCTCCAGCGTCGACAGCGTGACCGAACTGCACATCAGCCGCGCCCTGGCGGCGCATCCGGCGACCCGGCTGGTGGCCACCCACCGCGCCTCCCTGGCCGCCCGCGCCGACCTGGTCATCTGGCTCGACGGCACCGGGATCCGCGCCGTCGCCCCCCACGCCGACCTGCTCGAACAGGCCGACTATCGCGGCCTGTTCGGCGCGGAACGGGAGCCGATCCATGTCTGACACCGGGCGTGACACCGGGCGTGAAACCGGGTTCCGGCTGCTCGGCCGGTCGCTGCGGGCCAGGAGGCGGGAGCTCGTCCTGCTGGGGTTCTGGTCGGCGGTGGAGGCGCTGCCCGCGATGGCGTCGGGGCTGTTCATGGCCAGGGCGGTCGACCGGGGCTTCCTCGCCGGCGACCTGGCGACCGGGCTGTGGTGGCTGGCGGGGGTGCTGGCGGCGTACGCCGTGGGGGCGGTGGCGTCGCGGTTCACCTATCCGCTGCTGGGCTCGGTCATCGAGCCCTTACGCGACGACCTGCTGCGGGCGGTGGTGGCGGGACTCGTCCACGGGCCGGAACACGCGCTGCCCGACGGGGCGTCGACCGCGCGGATCACCCAGCAGGTCGAGTCGGTGCGCCGGACCGTGACGGCTCTGCTGAACGGGCTGCGCCGGTTCGTCTTCACCACGGCGGCGGCCGTGTTCGGGCTGAGCGCGCTGGCCGGGGAGGTCGTCTGGGTGACGATCCCGCCGGTGATCGTGTCGGCGGCGCTGTTCGGGCTGCTGCTGCCCAGCCTCGCGCGGCGGCAGCGGGCGGCGCTGACGGCGGGGGAGCGGGTCTCGGCCGACGCCGCCGCCGCGTTCGCCGGGCACCGCGACATCGCCGCGTTCGGCCGCGCCGGCCAGGTCACCGCCGAGGTGGGCGCGGCCATGGCGGCCGAACGGCACGCCCAGCAGCGGATGGCGCGGGCGCTGGCCGCGCGGAGCGTCGTCACCGCGATCGGCGGCTACCTGCCACTGCTGTCGCTCATCGTCGCGACGCCGTGGCTGCTCGGCCGGGGGCTGACCGTGGGCCTGGTCATCGGCGCGGCCACCTACCTGACGATGCACCTCGACCCGGCCATGAAGACCCTCACCGACCTGGTCGGCGGCTCGGGCCTGCAGCTCTCGGTCACACTCGGCCGGCTGACCGAGACGATCAGGGCCACCCCGGCCGCCCCGCCCGCGACGGCGCCGGCTCCGGCGACGGCGGAGGTGCGCGCCGACCGGCTCACCTTCGCCTACGACCCCGGCGCCGAACCCGTCCTGCGCGACCTGAGCTTCCACGTCCCCGACGGCGGCCACCTGGCCGTCATCGGTCCCAGCGGCATCGGCAAGTCCACCCTCGCCCTGCTGCTGGCCGGGCTGGGGGCCCCTGACGGCGGCCTCGTCACCGTCGGCGGGTCGCCCCCGGCCCGCGAACACGTCGCGCTGCTGCCGCAGGAGTCCTACGTCTTCACCGGCACGGTCCGCGACAACCTCCGCTACCTGCACCCGGAGGCCACCGACGCGGAACTGCGCGAGGCGGTCCGCGCGGTCGGCGCGGACGCCCTGCTGGGCGACGACCTCGACGCCCGGCTCGATCCGGACGCGCTGTCGCTCGGGCAGCGGCAGCTGGTCGCCCTCGCGCGCGCCCACGCGAGCCGTGCCCGCCTCGTCGTGCTCGACGAGGCCACCTGCCATCTCGACCCCGCCGCCGAGGCGCGGGCCGAGCGGGCCTTCCGGGAGCGGCCCGGCACGCTCGTCGTGATCGCCCACCGGGCCGCCTCGGCGCTGCGGGCCGACGAGATCCTGCTGCTCGACGGCGCGCGGGCCTGGTTCGGACGGCACGAGACGCTGGTCGCCGCCTCGCCGCTCTACGCCGAACTCGTCGGAGCTCAGGCCTCGCCGGTGTGCTGAACGGCCCACACCGCCAGCTGGGTGCGGTCGCGCAGGCCGAGTTTGCGCAGGCAGCTGGAGATGTGGTTCTTGGCGGTGCCGGTGGTGATGTGCAGCTTCCTGGCGATGTCGCGGGTCGACGCGCCCTCGCCCACCAGTTGCGCGACCTCGAACTCGCGATCGGAGAGGGGGGCCGGTTCGTCGTCGCGGGCCGGCTCGTCGGGCAGGCCGCGCAGCGCGGCCACCACCCGCTCGGCGGCCGGGCCGCCGAGCACGGTCTCGCCCCTGGCCGCCCGGCCGATCGCGTCGACGAGCTGGTCGGGGGCGATGTCCTTGAGCAGGTAGCCCTGCGCGCCGGCGCGCAGCCCGCCGAAGATGAAGTCGTCGTCGTCGAAGGTCGTCAGCATCACCGGGGCGACGTCGGGGTGCTCCTCGCGCAGCCGGGCGACCAGTTCGACCCCGTTCATCCGCGGCATCCGCACGTCGATGAGCGCGACGTGCGGATAGTGCTCCGGCGGCAGCCGGTCGAGCAGGTCGAGCGCCTCCACGCCGTCGTCGGCCGCCCCGGCGACCTCGATGCCGGGCTCGATCTCCAGCAGTTTGCGCAGGCCCTCGCGCATGAGGAGCTGGTCGTCCACGAGGAGCACACGGATCATGCGGGCACCGTCACGCGGAGGGTGAACCCTTCGCCGGGCGCGGTGCACGACTCGACGGTGCCGTCGACCGCTTCGGCCCGTTCGCGCAGGCCGCGCAGGCCGGCGCCGTCGGTGCGGGCCGCGCGGTCGGCGCCGCGGCCGTCGTCGGAGATGACGATGGTCACCTTCTCGGGGGTGCAGTCGAGGGTGACCTCGACGTTGGCCGCCTTGGCGTGCCGCAGCACGTTGGTCAGTCCCTCCTGTACGGCGCGGAAGCACAGCAGTTCCCGGTCGCCGTCGAGGCCGGGCCAGTCGCCGCGGGCGGTGAAGGTCAGCGTGGTGTCGGCGCCGCCGAACGACTCGACCAGGGTGGCCAGCGCCTCGACGCCGCGTTTGCCGTCCATGCGCAGCGGGCGTAACGCCCTGACCCAGCGGCGGGAGTCGGCCAGGGCCTCCCGGGTGAGGTCCTGGGCCTGGTGCACCTCGTTCCAGGCCTCCTGCGGGTCGCGGTCGCGGTAGCGGCGGGCGTTGCTCAGCCCCAGGTTGATGACGGTCAGGTAGTGACCGACGGAGTCGTGCATGTCGCGGGCGAGGCGGGCGCGCTCCTCGGCGATGGCCAGCTCGCGGGCCCGGTCGGCGTATCCGCGCAGCTCCGCGTGGGCCTCCTCCAGTTCGGCCAGCAGGGCGGCGGTCTCCTCCGAGCGGCGGTTGGCCTCGATCATCGCCACCACCACGACCAGGATGATCAGGCAGAGCAGCAGCACGACCGCGCCCGACACGATCGAGGCGACCAGGCTCTGGCCGGGGTTGAGCAGGCCGAGCACGAGGTAGAACAGGCCGGTGATGGCGGCGAAGGCGATGCCGCCGCGCAGGCCGTACACCACCAGCGCGTTGCCGACCGCCACGCTGACCACCAGCAGCGCGGCCACCCCGCCGCCCGAGATGAGCAGCAGGCTCGACCCGAGGAAGACCACGGTGGCCGTCTTCCGCAGCGGCGACACCGACGCCTGCCAGGGCAGCAGCGGCCAGAGCAGGCAGGTCACCGGCAGCGCCACCGCGCTCAGCACGAAGAACGCCCGCATCGGCCCGTCGCCGGCCACGCGGTCGAGCGCGAGCAGGTTGATGCCCACGACCAGCGCGCTGACGAGGGCCGACCCCCAGAAGAAGATCTTGAACACGATCGGGGGACGACCCTGCGGGAAATTCACCCACGGCCCGACTTGGGCCAATGGCATGACGTCCGGCATAGGCGGAGCATAACGGCGCCGGAGGAGGGGGCACAGGGCGCAGACGTGCCCATCTGTGCCCATCTGCGGCAATGACGATCGTCATGGTCGACGACGTGACCCGCACATGTCGCGGGCCGGATGTGCCCCGTGCGGCGTCTCCCTAGAGTCGTGATCAGTTTCCGGCAGATCGGGGAGCTGTCCATGGTTACCGGCCGCACGTTCGAGGCACTCGCGCACACCCGGCGCCGCGAGGTCCTCCGGATCCTGCACGAACACGACCAGCTGTCGGCCGGCGAGATCGCCGACCACCTGACCATCGCCCGGCCCACTCTGTCCGGACACCTCAACGTGCTGAAGGACGCCGACCTGATCGTCGGCGAACGCGACGGCACCACGATCTGGTACCGGCTCAACACCTCCGTCATGGACGACGTGCTCTGCCTGGTGTTCGGCCTGATGAGCCAGGAGCACGCCACCGTCGCCCGCCTGGGCGCCCTGCGGCCGATGAAGGAGGCGGTATGAACCAGCGGCCGTGGACGGGGATCGCGGTGTCCGCCCTGAGCGTGGCCGTCATGGCCGGCGTGGGCGTGGCGCTGTGGGACTCCCTCCCCGACCTCGTCGTGACCCGTGACCCCACTCCGACGCGGGCGGGCTCGGCGGTGCCCAAACTCGTCGCGGTGGCCGCGACGCCGGGGGTGCTGCTGGTCATCGCGGGGGTCATGGTCGCGTCCACGAAGCTCGGCAACCGGCTCAAGCCGCACGTCGACCCCCGCCTGGTGGCCAGCCCCGACGCGCAGGTCCGGACCATGAACACGCTGTTCACGCTGCTGCCGCTGTTCCTCATCGTGGTGCACACCGGGTTCCTGCTCACCGCGGCCGGGCACGGCTTCCCGCTGGAGCGGGCGGTCGCGGTGGGGTTCGGGGTGCTGCTCATGGGACTCGGCAACGTGCTGCCGAAGATCGCCCCGTCGGCCGTCGGACCCGACGACGCGCGGGGCCGCTGGGCGCTGGCCTGGCAGCGGTCGCAGCGCTGGGGCGGGGTCGCGATGGTGGCGCTGGGCGCGGTCTGCGCGGTGGCGGCGTTCTGGGTGCCGCCCATGCTGGCCGCCGTGGGATCGGCGGCGCTCGTCGCCGTCATCTTCGGGGTGATGCTGCTGCGCGCGGCGGTCCGGACGCGCTGACGCGTCTCACCGCGAGCCGCTCAGGTCTGTGACCTGGGCGGCTCGATGCTTTTTACCCGGCCTTGGTGGGGTGGCGGGGTTCTTTGCGGGTACGTTTCTCCATTGTTACCCCGGGCAACAAACGTTACCGTCCCGTGTCTTTCCCCCAAGTTCCCTTGGGCTTACGTTGTCTCAAACAACATTCACCCATTAGGTGAGTCACACCCCCCGATAGACCCCCGGCCAGAAAGGACCCACGCATCATGCGCAAGGGGATCCTCAGCATCGGCGCCGCCTTCGCGGCCCTTTCCCTCGGTCTCACCGCGTGTGGCGGGGGTGACGAGGGCACCGGCGCAGCTCCCGAGACGACCGGCGCCGCCCCCGCGACGTCCGCCGCCGCTCCCCAGGGCAAGATCGGCGTCATCCTCCCCGACAGCAAGTCCTCCGCCCGGTGGGAGACCGCCGACCGCAAGTACCTCGAAGAGGCGTTCAAGGCCGCGGGTGTCGCCTACGACATCCAGAACGCCCAGGGTGACAAGACCCAGTTCCAGACCATCGCCGACCAGATGATCACCGGCGGCGTGACCGTGCTCGCGATCGTCAACCTCGACTCGGGCACCGGCAAGGCCGTCCTCGACAAGGCCAAGGCCCAGGGCATCGCCACCATCGACTACGACCGCCTCACCCTCGGCGGCAAGGCCGACTACTACGTCTCCTTCGACAACACCGCCGTGGGCAAGCTCCAGGGCGAGGGCCTGTCGAAGTGCCTCGACGACGCCAAGGCCGAGAAGCCGATCATCTCCTACCTGAACGGCTCGCCGACCGACAACAACGCCACCCTCTTCAAGGAGGGCTACGACGGCGTGCTCAAGCCGAAGTTCGACTCGGGCGACTACGTCAAGGGCCCGGAGGACTCGGTTCCCGACTGGGACAACGCCCAGGCCGGCACCCTCTTCGAGCAGCAGCTCACCAAGGAGCCGAAGATCGCCGGCGTGCTCGCCGCGAACGACGGCCTCGGCAACGCCGCCATCGCGGTGCTGAAGAAGAACAACCTCAACGGCAAGGTCCCGGTCACCGGCCAGGACGCCACCGCGCAGGGCCTGCAGAACATCCTCGCCGGCGACCAGTGCATGACCGTCTACAAGGCCGTCAAGCAGGAGGCCGACGCCACCGCGCAGCTGGCCATCGCGCTGGCCAAGGGTGAGAAGCCCGCCGCCACCGGCACCGTCAAGGACAGCGAGACCGGCGCCGACGTGCCGGCCGTCCTGCTGACCCCGGTCGCCATCTACAAGGACAACGTGAAGGACGTCGTCGCCGACGGCTACGTCACGAAGGAAGAGCTCTGCACCGGCGACTTCGCCGCCCTGTGCACCGAAGCCGGAATCAGCTAAGTCATTCCGGGGGTACGGCCCACGCACGCTCGACGCGTGGGCCGTACCCCTCTCTCTGGAACCAGGAGTAGCCCATCGTGTCCACGGCACCCGTTCTGGAACTGCGCGGAATCGACAAGAGTTTCGGCCCCGTGCAGGTCCTTCACGATGTCGCCTTTTCGGTGTATCCCGGAGAGGTGACCGCTCTTGTCGGCGACAACGGCGCCGGTAAGTCCACCCTCGTCAAGTGCATCGGGGGCATCCACCCCTTCGACTCGGGCGAGTACTACTTCGAGGGCAGGCAGGTCAGCGTCGGCGGCCCCCGCGACGCGGCCGCGCTCGGCGTCGAGATCGTCTACCAGGACCTCGCGCTCTGCGACAACCTCGACATCGTCCAGAACATGTTCCTCGGCCGGGAGCGCAAGCGCGGCCTGGTCCTCGACGAGGACACGATGGAGGAGATGGCGGCCAAGACCCTCGTGGGCCTGTCGGTCCGGACGGTCAAGTCCCTCCGCCAGCACGTCTCCAGCCTGTCCGGCGGCCAGCGGCAGACGGTCGCGATCGCCAAGGCCGTCCTGTGGAACAGCAAGGTCGTCATCCTCGACGAACCGACCGCCGCTCTGGGCGTCGCGCAGACCGCGCAGGTCCTGGAGCTGGTCCGCCGTCTGGCCGACAAGGGCCTCGCGGTCGTGCTCATCTCGCACAACATGAACGACGTCTTCGCGGTCTCCGACCGGATCGCCGCGTTGTACCTCGGCCGCATGGCCGCCCAGGTGAAGACCTCCGACGTCACCCACTCCCAGATCGTGGAGCTCATCACGGCCGGGCGCAGCGGGGAGCTCGGCCTGCAGAACGGCAAGGAAGCGACCGCATGACCACCACAACCGCCCCGGAGGAGAAGGCCGTCGCGCCATCCGCCGGGCTGAACAAGCAGGTCCGCGACTACGTGGAGCGGGTGCGCGGAGGTGAACTCGGCGCCCTCCCGGCGGTCATCGGGCTCATCGTGCTGTGCACGGTCTTCGCGATCCTCTCGCCGGTCTTCCTGTCGCCGGTCAACTTCGCCAACCTGTTCACCCAGGGCGCGGGCGTCACCGTCATCGCGATGGGCCTGGTCTTCGTCCTGCTGCTGGGCGAGATCGACCTGTCGGCGGGCTTCGCGTCCGGCGTCTGCGCGGCCTTCCTCGGCGTGCTGCTCACCAACGAGGGCTGGCCCTGGTACGCCGCCGTGCTGGCCGCGATGGTCGTCGGCGTCGTCATCGGCCTGGTCATCGGCTGGCTGGTGGCCAAGCTCGGCATCCCGTCGTTCGTGGTGACGCTGGCCGCGTTCCTGGCCTTCCAGGGCGTCGTGCTGATCCTGCTCGACGAGGGCACCAACATCTCGATCCGCGACTCGGTCATCCTGGCCATCGCCAACGAGAACATGTACCCGTGGCTCGGCTGGGCCCTCGTGGTCGTCGGCGTGCTCGCCTACGCCGGACTCCAGCTGCTCAACAACCGCCGCAGGGCGGGCCGCGGCCTGGTCGCCGACCCGCTGTCGCTGATCGCCGTCCGCGTCGGCGCCCTCGCCGTCGCGTCGGGCTTCGCGGTGTACGTGCTGAACCTGGAGCGCAGCCGCAACCCGGGCGTCATCTCCCTCACGGGCGTGCCGGTCGTGGTGCCGATCATCCTGGTGCTGCTGCTGGTCTGGACGTTCGTGCTGCGCCGCACCCGCTTCGGCCGGCACATCTACGCCGTCGGCGGCAACGCCGAGGCGGCCCGCCGCGCCGGTATCAACGTCGACCGGATCAAGATCTCCGCGTTCGTCATCTGTTCCTTCATGGCCTCCGTCGGCGGCATCATCGCCGCCTCGCGCGCCAACTCCGTCGACCCCAACACGGGCGGCAGCAACGTGCTGCTGTTCGCCGTCGGCGCGGCGGTCATCGGCGGCACGTCGCTGTTCGGCGGCAAGGGCCGGGCCCTCGACGCCGTCCTCGGCGGCGCGGTCGTCGCGGTCGTCATCAACGGCATGGGCCTGATGGGCTACAGCTCCAGCGTGAAGTACGTGGTCACCGGCGCGGTGCTGCTGCTCGCGGCGGGTGTGGACGCCCTCTCCCGTAAGCGGGCGTCGGCATCCGGCCGCCGATAGGGTGGGCGCGAACGACGACCCCCCGGCACCAGAGGCAGGACGCATGCTGCGCGCAGGTCCCTCTCAGGAGGAGATCCGCAGGCACAATCTCGGCACCCTGCTGCGCCACGTCCACCTCGGCGGTCCGACCTCGCGTGCCGAACTGACCAGCCGCATGGGGCTGAACCGCAGCACCATCATGGCGCTGACGGCCGACCTCACCGCGGCGGGTCTGGTGCGCGAGGAACTGCCGAAGGAGACCGGCCGGGCCGGCCGCCCCTCACTGGTGGTCCGGCCCGAGTCCTCGCGGGTCTACGTGCTCGCCTTCGACGTGGGCGTCGACCGGCTGGTCGCCGCCCGCGTCGGACTGGGCGGGGTCATCCTCGACCGCCGCTGGGCGGTGCGCCCGCGCGGCGCCTTCGACCTCAACGAGTCGGTCGCCACGCTGGCCGGGTTCGCCCGCCAGATGCACCGCAAGACGCGGGCCGACACCGTCTGCGTCGGCGCGGCGGCGGCCTTCTGCGGCGCGGTCCGCAAGACCGACGGCGTCGTCCGCTTCAGCCCCAACCTGGAGATGGAAGACGGCCCGTTCGGCGAGGAGCTGTCCAAGCGCCTGGCGATGGGCCTGCCGGTGACCGTCGGCAACGACGCCAACCTGGGCGCGCTCGCCGAGCACACCCGGGGCACCGGCACGGGCTGCCGCGACCTCGTCTACCTGCACGGCGACGTCGGCATCGGCGGCGGCATCGTGGTCAACGGCCAGTTGCTCGGCGGCGCGGCCGGCTACGGCGGCGAGGTCGGCCACATGGTGGTCAACCCCGGCGGCCGGGCCTGCGGCTGCGGCTCCCACGGCTGCCTGGAGGCCGAGGTGGGGGAGCGGGCCCTGCTCGAACACGCGGGCAGCTCCGGCATCCAGCGCCTGGCGGCGGGCCGGGGCCGCGACGGCATCCACGCGGTGGTCGAGGCGGCCGACCGCGGCGACATAATCGCTCAGGACGCGCTCCACCGGGTGGGCGACTGGCTGGGCATCGGCGTCGCCAACCTGGTGAACGTCTTCAACCCCGAGGTCGTCATCTTCGGCGGCACCCTGCGCGAGATCTATCTCGGCTCGGCCGCGCAGGTCCGCAGCCGCCTCAACCTGGCCACCCATCCCGCGCTGCGGGAGACCCTGCGGCTGCGCACCTCCGAGCTCGGCGACGACGCGACGCTGGTCGGGGCCGCCGAGCTGGCCTTCACGAAGGTACTCGCCGACCCGCTCGAGGTGCTCGCGCGGATGAGCGTCTGACCGGGCGCAGCACCGCGACGGCCACCGCGAAGGCCACCGCGAGCAGCCCCGCCGACACCGTGAACGCCAGCCGGTAGCCCTCGGTCAGCGCGACCGCCTCCGCCGCGCCCCCGGCCAGCAGGCCCTCGGTGCGGCCCGCCGCCAGCGTCGACAGCACCGCCACGCCGAGGGCCATGCCGATCTGCTGGGTCGTGTTGAACAGGCCCGAGGCCAGCCCGGCGTCGTCGTCGCGGGCGTCCGACATCCCGAGGTTGGTCAGGGCCGGCAGCACCAGCCCGCCCCCGGCGATGAGCAGCATCACCGGCAGCAGGTCGGTGACGTAGTCGGCGTCGACCGGCACGCGGGTCAGCCAGCCCATCGCGGCCACCAGCAGGACCAGCCCGGCGAGCAGCACGGTCCGCGCGCCGTAGCGGTTGTTGAGCCGGGCCGAGACGAACAGCGACACCCCGCCGATGGCCACGGCGGCCGGCAGCATGGCCAGGCCGGTCGCCAGGGCGCCGTAGCCGAGGACCCGCTGCATGTAGAGGGCGACCAGGATCTGGAACGAGAACATGGCCGACAGCGCGAGGATCTGCACCGCGTTCGCGCCCGACACGTTCCTCGACCGGAACACCCGCAGCGGCATCAGCGGGGTGCGCGCGGTCGCCTGGCGGGCGAAGAACCCGGCCAGCAGCGCGACCGACAGCCCGCCGTAGGCGAGGGTCTGCCCGGCGCCGTGGCCCTCGGTCCCGACCACGGTGTAGACGCCCAGCATCAGCCCGGCGGTGACCAGCACCGCTCCGGCGACGTCGGCCCCGGCGGACAGGCCGGTGCCGCGCTCGGCGGGCAGCGCCCTGACCGCGAGCGCGATCGTGGCCAGCCCGATCGGCACGTTGATGAAGAAGATCCAGTGCCAGTCGAGGGCGTCGGTGAGCACCCCGCCGAGCACCTGCCCGATCGAGGCCCCGGCCGCGCCGGTGAAGCTGAACACCCCGATCGCCTTGGCCCGTTCGGCGGGGTCGGTGAACAGCGTCACCAGGATGCCCAGCACGACCGAGGAGGCCAGCGCGCTGCCCGCGCCCTGCAGGAACCGGGCGGCGATCAGCAGTTCGGGGGTGCCGGCCAGCCCGGCCGGCAGCGAGGCCGCGACGAAGACCGCGTTGCCGGCCAGGAACACGCGCTTGCGGCCGATCAGGTCGCCGAGTCGTCCGGACAGCAGCAGCAGTCCGCCGAAGGGGATCAGGTAGGCGTTGACGGTCCAGCTCAGGGCGGCCGAGGAGAAGCCGAGGTCGTGCTGGATGGCGGGCAGCGCCACGGTCACGATGCTGCCGTCGAGGATGGTCATCAGCATGGCGGTCGACAGGACCGCCAACGCGGGCCAACGGGACATGGTCGTCTCCTGTTCGGGGGGAACGGAAGCGACCGTAGCAGATAGTTTTGTTGTAGACGATCCCTTGCGGACCTACTTGGCGCGCTGGCGTGCGCGCCGGGCGCCCTGCGGCGCTTCGACGGGGGTGGCGAGATGTCCTTCGGTCAGCCGGGTCAGCAGCCCGACGAGGGTCCGCCCCTCCTCCGCGGAGAGGGCGTCGAGGGTCTCGCGGTGGACGCGGTCGGCGATGCGCTGGCTCTGCGCGGCGACCTCGGCTCCCTTGTCGGTGACCGCGATGATCCGGGCCCGGCGGTCGGTGCTCGACGGCCGCCGCTCGGCCAGGCCGGCCTGTTCCAGGGCGTCGACGGTGACCACCATCGTGGTCTTGTCCATGTCGCCGATCTCGGCGAGCTGGATCTGGGTGCGCTCCTCTTCGAGGGCGTGCACCAGCACGCAGTGCATCCGGGCGGTCAGCCCGATCTCGGCCAGCGCCGCCGCCATCCGGGTCCGCAGCACATGGCTGGTGTGGTCGAGCAGGAAGGACAGATCCGGTTCGGTACGGGAGGGCGCCATCGCGGTCATCTCCCCAGGATAGACAACCTGCTTTCGGTGGCAGGTTCACAGCGCGAGACGCGGACGGCCTTCGGCCGCCCGCGTCTCGCTTCCCGTACCGGATCGTCCGTTTGGGGAGGACTAGGCGACCCGCGCGTTGGGGGCGGTCCAGGTGTTGCACGACAGGAACGACTGCGAGTCGAAGCCGCGCTCCAGCCAGAAGGCCTGGTTGCGGCCCTTGCCGTGGACGGTGTCCGAGGCGTGCTTGGCGGCCCAGTCGACGACCTGGTCCCACTCTTCGAAGATGACCGGCAGGCTCTCCTGCGTCGCCCCGAGGAAGACGCCGGCCATGCACTCGGCCTGCTGCTCGACCCGGTGGCTCAGGTAGTTGCGGGCCGTCTTGGTGCGGGCCTGCGCGTAGAGCCGGTTGAACGCCGGCACGATGCCGGCGCGCTGCTGGGCGTGGTGGCCGATCTCGTGGGCCATGGTCTTGGCCAGCGTCAGGCCCCACGGGTTGCGGATCGTGGCCTTCGGGAGGAACTGGTAGATCGTCTGCGACGACGGGCAGTAGTGGGCGGTGTAGGTGTTGGTGAGCTTGCCGCACGGCGTCTTGGTGCCGCTGGCCCGGATGATGATCTTCGGGACCCGGTACGTGCCCAGACCGGCCGCCCTGAACTGGCGGGCGTACATCCCGTTCACACAGCGGGCGACCTTGAGCAGGTAGGTCTTGAGGGAGTTCGCGCTGCCCCGGCGTGGCTCGCCGGGCGAGCACGTGAACGAGTCGACGGCGCCCGACCGGTAGAGCCGGTTCTTCGTCAGCACCGTGGGGAACACGCGCTTCGCGGCGGCCGGCGCGGCCAGCGGGGCCTGGGCGGTCGCGGCCGACGGCGCGGCGGCCAAGGGCGGGGGGGAGGAGGTGGCCTGAGCGGCGGAGCCCGTCACGACGAGGACGGAGAGCGCGCCGGAGGCCAGTGCGATCAGGGGTTTTCGCATGGTCTGCAGACCATATTGCAGGTCTTAATGACGAGTAAAGTCGGGTAAATACGGATATTTACGGCGGCCACCCCCCGTGGATGACCGCCGCACCGCAGGTCAGGCCACCTGTGAGGCCGGAGCCTTATAGGTGTTGCACACGCTGGGCGAACCCGCCTTGAAGCCGCGGTCGGTCCACGCCGCCCGGCTCTTGCCGCCGCCGTGCGTGGGGTCCCCCATGTCCTCCTTGATGTACGTCAGGAGCTGCTGCCAGTCATGGGAGTCGCGCCCGGTGGAGGCCCAGATGCTGCGCAGGAACGCCCCGGAGAGGCAGTCGGCCTGCAGCTCCAGGCGGGCGTGCCACTTGTAGGCCGCCTTCGTGCTCTTCGGCATCAGCTTGTAGTGGGCCTTGATGATGCCCGACCGCTGCTGCACGTGGTGGCCGTACTCGTGCGCCAGCACATAGAAGAGGAAGGGGGTGCCCTCGTACTCGAGCATCCAGCCGTCGACGAGGACCACGAGGCCCTGCGTGTCCTGGCAGTAGGCGCCGCCCCAGAAGCCGTCCATGTTCCCGCACGCACGGGTCTTGGTCGGCTTGCTGATGAACTCCATGCCCGGCTTGCGGAACGGGAGCTTGGCCTTCTTGAAGAAGGACGTCCAGGTGGCGTCGAGGCACTCGGCGCCCTCGCGCAGGTAGTTCTGCGCGGTCAGGAAGTCCTCGATCGTCGTGGAGTATTCCGGACACGACCGCACCGGCAGCTTGCCGGACGAGTAGATAGGGTTCTTCGTGAGAGCGGACAGACCGGTAGGAACAGGCCGTGCGTGGACCGTTCCGGGCGCCAGCAGTGGCGCTACCAAGCCCGCGAGGAGTAAGGGAATGATTTTTCGCACGAATTCAGGAGAGTAGGGGACAAGCCAACCACGCGTAAAGGGATTCCCCCGCCCTTGGGGCAGGAAGCCGGGCACTGTCGAACTACACTCCTACTGTTCGACGGCGAACGGGAAAGGAATCGCAGTGGGCCTTCTGGAGTCCCTGAGCGGACCGACCGACCTCAAAGCACTCGACGCGAGCGAGCTGCCCCGGCTCGCCGAGGAGATCCGTGACCTTCTGGTCCGCTCCGTCGCGAACTCGAAGGCAGGTGGTCACCTGGGTCCCAACCTCGGGGTGGTCGAGCTGACGATCGCGCTCCACCGGGTCTTCGACTCCCCCCACGACCGCATCGTCTGGGACACCGGGCACCAGTCCTACGTCCACAAGATGCTGACCGGCCGGGCCGACCAGTTCGACGGCCTGCGCCAGGAGGGCGGCCTGTCGGGCTACCCGAGCCAGGCCGAGTCGCCCCACGACATCGTCGAGAACTCCCACGCCTCCACCGCCCTGTCCTGGGGCGACGGCATCGCCAAGGGTTTCCGCCTGTCCGGGAGCGACCGCCACGTCGTCGCCGTCATCGGCGACGGCGCCCTCACCGGCGGCATGGCCTGGGAGGCGCTCAACAACATCGCGCTGACCAAAGACCTGCCCCTGGTCATCGTGGTCAACGACAACGGCCGCTCCTACTCCCCGACGATCGGCGGCCTGGCCACCCACCTGGCCAAGCTGCGCGTCACCCAGAGCTACGAGCAGGTCCTGGAGTTCGTCAAAGACAAGTTCGGCAACGTGCCGGTCCTCTACGACACCCTCCACGGCATCAAGAAGGGCCTCAAAGACGTCCTGGCCCCGCAGGTCATGTTCGAAGACCTCGGCATCAAATACGTCGGCCCGATCGACGGCCACGACGAGCCCGCGATGGAGACCGCGCTCCGCAAGGCCAAGTCCTACGGCGGGCCGGTCATCGTCCACGTCGTGACGAAGAAGGGCCAGGGCTACGAGCCGGCCGAGAACCACGACGAAGACTGCTTCCACGCGCCGCAGCCGTTCGACATCGTCACCGGCGAGGAGCGGCCCAAGCAGCTCGGCTGGACCAACGTGTTCAGCGAGGAGATGGTCCGCATCGGCGCCGAGCGGCCCGACGTCGTCGCCATCACCGCCGCGATGCTCCACCCGACCGGCCTGGCCGACTTCGCCGCCCTCTACCCCGACCGCATCTTCGACGTCGGCATCGCCGAGCAGCACGCCCTGACCAGCGCGGCGGGCCTGTGCGTCGGCGGCCTGAAGCCGGTCGTCGCGATCTACGCGACCTTCCTCAACCGCGCCTTCGACCAGCTGCTCATGGACGTCGCCCTGCACCGCCTCCCGGTGACCGTGGTGCTCGACCGGGCCGGCGTGACCGGCGACGACGGCGCCAGCCACAACGGCATGTGGGACCTGTCGATCCTCCAGGTCGTGCCCGGCATCCAGGTCGCGGTGCCGCGCGACGCCACCCGGCTGCGCGAGCTGCTCGGCGAGGCGCTGCGGGTCACCGACGGCCCGACCGTGGTGCGCTTCCCCAAGGGCGCCCTGGTCAAAGAGGTCGAGGCGATCGGCGAGATCGGCTCGATGGAGCTGCTGCGCGAGGGCGAGGGCGAGCCCGACGTGCTCATCGTCGCGGTCGGCCCGATGGCCGAGGTCAGCCTCGACGCCGCCGGGCTGCTGGCCGCCCAGGGCATCTCCGTCACGGTCGTCGACCCGCGCTGGGTCAAGCCGCTCGACGAGTCGCTGACGCTGCTGGCCGCCGCCCACAAGCTGGTCGCGGTGGTGGAGGACAACGGGCGCGTGGGCGCGGTCGGCGACGCCGTCTCGCGGCTGCTGCGCGACCACGACATCGACGTGCCGGTGCGCAACTTCGGGCTGGCCCAGGAGTTCCTCGACCACGCCAAGCGGCCGAAGATCCTGGCCGACGCCGGGCTGACCGCGATCGACCTGGCGGGCGAGCTGGCCGACGCGCTGCGCCGCCGCGCCTCGATCGAGTACTAATCGAGTACTAACGGCGCTCGACCACGCGCCTGACGACGAAGCCGATCGTGGCCGCGACCACCGCGACCCCGGCCGCGATCGGCATGATGAGCCCCTCGTTCTGGCGGGCCGCCTCACCGGCGAGCGCGCCGAGGGACACGTAGCCGACCACCCAGATCGCGCCGCCGATCATGGCCCAGAAGCCGAACCGGCGGCGCGGCATGTTCAGGATCCCGGCCAAGACCGGGGTCAGCGCGTTCAGGCCCGGCACGAAATAGGTCAGCGCGATCAGCCAGCCGGTGCCCTGGAGCAGCTCTTCGGCCTGCTTCCACTTCTCGTCGCCGACCCACCGGCCCAGCCTGCTCGCCCGTACGCGCGGACCGAAGTGGCTGCCGATCCAGTGGCCCGAGAACGCGCTCACCGCGACCCCGCCCAGGCCGCCCGCGACCACCAGCGGGACTTCGGGGATGCTGTCGACCGTGGTTCCGGCGATGATCAACGACAGGTCGCCGGGCACGATCACGCCGATGAGCAGCATGCCTTCGAGCGCGACGTACAAGAGGGTGACGGTGGCGACGAGGAGGGGGCTCTGGTTGGTCAGCCAGTCGAGGAGCTGGTCCACGGCATCGAACATCGTCTTTCTCTGCCCAGCGGCTACCCGGTCACGCCTTGGACCACCAGCCACACCCCGGCCCCGGCCAGCAGCAACCCGCTCGCGGCCAGGGTCGCGCGGTAGGCGCGCGGGCCGAGCCGGTGCCGCCCGGCGGCGACGAGACCCGCCAAGACCACCTTCGCGCCGACGAGGAGCAGGTAGAAGCCGATCATGAACGCGGCGGCCGGGCCGACGCCCTTCTCCCAGGCGGCCACGACGAGCGGCCCGCCCACGGTGATCCAGAACAGCCACGGGTGCGGGTTGGTCAGGTTGACCAGCACGCCCTTGCCGACCTGCGAGGGCACCTTCTCGCCGGGGGCCGGGACGACGGCCGTGCGGGCCGCCATGACGGCCTCGGCGCCGAGGTAGACGACGTACAGACCCCCGGCGATCGACAGACCCCGCAGCAGGCCCGAGGGGAGCGCGCCCGCGAGCACGATCGAGAGCACCACGACGGGCAGGTCGGAGAGCAGCGGCACGCACGCCATGCGCAGCCCGGCCGGGAAACCCCCGCGAAGGCTCGCGGTGATGACCAGGCCGAGCAGCGCGCCCGGGGCGACCCCGGCGCCGAGGCCGAGGCCGATTCCGAGCATCAGTTCGCGCACATCACGGGAGCCTAGGGGAGGAACCGGGCTCCGTTGACCGCCTCGGAGACGCCGGTCCGGTCGAGGTAGGGCGTGATGCCCCCCAGGTGGAACGGCCAGCCCGCGCCCAGGATCAGGCACAGGTCGATGTCCTGCGGCGCGGAGACGACCCCCTCGTCGAGCATGATGCGGATCTCCTCCGCCAGCCCGCGCAGCGCCCGCTCCCGCACCTCCTGCTCGTTCGAGACGAACCCCCGGCCCGGGTGGAGCGTGTCGCCGCCGGTGGACACCATCGTGGCCAGCGCGGCCGAGACCGGGAAGCGCTCGGGGTAGGCGGCGTTCATCGTCTCGGCGACGTGCAGCGCGACCGCCGGGCCGACCAGCTTGAGCAGCGTGAACGGCGTCATCGGCAGGCCGAGCCCGTCGAGCGCGTGGTCGGCGACGTCGGCCGAGGTGCCGCTGTCGACCGAGGCCAGCACCTCGCCCATGAACCGGGTGAGCAGCCGGTTGACCACGAACGCGGGCGCGTCCTTGACCAGCACCGCCGACTTGCGCAGCTGCTTGGCCGCCGTGAACGCGGTCGCCACGGTCACGTCGTCGGTCGCGTCGCCGCGCACGATCTCCAGCAGCGGCATGACCGCGACCGGGTTGAAGAAGTGGAAGCCGACGAGCCGCTCGGGGTGGCGCAGCTGCGAGGCCATCTCGGTGACCGACAGAGAAGAGGTGTTGGTCGCCAGCACGCAGGTGTCGGAGACGACCTCCTCGACCTCGGCGAACACCTTCTGCTTGACCTTCAGGTCCTCGAACACCGCCTCGATGACGAAGTCGGCGTCGGCGAACGCCTCCTTGGTCATCGACCCGGTGACCAGCTTCTTGAGCCGGGTGGCCTGGTCGGCGGTGACGCGGCCCTTGGCCCGGAGCGCGTCGACCTCCCGGTGGACGTGACCGACGCCCATGTCGACGCGTTCCTGGTCGAGGTCGGTCAGCACGACCGGCACCTGCAGGCGCCGCGCGAACAGCAGCGCGAACTGCGAGGCCATCAGCCCGGCGCCGACCACACCGATCTTGGTGATCGCGCGGCCCGGCACCTCGGGCACCCCGGCCGGCTTCTTGGCCCGCCGCTGCGTCAGGTCGAAGGCGTAGAGCCCGGCGCGCAGCTCGTCGCTCATGATGAGGTCGGCCAGCACGTCGTCCTCGGCCGCGAAACCGGTGTCGCGGTCGCTCGTGCGGGCCTTCTCGATGAGCTCCAGAGCCCGGTACGGAGCCGGCGCCGCCCCCCGGAGCTTCAGGTCGACCAGCTGACGGGCCTGCGCCACGACGGGCGCCCAGTCGGCGGCCTCGTGCCCCGGCCGGTCGACCACGACGTCGCCGTTGACCACCCTGGCGGCCCAGCGCAGCGACTCCTCCAGGAAGTCGGCCGGCTCGAACAGGGCGTCGGCGAGCCCCAGCCCGTAGGCCTCCGGCCCCTTGATCATGCGGTTCTGCGACAGCGGGTTCTCGACGATCAGCTTGATCGCCTTCTCGGGCCCGATCAGCCGGGGCGTCAGGTAGGTCCCGCCCCAGCCCGGCACCAGCCCGAGGAAGCACTCGGGGAAGGCGACCGCGGGGACCCCGGCGGAGATCGTCCGGTAGGTGCAGTGCAACGCCAGCTCCAGGCCGCCGCCCATCGCGGCGCCGTTCACGAACGCGAACGAGGGGATCGCCAGCTCCCCGAGCCGCCGGAACACGGCGTGGCCGAGCTGCCCGACGAGGTGGGCCTGCTCCCGGCCGGAGATGGTGGAGGCCTCCTTGAGGTCGGCCCCCACGGCGAAGATGAACGGCTTGCCGGTGACGCCGACGGCGGTCAGGTCGGTGCGCTTCTCGATCGCGTCGAGGGCGTTGCGCAGCTCGTTGAGGCCGCCCTCGCCGAACGTGTTCGGCTTGGTGTGGTCTTCGCCGTTGTCGAGGGTGATCAGCGCCATCGTGCCGGCGCCGTAGGGGAGCTCGACGTCGCGGACCAGCGCGTGGGTGACGAGTTCGCTCATGCCAGGTTCTCCCAGATGACGGTGCCGCCCATGCCGAGGCCGACGCACATGGTGGTGATGCCGTAGCGGACCTCGGGGTGCTCGGCCATGCTGCGCGACAGCTGGGTCATCAGCCGCACGCCGCTCGACGCGAGCGGGTGGCCGTAGGCGATCGCGCCGCCGTAGGGGTTCACCCGGGGGTCGTCGTCGGCGATGCCGAAGTGGTCGAGGAAGGCCAGCACCTGGACCGCGAACGCCTCGTTGATCTCGAACAGCCCGATGTCGCCGATCGACAGCCCCGCCAGCCGCAGCGCCCGCTCGGTCGAGGGGATCGGCCCGACGCCCATCAGCTCGGGGTCGACGCCCGCGAAGGCGTAGGACACCAGGCGCATCCGCCCGGTCAGCCCGAGCTCGGCCGCGACGTCCTCGGCGGCGACGATGCAGCCGGTGGCGCCGTCGTTGATGCCGGAGGCGTTGCCCGCCGTCACGTTGCCGTGGGGGCGGAAGGGGGTCTTGAGCCTGGCCAGGCCCTCCATGGAGGTGCCGGGCCGCATGGCCTCGTCGGCCGTGGCCAGGCCCCAGCCCTCGGCGGCCTTCCGGGTGGCCATCGGCACCAGGTCGGGCTGGATCACCCCGTCGGCGTAGGCCTTGGCGGCGCGCTCCTGCGAGAGCACGGCGTAGGCGTCGGCCCGCTGCTTGGTGATCTCGGGGTAGCGGTCGTGGAGGTTCTCCGCCGTCATGCCCATGACCAGGGCGGAGCCGTCGACCAGCTGCTCCGAAAGGAAACGCGGGTTGGGGTCGACCCCCTCGCCCATCGGGTGGCGGCCCATGTGCTCCACGCCGCCGGCGATGGCGACGTCGTAGGCGCCGAAGGAGATCCCGCCCGCCACGGTCGTCACGGCGGTCATCGCGCCCGCGCACATGCGGTCGACGGCGTAGCCGGGGACGGTCTTGGGCAGGCCCGCCAGGATCGCGGCCGACCGGCCGATCGTGAGGCCCTGGTCGCCGATCTGGGTGGTGGCCGCGACGGCGACCTCGTCGACGCGCTCGGGCGGCAGCGACGGGTTGCGGCGCAGCAGTTCGCGGATGACGCGGACGACCAGATCGTCCGCCCTGGTCTCGGCGTAGAGGCCCTTCGGGCCCGACTTGCCGAACGGCGTGCGAACGCCGTCGACGAAGACGACTTCACGTGACGCGGGCACGGTATCTCCCTATCTGCGTGGGCTGACACCCTAATGCTACTCGCGAGTAACTAGCCGGATGTGCGGCATACTGGGAAATCGCTTTCCGGGAGGATTCTTCGTGGTCACGCTGGAAGACGTCGCACGACACGCCGGGGTGTCCCTCGCGACCGCCTCGCGCGTCCTGAACGGGAGCGCCCGCCAGGTCGGCGCCGGGCTCCGGGCCAAGGTCGAGCAGGCGGCGGCCGAACTGGGCTACCGCACCAACGTGGCGGCCCAGACGCTCGCGCGCGGGGCCGGGAACGTGATCGGCCTGGTCGTCCACGACCTGGTCGACCCCTACTTCGCGGCCATCGCCGACGGGGCGGTGAAGGCGGCCGAAGACCACGGGATGGTCGTCATGGTCGGCACGACCCACCGCGACCCCGCCAAGGAGATCGCCTACGTGTCCTCTCTGGGGGCGCAGCGCGCCAGGGCGGTGATCCTGGCCGGCTCGCGGATGGACGACCCCTCGGCCGCCGGCCTGCGCGCCGAACTCGACCGCTACCGGGCCGGGGGCGGCCGGGTCGCGGTCGTCGGGCAGGACCTCCTCGGCGCCGACACCGTCGCCGTGGCCAACCGGGCGGGCGCCGCCGCCCTGGCGGAGGCCCTGCACGCGATGGGCCACCGGGAGTTCGCCGTCCTGGCCGGCCCGCCGCGCCTGATCACCGCCGTCGAGCGGTGCGAGGGCTTCGCCGGGGCGCTGCCCGGCCTCTCGCCGCAGATCATCCACGGCCCCTTCGACCGCGACGGCGGCTACGGCGCCGCCCTGTCGATCGACCCCGGGGTGACGTGCGTGTTCGCGGTCAACGACGTGATGGCGGTGGGCGCGCTGGCGGCCTTCCGCGACCGGGGGATCCGGGTGCCCGACGACGTGTCGCTGGCCGGGTTCGACGACATCGCGACCCTGCGCGACCTGGTCCCGGCCCTGACGACGGTCCGGCTGCCACTGGCCGAGATGGGGGCACGGGCCGTGGAACTGGCGCTGTCGGAGGAGGCCGGGCCGTCGGTCGTCCACGTCGAGGGCGAGGTCGTGATCAGGGAAAGCGTGCGGGCCCGATGAGGTTCGCGGTCAGCACGCTCGGGCTGCCGGGCTCCTCCCTCGCCGAGGCGGTCGAACTGGCGGTCCGGCACGGGGTCGACGGGCTGGAGCTGCGGCTGCACGAGGACATGCCGCTGGACCTCGATCCGCGCGACGCGGGTCTGGAGGCCGTCTCGATCTGCGGATACGTCCGGATCGCCGAGTCCGGGCCGGACGGGCCGGTGATCGCCGCGCTGCGGGAGCAGCTCGTGCTGGCCGATCGGTTCGGGGCGCTCGGGGTGCGGGTCTTCCCCGGCGGCTCAGACGTCGAGGCCGCGCTGCGGCGGCTCGACGCGGTCGCAGGCGAGACCCGGGCGCGCGTGCTCGTCGAGACGCACGACCACATGGCCACCGGGGCCGCCGTGGGGGCGCTGCTCGACCGCTTCGGGCGGCCCGAGGCCGCCGGGGCGATCTGGGACGTCCTGCATCCCTGGCGGAACGGCGAGGAGCCCGCCGCCACGTACGAGGCCCTGCGGCCGCACCTCGCCTACGTCCAGATCAAGGACGCCGCCGGCACCACGCCCCGGCCCATGGGACTGGGGGAGGTGCCACTGGACGTGGTCGGCGACCTGCTCCGGGGTTATCCGGGGTGGCTCTCCCTGGAGTGGGAGAAGGCCTGGCACCCCGAGGTCGAACCCCTCGACGAGGTCATCCCCGGGGCGCGGGAGTGGGTGCGATCAGTCGTTCGTAGCGGGTGATCATCTCGGCCACGACCTCGTCGGGGTCGCGCGCCCAGACGTCGGCGTTGAAGATCTCGACCTCGACGTCGCCGTCGTAGCCGGCCGCGCCGACCGCCTCGGTCAGCGGGCCGAAGTCGATCACGCCGTCGCCCATCATGCCCCGGCCCAGCAGGACGTCGGCCGGGAGCGGGACCAGGAAGTCGCAGACCTGGTAGCTGAAGATCTTGGCGCGGGCGATCTCGGTGAGGACCTCCGGGTCCCACCACACGTGGAAGGTGTCGACCACCACCCCGACGTTGGCGAACGGCTCGGCCAGGTCGTTGGCCTGCCGCAGGGTCGACAGCACGGCCCGGTCGGCGCAGTACATGGGATGGAGGGGTTCGAGCGCCAGGCGTACCCCCGCCTCGGCGGCGTAGGGGGCGAGGACCTCCAGTGACTCCGCGACCTTCGCCCGCGCGGCGGGCAGGTCGCGCGAGAACCGGCCCAGAGGTTCGCCGGGGACCACGCCCGGGAGGCCGCCGACCACCATGACCAGGCACGACGCGTTCAACGCGGCCGCCTCGTCGATGGCGCGGCGGTTGTCGTCGAGGGCGTCGTCGCCGGTCAGGAAGCCGCCCCGGCACAGGGAGGAGACCCGCAGGCCCGCGTCGCGCACCAGCTTCGCCGACGCCTCCAGGCCCTGTTCGGCGACGTTCTGCCGCCACAGGCCGATGGCCTCCAGACCGTGCCGGGCACAGCCGTCGACCGCCTCGCGGACGGTCCAGCGCTTCGTCGTCCACTGGTTCAGTGACAGGCTCACCGGCCGTACACCGCCTCAAGAGAGCGCATGCGGGCGGCGGCCAGGTCGGGGTCGGCGATCAGCCCGGCGCGGGCGGCCAGGCGGTGCACCTCGCGGAGGTGGGGGAGGGAGCGCGCCGACTGGGCGCCGTTGACCATCACGAAGGCGTCCTGGTGGCCGTTGAGCCAGGCCAGGAAGACGATGCCCGTCTTGTAGTGGAAGGTGGGAGCTTCGAAGATCTTCCGGGACAGGTCGACCGTGGGGGCCAGGATGCGGTCGTAGGCGTCGAGGTCGCCGTCGTCCAGGGCGGTCAGGGCCGCCGAGGCCACAGGGGCGATGGCGTCGAAGATGCCCAGCAGGGCGTGGGAGCCCGACTTGATGAGGGACGGGTAGTTGAAGTCGTCGCCCGTGTAGAGGCGCACCCCCTCCGGCAGCGCGGCGCGCAGGGCCACCTCGTGGGCCTCGTCGAGCAGCGAGACCTTCACCCCTTCGATCTTGGCGGCGTTCTCCCTCACCAGGGTCAGGAACTCGGCGGTCGCCTTCTCGACGTCCCGGGAACCCCAGTAGCCCGCCAGGTTGGGGTCGAACATCTCGCCGAGCCAGTGGAGGATCGCCGGGCGGTCGACCTCGGCCAGCAGGCGGCCGTAGACCCGGTGGTAGTCCTCCGGGTGCCGGGCGGCCGCCGCCAGCTGGCGCGACGCCATGATGATCACGCCCGCCCCGGCCTCCTGGACGGTGGCGATCTGCTCCAGGTAGGCGCCGAGGATGTCGGTCAGGTCGGCCGGGCCGGTCAGCTGGTCGGTGCCGGCGCCGCAGGCCACCAGGTCGGGGGCCTCGGCCGCGCTCAGCCTGATCAGCTCTTTCGTCGCCGCCCAGTCGAGGCCGGCGTTGCGCTGGGCGGTGTCCATGGCGTCGGCGACGCGGAAGCCGTGCGACCACAGGTGCCTGCGGAAGCGCAGGGTCGCCTCCCAGTCGACCTTGGCGGGACTGCCGGGCGTGTTGTCGGCGAGGGGATCGGCCACGACGTGCGCGGCGGCGTACACGACCCGGCTCTTGAAGGTCTTCACGACGACACCGCCATGCGGCGGCCCTCGGCCGCCGACTTCAGGCCCAGCTCCGCGAGCAGGACGCCGCGCGCCCCGGAGCGCAGCGTGTAGGGGAACGGCTCGTCGTCGGCCACGTGGCGGACGAACCGCTCCCACTGGACCTTGAAGCCGTTGTCGAACTCGGCGTTGTCGGGGACCTCCTGCCAGCCGTCGCGGAACCGGGCCGTCGCGGGCAGGTCGGGGTTCCAGACCGGCTTGGGGGTGGCGCTGCGGTGCTGTACGCGGCAGTCGCGCAACCCGGCGACCGCGCTGCCGTGAGTGCCGTCGACCTGGAACTCCACCAGTTCGTCGCGGTTCACCCGCACCGCCCACGACGAGTTGATCTGCGCGACCGCGCCGCCGTCGAGCTCGAACACCGCGTAGGCGGCGTCGTCGGCGCTCGCCCGGTACGCCTGCCCGCGCTCGTCCCACCGCTCGGGGATGTGCGTCGTGACGTGGGCGTAGACCGAGGTCACCGAGCCGAACAGGTTCTCCAGCACGTAGGCCCAGTGGGGGAACATGTCGAGCACGATCCCGCCGCCGTCTTCGGCGCGGTAGTTCCACGACGGACGCTGCGCGGCCTGCCAGTCGCCCTCGAACACCCAGTAGCCGAACTCGCCCCGGATCGACAGGATCCGCCCGAAGAACCCGCCGTCGATGAGCCGCTTCAGCTTCAGCAGGCCCGGCAGGAACAGCTTGTCCTGGACGACGCCGTTCTTCACCCCGGCGGCCTCGGCGGTGGCGGCCAGTTCGAGCGCCTCGGCCGAGGTCTCGGCGGTCGGCTTCTCGCAGTAGACGTGCTTGCCGGCCGCGATCGCCTTCTTCGTCGCCTCGACGCGCGCCTGCGTGATCTGCGCGTCGAAATAGATCGTGTTCGCGGGGTCGGCCAGGGCGGCGTCGAGGTCGGTGGTCCAGTCGGCGACGTCGTGCTTGGCGGCCAGCTCCTTGAGCTTGGCCTCGCTCCGCCCGACCAGCACCGGCCGCAGCCTGACCTTCGAGCCGTCGGCGAGCACCACCCCGCCCTCGGCGTTGATCGCCAGCACCGACCGCACCAGATGCTGCCGGTATCCCATCCGCCCGGTGACCCCGTTCATCACCACGCCAAGCTCGGCCATGCGGTCCTCCTTCAGTGGAAAGCGCTTTCCGCACGGTACGTCGCTTCCGTCCGGGAACGCAAGGGGTCTGGTTAACTAGGCAAACGACCAGCAAAAAGGGAGTGCGTGTTGAGTCAGTGGTGGCGTGACGCCGTCGTCTACCAGGTCTACCCCCGGAGCTTCGCCGACGGCAGCGGCGACGGCACCGGCGACTTCGCCGGAGCCCTGGCCCGGCTGCCCTATCTGGCCGATCTGGGCGTCGAGGCCGTCTGGTTCTCGCCCTTCTACCCCTCGCCGCTGGCCGACGGCGGCTACGACGTCGCCGACTACTGCGACGTCGACCCCCGCTTCGGCACCCTCGCCGACTTCGACGCCTTCGTCGCCGCGGCGGCCACCCACGGCATCCGGGTGATCGTCGACATCGTCCCGAACCACTGCTCGTCGGCCCACCCGGCGTTCCAGGCGGCCCTGGAGGCCGGTCCGGGCAGCCCCGAGCGCGACCTGTTCATGTTCCGCGACGAGCCCAACAACTGGCAGTCGATCTTCGGCGGCCCCGCCTGGACGCAGGTCGCCGACGGCCAGTGGTACCTGCACCTGTTCGACTCCTCCCAGCCCGACTGGAACTGGCGCAACCCGGCCGTCCCGGCGATGTTCGAGAAGGTCATCCGCTTCTGGCTCGACCGGGGCGTCGCGGGCCTGCGCGTCGACGTCGCCCACGGCCTGTTCAAAGACCCCGAACTGCCGAGCGTCCCCGACCCGGCGCCCTCCGACCGCCCCTCGCCCTGGTTCCACCGCCCCGAGCTCATCGGCCACTACGCGTCGTGGCGGGCGATCCTCGACTCCTACTCGCCCGACGTCTTCCCCGGCGAACGCACGGCCGTCGGCGAGTTCTGGGGCACCGAGATCACCCACCTGGAGCCCTACTTCCGCCCCGGCGGCATGCCCCAGGCCTTCAACTTCTTCCTGTTCCAGACCGCCTGGGACGCCGCCGCCCTCAAGCACACCATCACCACCTCGATCGGCCTGGCCGCCGAATCAGACGTGGTCGCCCCCTGGGTGATCAGCAACCACGACGTGGTCCGCCCGGTGACCCGCTACGGCGGCGGCCCCCTGGCCAGCCGCGACCTCGACGTGGACGTCGCCCTGGGCACCCGCCGCGCCCGCGCCGCGGCCCTGCTGCTGCTCGCGCTTCCCGGCTCCTCCTACGTCTACCAGGGCGAGGAACTCGGCCTCCCGGAGGTCATCGACATCCCCGACGCCTTCCGCGACGACCCGGTCTTCCACCGCACCGGGGGCGCCCGCCTGGGCCGCGACGGCTGCCGCGTGCCGATCCCGTGGTCCGGCACGGCCAAGCCCTACGGCTTCACCGAAGCGGAGTCGACCTGGCTGCCCCAGCCGACGAACTGGGGCGGGTTGACCGTGGAAGCCCAGCAGGCCGACCCCGGCTCGACGCTGAACCTCTACAAGCGGGCCATCGCGGCGCGCCCGCGCGGGGGCGCCTTCGCCTGGCTCGACCGGGGCGACGACGTGATCGCCTTCACCCGGGGCGAGGGGTTCACGTGCGTGGTCAACCTGTCGGCGCAGACGCTGCCGGTGGAGGGGGAGGTCATCCTGGCGAGCGGGCCGCTGGAGGGCGGCCTGCCGCCGGACACGGCGGTCTGGGTCAGGTCATAGCCGAGGCTTCGGGCGGCTCGCGCCGCCCGAAATTCGATAGGTCGAGCGCTATGGCTTGACGCCGAATCTGTCGGCCGGCCAGGCGGAGAACGGCCATCGGACGGCGTCACGGTCGGCTGAGGGGTCGCGCAGCCTGAGGAGACGATGGAAGCCGACGCCGTGCGTGGCCCATCGTTCGAGGTCGTCGCGCCCGACGAGATGGATGCCGAGCTCGCGGGCGGTCTGCCGTGCGTCGCGGGTGAAGCCGCCGTTCGTGACGATCACGGCGAGCTGGGCCCGGTGGAGGGCGGCCGCGGTGCCGTTGACCGCGTAAAGGACAGGGGCTCCGACCCTGCGCCCCATGGTGGTGTGCTTGCACTGCACCACGATCGTTCTGGCGCCGGCGTCTCGGGCGATGACGTCGGCGGCCTTGTCGCCTCTGCGGCCGGTGTGCCGGGCGGTGAGGCCGTCACGATCCATGAGGTCGCGGACGGCGAGTTCGAACTCCACCGGTCGCATGCCGTCGATCTGCGGCAGGGTCAGCCGGAGCTGGCCGAGGCGCCTCCTGCGGATCTGTTCGGCGCGCACCCGCTGTCGCCACCACGCGACTGTCGTGCCGATCAGGACCAGCGAGAGCAGAAGCGCCAGGTACCAGTGGTCGAGGAGGAATCCGATCACGGCCAGGATCAGCCGGAAGGCCAGCCAGCCCGTGACGCCCACGGCTATGGCGAAGGCCGTCCACTGTCCGACGGTCTGGGGCGTGCCCAACCCGAAGTCGGGAAGTCGCTTGAGCAGGCGAGGTCTCACGGAGCCCCGCCGTCGGCCGGGGGAGCGGAGGCGGGGATGACGGAGCCCGGCTGGGTGCCCTGATCGCCGTCATCGGTCCGGCCCTGGACGACCACCAGCGCCACGAGGGCGATGACGGCGGCGACGCCCCACCCCGAGGCGTGCTTCCTCCGGCGCGGGTTGCTCACGTAGTGGCCCTTTCGCCAATGCTTTCCCGTGGGCATGACTGATCCTCATTTCATGGGGGTGTGTTTCCGCCGATCGGCGCTGAGAGACATGGAAACACCCCGCACCGACAGAACGGCCCGGCATTGCGAAGGATCAGAAAATGGCGAATGCAGGAATGGATGTCCGCCCAGAAAGGTGAATGTCGCGTCGAGGTCATGTCGTGGCGCGGGCGGCGGTCGGGTGGCCCTCTGACGCGGCCGATCAGATCGGACGCTCGCCGACTCGGAGGTGCACGTCGACCAGTCGCCCCGGCTCCATCGGCTGCTTCGGGGAGGACCTCCTGGGCCTTTCGGCGGGCGCCGTTTTATGCGGCAGCCGGGCCCTCTATCCTGGCGTGGCCTTTGACTGGCAGACGGACTTTTATGGCAGAGGAGTCACCGTGCTCTATTTCAATTCGACCGGCTGGATGGCCTATTTCACCGGCTCCGAAACCGTGACGGGCAGACCCCGCCACCAGCACCCTTAGATCTCGCCCTTGGTCTCCAGTCGCTGCAGCGCCCGTGACATCGGGTGGGCCGCCAGCCCGATCTGCCACTCGCGCGCCCCAAGCGCCCGGAGCCGGTCGGAGATCGCGTCTTCGTCGAGGTCGGCCGGGGGCTCCCACGTCAGACGCCTGACGGCGTCGGGCTGGAGGAGGTTCTCGGTCGGCATGCGGTGTTCGTCGGCCAGGGCGGCGACCACGGCGCGGGCGGCGGCGAGGCGTTTGGCCGCCGCCGGGTCGCGGTCGGCCCAGCGGTTCGCCGGGGGCGGGCCGTCGCCCGGGCCCAGCGGCTGGGGCAGCTCCGACTCGGGCATGGTGCGGCCGCGGGTGATGGCGGCCAGCCATTCGCGCAGGTGGCGGCGGGCGCTGCGGCCGGTGAAGGGGGCGATCTCGGTCAGGCCCTTGGTCGTGCGGGGCAGGTCGAGAGCCGCCTGGACGATCGCCGAGTCGGGCAGCACCCGGCCCGGGGCCAGGTCGGTCTCGCGGGCCAATGCGTCACGGATGGTCCACAGCTCGCGGACCACCGCCAGGCCGCGCAGGGCGCGGACGCGGTGGATGCCGCTGGTGCGGCGCCACGGGTCGGTGCGCGGGGGAGCCGTGGGGGCGGTCAGGATGGCCGCGAACTCCTCCATGGCCCAGTCGAGCTTCCCGGTCTCGGTCAGCTCGGCGTGCAGGGCGTCGCGGAGCTCGATCAGGACCTCGACGTCGAGGGCGGCGTAGCGGAGCCAGTCTTCGGGCAGCGGGCGGGTCGACCAGTCGGCGGCCGAGTGGCCCTTCACCAGGCCGAAGCCCAAGACGACCTCGACCATGGTGCCGAGGCCGACGCGTTCGTAGCCGAGCAGCCGGCCGGCCAGCTCGGTGTCGAACAGCCGCCGTGGCCGGAAGCCGATCTCGGCCAGGCACGGCAGGTCCTGCGTCGCGGCGTGGAGCACGACCTCGGCGCCCGACAGGGCGGCGTCGAGCTGCGACAGGTCGGGGCAGGCGATCGGGTCGATGAGCGCGCTCCCACTGCCCGATCGCCGGAGTTGCACGAGGTAGGCCCGGCCGCTGTAGCGGTAGCCGGACGCCCTCTCGGCGTCGACGGCCACGGGGCCGGACCCGCCCGCGAAAGCGCTCACGGCCGCCGCGAGGTCGGCGGCCTCCGCTATGACGGGCGGGATCCCTTCGCGAGGTTCCAGCAGAGGCTGAACGGCTGTCTCATCGGTCACGTACTGGTCTTCCGGTCTGTCTCTTCATCGGTGCGTCTCGGCCGCAGGGCCGTGACATCGGGCGGCAGGGGAGGTATCCCGGCGGCGATGCACATCAGGTCGCACCAGGCGGCGACGTGCGCGGAAAGATCCTCGTCCAGAGGCGACCATGACGCGCGCAGTTCCAGCTCGGTCGTGACGGGATCGTTGTCCTTGTTCCCGAAACCCTCCGACACCGCTCTGGTAACCGTACCTCCCGCGGCGGCGAACCCGGCGCCGTGGGTCTCCAGCGCGTCGGTGAGCCAGCTCCACGCCACCGGGCCGAGCAACGGGTCAGAGGTGATCTCCGGCTCCATGTCGGCGCGCACGTAGGCCACCAGCCGGAACGGGCCCTCCCAGCCGCGCTGGCCGTCGGGGTCGAACAGGACGATGAGCCGGCCCATGGCCAGTTCGTCGTCGTCGCGGTAGACCGACGCGCCCACGGCGCCCGAATAGGGGGCCAGCCGCTGCGGCGCGGGGATGTCCTCCAGCTCGATCTCGGGGCGCACGGTCGCGGGGCGCAGCGTGGCCATGGCACGGGTGAACGCCTCCGGCGGCCCCGGGCGGTCACCGATCGACATGACGGGCGCGGAGGCGGGTCGCGGAACGAGACGGAGCAGGGGGGTGGTCGTCGCGGTCATCGGTGGTGATCAAGCCGCCGCCACTGCCTGAACGGGACGCGGCCGGCCGGAGGCCGCCTGTGGCGCGCGTTGTGAACCTATCTCGAAGAACAGGGCGCTCCCGCAGGTCACGCACGACCACTCGGGGCACACCTCGTGACCCTCCTCGCAGGGCGGCTGCGTGAACTCGCGCTCGGTGTCGCAGGAGGCACAGCGCTCAGTGCGGTGTTCGGGGGAACTCCACATCGAAGTCATCGCCCTTTCATCGGAACCGGTGCGTCCGACGGTGGCACGTCGCGCCGACAAAACCCCGCATCGCGCTCGGCGTGTCTCGAAAGTGGTATTGGAATCGATGCCGGAGCCCCATTTGGCGAACACTTTGCCTAGAGCGGCGCTCGCGAGGCGTTTGACCGGGGTGTCGCGAGGGCCCAACGATACCGATCATTGGGTGGTCCTGTACCCGGGGTCCTGGCACGGACCGACGCCCGGGCGTGGGACTCTGGTGGGGTGAATCCCCAGCTGGCCGAGTCGCCCTTCCTGCTGGCCTGCCGCCGCCAGCCAGTGCCCCACACGCCCGTCTGGTTCATGCGTCAGGCGGGGCGTTCGCTGCCCGAATACCGCAAGGTCCGCGAGGGCACCGAGATGCTCGCCGCGTGCGCCACCCCCGACCTGGTCGTGGAGATCACGATGCAGCCGGTCCGCCGCTACGGCGTCGACGCGGCCATCTTCTTCAGCGACATCGTGGTGCCGCTCAAGGCCATCGGGATCGACATCGACATCAAGCCCGGCGTGGGCCCCGTCGTCGCCGACCCGATCCGCGACGCGGCCGCGGTCGGGCGGCTGCGCCCGCTGTCGCCCGACGACGTCCCCTACATCACCGAGGCCGTGACCGAACTGGTCAGGGAGCTCGGCGCGACCCCGCTGATCGGGTTCGCCGGCGGGCCGTTCACCCTCGCGTCCTACCTGATCGAGGGCGGGCCCTCGAAGAACCACGACCACACCAAGGCCATGATGTACGGCGCCCCCGAGCTCTGGCACGCGCTCATGGACCGGCTGACCACCATCACGCTGGCCTGGCTGAAGGTGCAGGCCGACGCGGGCGCCTCGGCGCTGCAGCTGTTCGACTCGTGGGTCGGGGCGGTCGCGCCGCGCGACTACCGCGAGTTCGTGCTGCCGTACACCTCGAAGATCTTCGCCGGGCTCGAAGAGCTCGGCGTCCCGCGCATCCACTTCGGGGTGGGCACCGGCGAGCTGCTGCCGGTCATGGGCGAGGCCGGGGCCGACGTCGTCGGGGTCGACTGGCGGGTGCCGCTCGACGAGGCGGCCACGCGCGTCGGCGCCGGCAAGGCGCTGCAGGGCAACCTCGACCCGGCGATCCTGCTGGCGCCGTGGGAGGTCGTCGAGAAGCAGGCCCGCGGGGTGATCGAGGCCGGGCGGGTGGCCGAGGGCCACGTGTTCAACCTCGGCCACGGCGTGCTCCCCTCGACCGACCCCGGCCAGGTGGCCCGGCTGACCGAGTTCGTCCACGAGTTCAGCGCCCGCTGATGAGAATCGTGGTCGACGACCTCTCGGGGCCGGAGATCGCGGCCTTCCTGGAGGAGCACATCCGGGAGATGCGGGCGACCACCCCGCCCGAGAGCAAGCACGCCCTCGCCCTCGACGGCCTGCGCCGCCCCGAGGTGACCTTCTGGTCGGTCCGCGACGAGGGCGTGATCGTCGGATGCGGCGCGATCAAGGCGCTCGACGACGTCCACGCCGAGGTGAAGTCGATGCGGACCGCCGCGGCGCGCAAGCGCAGCGGGGTCGCCTCACTGCTCCTCGGCCACCTCATCGCCGAGGCGGCGCGCATGGGCTTCACCCGGCTGAGCCTGGAGACGGGCTCGGCCGAGTTCTTCGCACCGGCGAGGTCCCTGTACGAGAAGTTCGGCTTCACCTACTGCGAACCCTTCGCCGACTACCGGCCCGATCCGCTCAGCGTCTTCATGACGAGGACCCTGAGCTGACAGGGTGAGGCCATGCGGGTCGTCCTCCTCTCGGCGCTGCTCCTGCTGCTGATCGCCTCCCCCTTCCTGCCCGGCGGACACGATCCCCTGGCGCTGCCCCTCTCGACGCTGGCGCAGATCTTCGGGGCGGTGGGCCTGCTCGCCGTGGTCACCTCGGTCCCGCTGCTCGTGTGGCCGCGCAACCGGTTCTGGCGGGTCGCCCAGACGGTCGCCCTGACGATCACCGCGCTGGCGGTCTCGGCCGCCGCGGCGGCCGAGTCGGGGCCGCTCCTGGGGCTGGGGGCGCTCGTGCTGTGGGTGGCCGTGCTCGCCCGGCGGCCCTCGCCCGTCTACTTCGTGGCGCTGCCGCTGGTCGCGCTGGCCGGGCAGGCCGTGCTCAACCGCCCGCTGACGGCGTACGCCCGCGACACCGCCGTCGCCAACGCCGCCGAGATGATCGCCGCCGTCGAGAAGCGGCACGCCGACCACGGCGGCTACCCCGACGCGCTCACCGCCGTCTGGCCCGACTACCGGCCGGGGGTGCGGGGGGTCGAGGGGTATCGCTACGCGAAGGGCGGGGAGTCGTACGACATCTCCTTCGAGCTCCCCAGGTTCTTCTTCGACGCGTTCGGGACCAGGGAGTTCGTCGTCTACAACCCGGCCGACCGGCACCTGATGCCGAGCCACGCCTCCTGGGTGCTGCTGTGGTCCGACGCCCGGATCCGCAACCAGCAGGGCTGGTACGAGTCCCGCGACGCCGGACCACCGCACTGGAGGTCATTCCTTTTCGACTAGCTCCTCGTCCCGCGCCGGCGAGGCCGCGACGGGAGCCGGGACCGGCTGCTGACGCCGGCGCATCCGCCGCCACCACGGCAGCGCGAGCACGGCCAGGACGGCCAGCACGACCAGCCACGGCAGCAGCGCGCCGACGATCGTCGACAGGGCCTCGGCGAAGTTCTTCAGGCCGGTCCAGCCCGCCTTCAGACCGGCCAGGAAGCCCGTCTCCTCCTCCACCGGCTCGACCGGCGGCGCCGACGGGCCGACGAGGGTGATCGTCACCGTCGCCATGCCGGTCTGCTCGGCCAGCGACTTCTGCCGGGCCTGGAGGGCCTCCAGGTCGGCGGTGCGGGACTGGATCTCCCGCTCGATGTCCATGATCTCGCCGATCTTCTCGGCCTTGCCGAGCAGCGTGCGGAACTGCGCCACCGCGGCCTCGGCCGACTTCACCCGGGCCGCGACGTCGGCGACCTCGCCGGTGACGTCCTGGGTGCCCTGGTGCAGCGACTCGGTCTCACCGAGTTCCTTGCCCAGGCGGCTCAGCGTGCCGGGGTACTGACCCGGCGGGATCTTGAACGTGAGCTGCGACTCCTGCCGCGAGGCGAAGGAGTTGGAGCGCTCCTCCGCGACGTAGCCGCCGGCCTCGGTGACCATGCGCTTGGCCGATTCGGCGGCGGCGGCCACGTCCTTGGCCCGGACCGTCATCTCGGCCGTGTAGATGATCGACCGGTCGGCGGGGGCGACCGTCACATTGGTGGTCGCGGGGGCCGCCTTGGCATCTCCTTCGTCGGAGCCGCCGGCGAGGTTCTCCCGGGCCGCCGGGGCGGGGGCGGCGGCTTCCTCGCCCGCGACCGAGGGTGCCGAGGCCGGCATGTCGGCGACGCCGCTCGCCGACTCGCCGCCGCCGCCACACGCCGTCAGGAGGAACGCCGCCATCACAAGCGGCAGTACCGCGCGTGAGCGCAAAGTGTTCATGACCCATTGACGTTCTTCGCGCGTGAACGGTTTTGGACGGCGCGTCACGACTCAGTCACGGCCTTAGGGTGATGCTCATGGAGCGCTTTCACGTCGTCGTCGTGGGTGGCGGCATCGCCGGTCTCGCCGCCGCATGGCACCTGAGGAACGACCGCGTGCGGGTGACCGTGCTCGACGGCGCGAGCCGGATCGGTGGCAAGCTGGTCGCCACCGAGGTGGCCGGGGTGCCGGTCGACGCGGGCGCCGAGGCGCTGCTGGCCCGCCGCCCCGAGGGCGTCGAGCTCGCCCGCCTGGCCGGGCTCGGCGATGAACTGGTCGATCCCGGCACGACCAGCGCCTCCATCCTGTCCAGGGGCGAGCTGCGGCCGATGCCGAAGGGCCAGGTCATGGGCGTGCCGTCCGATCTGGTGGCGCTGGCCCGCTCGGGCGTGCTGTCCGCCGCGGGGCTGGCCCGGGTGCCGCTCGACCAGGTGCTGCCCGCGACCCTCGTGACCACCGACGTCTCGGTCGGCTCCTACATCCGGGCGCGGATGGGCGACGAGGTGGTCGACCGGCTGGTCGAGCCGCTGCTCGGCGGCGTCTACGCCGGGTTCGCCGACCGGCTCTCGCTGGAGGCGACCATGCCGGCGGTGGCCGCGGCGGCCCGGTCCGAGGCGTCGCTGCTGCGGGCCGCGCGCGAGATCGCCGGCGCCGCGCCCAAGAACGCCGGGCACGTGTTCACGTCGCTGAAGAACGGGATGGGGAGCCTGCCGCCCGCGCTGGCCGCCGCGTCCGGCGCCGAGGTCCGCACCGGGGTGATGGTGCGGGAGCTGTCCCGTACGCCCGGCGGCTGGCGCCTGACCACCGGCCCCACCCGCGACGAGCACGCCCTCGACGCCGACGCGGTCGTGGTGGCCGTGCCGGCGACCCCGGCCGCCCGCCTCCTCGAACGCGAGGTCCCCAAGGCCGCCGCCGAACTGGCCAGGATCGATTACGCCAGCATGGCGATCGTCACCCTCGCCTACCCCATCGAGGCCTTCCCGCGGCTCCCCGAGGGCAGCGGCTACCTGACCCCGCCGGTCGAGGGCCGCGCGGTGAAGGCGGTCACCTTCTCCAGCGTGAAGTGGCCCCACCTGGCCGGTCACGGCTACGTCTTCGCCCGCTGCTCGCTCGGCCGCCTGGGCGAGGAGCGCCTGCTCCAGCGCGACGACACCGAGCTGGTCGCCCTGGCCATGAACGAGATGACCGAGATCATGGGGGTACGCGGCCTCCCGGCCGACACCCGGGTCACCCGCTGGGGCGGCGCCCTGCCGCAATACGAGGTCGGCCACAACGACCGGGTCGCCCGCATCCG
Organism: Herbidospora galbida; assembly: GCF_005233835.1. Lineage (GTDB taxonomy): Bacteria > Actinomycetota > Actinomycetes > Streptosporangiales > Streptosporangiaceae > Herbidospora > Herbidospora galbida. The sequence goes on along the minus strand of NZ_SZQA01000018.1, from coordinate 74,360 downwards.
CGCGGCCGTGGCCGCGGTCCCCGGCCTGGCCGTCTGCGGCGCGGCCTACGACGGCGTCGGCATCCCCGCCACGGCCGCGACCGCCCGCGCGGCGGCCTCCCGGATTCTCGACCACCTGGATCCCCGGGCAGAATGGCGGCATGACGGACGGCACCCCGCGGCTCAAGGCGCGTGACCTCAACAATGTGATCCGCTACACCATGTGGTCGGTCTTCCGGCTGCGCGAGGGCCTCCCGGCCGAACGCGACGCCGTGGCCGAAGAGGTGGCCGAGCTGCTCGACCAGCTCGGGCAGAAAGACGTGGTGACCCGCGGCGCCTACGACGTGGCCGGGTTCCGCGCCGACGCCGACTTCATGTTCTGGTGGCACGCCCCGACCCCCGAAGACCTCCAGGAGGTCTACGCCCGGTTCCGCCGCACCGCCCTCGGGCGGGCCAGCGAGCCGGTCTGGTCGGCGATGGCGCTGCACCGCCCGGCCGAGTTCAACAAGTCCCACATCCCGGCGTTCCTGGCCGAGGAGGAGCCGCGCGGCTTCGTGTGCGTCTACCCGTTCGTGCGGTCGCTGGAGTGGTATCTGCTCGACGACTCCGAGCGCCGGGCGATGCTGGCCGAGCACGGCCAGATGGCCCGCGACTACCCCGACGTCCGCGCCAACACGGTCGCCTGCTTCGCGTTGAACGACTACGAGTGGATGCTCGCCTTCGAGGCCGACGAGCTGCACCGCATCGTCGACCTCATGCGTCACCTGCGTGGCGCCAAGGCCCGTGAGCACACCCGGGTGGAGATCCCCTTCTACACGGGATCGCGCAAACCCATCGCCGAACTGGTCAACGCCCTGCCGTAAGCCTCAGTTCTTGGCATACTCGTGGGCAAATGATGAAAATGGCACGATCCACGGGGAAACGCCGCAGGTCGCGATCTCGGACGGCCGAAGTGGTCGTCGGTGTCTCGTGCCTGGGGCTCGGAGTGACGGCCGTCGTGGTGCCTCTCCTGGCCGCGCGCGGGGAACAGGCCCCCGTACGCACCGCCTCGATCGAGGAGCCCACGACGGCGTCGGTCGTCCCGGCGGCGCAGGCCCCGCCGCCGGCGGAGAAGGACGAGAAGAAGGCGGCGAAGCGCAAGGAGTCGAAGTACTCCGACAAGGACGCGCTCGCCTACTTCGACCAGCGCTGGGACGACGAGACGCACCGCCACATCACCGACATCCGCACCACCGGCACCTACCTGCGCATCTACACCGACTTACCCGATTCGAAAGACAACTCCCCGGTCTCGCTCCGGCTCTGTGAGCGGGGGATGGAGTATCTGGCGGAGCTCGGCGTCAAGAAGCGGGTGGTGTTCGTGCAGGCCCGCACCGGGGGCAACGGCAACCCGGTGCTGGCCAACGTGCTCGGCCCGAAGGACGACGACTGCCGGGTCACTTATCCGAAGCCGAAGTCCTGAGCGTGAGCGCGACGGAGTTGATGCAGTAGCGGTCGTCGGTGGGCGTCGGGTAGCCCTCACCGTGGAAGACGTGGCCCAGGTGGGAGTCGCAGGAGGCGCAGCGCACCTCGACCCGCACCATGCCGAGGCTGCGATCCTCGATCAGGGTCACGTGGTCGCCCGCGCTGGGCTCGTAGAACGAGGGCCAGCCGCAGTGCGACTCGAACTTGGTGTCCGAGGTGAACAGCTCCGCGCCGCAGGCGCGGCAGGAGTAGACGCCCTCGGTCTTGGTGTCGACGTACTCCCCGGTGAAGGGCCGCTCGGTGCCGGCCTGGCGCAGCACCCGGTACTCCTCGGGGCTGAGCTGGGCGCGCCACTCGGCGTCCGTCTTCATGACCTTGTTCATCAGCCACCAGCCTTTTCTGGACGGGATTCCACCTGATCCAACCCACAAGAGGGGTGGAACCTTCCCGGTGGGTAGGGTTCGAACATGCCTTCGCCGTTCATCGAAATCGAGGCCGGGGAACGGACCGTCAAGGTCACCAACCCCGACAAGGTCTACTTCCCGGGCATCGGCGCCACCAAGCGCGACCTCGTCGAGTACTACCTGAGCGTCGGCGACGGCATCATGCGCGCGGTCCGCGACCGGCCGACGTACATCAAACGGCACCCCGACGGCGTGCAGACCGACGCGATCTACCAGAAGCGCATGCCCAAGCACCCCGACTGGCTGGAGACCGCCGAGGTCCACTTCCCGAGCGGGCGCACCGCAGACGCGTTCCGCCCGACCGAGGTGGCCGGCATCGCCTGGTGCGCCAATCTGGGCACGATCGACTTCCACCCGTGGGCGGCCCGGGTCCCCGACCTCCACCACCCCGACGAACTGCGCATCGACATCGACCCGCAGCCCGGCACGGGCTTCGCCGAGGCCCGCAAGGTCGCGTTCGCGGCCCGCGAGGTGCTGGCCGATCTGGGCCTGATCGGCTTCCCGAAGACGTCCGGGAACCGGGGGATCCACATCTCGGTCCGGGTCCAGCAGCGATGGACGTTCACCGAGGTCAGATACGCCGGAATCGGGTTCGCCCGGGAGGTCGAGAAACGGATTCCCGACCTGGCGACCACGGCCTGGTGGAAGGAGGAGCGCGGCGAGCGCGTCTTCATCGACTTCAACCAGAACGCCCTCGACCGGACCGTCGTGGCGGCATACTCGGTGCGGGCCCGGCCCGACGGGCAGGTCTCGGCGCCGGTGACGTGGGAGGAACTGGAGTCGTGCGACCCCGCCGACTTCACGCTCCGCACCATGCCGGCGCGGTTCGCCGAGGTCGGCGACCCCCACGAGGCCATCGACGAGGTGGCCTGCGACCTGACGGGCCTCCTGGAGGTCTACGAGAAGGACGGCCGGGGCGACCTGCCCTATCCGCCCAACTACCCGAAGATGCCCGGTGAGCCCAAGCGGGTCCAGCCTTCGAAGGACCGCGACCGTTGATCCATTCATGTGGCGTTCCCGGCTCCTGTTGGGCTGGGCTCCCACCTGTGTTAAATCGGATGAACGGGTAGGGAAAATCCCGGGAAGCGAGAATGGGACCTGCATGCGCGACGTCTGGCCTGGAGAGCCTTATCCGCTCGGCGCCACCTGGGATGGTGTGGGCACCAATTTCTCGGTGTTCAGCGAAGTGGCCGAGCGGGTCGAGCTGTGCCTCTTCGACGACGCGGGCGAGGAGTCCCGCGTCGACCTCCCCGAGATGGACGGCTTCGTCTGGCACGGCTACCTGCCCGGAATCACCCCGGGCCAGCGCTACGGCTACCGGGTCCACGGCCCCTACAGCCCGCGCCAGGGCCACCGGAGCAACGCTTCGAAACTCCTCCTCGACCCCTACGCCAAGGCGATCGAGGGCGAGGTCAAATGGAACGAGGCCCTGTTCTCCTATGACTTCGCCGACCCCCGCCGGCTGAATCTCGGCGATTCCGGCCCCTTCATGCCGAAGAACGTCGTCGTCTCGCCCTTCTTCGACTGGGGCAACGACCGGCCGCCCCGCATCCCCTACCACCAGACGGTCATCTACGAGGCCCACGTGAAGGGGCTGACCCGGCTCCACCCCGACGTGCCCGAAGACCAGCGGGGCACCTACGCGGGGCTGGCCCATCCGGCCGTCGTCGACCACCTGAAGTCGATCGGCGTCACCGCGGTCGAGCTGCTGCCGATCCACCAGTACGTACCGGAGCACTTCCTGGTCGCCCGGGGGCTGACCAACTACTGGGGCTACAACACGATGGCCTATCTGGCGCCCCACAACGCCTACTCCTCCTCGGGGCAGCGCGGCGAGCAGGTGCTGGAGTTCAAGGCCATGGTCAAGTCGCTCCACGACGCGGGCATCGAGGTGATCCTCGACGTGGTCTACAACCACACCGCCGAGGGCGACCACATGGGCCCCACGCTGGGCTTCCGCGGCATCGACAACAACTCCTACTACCGGCTCCAGGACGCCGACCGCCGCTACCACCTCGACTACACCGGCTGCGGCAACTCGCTGAACGTGCGCTCGCCGCACGCCCTCCAGCTGATCATGGACTCGCTGCGCTACTGGGTGCTGGAGATGCACGTCGACGGCTTCCGCTTCGACCTGGCCGCCGCGCTGGCCCGCGAGCTCCACGACGTCGACCGGCTCTCGGCCTTCTTCGATCTCATCCAGCAGGACCCGGTGATCTCCCAGGTCAAGCTGATCGCCGAGCCGTGGGACGTCGGCCCCGGCGGCTACCAGGTCGGCAACTTCCCGCCCCTGTGGACCGAGTGGAACGGCAAATACCGCGACACGGTCCGCGACTTCTGGCGCGGCTCCTCCGCCACGCTGCCCGACTTCGCCTCCCGGCTGACCGGTTCCTCCGACCTGTACGCCACCTCCGGCCGCCGCCCCATCGCCAGCATCAACTTCGTCACCGCCCACGACGGCTTCACCCTCGCCGACCTGGTCTCCTACGACCGCAAGCACAACGACGACAACCTCGAGGGCAACCGCGACGGCTCCGACGACAACCGCTCCTGGAACTGCGGGGTCGAGGGGCCCACCGACGACCCCGACGTCACCGCGCTGCGCCACCGCCAGCGCCGCAACTTCCTGGCCACCCTGTTCCTGTCGCAGGGCGTGCCGATGCTGACCGCCGGCGACGAGTTCGGCCGCACCCAGGGCGGCAACAACAACGCCTACTGCCAGGACAACGAGGTCTCCTGGATCGACTGGTCGCTGGCCGACACCGAGTCGGAGCTGCTCGGGTTCGTCCGGGAGATCGCCGCCTTCCGGCGCGACCACCCGGTGTTCCGGCGGCGCCGCTTCTTCTCCGGGCGCGAGCAGTCCGACGGGGTCCGCGACATCGTGTGGCTCACCCCGGCGGGCAAGGAGATGGACGACTCCGACTGGCACGCCGGCTACTCCAAGGCCGTGGCCGTGTTCGTCAACGGCGACGCGATCAGCGAGCCGGGCCCGCGCGGCGAGCGCATCACCGACGACTCGTTCCTGCTGCTGATCAACGCCCACCACGAGAGCCTGACGTTCACCCTCCCCGGGCGTGACTTCGCGGTGAGCTGGAAGTCCCTGTTCGACACCGCCACCGCCTCGGGCGGCACCGCGCAGCCCCCCGCCGACGTCCGGCACACGGGGGCCGACATCGACGTCGCGGCGCGGTCGTTCCGGGTGCTGCGGGCGGTCCGCCGCTAGCGGGTCAGCTCGGCCGCCGTCAGCAAGACCAGCACGAACGTGCTCACCCCGGCCAGCCCGTGGAGCCCCACCGCCACCACGGGGAAGTGGTTCTCGGCCCCGCGCGCGTGCCGGCCGCCGCCGAGCCAGCGGGTGAACATCACGAACCCCAGCAGCGCCACCACGCACAGCGCGCCGAACGACCCCCAGGCGTAGGCGCCGGTCCTGGTGACCATGAAGGCCGCCCACAACCCCAGCCCGGTCACCGCCAGCAGCGGATGGCTGAAGATCAGCGCTTTGGGGAACCGGGTCACCTTGGTGGCCTGCTGACGCAGGCCCCCGCCGCGTAACCACAGGTAGAGCAGGTAGACCCCGACGGATGCGGCGACCAACCACACGATCAACACGACAAGCGGCACGAAAACCCCCTCCGACCACATCTGGTTCGATCCAACACCGAACCTGACAATCGGCGACCGCTTGACATCAAACCGTTACTCCCGGGAGGCCCTCCCAGCTTGTCGGACCGCTGTGACAGGGTGGGGACGTGCGCCAGATACATCCCGAGCCGGCCGACGACCCCGACCTCCCGTCGGTCTACGCCTACCCTCAGGCCGAGTGGCTGCGCCTCAACATGGTGGCCAGCGCCGACGGCGGCGCGTGGCTGAAGGGCCTGTCGAAGGGGCTGTCCTCGCCGGGCGACCGGCGGATCTTCATGGTTCTGCGCGGCCTCGCCGACGTCGTGCTGGCGGGCGGCGCGACCGTCCGCATAGAGGGCTACGGCCCGTCGAAGCCCCGTGACACGTGGCGTCCGCTGCGCGAGGGCCGCTTCGCCGCCCCGCCGGTGGCCGTGATCACCCGCAAGATCGACCTCGACCTCGGCGGCGCCCTGTTCACCGAGTGCGCCCCCGAGTCCCGCACCATCGTGATCACCACCGAGTCGGCCCCCGCCGACCGCAGGGCCGAGGCGGCCCGCCACGCCGACGTGATCGTGGCCGGGGAGCAGCGGGTCGACCTGGCCGAGGCGATCGGCGAGCTGCGCTCCCGCGGCCTCGGGCGCATCCTGTGCGAGGGCGGCCCGCGTCTCAACGCCCACCTCGCGGCGGCCTCTCTGGTCGACGAGCTCTGCCTGACCGTCTCCCCCCTGATGATCGGCGGCGACGCCGCCCGCGTGCTCAACGGCACCGCCTCCCACACCCGGTTCGCGCTGGCCGGGGTGCTGGAGGAGGAGGGCTCGCTGTTCTGCCGCTACGTCCGTGACCCACACCAGGAGGAGGCTCGATGACCACGCGCGAGCCCAAAGACGCCAAGGCGGCCGAGCCCGATCCCGCCGCGCTCGACCTGCCCGTCCGGCCGCCCGTCTCGCCCATGCTGGCCAAGGCGGTCAAGAAGATGCCCGAGCAGGACGGCACCCTGTTCTACGAGCCCAAATGGGACGGCTTCCGGTGCATCGTGTTCCGCGACGGCGACACGGTGTTCCTCGGCAGCCGCAACGAGCGCCCGTTCACCCGTTACTTCCCCGAGCTCATCGAGGCGGTGAAGCGCGAGCTGCCCGAGCGGTGCGTGCTCGACGGCGAGATCGTGGTCATGCGCGGCCCCGCCCTCGACTTCGACCAGCTCCAGCAGCGCATCCACCCCGCCGCCTCGCGGGTGAAGCTGTTGGCGGAGTCGACGCCCGCCTCGTTCATCGCCTTCGACCTGCTGGCCCTGGGCGACGACGACCTGATGGCCCGGCCGTTCTCCGAGCGGCGGCGGCTGCTCGTCGAGGCGACCGCCAAGGCGGGCGACTCGATCCGGCTCACGCCGATCACGACCAACCACGAGCAGGCGCTCGAATGGTTCGAGATGTTCGAGGGCGCCGGGCTCGACGGGATCATCGTGAAGCCGGGCGGGCTGCCCTACGAGCAGGACAAACGCGTCATGTTCAAGGTCAAGCACGAACGCACCTGTGACGTGGTGGTGGCCGGCTACCGCGAGCACAAGTCGGGCCCGATCGTGGGCTCCCTGCTGCTGGGCCTCTACGGCGACGACGGCAAGCTCCACCACGTGGGGGTGTCGGCGTCGTTCCCGATGAAGCGGCGCGAGGAACTGGTGGCCGAACTGGCGCCCTACAAGGTCGACGACCCCGCCGGGCATCCGTGGGGCGAGTGGGCGCAGTGGGCGTCGGCCGGGGTCGGCGGCGGCCCCGAGGGCCAGCGCCTGCCCGGGGCGGTCTCGCGGTGGAACGCCAACAAGGACCTGTCGTTCATCCCGCTGCGGCCCGAGCTGGTGATCGAGGTGGCCTACGACCACATGGAGGGCGTCCGCTTCCGGCACACGGCCCAGTTCCGCCGCTGGCGCACCGACCGCACACCCGAGTCGTGCACCTATGAGCAGCTGGAGGTCCCGGTGGCCTACAACCTCGACGACATCCTCGCGCGATGAGACTGATCGCCGGATTATCCGACGTCGTCCCGCTCGATTCCATCTACGGGGTGACCGACCTCGGAGCGCTCGACCTTCCCGGCGAGCCCGGCGTCTGGGAGATCGAGTGGAAGCAGGACGAGGGGCCGAGCTGGCTCACCCCCGGCCGCAACGGTCTGCTGATGACGCAATATGGCCCGGGCCCGTTCCACCTGCGCTACGAGCTCTGGGACGCCGATCCGGGAGACCCTGCCGAGCGGAGCTGGACGGGTCGTGTCCACTTCGCCTCGGGGCGGCTCGCGGCCTACACACTCGACGAGGAGAACGAGACCTACGAGGAGTTCGACCTCGGCCGGGCGGGGGCCGAGTGGAACGTCCGGGTCGACTGGTGGTCGTTGCGGGAGGCGCTCCGGCCGGAGTTCGCCGTGCACGAGGTGCGGGGCCAGGTCTTGCGGTTCCGGTTCTGGCCGTGATCCGGCGTCGTGAGTCGCAGCGGGAGCGGCCGGTTGGCGCCGGTCGCGGGGCGGGCCGGGCACGGGGGGCGGGGCCGGGGTGGGCGGAGCCGTAACGGAAAGGAGAAAGCCCCCGCCTTGTGGACGGGGGCCTTCAGCGGAACGGCCTAGCTGAGGAGCTCGGCGTTCAGGGTGATCTCGGTGCCGGTGAGGGCCTTGCTGACCGGGCAGTTGGCCTTGGCGTTCTCGGCGGCGGCCTGGAACTCCTCGGCGGTGATGCCGGGGACCTGGGCCTTGACCGACAGGACGATGCCGGTGATGCCCTGGCCGGGCTGGAAGGTCACGTCGGCCTTGGTCTCGACCGTCTGCGGCGGGGTGCCCGCCTGGGCGAGGCCGTGCGAGAGGGCCATCGAGAAGCACGAGGAGTGCGCGGCCGCGATGAGCTCTTCAGGGCTGGTCTTACCGTTGGCCGCCTCGGCGCGCGACGGCCAGCTGACGTCGAACGTGCCGACGCCGGACGTGTCCAGCGACACCGAGCCGGAGCCGTCGAGGAGCGCGCCCTTCCACTGGGTCGTCGCGGTACGAGTGGTCGCCATAGCGATATCCCTTCGATAACGGTGATGCCACCGACGAACATAACGCCTCAGGCGTGCGCGGCTGCCAGGTGGGCACGGTGTTCGCGCCGGACCAGGTCTTCCACCTGCGCCCGGACCGCCAGGAACTCGGCGCTCCGCTTCACCTCCAGGCCCTCGCCGAGCGGCTCGACCCGCAGGTCGCGGGCGACCCGGCCGGGGTCGCTGGCCAGCACCAGCACCCGCCGGCCGAGGAAGACGGCCTCCTCCACGTCGTGGGTGACCATGACCACCGTGGTGCCCAGATCCCGCCAGACCTGGCGGATGAACAGCTGCATGTCCTCCTTCGTCTGGACGTCCAGCGCCCCGAACGGCTCGTCGAGGAGCAGGACCTTGGGGGAGCGGGCCAGCGCCCGCGCGATCGAGACCCGCTGCTGCTGGCCGCCGGACAGGCTCCCGGGCAGTTTCCCGGCGTGTTCGGTGAGGCCGACCTCGTCGAGGAGCCAGGCGACGCGCTCCTTCCTGGCCTGACGGGAGAAACCCCGCGTCTCCAGCCCGAACGCGACGTTCTGCGCCACCGTGCGCCACGGGTAGAGGCTGGGCGACTGGAAGGCCATGCCCCGGTCGGGGCCCGGCCCCCCGACGGTCCGGCCGTCGAGGGCGATCCGGCCCTTCGTGGGTTTCGTCAGGCCCGCCACCAGCGACAACAGGGTCGACTTCCCCGAGCCGCTGGCCCCGACGATCGTGACGAACTCGCCGGGCGCGATGTCCAGGTCGATGTCTTCCAGCACCGGGGTGCCGGGCGTGTACGCCATCGACACGCTCTCGAAGCGCAGGCTCACACCGACCACCTGCCGACCCGGGCCCGGACGAGTCTGAGCGTGACGTCGATGGTCAGGCCGATGAGGCCGATGACGATGAGGATGGCGAAGATCTTGTCGGTCTGGAGGAACCGCTGGGCCCGGGTGATCCGGTAGCCCAGGCCGGAGGTCGCCGCGATCAGCTCGGCCACGACGACGAGGTTGTAGGCTACGGCGGCGTTGACGCGGAGGGCGTCCAGGATGCCGGGGAGGGAATGGGGGAACACCACCCGCGCGGCGACCCGCGCCCGCCCGGCCCCGAGGGTGGCCGAGACGTCGAGCAGCCTCCTCGGGACCTGCCTGACGACGTCGGCGGTCATGAGCGTGTTGAAGAACACCACGCCCAGCACCAGCAGCGCGATCTTGGACGTCTCCCCGATGCCCAGCCAGATGATCAGCAACGGGATGAACGCCGAGGCCGGGAGATAGCGGAGGATTCCGATGATCGGCTCGAACAGGGGCTGCGCCCAGCCGACCGTCCCCATCAGGAACCCCAGCGGGACGGAGACGAGGACCGCCAGCCCGAACCCGGCCCCGATCCGGCCGAGGCTGGCCAGGAGATCGTTCTGCAGGTCACCGCTGGCGACCATGTCCGTGAAGGCGGCCCAGACCTGCGGGGGCGCGGGCAGGAACCGGTCGGGGACGACCCCCGAGCCGCTGACCGCCCACCACAAGGCGAACGGCACCGCCACCGAGGCGACCCGCAGGATCCAGGCGGTCCGGCGCGAGACCTTTGTTTTGAGCAGCTTCACACGGGGGGCGGGGGCGGTGGCCCGCTCGACCGGAGGCGACTCCACGCTCACCATGACCGACCTCCCGCCGGGAGGGGTGAGGTCAGGAAATCCCGGATGACCCCATCGGTTCGACCTGCCGATGTGCCGAATGGCGTCTCGGCGGCGTCTCCGCTTCTACGGCCGCTCCGTCCCGTCGTCACGTCAGCCATCGTTCACCCCGCCCGACGGCTCGACCTGCCACGACCCGTCGGTCACGGCCACGACCACCTGGCGGGCCGCGTTGGCCACCGGCCCGGGCGGCAGGGCCGGGGCGAACTCGTGGGCCATACCAGGCACGCCGGTCAGGGACGTCACCCGGCTGCGGTCGTCCCCGGCAAGGTTCGTCGTGCCGGCGGTGTCTCGGCGGTCGCGGGCGGGGGTTCCCGGCGAGGTCACGCGGACGCGGTGGCGGTTGGCGAGGGTCATGGCTGGACGGCCTCCACGAATTTGGATATGAACAGGCCCTCGAGCGGCGGGGCCGCGTCGACGAGTTTGGTCGAGACCAGGAAGTCGGAGATCAGCTTCGCCTGCTGGTCGAGCGCGCCGGTGAAGGCGGTCCGGTTCTGGTCGAGGGTGAAGATCGTGGTGCCCTTGTCGTACGTCTCGTACTCCGCCGGCGTCACCCCGCCCCGCTTGGCCATGATCTCCACGGCCTTCGCCCGGTTCGCGCCGATCCACTCGATCGTGTCGAACCACGTGTTCACCAGGCCCTGGACCGCCTTCTCGTCGCGGGAGAGCAGGTCGCGGGTGACCACCAGGTGGTCGGGGATCGCGCCGGGGAAGTCGGCCGAGGTCGAGATGGCCGCGCTGCCCTCGCGTTCCAGCGCCGTCGAGGTGAACGGCGCGAACGCGCCGACCGCGTCGACCTGGCCCGCGACGAAGGCCGCGGCGGCGGCGTCGGTGAGCATCGGGGTGAAGTTCACGTCGGCCTCCGACAGGCCGGCCTTCTCCAGGGCGAGCAGCAGCAGGTAGTGGTCGACGGTGCCCTGCTCGGCGGCCACCGTCTTGCCCTTGAGGTCGGCCGGGGTCTTGATCCCGGGGGCGGCGATGATCTGGTCGTTGCCGGTCGAGTTGTCGTTGACCAGCACGATGCTCTGCTGCGCGCCGCCGGCCACCGAGGCCAGGGTGTCGTTGAGGGTCTGGCTGTTGGCGTCGATCGTGCCGGTCGCCAGGGCGTTCAGGGAGTCGGTGTAGCTGTCGAAGTACTTCAGCTCGACCGTCACCCCGTTCTTCTCGAACAGGCCCTGTTCCTGGGCCACCTGCCAGGGGAACCAGCCGGGCCAGGCGCTGAACCCGAGGGTGATCGGGGCGGCCGTCGGCGCGGCCTGTTCGGCCGGGGCGGCGGCGCAGGCCGTACAGAGCAGCAAGACCAAGAGCACGCGACGGAACATCACGCCGCTCCCTTCTTCTTGGGGAGGTGACCCGCGCGGACCAGGCACCCGAGGGTGTCGCAGATCACGCGGGTGGCGATGAGGGAGGTGATCTCGGCGTTGTCGTAGGGCGGCGCGCACTCGACCACCTCGATGCCGGCCAGCGGCCGGGCGTCGGCGATGAGCTGGATGAACTTCAGCACCTCGCGCGGCAGGAAGCCGCCCGGCTCGGGCCAGCCGGTGCCGGGCACGAACGCGGCGTCCAGGCAGTCGACGTCGAACGACAGCCACACGGCCTCGGCCCCGTCCCAGGCCACCTCCAGGGCCCGCTCGGCGGCGGCCTCGATGCCCATCTCGACGCAGTCGGTGACGGTCATGATCGTGGTGCCGCGCTCGCGGCCGACCTTCACGCCCGGCCTCGGCGCCTGCCAGCCGCCGATCCCGATCTGGACGAGGTTCTTCGGCGGCACGTTCGGCAGGTCGGTGGCGTGGAACCAGGGCGTGGTGTGCATCCGCTCGTCGAGGTCGGTCTCCTGGGTGTCGACGTGGCGGTCGAAGTGGATGATCCCGACGTTCCCGGTGTGGTGCTCGGCCACCGCCCGGACGGTCGGGTAGCCGATCGAGTGGTCCCCGCCCAGCACCACCGGGAACGCCCCCGACGCGTAGACGTGCGAGACGCCCTTGCTGATCTGGTCGAAGGTCTTCTCGATGTTGGCCGGGATGGTGAAGATGTCGCCCAGGTCGCAGATCGTGATGGATTCCCGCAGGTCGACGCCGAGCTCGAAGCTGTAGGGGCCGTAGAGGGCGCTGATCTTGCGGATGCCCTGGGGGCCGAACCGGGTCCCCGACCGGTAGGTGGTGCCGCCGTCGAACGGCGCGCCGATCACCGCCACGTCGTAGTCGCCGCAGGTGCGGACGTCCTCGACGTACGGGGCCTTGAGGAAGGTGTTGATCCCGGCGAAGTGCGGCAGCTCGCCCCGGGAGAAGGTGGGGATGGTCCGGTCGACGATCGAGTCGGCCCCCCGCAGCCCGAGTTCGAGGCCGCGCGCGATCTCGCGCTGGTGCATGGTCGTGGGCAGCGCGGCCTCGCGCTCCACGGCCGAGCGGGCCTCGGGGCCGTAGTTGTTGTGGAGGTGTCCCACGGGCACTCCTTTTCGGGGAAAAGCCTCAGGTGGAGAGGCAGCCGTCGTGACTGTCTCCCGGGCTTTTCCCCCGCCGTGGAACGGCCTTGCGGCCGCCTGCACCTCTCGGACCAGGCCTCACGAAGAGCGGAACCCTAGGTGCGCCTCACCCTCCGGTGAGTCCCCTTCATGAGAGCGCCGGGCCGTTTCCTCCGTGTTTCCGGCCGGTAGCGGTCCGGTGACTCAGATCCGGGCCAGGATGGCGTCCAGGTCGGGGCCGGGCCCCAGGGCGCCGTAGGCGCGGCCCGAGCCGCCGCCGAGCCGCGAGGCGCAGAACGCGTCGGCCACGCTCGCCGGGGCGAACCTGATCAGCAGCGAGGCCTGCAGCACCAGCGCCATCTCCTCGGCGAGCCGCCGAGCGTCGGCCTCGGTGGCGTGGGCGAGCGTCTTGCGGACCCGGCTCACCGATTCGGAGATCCGGGGGTCGGTGGCGAGCTCGACCTCGGTGAAGAACGCCTCCGCCGCCTCGGGCTCGCGAGTGAGCGCCCGCATCAGGTCGAGCGCGGCGACGTTGCCCGACCCCTCCCAGATGCCGTTCAGCGGCGACTCGCGGAACAGCCGCGGCATCCCCGACTCCTCGACGTAGCCGTTGCCGCCCAGGCATTCGAGCGCCTCGGCGGCGTGCCCGGCGGCGCGCTTGCAGACCCAGTACTTCCCGGCCGCCAGCGCCACCCGCCGGAACATCCCCTCCTGCGCCTGACCGGCCACGGCCCGGTCGGTGGCCCCGGCGAGCCGCATCATCAGCACCGTCGCCGCCTCGGACTCCAGCGCCAGGTCGGCCAGCACGTTCCGCATCAGCGGCTGGTCGATGAGCAGCCGGCCGAACGCCGTGCGGTGCCGGGCGTGGTGGACGGCCTGGGTCAGCCCCAGCCGCATTCCCGCCGCCGAGCCGATCACGCAGTCGAGCCGGGTCATGTTGACCATCTCGATGATCGTCCGGACCCCGCGCCCCTCCTCGCCGACCAGCCAGGCCACCGCGTTCTCGTACTCGACCTCGGCCGAGGCGTTCGACCGGTTGCCGAGCTTGTCCTTCAGCCGCATGAGCCTGATCGCGTTGCGGGTCCCGTCGGGGAGCACGCGGGGGAGCAGGAAGCAGGAGAGCCCGCCCGGCGCCTGGGCCAGCACCAGGAACACGTCGCACATCGGCGCGGAATTGAACCACTTGTGGCCGGTCAGGGCATAGGTCCCGTCGCCGAGCGGCTCGGCGGTCGTCAGGTTCGCCCGGACGTCGCTCCCGCCCTGCTTCTCGGTCATGGCCATCCCGGCGAGCACCCCGCGCTTGTCGGCCAGGGGGCGAAGGCCGAAGTCATAGGTACGGGAGGCGAGCGCGGGCTCCCACTCGGCCGCGAGCGCCGGGGCGTGCCGCAGCGCGGCCACCGAGGCGTAGGTCATCGAGATCGGGCACCCGTGCCCCGCCTCGACCTGCGACCACACGTAGAACTTGGCCGCCCGCGCCACGTGGGCGCCCGGCCGGGCCATCGTCCAGGGCGCGGCGTGCAGCCCGTGCTCGACGGCGACGGTCATCAGCTCGTGCCACGCCGGGTGGAACTCCACCTCGTCGATCCGGTGGCCATAGCGGTCGTGCGTCCTCAGGACCGGCTCGTTCTCGTTGGCCAGCCGCCCCCACTCCTGCGCCTTCGCGGTGCCCGCCAGGGTGCCGAGCTGCCGCAGCTCGCCCTCGGCCCAGTCGGCGCCCTCCCGGGCCAGCGCCGCCGCCAGCGCCGGGTCGGCCGCCACGTCGTGACCGGACAGCGGCGGCACCTGATTCATCACTTCATGGCTCATGTCATCCATCTGACCATCTCGGGCGAATAATGCGATGCTCGGGTCGACGAGTGGGGGAGCCGCCGTGGACGACCACCTGTTCCACCGCCGGGTCGTCAGCGGCGACGAGTCCGCGCTGGGGGAGTTGTACGACCACTTCTCCGCCCTGCTCTACGGTCTGGCGCTCCGCGTGACCCGCGACCGGGTCGCCGCAGAGGACATCACCCAGGAGGTCTTCGCGACCTTCTGGGAGCGGCCGCTGGGCTTCGACCCGTCACGGGGCAGCCTGCGCACCTTCCTGGCGACCGTCGCCCATCGGCGCTCGGTCGACCACGTCAGGTCGGAGGAGCGCCGCCGCGTCGGCGCCCTCGCCCCCCGCCTGTTCGAACGCCCCCACGACCTCGAAGAGGGCGTCGTGGCCGCCGACGAGATCAAGCGGGTGCGCGAGGCCGTGGTGGGCTTACCCGACGCCCTGCGCCAGGTGATAGAGCTGGCCTACTACGGAGGCCGCACCTATCGCGAGGTGGCGGTGGAGATCGGCGTACCGGAGGGGACCGCCAAGTCCCGCATCCGGCTGGCCCTGCGCCGCCTGGCCGAGACGCTGAACGAGGAGGCGCTGTGAGCCTCGACCGCCTCTACCTCGACCTGCTCGACGAGGCCCCCATCGCCCCGCCGCCGGGCGGCCGGGCCCGCCTGCTCGCCACGTCCGCCGCCCGCCGCCGCCCGGCCGCGCCGTGCGTCTCCTGGGCCCGCCCCTACGCGGGCCGGGTGGCCGCCATGGACGCCGTCTTCGCCTCGGCGACGGCCTGGGACGTGGAGATCGTCGAAGGCTGGAACCTCCAGGAGCTCCTCGGGCACCTCATGGCCAAGGACGGCCTGGTCGCGGCGGCCGTCGGCGCGCCCGTCCACGGCCCGCCGATCACCGACGACGAGCCCACGGCCCGGACCGCGGCCGTTCACGACCACGAACGCTCCCGCTCCCTGCTGGAGACCCACCGGTCGTGGCGCGACCAGGCCGACGCCCTGTGCCACGCCCTGTCCGATGCCGATCCCGCGCGGATGGTCACCCCCGGCGGCCTGCCCCTGCCCGTCGGCGACCAGATCCTCGGCCGCGCCCTGGAGACGTGGATCCACACCCACGACACCGCCGTGTCCGAAGGCCTGAACCTCCCCACGCCGACGGCCGGGGAACTCCACCCGATGGCCGACCTGTGCGCCCGGCTGCTGCCCATGACGGCCGTCCTGAGCGGCCTGGACCTCGGCGACCGGTCGATCCGCCTGACCCTGACCGGCGACGGGGGAGGAGACTGGCACCTCCCCCTGCTTCCGGGCACGCCTTCTTCCGCGTACGAGGGCCAGGAGGTCGCCCTGTCGCTGCGGGCCGACGCAGCCGAATACTGTTTCGTGCTCGGCGGCCGGGGAGCGGACCACACGTGGCAGGCCGAGGGTGACCTCGCCCTGGCGGCCGACCTCAGAGCGGCGGCGCCCGCGCTGTCGGGGCCGTGACCCTTACAGGTCCAGGCCCAGCGTGCCCGCCGCCTGGAGCGCCACGTCGCGCGCGTACGCGTCCTCGCTCTCCGAGAGCACCCGGTGCACCCCTCGCACCGCCCGGTCGTCGCCCCGGATCGCCAGGCCGCGCGTCGCCTCCGCCGCCGTGACCAGGTCGGGGTCGCTCAGCCGCTCGGCGAGGGCCGTCCGGAGGTCGCCGTTGTCGGCGTCGAGGGCGGCCAGGCCGAACGTCGCGTAGTCGCGGACGTCCGCGGAAGGGTCCCGCGACAGGGTGATCAGCGCCGCCAGGCCGTCTCTGTCCTCGCCGGGCAGCACGGCCGACAGCGCGACCGGATCGCGGACCGTGTGCACCCGGCCCGGCCGTCCGATCAGCGCCAGCACGTCGGGCAGCACCCGGGGGTCTCCCTGCTGCCCGAGGGCGCGCAGGATCGAGTCGATCACCCGGGGGTCCTCCTCCCGTTCGGCCAGGTCGCGGAGGACCGGCAGGGTCCGGTCGAGGTAGGGGCGGGTGCCGGCGGTGAAGCCGAACTGGGACAGGACGTCGACGCCGAAGTCGCGCTCCATCGGGTCGTCGCGGCCGACCAGGGCGACCGCCGAGGAGAAGGTCTCGTCGTCGGCGCGGCGCTGGATGGCGTGCACGGCCGCCCACCAGGTCTCCCCGTCCTCGTCGACGTCCCGGTAGGGGACCGCGCGCCGCATCAGGTCCTCGACCGGCGGGCGCTCGCCGAGAGCGTCTTCGAGAAGGGTCGCGATGGCCGCGTGGCCGCGCTGGGAGACCTCGTCGCCCTCGGGGGAGGGGATGGACACCAGGGTGGTGCCGTCGGCCGCCAGCGACACCTCGGCCGGGGGATCGCAGCCCTCCGTCAGTTCGGCCAGGTCCCGGGCGGCGAGGGCGCGGGCGACCTCCAGGGCCTCGTACAGGGGAGTGGCGCCGTGTTCCAGCAGGCTCCACACCACTCCGTAGGCCCCGAACCGGGCGGCGGCCACCAGAGGGGAGCACAGGTCGGGGTCGGCGCCGAAGTCGAGCAGCAGGTCGGCGGTCTCCAGGTGGCCGAGGGTGGCCGCCCACATCAGCGGGGTCCACTCGTCGCACTCGATCAGGTCGGGGTCGGCGCCGCCCTCCAGCAGGGCGCGGAGCGCCTCCTCGTGGTTCCAGCAGGCCGCCGCGCACAGGGGCAGGCCCTCCTCTTCGCCATGGGAGGCCTGGTTCGGGTCGGCGCCGTGTTCGAGCAGCAGCGTCACCATGGCGGCGTTGCCTCGCTGGGCCGCGCGGTAGAGCGGCAGGGTGCCACGGCCGCGGTTCAGGTCGGGTTCGCGCCGCAGTGCCGCACGGGCGCGATCCAGGTCGTCGTGCGCCACGGCGAGCATCAGCTCACTGATCGTCACCCTTCCAGGGTACTTTATGGTGATATGTCCAGATTGTGGGCTGGCGGGATGAGGCTGTCCCCCGGACGAAACGGTGGCTTTCCGGCTCAATCGGGCGAAGGGATCTCCCTAGCGTGATCGCCATGGAGAAACTAGACGGAATCGCCGCCTGGGTCGTCGGTCTGATGGAGACCCTGGGCGCTCCCGGCGCGGGGCTGGCCACCGCGATCGAGAACCTGGCCCCGCCGATCCCCAGCGAGCTCATCCTCCCGCTCGCCGGGTTCACCGCCAGCCAGGGGAACATGAGCCTGGTCGCCGCCATCGCCTGGACCACGGCCGGATCGGTGGCGGGGGCTCTGGTCCTGTACGGCCTGGGCGCCCTCCTCGGCCGGAACCGCACCGTCGCCCTGCTCGGCAGAGTCCCCTTCGTCACGGTCGACGACATCGAGAGGACCGAGGCCTGGTTCGCCCGCCACGGGCGCAAGACCGTCTTCTTCGGCCGGATGGTGCCGGTCTTCCGCAGCCTCATCTCGATCCCGGCCGGGGTCGAGCGGATGCCTCTCGGAACGTTCACCCTGCTCACCGCCCTGGGCAGCCTTATCTGGAACTCCATTTTCGTGCTGGCGGGCTATCTCCTCGGGGAGAACTGGGAGGTCGTCCAGCGCTACTCCGGCTGGCTCACCAACGGGGTGATCGTGGTGTGCGCCCTCGCCGTGGCGGTCTTCCTGGTGCTGCGGGTGCGGGCCAGGGTGAGGTAGGAATCGTCCCCAGGGAGGATCGAGCGGGAGCTCCCGGAGGGTTAGATTCTTAGCCATGACCGAACCAGCCGGCATGCGCGCGTCCGACAGCGAGCGCGAAGCCGTCGTCGAGCGGCTGCGGGTGGCCTCCACCGAAGGCCGGCTGACGCTCGCCGAACTGACCGACCGCACCGAGGCCGCCTACCTGGCCCAGACGCAGGGCGAACTGGCCCAGCTGACGGCCGACCTCCCCGGCGGCGCCCCCGCCCCCGCCTACGCCCCCGCGAAGCCCCCGGGCAAGGCCCGCCAGTGGTTCGTCGCCGTGATGGGCGACACCAAGCGCAAGGGCAAGTGGCGGGTCGAGAACGAGATCGCCGCGGTGGCCGTCATGGGCGACGTGACCCTCGACCTCCGTGAGGCCGAAGTGCGCTCCAACGAGATCGACATCGTGGCGACCTGCGTGATGGGCGACATCAAGATCATCGTCCCCGACGGCGTCGACGTGCAGCTCAGCGGCGTGGCGATCATGGGCGACAAGAAGGTCAAGGTGGTCGAGGCGCCACCCGGCCAGCACGCCCCGATCGTCCGCGTCCGCGGCTACGTCGTCATGGGCGACATCAAGGTCATCGGCGACTCCCACGCCGCGCCCATCCGGCGCAACGCCCTGGCCTGGACCGAATGGTGGCTCAACCGCCGCGGCCTCGGCCACGGCTCCATGCACGGCGCCATCAACCAGGCGGTCAACGACTCCATCCGCGAGACCAACCGGATCGTCAACGACTCGATCCGCGAGGCCGTCCGCGACTCCAAGACCGCCTGGAAGCACAGAGACCACTGACACCGGTGCAACAGATCGCCGGTGCCGTCGCGTCATCGTCGGTGACATGATTTCTCCGACGGTGAGGACCCCGACATGCGCGACCGGGCCGACTTCGAGCGGTACGTCGAGCAGCGGTCGGCCCGGTTACTGCGCATGGCCTACCTGCTGTGCCGCGACTGGGCCACCGCCGAGGACCTGACGCAGACCGCGCTGGCCAAGGCCTGGCTCGCCTGGCGGCGGGTCGGTGACAACCCCGACGCGTACGTCTACCGCATCCTCGTCAACACCCACAACTCCTGGTGGCGCCGCATGTGGCGGCGCGAGGTGCCCACGGGTGAGCTGCCCGACCTGACCGACCCCGGGGTCGAGGACACCCTCGACGACCGCGACGTGCTGCGGGCCGCGCTGGCCACGCTGCCGCCGAAGATGCGGGCGGTGCTGGTGCTGCGCTATTTCGAGGACCTCTCCGACGCCGAGATCGCCGCGATACTCGGCTGCTCGGAGGTCACCGTCCGGAGCCAGGCAAGTCGCGCCCTGGCGAAGCTGCGCGTCGACCCCGCCATGGACTGGAGCAGGCGATGATCCGTGAGCTTTTCGAGGACGACACCCGTGAGGCGCCCGTACACAGGATCTCCCTGGAGGAGATCGACCGGCGGGCCGGGCGGATCCGGCGGCGCCGGACCGCACTGGGCGCGGCGGTGGCGGCGACCGCCGTGGTGATCGCCGGGTCCGTCGCGCTTCCGGGGCCGCTCCCCGCGAGCGACCACACCCTGGCCCAGCCGACCCCGGCCACGCCGACGGAGCCGGTCGTCTACCTGATGGACGAGGACTCGGCGCAGTCGCCCGGTGAACTGGAGGACGTGTTCTATCCGGCGAGCGAGGGGCCGATGGAGATCTTCGTCCACTGCACCGGCACGCAGGCCTACGCCGGGGTGTGGGTCGGCGGCGAACTGGTCACTCAGGCCCCCTGCGGCCCGGTCACCGAGTTGCGCTGGGACAACCACGCCGACCCCGACCGGCCCGCCTGGAACGAGGGCATGGTCAGGGTGAAGACCCGCGTCTTCCCCTACACCGAGGAGCCCGGCACGCTCACCGCCGCCGAGATCGAGGAACGCGCCGAGCAGGCCCGTGACGAGAAGATGTTCGCCACGATCCACGTCTACCGCTACCCGGGCCTGTTCGTCCCGCCCACGACGTGCGCGCAGCCTCTCGTGGTCGACCGGGCGGGCTCGGGCCGGGAGACGCTCGAACCGGTCCGCTGCGAGCTCGACTGAGATCAGGCGCGCAGGAAACCCAGCCGCCGAGGCCGCCACCGCCGCCGGCCGACCGGGCACTCAGACGCGGAGGTATGCCGGCCGCCTGGCCGTGGCCGCGTCGTAGCGGTCGAGGACGATCCGGACCAGCTCCGGCGCCGGTCCCAGGCTGTCGGCCACCAGATCGGCGCCGGCCGCCAGGGCCTCCCGGGCCACCTTGTCGGCGAAGAAACCGGGCGCCAGCAGGTAGGGCGCCACCACCACGCGCGGCGCCCCGGCGGCGCGCAGCATCGCCACCGCCTCCGCCGGACGGGGGCCCGAGGCGCTGGCGAACGCCGTCGTGACCGCCCACCACGGCCGCGAGCGCGCCCAGTCGCGGGCGATCGTGCGGACCGTCGCGTTGGCCGTCGCGTCGCTCGACCCGGCCGACACCAGCACGACCGCCGTCCCGGGGTCGCCGACGACCGCGCCGGCCTCGGCGAGGCGGCGCTCCAGGGCGGCCGTCAGCAGCGGGTCGGGGCCCAGCGTGGGGCTGACCTCGACCCGGGCGTCGATCCCGGCCAGCGCGCCCGGGATGTCGACCTTGCTGTGGTAGGCCGCCGTCAGCAGCAGCGGCACCACGACCGCCTCGGCGAGCGGGGCCAGGGCGTCGGTCAGCGCCGGTTTCACGTGGTCGAGGTAGCTGACCCGGACGTCCAGGCCGGGACGCGCCAGGCGGACCCGATGGAGCAGCGCCTCGGCCACGGCGGCGGCGCGCGGGTCGCGGGACCCGTGCGCCACGGCCACCAGGGGCGTCAAAGGTGGATACCGCACTCGATCTTGCCCAGTCCGGCCCAGCGGCCCGACCGCGCGTCTTCGCCGTCGGCGACCCTGCGGGTGCAGGGGGCGCAGCCGATCGAGGGGTAGTTGTCGTAGTGGAGCGGGTTGATCAGGACGCCGTTGTCGGCGATGTAGTTGTCGACGTCCTCCTGGGTCCACCGCGCGATCGGGTTGACCTTGACCATCTGGCGCTTGGCGTCCCACTCGACGACCTTGGTGCCGGTCCGGGTCGGCGACTCGTCGCGGCGGATGCCGGAGATCCACGCCAGGTAGGGCTCCAGCGCCCGGTTCAGCGGCTCGACCTTGCGCAGGAAGCAGCACAGGTCGGGGTTGCGGCCGTGCAGGCGCGGCCCGAGGTCGCGGTCCTGCTCGGCGACGGTCCGCGACGGGGTGATGTTGATCAGGTTGACGTCGTAGACGGCCTCGACCGCGTCGCGGGTGCCGATCGTCTCGGCGAAGTGGTAGCCGGTGTCGATGAACAGCACGTCGACGCCCGGCTTCACCCGGCTCACCAGGTCGATCAGCAGCGCGTCGGACATCGAGGAGGTGAGACACATACGGTCGCCGAAGGTCGCCGCCGCCCAGCGGATGATCTCTCGGGCGGGGGCGTCCTCAAGGAACTCGGCCGCCGACTCGACGATGCTCTGGAGGTCGAGCACGCCGCGCCGGCGCTCTAGCTCAACCTCGATGTCCACCAGGGTCATCACGCTCTCCTCACGGGGGGTCACGATCGCACGCCTATCCCCAGGAACTTCACCCGGAAGGCCCGGGCGCAGCTCCGGCAGTACCACCCGTACGGCTCCTCGTCGGAGACGTACGGCTCAAGATCCTCTTCACCGCAGTACGGGCAGTAATAGGGGGCCGCCCGTTCACTCATCACTTCAGGTCCGCCTCGTCGGCGCGCTGCACCCAGGCGGCGAACGACTCGTCGTCGCTGCGCTGCTTGGCGTAGTTGGAGGCCACCCGCTCGACGTAGTCGGGCAGGTCCTCGGCGGTGGTCTTCAGGCCGCGGACCTTGCGGCCGAAGCCCGGGGTCGCGCCCAGGGAGCCGCCCAGGTGGATCTGGAAGCCCTCGACCTGCTCGCCCTTCTCGTCGACGACGAGCTGGCCCTTGAGGCCGATGTCGGCGACCTGGATGCGCGCGCAGGAGTTCGGGCAGCCGTTCACGTTGATCGTGAGCGGGTGCTCGAAGTCGGGGAGGCGGTTCTCCAGCTCGTGGATCAGCGTCGTCGCGGTCGCCTTGGTCTCGACGATCGCGAGCTTGCAGTACTCGATGCCGGTGCAGGCCATCGTCTGCCGCCGGAACGTCGACGGGCGCACCTTCAGGCCGATCGCGTCGAGGCCGTCGACCAGCGACTCGACCCGCTCTTCCGGCACGTCGAGGATGACCATCTTCTGCTCGACCGTCATCGCGACCCGGTTCGACCCGTGGGCCTCGGCCAGGTCGGCGATCTTGGCCAGGGTGTCGCCGTCGACCCGGCCGACCTTGGGCGCGAAGCCGACGTAGAACTTGCCGTCGCGCTGGCGGCGCACGCCCACGTGGTCGCGGCGGGTGTCGTCGGCCAGCGCGGGCGCCGGACCGTCGGGCAGCGCGTGGCCGAGGTATTCGTCCTGGAGGATCTGCCGGAACTTCTCGGCGCCCCAGTCGTTCACCAGGAACTTGATGCGGGCCCGGTGGCGCAGCCGCCGGTAGCCGTAGTCGCGGAAGATGCCGATGACGCCGCCGTAGACGTCGGCCACCTGGTCGGGCCGGACGAACGCGCCGAGCCGCTTGCCGATCATCGGGTTGGTCGACAGGCCGCCGCCCACCCAGACGTCGAACCCGGCCTCGCCGGCCTCGTTCACCACGCCCACGAAGGCCACGTCGTTGATCTCGTGGACGGTGCAGTGGGCGGCGCAGCCGCTGATGGCCGACTTGAACTTGCGGGGCAGGTTCGAGAACGCCTTGTCGCCGATGAACCGGTCGTAGACCTCGCGGATCTGCTCCCGGCCGTCGATGACCTCGTCGGCGTCGACGCCCGCCAGCGGGCAGCCCAGGATGACGCGCGGGGTGTCGCCGCAGGCCTCGGTCGTGGACAGGCCGACCGCTTCGAGGCGCTCCCAGATCTCCGGGACCGACTCGATCTCGACCCAGTGGAGCTGGACGTTCTGCCGGTCGGTGATGTCGGCGGTGCCCCGGCCGAAGTCGTTGGAGATGCCGGCGATCACCCGGAGCTGGTTGAGGTCGAGCTGGCCGCCGTCGATGCGGATGCGGAGCATGAAGTAGCGGTCGTCGAGCTCCTCGGGCTCCAGGATGGCGGTCTTGCCGCCGTCGATCCCGGGCTTGCGCTGCGTGTAGAGGCCGTACCAGCGCATGCGGCCGCGCAGGTCGGCGGGGTCGATCGAGTCGAAGCCGCGCTTGGAGTAGACGTCGATGATCCGCTGACGGACGTTGAGCCCGTCGTCGTTCTTCTTGTTCTCCTCGTTCTTGTTCAGAGGCTCGCGATAGCCGAGAGCCCACTGACCTTCGCCGCGAGGGCGCTTGTGGTGGCGGTTCGCCGGGCGGGCCGGGGTGCTCATGCGGGACCTTTCCAGTGGTGGTCGCGCGCGTCCAGGCTTTCCCTCCCGCCTCGGCGCTGAGTGCGGGGGCATGAAAAAAGACGCCTGTCACGCGCCCTTAACAGAAAGAAGGGGCGGCGATCAACGGGCGTCGATACAGATGGCGCTGCGGACGCGCTGAAGGTCGACGTGACGGCGCACGACGAGCATCGGGTCCACTGGCATGTCCGTAACAATACCTTGCGGGTACTTGATGTCCAAGTTTGCGTCCACAGTGTGGACCCCTTGGCGAGACACGTAATGTTAACGCCGATGACCTCCGCGAACGCGCCCCGGCGCCGGTCCCGCCGCCACTGGTTCGGGCACCAGTCCCGCACCGGCATGGCGCGCGCCCGCGCGGGGATGGAGCGCTTCGTGGGCACCAGCTTCTGGGCGCTGGTCAAGGACACGACGATGGCCGGGGTCAACTACCGGGTCACCGGCCTGGCGGGGGAGGCGGCGTTCTTCGCCCTGCTGTCGCTGCCGCCCTTCGTGCTCGGGCTCCTGGGTGTTCTCGGTCACCTTTCGAGCCTCCTCGGCCCGGCGACCATCACCGAGATCAAGGCGTCGGTGATCGATCACGCCGACCTGCTCTTCACCCCCGACGCGGTCCAGCGGGTGGTCGAGCCCCTTTTGAACAAC
Organism: Herbidospora galbida; assembly: GCF_005233835.1. Classification (GTDB taxonomy): domain Bacteria; phylum Actinomycetota; class Actinomycetes; order Streptosporangiales; family Streptosporangiaceae; genus Herbidospora; species Herbidospora galbida. Next base: position 50,154 of record NZ_SZQA01000018.1, on the reverse strand, counting down.
GTGTTCAACGGCGGCGAGGTCTCGCTGATCTCGGTGGGTTTCCTGCTCGCCCTGTGGTCGGGGTCGCGCGCCCTGTTCGTCTACGTCGACCTGATCTCGATCGCGTACGGCCTGGGCGAGACCCGCGGCATCATCCGCACCCGGATCATGAGCTTCGGCCTCTATCTCGCGGCCCTGCTGATCGGCCTGGTCGTGATGCCGATCCTGGTCGTCGGGCCGACCCTGCTGGCCACCGCCCTGCCCGACTACCAGCCGCTCATCTCGATCTTCTACTGGCCGATCGTGGTGGCCGGGTCGGTGCTGATGCTCACGCTGCTCTACCACGTGAGCGTCCCGATGCGGACGAAATGGTGGCGCGAGGTGCCCGGCGCGCTGCTGGCCCTGGTGATCTGGATCATCTGCGCGGCGGTGCTGCGCGAGGTGCTGGCCGCCTGGTTCGACCCCCTGTCGATCTACGGCTCGCTGGCCGCGCCGATCGCGGTGCTGCTCTGGCTCTACATCACCGCGCTGGCGGTGCTGATCGGGGCCACCCTCAACGCCGAGGTCGACCGTCTCTGGCCGCTCGCGGGTAACACCCGGCAGCACTGACAGCCGATAAGGTGGGGTTCTCGCTACTGGCGCTATGAGGTGGGGCACCACCGGGGAGCGGAAACCGCGTCGGCCGTGCGCCTGGGTCGACGCAGTCGTCGAGTTCCGAGGAAGGCGCTCAATGTCTGAGAAAACGCTCAACGCCGTCGACCCAGAGATCGCCGAACTGATCACGGCCGAAGAACGCCGCCAGACCGACACCATCAAGCTCATCGCCTCGGAGAACTACGTCTCCAAGGCGGTGCTCCAGGCCACCGGCACGGTCCTCACCAACAAGTACTCCGAGGGCTACCCCGGCAAGCGCTACTACGAGGGCCAGCAGGTCATCGACCAGATCGAGACCCTGGCGATCGAGCGGGCCAAGTCGCTGTTCGGCGTCAACCACGCCAACGTCCAGCCCTACTCGGGCTCGCCCGCCAACCTGGCGATCTACATGGCCTTCGTGCAGCCCGGCGACACCGTCATGGGCATGGGCCTGCCGTTCGGCGGCCACCTGACCCACGGCTGGTCGGTCAGCGCCACCGGCAAGTGGTTCAACCCGGTCCGCTACGGCGTCCGCCGCGACACCGGCATGGTCGACATGGACGAGGTCCGCGAGCTCGCGCTCAAGGAGCGCCCCAAGCTGATCTTCTGCGGCGGCACCGCCATCCCGCGCACGATCGACTTCCCGGCCTTCGCCGAGATCGCCAAGGAGGTCGGCGCGGTCCTGGCCGCCGACATCGCCCACATCGCCGGCCTGGTCGCGGGCGGCGCCCACCCCTCGCCGGTCGGGCACGCCGACGTGATCTCCACCACCACCCACAAGACCCTGCGCGGCCCGCGTGGCGCGATGCTCATGGCGACCTCCGACGAGCACGCCACCGCGCTCAACAAGGCCGTCTTCCCGGGTCTGCAGGGCGGCCCCCACAACCACACCACCGCCGCCATCGCGGTGGCGCTGCGCGAGGCCGCGACCGACGACTTCAAGGACTACGCGCGCCAGGTCGTCGTCAACAGCCGGGCCCTCGCCGAGGAACTGCTCGGCCGGGGCTTCGACCTGGTCTCGGGCGGCACCGACAATCACCTGATCCTGATGGACCTCACGCCCAAGGGCGTCGGCGGCAAGCCGGCCGCCCAGGCGCTCGACAAGGCCGGTCTGGAGACCAACTACAACTCGGTGCCCTTCGACACCCGCAAGCCGTTCGACCCGTCGGGCATCCGCATCGGCACCGCCGGCGTCACCAGCCGGGGCATGGGCGTCGCCGAGATGCGCCAGATCGGCGCCTGGATCGACCAGGTCGTCTCGGCCCTGGCCAAGGGCGAAGACGAGGCCAAGCACACGATCGTCCGCGTCCACGCCGAGGTCCGCGAGCTGACCACCCACTTCCCGGCCCCCGGCCTGAGCTAGTCGCGCCCGAACGAAGCCCCGGCCCGCCGAGACGGACCGGGGCTTTCGCGCGCAGGAGGCGCGGTAATTGCGTTGCGGGCTCCTTCGCGGCTGTCCTATGGTTCTGCGTGGCCGGAACGAGCCGGTCTTTTCCTTCAGGGAGGTGGCGACACATGCGGGTCTTTCTCCTGAGCCTGCCGTCCATCCACCTCCGGGCCGCCCGCTGACGTACGCGGGGCCTGTTTCATCCTGAAGGGTTTCACCCGAAGTGTTCTTCGAACCGCTCGTTTTCGATCTTTCTCTTCTCGGCTGGGACGACACCCGTGCGCTCCCCGCCGACACCATCCCGGGCCGGGTCTCCCGGGTGCACCGCGGCGCCGCCGAGGTCATCACCGAACAGGGCCAGATCCAGGTCCACTACGGCGCCCGGGTGCGCCGTGACTCCGCCGCCGACCCCACGAGACTCCCGTGCGTGGGCGACTGGGTGGCGCTGCGGCTCCTCGCCGAGGGCCGCTACGAACTCGACGAGGTGCTGCCCAGGGCCACCGCGTTCGTCCGGGGCGGAGTGTCCCGCGACTCGCGCGGAGGGCTGTCGGGCGACGGGCAGGGCCAGGTGCTGGCCGCCAACGTCGACATCGTGTTCGTGGCAGAACCGGCCATGCACGCGACCGACTTCGCCGACCTCGGCCGCATCGAGCGGCTGACCGCGCTGGCCTGGGAGAGCGGCGGCACGCCCGTCGTCGTCATCACCAAGGCCGACCTCTTCGACCAGGGCCTCGACGACCTCCTGAACGACGTCAGGGGCGCCGCGCCGGGCGTCGACGTGCACGCCGTCTCGTCGTTCACCGGCGACGGGGTCGACGTCGTCCGCTCCTACCTGATGGGCTCCCGGACCGCCGTGATCCTGGGCGCCTCCGGCGCGGGCAAGTCGAGCCTCGTCAACGCCCTGGCGGGCGGCGAGGTCATGGAGACCCAGCAGGTCCGGGCCGGCGACGGCCGGGGCCGCCACACCACCGTGCACCGGGAGCTGATCCCGCTGCCCGGTGGCGGCATCGTCATCGACACCCCGGGCATCCGGCGGGTCGGCCTGTACGACATGTCCGACGGCGTCGACCGGGTCTTCTCGGAGATCGAGGACCTGGCCGAACAGTGCCGCTTCGGCGACTGCTCCCACGAGGCCGAGCCGGGCTGCGCGGTCCTGGCGGCGCTGGAGAGCGGCGAGCTGCCCGAACGGCGGCTGGAGAGCTGGCGCAAGCTCCAGCGGGAGGCGGCCTGGATGGCGCGGCGCAGCGACGCCCGGCTCCAGGCCGAGGAGACCAGGAAGTGGAAAATCATCCACAAGGGGATGCGGGGCCGCAACCGTCCCTGACCGCGTGGGTAGGACCGGAAAGGTGAAGTCCTTCCCGGACCGGGCGACCGCCGGCGCGCTCCTCGCGGAGGCGCTGGCGGGCACGCCCGCCGACATCGTGCTCGCCCTGCCGCGCGGCGGGGTGGCCGTCGGCGCCGTGGTCGCCCAGGCGCTCGGGGTGCCGCTCGACGTCCTGGTGACCCGCAAGCTCGGGCACCCCCTCCAGCCCGAGCTGGGCCTGGGCGCCATCGCCGAGGGCGGCGAACCGGTCTTCGACCGCGCGATGCTCCGCCGGACCGGCTACCACGAGCGTGACCTGGCCGACGTCGTGGCGGCCGAACGCGCCGAACTGGCCCGCCGGGTCGACGCCTACCGCGAGGGACGTCCGCCCCCCGACCTGAGCGGCCGCGACGTGATCGTGGTCGACGACGGCCTGGCCACCGGCGGCACGGCCCGCGCGGCGCTGCGGGCGGTGCGGTCGAAGAACCCGCGCCGCGTCATCCTGGCCGTCCCGGTCGGCGCCGCCCCCGCGGTCAGATCGCTCGAAAGCGAGGCGGACGAGGTCGTCGCGGTCATGGCGCCCGAGGAGTTCGGTTCCGTAGGCAGCTGGTACGAACGGTTCGAGCAGCTCACCGACGACGAAACCATGGCGTGCCTCCGCTCCGTGTGATCAACCGTCACTTACGGTGACTGAGTGGACGTCGTGGACCTGGCCCGGTGGCAGTTCGGCCTCACCTCACCACGGTCCACCACTTCCTGGTCGCCCTGCTGGAAGCCGCTGTTCTCCAGCGACATCCCCCCGCATCGACTCGAATACCGGCAGACGTACGGTCCGAAGCCGCCCTGGCCCATGGAGAGGACGCCGTGACGCTCAACGACATCTGGTTCGCCGCCATCGCCGTGCTCTTCACGGGCTACTTCGTCCTGGAGGGCTTCGACTTCGGGGTGGGGGCCCTGCTGCCGTACCTGCCGAAGGAGGAGCGGGAACGCCAGGTGATGATCGGCGCGATCGGGCCCGGGTGGGACGGCGACGAGGTCTGGCTCATCGCCGCCGGCGGCGTGCTGCTCGCCGCCTTCCCCGAGTGGTGCGCCACCCTGTTCAGCGGCTTCTACCTGCCGCTGCTGCTGATCCTGCTGGCGCTGATCGTGCGCGGGGTGGCCTTCGAATACCGGGGCAAGCACAACGGCAGGCGGTGGCGGCGCAACTGGGACCGCTGCCTTTTCTGGGGTTCGGTCGTGCCCGCGTTCCTGTGGGGCGTGGTGGTCGGCAACATCGTGCGCGGAATCGCCCTGGACGAGAAGCATGAATTCGTCGGCACGTTCTGGGATCTGCTGAACCCGTTCGCGCTACTCGGCGGATTGACGACGCTTGCCCTTTTCGTCACGCACGGCGCGGTATTCCTGGCGCTGAAAACGCGGGGCCGGATCCGGCGGAAGGCGAAGGGCGTCGCGGAGAAAAGCGGGGTGGTCGCGGCGGTTCTGGCCATCGCATTCCTGACCTGGGCACAGGCCATGGAAGGGTCGTTCGCGAGTGTTCTGCTCACGGTGGTCGCGATCGGCGCGTGGGCAGCGGGGATGGTGGCCAACTTCTTCGGCCGGGAGGGCCGGGCGTTCCTCGGATCGGCCGCCGCGCTCGGGGCGGCCACGATCAGCCTGTTCGCGGCGCTCTATCCGGATGTGCTGCCGTCGACGGTCGGCTCGGAGAACGGCCTGGACATAGAAAACGCCGCGTCCACGCCGAAGACCTTGCAGATCATGACGTGGGTCGCGGTCGTGTTCCTGCCGCTGGTGCTGCTGTACCAGTCGTGGACTTACTGGGCGTTCCGCCGCCGCATCGGTGTGCGGAACGTCCCAGCAAGCCACTGACCAGGGAGGATTCGGCGAGTTTCTGGAGGCAGATTCACCGCGCGAGCCACGGCCGGCCTTCGGCCGTCCGCGTCTCGCTTTACCGGGGAGGGTGGTGATGCTAGGCGACGGCGCTGATGCCGGCGCTCGCGGCGCGCCGCATCCGACGGCGACGCTCGGAGGCGCGCTCGTCCTCGTTCAGGCCACCCCAGGTGCCGTACTTCTCAGGGCGGGAAAGCGCGTAGTCAAGACACTCCGCGCGGACCGGGCAACCGGCGCAGATCGCCTTCGCCTTCCGCTCGCGGATGTCGCGCTCAGGCTGGCGCTCCCCGTCAGGGCCGAAGAACAGCACAAGGTCCTCTCCCCGGCACGCGGCATCATCCTGCCAACCCCAACTGGGGCGGGGGCGGGCGAGCTGCCGACGTACCTGAGACATGAGAAACCACCTTTGGTGAGAAGAGGTATTTCAGTGTTTGTGCCGCATTGGACGCTTATGGTGTCCTCTTTTGCAACGCGAGGAGCGTCCGTGGTGTTCCCGGCTTCTTGCGAAGCCTCAGGTCAAAGCCGGGGTGAGCTGCTTGAGCTCGGCCAACCTGTAGGTCGTGATCTCTTCGGCGCAGGCGAGACCGCACGGTGCCGCGAACACCGAAGGCTCGACCACTACCCGAAAACGGGACGTTCCACCCTGCGCGTTGGTTTGCACAACGCACACGGTGGAGTCACCTTCCGACCGGGAGGATTCCACGGCCACTCCGCCGACCGAGAGCTCGCCCGTGTGTGACCGGACAAAATGCTCGGCGGCTTGCGATGGCTCAGGGAGACCCGCGCGCCCCCGGAAACGGTCAAGAACGATCTTGCCGTCACGGTAGGCGTGTGCCGCCGCGAGCGCGGCAGCCTCAGACATGCTGCCGTAGTAAAGCCCGTGTGGCAAGCACACGAGGTTGGCGGCGTATCGATCGCCGCCGACATGTGTGGTTTCCCACACATTCCCGGGGTGGTTCCGGGATAGTGATCTCGCGATCGGGAGACCAAAGCGGGCGCAGCACGCGTTGCGCTTGGCGTGCGTGCAGACCAGAAATACCGGCTCACTCACAAGTATGCAGGACTCCGGAAGCGCTCCGTCCACGAGTGCGCCCAGGTCAAGATCGTCGGGGTGATCGAGCCAGGCCTCAGCCAGCCAGGGGTCGCTCCCCGTGGACGATCCGACGAAAACGTGCAGCGCACGGGGGCCTTGAGTGGTCTCACGGTCGGGGCGGCGGATCAGCTGCGAACGGATGCCGAGGGCGGTGGCGCGGTCGATGAGGGCCAGCACGCTCTGCGGAAGGCGGCATTCGGGCAGGTAGGCGGCCCATGGGCCGTTGTGCTCGATGAGCAGCCACCGGCGGGCGCCGACCGTGGCGCTGGCGAGCACCGGCGCGTCGCCGGTGTGCAGGCCCGCGGCGTGGTCGCAACCCTTGCTCATGTGCCCGATCCGTCCTTGTGATCATCTCCGGTTAGGTAATCCTAACCTTAGACGATGGTGTCAAACGTCAGGGCTCAAGTGACAGAACGTGCCGTGCGACTTTCAGCGCCGTCCGGCGGTCTTCCGGAACCAGCCCGATCCTGGTACGGCGGTCGAGCAGGTCGTCCTCGTCGAGCGCGCCCTCGTGGCGGACCGCCCAGACCAGCTCGGCCCAGGTGGTCGCGCCGCCCGGGACGACCTTCGCGCCGAGCGCCCGGTTCGACTCGATGAGGGCGGTGATGTCCTCGGCCTCCGAGCCGTAGCGCTCGACCAGCCGCCACGGGGCCCTGAGCCCCCGCGTCGTGGCGCCGACCAGCGGCAGCCGGGCGGTGGTGCTGCGCCGGGCGTGCGGGCAGGCCGCGTCGACGGCGTCCTCGGCCATGCGGCGGTAGGTGGTCAGCTTGCCGCCGACGACGGTCACGACGCCGTCCTTGCCCTTCAGCACCGCGTGACGGCGCGACAGGTCGGCGGTGCGGCCGGTGCCGGCGTCGAGCAGCGGGCGCAGCCCGGCGTGGGCGCCCGCGACCTGGTCGCGCGTCACCGGCACGCCCAGCACGCCGTTGAGCGTGGCCAGCAGGAACGCAACGTCGCTCTCGGGTACGTCGGCCACATCGGGCACCGGCCCCTCGACCGGCTCGTCGGTCAGCCCCACCAGGACGTGGCCGTCGCTCTGCGGCAGCACCAGCAGGAACCGGCTCGACTCGCCCGGCATGGGCACGTGCAGCCCCGCCCGCAACGGCCCCAGCACGCCCTCACGGAGCACTAGGTGGGTGCCGCGCGAGGGCCGCAGCGCGATCTCGGGGGCCAGGCCGCCCGCCCACACGCCCGTGGCGTTCACCACCGCCTTGGCCCTGATCGTGAACGTGTCACCCGACAGCTCGTCGCGCACCTCGGCCCCGTCGCCGGACAGGCCGAGCGCCCGGCAGCGGGTCAGCACCCGCGCGCCGTGCCCGGCGGCGGTGCGGGCCAGCGCGACCACCAGCCGCGCGTCGTCGACCACCCGGCCGTCGTAGGACCGCAGCGCGCCCCGCAGACCGTCGGCGGCCAGCGCCGGGACCAGGTCGAGCGCCTCGGCCGCGCCCAGCCGCGCCGGGCCCGGGATCAGCTTCCTGGGCGTGCCCGCGGCGGCGCGCAACACGTCGCCGAGCCGGTAGCCGGTCATCAGCTTCCGGGCCGTGGCCGCCGACACGGCCGGGGTCAGCGGCAGCAGGTAGGGCTGCGCCTTCACCAGGTGGGGGGCGGTGTGAGCGATCAGCAGATGGCGTTCCGCGGCGCTCTCCCTGGCCAGCCCGATCTGGCCGGACGCGAGGTAGCGCAGGCCCCCGTGGATGAGCTTGGAGCTCCAGCGGGAGGTGCCGAAGGCCAGGTCGTGGGCGTCGATCGCGACCACCGACAGGCCCCGCGCGGCGGCGTCGAGCGCCACCCCCGCCCCCGTGGCGCCCAGGCCGACGACGAGGAGGTCGGCGACGTCGTCGCGCGCGTCGTCGAGATCGCGGGCACGGCGGGTCGCGTTGAGGGAAGACTCCATGCGGTTCCTTGATCGGGACGGGCATTACCCTTGGGTAACCTATCGAGAGGCCGGCATCCTGTGGAGACTCCGCGTACCCCCGTGCAGCCCATGCTCTGGTCGGGCTGGGGTGACCCCGGCAAGGCGACCGGGCTCGCCCCGGAGGTGCTGGAGCTGCTCGCGGAGGCGCTGGGCGTCACCCCGTCGGCCGAAGAACCGGCGGGATTCGGCGATGTGCGGCTTTCCGCGTCCGGCCTGTCACCCTTCGTGCTGGACTCGTTGCGGTCCATCGTAGGCGCAGAGAGGGTGCGAACCGATGCTGATGCTCGTATCCGCCACACGAGGGGCAAATCCACACCAGACCTCCTGAAGATGCGGAGGGGTGACGGTTCCGACGCCCCCGACGCCGTCGTGCTGCCCGGGTCGCACCACGAGGTCTCCGAGGTGCTCCGGATCTGCTCCGACGAGATGGTCGCGGTGGTGCCGTTCGGCGGCGGGACGTCCGTCGTCGGCGGCGTCACGCCCGACATCGACGGCTACACCGGAGTGGTCACGCTCGATCTGCGGCGGCTCGACAAACTGGTGTCGGTCGACGAGGAGTCGATGCTGGCCGAGCTCCAGCCGGGGCTGCGCGGGCCGCAGGCCGAGGAACTGCTCAACGCGCGGGGGCTGACGCTGGGGCACTTCCCGCAGTCGTGGGAGTACGCCACCCTCGGCGGGTTCGCCGCCGCCCGCTCGTCGGGGCAGGCTTCCGCCGGTTACGGGCGGTTCGACGACATGGTCGAGGGGCTGACCGTGGCGACGCCGGCCGGCGACTGGGAACTCGGCCGGGCGCCGCGCTCGGCCGCCGGGCCCGACCTGCGGCACGTCGTGCTCGGCTCCGAGGGGGCGTTCGGGGTGATCACCTCGATGCGGCTGCGGGTGCGCCGCCTGCCCGTGTGGCGCAAGTGGGACGCCTGGCGGTTCCCGTCGTTCGGGGCGGGGCGCGAGGCGATGCGCGTACTGGCCCAGGAGCGCAGGCTCCCCGCGGTGATCCGCCTGTCCGACGAGACCGAGACCATGATCGGCGGCGGGTCGGGCTGCCTGATGGTCGTGGGCTGGGAACGGGGCGAGCCGCCGAGGTTCGCCGACGCCGAGAATCTGGGGGCCGAGCCCGCCGAGCGCTGGGCCGAGGGCCGGTTCGGCGGCCCCTACCTGCGTGACGCGCTCATCGCCGCCGGGGCGACCGTGGAGACCCTGGAGACCGCCGCCCACTGGTCGGGCCTGCCCCGGCTCTACGAGGCCGTGAGGCTCGCTCTGGAGGCCGCGCTCGGCCGGGTGATCGTGATGTGCCACGTCTCCCACCTCTACGAGACCGGCGCGTCGCTCTACTTCACCGTCGTCACCGCCGCCGGAGACGACCCGCTGGCCCGCTGGGAGGCCGCCAAGGCCAAGACCAACGAGGCGATCGGGCTGGCCGGGGGAACCATCTCGCACCACCACGGCGTCGGCCGCGACCACCGCGCCGCCTACGCCACCGAGATCGGCCCCGTGGGCGTCGGCGTCATGCGGGCGATCAAGAAAAGTCTCGATCCGATGGGGATTCTGAACCCCGGTGTCCTCGTCCCCTGAAACCGAGCAAGATTGACCGTATGGCGGACATCGGCGTCGAGGCTGCGGCCGCGCGCGGGAAGCTGGTCTCCTCCCGGGTCTCCGAACACGGCGCGGGGTGGCACTGTCAGGAGATCGGGAGCTTCCAGGCGCTGCGCCCCAGCAAGAACTCCTTCACGTGGTTACACCCGAAGACCCTGTGGCGCTCGCGCAACGAGATCCTCGCCGGGCTGTTCGGCGATCCGTCCGCGGAGGTCCGCCGCCGCTGGGTGGCGTCCCTGCGGGAGAACGGCGCCGACCCCGACTTCCGGATGACCCGGCAGACGGGCCCGGAGTACTCGTTCATCGTCATCGGCGACACCGGCGAGGGCGACGCCTCCCAGTACGCCGTCGTCCCGGGCCTGCTCAAAACGGGCGCGACGACCGACTTCGCGGTGATCGCCAGCGACGTGATCTACCCCACGGGCGCCGCGAGCGACTACTGCGACAAGTTCTTCCGCCCGTTCAAGGACTACGACGCCCCGATCTACGCCATCCCCGGCAACCACGACTGGTACGACGGCCTCGGCGGCTTCATGCGGGTGTTCTGCGGCGCCAAGCCGCTCAAGGTCGAGCGGGAGGGCTTCAAGCTCTCCCCGGCCGGCCTGCGCGGCCTGCTCTGGAAGAAGCCCGAGGCGATCGACGAGGCCGCGCTGGCCGAGGCGTGGAAGCTGCGCGGCAAGCCGACGCAGGAGGCCCGGCAGCCGGCCCCCTACTGGGTGCTCGACCTCGGCGAACTCGTGCTGGTCGGCATCGACACCGGCATCACCGGCTCGCTCGATCGCGAGCAGGGCGAGTGGCTGCGCCACGTGTCGTCGGCCGACGCCCGGCCCAAGGTGCTCATCACCGGCAAGCCGATCTACGTGCGCAACGACTACAAGCCGTGCCCGATCGAGGGCGGCGGCACGGTCGACGAGATCGTCCGCGACCCGGCCCACAACTACGTCGCCGCGATCGGCGGCGACGTCCACAACTACCAGCGGTTCCCGGTCAACGTCGACGGGCGGGTGATCCAATATCTCGTCTCGGGCGGCGGGGGCGCGTTCATGCACGCCACCCACACGATCCCGCGCGTCGACAAGGTCCACGAAGACGACTTCCGCTGCTACCCGCTGCGCGGCGACTCGCTGTCGTTCTACAGCCTGCTCTACTCGCGCAAGCTGCGGATGAAGTGGCTCTACCTGACGCCTGAAGAGGCCGTGGCGCTGATGTCGCGGCGGATCGGCAACGAGCCGGTCCGCGACACCCCGCCCGTGCGGATCACCGCCCGGATGAAGTGGGCGGCCCGGTTCCTCGGCGGCTGGCCGATGCCCTTCCACCTGCCGGTGGGCCGCTTCTTCCACCGCTGGATCTCCGAGCTCACCGACTGGGACACCCCGCCGTTCTTCAAGAGCTTCCTGCACGTCTCGGTCTCGCCCGGCGAACTCCGCATCCGCTGCTTCGCCGCGACCGGCTGCCTCGCCCAGGAGCTCGAACCCCCGGTCGAGGACGAGGTGATCATCCCGCTGGCCTGAGGGATTGTCGGTGGGGCCTGGCAGGGTGGAACCGTGCAGGTTGCGGTTTCCGGGGCGAAAGACGGCAGCGGTGAGCTGCTGCCCGGAGGCCCCGTGGCCGACCTGGCGGCGGCGGTGGCCGAGGTCGAGGCGCGCGAGGCGCCCCGGTGGGTGTGGGCCGACACGCGGCGGGTCTATCCGGGACTGCTGGCCCGGGGCGTACGGGTGGCGCGCTGCCACGACGTCGCGCTGACCGAGAACCTGCTGCTGGCCGCCGAGGGCCACTACGGCGAGCCCCGGTCGGCCGAGGCCGCCCACGCCCGGCTCCACGGCCTGCCGGTGCCCGCAGACCGCCACGAGACCCCCGAGGCCGCCCAGGGGTCGCTGTTCGACCCCGAGCCCGCCCCGGCCGAGCCCGGGGCCGCCCTCGTCGACGAGGTCGCCGCCGCGCAGGCCGCCCGCATCGCGGCGCTGCCCGAACCGGGGCGGTTCCGGCTGCTGGTCGCGGCCGAGTCGGCCGGCGGGCTGATCGCGGCCGAGATGGGCCACGACGGCATGCCGTGGCGTGAGTCGGTGCACCAGGCCCTGCTGACCGACCTGCTTGGGCCGCGCCCCGCCCACGGCATGCGGCCCCCCAAGCTCCAGGCGCTGGCCGACCAGGTGTCGGCGGCGTTCGGCCAGCCGCTCAACCCCGACTCGCCGCAGCAGATCGTGAAGGCGTTCAAGGCGGCCGGGGTGCCGGTGCCGTCGACCCGCTCCCACGTGCTGAAAGAGGTCGACCATCCGGGGGTGGCGCCGTTGCTGGCGTACAAGGAGCTGGCCCGGCTGTTCAGTTTCCACGGCTGGGTCTGGGCCGACCAGTGGGTGCGCGCCGACCGCTTCCGGGCCGAATACGTCGTGGGCGGGGTCGTCAGCGGCCGGTGGGCGACCAGCGGAGGAGGGGCGCTGCAGATCCCGAAGGTGATGCGGAAGGCGGTGGTCGCCGACGACGGCTGGACGCTCGTGGTCGCCGACGCCGCCCAGCTCGAACCGCGCGTGCTGGCCGCGATGGCCGGCGACCGGGGGCTGGCCCGAGCCGCCGGGGAGATCGACCTCTACGCCGCGCTGGCCCAGGCGTTCGGCGGCCAGCGCGACGCCGCCAAGATCGCCATGCTGTCGGCCATGTACGGCGGCACCAGCGGCGACGCCCCCAAACTGCTGGCCGTGATGCGCACCCGCTTCCCGCAGGCCTACGCGTTCGTCGAAGACGCCGCCCGCGCCGGGGAGGAGGGCCGGGTGGTCCGCTCGTGGCTCGGCCGCACCAGCCCGCCGCCGTCCGACCGCTGGCGGGCCGTCGTCTCCGGGCCCGAGGGGGGCCGCGCGGCCCGCGACCGGGGCCGCTTCACCCGCAACTTCGTCGTCCAGGCCACCGCCGCCGAATGGGCCCTCACCCTGATGGCCGTGCTGCGCGGCCGTCTCAGGGAACCCGCGAAGCTGGTGTTCTTCCAGCACGACGAGGTCATGATCCACTGCCCGGAAGAGCAGGCCGGAGAGGTGGCCGCCGCCATCGAGGCGAGCGCGGAGGAGGCGACCCGCCTGCTGTTCGGCGCGACCGCGGTGAGGTTCCCCATGGAGGCGATACCGGTGACCTGCTACGCCGACGCCAAGTGAGGCCGGCGCCGTCAGGCCTCGGAAGGACGCGCGGCGGGCGCCGGCGTGCGCCGGCGCCAGATGACCACTCCGGTGAGCCCGGTCAGGGCCGCGGTGATCAGGCCGAGGGCCGGGTAGGAGATCGTGCCGACGATCGCCCCGGCCAGCAGCGCGCCGGCCGCGCCGCAGACGTTCATCGTCAGATCCGACAGGCCCTGGACGGCCGGGCGGCGCTCCAGGTCGACCGCCTCGGTCAGCATCGCCGAACCCGCGACGAGGGAGCACGACCAGCCCAGGCCCAGCAGGATCAGGCCCGCCGTGATCACGGGGACGTCGTGCCCGCCGAGGGCGGCCAGCAGCCCGGCCGCCACCAGGACGCCCATGCCGGTCGCCGCGACCACGCCCCGGCCGAGGCGGTCGGCGGCCCAGCCGACCAGCGGGGAGAACATGAACATCCCGGCGATGTGCAGGCTCAGCACCATCCCGATGACCGAGATGTCGGCGTGCCCGTGGTCGAGGTGGACGGGCGTCATCGACATCACCGACACCATCGCGGTGTGTCCCGCCGCGATCGTCAGCAGGCCCGTCCGGGCCGCCGGGGTCGCCTTCACCGTCTCCACGGCCTCCCGCAGCGGCTGCCGCCTCCGGGCGACGGTCACCTCACGGGCCTGACGGGCCAGCAGCAGCGGGTCGGGCCGCAGCCCCGCGTTGATCACCACCAGGGAGACCGCGAACGCGGCCGCGGCCAGCGCGAACGGGCCGGCCGAGTGCGCCAGCCCCCAGTCCATGCCGAGCAGGTCGGCCGGGTGGGCCAGGTTGGGGCCCGCGACGCTGCCGATCGTGGCCGCCCAGACGACGAGCGACAGGTGGCGGGCGGTCCGGCCGGGCGGGGCGAGGTCGGTGGCGGCGTAGCGGGCCGACAGGTTTCCGGCGCTGCCCGCGCCGATGAAGACCAGCGAGAGCAGCAGCAGCGGCCACGATCCGAGTTCCATCGACGCCACCGCCGCCACGCAGCCGAGGAGGGCGGCTCCGTAGGCGAGGGACAGCCCGGCCCTGCGGCCGCCGCCGTCGGCGGCCCTGGCCGCCGGGAGCGCCATCAACGCGGTGCCCAGGACGGTGGCCGTGCCGGCCAGGCCGCTGATCGCCTCGGAGCCCGAGAGTTCGTACACCATGAGGGAGCTCAGCGCGAGCACCACGGCGATCCCGACCCCGGAGACGATCTGGACCAGGGAGAGCACCCCGAGAGTACGGCGTTGCACCTTCTGGTGGGATGCGAGGGGGATCGCTGTCATGAGCGAAGTCTGGCATGGCTCATGACAGCGGTTGAAACGGATTTAGGCCGGGCTGAAGGAGTTCCACAGGGTCGCGCGGACGCTCGCGGCGCTCTCGGTCCAGTCGTAGTCGGGCGCCGTGTAGGTGATCGCGTAGGCGCGGCCCTCGGCCGTGACATAGCGGACGGCCGTGTGGACGGTCACGTTCGCGGCGTCGCGGTGGGTGTACTCCCACTCGGCGGCCGGCCAGCGGTAGTCGACCTGGGCCAGCGCGAGCTGGGTGTACTCCTCGAAGGAGGCCTTGCTCTCGGTCGCCTTCAGCGCGTCGAGGCTTCCGTCGGGGATCTCCTCGATCAGGCCGCTCTGGCCGCTGTCCTTCGGGCCGGTCAGCACGACCGCGCCGTCCTGTGCGGCGACCTTCCAGGTGTCGGGGACCGCGACGGTGACGTTGCCGACCGTGTGGTTGCGGAACCCCTCGGGCAGCTCGCCCTCGGGCGAGGCGGGCACGGCCGGCCCGTCGCCGCCGGTGGCCGGACCGGTCGCCACTACCTGGTTCTGCGGTTCGGCGGGCGGGGTGTCACCCGGCACCATGATCAACAGCACCAGCACCACGACCGCGATCACGGCGATGGCCGCGACCACCGCGAGCAGGCTGCTGCGGCTGCCCCGGTCGTCGTCGGGGTCTTTGCGGCGGCGGGAGGCGCGCGGCGCGGGGGGCTTCCGCTCGGCGGTCTTGTCGGCCGGCGCGTCGAAGGGCTTCCCGGCGCGGGTCTCCTTGCCCAGGTCGCCGAACTCGGGCAGGTCCTTCTGGTCGGGCGTCGGCCAGCCGCCCGAGGTCTGCCCCACCCCGGCGGGCGCCGGACGGCTCGGGCCGCCGGGCTTCGACGGGGTGATCGGCGCGAAGAACGACACGCCGCCCGTCGAGGTGATGTCGCCGGTGGGGCTGCTCAGCGGGTCGGGCCTGGGGGCGCTCATCGGGTAGCCGCCCGACGGGCTGTTGGGGTCGTAGGGCACCCGGACCGGGCCCGACGGGGTCTCGATGATGCGCGAGGGCATCGGGCCGGAGGGCGGGTCGAGCGGCGGCATCATCTGAACCGGGGTCTGGTCGGCGGGGGTCGGCGCCGGGGAGGGCTGCGGCGAGGACTGTGGCGGCGACTGTGGCGGCGACTGCGGCGGGGCGGTCGGGCGGACGCCGACGCCGTGCTGGCGCAGCACGTGTTCGAGCATGTCCGACACCTGCGCGGCGGGCAGCCGGTCGGCCGGGTTCTTGCGCAGCAGCCCCTCGATGACGCCCATCAGCGCGCCCGCCCGCCCGGGGCGGTTGGGCTCCTGGGTCAGCACCGCGCCCAGCACGGCGACGGCGTCGGGTCCCTCGTACGGGGGCCGGCCCTCCACCGCCGCGTACAGCGTGGCGCCGAACGACCACAGGTCGGCGGCGAACGTGATCGGGCGGCCCTGGAGCCGCTCCGGCGGGATGTAGGCCGGGGAGCCCATCAGCAGGCCCGGGTGGGTGATCGAGACGTCGCCCTCGATGGCGGCGATGCCGAAGTCGGTGAGGACCACGCGGTCGGCCGTCAGCAGCACGTTGCCGGGCTTGACGTCGCGGTGCAGGATCCCGGCGGCGTGCGCGTGGCGCAGCGCGTCGAGGACCCTTATGCCGATCTCGGCGGCCTGGACGACCGGCAGCGGCCCGCTCTGGCGCACCGCCTGCTCCAGCGACCAGGCCCGGACCAGCTCCATCACGATCCACGGGCGGCCGTCTTCCTCGACGACGTCGTGGACGGTCACGATGCCCGGGTGGCTCAGCCGCGCGGCCGAACGGGCCTCGCGGAGCATGCGGGTGTGGGCGGTCTGGCGGCCCTGCTGGTCGAGGCCGTAGGGGAGGATCAGCTCCTTGACCGCGACGTCGCGGTCGAGCAGCACGTCGTGCGCGTGCCACACCATGCCCATGCCGCCCCGGCCTACCGGCGAGAGCAGCCGGTAGCGGCGGCCGACGAGCCTGCCCTGCCCCTCGGGCGTCCCGCCCTGACCATCGGGGACCATACCGAGCAGGCGATCGGTCGTCATAGGCGGGGTCCCCAATTCTCCTCGTCCGGGCCGCGCGAGATTACCGCGCGATTTTCTGAGGTTGGCCACCGATATTAGGGTCAAACCAGGGTCAAAGGGAATTAAACCCGGGCCAAAGCGGCCAACGCGGCGGTGAAAGCCTCCATCGGAGGACTCACCAAACCCGCTCCGACCTGCCCCGTTCCGGCGACGCGCCCGGCGATACCCGTATTGACTACCGGCAGCACCGAGGTCCGCGTGACCAGTGTGACATCGATCCCGGCGGGCGTGCCGCGGAACCCGAGACCCGGGATCTGGTAAACGGGGTGCTCGGCGAGAGTGATCTCGTACATGGCCGTGGTGGCGGCGACCGCGTCGGCGACGTCGCCGCCCACGAACCGGACGATCGCCGGCGCGGCGGCCATCGAGAAGCCGCCCAGGCCGACCGTCTCGGTGATGGTCGAGTCGCCGATGTCGGGGTTGGCGTCGGCGGGGCCGTAGGCGCCGAGATAGAGGCCGTCGGGGACGCCCGCCGGGCCGGTGAACCAGCGGTCGCCGAGGCCGGAGACCTGGATGCCGAAGTCGGTGCCGTTGCGGGCCATCGCGACGACCATCGAGGAGCCCTCGACGTTCCGCGCCGCGTCGGCGGCGACCTTGGCGGCCGCCATGCCGGCGTTGAGGAAGAAGTGGTCGTTGCCGTTGACGAACCGGAGGACCTCGGCCGCCTGGTTCGGGACGGCGTCCACGATGGCCGGGGCGAGCTCCCTGACCATGAGGGAGGTCGCGGCCCGGTTGCGGTTGTGCAGCTCGTCGCCCATCTGGAGGGCCTGCGCGATCAGGTTGCGCAGGTCGAGCGGGCCGGTGACCTTCATGACCTCGGCCAGCGCCGGGCCCAGGACCTCGCCCATCCACCGCAGCCGCTCGATCACCTCGGGCCCGTAGGCGCCGTAGCGGAGCACCTTGCCCAGACCCTCGTTGAGTGAGCAGTAGGCGGTGCCGCCGTTCTCGGCGTCGTGCACCTCCAGCATCCACATGGACGGCGACACGACGCCCGCCATGGGCCCGACGGTCCGGTGGTGGTGACAGGAGTCGAGCCTGACCTCGCCGCCCGCGAGCTTCCGCTCGGCCTCCTCGGCGTCGGCCGCGAGCCCTTCGAACAGCATCCCGCCGATCAGCGCGCCCCGCATGGGACCGGAGGCCCGTTCCCACTCGATGGGCGGCCCGGCGTGGAAGAAGGTCCCCTTCGGGAGGTCCAGTACGTCTCCGGCCCGCTTCACCCCGACGAGATGCGGCCGCGCGCTCAGCAGCCTGCCGACGGCCTTTTCGTTGGCGGCCCCGCGCCGGGGATCGGCCATGACGGCCGCCAGGTCTGCGGCCACGCCCGTCACCGGAGGACGCCAGTCGACGGGCGTGTGCGCGACGGCCTGCCGGTCGAGCGACTCGGCCAGGATCGACGCCCCCACGGAGATGACCGAGGGCTCCGCCGAGAGCATGGCCAACGGACGCCCGGCCTCGGAGCCCGACCCGCCGTCGGCCCGCACCGGTGCGTCGGGAGGCCCGGACACCGGGTGACCCGCGAGTGTCGCGGCTCTCCGGGCGGCCTGGGCGTTCGAGGTGTAGACCTCGGCGCCCGACTCGAACAGGCGGGCCGCCTGGGCCTCGAGGTTCTGGGGGTCGCCCTCCGTGCCGACCAGCGCGACCACCACGGCCACGCCCCGCGACTTCGCGGCGGCGACGGCGGCCGACAGGGAGCCGGCCGGGTCGGGGTCGGAGCCGTGGCCCAGGACGACGTCGAGGAGGACGACGCCGTCGGTCACCGCGCCGAGGGCCTCCAGGCGGAGGGCGGGGTCGATCATGGGGTGGGCGCGGCCCACGGTGTACGCGTCGTCGCCGAAGTCGGTGAAGTCGCCCGTGCCGGCGATCAGGCGGGCCTCGGTGCACAGGGTGCCGCCCGAGTAGAGGCCGCGCAGGGGGCCGTCGCCGGGCTCGGTGTTCCCGGGCCAGCTCGGCCAGACCGGGATCTCGGCGCCGACGGCGCGCAGCACCGACTCGGCCGCCGTGGTCAGGTCGGGCCGGCCTTCGCCGAGCAGGGCCGTGATCACGGGCTTGGGGCTCCGGGCGATCGCCTCGTCCAGGCGGGCGGCCACGTCGGGGTCGGGCGGCTTGGAGACCACGACGATGAGTTCGGTCGCCGGGTCGGCCATGAGGGCGTCCAGGGCCTGGAGGGTGGACCGGCCGCCGACCTCGGCGCCCAGGTCGCGGCCGCCGACGCCGAGCACGTGGCTGACGCCCACTCCGGCCAGGTCGAGCAGGGCGGTGAGCTGCTGGGCGCCGGTTCCTGAGGCGGCGACCACGCCGACCCGGCCAGGGCGGACGACGTTGGCGAAGCCCAGGCCCGCGCCGCCGACGATGGCAGTGCCGCAGTCGGGGCCCATGACCAGGACGCCGCGCTCAAGCGCGAGGTCCTTCAACGTCACCTCCCGCGCCACCGGCACGTTGTCACTGAAGATCATCACGGAGTGGCCGGCGTCGACCGCCTCCATCGCCTCGGTGAAGGCGTGCTCGCCCGGCACGCTGACCAGCACGACCGCCGACGGGTCGGCCAGGCGTGTGGCGGCCCGGATCGTGCGGGGGAGGGCCTCCTCCCGGTTCCGGGTCTCGGCCCGCGCCGACAGCTGCTGCTCCAGGTCGGCGGCGGCGTCGTGGAGGTCGGCGTCCGTCTTCGCCCGGATCGCGACCAGCAGGTCGCCGGCCGTCGCGGCCGGGACGTCGAAGCCCGCGTCCGCGGCGAGTTCGACGTTCAGTGCCGTCGCCATCGCCACGATCGCCAGCTCGACCCCCGGGCGGCCGGTCAGCGCCTGGCTGACCCTCATCAGGCTGACCGAGTCGTGATAGACCCCCGGACGGATCTCCACCAGGTTCACTCAGCGTCCCTCTCACCAAGTCCGAGGACGGCCGACACTCCCGTCCGGATGCCCCATGCCAGGTCGGCGCCCGAGGTGTGACCCAGGCGGAGCAGGCGGTGCGCCGCCGGTTCCAGCGGCTGGCGGCCGGTGAGGCCGCGCAGCACCGCGAGGGTCTCCAGGCCCGCCTCGCCGCGCGCCGCGCAGTGCAGCAGCGTCGCGGAGATCGGTGTGGTCCGGGTGCGGGCGTCGAAGGTCACCGCCGCGGCGAGCCAGTCGGCCAGCCACACGGCCCGGCCGACCCCGGCCGCCGTGCCGACCGAGCGCAGGGTCACCAGGAGCCCGGCCAGCATGTCGTCGCCGCTCGGCGTCAGGCCCGGCCCCAGGCCCATGAGCTGCTCGGCCGCGGTGATCGCGTCGACGAGCGAGCCCCGGTGACAGCCGGCCGACAGCAGCGCGGACGCGCCGCCGCTCTCCAGGCCGGGCCGTCGGGGGGAGGAGACGCAGATGTCGTGGAGGACGGGGAGCGACCCGGCGAGGGCCGTACGGGAGACCGAACCCAGCGGCGGAGCGGGGTCCCACCAGCGGCGGACCCGGACGGCACGGCCGCCGGCCTCGACGACCCCGTCGCCGACCCACGCGTCGTCGCCTGGGGCGAAACCCTCCAGCGCGCCGGTGAGCACAACGGCGTTGGGCAGGCGGGTGGCCTCACCCGAGACGAGCGCGAGCACGCGCGGCTCGGTCTCGGTCCGCACCTCCAGGTAGACCGCCAACGGGAAGGCGGCCAGTACCCGGGCGGGGCGGCGCGGGGCCTCCAGAAGCGGCCGGAGACTGGTGGCGGCGGCCCCGGACAGGTACGTGACCTCGGGCTGCGCCGTCTGCACCGGGCGGCGGCTTCGAGGGCGCGTACCTACAGCCACGAGTCCTCCCTCATCCGAACCCCCATTAGAAGGGACGCTAGAACGGGACCCCCGGGGTCCGTACGGGGAAATCTGCCAACAGTCGGCCAAATGCTTGGCTCTTCCTGACAGTCGCCCGGTCAGGCACAATTTGCTGAGAACGTTCAAATCCCCCCGGAGCGCACCATGACGACGGATCCCGCTGCACCCGCCATGCGGCTCGCCAGCACCGGAACGATCATCCACGGGGTGGCCGTCGGAGAGGTCCTGGGAGTGTCGACCCTCGCCGGGGCGCGGCTCATCGCCGGGCGATCCGGGCTCGACCGCATCGTCCAGCGCCTCAACGTCATGGAGGTGCCCGACATCCTGGCGTGGGTGAAGCCCAACGAACTGCTGCTCACGACCGGTTACCCGCTCAGGAACACTCCCCAGTCGCTGGGCCGCCTTGTGGCGGATCTTGACGAACGCGGGCTCTCGGCCCTCGCCATCAAACTGGGCCGGTACCTCGACGAGCTGCCCGCCGAGATGATCGAGCAGGCCGACCGGCTCGGCTTCCCGCTGATCATCCTGCCGAACGACGTTGGGTTCGACGACATCCTCAATCAGGTGCTGACCGACATCCTCAACCGGCAGGCCGCCATCCTCGCCCGCGCCGAGGACGCCCACCGGGGGCTCGTCCAGATCGTGCTCGCGGGCGGCGGCATGCGCGAGGTGACCGCCGAGGTCGCCGGCCTGCTGGAGGTCGCGGTCGCCGCCATGGACGTCTCGGGCGCCACCCTGGCCGCCGCCGGAGGCTCGGAGCAGGTCGCGATGCTGCGCGACGCGTACATGATCAGCGGGCCGGGCCGCGACCAGCCCGAGCCGATGGTGCGGGCCGACGGGCACTACGCCGTCGTGCCGATAGTGGCCGGCGGCCACCACCACGGCCGGATCGTCGCCTTCAGCCAGGCCGGCACCCTGCGCGAGAGCGACATCCGCATCCTGGAGCGGGCCGCCACCGTCGCCGCCCTCGTCATCACCAAGCAGGAGGCCGTCAACGCGGTCGAGAGCAAGTACCGCGCCGACTTCCTGCGCGACGTGCTCACCGGCCGGGGCGGCGGGCGCATCGCCGAACGCGCCAAGGCCTTCGGCTGGGACCTGGAGCGCCCCGTCAGCGTGATGGTCGCCGAACTCGACCCCGAGAGCGACGAGCGCACCGCCCAAGATCGGCTGCTGGCCGTCTGGCAGGCCGCCGTACGCCGCCACGACCCGCGCGGCGCGGTCGCCGGGTTCTCCCACGAGGTCGTCGTCATCGTCGGGGCCGGGGTCGACACCGCCCGCCTCGCCACCGCCGCCCAGTCGGCGTTCGCCGAGTGCACCTTCTCCACCGGCATGAGCCGGATCGCCTCCGGCGCCGAAGGGCTCGCCGACGCCTACGCCCAGGCGCTCAAGGCCGCCCGGGTGGGCCGCCAGCTGCACGGCAACGGCGCGGTCGCCCACTTCGACCAGCTCGGCGTCTACCGCCTGCTGTCGCTCGTCAACGACACCGCCGAGCTGCACGCGTTCGTCCGCGAGACCCTCGGCGCGCTGGCCGGCGACGACGACGCCGAGAACGCCGACCTGCGGCGCACCCTGCACGTGCTGCTGGAGACCAACCTCAACGTGGCGGAGACCGCCCGGCGGCTGCACTTCCACTACAACACCCTGCGCTACCGCATCGGCAAGCTCGAACGCCTGCTCGGCAACTTCACCGAAGACGCCCATCTGCGCCTCAACCTCACGCTGGCGCTCCATGTCCTCAACATGCGCGGCATCTGAGGCCGGTTGTTTGGCACATGCTGCCCGTGTGCTACAGAGATCACGGGCCTAATGTGCCCGCAACAGCCCTGGTAGAAGGGCTGCTGAACGATTTGCCGCGCTGGGAAGCCCGCGGGGTGGCCACCAGGTGTCGGCCCATGGCAAAGGGGCTCACATGGCTTTCGGGTGGAAGGTACACGGAGAAAAGGGCACGCTCGCACCGGGCGAGGTGGTCAGACCCGACGAGCGGCTGTCGTGGCCGCGCATGATCGGGTTCGGCGCCCAGCACGTCATCGCGATGTTCGGCGCCACGTTCGTCTTCCCCGTGGTGATGGGGCTCGACCCCAACGTCGCGGTGATGATGAGCGGCGTCGCGACGATCATCTTCCTGCTCATCGTCCAGGGGAAGGTGCCCAGCTATCTCGGCACCTCGGCGTCGTTCGTCGGCGGCGCGCTGGCGATCACCGCCTCCGGCGGCTCCCCGGCCGTGATCACCGGCGCGATCCTCGTCGCGGGCGTCGTGCTGGCGCTGTGCGGCGTGCTCATCCACTTCATGGGCGTCGGCGCGATCAACAGGATCTTCCCTCCTGTGGTCACCGGCGCGGTGGTCATGCTCATCGGGTTCGGCCTGGCCTATGTCGTGGCCGACATCTACTGGCCGCAGGACCACTGGATCGCGCTCATCACGATGGTCGTCGTCTTCGTGATCATCGCGACCTTCCGGGGGTTCATCGGCCGGCTCGGCATCCTGCTCGGGCTGGTCATCGGCTTCCTGCTGTCGTGGGGCGCCGATCTGATCTTCGGCCAGATCACCGCCCCCGACGGCGCGGGCAAGGTCACCACCCACTTCCGCGTCAACTTCGCCGGGGTGGAGCAGGCCGAGTGGTTCGGCCTGCCGAACTTCCACGCGCCGACGTTCCAGCTCTCGGCCGTCATCCTGGTGCTGCCGGCCGTCATCGCCCTCATCGCCGAGAACATCGGCCACGTCAAGGCCGTGGGTGAGATGACCGGCGCCGACGTCGACCCGGTGATGGGCCGCGCGATCATCGGCGACGGCGTGGCCACCGTGGTCACCTCGGCCGTCGGCGGCTCGCCCACCACGACCTATGCGGAGAACATCGGCGTCATGGCCGCGACCAGGGTCTACTCGACGCTGGCCTACTACATCGCCGCCGTGATCGCCATCCTGCTCGGTCTGGTGCCCAAGTTCGGCCAGCTCGTCTACGCGATCCCCGGCGGCGTGCTCGGTGGCGTCACGGTCATCCTGTACGGCATGATCGGGCTCCTCGGCGCGAAGATCTGGATCGAGAACCGGGTCGACTTCGCCGATCCCGTCAACATGGTTCCGATCGGCGCGGGCATCATCCTGGCCATCGGCCCGGTCACGCACCAGGTCTCCGGCGACTTCTCCCTGGCCGGGATCGCGCTGGGCACGATCGTCGTCCTGGGCGGATATCACCTGCTGCGAGCCCTTTCTGGGAGTAGAACGGTTTAAGTGAAGCCTCCTTCTTTCGTCTACCACGCTCCCGCCACGGTGGCAGAGGCCGTCGAGGCGCTCGCCGCGGCGGGGGCCGACGGGAAGGTGCTGGCCGGGGGCCAGAGCCTCATCCCGCTCATGAACATGCGGCTGGCCGCGCCCGGTCAGCTGGTCGACATCAACCACGTGGCCGGGCTCGGGGAGATCACCGCCGAGGCCGGGGGCGTGCGGGTCGGGGCGCTGGCGCGGCACGCCGAGGTCGAGGCCAGTGAGACCGCGTTCGCCGCGCAGCCGCTGGTCAGGAGGGCGTTGCGGCTGGTGGCCCATCCGGCGGTCCGGAACCGGGGGACCACCGTGGGGAGCATCGTGCACGCCGACCCGGCCGCCGAGATGCCGGCCGTGCTGGCGCTGCTCGGCGGCTCGGTCCGGGCGCGCGGGCCTGAAGGGGAACGCGACATCCCGGCCGCCGAATTCTTCACCGGGCCGATGGAGTCGTCGCTGCGCACCGGCGAACTGGCCGTTTCGGCCTTCTTCCCGGCCGCCGAAGGCGGGACGGCGATCGTCGAGGTGGCGCGGCGGCACGGCGACTACGCCATGGCCGGGGTCGCGGCGCTGGTCGGGCCCGACCACGCCCGGGTCGCCTGCCTGAGCGTCGGGGCGGTGCCCGTGGTCGTGGACGTCACCGAGGCCGAGGGCGACTGGGCGCGGGCGGCGCGGATCGTACGAGAGCGGATCGAGCCGGAGGCCGACATCCACGCCACCGCCGACTACCGGCGGCACCTGACCGGGGTGCTGGCCGAGCGCGCGCTGAAGGAGGCCGCCGATGCATGAGGTCACGCTGATCGTCAACGGGGTGCCGCGGCAGGCGCGGGTGCCCGCGCGGCGGCTGCTCAGCGACTTCCTCCGGCACGACCTGGGGCTGACCGGCACCCACGTCGGATGCGAGCACGGAGTCTGCGGGGCCTGCACGGTGCTGCTCGACGGGCAGCCGGTGCGGGCCTGCCTGACCTTCGCGGTGTCGGTCACCGGGCAGGAGGTCACCACCGTCGAGGGGCTGGCGAAGGACGGCGAGCTGTCGCCGGTGCAGCGGGCCTTCGCCGAGTGCCACGGGCTGCAGTGCGGGTTCTGCACGCCCGGGTTCCTCACGACGGTGACCGCGTTCCTGCGCGAGAACCCCGCGCCCGCCGACGACGAGGCGATCGAGGCGGTGGCGGGGAACCTGTGCCGGTGCACCGGCTACCAGAACATCGTGAAGTCGGTGCACCGCGCCGCCGAGCTGATGGCCGAGGAGGGCCCGTGACGACGAAGCTGTTCGGCGAGCCGGTCCACCGCAGGGAGGACGCCCGGCTGGTCGCCGGGAACGGCCGCTACCTCGACGACCTGGGCGCCGACGCGCTGGCCGTGGCGTTCGTCCGGTCGCCGCACGCGCACGCCCGCATCACCGGCATCGACGTCGACGACGCGATCGACGTCGAGGGCCTGGTCGCGATCTACACGTGGGAGGACCTGCCCGAGGGGGTGCGCGAGCCGCTGCCGCTGCTGATCCCCCATCCGGCGCTGACCCACGGGCGGACCGCCTACTGCCTGGCCAAGGACGTCGTGCGGCACGTGGGCGAGCCGATCGTCATGGTCGTGGCCGCCGACCGCTACATCGCCGAGGACGTCTGCGAGCGGATCCAGGTCTCCTACGAGTTCCTCAAGCCCGTCGTCGGGCTGGAGAACGCGGTCGAGGGGCCCAACCTGGTGCACGACGACGTGCCGGGCAACATCGGCGCGCACATGGTGCAGGAGGTCGCCCACCGCGACGGCCGCGCCACCCGTGAGGTCATCGCCGCCGCGCCCCACACGCTGGAGTTCCGGCTCGACATCGAGCGGTCGGCGTGCATGCCGATGGAGGGCAGGGGGGTGTACGCCCGCTGGGACGCCGACGACCGTTCCCTGCGCGTCTACAGCTCCACCCAGACGTCCACGAGCGTGCGGATGGCCGTCGCGGCCAAGCTCGGGCTGCCCCTGCCGAAGGTCGAGGTCATCGCGCCCGACGTCGGCGGCGGGTTCGGGGTGAAGATCGTGCACCCGTGGCCGGAGGAGATCCTGGTCCCGTGGGCGGCCCGGCTGCTGAACCGCGAGGTCAAGTGGACCGAGGACCGGCGGGAGCACTTCATCTCCTCGGCGCACGAGCGGGCGCAGGTGCAGCACGTCAAGGTGGGGTTCGACGACGAGGGCCGCGTCCTCGGGCTCGACGTCGAGATCCTGCACGACCACGGCGCCTACACGCCCTACGGCATCATCGTGCCGATCATCACCTCGACGCAGCTGCTGGGGCCGTACAAGATCGGCTCCTACCGGGTCGAGTTCTTCTCCGTCTACACCAACACCGTGCAGGTCACCCCCTACCGGGGGGCCGGGCGCCCGCAGGGCGTGTTCTGCATGGAGCGCACGATGGACAAGATCGCCCAGTACCTGGGCAAGGACCGCACCGACGTGCGGGCGGCGAACTTCATCCAGCCCGACGAGTTCCCCTACGACCAGCAGATGATCTTCCAGGACGGCCGTCCGCTGATCTACGACAGCGGCGACTACCCCGAGTCGCTGCGCAAGCTGAAAGACCTGATCGGCTGGGACGACTTCCCCGCGATGCAGGCCGAGGCCCGGAAAGAGGGCCGGCGGCTGGGCATCGGGGTCGGCTGCTACGTCGAGGGAACGGGCGTGGGCCCCTATGAGGGCGGCCACGTCCAGGTGACCTCCGACGGGCGCGTCCACGTCTCCACCGGGCTCACCAGCCAGGGGCAGGGCCACGAGACGGTGTTCGCCCAGATCGCCGCGACCGAGCTCGGCGTGCCGATCGAGAAGGTGTCGGTCGTCACCGGCGACACCCGGCGGTTCGGCTACGCCGTCGGCACGTTCGCCTCCCGGGCCGCCGTGATGAGCGGCAACGCGATCGCCCTGGCCTGCCGGAAGGTCAAGGAGAAGGCGCTCCGGATCGCCGCCGACGCACTGGAGGCCGACCCGGCCGACCTGGAGATCACCGACGGCATGGTGCACGTCGTGGGCGCGCCCAGCGCCTCGATCCCGCTCGCCACCGTCGCGGTGCTCTCCAACCCGCTGCGGTACGCCTTCGACGAGGAGGCCAAGCGGGCCACCCAGTTCGCCACCGGCGGCAGCATGGACAGGCCCCCGGTCGCCGAGGGCCAGGAGCCGGGCCTGGAGGGCAAGGACTACTACTCGCCGGTGCGCTCGACGTTCGCGTCGGGCATGCACGCCGCCATCGTCGAGACCGACCCCGACACGGCCGAGATCAAGATCCTCCGGTACGCCGTCGTCCACGACTGCGGCAAGATGATCAACCCGATGCTGGTCGAGGGGCAGATCCACGGCGGCGTCGCCCAGGGCGTCGGCGGGGCGCTCTACGAGAAGATGGCCTACGACGAGTACGGCCAGCTGCTCAACGCCTCGTTCATGGACTTCCTGATGCCCTACGTCACCGAGATCCCCAAGATCGAGACCGACCATTTGGAGACCCCGTCCCCGCTCAACCCCCTGGGCATCAAGGGGGCCGGCGAGGCCGGGGTCATCCCGGTCTCCGCCGTCATCGCCGGCGCGGTCGAGGACGCCGAGAAGATCGTCGTCGACAAGATGCCGATCTCCCCGTCCGACCTCTACGCGCTGCGCGACTCCAGCAGGACCTCCGGAGCGGTCAGCCTCTTGCGGAACACCCAGTAGGTCCACGCCTGGTAGGCGATGACCCCCGGGAGCGCGATGAGGCCGATCCACGTGAGGACCGTGAGCGTGTAGGGGGCCGAGGCGGCCGACTCGACCGTGAGCCCCGGCAGGGGCTCGGGGTACAGCGTGAGGAACGTCGCGGCGGTCGTCAGGACGATCGTGACCGCCGTGCACGCGAAGGCCCACGCCTCCTTGCCCGCCCAGACGAGCCCGACCCCGGCCGCGTACGCCGCCATCGCGGCGTACGCCGGCCAGGCGTCCAGCCGCCACAGGGCGAAGGCCACCACCGGGACGAGCACCACGCCCGCGACCCACGCGATCTCGCGGGCGCGGGCCCGGACCGGGCCCTTGGTCTTCAGCGCGACGAACACGGCGCCGTGGACCAGCGCTAGACCGAGCGACAGCAGCCCGCCCATGACGGTGGCGAACGCCGAGGCGAACAGCACGTTGCCGAAGATCGCCCCCCACAGGAAGGCGGGCAGCACGCTGCCGGCGACGATCGCGGCGTCGACCAGCGGGGTCTCCTTCGCGCGCACCTTGCCGCGCCATTCGAGCCCGACGCCGCGCACGATCAGCCCCAGGACGACCATGACGGCCGCCAGGTAGAACTGGCTGAGGAACCCGGCGTACCAGGCGGGGAAGGCGGCGAACATGGCGCCGATCGCGGTGATCAGCCACACCTCGTTGCCGTCCCAGACCGGGCCGATGGTCCGCAGCACCTGGCGGCGCTCGGCCTCGCCGCGGGCCAGCACCGGCATCAGCGCGCCGACCCCGAAGTCGAAGCCCTCCAGGACGAAGTAGCCGGTCCAGAGGAAGGCGATCAGGATGAACCAGAACGTGGTCATGTCAGGGCACCTCAGTACATCAGGGTCGGGACGCGGCGGTCGGTCTCGTCGGGCGCCACGGCCGGCATCGGCTCGTCGGGGCCCGCCTTGACGTGCCTGATCAGCAGCACCGCCTCGGCGACCGCGAGGACGCCGTACACGAGGGTGAACAGGCCCAGCGAGATCGCGACCTCGGTCAGGCTCACGCCCGGCGACACGCTCGCGGCGGTGAGCAGCTCACCCTGGACGGTCCAGGGCTGACGGCCGATCTCGCTCAGCAGCCACCCGGAGATGATCGCGGCGATCGGCAGCGGCAGCGCCAGCACGCAGAGCCGGGCGAACCACGTCGGCACCGGCCGGGCCCGGCGGCCCCGGCCGCGGGTCAGGAAGAGCCCGAGGAAGGCCAGCCCCACGGTGGCCATGCCGAACACGATCATCACCCGGAAGGACATGTAGACGATCGGCAGGTTCGGCACGTAGTCGCCGGGGCCGAACTGGGCCACCAGGCGCTGCTGGATGTCGTCGATGCCCTGGATGGTGGCGTTGGGGTCGTGCGCGGCCAGCAGGCTCAGCATGTTGGGGACCTCGATCCCCGGTACCGGCGAGAACGGCGCTCCCGCGGTGTCGTGCCGCAGCCCCTCGGCGGCGGCCAGCTTCATCGGCTGCTGCGTGTGCAGCAGCTGCCCCGACATGTCCCCGGTCAGCGCGACGATCGCCCCGGCGAGGGCCGTCATCACCAGCGCGCCGCGCAGCGCCGCCCGCCACATGTCCACCTCACGGCGCATCGGCATGGTGACGTCGCTGAAGTCCTTCTTCCGGGGGATCAGCCCGGTGGCGTTGCGCTCCCGCAGGATCCGGTAACCGGCCACCGCCAGCACGAACCCGCCCGCCACCACGAACGACCCGGCCACCACGTGGGGGACCTGCGCGAGCGCGGTCGAGTTGGTCAGCACCGCCCATAGGTCGGTCATCCGGGCCTTGCCGTCGACCACCTCGTAGCCGACCGGGTGCTTCATCCACGCGTTCGCGGCCAGGATGAAGTAGGCCGACAGGTTCGACCCGATGACGGCCGCCCAGATCGTGGCCAGGTGGAGCTTCTTGGGCAGCTTGTCCCACCCGAAGATCCACAGCCCGAGGAACGTCGACTCCAGGAAGAACGCCAGCAGCGCCTCAAGGGCCAGCGGCGCCCCGAAGACGTCGCCGACGAAGATCGAGTACTCGCTCCAGTTCATGCCGAACTGGAACTCCTGCACGATGCCGGTGACCACACCCATCGCGAAGTTGATCAGGAACAGCTTGCCGAAGAACTTCGTCAGCGTCAGGTAGTGCTCTTTGCCGGTGCGGTACCAGGCGGTCTGCAGGCCGGCGACGAACACGCCCAGCCCGATGGTCAGCGGTACGAAAAGAAAGTGGTAGACGGTGGTCACCCCGAACTGCCACCGTGCCAGGTCCAAAGCGTCCATGGTCGGTCCCCCTCCGGATGCTCTACGGGGCGTAGTGCTACCTCCAGTAGTACTACAGCTTGTAGAGCTCAAGCTCCGGTGTCTGCTGCGATCTTCGTCACATGCGTGGAATGACCGGGATCCGGAGCTCTCCCAACCCCCGGATCCCGGTGCGCGCAACCCCCGTTGCGGTATCGAGCATGCCGCGGGGGGTGTCCCGGCCGACAGGGACGAGCGCCCTGTCCGAACGGGATTTCCTACGCCATCGAATGTCCCGCACCGGGGGACGCGGGGGCGTCCGCCGGGAGGCTGATTGAGGCGTACACCGCGCGGGTGAGACGCCCGAGGCCGAGCCTCATCGACCGCTGGGAACGGGGCGCTTTCCGCTTGGCCGGCGCGTGAGCGGCGCGGTCACGACGGGGCGGGCAGCAGCCGGTCGAGGTAGGCGCCCAGGTCGCCGAAGGAGAAGCCGCGCCGCTCCACCTTCCGCACCAGCCGGGTGAAGTCCTTCTCCAGCGGCGGGCGGAAGTGCAGGAGCAGGATGTCGCCCGGGTGGAGCTTCTTGCCGGGGGTCTGGTACGCGATCCGCGCGTTCGTCTGGACGGAGGCAGTCCACAGGACCATGGCCCGCATGCCGCACTCGGCGGCGGCGGTCAGCGTGGTGGCGTTCCACGAGCCGAAGGGCGGCCGGAACAGCTCCGGCGCCCGGCCGATGTGCCGGTCGATGGTCTTCGCCGCGCCGCAGATCTCCGCCTTCTGCGCCTCCAGGCCGAGGGTGCGCAGGTCGGGGTGGGTGAGGGTGTGGTTCTCTATCGCCACGCCCAGGTCCTTGAAGTAGGGCCAGCCGCCCGCCCCGATGTACTTCCAGCCCTGCCCGGCCTCCTGGTCGCCCTTGGCCTCGACGGCGTCCCGGGTCGGGAAGACGGTGATCGGGATCCCACGCTCGCGGATGATCCGGGCGAACCCCGGATCCTGCTCCCAGCCGTCGTCGATGGTGAGGAAGACGACCTTCCGCTTGGTCGGGACGCTGCTGATGACGGGGAACCCGTCCCGCTTCATCCGGGTGACCTCACCGGGGGCCGGCAGCCCGCTGGGCGTAGGAGACGGCGACGGCGAGCCGGCCGGTCCGGAGGGCCGGGCGACGGCCTGCGGGGGATCCGCCTCCGGCGGAGGAGCGGCCACGGGCGCCGAACAGGCGCTCAGCACGAGGGCCGCCAGGATGATCGAGAGGCCCCGGCGCATGACGCGCCATCCTAGTCCCGGGCGCGGGCCGGGCTCCTCGGCGTGCTCGGGAACGCGCCGGGAGAGGGCGGGTCTACGCTGGTGATCGTCGACCTGTGGGGGTTGGTGAACATCTGCACGGTGTTCGCGCCCGCGGGCGGCAGATGTTGCCGTACTCGCCGGTCGCCTGGATTCTCTAGTGTGCTCGGCAACCGAGGGAGGTGGCCGTGAAGGTCGTCGGCAGTGCCCTGATCGGGGCGGAACGGTCGAAGGTCTGGGACGCTCTGCAGGATCCCGCCGTGCTGGTGCGCACCATCCCGGGCTGCCAGCGCCTGGAGGCGGTCGGGAGCGACGTCTACACCATGACCGTCTCGGCGGGGGTGGCGTCCATCAAGGGCATCTACCAGGGGCAGGTCGCGCTCACCGACCCCGAGGAGCCCGAGGCCTTCGTGCTGAAGGCGCGCGGGCAGGGGGCGCCCGGCACGGTCGACGCGACCGTGCGCGTGCGGCTCACCGACGAAGACGGCGGCACCCGGATCGACTACGACGCCGACGCCGTCGTGGGCGGGATGGTCGGCGGGGTCGGGCAGCGGATGCTCACCTCGGTCGCCAAGAAGATGGCGGGGGAGTTCTTCACCGCCGTCGAGAAGGACATCCTCGCGGTGCCGGCGCTGTTCCCCGTGGAGAAGGCGCAGGTCGAAGAGCCGGCGCTGCCGAGCGTCTTCACCCGCGCCGAGGCCCCGGCGACCGGGGGCGGCCGCGACCGCGGACCCCGGGCGTGGCCCGTTCTGGCCGCTTTCGGGATGGGCGCCGGGATCGCCCTGGGAAGCGCCGTCATCGGGTGGCTTCTCGGTCGTGCCGGGAAACGGTAGCGATCGGGCGATCTTTGGGCGTAACTTGTCCGCATGCGGGAGTCGCACGCGGAGGACGCTCGGGCAGAGGCACGACGGCTGACCACCGACCTGCTGGGAGAGGACCGTCCAACGGCGGCCACCCTCCTGAGGGAGGCGCAGGCCGTGCTCGGCCGCGAACGCACCCGACGCGTGGCGGATCTGGTCCGTCTCGCCCCACTGACTCGGCGTTCAGCCGAACTGGCGGCCGTCGCCGCGCTCCTCGTCGGGACCGATGAGCTCGGCGGCGGTTGGTGGACCGTCAGTCGCGACGGAAAGCTGCCCGCCCCCGAAGAGGCGCTGGTCAAGGCGCAGCCGGTCGAGCCGTGGGGTGACCTGACCGTTCTCGAGACGCTGGCCGCGTGGGTCTCCGACGACGTCGCGGACATCCTGTGGGGGGCGCCCGTCGGCACCGCCGACCTCAACTCCTGGCAGGCCGAAGACCGGGTGGCGGTGCCGCCCGGAGCGAAGGCCGGGGCCAAGCTGGTCGTCTCGTTCGACGCCGGCGGGCGGCTCGACGCCGTCGTGGTCCGGCGGCTCGACGACGAACTCGGCACCAATCTCGACTTCAACTCCCTCCGCTACGCCCGCCCGGCCGAGGCCCAGTGGTCGTGGGGTGTCGCGGCCGGCCTGGGGCCGCACCCGCTGCCGGGGGAGGAGCCCAGCCCGTACGAGAAGGAGATCGACCCGAAGACCGGGCACGTGCTGCGGGAGTGGACGCTCCGCCACGGCGCGACCACCGACGAGACCGGGCCCGCCTGGCAGACCGTCGGCGACGTCGTGGCGGCCGTGGAGCGGCTCGACTGGATGTGGCGCAGCGCCGAGTGGTTCGCCTGGTGGCGGGCGGTGTCGGCGCTCATCGACGGGCATGACGACCAGTTGACCGAACGCCTCCACGATCTGGCGCGATGAGCGAGCCGCGGTCGGCCGAAGGCCGGTCGTGGCTCGCGTCATGGAATCTGCCTGATGGACAGGGGAATTCGGCCGTGGCCCGTGAGGGTTGCAAGCCGATGTGAAGGTTGAGATCTTTTCCGACGTCGTCTGCCCGTGGTGTTACATCGGGCACACGCGGTTCCGCGCGGCCGTCCGCGCCTATGGCAAGCCCGTTCAGGTCGCCTACCGGCCGTTCCAGCTGTCGCCCGAGGCCGTCAGCGACGGCACGCCGCTCACGACCTGGCTGGAGCGCAGGTTCGGCGGCCAGGCCCTGCAGATGATCGACCGGGTGGTCGGCGTCGCGGCCGAGGACGGGCTCGACCTCAAGTACGACAAGGCCATCGGGGCCAACACTCTGGAGGCCCACCGGCTGATCTGGCTGGCCCAGCGCGACGGGAAGGCCCCCGAGATGGCCGACCGCCTGTTCCGGGCGCACTTCACCGACGGCCTCGACGTCGGCGACGCGGCCGTGCTGGCCAAGCTCGCCGCCGAGGTGGGGGTGGACGACACGGGCGAGGGCGCCCCGGAGGTCCGGGCGGACATCGACCGGGCCCGTGAGCTGGGCATCTCGGGAGTGCCGCTGTTCCTGTTCGAGGACAAGTACGCCGTCTCCGGCGCCCAGCCCGTCGACGTGCTGGTCGGGGCGCTGCGGGAGGTCGAGGAGCGCGAGCCGCTGTCGGTCCCGCAGGGCGACGCGTGCGCCGACGGCTACTGCCTCATCTGAGCCGGAAGCCGGATTTTCGGGTGACTGGAAATAATCCAACGATGTGTGCGCCCACGTTCTGTCCAGAACCGCTGACCTGGCGTGGGTTCACGACGGTGCCGGGCAGCCTGTGACGAGTATTTTGGGATTCTTCGGCACAACCCGCTGATTCCCCACGTCGGGCAGGTCGGTAGAAACGGGGCATGTACAGCGTCCGAATCGGTGTCGACACGGGTGGCACGTTCACCGACGTGGTGCTCGTCGACGAGCGCACCGGGCAGATCGTGACGACCAAGACCCCGTCGACGCCGTCGAATCCGGCCGACGGGTTCCTGGCCGGCGTGGCCAAGGTCCTGGAGCTCCACGGCGGCGGGGTCGACCTGGGGAGCGTCTCGGCGCTGGTCCACGGCACCACGGTGGCCACGAACCAGCTCCTGGAAGACCGTCCCGACCGGTCGGACCATCTTGGCTTCATCACGACCGAAGGCTTCGAGTTCATCCTGGAGATCGCCCGCCAGAGCGTCCCGGACGGCTACGGCAACTCCTACTTCTGGGTGAAACCGCCCCGGATCGTGCCGGTGCACCGGGTGAAGACCGTGCCGGGCCGCCTCGACCACACGGGCGCGGAGGTCCGGCCGTTCGACGAGGAGGCCGCCGCCGAGGCCGCGCGCTCGCTCCGCGACCAGGGCGTCACCGCGATCGGGGTGTGCTTCCTGCACGCGTACGCCAACCCCGCGCACGAACGCCTCATGCGCGACGTGCTGGCCCGCGAGCACCCGGAGGCCGTGGTCTCCCTGTCGAGCGACGTGCTCCGGGAGTACCGCGAGTACGAGCGCTCGGTCACCACGCTGGTCGACGCCGCCGTGAAGCCGATCATGCGGACGTACATCGGCAACCTGTCCGAGCGGCTCGGCCGGGGCTTCTCGGTGATGAAGAGCAACGGCGGGGTGCTGTCGGCGGCCGAGGTCGTCAACCAGCCCATCACCACCGTCCTGTCCGGCCCGGCGGCGGGCGCGCTCGGCGCGGCCCTGATCGCCGGGACGGCCGGCCACCCGAGCGTGATCACCCTGGACGGCGGCGGCACCAGCACCGACGTCGCCGTCATCGTCGACGGGGAGCCCTCCCAGACCACGGAGGGCTCCATCGGGCGTTACCCCTGCAAGATCCCCATGATCGACATCGTCACCGTCGGCGCGGGCGGCGGTTCGGTGGCGTGGATCTCGCCCGAGGGGACGTTGAAGGTCGGCCCCCGCTCGGCGGGGGCCGACCCCGGCCCCATCTGCTACGGCAAGGGCGGCACCGAGGTCACCGTGACCGACGCCCACGTCTTCCTGGGCCGGGTCCCGCCCCACCTGCTGGGCGGTGAGATCCCGCTCGACGCGGCGGCGGCGCGGGCCGGGATCGAGGGCCTGGCCGCCAAGCTCGGCCTCACCCCCGAGCGCTGCGCGACCGGCATCCTGGAGATCAGCGCCTTCAACCAGTCGAACGCGATCCGCCAGATCACCGTCAAGCGCGGCCTGGACGTGCGCGACTTCCCCATGGTGGCCTTCGGCGGCTCCGGCCCGCTGCTGGTCTGCCGGCTGCTCGACGTCCTGGGACTGAAGAGCGCGATCGTGCCGCCCGACCCGGGCAACGTGTCGGCCTTCGGCCTGCTGACGGTGGACGTGAAGAACGACTACGTCCGCACCCACGTGACCACCGACCCCCGCCCCGACGAGATCGAGGCGATCTTCCATGACCTGGAGGCCCAGGCCGCCGAGGCGCTGACCCGCGAGGGCTTCACCGACCACGTGTACGTCCGCACCGCCGACCTGCGCTACTACGGCCAGGCCTACGAGGTGCGGGTGCCCGCCGACGGCGACGTCGAGGCCCGCTTCCACGAGGCGCACCAGAAGCTCTACGGGTACGGCTACCGCGACGACCCCCGCCACGCCGTCGAATGGGTCAACCTCCGCGTGAGCGGGGTCGGCCCCATCACCCGCCCGGCGCTGGCCCGCCGTCCCGCGCAGTTCGAGGAACCCACCCCGATCTGCACCCGCGACGTCCACTTCGACGGCTGGGCCCGCACGGTGATCTACCGCCGCCGCGACCTGGGCGCCGGAGCCGTGGTGCAGGGCCCCGCGGTCATCGAGGAGTACGGCTCCACGCTCCCGGTGCACCCCGGCTTCACCGCGACCATGGACGACTACGGCAACCTGGAGGTGCGCCGTGAGCTTGGCTGACCCGATCCTGATCGAGATCGTCGAGGGGACCCTGGCGTCGGTCGAGATGGAGGTGGAGACCGCCATCGCCCGGACCGCCCGCTCGCCCATGATCCGCGACGCGCACGACTTCCGGGCCGGCATCCACGACGTCCGGCTGCGCAAGCTGACCGGGCGCTCCTACAGCGCCCTCGTGCAGCCGATCGTGCGCGACTTCCCGATCGAGACGATGAACCCCGGCGACGTCTTCTTCCACAACGACGTCTACCTGTCCGAGGGCGGCATCGGCCACCTGCCCGACCTGTGCGTGACCGTCCCGGTCTTCCACGACGGTCAGGTGGTGGCGTTCGTGCAGGCCTTCGGCCACCACGACGACATCGGGGGCGCGTGCCCCGGCTCGATGCCGTCGGGGGCCCGGAGCGTGTTCGAAGAGGGCCTGATGGTGCCCCCGATCAGGCTCTGGGACCAGGGCGTGCCCAACGACGCCGCGCTGCGGATCATGACGCGGAACTCGCGCATGCCCGACTCCCTGGCCGGCGACCTCGACGCGGAGTGCTCGGCCTGCCTGATGGGCGCCCGGCGGCTCGGCGAGCTCTTCGACCGCTACGGCCGCGAGGCCGTGGAGGCGTGCTTCGACGCGATCCTGGCCAAGACGACCGAGACCTTCCGCCGCGAACTGCTGGCGAAGATCCCCGAGGGCGTCCACGTCTGGGAGGACTACGCCGAGCACGACGGCGTCGACGAACCCCGCCTGCACGCCCAGCGCATCACCCTGACCGTCGACCACGCCGCCCCCGAACCCCTGGTGATCGACTTCACCGGCACCTCCCCGCAGGCCAAGGGCCCCATCAACCACGCCGGCGACTACGCCGACGGGGTGTTCCTGAAGAAGTGGCTGGCCCCGATCCTGCGGAACCTGGCCGACACCCCCGAGCGGATGGCCGAACTCGACGTCAACGAGGGCGTCGTCCCGCTGATCAAGATGGTCTTCCCGGAGAAGGGCACCCTGCTCACGCCCGTCTTCCCCGCCCCGACCAACGCCCGGACCTTCGTGATCCTCCGGCTGCTCGGTGTGCTGGCCGGGGTGCTGGCCAAGGCGACCGGAGGCCGGATGCCCGCCGACCAGGAGACCATCCGCTACACCGGCGTCTACGGCCACGACGCGGCCGGCAACGACTACCTGATGCGCGAGGTCCTCGGCGGCGGCTCCGGCGGCCGCTGGTACGCCGACGGCGAGGACACCATCCACGTGGTCCCCGACTCCCGCAACATCCCCGTGGAGTTCGCCGAGGCCCGCTGGCCCCTGCGGGTCGAACGCCTGGGTCTGGCCGTCGACAGCGGCGGTCCCGGCCGCTACCGGGGCGGCCTGGGCTACGACAAGCACATCCGCCTGCTGCGCGACGCGTCGTTCATGAGCATCGCCGACCGGTCGATTCTGAGCTGCTGGGGCGTGAACGGGGGCCGGGCCGGGCGGCCGTTCGTGGTGACGGTCGACGGCGTCGAGATGGACGGGCTGGTCGACGACTTTCCCGTACGGGAAGGCGAGATCGTCCGCGTGCGGACGACGGGCGGCGGCGGGTGGGGTTCCCCCTTCGACCGGGAGCCGTCGCGGGTCGCCGACGACGTGCGCGACGGGAAGGTGTCGCTCGAAGCCGCCCGCGAGGACTACGGGGTGGTGTTCTCGGACGGCCTCACGGTCGACGAGGCGGCCACCGAGGCGCTGCGGGCCGAGCTGCGGGCGCCGGCGGAGGCGTTCTTCGACCGGGGGCCGGGCTTCCCGAAGCTGTCGGGCGGGCTGCCGCACGCGGAGGTGGACGTCAGGCCATGACCTGGATCTCGACGCGGTGGCGGATGTACCCGTCCGGATGCGCGCGGGCGATGCGCACCACCTCCTCGACGAGAGGACGGAGTTCCGGCGGATTCGCCTCCGGGTTCAGCCGCAACCCGGGGATGAGGTTTCGCCGGACGTCGAGGTGCTCGTTCCCGACGAACTCGCGCAGCGTCGCCTCGACGCCCAGCAGGCCGGCCAGGTCGGCGACAGATCGGTGGAACCGCGCCGCCGCATGGTCGATCCGGCCGGGTGTCGCGGAGAAGGTCTGATCCTCAGGCATATGGTCTCCTCATCGCGTCCTACGAGGTCGTCGCGCATGCCATCGGGCGGGCCGAGGAGTTCGTCGGGCGGCCGGCCGTCCCGCAGCGTCCGATCACCAGGTGACCTCGAAGGTCGTCCCGTCCACCCGGGCGTCGGCCGCGACCGGCTCCCGGGCGAACCAGGCGTCCTCGGCCGCCGTCCAGGTGATCCAGTCGCCGGCGTGCTCCGCGCCGTCGCGGGCCAGGACGCGGGCCCGCCTGACCTCCCTGGGCACCTCCACCCATACGCGAAGGGCCGCCGGGCACTCCTTCCGCGCCACGCTGACCCCCTCGACGACGATCACCGGCGCGGGTGGGACCTCCAGTCGTTCGGCGTAGGTTCCGGTACGCCAGTCGTACCGGCGGAATGAGGCCTTTGACCCACGTCGTAGTGGTTCGAGCACGTCTCGGGTGAGATGGGAAAACCAGGATTCGGGGCCCTGGTCCCAGGGGATGGGGAAGTCGTCGCTGTGCACCACGGGTGCGCCGTCAAGCGCCCCGGAGAGCAGGCCGGCGAAGGTCGTCTTGCCGGAGCCTCCCGGGCCGTCGACGGCCACCAGCCTGGACGGGCCGCACGACGGCTCCAGAAGGGCGATCCGGGCGGCCAGGTCGGCGATGGTCGGCATGCCCCGATCGTGCCAGCCCCCGTTGGTACGGGTAGCCTGCGGGCTCCCCATCGAAATCGGAGGACGATCGTGCAGGGACCCCTGACCGGTGTCGTGGTGCTCGACCTGTCCCGGGCGCTGGCCGGCCCCCACGCGGCCCAGATGCTCGGTGACCTGGGCGCCGACGTGATCAAGGTCGAACATCCGCAGGGCGGGGACGAGTCGCGGGGCTGGGGGCCGCCCTTCGTCGGGCCCGAGGGCGACATCTCGACCTACTTCCTGTCGACCAACCGCAACAAGCGGTCGATCACCCTCGACCTGAAGGACCCTGACGGTCAGGCCGTGCTGACGCGGCTGATCCGGCAGGCCGACGTCCTCATCGAGAACTTCCGGACCGGGGTCCTCGACCGGCTCGGCTTCTCCACGGCCAGACTGGAGGAGCTCAACCCCCGGCTGGTCGTGCTCTCGATCACCGGGTTCGGGCACGACGGGCCCGAGGGCGGCCGTCCCGGCTACGACCAGATCGCCCAGGGCGAGGCGGGGCTGATGTCGGTCACCGGGCCGCCGGGGCAGCCCCATCGCGCCGGGCCGTCGATCGCCGACCTGCTGGCCGGCATCCACGGCGCCTACGGCGTCGCCGCCGCCCTCTACGAGCGCGAGCGCACCGGCAGGGGCGGGGTGGTCCGGACCTCGCTGCTGGCCTCGGTCGTCGGCGTGCACGCCTACCACGGGACCCAGTGGACGGTCGCGGGGCAGGTACCGAAGGCCAACGGCAACCACCACTCCTCGATCGCGCCCTTCGGGGCCTTCCGCTGCTCCGACGGCATGATCCAGATCGCGGCCGGCAACGAGGGCCACTGGCAGAAGGTCGCCGCGCTGCTCGGCATCGACCCGGCCCGGCCCGAATACGCCACCAACCGCGACCGCTTCGCCCATCGCGACCAGCTCGTCGGCGAGATGGAGAAGGTGCTGACCAGCGAGACCCGCGACCACTGGCTCGGCCGGCTCGCCGACGCCGGGGTGCCCGCCGGGTCGATCCGCACCATCGACGAGGTCTACGCCTGGGACCAGACCCTCTCCCAGGGGCTCCTCGTCGAGGTCGACCACCCGGTGCTGGGCCCGATCGGGCTGCCCGGACCGGTGCTGCGCTTCGACCACCACCCCGCCGGGGAGCACACGGCCCCGCCCGCCCTGGGCGCCGACAACGAGGCGGTCCTCGACTGGCTCAAGGGGAAAGAGGCGCCGTGACCCCCGAGAGACCCGACGCGCGCACCCTGATCGAGGTCGTGCTCGACCCCGGCTCGTGGGTCTCCTGGGACCGGCCACCGCTGGAGATCGCCCCGCCCGGCTCCGACTACGCCGCCGAACTGGCCGCCGCCCGGAACAAGTCGGGCTACGACGAGTCGGTGGTCACCGGTGAGGGGCGGCTCGACGGCCGCCGGGTCGCCGTGGTCGCCGGGGAGTTCTCGTTCCTGGCCGGGTCGATCGGCGTCGCGGCGGCAGAGCGCCTCGTCGCCGCCGTCGAACGCGCCACCGCCGAGCGGCTGCCGCTGCTGGCCGCGCCCGCCAGCGGGGGCACCCGGATGCAGGAGGGCGCGCTGGCGTTCGTCCAGATGATCAAGATCACCGCCGCGGTGACGGCGCACAAGGAGGCCGGGCTTCCCTACGTCGTCTACCTGCGCCATCCGACCACCGGGGGCGTGTTCGCGTCATGGGGGTCGCTGGGCCACGTCACCGCCGCCGAACCGGGCGCGATGATCGGTTTCCTGGGGCCGCGCGTCTTCGAGTCCCTGTACGGCTACCGCTTCCCGAAGGGCGTACAGGAGTCGGAGAACCTGTTCGCCCACGGTCTGGTCGACGCGGTGGTCCCGGCGGCGCAGGCGCGCGAGATCGCCGTCAGGGCGCTCGGCGTGCTGTGCGCGCCGAAGGACCTCCCGGCGCCGCCGCCGGCCACCGAGCCCGAGGCCAGGACCGACGTCCCGGCCTGGGACGCCATCGTCAGCTCCCGCCGCGACGACCGGCCCGGCGTCCGGACCCTGCTGAGGCTGGCCGCCACCGACGTCACCCCGCTGAACGGCACCGGGGCGGGCGAGAGCGACCCCGGGCTGCTGCTGGCCCTGGCCCGGTTCGGCAGCGCCCCGGCGGTGGTGCTCGGCCAGGACCGGCGCGGCGCGCGGTCCGGCCTGAAGATCGGCCCGGCCGGGCTGCGGGTGGCCCGTCGCGGCATGAAACTGGCCGAGGAGCTCGGCCTGCCCCTGGTGACCGTCATCGACACGGCCGGGGCCGAACTGTCGAAGGCGGCCGAGGAGGGCGGCCTGGCGGGCGAGATCGCCCGCTCCCTCGCC
Organism: Herbidospora galbida; assembly: GCF_005233835.1. Taxonomy (GTDB): domain Bacteria; phylum Actinomycetota; class Actinomycetes; order Streptosporangiales; family Streptosporangiaceae; genus Herbidospora; species Herbidospora galbida. The sequence goes on along the minus strand of NZ_SZQA01000018.1, from coordinate 9,862 downwards.
GACCTCGTCATGCTCGACGCCCCGACGGTCTGCCTGCTGCTCGGCCAGGGCTCGGGCGGCGCGGCCCTGGCGCTCCTGCCCGCCGACCGGGTGCTCGCCGCCCAGCACGCCTGGCTCTCGCCGCTGCCCCCGGAGGGCGCGTCGGCGATCCTCTACCGCACGGTCGACTTCGCCCCCGAGATCGCCCAGGCGCAGGGGGTGCGGGCGGCCGACCTGAAGCGCGACGGCATCGTCGACCGGATCATCGCCGAGTGCCCCGACGCGGTCTACGAACAGCCCGCCTTCGCCAAGAGGGTCGCCCGCGCCTTGGAGGAAGAGATCGCCACGCTCCTGGCCGAACCGGCCGGTGATCGCGTGAACCGGCGGATCGCCCGCTACCGGGCCGTCGGCACGAGCTGACCCGGCCCGCCCACCCTGGGGTCGGGCTCATGGTGCCGGCCGGGTCCGACGTCTCCGGCCCGGTCGGCCCCGCCCTGGGAAAGCCGGCTAGCCGGAGGTGAGCGGGATGGCGACGCGCTCGACCCTGATCGAGTGCACCTCTTCCCGGGGCACCACGACCTCGTAGGCCCCGTGGTCGACCAGCCAGTAGCCGAGGGCCTCGGCCTTCATGCCGCTGTGGCCGGTGTAGGCGATGTGCAGGCCGCCCTCCTCGCCGTCGTCCTCGTCGAGGACCAGGCAGGGCTCGCCGCCGAACTCGCCGACGGTGCGGAGCAGCACGAGACGGTCGAGCTCCTTGGTCGTCACGGCCAGGCGGTGGTAGCCGCGGCCGCGTTCGAAGCCCGGTTCGGCCGACTCGCTGAAGAGGACGACGTCGTCGCCCCCGGGGCCGATGGCGGCCGGGTAGTTGCGGCCCCGGTAGGTCGCCATGAACCCGAGGCCGACCGGTTCGACGTCGCCGCTCATGCGGCCGGCCGCCACGAGAGGCCGTCGAAGGCCGCGAACAGGCGCTCGCCCTGCCGGGTGAGGTGGACGATCTCGGCGCCCGCCGGGATCGGCATGGGCATGGTGTGGAACTGCGGCACGACGTGCTCCCGCGAGGCGGTGAAGCCGTTTCCGGCGAAGGGGGGCGAATCGCTCCAGTCGCCGCCCATGTGGGGGCCGTAGGGAACGACGTAGGTGTCGATCTCCCGCGCCAGCCAGCGCAGGATGTAGAGCTCGGGTACGCCCGGGACCAGCTCCGACCCCTCGAAGGAGAGGTCGAGGGCGTCGACGATCGCCCGGGGGGTGGTCAGCCGCTCGCAGTCCTGCACCCGGTAGACGTAACCGGAGATGACGGTGCGCCGTCCGGCCAGGTATGGCACGAGCAGGCGCGGTGGGATCACCTTCTGCATGCGTGTGCTCTGCCCTGGCTCACTCATGGGGGACAGTTTACGAGCGATTGACTTCCTCACCTCCCGTTAGGAGGGATTCACCCGGCAATGTCCCCGATTGTGAATCGCCGATGCAGCAGGGAGGGCAGCGCCGCCCTGACCGTCTCGGTCCGGGCCGCGTCGATCACGCCGGCGCCGACGCCCGGCGTGGGGCCGAGAGCCCTGGTCACCACGCCCATCGGGTCGACGAGCATGCTGTGCCCGACCCCGAAGCCGTCGGCGTGGGGCGGCTGGCCGACCGCGACGGTCCAGGTGGTGTTCTCGATCGCGCGGGCCCGGACCATGGTGGTCCAGTGGTCCTCCTTCAGCGGCCCGGCCGCCCACGCCGCGATCACCGCGAACACGTCGGCGCCCTGGTCGACCAGTTTCCGGAACAGCTCGGGGAACCGCACGTCGTAGCAGGTCGCCAGGCCCACCCTCAGCCCGGCCACCTCGGCCACGACCGGCTCGGGGCCGGGGCTGACGAACTCCGACTCCCGCGACCCGAACGAGTCGAACAGGTGGATCTTCCGGTACGCCCCCTTCAGCGACCCGTCGGCGTCGACGGCGACCGCCGTGTTGGCGACGCGGCCCCCGTCGGGCTCCCAGACCCCGGCGATCACGGCGGTGCCGTACTCGCGGGCGGCCTCGCGGAGCCCGGTGACGAACGGGCCGTCGAGGGGTTCGGCGACCTCGCCGATGTGCCGGCCGAAGCGGCTCAGCGTGGCTTCGGGGAAGACGACCAGGTCGGCCTCCGCCGAGGCGAGCGCCTCACGCACGGTCTCCAGGTTCTTCTTGGGCTCGTGGTCGATCGGGATCTGGCCCAGCGCTACTACGGTCACCTGCCCCAGTCTGCCTGTTGGGGACCCGCCGCATCCAGGTGAGGCACCGCCAGACCCATTCGAGGGGGCCGTAGCGGAACCGCGAGAGCCACCACGCCGAGAACCACCACTGGACGACCAGGGTCACCACCGTGACCGCGACGACGTCGGAGAACGACTCGGCCCGCGCCGCGAGGATGACGAACGAGCTCGTCACGTAGTTGGTCAGCGCCATCCGCCCCAGCGGCTCGAACACCCGGGGGCTCAGCAGCAGGAACCCCGACGCGTAGACCGCCGCCCCGGCCAGCGCCGAGAGGAACCCGCCGAAGGGGAAGAACGCGACCGCCGCGACCACGGCGGCCACGAAGACCAGCGGGCTCGGTTTCGGCCCGCCGTAGTCGACGCAGGCCAGGCCCAGCAGGAACAGGCCGCCGATGAGGATCCACGGGCTGCCCTGCGCCACCGCCCACGCCACCACGCCCACACCGAGCACCGGGTTGAGCCATTTGGGCAGGTAGCTGGCCGGCAGCAGGACGCCCGCGCCGAGCAGGGCGTAGGGCAGCAGCACCTCGCCGGGCATCAGCCACCAGTGGCCGACGCCGAACAGGGCCAGCACGGCCAGCCGCCGCAGCATGATCAGCCGGTCGTCGTGGGAGCGCAGGAACAGCGCGAAGCTCACGCCGAACAGGAACGAGAAGATCGGGTAGAACCGGCCCTCGACGAACGCCATGAACGCGGCGCCCTCCACGGGGCGCGGGTCGGCGTGCTGCCAGGTGTTCACGAGCATGATCCCGCAGACCGCGAACCCCCTGAGGGCGTCGAGCTCCCGGATCCTCGCCATGCGAACAGAGTAAATTGTGCGGGTGCTAGTTGGACGTATGAGGGAATTCGGCCCGACGATTTTCGCCGAGATGACGGGGCTGGCCGTCAAGACCGGCGCGATCAACCTCGGCCAGGGGTTTCCCGACGAAGACGGCCCCGCCGCGATGCTCAACGTGGCGACCGAGGCGATCCTGAGCGGCCGCAACCAGTACGCCCCCGGCATCGGCGTGCCCGAACTGCGGCAGGCGATCTCCGAACACGCCAAGGAGACCCAGGGCCTGTCCTACGACCCCGACACCGAGGTCCTGGTCACCGTCGGGGCGACCGAGGCCATCGCGGCGGCGGTGCTGGCCCTGGTCGAGCCCGGCGACGAGGTGATCGTCTTCGAGCCCTACTACGACTCCTATCCGGCCGCGATCGCGCTGGCCGGGGGTACCCGCCGGGCGGTGCCGCTGCGCCCGGTCGACGGCCGCTTCACCTTCGACCCGGCCGACCTGCGCGCCGGCCCCAACACCCGGGCGATCATCGTCAACTCGCCCCACAACCCGACCGGCACCGTCTTCACGCCCGCCGAGCTGGAGACCATCGCCGCGTTCTGCCGCGACCACGACCTGATCGCCATCACCGACGAGGTCTACGAGCACCTGACCTTCGACGGCGTCCCGCACGTCTCGCTGGCCACCCTGCCCGGCATGCGCGAGCGCACGGTCCGGGTCTCCAGCGCCGGGAAGTCGTTCTCGGTGACCGGCTGGAAGACGGGGTGGATCTGCTCCACGCCCGAGCTGGTCACGGCCGTGACGGCGGTCAAGCAGTTCCTCACCTTCACCTCGGCGGTGCCCTGGCAGCTCGGCGTGGCCCACGCGCTGCGCCACGAGCTCGGCTGGGTCAACGACCTGCGCGGCAGTCTCGAGGCCAAGCGCGACCGGCTATCGGCGGGGCTGGCCGAGGCCGGGTTCGAGGTGCTGAAGACGGCCGGGACCTACTTCGTGCAGACCGACATCCGGCCGCTGGGGCTGACCGACGGGCTCGACCTGGCCCGCCGGCTGCCCGAGCTGGCCGGGGTGGTGGCGATCCCGACGCAGGTCTTCTACGACCACGCCGAGACCGGGCGGCACTACGTGAGGTTCGCGTTCTGCAAGCGCGACGAGGTGATCGACGAGGCGGTCGGGCGGCTGACGTCGCGGCGGCTGGGCTGAGCGGCCGGTGAGCGCCGGCCGCCGCCCCTCGCCGGGGGCGGTGGTCGGGGCCGTGGTGGGCGGGGCCGTAACGGAGAAATCGGGCATTTTAAAACGGGAAATTCCGGGCAGATTACGGCGAAGCCATCAAACTCCCAGGTGATGAGGATCACATTTCGGAGCCAGATGGAACGATCCACGAATGAGATGCTCAATACCGTGACCCGCGCCTATACCTCTACCGTCAGTGATCCCTTCGACCGCGGCCATGAATTCGGGCAGGCGCACAGCGCCGACATCGCCCGCACCGTCGCCGTCTACACCGAGGTATTCCGGCACAAAGCAGGGGGGCGGCAGCCCGATCTGACCGAGCTCGGCAAGCTCGGGATGAAGGCGATCGAGGCGTGGGCGCCCGACCTCGCCGAAGAGATCACCGGAATGGCGGAAGGCGCCCGTCTGCCCGTGACCGACCTCGCCGCCGTCAACGCCCGGACCGAGATCCTCTCCTACCTGGGAGGCGTGCGCGAGAGCGAGTGCTCGGCCGTCGTCCTGCTCGGCGACGACGAGGACGCCCCGCCCGTGGCCGTGCAGACGTGGGACTGGATGCGCCAGATGGCGGCCGGCTGGCTCGTCTGGACGATCCCGTTCCCCGACGGCCGCGTGACCACGACCCTCACCGAATACGGCGTCGTCGGCAAGATCGGCGTCAACAGCAGCGGCCTGGGGCTGCTGTTCACCCGCCTCCACCACGACGACGACGGCGCCGACGGGATCGGCCTGCCGGTCCACGTGGCCGCCCGCCGGGTGCTCGACGAGTGCGACTCGGTCACCTCGGCCGCCTACACCCTCACCACCGCCCCCGTCACGGCCTCCTCCTCGCTCAGCCTGGTCTCCCACGGCCCCGGCGGAAACGCGGCCGTGACCTGCGAACTCCACCCGGGCGGACCCGGGTGGACCGTTCCCGAGGACGACGGCATGCTCGTCCACACCAACCACTTCCTCGACCCGCGCGTGGTGCCCAGCGACCCCTATCCGCGCCTGCACCCGGGCACCCTCATCCGGCGCGACCAGCTGCGGCGCGGCCTGCGCCGGCACACCGCCAAGCCCGACGCGGCGACGGTCCGCAAGGTGATGGCCCGGCACGCCGGCGGCGTCTGCCACCACACCGAGCCCGGCCATGACGACGACCACATCACCCTCGCGACGGTCGAGCTCGACCTGAAGAACGGCGAGGTGCGGGCCACCGAGGGCGGGCCGTGCGGACGGCGCACTTGGTGAATCTTGCCCAGGGTCATGACCTTCGACGGCGAGAGTCGCCAATGCCGGGGAGATGGGCGGCGGATAGTTTCGCCGTGTGACGGGTGAGCGTGTCCTGATCGCCCTCGGCGGCAACGCGATGACCGCGCCGGACGGCTCCGCCGCCCCGGCCGACCAGAAGCGCGCGATCGAGCGCGCCATGACCCACGTCGCCGACCTGATCGGCCACGGCCACCGGGTGGCGATCACCCACGGCAACGGCCCCCAGGTCGGCAACATCCTGCTGAAGAACCAGCTCACCGCCCACGTGGTCCCGCCGGTGCCGCTCGACTGGTGCGGCGCCCAGACCCAGGGCACCCTCGGCGCCCTGATCATGAACGCCCTCGACCCGATCCCGTCGGCGACCGTGGTCACCCGCACCCTCGTCGACCCCGACGACCCGGCCTTCCACGACCCCGTCAAGCCGATCGGGCAGTACTTCTCGGTCGTGGAGGCCCGGCGCTTCCAGGCGCTCGGCCAGTCGTGGCGGGAGTTCGAGCGCGGCTGGCGCCGCGTGGTCGCCTCGCCCCGGCCGGTGGAGATCCTCGACGCCGCCCCGGCCGTGGCGCTGATGGAGGCCGGTTACACCGTCGTCGCCGCGGGCGGCGGGGGAGTGCCGGTCGTGCGCGACGCCGAGGGCCGGCTGCACGGCGTGGAGGCCGTCATCGACAAGGACCACGCGGCCTGCGCCCTGGCCCAGGCGGTCGGGGCGGACATCCTGGTCATCGCGACCGACGTCCCGCACGCCATCGCCGGTTACGGCACCCCCGAGGCCCGTCCCATCGGGAGCGTGACGCCGAAGGAGATGCGGGTACTGCAGGCCGAGGGACATTTCGCCAGCGGCAGCATGGGCCCGAAGGTCGAGGCCGCGCTGCGCTTCGTCGAGGAGGGCGGCGCCAAGTCAGTGATCACGTCGCTGGACAACATTGCCGCCGCCATTTCAGGAAATATCGGTACAACGGTTCACCGGGAGAGTTAGATGCCGGACCCCATCGAGGTACGCAAGGTCGCCATCGAGAGCGTGACCGACGCGTCCGGGCTCGCGAAGCTCATCGACGACGGCGTGATCGAGGCCGCCCGCGTGCTGGCCGTCATCGGCAAGACCGAGGGCAACGGCGGCGTCAACGACTACACCCGCATCCTGGCCGACCGCGCCTTCCGCGAGGTCCTGGCGAGCAGGGGCCACCCGTCGCCCGAGAGCGTGCCGCTGGTCTGGTCGGGCGGCACCGACGGCGTCCTGTCGCCGCACGCGACGATCTTCGCCACGGTCGACCCCGCCTCGGCGGTCCAGAGCGACGAACCCCGGCTGAGCGTGGGCATCGCCATGAGCGAGGTCATCCTCCCCGAGGACATCGGCCGCCCGGCCATGGTCGAGAAGGTCGCGGCCGGCGTCCGCGAGGCGATGAAGATCGCCGGCATCGACGACCCGCGCGACGTCCACTACGTGCAGACCAAGACCCCGCTTTTGACCCTGTCGACCATCAACGACGCCAAGTCCCGCGGCCACGACGTGATCACCGAGGACACCGGCCCCTCGATGGACATCTCCAACTCCACGACCGCCCTCGGCATCGCCGTGGCGCTGGGCGAGATCGAGATGCCGTCGGCCGACCAGATCCACCGCGACCTGTCGCTCTACTCCTCGGTCGCGTCGTGTTCGAGCGGCGTCGAACTCGACGTGGCCCAGATCGTGGTCGTGGGCAACGTGCGCGGCATCGGCGGGCGCTACCGCGCGGGCCACTCGGTCATGAAGGACGCGCTCGACACCGACGGCATCTGGGCGGCCATCCGCGACGCGGGCATCGACCTGCCGGAGCGCCCCCACCCCAGCGACCTGGGCGGCCGCCTGGTCAACCTGTTCATGAAGTGCGAGGCCGACCCGACGGGCAGCGTGCGCGGCCGCAGGAACATCATGCTCGACGACAGCGACGTCCACTGGCACCGCCAGATCAAGGCGACCGTGGGCGGCGTCGCGGCCAGCGTGACGGGCGACCCGGCCGTCTTCGTCAGCGTCGCGGCCGTCCACCAGGGCCCGAGCGGCGGCGGCCCGGTCATCGCCATCGCCGACCTGGGCTGAGCTCCGCTGCGAATCCGGCCCTGACCCCGGAGAGACACGGCCATGAAGATCCTGATCTCGGTGGACCTCGAAGGCGTCGCCGGCATCGTCCACGCGGCGGAAACCGTTCCCGAGCGGCACGACTACGAACGCGGCCGCCGGTTGATGACGGCCGAGGCCAACGCCGTGGTGGCCGGCATCTTGGACGCCGAACCGTCCGCCGAAGTCCTGGTGGCCGACTCCCACGGCCCCTACCGGAACATCCTGCCCGAGGACCTCGACCGTCGAGCCCGGCTGATTCGCGGCAAGCCGCGAGGGCTGGGCATGGTGGCGGGCCTCCAGGACGGCGTCCAGATGGCGATGTTCGTGGGGTACCACGCTCGCGCGGGTGTGAGCGGTGCCGTCCTCGCTCACACCATGGCCGATGGCATCCTCGATGTCCGCATCGGTGGCGTCTCGTACGGCGAAATCGGCCTGAACACCCTGCTGGCCGCCTCCTACGGCGTGCCGGTCGTCCTGGCCAGCGGAGACGACGCGGCCTGCGAGGAGTTCAGCGCGATGGCGCCCCGGGCCGTCACCGTGGCGGTCAAACGGGGCCTCGGCCAGCACGCCGCCGACACCCTGCACCCCGAGGAGGCATGCGAACGCCTGCGAGCCGCCGCCGGGCAGGCGATCGAGCTTCACGCCGCCGTGGTGCCGTTCGATATCCACCTACCGGTGCGGGTCCAGGTCGATCTGCACCAGCTGGGCGCGGCGGATCTGGCCGCCCTCATTCCCGGAGTCACCCGGAACGGGCGCACCCTCGCGTTCGAGGCCCAGACCATGGCCGATGCCTACCGCACGCTGCAACTCATCGTCGTGCTCACGCTCGCCCGGCTATAGGGACCTCTTCGGCCTCGGTCTTCTGTGGCCCGGCGCATCAGGACCACCGCATCAGGCGGCCGCCAGGTCCGGGACTGTCAGCCCTTCTCCTCTGCGGTCCGCGAGACCAGATCGAACTCCTCATCGGTCCAACCGTCATGGCACCCCACCGCAGAGAGGGCTGCCGGCGAGGTGATCCTGGAGGCAGGCGTGCCGAAAACGGGGCAGGTCCCGGCGGCCGCTGTGCGCACCCGATCGCCAAGGGCCCCACTGCGTGCGGGCTCTTTTGGTCGTCCGCCACAGCGGAGCCGGCCCTGGCCAGCGAGATGCGGCGTTTCCCGCTGTCACGGCACCACCCCGGAGGACTGCCGTCCCCGACATCGAAAATCTGTATTCGCCGGAGTAGACATTGGTGAGCGACGACGCTAGTGTTTCTCTCATCGCAAGGGACGGATCTACCCGGGCGGCGGAAGTACCAGCATCACGATGAACCGCCCGGAGCACGACGAAGTGGATCGACGGCAGAAGGTTCGGACGAGACGGGCCAGCAGTAGCAAGGGGCCCGGCCGTGGACGCGCTGCCGGTGAAGTCGCAGTCGCAGTTATGGCAGAAGGTCGGACGTGAGGGGCCAGTGCAGTGCCGGGGTCCCGAACGTGGACGCGCTGCCGCAGATGAAGCCGGCCAGTAGGTCGCGAAAATAAGAGATGAAGGGAGTGTTGAACGCCATCGGGATCGCCCGTTGCCGGCTGTGTCTCGCCGCTCGGGTGCCGCAGTTCCACAGATAGGCAGGTGGTCTCCGGTCACGCATTCGCGATCCCCGCATCGCCGCCGAGCAGTAGGGCGGACGCGGAAACAGTGAACCGGCCAGATGGCCGGTAGATGGTGTTGAACTCTTCGGGGCCCCGGCGCAATAGGCGTCGGGGCCCCCTGTGCGCGCGTAGGAAAGGAATGTATGGCTCAACGTCGCCGGACTGCCGGTGAAGACACGCTGACTCACGGCAGGATCGCGGACACCGCTGAACCCAAGAACGGGCCGGCGGCCGAAGACCGGTTCGAGGACCGGTTCGATGATGAGGACTACCCCGCCTACAGCATGGGCGCGGCCGCCGACATGCTCGGTGTCACCCCGACTTTCCTGCGGGCTCTGGGCGTCGCCAAACTGATCGAGCCGCTGCGCTCCAGCGGCGGCCATCGCCGCTACTCCCGCTACCAGTTGCGCCTGGCCGCGCGCGCCCGCGAACTCGTCGACCAGGGCACCCCGGTGGAAGCTGCCTGCCGCATCATCATCTTGGAAGACCAGCTCGCCGAGGCGCTGCGCATCAACCAGGCCCATCAGCGCCCGGCCGCGCACTAGCTGTACTCGGTCATGACGTTGGTGACAGTCGGCTGATCGGAGGGTGACCGTCCAGTGCGCTGTGACGTCGTCGGGTGTTGTAGTGCTCCATCCATGGTTGCAGGGCGTCGGCGCGGTGGGTGTTGCTG
>NZ_SZQA01000017.1 GCF_005233835.1 Herbidospora galbida | reverse complement strand
GGGGCCGGGCTGGCGCTCGACTCCGGCGCGGCCGGCGACGCGCTCGTGCGCGACACCCTGGCCCGGCTGCTGGCCGAGCCGTCGTTCGCCGCGCGCGCCGCCGACCTGCGGGACGAGATGCTCGCCCTGCCCACTCCCCACCAGCTCGTGCCGAAGCTGGAAGAGCTGGCGAGGAGCCGCTGATGCGCGTGCTGTTCACGACCTATCCCCAGAAGACGCACTTCCTGATGATGGCGCCGCTAGCGTGGGCGCTGCGGACGGCCGGGCACGAGGTGGCGGTCGCCAGCCAGGCCCACTTCGCCGGCGTCATCACCCAGGCCGGGCACACGGCGGTCCCCGTCGGCCGCGACCACGGGTTCTGGCGCATGATCGACCTGCACCCCGACTGGCTCGGCACCGGCGGCGCCGGGCTGCCCGACCCCTACGACAGCGCTATGCGGCCCGCCTCCGAGGTCGGCTGGGACGACGTCCACCCGGGGCTGGCCCGGCAGGTCGAGCGGTGGCACCGGATGGTCAACTTCCCGATGACCGCCGACCTGGTCGCCTTCGCCCGGGAGTGGCGGCCCGACCTGGTGGTCTGGGAGCCGACGACCTACGCCGGCGCGGTCGCCGCCCGCGCCTGCGGGGCCGCGCACGCGCGCCTGATGTGGAGCCTCGACGTCTTCGGGGTCACCCGCGACCACTTCCTCCGGCTGGCCCGGCCCGGCGACCCCGATCCGCTGGCGGCGTGGCTGGGGCCGTACACCGAAGAGTTCGGGGAGGACCTCGCGGTGGGCGACCTGACCGTCCACCAGCTGCCCGGCTCGTTGCGCGTCGAGGCGGCCACGGCCAACGTGTCGATGCGCTACGTGCCCTACGGCGGGCCCGCGACCGTGCCCTCCTGGCTGCGCGAACCGCCCGCGCGGCCTCGGGTGGCGCTGACGCTCGGGCTGAGCCTGACCGACGCCGACGGCGGCTACGTGGTCGACGTGCAGGACGTGCTCGACCACCTCGGCACGCTCGACGTCGAGGTGGTGGCGACCCTCGCCGCCCACGAGCGGGAGCGGCTGGCCCGCGTCCCGGCCAACACCCGCCTGGTCGGCTTCACCCCGCTGCACGCCCTGGCGCCGACGTGCGCGGCGGTCGTCCACCACGCCGGGCCGGGCACGCTCAGCACGACCGCGCTGCACGCCGTGCCGCAGCTCGCGCTGCCGCACGACTTCGACGAACCGGCCCTGGCCGCACGCCTGGCCGCCCAGGGCGCCGGGCTCACCCTGCCCGCCGGGGAGGCCACCGGAGCCGACGTGCGGGCCGCCGTGGAGCGCCTGCTGGCCGAGCCGTCGTTCGCCGCCCGGGCCGCCGACCTGCGGGACGAGATGCTCGCCCTGCCCACCCCCAACCAGCTCGTGCCGCGGCTGGAAGAGCTGGCGAGGAGCCGCTGATGCGCGTCCTGTTCACCACCTATCCGGCGCGGACCCACTTCCACGCGATGGTGCCGCTCGCCTGGGCGCTGCGCACGGCCGGGCACGAGGTGGCCGTGGCGAGCCAGCCCCATTTCGCCGGCGAGATCACCCGCGCCGGGCTGCCGGCCGTGCCGGTCGGCTCCGACCGCGGCCTGGCCCGCGTGCTGGAGGCCGACCCGTCGCTCCTGGAGGACGCCCGCGCCGGGGTCGACGCGCCGACCGGCCCGCCGACCTGGGAGGACGTGAAGGACGAGTACTCCGAGGCGGTCACCTGGTGGTACCGGATGGAGAACACGCCGCTCATCCACCCGCTGGTCGGCTTCGCCCGCGCCTGGCGGCCCGACCTGGTGATCTGGGAGCCCACCACGAACGCGGGGGCGATCGCCGCCACGGCGGTGGGGGCCGCGCACGCCCGGCTGATGTACACCCCCGACAGCTTCGGCGCCGCCCGCCGCGACTACCTGCGGCTGCGGCCGGCCGGCTCGCAGGTGCCCGACACCCTGGCCGCCTGGCTGGGCGCCTGCGCGGCCCGATACGGTGCGGGCGGTTTCAGCGAGGACCTGGTCACGGGCCACTTCACCGTCGACCACTTCCCCGCGTCGCTGCGCCTGGACGCCGGGCTGACCTACCTGCGCACCCGCTACGTGCCCTACGGCGGCCCGGCCGTCGTGCCCGGATGGCTGGCCGAGCCGCCCGAACGGCCCCGGGTGGCGGTCACCATCGGCCTCGACGCGTTCGCGTCCCAGCTGCGCGACCTGCTCGCGGAGCTGGCCGGCCTCGACGTGGAGGTGGTCGCGACCGTGCCCGCCGACCGGCACGGCGAGCTGGCGGGCCTGCCCGGCCGGGTGCGCCTGACGCCGTTCGTGCCACTGCACGCGCTGGCCCAGACGTGCGCCGTGGTGGTTCACCACGGCGGGGCCGGCACCCTGGCCACGACGTCGGCGTGCGGGGTGCCGCAGGTGGTGCCGCGGCTGGACCTCGACGGCGACTTCGACGAGCCCGAACTCGTCGGCGCGCTGACGGCCCAGGGCGCGGGGGTCGCCGTGGCGGCCTCCCCGTCTCTGGGCCGTGACGTGCGGGACGCCGTCGCCCGTCTGCTCGGCGACCCGGCGGCCCGGGAGCGGGCCGCCGCGCTGCGGGCCGAGATGGAGGCGCTGCCCTCTCCCGGCGCGGCGGTCGCCGACCTCGAACGGCTGACGGCCCGCTTCCGCTCCTAGGCGGGCAGGTGGAGGACGGCGATGATGACGCCCTCGGTGGGCTCCTCCCGCAGGACCCACTTCATCGCCTCCTCGCCGGGGGCGGCGTCGAGCAGCCGGGCCATCTCGGGCGGGACCTCGCCGTGGGTGCGGGCGTACTCGTACATCGGGCCGTAGGTCTTCGGATAGGTGTACTTCGTGTTCTCGGTCACGTCGGTGATCTCGTCGATCACCAGACCGGCCGCCTCGGCGAACCCCGGATAGTCGTCGAGTTCCACCAGAGGCGCCGAACACCATGAGGCGAGCGCGTCGGCGAGCGCCCTCCGGTCTTCCTCGTCCTGCGACGGCGTGCCCTTGTTGATGAAATCGGTGAGCGCCACCCGGCCGCCCGGCCGCAACACTCTCGCTATTTCCGTGAGCACGGCGGCACGGTCGGGGACGTGCACGATCGACTCGAATGCCAGCACGTGGTCGAAGTGATTGTCGGGGAACGGGAGTTCGAGCATGTTGGCCCGCTGGAAACGCGCTTGGGCCGCCATTCCCTCGCGTTCGGCGCGCTCGTTGGCGAGCACGACGTCCTGGGCGCTGATGGAGATGCCGATCACTTCCGCGCCGGTCACCCGGGCCAGCCGGACACCCGGCTTGCCGGGCCCGCAGCCGCAGTCGAGTACCCGCTGACCAGGCCGGACCCGCAACTTGTCGATCATGATGTCGGTGAAGCGGTCGGACGCCCGCTCGAAGTCGCTGTCGTCGCCGGGCCCGAGCCAGTAGCCGTAGTGCATGCTGCCGCCCTGGTACTCGGTGATCAGCCGGTTGGTCCGGTCGTAGAAATCGCCGACCTCTTCCGGCGTCGGGATCTTAAAATCCGCGGTCATTTCCTCTCCCCGCTTCGACGGCCTTTTCTCCAATAGCCGAAGTATGGTCGAAGAAACCCTCCGGGGTGAAAATCACGCGTCTCGCCGGCGAGACAACGGGTAATGTACGATCGAATTCCCGGCCGAGCGCATTTCGTTTTCCTGAAGGAGCCTGCCGAAATGGACCCGATCGAGCTGCCGACGAAACGTGCCCCTGGTTCCCTTTTCGATCCGCCGCCCGAGCTCGGGGCCCTGCGCGAGCGCTGCCCGGTCGCCCCGCTCGCCTATCCCGACGGCCACGTCGGCTGGCTGGTGACCGGCCACGCCGCCGCCCGGCAGGTGCTCTCCGACCCCAGGTTCAGCAACCGGCCCGAGCTGCGCCACGTGCCCGTCGCGGAATACCGGCCTGACGACGGCGCCGAACCCGACCACACGCCCGAGGAGGCGCTGCCGGGCTGGTTCGTGAACATGGACCGGCCCGAGCACACCTGCTACCGGCGGCTGCTGAGCCGTCATTTCACCGCCCACCGGCTGGCCGCGCTCAACCCGGCCATCGAGGAGGTGGTGGCCGCGCAGCTCAAGGTGCTGGCCGCCGCCGGTCCGGGGGCCGACCTGATGGCCGGGTTCGCGATTCCGGTGGCCACGATCGTCACGTGCGACCTGCTGGGCGTGCCCTACGACGACCATCCCGCCTTCCAGCGCGACACCCAGACGGTCGTCGACCTCGACTCGCCGAAGGAGGAGGCCGGGCGGGCGTTCGCCGCCCTCAGCGGCTACCTGCACGGCCTCGTCACGGGCGACCGGCCCGGCGGGCTCATCGGCGAGCTCCGCGCCGAGCTCACCGCCGAGGAGCTGACCAACATCGCGCTGCTGCTGCTCGTCGCCGGGCACGAGCCGACCGCCAACATGCTCGGCCTGGGCGTGCTGGCGCTGCTGACGCACCCGGCGCAGCTGGCGGCGCTGCGGGCCGACCCGTCGCTGGCAGGCAACGCCACCGACGAGCTGATGCGTTACGCGACCGTCCCCCACCAGGGCGCCCCCAACCGGACCGCGCTCGAAGACGTCGAGGTCGAGGGCGTGCTGGTGCGCGCCGGGCAGGCCGTCACGCTCTCGCTCCCGGCCGCCAACCGCGACCCGAGGGTCTTCGCCGACCCCGACACGCTGCGGCTCGACCGCGCCGAGGCGCGCCAGCACCTCGGCTTCGGTCACGGCCTGCACCTGTGCATCGGGCAGCAGCTGGCCCGGGTCGTGGTCAGGATCGCGCTGGTGCGGCTGTTCGAGGCGTTCCCCGGCCTGGCCCTGGCCGTCCCGGCGGCCGAGGTGCCGCTGCGCGACCACTCGACCAACCGGGGTGTGCGGGAACTGCGCGTCACGTTCTAGTCGTGTCCCAGGACGGGGTGCGGCCGGTAGGGCGCCTCCAGCCGGGCCACCTCGTCCTCGTCGAGCTTCACCTCGGCCGCCGCGACCGCGTCGTCGACGTGATCCGCCCGCGTCGCGCCGACGATCGGCGCGGTCACGCCCGGCCGCGACATCAGCCAGGCGAGCGCGATCTGCGCCACGGGCAGCCCGCGCGCGGCCGCGACCTCCTCTGCGGCGGCCACCACCGCGTCGTCGGCCTCGGTGTAGAGCATGGCGGCCAGCCGGTCGTTCTCCGACCGGGTCGTGGCCCGCTTCCCGGCCAGCCGGCCGCGCGCCAGCGGGCTCCACGGGATCACGCCGACGCCCTGGTCGAGGCACAGGGGGATCATCTCCCGCTCCTCCTCGCGGTAGAGGAGGTTGTAGTGCGGCTGCATCGAGACGAACTTCGTCGTCGCGACGTGCTGGGCCTTGGCGAACTGCCAGGCGTACATGCTGGAGGCGCCCAGGTAGCGGACCTTGCCCTCGCGGACCAGCTCGCCGAGGGCGTCCATGGTCTCCTCTATCGGGGTCTCCCGGTCCCAGCGGTGGATCTGGTAGAGGTCCACGTGGTCGGTGCCGAGGCGGCGCAGGGACGCCTCGATGGCCGACCTGATGTGCTTGCGGGACAGGCCCCGGTCGTTGGGACCGTCGCCGACGGGGAAGTAGACCTTGGTCGCCAGGACGTAGTCGTCGCGACGGGCGAAGAAGCGGCGCAGCAGGCGGCCGGTGATCTCCTCGCTCGCCCCGCCGTCGTACATGTCGGCGGTGTCGAAGAAGGTCACGCCGGCCTCGACGGCCCGGCGCACGATCGGCGCGCCGGCCTCCTCGTCGAGGTGCCAGGGGACCTTGGCCGGGTCGCCGAAGCTCATCATGCCGAGACACAGCCGGGAGACCTTCAGCCCGGTGCGTCCCAGGCGGACATGCTCCATCGGGAGGAACCTCCTACTTGACGATGGTCAGGGTGGCGCAGATGTAGCCGCAGAGGGAGTCGAAGTCCCAGCCGCCCATCCAGTAGCGGATCGGCCACGGCTCCGCGGGGTCGACCGGCACCAGGTCCCCTTCGACGGGGCCGGTGAGGTCGAAGGCGTAGAAGGAGCGCAGAGCGTAGTCGCCGATGAGGAAGTCGTTCTCCTTCATGAAGGCGATGCGGCAGCGGCACGTCTCGGCCAGCGCCTCGTCCGTCGTGGCCTCGATGATCCGCAGCAGGCGGCGCTCCCGTTCCCGCCACACCGCGCCCAGGTCGGAGATGCCCGTCACGCGGGCGATGTCGGCCTTGGCCTCGTCGCTGAAGTCGATGCCCTTGCCGCGCAGCTCCGGATAGGGATAGTCGTAGCGGTCGGCGTAGGAGCGGCCGAACCAGCCGCCCTCGTGCGCGAACCTCAGCCGGAACGGGATGATCGGCTCGTAGCCCGCCTCGGCGACGATGCCGTTGCGGCCCTCGAACTTCGGCTCGTCGGCCAGGTGGACGGCCGCGCCGACCAGCGGATGCTCCGAGGCCGATCCGTCGACGCGGACCTCGTCGACGTACACCCCGATGCCGATCTCCGGCTCGCACGCCACCCGGGCGAACGCGCCCTCGGGCTGGAACCTGACCGTGCGGTCGAAGTCGGGCTCGCCGGGATAGGACCAGGTGAAGCCCGAGACGCCGCGCGGCTCGTCGTGCGGGTCGGGGTCGGTGGCCAGGCGGAGCTGGAACCAGCCGGAGAAGTCGACCTCAACGCCCATCGGGCACCCCCCGGGCCAGGTTGTGGCGCATCCATCCGGCGTGCTCGGCGAGCACGCCCAGCCGGGCGACGCCGGTCTCCCCCGCGAGCGCCTTGCAGTCGTTCTCCAGCCCGGCCAGGCCCTCCATCACGATCGTGAAGCGGGGCTCGTGGCGGGGGGACAGGCGCACCTCCTCGTACACCTCGAACGGGATGCCCGCCACCCCGTCGGCGGGGTCGTCGCCGACCGGGAGCTCGGTGAGGATCTCGGCGAGTGCGCGCAGGAACGACGACATGAGCTGCTTGCTCGTCGCCTTGACCAGGTCGCGGTCGGTCAGCATCGGCGGCCCCGCCGCGGGCGGGTCGTCGTAGCCGAACATCTGCAGCATGAGCAGCAGCAGGATCCGGTAGGCGTCGTTGGCGACCGCCGCGACCCTGCGGGTGGTCTCGTTCTCGATGTAGGTGCCCGCCAGCGGCGTGTCCCGGTGGGAGGCCCAGGTACGGGGGTTGTCGACGACGTTCCGGGTCGGCGTGAACCCCTTGGGCAGCGCGGCCAGCTCGCGGCGCAGCCGGGTGAAGCGCTCGAAGTGGGAGTCCTCCCGGTTCTCCGGCGCGCCCTCCCCCTGCTCCACCACGAGGTCGAGCGCCGCCAGGGCCGAGGTCAGGTCGGTCACCGCCGGGATGCGCCGCACCTGCAGGCCCCACCGGGTGTCCCTGTCGACCCCGGCCGGCACGATCAGGGCGTCCTCCCCGAGGTGGACGAAGCCGGCGCGGATGATGTCGTAGAGCTCGCCCAGGTAGTCGAACTCGATGACGTGGCGGGGACCTGGCGGGTGCGCGGGGCGCATCCGGGCCGGCTCGGGCGGCAGCGGCTCGCCCTGGGGCAGCTCCATGCGGACGTACCGCCACAGGGTGTGGTCGTCCCAGCGGGTCAGGCTCAGGTCGAACGGGCTCTCCGGGCTGATCGCCTGCGGGAAGTTGGGCCGGTGCAGGACCGGCGCGGCGCCGAGCACGTTCAGCAGGTTCACGATGACGCCGAGGTGGATCATCTCCTCGTGGGAGACCCGGGACATGGTCTGGCCCCAGGTGCGCAGCAACCGCTCGTGCTTCGGGTCGAGACCCTCGTCGGGGCGGCGCTTGAGGGTCCAGGCGGTGAAGAGGTACTGGAGCAGGATCGCGTGCTCCAGCGACGCGGCCACGCTCAGCGCGTCGATCAGCTGCGCCCGGGTGGTGATGACGGCAGGGATGCCGCGGGCGAACCCCGATCCGCCGGGCGGACCGGCGTAACCCGGCGGTTCCTCACGCGCTGCGACGGACACCTGCGCTCCTTTCCGGCCGGCAGGCCGCCGTGAGCCGTTCCAGCTCCGGTACGAGGTCGTTGGGGGCGGGCAGGGCGAGCATCTCGGCGCGCAGCGCCGCCGCCCGTTCGGCGAACCGGGGTTCGGTCAGCAGCCGCAGCAGCGCGGCGCGCACGTTCTCCCCGGTCGCCTGGTCGTGCGGGATGGCCAGCCCGGCGCCCTGACGGGTCATCCGGGTGGCGTGGTAGGGGGCGTCGTGCCGTTCGGGCAGCGACAACTGCGGGACCCCGGCCAGGCCGGCCGCGGTGGCGGTGCCGAACGCGCCGTGGTGGACGACCGCCGCGCACGCCGGGGCGAGCAGGTGCAGCGCCAGGAACGGCACCAGCCGCACGTTCCCCGGCACCGGCCGCCCGTCGCCGGCCCAGGTGGCGACGATCTCGGCGTCGACGTCGGCGAGGGCGTCGAGGATCTCCCGCACGCCGACCGCGAAGCCGTCGAAGCGCTCGCTGGAGGTGCTGCCGAGCGAGACCGCGATCCGCCGCCGCCCGTCGGCCAGCCACTGCGGCACGACCGCGGGCCCGTTGTAGGGCACGTGCCGCATCGGCACGTAGCGGTGGCCGCCCGCCTCCATGCGCAGGGAGCCGGGCTGCTGGTCGACGGTGAAGTGACCGGTGACGAGGTCTTCGGAGAAGGCCGCGCCGTGCCGGGCGGCCAGGGGGGCGAGCCACTCGGCCAGCGGGTCGCCGGTGCGGTCGCCCTTCAGCCGCAGGAACTGCCGCCGGGCGACGCCGAACATGTCGAGGTTGCACAACACCCGGCCGTGGGCCGCGCCGACGGCCTCGGCCGCGACCGCCCCGGCGAAGGTGGCCGACTCCCACAACACCAGGTCGGGCCGCCACGCGCGGGCCAGCGCGACCAGGTCGCCGATCATGGGGTCGTTCACGAGCCGGTACCAGGAGGGCACGATGCCGGCGTAGCCGGACCGCAGGTGCTCCCAGGAGATCTCCTCGTCCGGCCGGTCGGCGACGTCGAACGGCGGCTGGCGGATCCCGCGCACCTTCTCGTAGAGCACGGGATCGGTGGTGGCCACGCGTCTGGTGAGGAAACGCCGGGCCACCCGCCACAGATGGTGGTCGGCGCCCACGGCCGTGGCCGGGAGCCCGGCCCGGGTGATCGCCGGGACGAGTTCCGGCTGGCTGGCGACCCGGACGTCGTGCCCGGCGGTCCGCAGGGCCCAGGCCAGCGGGACCATCGGCAGCAGATGTGTCTTCTCCGAATACGTCGCGAACAGAACTCGCACGGCCCGCCTCACGCTGCAGAAATGATCGGCTGGGATCCGAAACATAGCAATGGCACGGAAGTGTGTCCAAAATTGTCCCGCCATGGCGAGACGGCGCATGGGCTACAATGGCGGCGACCTGCGCGGAGACGCCGGAGACAAACATCTTGACTCTGCGTGAACGAGATCGTTCGGGCCCGATTCGCAGCCGGATGAGTTAGCCTTTGACCATGAGAAAACTGGTTGAATTGCTGGGCTTCTTATTCCTCATTCAGGGCGCTGCCGGGCTCATCTATGAATGGATCGGCTGGTTCCGCCTCTGGGTCGTGGTGAGATATCTCGAGTTCCTCCAGGGTTATGAGATCGTGGCCAACATCGGCCTGATCGTGCTCGGCCTGCTGGCGCTGACGGTGGCCTGGAGCGGCGGCGACAAGAAGAAGGCCTGACCCGAACCTTCCGAGGGGGATCGATGGCGTCGCGGACCACGCGGCCGGCCGAGACGAAGCCCACCGTGGTGGGCGAGCCGGTGTGGCTGACCGTCGCGGCCTGGACCGTGCTGCCCGTGGTGGGGGTGGGCCTGGGCTGGCTGGTGAAGGCCGTCGGGGTGTGGGCGGCCGAGCTGCCGTGGGCCCCCTACCAGGAGATCGTCGAATTCGTGGTGCGGCTGGTTCCCGAGCCGTCCCTGACGATCGCGATGTGCGTCCTGGGCGGGCTCGTGGGCCTGGCGGCGGCGTTCCTGCTGCGCCGGGCCGGGCTCGCGGTCACCCTCGACGGCGACGTCGTACGGCTGCGCCGGGGATCCTTCACCCAGGAGGTGCCCCGGGCCGACGTGAAGGCCGCGTTCTGGGAGGAGGGCTGGCTCGTCCTGCTCCACCCGGGCGGCGCCGAGGTCGCCCGCGAGCCGTGGGACCTGAACGTCGCGCCGATGACCGGCGCGTTCCGCCGCCACGGCTACACCTGGCTCGACGCCGACCCCCACCGCGACCGATTCCGCGAATGGACGCCCGGCGAACCCGAATTGAGCGCGCCCGTCAACGCGGTGCTGCGGGCCCGCCGCCTCCTGCGCGAGAAGGTCGGCGACGGCGACGCGGTCCGCGAACTCCGCGACGAGCTGGCGAAACTCGGCGTCGTCGTGCGCGACACCGAGAAGGCGCAATTCTGGCGGCCGGTTTCCGCGCCATTCCCGCCGACGCCGGAGGAGCCGGCCGCCGAAGATCCGGGCCGCTGATTCCTGGCCATTCCGGCGAACCCCGGGAGAATGACCGCATGGCGGAAATCGAAATCCGCGGCCTTTCCGGCGGTTATTCCGCGGTCCGCGACCTGATGAGCGTGTCGTTCGGTTTCGAATGGCCGGACGCGTCGGCCGACCCCTACTCCCGGTTGTTCGAGCCGGGCCGCAGCCTGGCCGCCTATGACGGCGACGACCTGGTCGGGCACGCCGGCGTGTTGTCGATCGCGCAGCGGGTGCCCGGCGGCGAGGTGGCCACGGCCGGGGTCACGCTGTGCGCGGTGTCGCCGACCCACCGGCGGCGCGGCCTGCTCGGCACGCTGATGCGCCGCCAGCTCGCCGGCCTCCACGAGGGGGGCGGCGAGCCGCTCGCGGCCCTGACGACCAGCGACGCCGCCATCTACGGCCGCTACGGCTACGGCGTCGCCGCCCGCCAGATCGCGGTGGACGTCGCCCGCGGCACCCCGCTTCCGCCGCTGCCGTCGGCCGGCGAGGTGCGGCTGCGCTACGTCTCCCCCGAGTCGGCCCGCGCCCTGTGCGCCGACCTCCACGACCAGGCCACCGCCGGCCGCCCCGGCACCTTCCGCTACACGAGCCGCTGGCGTCGCCAGCTCGAGAACGACCCCTCGGCGATGACCCCGGGCTGGCGCTCCCCCGTGCGGTGCGTGCTGGCCGAACGCGACGGCGAGCCGGCCGGGTTCGCCTACTACCGGACCGAGACGTCGGGCGACGGCGAGGGCACGGTCGAGGCCGACCGGGTGCACGCCCTCGACCTGGCGGCCTATGTGACCCTGTGGCGATTCCTGCTCGACCACGACCTGATGGCGAGCACCCGCCACGGCGGCTTGGCCGTCGACGACCCGGTGCTGCTCTTGCTGGCCGGGGCCGAACGCACGGCGCTGTGCCTGAGCGACTACCAGGTCCGCCTCGTGGAGGTCGGCGCGGCACTGGCCGGGCGCACCTACCAGGTGCCGGTCGACGCGGTCGTCGAGGTGCGCGACGCCGTCTGCCCGTGGAACCAGCGGCGCTGGCGGTTGTCGGGCGACCCCAGCGGCGCGTCCTGCGAGGCGACGACGGCCGCGCCCGACCTGACGGTCGACGTGCGCACGCTGGGGTCGGCCTATCTGGGCGGGTTCTCGCTGGCCTCGCTCGCGGCGGCCGGGGCGGTGCGGGAGCACCGCAAGGGGGCCCTCGACGCCGTCTCGCTGGCGATGGGGCACCCCGTCCCGCCGTGGCGGGACACGATGTTCTAGCCGGCGACCTTGCGGAGCAGGCCGACGGTCTCCCAGGCCGAGGGCAGGGCGCGGATCTCGGCGGCCACGCGGCCGGCCGCCGAGGCGTAGGCGGGGTCGCCCAGCAGCTCGCGGCAGCGTTCGACGACGGCCGCGACGGAGAACGCCTCGGGCGGCAGGCTCAGCCCGGCCCCCGACCGCACCACGGCCTCGGCGTTGTCGAACTGGTCGTCGAACTGCGGGAGCACGAGCTGGGGGCAGCCCGCCGCGAGCGCGGTCAGCAGCCCGCCCTGGCCGCCGTGGCTGATGACGAGCGAGCAGCCCGGCAGCACCTGCGCGAGCGGCAGCCGCCCGGCCGCGCGCACCGCGCCGGGCAGCGGCGGCCAGGTCGCGGCCACGGCCTCGTCGACGGCCACCAGGATCTCGGCGCCGAGCCCGGCCAGCCCTTCGAGCAGGGGGAGCACGAGGTCGCGTACACCCGACGGGCCGAGGCGGGGCAGCAGGGTGCCCATGGTGACGCAGATCCTCGGCCGGGGGGCGGGCGCGAGGGCCCAGCGGGGCACGTGGGCGTCGCCGTTGTAGGGGACGTGCCGAAGGCTGTGGTGGGACAGCGCGTAGGGCAGCCGCAGGCGGGGCGGCCACGGGTTGAGCCGTTCGGCCGGTTCGGGGATCGGGCCGGTCACCTCGGCGGCGCCGTCGCGGTAGTCGATGAGCGGCGCGACCCCCCAGTGGTATTCGACCTGCGGCACGCCGTGCCCGGCCGCCGCGATCGGGCCGGCGAACTCGGCGCGCTCGCTCACCACCAGGCCGGGCCGGAAGTCCCGGACCAGCTCCCGCATGCCGGGCAGCCCGGCCGCCGCCAGCCGGCCGAAGACCCGGCCGTGCTCGGAGGCCGACCCCACGCCGCCGGAGAGCGCGACGAAGTCGGCCTCCGGCCCGCAGGAGGCCACCGGCAGCCCGGCCCGCGCGACCGTGGCGGTGAACTGGCCGGGCACCGCGACCAGCACCTCGTGCCCGGCCGCGCGCAGCGCCCAGGCGATGGGCACCAGCGGGAAGAAGTGTCCGGGCAGGGCGACCGAGGTGAACAGCACTCGCATGGGGTCCCCCGAGTCAGCGGGCGTCGATCTTCAGGCAGGTCTCATAATCGGGCAGCAGCCCGGCCTCGGCCGCCTCCGCCAGGGTGGGCGCGGCCAGGTCGCGCCCGGACATGATCGGGTCGAGGCCGGCCGGGATCGGCAGCCCGAGCGCCGGGTCGAGCGGGTCGACGGCCAGCTCGTGCTCCGGCACGTAGGGCTCCGACAGCAGGTAGGACATCATCGTGTGGTCGTCGAGCGCCACGAAGGCGTGCCCCACCCCGGTCGGCAGGTAGAGCGAGCGGAAGTTCTCGCCGTCGAGCACGGCGGAGTCCCACTTCCCGAAGGTCGGCGAGCCGACCCGGATGTCCACCACGATGTCCAGCGCCCGGCCCCGCACGCAGCACGTGTACTTGGCGGTGCCGGGCGGGGTGGTGGTGTAGTGCACGCCGCGCACCACGCCCCGGCGGGAGCGGCTGAAGTTCGTCTGGGTGACCGGGAACAGCGGCCGCCCCACGGCTTCGACGAACGCGTGGTGCTGGTGCGGCGAGACGAACAGGCCGCGGTCGTCGGGGAACACGTTCGGGGTGAACTCGAACGCGCCCTCGACCGACAGTGGGCGTACCTGCATGGAAACCGCCCTTCTGGGTCACAACATGCTCTGGATGCAGGCGAGCAGGCTGCGGGTCTCGATGTTGAGATAGTGGCCGTGCCGGAGCAGGTCGGTGAGCTGGCGCACCGTCATCCAGCAGAAGTCCTCCGGCACCTCAGCGGGGAACGACCCGTCGACCTCGACGATCCGATAGCGGGTCATGGCGTGGTGGAACCGCCCGCCCTCCTCCGACAACACGGCGTCGTACCGGACGCGGCCCGACCCCGACGTGGCCAGTTCCTTGAGGAAGGGCTCGCGTACGTCGGCCAGGTCCTCCCCCGGCAGGAGGTGGATCGTGGGGGCCATCTCGACCAGGTCCATCAGCCCGAACTCGGGACGGGCCCGGACCAGGAAGTGGAGCACCCCCTCGATCGGCCGGGCCACGAACCACGCCTGGCCCTGGCCGCGGGGGGCCAGCAGCGGCTGCCGCCAGCGTTTCACCTCGCGGGTGCCGGCCTCGACGTGGACGCCGATGATGCGGAAGTGGCGGCCCTCGTCGTCGGCGATCTCGTGGTCGTCGCGGGTCCAGCGGTCGACCCGCGACAGCGGGATGAGCGTGGCCGTCCAGTCGCAGCGGGTCTTGGCCTCGGTGAACCAGCTGAGGATCTCCCCCGAGGTGTGCAGGGACCGCTGCTGGTACTGGTAGCTGCGGGCCAGCGCGCCGTCGTCCTCCTCCGGGAGCTCGAACGGCATGCACGACAGCACGGTGCGGGCGTCCATGTTGACCAGGTTGTCGACCTTCATCAGCGCGCGCAGCGCCGACAGGCTGACCCAGCGGAAGTCCTCGTGGACGGGGATGTCGTCGGTCACCAGGACGACCATGTTCCGGTT
The DNA here is from genome assembly GCF_005233835.1 of Herbidospora galbida. Lineage (GTDB taxonomy): Bacteria > Actinomycetota > Actinomycetes > Streptosporangiales > Streptosporangiaceae > Herbidospora > Herbidospora galbida. The sequence continues at coordinate 149,737 of NZ_SZQA01000017.1, read as the reverse complement.
GCGCTTGCGCCAGAACCAGGCGCCCTGCTCCGACTGGAGCACGTCGACGACGACCTGGCCGCGCCGGGGGCCGGTGAAGTGCTCCAGGTAGCGGGTGGTCGCGCCCTTGTGGACCTGGGTGTAGTTGCTGCGGGTGGCCTGCACGGTCGGCGAGAGCTGGAGTGTGTTGACGTTGCCGGGCTCCATCTTGGCCTGCATGAGGCAGTGGAGGACGCCGTCGAACTCCTTGACGACGATGCCGAGGATGCCGATCTCCGGCTGGTTGATGATCGGCTGCGACCAGACGGGCACCCCGGCGTCGCGGACCTGGAGGCCCTCGACGGTGAAGAAGCGCCCGCTCGCGTGCCCCAGGTTGCCGGTCTCCGGGTGGAAGGACCACTCGCCGAGCTCGCCGAACGGCACCTGGGTCACGACGAAGCGGTTGGCCCGCCCGCGTTCGGCCCACCATTCCCAGAAGTCGTTCATGTCGTCGCCAGGACGTCCCGCAGGATGTCGATGAACTTGTCCTGCTCGGCCTCCGACAACGACGGGTACATCGGCAGCGAGAAGATCTCGCCGGCCAGCCGCTCGGTGACGGGCAGCGAGCCCTCCGCCCACCCGAGCCGCAGGAAACCCTGCTGGCGGTGGACGGGCCACGGGTAGCTGATGTTGAGGAACACGTCGTGCTCCTTCAGCTTCTCCAGGATGGCGTCGCGCCGGGGGTGCCGCACGACGTGGACGTAGTAGACGTGGGTGTTGCCCTCGGCGACCTTCGGCAGCACGAGGTCGGTGTCGGCCAGGGCCTCGGCGTAGCGGGCGGCGATGGCCTGCCGGCGGGCCACGTAGCCGTCGAGGCGGCGCAGCTTGCGGCGCAGGATCTCGGCCTGCACCTCGTCGAGGCGGCTGTTGTGCCCGGGAGTCTGCACGACGTGGTAGACGTCCCGCATGCCGTAGTAGCGCAGCCGCCGCAGATCGGCGGCGATCTCCGCCGACGGGGTGATGACCGCGCCGCCGTCGCCGTAGGCGCCCAGGACCTTGGTCGGGTAGAAGGAGAACGCCGCGGCCTGGCCCATCGAGCCGGCGATCTCCCCGTGGTGGCGGGCGTCGTGGGCCTGGGCGCAGTCCTCCAGGATCGGGATCCCGTACTTCTCCGACAACTCCCGCAGCGGGGCCATGTCGACGCACTGGCCGTAGAGGTGGACCGGCAGCAGGCAGGTGGTGCGTTCGGTGATCGCCGCCTCGACCTGCGCGACGTCCATCAGGTAGTCGTCCTCGTGGACGTCGACGAACACGGGGGTGGCGCCGACGAGGTCGATCGCGACAACGGTCGGGGCGGCCGTGTTGGAGACCGTGATCACCTCGTCGCCGGGCCGGACGCCCAGTGCGCGCAGCGCCAGGACCAGCGCGTTGGTGCCGTTGTCGACGCCTACGCCGTGGCCGACGCCGTGGCGGGCCGCGAACTCCTCCTCGAACGCCGCGACGCTCGGGCCGAGGACCAGCTTGCCCGACCGGAACACGCCGTCGACGGCGGCCAGGATGTCGTCGCGCTCGTCCTCGTACTCCCGCAGATAACCCCAGACGTACTGGCTCATCAGACGGCACCTCCGGGCCGGATTCCATTGACGATTTCCGCACCCTGGGCGTCCCACATTTCCCGTTGAATGGAATGGACGTGCATGTCCCAGGTGCGTCCCTGGAAATAGAGATGGTCGGCGAGAACCGCCTCCCGTCGCACCAGCTTGGCGCGTTCTCCATGGAATCCCAAACTTTCCAGATCCGCCTCGTGGGTCTGGAAGTACACCTTTCTGATCCGCCACATGGCGAATGCGAAATTGACCGTGAGCAGCGCCGCGTCGGCGGCCACCGAGCGGTCCTGACCTCGCCTGATGTGGACGGCGGCCTGGACGTGCCCGGCGGGCGAGGGTTCGCTGAGCTCGCAGAGCCCGACCGTCTCGCCGGTGTCGCGGAGTTCCACCAGGAAGGCGGCGGCGACGCCTTTCCCGAATCGTTCGAGATAGGTGTCGACGGTCGGCAGCGCGGTGCGGCCGAGCGAGAAGAGAACGTCGTAGGCGGTGCGGCCGTCGTCGGTTCCGGCCGGTTTCAGATTGACGCGTTCCGACTGGGCGTGCGGAAAGAGCATGAGGAATTCCTTCAGATGCGCGAGGGTTCCGTCTCGCCGGCGAGACGTTCTTCTGCGGCCAGGTGGCGGCGTATGAGCGGCCCGGTGACGGCCGTGGTGATCACGGCGACCAGGACGAGCATGGTGAAGCCGAGCTGGTTGATCAGGCCCTCCGACAGGCCGATCGAGGCGACCACGAGTTCGGTGACGCCGCGGCAGTTCATCAGGATGCCGAGCGACATCGCCTCCCGGCCGGGCAGCCCGGCCAGTCGCGCGCCGCCCCCGGCGCCGACCACCTTGGCGGCGACCGCGATGAGCAGCACGGCGGCGAACAACATCCAGTTGCCGAAGGAGCCGCCCAGCAGCCCGACGCTGGTGCCGAGCCCGACCCCGGCGAAGAACAGCGGCAGCAGCACGGCGATGGTGAAACCCTGCAACTGCCTGCCGATCCGCTCGACGGCCGGGTTGTCGCGCGGCACCGCGACGCCGAACAGGAAGGCGCCGATGACGGGGTGCAGGTTGATGAGCTGGGTGAGCGCCGAGAACGTGATCGCCCCGACGATCAGCACGGCCAGCAGGAACTGGTCGGAGCGGATCCGCGCGACCACGTACGCGAGCGCCGGCCGGACCAGGAACACCGTCGCCAGAATCAGCGCCAGCGCCAGCCCGGCCGTGGTGGCGACCTGGCCGGTGCCGGCCAGGATCAGGGTGATGACGAGCCAGGCCAGGCCGTCGCCGAGCGCCGCCGACGACAACGCGACCGTGCCGATCCGGGTGTGCTCGATGCCGAGGTCGACCAGGATCCGGGCCAGCACCGGCAGCGCGGTGATGGCGATGGCCAGGCCGAAGAACAACACGAAGTCGGCCTGTTCGGCGCCCGGCGCGATCAGCATCGGCACGGCGAGCAGGGCGAGCCCGGCGCCGAGCACGAACGGCAGGCCCATCCCGCCCGCCACGGTGGCGAGGACGACCCTGCGTCTGCCGAGCTGGCCGGTCCGCAACTCGCAGCCGAGCAGGAACATGAAGACGACCAGGCCGAGCTGGGCGGCCAGGCCCAGCGAGGCGCGGGTGTCGGCGGTGAACAACCAGGCCCCCGCCTCCGGCCAGACCAGGCCGAGCGCCGAGGGGCCGAGCAGCAGGCCGCCGAGGATCTCGCCGAGCACGGGCGGCTGCCCCCAGCGGCGCATCAGCGCGCCGCACAGGTGGCAGACGGCCAGGATGACGGCGACGGCGATGAGGAACTGGGCCAGGGTGTCGTTGTGCATGCCGGCTAGGCCTTCTCTCCCAGGGTGGTGAAGGTCCGCATCCCGTACAGGAGGGGCCGGGCGGCGTCGGCGCGGACGGCGACCACCCGGCCGTAGACCACCATGTGGTCGCCGACGGCGGTGGTCGTGACGACCTCGCACTCGGCGCTGGCGTAGGCGGCGGAGATCAGGACCGGCAGGCCCGACCCGGGCGAACGGCGCCAGGCGACCTGGGTGAACCGCGCGGGCGTGGCCGTGGAGAAGGCCTCGGCGGCTCCCCGCCCGTCCTCGTTCAGCAGGTTGACCGCGAACGCCGAGCGGCTGAGCACCGCGTCGAGGGTGCCGCTGTGCCGGTCGAGGCAGACCAGCAGCGTCGGCGGGCGCAGGGTGACGCTGGCCAGCGAGTTGCAGGTCAGCCCGTGGGGGCGGCCCTCGCGGTCGATCGAGGTGACGATCGAGACCCCGGTGAAGTACGTGCTCATGAAGCCGCGGAAGGCGTCGGTGAGCGTGAGGTCCCCGACGGTCTCAGTCATTGATCGACGCGAGGTAGTCGTAGCAGCTCGGCAGCGCCGCGACCATGGCGTCGGCATCGGCCTTGACCTGCGCGAACTCCGCCAGGGCCTGGGTGGGGTCCATGTGCCGGAGCGCGGGCCTGGGGTGGGCGGGGACGTTGCCGAGGCCCAGGTTCATGGTGTTCCACGAGTAGGTCTCGAAGCCGTGGTAGTTCGGGTAGATCGTCTCCTCGTCGAGAAGCTGCGACCGCGCCAGGTCGAGGCGGGCGGCCAGGCTGCCGGGCATCTGCCGGACCTTGGCCTCCTTCCAGTACGGCGTGTCCTCGCGGCGGGCCGACTTGTAGTGGAGCACCAGGAACTCCTTCACGCCGTCGACGGCGTTGGCCATCCGGGTGTTCCACTCGCGGCGCTGCGTCTCGTCCCAGCGCTCGTCGGGGAAGTACTTCACCAGCTGCTCGATGGCGTACTGGATGAAGAAGATGCCGGTCGACTCCAGCGGTTCGACGAACGCGCCCGACAGGCCGATCGCGACGCAGTTGCCGATCCAGGCGTCCCTGTTGCGGCCGATCCGCATCCTGATGTGGTTGGCCGGCAGGTCGTCGCGGCCCGGCGCGACGTGGGCGCGCAGTTCCCGTTCGGCGTCCTCGGGGCTGATGAACTGGTCGGAGTAGACGTAGCCGTTGCCGTTGCGGCCGAACAGCGGGATCGTCCAGATCCACCCGGCCCCGGCCGCGTAGGCGGTCGTGTACGGGTTCATGTCCGTCGCCTCGTCGCGCGGGACCCGGAGGGCGACCGCGCGGTTGTTGGGCAGGACGTCCTGGAAGGACATGAACTCGGCGCCCATCGTCTGGTTGATGAGCAGGCCCCGGAAGCCGGTGCAGTCGACGAACAGGTCGGCGGTGAGCTCGCCGCGCTCCTTGGTGACGATGTGGCTGATCCAGCCGCGCTCGTCCTGGGCGACGTGCTCCACGTCGTCCACCACGTGCCGCACGCCCCTGGCGACGCCGTACTCGGCGAGGAAGCCGGCGACCCTGTCGGCGTCGAAGTGGTAGGCGTACGGGAACTGGGCGCGCTGCTCGGCCAGAGTCGACCTGCCCAGCGAGCCGTCGAGGCCCGCGGCGAACAGGGAGCCGTCGAGCATCCGGGGCGCCCTCTTGGCCTCGCACAGCGCGGTGGTGACGAAGCACTGGCGGTCGAACGGCTGACTCCGGTCGCCGTGCTCCAGCCACCAGTCGGCCAGGCTGAACCCGTCGACCACGCGCAGCCGCTCGAACGGGTGGTAGAAGTACTCGCCCGGCGCGCTCCAGTTCTCGAACCGGATGCCCAGCTTGTAGCCGCCGGCGCACTTCGGCAGCCACTCGGCCTCGTCGAGGCCCAGGTAGTCGAAGAAGTGCCGGACGGTGCTGAAGGTCGCCTCGCCCACGCCGATGCGGGAGACCTGCGCCGACTCGACGACGGTGACGTCGATGCGGTCGCCGAACGCCGCTTTCAGGTAGGTCGCCGTCATCCAGCCGGCGGTGCCGCCGCCGACGATCGCCACGGATCGGATCATTGTCCGCGCTCCCTCAGCTGAGTTCGTAGATGACCGAGTCGGTCGGGATCTCCACCCGGTGGACCTTGTCGAGCGTCCAGCCGCTCTCGGCGAAGACGCCCTCCCACTCGGTGAGCGTGGGCAGGTAGACGCCCATGAGGTCGTGGGCCACCTCGAACGCGAGGGTGAACACCGGCATGTCCGATTCCGGGATGCCGCGCGTGCGCGCGGTGTCGCCGAGCAGGAAGCGGCGCACGTTCGGGAAGGCCGCCCGCAGCCGCCGCAACGAGGCCACGCACGCCTCGCGGGGCCAGAAGTCGTGGCCCATCATGAAGCAGGTCAGCAGCTCGACCTCGGCGAAGCGCGGGTCGGCGTCCAGGGCGGTCGCGTCGGCCTCGACCAGGTCGATCCGGTCGCCGGCCCCGGCGGCCCGCAGGTGGTTGGCGGCGTCCTCCAGCGCGGCCGGCGCGATGTCCAGTCCGACGCCGGTGGCGGCCGGGTAGCGGGTGAGCAGTTGCAGCAGCCGCTCGCCGCTGCCGGTGCCGAGGTCGGCGACCGCCTTGGGCTCGAAGCCGAGGGCGTCGAGCGCGCCGAAGAAGGCCGGCTCGAACGACAACCGGTTGATGTCGCGGCAGGCGTAGCTGACGGCCGGGGCGTTGCGGCTGTAGAAGCGGCCGACCCGGTTCTTGTTCCGCAGCACGCCCGACATGTCGGCGAACAGGTTCACCGAGCCGACGGTCAGCCAGTGGAAGAACGCCTTGTGGCGGTAGATCTCCTCGATCCCGGCTCCCGCGACGACCCTTGGGCCGTCCTTGACCACCACGCCGGCGGAGGCGAGCGCGTTGAACATCGCGGCGGCGGCCCGGTCGTCGAGGTCGTGGGTGGCGGCGAACGCGGCCACGTCGAGCACGCCCGTCTCGCGCAGCGCGTCGAGCGCGCCGATCTCCCAGGCCGCGCTGATGGCGAATGCCGCGACCGTCGAATTGTAGATGTCGGCGGCGCGTTTGGGCGCGCTTTCTGATAACCGCACCATATGGTCCTCCGTACATTCCGTCCCCGGATATTCGCGGCACAGCATAAGCACACGCCGGGGCGCCCCGGTGTGGCGGCGGGGACGGCGATGTCTCGCCAGCGGTACAACGACGAATGTCGTTCTCGCTGTTCAGCGCGTTTTCGCCGGAGCCGGGCTTGGCCGCCGGGCGTTCTCCGGTGATTTACTCGGGCCATCACAGAGAAGGCCGCGTTTGAATTCCGTGGTTTTTCCGCCAGCGAGGAGGCCCAATGCCCGCGACGTCGCAATGCCGGATATGCGCCGGCACCGTGCGCGAATTCATCGACTTCGGGCGCCAGCCGCTGTCCGACGCGTTCGTCGACCCGGCTTTCCGGCCGGAGGAGGAGTTCTTCTACCGGCTCGCCACGGGCGTCTGCGGCGACTGCCGCATGGTGCAGCTCATGGAGGAGGTGCCCCGGGAGCGCATGTTCCACGCCGACTACCCGTACCTGTCGTCGGGGTCGACGTACATGCGCTCGCACTTCGAGGACATCGCCAAGCGGTTCCTGTCGACCGAGCTGACCGGGGAGGACCCGTTCATCGTCGAGCTGGGCTGCAACGACGGCGTCATGCTCAAGACCGTCTCCGACGCGGGCGTGCGCCACCTGGGCGTGGAGCCCTCGGGCGGGGTCGCCGACGTGGCGGCGGCCAAGGGCGTGCGGGTCCGCAAGGACTTCTTCGAGGAGGCCACCGCCGCCGACGTGCGGCGCGCCGACGGCCCTGCCGACGTCATCTACGCGGCCAACACGCTGTGCCACATCCCCTACATGGACTCGATCCTCAAGGGCGTCACGACGCTGCTGAAGCCGACCGGCGTCTTCGTGTTCGAAGACCCCTACCTGGGCGACATCGTGGAGCGCAGCTCCTTCGACCAGATCTACGACGAGCACTTCTTCCTGTTCGCCGCCCAGTCGGTCAAGGAGATGGCGGCCCGCAACGGGCTGGAGCTGGTCGACGTCGAGCGCATCCCCGTCCACGGCGGCGAGGTGCGCTACACGCTGGCCCCCGCCGGGCGGCGCACGCCGTCGGCGGCCGTCGCCGCGCTGCTCGCCGAGGAGGAGGCCCGCGACCTGGCCGGCCTGGCCACACTGGAGGGCTTCGCGACGAGCGTGCGGAAGATCCGCGACGACCTGGTGGCGCTGCTGACCCGCCTGCGCGAAGAGGGCAAGACGGTGGCGGCCTACGGGGCGACCGCCAAGAGCGCGACCGTCGCCAACTACTGCGGGCTGGGGCCGGAACTGGTGGCGTACGTCTCCGACACCACCCCCGCCAAGCAGGACCGGCTCACCCCCGGCAGCCACATCCCGGTGAAGTCGCCGGAGCACTTCGCCGACCCCTATCCGGACTACGCGCTGCTGTTCGCGTGGAACCACGCCGACGAGATCATGGCCAAAGAGCAGGCGTTCCGCGATTCGGGTGGCCGCTGGATCCTTTACGTCCCCGACGTGCACATCGTCTGAAAGGCAGTCCGAGAAATGACGTACAGCAGGGAAGAGGTCACCGCCCGGGTCCGCGAGACCGCCCGGATGATCTGCGCCGAGCAGCCCGACGTGCCGGAGCCGAACACCCTCAAGGACATGGACTCGTTCTCGTTCGTCCAGATGGCCCTGGAACTGGAGAACAGCTACCAGGTCAAGCTCCTCGAAAAGCTGGAGAACTTCAGTGGCGAACGCTTCGAGGATCTCGCCGACTTCATCATCGCCGTTCTTGAGGAAAACGAGAGAACGCTTACCTGACGGAAGCGGAGAACGAGGCGCCGTGACGATGCAGACCGCGCCGGACGGAATCCTGGCCGCGATCGGGGAGACCCCGCTCATCCGGCTCGACCGGCTCTTCCCCGACTCCCCCGTGACCTTCTACGGCAAGCTCGAAGGGCAGAACCCGGGCGGCAGCAGCAAGGACCGCGCCGCGCTCAGCATGACCCTGGACGCCATCACGACCGGCGCGATCGTCCCCGGCCACACGGTGCTGATCGAGTCGAGCTCCGGCAACCTCGGGATCGCGCTGGCGCAGATCTGCCGCCGCCTGGGCATCCGGTTCGTCTGCGTCGTCGACCCCAAGACGACGACGCAGAACCTGGCCCTGCTGGCGGCGTACGGCGCCGAGGTCGACCTCGTCACCGACTCCGAGAACGGCGACTACCTCCCGGCCCGGCTGCGCCGCGTCCAGGAGCTCCTCGCCCGGCATCCGCACACGTTCTGGACCAACCAGTACGCCAACCCGCTCAACGCGCACGCGCAGGAGAGCATCATGCGGGAGGTCGTCGCGCAGCTCGGCGGCGTCCCGCCCGACTACATGTTCATCGCGACCGGCACGTGCGGGACGATCCACGGCTGCCGCAGCTACTCGCGGCGCAACGGGCTGCCGACCCGGGTGGTCGCGGTCGACGCCGAGGGGTCGGCCATCTTCGGCCACCCGAGGCGGCCCCGGCTCATCCCGGGGCACGGGGCCGCGATCCGGCCGCCGCTCCACCACGACGACATCGCCGACGAGGTCGTGCACGTCGGCGACCAGGACTGCGTGGTGGGATGCCGGACCCTGGCCACCACCGAGGCGATCCTGTGCGGCGGGTCGTCGGGGGCGGTGGTCAGCGCGGCCGACGCACGGCGCGGGCGCCTCCCGGCCGGCTCGACCTGCGTGCTGGTGCTGCCCGACCGGGGCGAGCGCTACCTCGACACCATCTACTCCGACCCGTGGGTCAACGACCAGTTCGGCGAGATCATGCACCTCTGGAAGCGGAAGACCTCATGCTGATCCTCGGGAAGGGCGACGTCCTGGCCGTGCTCGACGGGGCGGAGGACCGGGTCGTCCAGACCGTGTCCGACGCCTACGCCGCGCACGCCCGCGAACAGACCTCCGTGCCGCACGCCGTGTTCCTGCGCTTCCCCGGCTCGCCCCGCGACCGGATCATCGCGCTGCCCGCCTACGTCGGCGGGGAGCGGCCGGTCGCCGCGGTGAAGTGGATCGCCTCCTTCCCCGGCAACATCGACCGCGGGATCGAACGGGCCTCGGCCGCGATCATCGTCAACTCCGTGGACGACGGCCGGCCCGTCGCCCTGGTCGAGGGGTCGGTCATCTCGGCCCGGCGGACCGCGGCGAGCGCGGCGCTCGCCGCCCGGCTGCTCACGACCGGCGCGCCCGACGGCGTGCGCGCCGGCGTGTCCCTCATCGGCTGCGGGGTGATCAACTTCGAGATCCTGCGGTTCCTGCGGGCGCTGCTGCCGGTCGAGTCGGTCACCGTGCACGACACCGACCCCGGCCGCGCCGACCGGTTCGTCTCCCGGCTCACCGGCCTGAAGACGACGATCGCCGCGGGCGCCGACGAGGCGCTGGCGGCGAACCGGATCGTCTCGGTGGCCACCACCGCCGCGACGCCCCATCTGTCCACGGGCCCGTGCCGGCCGGGGACCGTCGTCCTGCACGTGTCGCTGCGGGACCTCGACGTGCCGTCGATCCTCGGCGCCCGCAACGTGGTCGACGACACCGGCCACGTCTGCCGGGCCGCGACCTCGCTCGACCTGGCCCAGCAGGCGACCGGCGGGCGGGAGTTCGTGCACCACGAGATCGGCGACCTGATCATCGGCCGGGCGGCCACCGCCCACGACCCCGACGGGGTCACCGTGTTCTCGCCGTTCGGGCTGGGCGCGCTCGACGCCGCCCTGGCCGCCCACGTGCTCGACGTCGCCGAGGCGCGCGGTCTCGGGGTGCGGGCGCCCGGCTTCCTTGACTGAGGAGTTCTCATGCGTGACGAGTCTTTCGAGGCGGATTCCCCGCGCGGGCCACAGGCGACCTCCGATCGCCCGGGTCCCGCCTACCTGGTCGTCGTCAACCACGAGGAGCAGTACTCCGTGTGGTTCGCCGGCCGCGACCTCCCCTCCGGCTGGCGGGCCGAGGGCACCACGGGCACCCGCGAGGAGTGCCTGGCCCACATCGAGCGGGTGTGGACGGACATGCGGCCGCTGAGCCTGCGGCTGCGGATGGCTGCCGACGCATGACCACCGCGTTCGCGCTGATCGCCGAGCGGGCCCGGCTGCGTCCCTCCGAGGTGGCGGTCGAGTCGGGCCCGGACCGGGTCACCTACGCCGAGCTGACGGATTTCGCGCTCGATCTGGCGGCGGCCCTGCGGGCGGCCGGGATCCGGCGGGGCGACCTCGTCGGGGTCGCGGCGCCCAGGGACGTCCGGCTGGTGGGGACCCTGCTCGGGGTGCTCGCCTCGGGAGCGGCCTATGTGCCGCTCGACCCCGGCCATCCCCCGGAGCGGCTGGCCCACATCCTCGGGGACGCGCGGGCGCGGGCGCTGGTGACCACCGGACCGGCGCGGGCCGGGTTGTCCTTCGACGGGCCGGTGGTCCTGCTCGACGACCTCGTCCCCGCCCGCGCCGACCTGCCGGACGTCTCGGGCCACGACGCCGCCTACGTCATCTACACCTCCGGGTCGACCGGCCGCCCCAAGGGCGTCATGGTCTCGCACGCGGCGCTGGCCAACTTCCTCACGTCGATGCTGGCCAGCCCGGGGGTGCCGGAGGGGGTGGTGTTCCCGGCGATCACGACGGTGTCGTTCGACATCGCCGCGCTGGAGCTCTACCTGCCGCTGCTGGCCGGCGGCCGGGTCGTCGTCGCGGGCCGGGACGAGGCCCGCGACCCCGAGAAGCTGGCGGAACTGCTGCGCCGCACCGGCGCGCGGCACCTCCAGGCGACCCCCACGACGTGGCGGATCCTGCTCGACTCGGGCTGGCGTCCGCCGGAGGGGTTCCGGGCGTTCTGCGGCGGTGAGAAGCTGCCCGCCGGCCTGGGCGACCGTCTCGGTTGCGAACTCTGGGACCTCTACGGCCCGACCGAGACGACCGTCTGGTCGTCGGTCGCCCGGGTGACCCCGTCGCCGTCCTTCGCGCCGGTCGCGGGCACCACCTTGCACGTCCTCGACGAGCGTCTCGAACCGGCGGAGACCGGGGAACTGCACATCGGCGGCGACGGCCTCGCCGTCGGCTACTGGTCCCGCAGCGCGCTCACCGCCGACCGCTTCCTGCCCGACCCCTTCTCCGCGCGCCCGGGGGCCCGCCTCTACCGCACCGGCGACATCGCGCGGGTGCTGGCCGACGGCCGGGTCGAGATCCTGGGGCGGACCGACGACCAGATCAAGATCCGCGGTTTCCGGGTGGAGCCCGGCGAGATCGAGGCCGTGCTCTGCCGGGCGTCCGGCGTGCGGGCGGCGGTGGTGCGCGCGGTGGCCGCCGGGGAGGGCGACCTGCGGCTGGTCGCCTACCTCCAGGGGGCGTTCGACGAGGAGGAGCTGCGCGAACACTGTGCCCGCGCGCTGCCCGCCCACATGGTGCCGGTGCGGTACGTCCCGGTCGACGTGTTCCCGACCACCCCCAACGGCAAGCTCGACCGCGCGGCGCTGCCCGCGCCCGCCGCGCCGCGGCCGGAGGAGGGCCGCACCCCGCAGGAGCGGGTGGTCGCGGCGGCGTTCGCCGACGTGCTCGGGCTCCCGGCCGGGGTGGACGACGACTTCTTCGCCCTCGGCGGCCACTCGCTGCTGGCCACCCGCCTGGCGAACCGGCTGCGCGCCGAGCTCGGGATCGACCTGCCGATCTCGGCGGTGTTCGACCACCCGACCGTCGAGGGGCTGGCCGCCGTCGTGGCCGCCGCCCCGCCGGCCGCCCGGCCGCAGCCGGTCCCCCGCGACGGAGAGGCGATCCCGCTGTCCCACGGGCAGCGGGCGTTGTGGTTCCTGGACCGGCTCCACCCCGGCGGGACCGCCTACCTGGAGTCGTTCGCCGTCCCTCTCGACGGGCCGGTCGACCCCGGCCGGCTGCGCGCGGCGCTGTCGCGGCTGGTCGAACGGCACGACATCCTGCGCACCCGCTATCTCGACGGGCCCGTCCAGGTCGTCGACCCGGCGCGGCCGTTCGAGCTGACCCCGGCGGAGGACCTGTTCGGCCCGATCGACCTGGCCGCCGAACCTCCGGTCCGGGTCGCGGCCGGGCCGTCGGAGGCGCTGTTCGTCGTCCACCACATCGCGTCCGACGACCGGACCGAGGAGATCCTCACCGCCGACCTGCGCGCGCTCTACCGGGGGGAGGAGCTCCCGCCGCTCCCGATCCGGTACGCCGACTTCGCCGCCGAGCGGCGGCCCCGCCCCGAAGGGCTGCGGTACTGGCGGGAACGGCTCGACGGCGCCGTCGCGACGGCGCCGCCCACCGACCGGCCGCGCCCGGCCGAATGGGACCCCTCCGTGGGCACCGTGCGGTTCACCGTGCCCGCCCTGGCCAGGGGCGACGCGACCGCGTTCATGACCCATCTGGCCGCGTTCTTCGGGCTGCTGTCGCGGGTCACCGGCGAGACCGACCTGTCGGTCGGGGTGCCGCTGTCGAACCGGGGGCGGCCCGAACTGGAGAACGTGGCCGGGCTGTTCGTCAACCCGGTCGTCATGCGCGCCGACCTGTCGGAGGGTCCGTCGTTCGACGAGCTGGTCGCGCAGGTCAGGGACACGGCGGTCGCGGCCTACGCCAACGACGATGTGCCGTTCGAGGTGCTCGTCGAGGAACTGGCGCCGGTCCGGGACCTGAGCCGCAACCCGTTGTTCCAGGTCATGTTCACGATGCACGGCCAGACCACGAGACCGCGGGACGCCGGCGGCGCCAAGTTCGACCAGAGCTGGCACCTGACCGAACGCCCCGACGGCGGTTTCGACGGCCACGTCGACTACGCGACCGCCCTCTACGACGAAGCCACGGTCCAACGCCTGGCGCGCTACTACGCCGAGCTGGTCCGGGCGGTCGCCGCCGACCCCCGCACCCCGATCGCCCGGCTCCCCCTGGCGACGACCGGCGTCCCGCTCGCCGGACCGCCGCCGGGCGAGACGCTCCCCGTCCACCGGGCCGTCGAGGCGCAGGCCGCGAAGACGCCCGACGCCGTCGCCGTGACCGGCCCGCACGGCTCGCTCACCTACGCCGAGCTCGACCGGCGGGCCAACCGGCTCGCCCACCACCTCATCGCACGCGGCGCGCGGCCGGGTGAGCTCGTCGCCGTCCGGCTGCCCCGCTCCCCCGGCCTGCTGGTGGCGCTGCTGGCCGTGCTGAAGTCGGGGGCGGCGTACATCCCGCAGGATCCCCGGCATCCCCGTGGCGCCGGCGCGGCTCTGACGATCACCGCGGACACCGTCGCCGGCGACCAGCCCGCCACCCGGCCGGACGTCGAGGTCTCGCCCGACGACCTGGCCTACGTCGTGTACACGTCGGGCTCGACGGGCGAGCCGAAGGGCGTCATGATCACCCACGGCGGCCTGGCGAACTACCTCGCCTGGGCGCTCGACGAGCTGCGCCCCGAAGGCGTCGTCCCGCTGCACACCTCGATCGCCTACGACCTGGTGCTGACCTCCGTCTACCCGCCGCTGGCGGCGGGCGCGACGATCGTGCTGGCCGACGAGGACGACGCCGGCGCCGACGCCCTCGCCAACGTGCCCGGCCGCCCGTTCGGCCTGGTCAAGCTGACCCCCACCCATCTCGGCCTGCTCGCCGCCGACTCCTCCCTCACGCGCCGCGTGGTCGTCGGCGGCGAGCAACTCCACGGCGACCACCTGCCCGCCCTCGGCCGGACGACGGTCGTGAACAGCTACGGCCCGACCGAGATCACCATCGCCTGCTGCGCCCACACGCTGACCGCCGCCGACGCCCGGCCGGGCCCCGTCCCGATCGGCGGGCCGCTGCCGGGTGTGACGCTGCACGTCCTCGACGACGCGATGAACCCGGTCCCGCCCGGCCTCACGGGCGAGCTCCACGTCGGCGGGCCGGGGGTGGCGCGCGGCTACCTCGGCGATCCGGCGCTGACGGCCGCGCGCTTCCTGCCAGGCCCGGACGGCACCCGCCTCTACCGGACCGGTGACCTGGTCAGGCAGCTGCCGAGCGGCGACCTGGAGTTCGTCGGCCGCCGCGACCGGCAGCTCAAGGTGCACGGCTTCCGGGTCGAGCCCGGCGAGATCGAGCAGGCGATCACGGCCCATCCGAAGGTCAGGGCGGCGGCGGTCGTCTTCGACGGGCGGCTGTCGGCCCACGTCGTCGCCGACGACCTCGACGGGCTGCGGGAGTTCGTGGCGGCCCGGCTGCCCCGGCACATGGTGCCCGACCTGTGGGGACTGCTGCCGGAACTGCCGCTGACCGGCAACGGGAAGCTCGACCGGCGCAGGCTGCCCGCGCTGACGCCGGTGACGACGGCGCAGGCGCCCCCGGCGACGCCGGCCGAGCACCGGATCGCGGCGATCTGGGCCGACCTGCTCGGACTCGACACGGTCGGCGTCGACGACGACGTGTTCACCCTCGGCGCGCAGTCGGTGCTGGCCACGCGCGCGGCGGCGCGGATCGGCGTCTCGGTCCGTGACGTCTTCCGGTTCCCCACGGTCCGGGCCCTGGCGGCCCGCACGGCCGCCGCCGAGGTGATCGGCAGGGCCGACCGTTCGAAGCCGCTGCCGCTCTCCCCCGCCCAGCACCGGCTCTGGTTCCTCGACCAGCTCATGCCGGGCCGGACCGACTACCTGGTGGTCACCGCCCTGCGGCTCAGGGGCCCGCTCGACGTCGCCGGCCTGAGCGGGCGGCTCGACCGGGTCGTGGCCCGCCACGAGATCCTCCGGACCCGCTACCTGCCCGGCCCGGTCCAGGTCGTCGACCCGCCGGTCCCGCTGTCGCTGAAGGCCGAACCCGTCGACCCCGCGGACCTGCTGGCCGACCTGGTCACCCGGCCGATCGACCTGGCGGCGGGCCCGGTGTTCACGGCGCGGCTGGCGCGCGTCTCCGACGAGGAGCACGTCCTGGCCCTGGTCGTCCACCACATCGCCACCGACGGGTGGTCGACCGGGGTGCTGGCCCGCGAGCTGGCGGGCGACCTGCCGGACCTCACGATCCAGTACGCCGACTACGCCGCCTGGCAGCACTCCCGGCCCGGCGACGCCTCGATGGACTACTGGCGTCGCCGGCTGGCGGGGCTGGAACCGGCCGAACTGCTCACCGACCGCCCGCGCCCGGCGGTGGCGGACCCGCGCGGAGCCGGGCGGCCGTTCACGATCTCCCCGGAGGTGGCCGGGCGGCTGGCGGAGATCGGGCGGAGCCGGGGCGCGACGCCGTACATGACGCTGCTCGCCGGGTTCTTCGCCCTCCTGGCCCGCCTCACCGGCGGCGCCGACCTGACGGTCGGGTCGCCCGTCTCCGGCCGGGATCGGCCCGAGACGCACGACCTGATCGGGTTCTTCGTCAACACGGTCGTGCTGCGGGCCGACCTGTCGGGCGACCCGACGTTCGGCGAGCTGGTCGACCAGGTCAGGCGGACGGCGCACGAGGCGTTCGGGCACGACGTGCCCTTCGAGCGGCTCGTCGAGGAGCTGGCTCCCGAACGCGACCTGTCCCGCAACCCGCTGTTCCAGATCCTCTTCGCCTACCGCGACGAGGCGGAGGAACGGTTCGCCCTGCCGGGGCTGGAGGTGACGCCGGAGGCGGTCCCGTGGCGTACCGCCAAGTTCGACCTGACCGTGGAGCTGACCCGGCGCGCGGACGGCGGCCTCGACGGGCTGGTCGAGTACGCGACCGCGCTGTTCGACCCCGCGACCGTCGACCGGTTCGTCGGCTGCTTCGAGCGGCTCCTCACCGCCGTCACCCCCGACGTGCCCATCGCCGCCCTGCCCCTCCTCGACGCCGACGAGGTCGCCGAGATCGACCGGCTGGCCGCGGGGCCGGTCCGGCCGCGCGGGGAGCTGGGGCTGCCCGAGCTGATCGCCGCCGACCGGAGCGAGGCGGTGGCGGTCCGCAGCGACCACGGGACGCTGACCTACCGCGAGCTCAACGAGCGGGCCGACGCCCTGGCCGCGCGGCTGCGGGCCGCCGGGGTGCGCCGCGACGACGTCGTCGGGGTCCGCGTGCCTCGTTCGCCCGACATGGTCGTGGCGATGCTCGGCGTGCAGCGGGCGGGGGCGGCGGTGCTGCCGCTCGACCCCGGCCACCCGGCCGGGCGCAACGCGTGGGTGATCGCCAACGCCGGGGCGAAGCTGGTCATCGACGACCTCGACGACCTCGACGGCCTTCCCGGCGGGCCGGAATCCGGGCCGGTCGGCACCGAACCCGACGCGCTGGCCTACGTCATCTACACCTCCGGTTCGACCGGCCGCCCCAAGGGCGTGGCGGTGCCGCACCGCGGCATCAGGAACCGGGTCATGTGGGCGGTCGAGCGGTTCGGCATCGGCCCCGGCGACCGGATGCTGCAGAAGACCGCGATCACGTTCGACGCCGCGATGTGGGAGGTCTTCGCCCCTCTGGTGTGCGGCGCGGAGGTCGTGCTCGCGCCGCCGGGGGCCGAGCGCGACCCGGCGGTCATGGCCGCGTCCGTCGCCAGGCACGGGGTGACGATCCTGCAGGCGGTCCCGTCGGTGTGGCGGCACCTGGCCGACGAGCTGCGGCCGGGCTCGCTCCGGCTGCTGTTCTCGGCGGGCGAGCCGCTCACGCGGGAGCTGGCCGACCGGCTTCCGGCTCCGGTCGTCAACACCTACGGCCCGACCGAGTGCTCGATCGACGTCACCGCGTGGGCGCGGGCCGGCGAGACCGGCGAGACCGTCCCGATCGGCCTGCCGCTCGACAACACCGGCATCCACGTCCTCGACGACGGGCTCCGACCCGTGCCGATCGGCGTTCCGGGCGAGTTGTGCGTCTCGGGCGAGAACCTGGCCCGCGGCTATCTGGGCCTGCCCCGGCGCACCGCCGAGTCCTTCGTCCCGCACCGCGACGGCGGGCGGCTCTACCGCACGGGCGACGTCGTCCGCCGCGACGCCGACGGGGTCCTGCACTTCCTGGGCCGCCGCGACCACCAGGTCAAGATCCGTGGTGTACGGGTGGAGCCCGGCGAGGTCGAGGCCGTGCTGGCCGGGCACGAGGGCGTCGCCTCCGGCGTGGTCGTGGCCCGGCCCGGCCCCGACGGCCGGCCGCGCCTGATCGGTTACGTCGTGCCCCGCGACGGGATGCCCGCCGACCTGGCCGACTACCTGCTCGCCCGGCTGCCCGCCCCCTACGTCCCGTCGGTGTTCGTCGAAATCGACCGGCTCCCCCTGACGACGACCGGCAAGACCGACCGCAACGCCCTGCCCGACCCCGCGCCGAACCGCGCCGAACCGGTCCCCCCGGCCACCGGGGCCGAGCGCGCGGTGGCCGCGGTCTGGGCCGACGTGCTGGGCCTGGACGAGGTCGGCGCGACGGAGGACTTCTTCACCCTGGGCGGCCACTCGCTCATGGCGGTCCGCGTCACGGCCCGGCTGGGCCTGCCCGTGCAGGCGATCTTCGAGAACCGCACGGTCGCCGCGCTCGCCCGGCTGCTCGACCAGGAGCCCGCCGCGGCCCCTCTGGTCGCGCGGCCCCGGCCGGAGCGCATCCCGCTCTCCTTCGCGCAGCGGCGCCTGTGGATCCTCGACCAGCTCGACCCGGGCAGCGCCGAATATCACGTGACCTGGTCGTTCCACCTGACCGGCGACCTCGACGCCGACCGGCTGACCGGCGCGCTGAAGGCGCTGGCCGACCGGCACGAGATCCTCCGCACCCGCTACGCCCCCGGCCCGGTCCAGGTCGTCGAGCCGGCCGCCGTCCTCGGCGACGAGCCGTTCGACCTGGCCGCCCGGCCGCCGATCAGGACCCGGCTGACCAGGATCGACGACCGGAACCACGTCCTGTCGGTGGTGCTGCACCACATCGCGTGCGACGGGTGGTCCGAGGAGGTCATGGCCCGCGAGCTGGCCGCACTCTACGCCGGGGAGGAACTCGGCGCGCCGCCGCTGCAGTACGCCGACTACGCCCTCTGGCAGCACGAGCAGCCGATGGACCACGCGCTGGCCTACTGGCGCGACCGGCTGGCCGGGCTGCCCCGGCTCGACCTGCCCACCGACCGTCCCCGGCCCCCGGTCAGGGACGGGCGCGGCGCTTCGGCCACGGTGCACGTGCCGGCCGGGGTGGCGGCGGAGCTGGTGGCGGTCGGGCGGGCACGCGGGGCGACGCCGTACATGACGTTCCTGGCGGTCTTCGCCACGCTGCTGCACCGCTACACGGGCGCGGTGGACGTGCCGGTCGGCACGCCGGTGGCCGGGCGGAACCGGCCCGAGCTGCACGACGTCGTCGGGTTCTTCGTGAACACGGTGGTGCTGCGGTGCGACCTCGGCGACGACCCGGCCTTCGCCGACCTGGTCGGCCGGGTGCGCGACACGGCGCTCGACGCGTTCCGGCACGACGAGCTGCCGTTCGACGTGCTGGTGGAGGAACTCGCGCCGCAGCGCGACCTCGCCCGGACGCCCCTGTTCGACGTGCTCTTCGAGCTGCGGGAGTCCGCCGGGGACACGCCCGCGCTGCCGGGCCTGGAGGTGCGGCGGATCGTCCCCGAGACGACCACGGCCAAGTTCGAGCTGACCCTCGCGCTGCGCGCCGACGGCGACGGCGGCTACTTCGCCGACGTCGAGTACGCCACCGCATTGTTCGACGCGGCCACCGTCGACCGGCTGACCGGGCACTTCCTGACGCTCGCCCGGAGCGCCGCCCGCACCCCCGACGCGCCGCTCAGCCGCCTCGGCATGCTCACCGAGGCCGAGCTCCGGCACCACTGGAACCCGCCGGCGGCCGAGGAGACCCCGGAGAGCCTGCCCGAGGCGTTCGCCGCGCAGGCCGCCAGGACCCCCGGCGCCGTCGCGGTCGACGCCCCCGACGCCCGGCTCACCTACGCCGAGCTGGACGAGCGCTCGACGGAGCTGGCCGAGCGGCTGAGGGCGCGGGGGGTGCGGCCGGAGCGGCCGGTCGCGGTGCTGATGGAGAAGTCGAGCGCGCCGATCGTGGCGCTGCTGGCCATCGCGAAGGCCGGTGGCGTCTACGCGCCGCTCGATCCCGGGCAGCCCACCGACCGGCTGCGCAGGCTGCTCGACGACCTGCACCCGGCGGTCGTCCTGACGGGCGGCCTCGACGGTCCCCGCGAGGCGGGGCTCCCGGCCGGGGATCCCGACCGGCTGGCGTATCTGATCTACACCTCGGGGTCCACCGGGATGCCGAAGGCCGTCATGGTCCCGCACCGCGCCTACGTCCACCACTGCCGCGTGATCGCCGGGACCTACGACATCCGCCCGGGTGACCGGGTGCTGCTGCTGGCCGCGCTGACGTTCGACGTCGCGATGGACCAGATCGCCGCGACCCTGCTGGCGGGCGCGACGGTCGTGGTCGGCGAGAACCGGTTCTGGACCCCGGCCGAACTGCCCGACCGGCTGGCCGAACACCGGATCACTCACATGGAGATCACGCCGGCGTACTACCGGGAGATGATGTCCGGCGTCGTCCTGCACGACGCCCGGCTGCGCGGGCTGCGGCTGATGAACGTCGGCAGCGACGTCGTCACCCACGACGACGCCCGGCGCTGGCTCGACACCGGCCTCCCGGCCCGGTTCCTGTGCACCTACGGCCCGACCGAGGCGACCGTGACCTCGGTCGTGCACCCGGTGCGGGAGATCGGCGCGGACGCCCCGGAGGCGACCCTGCCGATCGGAGCCCCGGTGCCGGGGACAGGGGCGTACGTGCTGGACGCGGCGATGAACCCGGTGCCGGTGGGGGTGCCGGGCGAGCTCTACCTGGCCGGGACCCGGCTCGCCCGGGGCTACCTCGGCAGGCCGGGGCAGACCGCCGACCGGTTCGTGCCCTTCGAGGGAGGCGCGCGGCTCTACCGGACCGGCGACCTGGTCCGGCGCCGCCCCGACGGGGTGCTCGACTTCCTGGGCCGGGTCGACGACCAGGTGAAGGTCCGGGGCTTCCGCATCGAGCTCGGCGAGATCGAGGCCGCGCTGGCGGAGCATCCGGAGGTCCGCGCCTGCGCGGTGGCGGTGTCCGGCGGGAACCTCGTCGGCTACGTCGTCACCTCCGGCGGCTCCCAGGGCGTCGCCTTCGCCGGGTTGCGGGCGCATCTGGCAGAGCGGCTGCCCGGCTACATGGTGCCCGCGCTCTGGGTCGCCCTCGACGCCCTCCCGCTGACCGCGAGCAAGAAGGTCGACCGCAGGGCGCTCCCCCCGCCCGGCCTCGCGCCGGCGGACCACACGCCGCCGCGCGACGAGGTCGAACAGGCCGTCGCCGACGTCTGGGCCGAGGTGCTGGGGCGGCCGGAGGTCGGCGTCCACGACGAGTTCTTCGAGATCGGCGGGCATTCGCTGCTGGCCACGCGGGTGATGACCCGGCTGGCCGACCTGTTCGGGATCGAGGTCCCGCTGCGGGTGCTGTTCGAGGCGACCACGGTCGCGGCGCAGGCCGCCGCCCTGGAACGAATCGCGAGCATGGAAGGTGCGCAATGAACTCCGAGACCACAGGGGCGAGACTGCTGCGTGACCGGCTGCGCGACCGGGGCGGGCGCGGCGGCGGCGTCACCCCCGTGCCGCGTGACGGCGCGCTGCCGCTGTCGTTCTCCCAGCAGCGGCTCTGGGTGCTCGACCGGCTGCGGCCGGGCGGCACCGACTACCTCGTGCCGATCGTGCTGCGGCTGACGGGCGAGCTGAGGCTGCCCGACCTGCGGCGGGCGCTCGGCGAGGTGGTGGCCCGGCACGAGATCCTCCGCACCCGCTACGTGACCGATCCCGACGGCAACCCGGTCCAGGTCGTCGACGACCCGGCGCCGATCGAGGTCGAGGTCGTCTCGGGCGATCTGGACGCGCTGCTCAAGGAGGAGGGCGCCCGGCGGTTCGACCTGGAGACCGGTCCGGTGCTGCGGGCCAAGGTCATCGAGGTCGGGCCGGACGACAACGTGCTGGCCGTGGTGGTGCACCACATCGCGATGGACGGCTGGTCGAGCGGCGTCTTCGTCCGCGACCTCGCCGCCGCCTACGCCTCGTCCGGGCTGGCGCCGCTGCCGATCCAGTACGCCGACTTCGCCGCATGGCAGCGGGAGCGCGTGTCGGGGCCGCGGCTGGAGAGCGGGCTCGCCCACTGGTTGAAGGCGCTCGACGGGCTGCCGCCGCTGGAGCTGCCGGCCGACCGGCCGAGGCCCGCCGTGTGGGACTCGCTCGGCGACACGGTGACGTTCACGATCCCGGCCGCCACGGCCCGCCGGGTGACCGCGCTGGGCCGCGACCACCGGGCGACGCCGTTCATGACGTACCTGGCCGTGTTCTGGGCGCTGCTGTCGCGCTACAGCGGCCGGCACGACTTCGCGGTGGGCACCCCGGTGGCGGGGCGCACCCGGACCGAGATCGAGGATCTGGTCGGGGTCTTCATCAACATGCTGGTGCTCCGCGCCGACCTGTCCGGCGACCCGACGTTCGGCGAGGTGCTCGACCGGGCGCGGGAGACGGCGATCTCCGCGTACGAGCACCAGGAGGTGCCGTTCGAGCGGCTGGCCGGCGCGCTGGCGGTCGACCACGACCTGTCGACGCACCCGCTGTTCCAGGTGAACTTCGTGATGCAGACGACGGAGCCGATCCGGTTCGAGGCGGGCGGGCTCACCGGCGCGGAACTGCCGGTCATCTCGCAGGGCGCGAAGTTCGACCTCACGTGGACGCTGGAGGAGCTGGCCGACGGGTCGCTCGCCGGGGAGGCGACCTTCGCGACGGCGCTGTTCACGCGGGCCACGATCGACCGGATGACGGCCCACTACCTGCGGCTGCTCGACGTCGTGGCCGAGGAGACCCGGCTGGGCGACCTGCCGCTGCTCACGCCGGAGGAGCACGAGCTGCTGGTGCGGGGTCCCGCCGGGACCGCCCCCGCCGCGCCGTGCCTGCACGAGCGGTTCGCCGAACAGGCCCGGCGCACCCCCGACGCCGTCGCCCTCAGGGCCGGGGACGTCGAGATGACGTACCGGGACCTGGACCTGCGCGCCAACCGGCTGGCCAACCACCTGCTGACGAAGGGGCTGGGCCGGGAGGACCTGGTCGGCGTCTGCCTGCGGCGCGACGCGAACACGATCGTGGCGATCCTGGGCGTGCTGAAGGCCGGCTGCGCCTACCTGCCGATCGACCCCGACCACCCGGCCGAACGGATCGGGTACGTGCTGGGCGACGCGCGGGCCCGGGTCGTGGTGACCGAGGGCGCGCTGCGCGACCGGCTCCCGGCGCTCGACGTCGTCGACCTCGACGAGCCGCTCGGCGGCGACGCGACCGCCCCCGAGACGGGCGCGCACCCCGGCGACCTGGCCTACGTCATCTACACCTCGGGCTCGACCGGACGCCCGAAGGGGGTGCAGGTCACCCACGCCAACGTGGTCCGCCTGCTGACCGCCAACGAGGAGGCCTACCGGTTCTCGCCGGAGGACCGGTGGGTGCTCTGCCACTCCTACGCGTTCGACGTGTCGGTGTGGGAGATGTGGGGCGCGCTGCTCTACGGCGGGCTGCTCGTCGTGGTGCCGTCGTCGGTGGTGCGATCGCCGTGGGAGCTGGCCGACGTGCTGGTCCGGGAGCGGATCACCGTCCTGAACCAGACGCCGTCGGCCTTCCACGGGCTCGTCGAGCTCGCCGGTCGGGGCGACCCCGCGCTCGACGGGCTGGCGCTGCGGCTGGTGATCCTGGCGGGGGAACCCGTCGAGGTCGCGGCGCTGGAACCGTGGTGGAACCGGTTCGCCGACACCGCACCGCAGATCGTCAACAAGTACGGCATCACCGAGACCACCGTCCACGTCACCTACCGGCCGCTCACCCGCGCCGACCTGGGCGGCGACCGCAGCCCGATCGGGCCGCCGATGCGCGACCTGACGCTCCACCTGCTCGACGACCGGATGCGCCCGGTGCCGGTCGGGGTGCCCGGTGAGATCTACGTCGGCGGCCCCGGGGTCGCGCGCGGCTATCTCGACCGGCCCGGCCTCACCGCCGACCGGTTCGTGCCCGCCGAGAACGGCGAGCGGCTCTACCGGTCGGGCGACAAGGCCCGGTGGCTGCCCAACGGGGACATCGGGTTCCTGGGGCGGTTCGACCACCAGGTGAAGATCCGCGGGTTCCGGATCGAGCTCGGCGAGGTGGAGTCGTTCCTGACCGCCCACCCCGACATCGAGACCGCCGTGGTCGTGGCCGACCGGCAGCGGCTGGTGGCCTACGTGCTGCCGAAGGACGGCGCGGCGCTGACGCCCTCGCAGCTGCGCGCCTATGCGGCGGGGCGGATGCCCGCGTACATGGTGCCGGCGCTGTTCATCCCGCTCGCCAAGCTGCCGCTGACCGTGAACGGGAAGGTCGACAGGCGGGCCCTGCCCGCGCCCGGCGAGGCCGCCCCCGACCGGGAGGAGGCCTACGTCGCGCCGCGCACCCCGTCGGAGCGGGCCGTCGCCGAGGTGTGGTCGCGGGTGCTGCAGGTCGACCGGGTCGGCGTCGACGACAACTTCTTCGCGCTGGGCGGCGACTCGATCAGGGCGGTCCGGCTGATCGGGCTGCTGCGCGACGCCGGGCACGGCTTCTCGGTCCAGGACCTCTTCCGGCACCCGACCGTGGGCGCGCTCGTCCGGACCGGCGGGACGCACGCCGAGGAGCCGGGCGTCGCCCCGTTCGCGCTGATCCCGGCGGAGGAGCGGGCGCTGCTGCCCGAGGGGCTGGCCGACGCCTACCCGATGGCCATGGGCCAGACCGGCATGGTGTACGAGATGCTCGCCGACCCCGGCCTGAACCTCTACCACAACGTCACGAGCTATCTGATCCGCGACACCGGCCCCTTCGATCCGGCCGCCCTGCGCCGGGCCGCCGAGGCGGTCACCGAGCGCCACGAGGTGCTCCGGACCTCCTTCGACCTGGGCTCCTACCGCCAGCTCGTGCACGAGACGGCGGAAATGGAGGTGACCCTGCCCACGTCGACCCTGCTCGAGTTCCAGGAGGCCGAACGGGCGCGGCCGTTCGACCTGACGAAGGCGCCCCTGGTCCGCCTCGGCGCCCACCGGGTCGCCGACGACCGCTGGTATCTGACCTTCACCGAATGCCACGCCGTCCTCGACGGCTGGAGCCACAACTCGCTCATCTCGGAGCTGCTGGCCTGCTACCGCGCCGCCCGCGCCGGGCTGCCCCTCCCCGAGGAGCGGATCTCGGTCCGGTACGCCGACTTCATCGCCCAGGAGCAGGCCGGCCTGCGCGACCCGGCCCATCGCGCCTTCTGGCGCGACCGCCTCGGCGAGGCGGAGCCGGTGAAGATCCCGGCGTCCTGGGCGGGCGAGCCGGGCCTCTACGAACTGACCGTCCCGCTGGCCGGGCTCGACCCCGGGCTCCGGCTGCTCGCCAAGCGGGCCGGCGCCTCGAAGAAGAGCGTGCTGCTCGCCGCCCACCTGGCCGTCTGGCGCTCCCTCACATCGGCGCCGCGGTTCCACTGCGGACTGGTCAGCAACGGCCGCCCCGAGGTGAAGGACGGCGACCGGGTGCGGGGCATGTTCCTCAACCCCGTCCCGTTCCTGGCCCCCGGCTTCTCCGGCACCTGGACCGACCTCGTCCGCGCCACCTTCGCCGAGGAGGTCGAGTTGTGGCCCTACCGGCGCTTCCCGCTGGCGGAGATGCAGCGCGAGTTCGGCGACGGCGGGCGGTTGCTGGAGGTCGTGTTCAACTACCTCGACTTCCACGTCCTCGACCGGGAGGCCGTCGACACGGCCGCCAGCAGCGAGATCAGCCCGAACGAGTTCCCGCTGGCCGTCTCGACCGAGGGCGACGCGCTGGTGCTGACCCTCCGGTCGGAGCGGGTGGCCCGGCCGTACGGGGAACTGCTGGCCCGGATGTACCGGACGGTGCTCACCGCGATGGCCGCCGACCCCGACGGCCCCGTCGCGGCGTCGGCGCTGGCCGCCGAGGACCGGGCGGAGATCCTCGCGCTCGGCGGCGGACCCCGGGGAGAAGGCTGGCGGGGAGCCGTCCACGAGCGGATCCCGGTGTCGGACCAGGTCGCCGTGGTCGCCCCCGACGGCGCGCTGACCTTCGCCGAACTCCACGACCGGGCCAGGCGGTGGGCCGCGCGGCTCGTGCTGATGGGGGTCGCCCCCGGTGACGTCGTCGGGGTCTGCCTGCCCCGGAGCACCGACCTGGTCGCCGCGCTGCTGGGCGTCCTGCGGACGGGGGCGGCGTACGTGCCGCTTGACCCGCGCGACCCGGCCGACCGGCGGGCCGCGCTGCTGCGCGACGCGGGCGCGCGCGTGGTCGTCACGCCCGGCCTGGAGCCGCTCGACGACGACGTCACGCCGTGGTCGCCGCAGCCCGACGACGTCGCCTGCGTCATCTACACCTCCGGTTCGACCGGCCGCCCGAAGGGCGTGATGGTCCGGCACGCCGCGCTGGCCGACCGGGTCAGGTCGAACGCGCACACGCCGGGCCTGTCGGCCGACGACGTGCTGGCGGCCGTGGTGCCGATCACCACCGACGTCGCCACGCTCGACGTCTTCGGCGCGCTGACGCAGGGCGCGAGGCTCGTCCTGGCCGCCGAGGACCTGGCCCGCGACCCGTTCTCCCTCGCCGACCTGCTGACCGCGCACGACGTGAGCTGGATGCAGTGCTCCCCCACCACGTGGCGGATGCTGGTCGAGTCGGGGTGGACGCCGCCGCCGGGCTTCCGGATCGTCTCCGGCGGCGAGGCCATGACCCAGGCGCTGAAGGACCGCCTGGTCGCGACCGGCGCGCAGGTCTGGGACTGCTACGGCCCCAACGAGGCCACGATCTTCTGCTTCG
Source organism: Herbidospora galbida (assembly GCF_005233835.1). GTDB lineage: Bacteria > Actinomycetota > Actinomycetes > Streptosporangiales > Streptosporangiaceae > Herbidospora > Herbidospora galbida. The sequence continues at coordinate 123,659 of NZ_SZQA01000017.1, read as the reverse complement.
GCGCCCGGGTCGACGACGGCACGTGGTTCCTGGCGGACGGCGCCACCTCCCACGTCCTCACCCCCGGTGGCGAACCGGCGGCGTTCGGGGTCCCCGGGGAGATCCACGTCGGCGGCGACGGCCTGGCCCGGGGCTACCTCGGCCAGCCCGGCCACACGGCGGAGAACTTCCGCCCCGACCCGTTCGGCCCGCCCGGCGCCCGCCTCTACGCCACCGGCGACCTGGGGCGGCGGCACCCGGACGGCCGGATCGAGATCCTCGGCCGGGCCGACCACCAGCTGAAGGTGCGCGGCTTCCGGGTCGAGCTGGGCGAGATCGAGAACACGCTGGTCGCCTGTCCGGGGGTCCGCGCCGCGGTGGCGCATCCGGCGGGGGGCGCGCTGGCGGCGTACCTGATCGCGGAGCCCGGCCTCGACGTGGCCGCGTTGCGCGCCCACCTGACCGGGGTGCTGCCCGCGCACATGGTGCCCGCCCACTTCACGGTCATGGACGCCTTCCCGCGCCTGGCCAACGGCAAGGTCGACCGGGCGGCCCTGCCGTCGCCCGCCGGCACGTCCGCGACGCGCGACGACCCGCCGCGGGGCGCCAGGGAGCAGACCATCGCCGGGGTGTGGGCCGAGGTGCTCGGGCTGGCGAGGGTCGGCCGGGACGACGACTTCTTCGCGATCGGCGGCCACTCGCTCCTGATGATGCGCATCATCGTGCGGCTGCGCGAGGAGCACGGCATCACCCTGACCTTCCGCGACTTCCTCGGGCACCGTACCGTCCGGGGCCTGGCCACCGTGACGGGCGGCCCCCGCTCCCCGCTGGTCTGGTTGCGGGAGGGGCCGGAGACGCCGCTGTTCTGCGTGCACCCGGGCGGCGGCAGCGGCCACTGGTACCGGGTGCTGGCCGAGACGCTCGGCCGCTCGCTGGCCGCCTTCGAATGGCCGGGCCTGCACGGCGACCACCCCCCGGCGAGCACGGTCGGCGACATCGCCGACCTCTACCTGGCTGCGATGCGCGCGGCCCGCCCGGCGGGCCCCTACCACCTGCTGGGCTGGTGCGGTTCGAGCGGCATCACCTGGGAGATGGCCCGCCGCCTGCGCGCCGCCGGTGAGGAGGTCGAGCTGGTCCTCCTCGACCCGGTCCTGGACGTCTCGGCCGGCGACGACGCGGCCCACCTGGCCAAGCTGGAGGTCTTCAAGCGGGCCGAGGCCCTGTTCGGCGATCCCGCCGCGGCCGACGAACTGGTGGAGGTCCTGCGCGACGTGGTCGACGAGGACGCCGAGCAGATCACCGCCGACGACCTCGGCCCGGAGTGGGCCGACCGCCTGCGGTCGTGGCGGGAGCTCCTCCAGGCCCGCCTCGACTACCCCTTCCCCCGCTACGAGGGCACCGTGCACCTGGTGTTGTGCGACGAACTCGTCCAGGAGAAGCACGAGTCCATCCAGGGCAGCACCTACGCCGGCTACCTGCGCCGCTGGTCGGAACTGGCCGACCTGCGGCTGCACCGGGTCCCCGGCGACCATCTGGGCGTGCTGCGCGACCCCTGCGTCACCGACCTGGCCCGCGCCCTGACCAGCGCTCTCGCCGAAGGAGCCCCGTGAACCTGATCTCCCTCAACGACCTCACCGACGCCGAGCTGGAGGGCATCGTCCGCCGCGGCGTCGACCTCGCGGGCAACCGTGCGGAGACGCTGCGCGGCAGGGTCGTCGGCGTCTACTTCAGCAAGACCTCCACCCGCACCCGGACCGCCTTCACCGTCGGAGCCCTGCGGCTGGGCGCCCGGACGATCTCCTACGGCCCCGGCGACCTCCAGCTCAACACGGGCGAGACCCTGGAGGACACCGGCCGGGTGATGGCCGGCATGCTCGACGCCCTGGTTGCCAGAACGGCCGGCCCGGCGGCCGAGATGCGCGCCCTGAGCGCGGCGGGCCTCCCGGTCGTCAACGCGATGAGCGCCGAGGAGCACCCCACCCAGGGCCTGGCCGACCTGACCACTCTGTGGTCCCACTTCGGCCGCCTGGAGGGCCTCCGGGTCCTGTACGTGGGCGAGGGCAACAACACCGCCGCCGCCCTGGCCCGCGCCCTCCCCCGCTTCCCCGGCGTCGACCTGGAGTTCCGCACCCCGCCGGGCTACGGCCTGGAGCCGGAGGTGCTCGACGACCTGCACAGCCTGGCCAAGCGGTCGGGCGCGACCGTCCGCGAACGCCACGACATGACCGACCTGCCGGGCGACCGCGACGTCGTCTACACCACCCGCTGGCAGACGACCGGCACCAGCAAGCCCGACCCGGACTGGCGGACCCTCTTCGCCCCCTTCCAGGTGACCGCCGAGGTGCTGGCCGCGTGCCCAGAAGCCGTCTTCATGCACGACCTCCCCGCCCACCGGGGCGAGGAGGTCACCGCCGAGGTGCTCGACGGCCCGCGCAGCATCGCCTTCACCCAGGCCACCTGCAAACTGCACAGCGCGATGGCCGTGCTGGAGTTCGTCCAGAAATAGAACAAGGAGGAAGCCCGGCGGGAGACACCCGCCGGGCTTTCTCACGATCAGACGCGGTCGAACAGGTCCCGGGCCGCGCGCACCTCCGCCGCCATCGGGCGATCGGCGTCCAGCGCCGGGGAGATCTCCGCGAGTTCCGCCCAGATCCCCTCCGGCTCGTCGCCGACCATGACCGCCAGCTGGGCCATGCCCAGCGCCAGCGACCCGATGATGAGCCAGCCGAATTCGAGCGCGTCGCTCACCCCGTTGGCGCCGTTGAGGGCCATCGGCACGTGATCCTGGTTCCACCCGTTCGTCGGGAGCGTCGTGAGGGACGCCGGGTAGACGAGCTGCCTGATGCGCGACACGAACGAGGTCGCGCTGATCTGCACCCCGGCCAGGCCGCAGCCCCGGCCCGCGCGCGGTGTCAGCATCATCGGCAGGTCGCCGTTGGTGGCCGGGTTGAGGAGCAGGTTGAGCTGACGTTCGGCCAGGTAGGCGGCCATGTGGACGGCCAGGCCCATCTGGTCGGAGGCGAGCCCGACGGGCATGGCGTGGAAGTTGCCGCCGTGCAGGACCTCGCCCTCGAAGGTGATCGGGTTGTCCTGGCAGTTCCGCGCCTCCCGCGCCAGCACGTCCCCCGCCATCCGCAGTTGGTCGAGCACCGCGCCGAGGACCTGCGGCGCGCACCGCAGGCTGTAGGGCTCCTGGAGCGCCCGCCGCTCGTCGCGCACGTGGCCGGGGGGAAGCTCGGCCCTGATCCACCGCGCGGCCGTCAGCTGGCCGGCCTGGCCGCGGGCGTGGGCGTGCGCGTCGGCGTAGTGCTCGGGGTTGGCGCCGAGCAGGGCCGCCAGCCGCCCCGACAACATCGCCCCGGCCCTGACCAGGCGCAGCGCCGACTGCTGGTTGAGGATCGAGACGGCCAGGCTGGCGCCGGTGCCGTTGACGAAGGCGAGCGCCTCGCGGACCGGCCACTCGAAGGGCGCGAATCCCAGCGAGGCGAGCACCTCCCGGGCGGGCCTCCGCTGCCAGCCGTCGCCGTCGCGCTGCCACGCCTCGCCGAACCCCGTGTACGCCAGCGCCGCCGCCGCGAGCGGCTGCAGGTCGCCGCTGGCGCTGACGGTGCCGTCGCGCGGGATGACCGGGGTGAACCCGGCGTTCCACAGGTCGGCGAGGTTCTGCCAGAACGCCGGCGAGACCGCCGAGTAGCCGCGCCGGGAGCTGTTGAGCCGCAGGAACAGGATCAGTCGCGACACCTCCGGGTCGAGCGGCCGGCCCTGCGCGGTGCCCAGGTGGGAGATGAGGGAGGAGCCCTGCTCCAGCTCCGACTCGGCGCTGTAGAGCACGAGCGGGCCGAAGCCCTGGGTGAGGCCGTAGATGGGCTTCTCGGCCGCCAGGTGCTTGGCGATGGTCGCCGCGCTGGCCTCCATGCGCTCGACGTCGCCGGGGGTGATCGGCGCGATCGTGGCGTCCCACGCGGCGCTGCGCACCACCTCGGCGAGGTAGTCGTCCTCGGTCCGTTCCATGATCACCGTCATGTGGTCACCTTCGTTGTCGCCTTGCCCATCGCTGAGCGTTCGATTTCCGGTACGGCCCGCACCCGGCGGGGCCGCACTCCCAGCCGCTCGAAGGCGGCGGGCAGATCCAGGTCGGCCAGCTCGGTGCCCGGCCGGAGCACGACGAGCAGGTCGACGTGTTCGCCGATGACCGGGTCGGTCACCGCGACGACGGCCAGGTCGGCGCAGTCGAGCACCGCGCCGGCGGCGTGTTCGGCCAGGTCGAGGTTGATCCGGCGGCCGTTCACCTTCACCAGGCGGCTCCGCCGCCCGGTCAGCAGGAACTCGCGCGGCCCGGTCACCTCGACGTGGTCGTCGGCCTCCCAGAACGCGGGCGGCTCGCCCCCCGGCCGGTAGGCGAGCCGGGGGCTCGTGACGACCAGCGGCGCCTCCTCCTTCGGCGGGACGCCGTGGAAGTCGACGTCCCGGAAGAGCGTCCAGGCCGGCGGCTCCCCCGACGACCAGCGCCGGGTGGCGATGCCGCCCGCCTCGGTCGAGCCCATCACCTCGACGATGAGCGTCCGGCCGGTCCGGTCGAGCAGCTCACCGGCCGTGCCGGGCAACATCGCGCCGCCGTAGAGGACGGTCACGTGCTCCATCGACCGCACCCAGTCGAGGTGTTCGAGCAGCAGCTTGAAGATCCACGGCGTGGCCACCACCACGACCCGCCGCGTCGGCAGCGCGGGCATCGCCCCGAAGAACGACGTCCGGTGCCACACCGGCACCCCCAGCCAGGCGGGCATCAGCACGCTGGTGAGGGCCCCGTAGAGGTGCACGGTCGGCGCGAACGACAACACCGCCCCTGGCTCCTCGGGGGCCACCAGCTCGGCCAGCAGGCCCGCCTCCGCCCACACCTTCCCGGCCCGCCGCCGCCAGACCTGGGGGGCGCCGGTGCTCCCGGAGGTGGCGAAGTCGATCTCCGGCGGCAGGTGCTCCTGTACGAACTCCGTGTGGTCCCCCGGCTCCCAGCGGGCCCGCCACGGGGAGTCGAGGGTGTCGAACCCGGCCGTCAGGAGGCCGGCCGGGGTCAGCGCCCGATAGTCCACGACATGTGCTCCTTCACGTGGTCCCGCCAGCGGGACAGCTTCTTGCGGGCGGATTCAGGAGCCGAGCGACTGCGCGATCTCCATCAGGTACCGGCCGTACTCGGAGTTCTTCATCCCGGCCCCGAGACGGGCGCAGGCGTCGGCGTCGATGTAGCCCATGCGCAGCGCGATCTCCTCCAGGCAGGCCACCCGCACGCCCTGGCGGTGCTCGATGACCTGCACGTACTGGCTGGCCGCCAGCAGCGAGTCGTGGGTGCCGGTGTCGAGCCAGGTGAAGCCCCGGCCGAGCCGGTTCAGGTGGGCCCGGCCCTGCTTCAGGTAGGCCAGATTCACGTCGGTGATCTCCAGCTCGCCCCGCTTCGACGGCGTCAGGGCGCGGGCGATCTCCACGACGTCGTTGTCGTAGAAGTACAGGCCGGTGATCGCGTTGTCCGACTTGGGCCGCAGCGGCTTCTCCTCGATCGACACGAGCCGGCCCTCGGCGTCGGTCTCGCCGATGCCGTAGCGCTCGGGGTCGGAGACCGGGTAGCCGAACAGGACGCAGCCGTCGAGGCGTTCGCGGCTGGCCCGCAGGATGCGCGGGAAGCCGGCGCCGTGGAAGAAGTTGTCGCCCAGGATCAGCGCCGCCGGGTCGGTCCCGATGTGGTCGGCGCCGATGATGAACGCCTCGGCGATGCCGTTGGGCTCGGGCTGGGCGGCGTAGGAGAGGTTCAGGCCGAGCTGGGAGCCGTCGCCCAGCACGTTGCGCAGCGCCGGGAGGCTGCCGGGGGTCGAGATCACCAGGATGTCCCGCAGCCCGGCCAGCATCAGCACGGAAATCGGGTAATAGATCATCGGTTTGTTGTAAATCGCGAGGAGCTGTTTCGAGGTCGCCAGGGTGAGCGGATAGAGACGCGATCCGCTGCCGCCGGCCAGCACGATTCCCTTCATCATCCGTCCTTTCTTTAAAGGCGCTGAAGAATAAGCACGCCCACTCCGGCGGCGGCAAACATCGCGGAAAGGCATTGACAAAAGGAAAGGGCCGCCCCCGCGAATACGCGGAGACGGCCCGAGGCGGCCGGTCAGCCCACGGGCTGTTTCTGGCCGATGACCTCCTGGGCGATGCTTTCGAGGGCCTCGACCATCCAGTTGACCAGGTCGCTGTTCTGCAGGCTGGCCGCCAGCTTCCAGCGTTCGAGTTGTTCCTGGCTGTAGGTGAGCTGCACGTCGCCGTCCGGGCCGGCGGCGCGGGCCGCGCGGGCCCGCTTCCTCGGCTCACCGTTCCCCTCTTCCACCTGCCGGGCCTCCCCGGCCGCCGCGATCCGGGCCGAGCCGCGCAGCTCGCGCCGCAGCCGGTTGCGGGACCAGCCGAAGTGCTCAGCGCGGCGCAACCACAGATCCTGGTCCTCCTCGCTCAGGGCGGCGACCTCGGCGTGGTGGGCGAAGCTCAGCTTGTCGCGGCGGCGCGACAGGCTGAACCGCCGCGCCACCCACGCGTAGTTGCGGAGCGTCTGGTAGTCGAGCGAGGTCTGCTCGATCGCCATCCGGTAGCGGTCGGTGTAGGCCTGCTCGCCGTAGATCAGCCAGTCGCCCAGCCACCAGGAGGAGGAGTCACAGATCAGCGAGATCTGCTTGCCTATGCGCTCCCAGGCCGGATAGGAGAGCTGGTTGGGGAACTGGAGCCCGGTCCGCCGGGTGACGACCGACCGGTCGATCCCCAGCCGCTGTGGAGTCGCTTCGGGCCGGGGCTCGCCGTTGTGGGTTTTCCTGACCAAACCGTTCACAGGACCGCCGGTCATGGCACCTCCCAGTTGCTCAGTATTTGGTGGAGAGATCACGAACAGGGCCGGGCCGCAGGGCGGGACGCCACCCGTGGACCGGCATGGGGACGGGACCGGGCAGGGGCGTGTCCGCCGGGCGCAGATAGAGCACCAGGCAGGCCATCATGGTCAGCGCGAAGCTGCCCAGCCCCATGAGCAGCGCGATCGACGCGTGCAGGCCGAGCCCCGCGAGGAGCAGGTAGGGCCACGCCTCCCGCCGCGCCACCAGTCCCAGCACGAGGGCGAACTCGACCGCGATCGCCCCCCAGGTGAGCAGGGTGACCCCGGCGGCGCTGGCCAGCACCGGCCGGAGCAGCCAGGAGGCCCATTCGGGACTCCCGAACATGGGGTCGTTGAGCCAGTAGTACAGCGCGGTCCCGTTCGCCCATTCCTCGCGTCCGAGTTTGGCCATCGAGGCCTGCAGGTAGATGCCGGCCACCTGCAGTCGGACCACCAGGAACGCCGACCAGGCCAGCAGCGACCGGGCCGGGTCGGCCACCCGCGCGGCCGGTCCCCAGTGCCAGGGCCGCCCGTCGGTGAGCGCGACCGGCAGCAGCAGCAACGTCATGACCGCCGCGACCTGGTCGCCCCCGTCGGGCAGGCTGCCGGACGCCTGGAAGCTGACCGTGACCCACCAGTGAGGCAGAGCCGTGAACCGGGGCCGCCATCCGGTCGCCACGACCACCAGGACGGCGATCCCGATGTAGCGGCCCGGCCCGGGGCCGGCGACGCAGAACAGGCCGTACTGGGCGATGTCATCACAGTTGGGGAAGTCGGGCACCCCCGCCACGGGCCGGAACAGGCTCGTGGTGTCGGTCGCCAGCAGGGTCAGCAGCGTGGCGACCGCGAGCATCGTGCGGGCCAGGCCGTACACGTTCGTCCAGGGGCTCGTCTCCGCGCGGGCGCGGACGGCGGCCCCGAGCCGGGTCAGCACGCCACCTCCAGCCGGACCGCCGTCACCGGCATGCGGGTGCGGTCGGCGGCGTCGGCCCACGCCCACGGGACGGGCTCCCGCCGGGTGATCCCGATCTCCCCGCACAGCAGGGGCGCCGGCGCCGGGTTGGTCACCGGGTAGGCCGCCCCGGCCCGGGCGAGGCAGGCGTCCACCAGGCCGTCGTCGCAGACGGCCCACCGGGCCGCATGCACCGCGGCGACCAGGACGCCCAGGTCGGCGGCCTGTGCCCGGGACGCCCGGTCGAGCCCGAAGAGGTTGTGCCCGGCGTGCGGGCCGGACGACGCCGGCCGCCACGTCCCGCCGGAGTCGCGCTGCCAGGCGGCCTCCACCGGATCGCGGGCCGACTTGGTGAAGAAGGCCCAGCCCTGGGGGGCGATCGCCTGGGAGTGCCGCGCGACCACCCGCTGGCCGGGCAGTTCGAGCGCCGGCGAGGGCAGCTGCCCGAGCACGACATAGCCGATGACGACGATCCAGCCCAGCCCGATCGCGACCGTCGCAGCCCCGAGGCAGCGGTCGCCGCCCGTCCGCGCCGTCATGGAGCGAGGCGGTCGGCCACCTCGTCGGCCCACCGTTCGTGGTCGAGCTTGCTCGCGGACGGGTCGGGTCCGCTCCAGTACTTGTTCTGGTTCACCACGACGCTGGTCTGCTTCATGATGGTGCGGTTGACCACGACGAACTTGGCCAGGCCCGGCGAGGCGGGGGCCGCCTCGGAGAGGGCGCCGGCCCCGTATGCCTTGACGGCGAGTTCGCCCGCCCGATTCGCGGCCCGGTGCACCCGCACCCGGTCGCCGCTGGTGACGTCGGCCTTGAAGGAGGCGAAGAACCGGGGATCCAGGGCCTTGATGCGGCCGGTCAGCCGGCTGGCCTCGGCCGCCGTCCAGACGACGTTCGAGTGGGGGCCGCGCAGGTCGGCGTAGGTCTCCGCCGCCGGGCCCTGGGAGAGGAGGAGGCCCGAGAAGAGCTCTTCTCCCGTGTATCTCACCGGCGGGTCGGACGCCGCCGCGGCCGATCCCGCCGCTATGACGCAAATGGTCACGATGGTTCCGACGATCATTGGTCGCATGCCAACTCCAGGTCGTTGCCGTCTTGATACCAACTTGGCTTGTTATATAACTTCTCAAACAACGCTGTAAATGCCTGCCTGTGCCAGGCGGGTTGACATAGTTGTCATAGAACAAGTCATGAGAGAACCTTGGGGGTGTCGACCTTCGAACACGCCACTCCTGGCGGCGCCCTCGACCCCCCGGCCGGCACCGCGACCAGATGGGGCCGTAACGACAGGCCGGGCAGACGCGGTGTCAAGATGATCGCGCCTCGCGTTCGAGGTATGTGGAACCGCCTGACCGTGCCGTCGGCCAGGCTGATGGCTGGGAGTGCCGCATGCGCCTGAGCATCGATCCGAGCTCGGCGGAACCCCTGTTCGACCAGATCGCCAGGAGCATCCGCCACGCTCTGGCCAATGGACTACTCCGCACGGGCGACCGACTGCCTCCCGCCAGGGATCTGGCCAATGACATCCAGGTGAACCTCCACACGGTTCTCCGCGCGTACGCGTTGCTCAGGGACGAGGGCCTGCTGGAGGTCCGGCGCGGCCGCGGCACCGTCGTGGTGGCGCAACCGCCCGGTGTGGGCGACCCCCGGCTGGCCCGCGCCATCGCCCACGTGGCGGCCGAGGCCCATCGGGTGGGGCTGACTCAGGGCAGGCTGGTGGAACTAGTGGTACATGCTTTCCAAAGCGGGCCAAGCTATGACAAGATCCTGGACCAGTGAAATCCGCTCGCACGTTCAGGACCATCAGGTGAAGAGGGCGTCCTCACACTTCGCGAGAGTGGTTCTCCTCTTACCGGCGCTCATCCACCTTGCGGCGGCCATCCTGCCGCTGACGCTCCAGGACCGCCTGCCCGACCCGGTGGCCGTCCACTTCACCGAGGGCCGTCCCGACCAGGCGGCCTCCCTGTGGTCCTCCGTCGTCGAGGACCTGATCCTCAGCTCCGTCGTCTGGGCCGTCTTCGGCCTGGTCGCGTTCCTGCGCCCCGACGGTTCCATCGGCCGCCGCGCGGCCGCGGGCGTGGCGCTCGGGCTGATCGTGCTGCTGAACACCGGAGCCCTGATCGGCCCGATCCTCAGCAACCTCGACGCCCCGACCTGGCAGGAGGCCCGCTCCCCCGGCTACGCCCCGGCGCTGGTGATGGCCATGGGCGCGGCCGGCGCCGTGTTCGGCGCGCTGGCGGTCAGCCCGCTGCGCCGCCGCCGCGACGACGAGGAGGCGCTGCCCGACGACCCGGTGGCCGGGCCGCCCCGCCGGGGCCGGTCGATCTGGATCGGGACGGCCGAGAACCGCCCGCTGTTCCGCAACACCCTCGCCGCCGCCTGCCTGCTGCTCGGCGTGACCGTCGTCGGCAGCGAGTGGGCCGTCATCCCGGCCCTGATCTCGCTGGCCGGGCTCCACCTGTGGTCGGGGGTCACCGCCGTTTTCGACGGCCGCACGCTCACCGTGCGCGGCCGGCTGCCGCTGCCGTCGCTGCGCCGCGTCGACCTGGCCGACATCGAGACGGCCGAGGCGATCGAGGTCGACCCGAGCCAGTGGGGCTGGGGCTGGCGGCTGCGCAACCTGCGCACCCACGCGGTCCTGATCCGCAAGGGCGAGGCCCTGCTGGTCGCACTGCGCGACGGCGGCGAGTTCACGGTGACGGTCGACCACGCGGCGCTGGGCGCAGAGGAGATCCGCCGCGCCCTCCGCTCTGCCGCCGAGTCCCCGAAGCCCGACGACGCGGCCCGGTCAGACGGCAGCGACCTCGACGAGGAGCGGTAGCCGGACCGTCACGATCAGCCCCCCGCCCTCCCGTGGCCGGGCCTCCGCCGTCCCCCCGTGGGCCCGCGCGATGGCCCGGACGATCGACAAACCCAGCCCCGCCCCGCCCGCCGATCCCGTCCGATCGGGGTCGAGGCGGATGAAGGGGTCGAACAGCCGGGCGGCCTGGGCGGGGGCGATCTCGCGGCCGGTGTTCTCCACGGTCACGTACGAATGGCCCGCTCCGTTGCCCGTCCGGACCGTCACCTCGGCGCGATCGTCGTTGTAGGTCACCGCGTTGTCGACCAGGTTGCGGATCATCCGTTCCAGCAGCACCCCGTCGCCCATCACCGGCGCCGGGAACTGGCGCGACACCGTCAGGCCGTGCGCCAGCAGCGACGGGCGGGCCAGCTCGGCCAGGTCGCCCGATTCCCGTCCGCTCAGGTCGCGTTCGCTCAGCGCCAGGGTGAGCAGGCCCTCGATGAGGCGTTCCTGCCGGGAGTTGGACGCCAGCAGCTCGTCGCGGACCGGCCGCAGCGACGCGGGGATCAGCCCGTCGGACATGGAGACCTGCAGCAGCGCGCGGTTGATGGCCAGGGGCGTGCGCAGTTCGTGGGAGGCGTTGGCGACGAAGCGGCGCTGGCCGTCGAAGGCGTTGTCGAGGCGTTCGAGCATCGAGTCGAAGGTGTCGGCCAGGTCCTTGATCTCGTCGTGCGGCCCGGTCATCGAGATGCGCCGGTGCAGGGTGTCGGTCGACAGGCGGCGGGCCGTCTCGGTGACGTGCTGCAGGGGGTCGAGGGCGCGTTTGGCGACGTACCAGCCGACGGCCAGGCCGACCAGGCCGACCAGCACGGCGGCGAGCAGCGACCACCAGACCAGGGCGCCCAGCACCGTCTCGTGGTAGTCCTCGACCTGCTTGTTGAAGAAGAACAGCTGCTTGTCGCCGGTGAGCGGCGGCAGGTCGTCGAGCGGCAGGCGGATCGTCACCCGCCGGGTGAGCTGCCTGCTGACGACGATGTAGTTGATCATCACGAGGACCAGCGCCGCCGCGCAGAACAGGCTCCCGTAGACGACGGTGAGCCGGGCCCTGATCGGCATGCGGTTCACAGGCGGTATCCGGCGCCGGTGATGGTCTCGATGACGGGCGGGTCGCCGAGTTTCCTGCGCAGGGTCATGACGGTGACCCTCACCGAGTTGGTGAAGTAGCTGATGTTCTCGTCCCACGCCTTCTCCAGCAGGTCCTCCGCGCTGACCACGGTGCCCTCGGCCCGCAGCAGGATCTCCAGCACGGCGAACTCCTTCGGGCTGAGGGCGACGTACCGGCCGTCGCGGAACACCTCGCGGCGGGCCGGGTCGAGGGTCACCCCGGCCCGCGCCAGCACCGGCGGGTGCGCGAGCGGCACCCGCCGGGCCAGCGCCCGGAGCCGGGCGACGAGTTCGGGGAAGTCGAACGGCTTGGCGAGGTAGTCGTCGGCGCCGATCGACAGGCCCTCGACCTTCGACCGCAGGTCGCCGGCGGCGGTGAGCATGATGATGCGGGCCGGGATCCGCCGGGCGACCAGCTGGCGGCACACGTCGTCGCCGTGCACCGCCGGCAGGTCGCGGTCGAGCACGATGACGTCGTAGTCGTTGGTCAGCGCGCGTTCCAGGGCGGCGTCGCCGTCGTGCACGACGTCCACCGCCATCGTCTCCCGGCGCAGCCCGGCCGCCACGACCCGGGCCAGCACCTTCTCGTCTTCGGCCACCAGCACCCGCATGGTCCGCATCCTGCCGTTCCGGGGGTAAACGCCGGTTAAGCGCTCAGGGCGAGGGTGGGCGACATCCGGGCGGCCCGCATCGCCGGGTAGAGCCCGGCGACCGTCCCGACCAGCAGGGTCGCGGTGAGCGCCCCGGCCGGCGCCCAGGCCGGCACCGTCGGAGGCAGGCCCATCCAGGTGGCGTACGCCACCGTCACCGCCCCGCCCAGCACCGCCCCGGCGACCCCGCCCAGGCCCGAGAGCAGCAGCGACTCGGCGAGGAACTGGCCGCGCACCTGGCCCCGGGTCGCCCCCAGCGAGCGGCGCAGGCCGATCTCCCTGCGGCGCTCCAGCACCGAGATGACCATCGTGTTGGCCACCCCCACCCCGCCGACGAGCAGCGCCACCGCGCCGATCCCCAGCAGCAGGCCGGTGAACGCCGAGTCGGCGGCGGCCCGCGCCGCCAGCGCGTCGGACGGCCGGCTGACCTCCACCTCCTCCGGGTTCTCCGGCGAGGCGGTGGCCGGGAGGACCGCCCGCACCGCGTCGACCTGCGACGGGTCGGTCCGGGTGTAGATCGTGGTCGGGTGGCCGTCGAAGTTCAGGTACGTCCCGGCCGCCGCGAACCCGACCAGCGCCGACCGGTCGACCTCGGGCGCCAGCGGCGAGGGCGCGAGGACCCCGACGACGGTCCACCACCGGCCGCCGATCCACAGCTGCTCTCCCACGTCGCGCACCCCGAGCCGGTCGGCCGCCACCGCGCCGAGCACGACGGCCCGGAGGGAGACCGTGGCCTCGTTCAGCCAGACGCCCTCGGCGACGGGGGTCTGCAGCGCCCGCAGCAGTTCGGGAGAGGCGGCCCGCGTGGTCAGCCCGCCGGTCGACTGGGGGTCGATCCGGTCGGTGCGGTAGACGGGCGTCCCGGTGTCGCCGGTCGCGCCCGCCACCTCGACCGGTCCGACCGCGCCGACCATCGCGAGCGCGGTCTCCGGCAGCGCGGTCGGCTCGCCGAACAGGCTCTGACCGGGGGTGACCCGCAGCAGGTTGGTGCCGAGCCGGTCGAGCTCGGCCAGCAGCTGGGCCTTGGACGACGACGAGATCCCGACGACGGCGACCATGGTCGCGATGCCGATGGCGATGCCGAGCGCCGACAGCACCGCCCGCGCGGGCCGGACCCGCAGCCCGGCCGCGCCGACCCTGACCAGGTCGCCCCAGGAGAGCCGGGCCGGACGCAGCTCAGCCATCGGAGACCACCACGCCGTCGCGCAGCCTGATCCGGCGCGGCGCGGCCGCGGCCACGTCGGCGTCGTGCGTGATGATCACCACGGTGGTGCCGGCCGCGTTCAGCTCCCCCAATAGGGTGAGCACCCCCGTACCGGAGACCGAGTCGAGGTTGCCGGTCGGCTCGTCGGCGAGCAGCAGCGCCGGATCGCCCACGACGGCGCGGGCCACCGCGACCCGCTGGCGCTCGCCGCCCGACAGCTCGTTGGGCCGGTGGCCCAGCCGGTGGCCGAGGCCGACCCGGGCCAGCGCGTCGGCGGCCCTCTCGCGGCGCTCGCGGCGGCCGACCCCGGCGTACAGGAGGCCGTCGGCGACGTTGTCGAGCGCGGTCACGCCGTCGGCCAGGTGGAACTGCTGGAAGACGAAGCCGATGCGGCGGGCGCGCAGCGCCGACAGCTCCCGGTCCGACAGGGTGGCGACGTCGTACCCGGCGATCTTCACGGTGCCCTCGGAGGGCCGGTCGAGGGTGCCGATGAGGTGCAGCATCGTCGACTTGCCCGACCCCGACGGCCCGGCGATGGCGACCAGTTCGCCTGTCGCGACGCGCAGGTCGACGCCGCGCAGGGCGTGCACGCCCCCCGGGTAGGTCTTGGCGGCGCCGGTCAGTTCGATGACGGCGGTCATTCGGCGGGCACCTCGACCTTCATCCCCTCGGTCAGCCCGGCGCCCTCGATCTCGACCCGACCGGCCGCGAACAGCCCGGTCGTGACCTTGGTGACCGTGCCGGCGATCCGCACGCCGTAGCCGCCCTCGCGCAAAGCCAGCAGCGCCTCGACCGGCACCGACAGCACGTCCTTGCGGGTCTCGCCGGTCAGGCCGACGTCGACGGGGGCCTGGTCGAACCGGCCGAGCCGGCCCTCGGCGGTGATCTCGACGTCGATCGTCGCCTCGCCGCCCTCCTGCGCGGGCGGCCGGGCGACGGTGCCGATCGAGGTGATCCTCCCCTTCCCGGTCCGCCCGTCGGGGGTCTCCAGCGTCACCGCCGCGCCGAGCCGGGCGAGCTGCTGGTCGGAGGCGGCGAGGTCGACGTGGACGACGCGCTTGGTGCCGGTCGTGGCGATGACCGACCGTCCGGCGGGCATGCCCGGCTCGCCCGTGACCTGGGCGACCCGCACCGGGCCGGAGGCGACCACCACCTCCTCGGGCCCGACCGTGCCGGTCTCGTCGAGGTTCAGGTCCTCCTGCCAGTCCCGTACGGCCTCCCGGGTCGTCCAGGTGAAGTCGTCGTCGACCGTGCCGGGGTCGTAGCCGAGCGCCTTGAGGTTGCGCTCCAGCTGCCGGACGTCGTGCCCCGACGTGGCGGTGTCGAGCCGGCGGTACATGGGCGTGGCGCCGTACATGAGGATGACGGGTTTGCCGGAGACGGCGTAGAGCCGCTTGCCGCGCCGGATGACGGCGCCCTCCTCGGGCGTCCAGGTGACCGTGCCGCGGGCGGCGTTGGGCAGGTCGCGCCGGTTCTCGTAGCCGAGGGTGCCGCCGACGGTCTCTGCGTCGGCCAGGTCGCCGCGGGTGATGTCGGCCGTCTCCGCCACGACCGGCGCGGGCGGCGGGGGCGTGTCACGGGTGGCCGCCGCGACGCCGCCGCCGGCCAGCGCGGCGACCGCCACTCCCCCGGCGAGCAGCCCCTTCCTCACTTAGGGCCCCCGCCGGGCAGGTGCTTCTCGCAGGTCGCCTGTGCCTTCTTCGCCTCCGGGGAGTCCATGACGTCCTTGGGCGCCCGGATGAGCATCCGCCCGCCGTCGACCTTCGGATCGGGCATGTCGACGCCGTTGTCCCGCATGCAGTCGGTGTATTTCTGCACGGCGTCCGCGAACTGCGCGTCGCCCATTCCCGGCCCGGCCCCGATCGGCCGGAACTGTTCGCACGCCTCGTTGGCCTTCTCGACGGTCGCCGGGTCGACCCCCTCCTTGATCCGCACCCTGACGGCGTTGCCGCCCGGCTCCGGATCGGGCACGTCGATGCCGTGCTCACGCATGCACTGGGCGAACTTGACGGCGTCTCCGGACGCGGCCGGGCTGGGCGCCGGGGCGGAGGCGGACGCGCCTCCGGCGGTCGCGACGCCGCTCTGCTGGGCGGTTCCGCACGCGGCCAGGAACAGCGGCACCGCCGCGACCAAAGCCATTCTGAATCGGGTCATGCGCAATTTCTAGCGAGACCCCGCTAAACACCCGTTAAGCGAATTCGCTTATCCCGTGTTTATGCGAACAGAAAAGGCCCGTGGAGAAGACGGGCCTTTCTCGCGTCCGGCCCGCTACTGCGGCGGCCGGTTGCCGAGCTGGCGGCGGAGCTGCTCCAGCTCGCGCTCCAGGTCGGCGACGTTCCGGTCCCGCGGCTGCGGCTGCTGGGGCTGGTGGCCGTAGGGCTGGGGCTGCGGAACCGGTCCACCGTTCGGCTGCTGCCCGTGCTGCTGCCCGTGCTGCTGCCCGCCGTGGGCCTGCTGGTAGGCCTGGTAGGGCTGCGACGGCGGCCGGTAGCGGGTCGTGCTCTCGGCCGGGGGCAGCGAGTGGGCCTGCGGCGGCTGGTAGGCCGGGATCTGCTGGGCCTGCGCCTGGTAGGGCGGGGCGCCGTTGTAGACCGGGATCTGGGCGCGCTTCTTGCGCTTGGCGCTCTTCACCAGCAGGCGGAGCAGCACCAGGCCGAGCAGGATCGCGACGATCACCCCGGCGCCGATGAGCAGCCAGAAGCCCGACGACTGCGGCGACTCGTCCTTGCCGGCCGTGATGGCCTGCTGCGAGTTGGTGATGTACTCGGCGACCCACGGGTGGGTCGGGTGCAGCGCCTGGACCTCGCGGAAGATGGGCAGCGCCTCGGAGTAGTGCTTCAGGAAGAAGGCGTCCAGGGCGGTGTTCCAGCGCGTCGTGGTGGCCGACGCGGTCGGCTTGATGCCCTTCTCGTTCAGCTTCTCCTTGATCACCGAGATCGGGAGCACGAACGACTCGTTCTCCGACGCCTCCCCGCCCTCGGAGACCGTGCCCGCGATCAGCATGCCGATGACGTCGCCGTCCTTGGAGAAGACCGGCCCGCCGGAGTTGCCGTGGTAGGAGGGCGCCTGCGTCTGGATGTACGGCACGCCCTTGTCGGTCGTCCGCAGCGCGTTGTACGGCCCCTCGGTCAGCGCCGGGTCGAGCTTCGACTCCAGGCTGAAGAACGGGGTGTTGGTGACCAGTCCGGGGAACCCGCTGATGTACAGCGTCGAACCGACCTGGACGTCGGCGTCGCCGCCCAGCGGCACGGTCGGCAGGTTCTGCTGCCCGTTGACCTTGAGCAGCGCGTAGTCCTTGCCGGGGTAGCTCTCGCCGACGTCGACGAGCTCGGCCACGATCGGCTTGGCGGTCTTGTCGACGCCGCCGCCGGGGTGGGCCTGCAGCACCGCGATCTCCTTCTTGAGACCGTTGACCTGCATGTTGGCCGCGTTGAAGTTGATGAAGAGGTTCTCGGCGAGCTTGATCATCTCTTCGTCGGGCGAGAGGTCCTTGACCATCTCCAGGATCCCCTGGGCGTCCTCCTCGTAGAACTTGGAGAGCGCCTGCTGGGCGAAGACGTCGTGGAGCTCCTTCTCGCCCATCTCGACGCAGTGCGCGCCGGTGACCATGTAGCCGTCGGGGGTGACCCACCAGCCGGTGCACATGCCGCCGACCTCGGCGTCCACGACGCGGTTCGGGGTGCCGGGCACGAGGTAGGCGCCCACGTTGGCGTTCATCTGCTCGAACATGTACTTGGCGATGGTCCGCTGGTCGGAGGCGACCTTGCCGGCCACGACGTCGGCGGTGATCTTGTCGACGAGGGCGTAGAGGTTGGCCTCGTTGACGGCCGGGGTGGGCACGCTGACCTTGCCCGTGTAGGTGAGGCTGGTGAGCTGGACGGCGGGGTGGGTCTGCGCGGCGAGCCGGGTCCCGATCGGGACGTCAGGCGTCTCATCCGCGTACGCGGGAGATGCGGCGAGCACCGACACCGCCGCAGTGGCGACGATGATTCTTCTGAGGTTCACGGCACTGATCGTCGGACAGTCGCCTTGTCCACCACTTGTGAGTGACTTGGGGTTTCCATTACCCGAGGGAAAACCCCAGGGCAGACCCGGTGGCAGGCCCGTTGGCCCGTTCCTACCGTTGCGGACATGGCCAGAGCCGTCCCTCCCGGGACCATCCTCGTCGACGGCCGCGCCTTCGTCGCGGCGGTGCTCCCCGACGTGTACGACGCCCGCGACCTCCCCTACCGCCCCCTCCTGCGGCCGCTGCCCGACGCGGTCGACAACCGCGCCGGCCGGCGGGTCCTCACCCAGGAGGGGGCCTCCTGCACCGGCCACGCCCTGGCCGCCGTCATCGCCTCGGCGCGCGAAGGGCTGGCGGTGAGCCCGTACATGCTCTACCGCCTCGGCCGCCGCTACGACGAGTTCGCCGGGGAGGAGGACATCGGCTCCTCGCTCCGCGGCGTCCTGAAGGGCTGGTACCACCACGGCGTCCTCCAGGAGGACGCCTGGACCGTCCCGGAACCCGACCTGAACGACCCGCTGGTCGCGGCGGAGGCCGCCCGCATCCCGATGGGCGCCTACTACCGGGTGACCCCCGGCAACCTCGACGACATGCAGTCGGCCATCGCCGAGGCGGGCGCGGTGTGCGTGTCGGCGCTCGTCCACGAGGGCTGGCGCGAGCCGTGCCTGGAGAACGGCGCCCACGTCATCCGCCGTCTGGGCGGCCACGCGTCGCTGGGCGGCCACGCCTTCGCGCTGGTCGGCTACGACGAGACGGGCTTCCTGGTGCAGAACTCGTGGGGCCCGTCGTGGGCCGGCGGGGGCTTCGCCACCCTCCCCTACGACGAGTGGCTCGCCACCGCCTACGACGCCTTCGCCGTCCGCCCCGGCGTCCGGGGCACCCCGCTGGGCACCCGCACCCGGCCGGCCCCGGAGGCCGCCGCCGCCGCCTCAGGCGTCGACCTGGCCCCCTACGTCGTGAACCTGGGCAACGACGGCCGCCTGGCCAGGATCGGGACCTTCGAGAGCTCCCCCCGCCAGATCGAGGCCGCCCTCACCCAGATGGACGCCACGCACGCCAAGTGGGGCGGCGCGGAACGCCACGTGGTCCTCTACGCCCACGGCGGCCTGACCAGCGGCGGCCGGGGCCAGGACATCGCCCGGCGGGACCTGGACTGGTGGCTGGCCAACCGGATCTACCCGATCACCTTCGCCTGGCAGACGGGCCCGGTCGAGACCCTCCTCGACCAGCTGGCCGATCTGGCCCGCCGCTTCCTGCCCGCCGGCGGCCCGGCGGAGTGGCTGACCGAGCAGGCCGACCGCGCGGTGGAGGTGCTGGCGCGGGGCAGCCTGGCCTGGGCCTGGGACCAGATGAAGCAGAACGCCCGCGCCGCCTCGGAGCCGGTGGCGGCCGAGATCGACTGGACCGCCACCCGGTCGCCGCACCCCGGCGCCACCCTGACCGCGCTGGCGCTGCGCAACCACCTGCACCCGGGCACCCGCGTCCACCTGGTGGGCCACAGCGCCGGTTCGATCTTCCTGACCGCCCTGGCCGAACGCCTGGTGGCGGCGGAGGTCCCGATCGCGTCCACGACGTTCCTGGCCCCCGCGATCACTGTGGACGACTTCCGGCGCACCCTCGCGCCCCTGCTCCCCCGGATCGGCCGGTTCACCACGTTCGCCCTGACCGACGACCTGGAGCTCGGCGACGTGTGCGGCGCCGTCTACCGCAAGTCGATCCTCTACCTGGTCTCCCGCGCCTTCGAGCGGCCCGCCCAGGCGGGCGGCGAGGTGCCGATCCTCGGCATGGCCAAGCATCTGACCGGCCTGGACGTCCCGGTCGTGCTGGCCGGGACGATGACCCCGATCACCGACCACTGCGCCGCCCGGAGCCACTCCGACTTCGACACCGACACGGCGACCATGACCTCGGCCCTCCTCCGCATCCTGAACCGGACGGCCCTGGACGAGGCCCTCATCCCGTACCACTAGACGGGAACCAGGTGTGTGTACCATCAGTACATGCGGACTGTCTTAGTGAAAGTTACAGGCACCGTGCTGGTGACCGCCCTGATCGCCTACCCCCTCTACGCCCCGCAATGGGGCACGGGCATCCTCGGCGAGGTCACCGCCGCCGGGCCGGTCGGCGGGACCGCCTTCGTCGCGGTCTTCTTCGGCCTGGTCGCCCTCTACTGCCGGACCCTGCGGCGGACCCTCGTCCTGGCGGGCGCCGACCGGCCCGGGTCGGTGTGGTGGATGTTCGCGATCCCGTACAACTTCACCGAGGACTTCTTCATCGTCGGGAAGGTCCGCGCCGCGCTGACCGGGCGCGTGACGCCGGAGTTCCTGCGGTGGTGGTCGATCCTCGGGTACGGCTGGTGCGCCTTCCAGATCCTGTCGCTGCTCCCCGGCCTGCCCGGCTACGCCGGAGGGGCCGTGGCCATCCCGCTCTGGGCGGCACACTGGATCATGACGTCCCGCGTCCAGCACACCTGGGGAACCTGATGCCGCTGCCTCGCTTCGACCGGCTGCCCGCCGAGTCCCGGGCCGCGATCCTGGCGGTCGCGCGCGCCCACTTCGCCCGAGACGGGAAGGACGCGGCCTCGTTCAACCAGATCATCGCCGACGCCCACATCTCCAAGACCTCGGCCTACCACTACTTCGACGGCAAGGACGACCTGTGGTCGGCCGTCGTCGCCGACGCCTCCGGACGGGCCCTGGACGTGCTCGGCCCGTGGCGGCCGGCCGAGTCGGCCGCCGACCTCTGGGAGCGGCTCCGGGCGGGCTCGCTGCGCCTGTCGGCCCACCTGCGCGACCATCCCGACGACCGGGCCGTGCTGGCGGCGGGCGGCGGCTCCGGGGGCGACGGCTGGATCGCCGACCTGGTCGCCGACGGGGCCCGCATCGGGGTGATCGACGTCGTCCCGGGCATCGAGGCCGCCACGGCCGGGGTGTTCGCGGCCGTCGACCGGTGGGCCCTCGACGACCCGTCGGAGCCCGACCCCGCCGGGCCGCTCCTCGTGCTGCTGGCCCGGCTCTGGGGCGTACCGGAAACAGAAAGGCCCCCGAGACACTCGGGGGCCTTCTGAGAGACGCCTGGGCTCAGACGCCCATCGCCTCGGTGTCGTTCGACTCGGCGGTGGTGCCGATCTCGGTGACGCCGTTCTTGAGGTGGTAGCGGGCGATCGCGTCCTTCAGCGTCTCCGGCTTCACCTCGCCGCGCTTGGCGAGCTGGGTCAGCACCGCCAGGGTGATCGAGGCCGCGTCGACGTGGAAGTGCCGCCGCAGCGCCGACCGCGTGTCGGACAGGCCGAAGCCGTCGGTCCCGAGCGAGGTCCAGTCGCCCGGCACCCACTGCGCGATCTGGTCCTGTACGGCCCGCATGTAGTCGCTGACGCCCACGAAGGGCCCGGGTACGTTCGACAGCTTGGCCGTGACGTAGGGGACCTTGGGCTCGGCCTCAGGGTTGAGCAGGTTGTGCTCCTCGCAGGCGAGGGCGTCGCGGCGCAGCTCCGACCACGAGGTGGTCGACCACACCGAGGCGGCCACGCCCCACTCTTCGGCCAGCATGCGCTGCGCCTCCAGGGCCCACGGCCCGGCGACGCCCGACACGAGGATGTTGGCCTTGGGGCCGTCACCCTTGGCGGGGGCGAAGAGGTAGAGACCCTTGAGCAGGCCCTCGACGTCGAGGTCGGCCGGCTCGGCGGGCTGCTGGTAGGGCTCGTTGTAGACGGTCAGGTAGTAGAAGACGTCTTCGGCGTTCTCGCCGTACATCCTCCGCAGGCCGTCGCGCACGATGTGGGCCACCTCGTAGGCCCACGCCGGGTCGTAGGAGATCGCGGCGGGGTTGGTCGAGGCGATGAGCGGCGTGTGGCCGTCTTCGTGCTGGAGGCCCTCGCCGTTCAGGGTGGTGCGGCCGGCGGTGGCGCCGAGCAGGAAGCCCCGGCCCATCTGGTCGGCCAGCTGCCACATCTGGTCGGCCGTCCGCTGCCAGCCGAACATCGAGTAGAAGATGTAGATCGGGATCATGTGCTCGCCGTGCGTGGCGTACGCCGAGCCGACCGCGATCGTGGAGGCCATCGAGCCCGACTCGGTGATGCCCTCGTGGAGGATCTGACCCTCGGTCGACTCCTTGTAGGACAGCAGCAGGTCGCGGTCGACCGCCTCGTAGGTCTGCCCGTACGGCGAGTAGATCTTGGCGGTCGGGAACATGGCGTCGATGCCGAAGGTGCGGGCCTCGTCGGGGATGATCGGCACGAAGCGGTTGCCGATCTCCTTGTCGCGCATGAGGTCTTTCAGCAGGCGGACGAACGCCATGGTGGTGGCGACGTTCTGCTTGCCCGAGCCCTTGGAGAGCTGCTTGTAGGCGTCGTCGCCCGGCAGCTTGAGGCTCTTGGCGCGGATGACCCGCTTGGGCAGGAACCCGCCCAGCGCGTGGCGCCGCTCCTTCATGTACGCGATCTCGTCGCTGTCGGCGCCCGGGTGGAAGTAGGGCGGCAGGTCGCCTTCGAGGTCCTTGTCGGGGATCGGAAGGTAGAGCCGGTCGCGGAACTCCTTGAGCTCGGCCTTGCTCAGCTTCTTCATCTGGTGGGTGGCGTTGCGGGCCTCGAAGTCCTTGCCCAGCGTCCAGCCCTTGATCGTCTGCGCCAGGATGACCGTCGGCTGGCCGACGTGGTCGCGGGCCGCCTTGAAGGCCGCGTAGACCTTGCGGTAGTCGTGACCGCCGCGCGAGAGCTTGCGGATCTCGTCGTCGGACAGGTGCTCGACCATCTTGCGCAGGCGCGGGTCGCCGCCGAAGAAGTGGTCGCGGATGTAGCCGCCGTTCTCGACCGAGTAGGTCTGGAACTGGCCGTCAGGCGTGGTGTTCATCTGGTTGACCAGCACGCCGTCGACGTCGGCCGCCAGCAGCGGATCCCAGTCACGGCCCCAGACGACCTTGATGACGTTCCATCCGGCGCCCCGGAAGTACGACTCGAGCTCCTGGATGATCTTGCCGTTGCCCCGGACCGGGCCGTCGAGCCGCTGCAGGTTGCAGTTGATGACGAAGGTCAGGTTGTCGAGCTCCTCGCGGGCCGCGAGACCGATGGCGCCGAGCGACTCGGGCTCGTCCATCTCTCCGTCGCCGAGGAAGGCCCACACGTGGCTGCGCGAGGTGTCCTTGATCTTGCGGTCGTGCAGGTAGCGGTTGAACCGCGCCTGGTAGATCGCGCCGATCGGGCCCAGGCCCATGGAGACCGTGGGGAACTCCCAGAAGTCGGGCATCAGGCGCGGGTGGGGGTAGGAGGGCAGCCCCTTGAACCCGTGCGACAGCTCCTGCCGGAAGGCGTCGAGCTGGGTCTCGGTGAGGCGGCCCTCGAGGAAGGCGCGCGCGTAGATTCCGGGGGCCGCGTGGCCCTGGAAGAACACCTGGTCGCCCGACTCGCCGTGGTCCTTGCCGCGGAAGAAGTGGTTGAAGCCCACCTCGTAGAGGGACGCGGCCGAGGCGTAGGTGGCGATGTGGCCGCCCACGTTGGTGCGGGCGTTGGCCCTGGTCACCATGATCGCGGCGTTCCACCTGCTGTAGGCGCGGATGCGCCGCTCGACGTACTCGTCGCCGGGGAACCACGGCTCGCGCTCGGGGGCGATCGTGTTGATGTAGTCGGTGCTGCGCAGACCCGGGACGCCGACCTGATGCTCACGCGCCCGTTCGAGCAGGCGGAGCATCAGATAGCGCGCTCGGGTTCGCCCCTCCGTCCTGACGACGTTGTCGAGCGACTCAAGCCACTCCTGGGTCTCGCTTGGATCGACATCAGGGAACTGGCTGGGTAGGCCGTCACTGATGATCGAGAAACGCTGGCGTCCGGAAGCCACTGGGTCTCGCCTTCCGAGAATGGACTTTTGTCGGTCTAGGGTTCGGGTTCCATCCTGGCTGCTCCCTGCGGAAGATGCATCTCTACCGCGGGGTAACCGGGTGGTCTTTGGCCTAGACCACCGATGGTAGGACGATTTTCGCCCAAGCTTGCACATCCCGCCACCACCGGGTGTGCTCACTTCGTCAGCGTAACGTTTTGACCTAGGTTGTCCCTCACCTGGTCGCACGGCCCCGATTTACGGGCAGGCCGCACCTTAGTATCCCGATGTGAGATCTCAGGTCATCGAGGTGCGGACGGGCTCCCGGGAACGGGTGCACGACATCACCGCGGAATGCGCGAGGTTCGTCGGAGACGCCGGAGGCGACGGTCTTCTCAACGTCTTCGTCCCTCACGCGACGGCGGGCGTGGCGCTGATCGAACTGGGCGCCGGCAGTGACGACGACCTGCTGGCCGCGCTGGGCGACCTGCTCCCGGCCGACGACCGCTGGCGGCACGCCCACGGCTCCCGGGGCCACGGGCGGTCTCACGTGATGCCGGCCCTGATTCCGCCCTATGCGACGGTGCCCGTCATCGGGGGGCGGCTGGCTCTGGGCACCTGGCAGTCGATCGCCATCGTGGATCTCAACGTGGACAACATGGAACGTCGTGTTCGTTTGTCCTATTTGTCCGAATCGTAGATAACGGTGCGGGTCACTGACCGTGGCGACCGTTGACGACGATGGGTCACAGCGTGTGGACTGTGCCGAACGATACCCGCAGCGGTTTCCGAGCGGGGTCGATCCGAGCAGGAGGGATGAGAGTGAGCGCGACCGCGGGTCAGGCGCAGGGCGAGCGCGGCCTGGCCGAACGACTCGGCCTCAAGCCGGGTCAGGTGGTGCAGGAGGTCGGCTGGGACGAGGACAGCGACGAGGCGCTTCGTCAGTCCATCGAGGAGCTGACCGGCAACGAGATGGTCGACGAGGACTATGAAGAGGTCGTCGACGTGGTGCTCCTGTGGTACCGCGACGGGGATGACGATCTGTTCGACATCCTGAGCGGTGTGACCACGGCGCTGGCGGACGGCGGCCAGATCTGGCTGCTGACCCCCAAGGCGGGCCGTGACGGCCACGTCGAGCCGAGCGACATCGGTGAGGATGCCACGACCGCCGGCCTCGCGCAGACCAGCAGCATCAGCGCGGCCAGAGACTGGTCGGGCACGAGACTCGTCTTCAAGGGCCGCCGCTAGCCGGCTGGGCCCCGTCCTGCCGTACGGCCGCCGCCGTACGGCAGGCTCACTACGGGCGGAGCGATCATGGACATGCCGACCGCCGGGTCTGTCGCGCCCGACTTCGAACTGACCGACCAGCACGGCACGCCGGTCCGGCTGTCGGGTCTCCGCGGCCGGAAGGTGCTGCTGGTCTTCTTCCCGTTCGCCTTCACCGGCGTCTGCCAGGGCGAACTCCACGATCTCCACGGGTTCGACGACGCGGCCGTGCTTGCCGTCTCGGTCGACTCGATGTTCGCGCAGCGGGCCTGGGCCGACCGCGAGGGCTGGGACGTCACCCTGCTCTCGGATTTCTGGCCCCACGGTCAGGTCGCGCGTCTTTATGGTGTTTTCGATGAGGTGAAGGGGGTCGCCTCTCGGGGGACCTTCATCATCGACGGCGAGGGCGTGGTGCGCTGGACGGTCGCGACCGCGATCGGGCAGGCGCGCGACGTCGCCGACTATCGGAAAGTCCTCAGCGAGCTGTAGGGGAGGCCGACATGCCCTGCTACCGATGCGGGGCCCGGCAGACCGACCCGGTTCGTGGCGCGAGCCCGTGGAGGCGCGGGGTCCGCTCTGACACCCAGGTCCTGATCTGCCCGGACTGCCAGCGAGCCCATGACCTCGAACTCGACGCCTGTTCCTCGTGCGGCTCGACGGCCCTGGTCTGCCGCCTGGGCGAGGTCGAGTGCCGCTCCTGCGGCCACGTCCGCAGCGCCGGCGAGAGCGGCCCCGGGCGGCCTTCGGTGCCCGCCGACCTGGCGGCGGAGGTGGAGGCGGCCCTGTCTCGCGTACTCGGCCGGTCGTGAGATTAGATGTCCGGATGAGTTACGTGGTCGCCCTGGATGTGGGCGGAACATCGATGAAGGGCGGCCTCGTCAGCGAATCGGGCGAGGTGACCGGTTTCCCCGGTCGTCCGACCGGGCGGGAGGACGGGCCCGAGGCCGTGGTCGCCAACATCCGCGCCTATGTGGCCGAACTCGCCGCCTCCGGCGACGGGCCGCCGCGCGGCGTGGGCCTGGCGGTGCCCGGCATCGTCGACGCCGACACGGCCCTGTTCTCGGCCAACATCGGCTGGCGTGACGTCCCGGCGGGCGCGTTCGTGCCCGAGGGGCTGCCGGTGAGCCTGGGCCACGACGTGCAGACGGCGGGCCTGGCCGAGAGCGTCTTCGGGGCCGGGCGCGACGTGACCGACTTCCTCTTCCTGCCCATCGGTACGGGTATCGCCGGCGCCCTGATCATCAAGGGCGAGCCCTACGGGGGCGTCAACGGCTGGGGCGGCGAGATCGGCCACACCCCCGTGTGGCCCGACGGCGAGCGGTGCGCCTGCGGCCAGACCGGCTGCCTGGAGACCTACGCCTCGGCGGCCTCCCTCGGCCGCCGCTACACCGAGCGCACCGGAAAACCGGCCACGGCGGTCGACGTCATGGCCAACGCGGCCACCGATCCCCACGCCTACGCGGTGCTGGCCGAGGCCGTCGAGGCCCTGGCGATCTCGCTGGCGTCGTACACGCTGCTCATGGACCCGGCGATGATCGTCATCGGCGGCGGCCTCGGCGAGGCCGGCGAGGCCCTGCTGATGCCGCTCCGCGACCGCATGACCGAGCGCCTGAGCTTCCGCAAGCCCCCGCCGCTGCGCCAGACGGCACTGGGCGTCCGCGCGGGGATGCTGGGAGCGGGCATCCTCGGCTGGCGCGCGGCGGGGGTACGGAACTGGGCGCCTCAGCTCGACCTGTAGTCCGTGCATATGCACAGTGGATTGTCGAGAAAGGCGTCCCCGGTTCGGCGGCTCAGCTCGACCTGTAGTCCGTGCATATGCACAGTGGATTGTCGAGAAAGGCGTCCTCGGTTCGGCGGCTCAGCTCGACCTGTAGTCCGTGTACATGTACGGATTGTCGAGAATCTTGGTCTCCGGAATGTCCGGGTTCATCCCGGTGAGCCAGGCGTCGCCCAGTTCGCTCATGAGGTGGTCGACCGTCTGCGTCACGGCGGCGCGGGCGGCGTCGACGCCCTCGACCCTGCCCTCGCGCTTCACGATCCGGCCGTCGACCACGACGGTGTGGACGTCGCCGCGCTGGGCCTGGAAGGCGATGTGGCCGTAGGGGTTGAGGATCGGGAACATCACGGGCGAGGCGTCGTTCTTGATCAGGACGATGTCCGCCTTCTTCCCGGGCTCCAGGCTGCCGATCTTGTCCGACAGGCCCAGGGCCGCCGCGCCGCCCCGGGTGGCCCATTCGACGACCTGCTCGGCCCGCAGGTGGCAGTGCGTCACGGTCTCCGACTTGAGGTGGGCCTCCAGGTGCTCGCGCGACCGGTCGGCGCCCAGGGTGGCCCGCATGGCCGAGAACAGGTCGCCGCTCCACCACACGCTGGTGTCCATCGACAGCGACACGGGGATGCCGTGGTGCCGGAGCTGCCACGTGGGCGGGTAGCCCTGCCCGGCGCTCTGCTCGCTCTCGGTCGAGACCGACACCGAGCCGCCGGTGGCGGCGATCCGGTGGTAGGAGTCGGGGCTGAGCGTCGCCGCGTGGACGTACGTGGTCTCGGGGGTCATGAAGCCGTTCTCGTACATGAGCCGGATGCCGTCGTCGTTGGTCGCGCCCCACACCCCCGCGTGGGTGGTCACGGGGAGCCCGAGGTCGCGGGCGGCCTCGAAGGCGGCCTTCTCGGGGAAGGCGGGGTCGCCGGTGACGTCGAAGGCCAGCTGGAGCCCCAGCAAGTCGCCCCATGACCGCCGGCCGATGAAGGCGCGCAGGTCGGCCGAGGGCGCCCAGTCCCAGGGGGCCTGCTGGATGTTGCCGTACGCGAGCACGAACCGCCCAGGCACCGCCTCCAGCGCGTCGACGGCCGCCTCGGCGTGGTCGACGGTCTGCAGCCCGTGCGACCAGTCGACGGTGGTGGTGACCCCGGCGTCGAGGGCTTCGACGCCGCCCAGCAGGTTGCCCGCGTAGACGTCCTGGGGGCGGAACTTCTTGCCCCATTCGAGGTAGTACCAGACGAAGTACTGGGTGAGGGTCCAGTCGGCGCCGTAGCCGCGCATCGCGGTCTGCCACAGGTGGCGGTGGGTGTCGATCATGCCGGGCATCACGATGCCGCCGGACGCGTCGATCTCCTCGGCGCCCTCGGGCACCTCCAGATCGGGCCCGACGGCGACGATGATTTCCCCGTCGGCCAGCACGTCGCCGCGCGCCAGCACGGTTCGCCGGTCGTCCATGGTCAGCACGAGTCCGTTGCGGAGGACGATGGGCATAGAGCTGCCTCCCAGAGTCGCGGACCAACGTCCGCCTGGCGGTCGCAGAAACGTGAATGCAACAATGCGAGCCCCCTTGGCCGATGTCAAGACACTCAGGGCCGTCTAAAGTCGACCCATGCCACGCAAGGACACCGGACCCGACTTCATCGAGGCCCTGGCCAGGGGGCTCGATGTGATCAAGGCGTTCGGCCCGCGCCAGCGGGCGATGACCCTCACCGAGGTCGCCACGGCGACCGGACTGGCCCGCCCGACCGCCCGCCGCATCCTGCTGACCCTGGAGGAGCTCGGCTACGTCAGGGCCGCCGAGGGGGGTTTCGCGCTCACGCCCCGGGTGCTGGAGCTGGGGGTGGCCTACGTCCACTCGATGGGGCTGTGGGAGATCGCCCGGCCCCACCTGGAGCAGCTCTCGGCGCTGACGCGCGAATCGTGCTCGATCGCGCAGCTCGACGGCTCCGACATCGTGTACGTCGCCCGCGTCGCCGTGCCCAAGATCGTCACCCTGTCGGTCAGCATCGGGACCAGGTTCCCGGCGCTCCAGACGTCGCTGGGCAAGGTCCTGCTGGCGGCGCTGCCGACCGCCGAGGCCGACGCGGTGCTGGAGACGCCCAGCCAGTCGGGCATCACGCCGCGCTGGCGTCCCTCCACCGAGGAGCGGCACGCGGCGCTGCGCGCGGTCCGGGCCAGCGGCTGGGCGGTGACCGACGAGCAGCTCGCGCCGGGCATCCGCTCGGTGGCCGCGCCGCTGCGCGACGGCCACGGCAAGGTGATCGCGGCGATCAACGTGAACGCCCACTCGGCCGAGACCTCGATGGAGAGGCTGACCGAGGAGTTCCTGCCCGCCCTGCTCCGCACGGCCGGCGCGATCGGCGCCGACGTCGCCCTGCACGAGTCGATCCCCCAGTCGACCTCACAGGTCCCCGCTTGACATCACCTTCGCCGCCCGACAAGACTCGGGATCGCGGACAAGTGTCCGCGTGACGGACGAAGGGATCACATGGGCGCACTCGACGGCATCCTCGTGGCCGATTTCTCCCGGGTGCTCGCCGGGCCCTACGCCACGATGTTGCTGGCCGACATGGGCGCCGACGTCATCAAGGTCGAGGCGCCCGGCGGCGACGACACCCGCAACTGGCTGCCCCCCGAGCGCGACGGCGTCTCGACGTACTACCTGGGCGTCAACCGGGGGAAGCGCTCGGTCGCCCTCGACCTGAAAGACCCCGCCGACCGGGCGCTGGCCCATGAGCTCTCGGCCCGCGCCGACGTCTTCATCGAGAACTTCAAGCCCGGCGGCCTGTCGGCCTACGGGCTCGACTATCCGGCCGTGCGGGAGCGCAACCCCAAGGTGGTGTACGCCTCCATCACCGGCTTCGGCGCGGAGGGCGGCGCCCATCTGCCCGGGTATGACCTGATTGTGCAGGCGGTCTCCGGGCTGATGAGCCTCACCGGTTCGGCCGACGGTCCGCCCTACCGGGCGGGCATGTCGGTCTTCGACGTGATCACCGGCCTGCACGCGGTGTCGGGCATCCTCGCCGCGCTCTACGCCGGCGGCGGCCAGCGCGTCGAGGTCAACCTGATGTCGTCGGCCCTGTCGGCGCTGGTGAACCACACGAGCGCCGTGGTCGCCGGAGAGGTCACCCCCCACCGGATGGGCAACGCCCACCCCTCGCTGTTCCCCTACGAGCCGCTGGAGTGCGCCGACGGCGACCTGGTCGTCGCGGCGGGCAACGACGGTCAGTTCCGGAAGCTGTGCGAGGTCCTGGGGGTGCCCGAACTGGCCGACGACGCGCGCTTCGCGCGTACCCGCGACCGGACCGCGAACCGGGCCGCACTGAAGCCGCTGCTGGTCGCGGAGCTGAAGAAGCGGACGCGAGCTGAGCTGTTCGCGCAGCTCAGCGCGGTCGGCGTGGCCTGCGGGCCGATCAACACGGTGACCGAGGGGGTCGCCCTGGCCGAGGACCTGGGCCTGGAACCGGTGGTCGGGCCTGGCGGCGTGCCGTCGGTCCGCCACCCCATCCGCTTCTCCGGCACGCCCGCGGGCTACCGGCTGCCGCCGCCCGCCTTGGACGAACACGGGGACGAGATCAGGAAGTGGCTGCGATGAACTTTCCCACCGGCATCGGCACGTCCGACGCCGACTCCATCAGCCTGCTCGGGCAGGACCTCGCCCACGACCTGATGGGCAAGGTCGGCTTCGGCGAACTGGCGTTCTGGCTGGTGGCCGGCCGCCGCCCCACTCCCGGGGAGACCCGGGTGTTCGAGGCGGTCCTGGTCGCCTTGGCCGACCACGGCTTCACTCCCACGGCCATCGCGGCCCGGCTGACCCTGCTGAGCGCCCCCGAGAGCGTCCAGGGGGCGCTGGCCGCCGGGCTGCTGGGCGGCGGATCCCGCTTTCTCGGCGTGACCGAGGACGCCGGCCGCTTCCTCCACGAACTGGTCGAGTTCTCCGACGGGGACGACTGGGACGGCGTGGCGCGCGAGGCCGTGCGCGAGGCGCGGGCCGAGAAGCGGCTGATCCCCGGCCTGGGACACCCCGTGCACAAGGTCGAGGACCCCCGCACCCCCGTGCTGTTCGCCCTGGCCCGCGAAGAGGGCGTCTTCGGCCCCCACCTGGCGCTGTTCGAGGCCATCGGACGGGTCCACCCCGAGGTCCTGGGCCGCAAGCTGCCGCTGAACGGCGCCGGGGTCTGCGGGGCGGCCCTGGCCGACCTCGGCCTCCCGGTCGACCTGCTGCGCGGCTTCGCCCTGCTGGCCCGCGCCGCCGGCCTGCTCGGTCACCTGGCCGAGGAGCGCCGCCGCCCCATCGGCATGGATGTCTACCTGACCGTCGACCGGAACGCGACGTACGAACCGTAGAGAAGGTGTCCGCATGGCAACACTGGCCGCCGTGATCGCGTCCACGCACCACCCGTTCTACTACAAGGCCAGCACCGCGCCCCCGGAGGAACGCCCGCCGTTCGCCGACGAGTGGGTCGCCAAGATCACGGCCTTCCGCGAGACCCTGACCAGGGCCCGCGCCGACGTGCTGGTCATGGTCGGCTCCGACCACTTCCACCAGCTGTGGCTCGACAACATGCCGCAGTTCCTGGTGGGCAAGGCGCCCTTCTACGACGCCAACTGGTACAACGAGGAGCGCGAGTTCGGCCTGCCCCGCATGCTGCTGCGCGGCCACGAGGAGCTGTCGTCCCACATCCTGCGCGGCGGCCTCGACGAGGGCTTCGACCTGGCCTTCTCCAACGAGCTGCGGATCGACCACAGCATCACCTGCCCGATCATCACGCTGCGCCCCGAGGCCGACCTGCCGATCGTGCCGATCTACACCAACATCTTCGCCCCGCCCCTGCCGAGGCCCGCCCGCTTCGTGGAACTGGGCCACTCGATCAGACGCCTGATCGAGACCTGGCCCTCCGACCTGCGCGTCGCGGTCATCGGCACCGGCCACCTGTCGCTGGAACTGGGCGGCCCGAGGCAGTTCGGCCCCCACGGCCCCGACCCGGAGTTCGACCGCAAGGCGGTCGAGTGGATCGCCTCGGGCGACATCGAACGCGCCCTGGCCGAGGTGACCCTCGATTCGCTGTGGACGCCCGGCAACGCCACCCACGGGTTCATGGACTTCATGCTCATGATGGGCGTGGCCGGAGAGGGCGCCAAGGCCGACTACGCCGACTCGCTCGACCTGTTCCACACGATGGAGGCCTACTTCACCTGGTATCCGAACGGGGTCCCGGCATGAGCAAATACCTGCTGAACAAGTTCCTGTTCACCGTCGACCGCGACCCCGACCTGGTCGAGCGCTACCGCGCCGCCCCCCACGAGACGGTGGCGTGGTGGGAGTCGACCATGGCCAACGAGCTCCTGAACTGCCACGGCGGCGAGGCCAGCACGTGGCTGGCCTTCGACGACGTCGAGCGGGACGCGCTGACGGGCCACGACTACGTGAAGCTGTTCGAGCTGGGCGCCCACCCGTTCCTGACGCTGACGCTGTTCATCGCGATGTTCGAGCGCGACTACGAGGAGCCGCTGGCGTTCCAGAAGGAGTACGCGGCCCGGCTCTCCCACTTCACCCTGCCCTACCCGGACATCGCCACATGAGCTCACCGATGCGGGCGGCCCTGGTCGAATGCTGCGGCCGCCCCCCGGTGGTGGGAAACGTCCCCCGGCCTCTTGCGGGGGCCGGGGACGTTCTCCTGTCCGTCACCTGCGCGCCGATCACCCCCCTGGACCTGCTGTGCGCGACGGGGACCTCCTACTTCGGCGAGCCGGCGCTGCCGTACGTGCCCGGCGTCCAGGGCGTCGGGATCACGCCCGCCGGGGAGCGGGTGTGGTTCCCCACGTCGGCCGGGATGGCTCCGGGCGACGGGAGCATGGCCGAGTTCTGCGCCGTGCCCTCTTCCGATCTCGTACGCCTGCCCGAAGGCTGCGACGATGTCACGGCGGCGGCCCTCGGCCTGTCGGCGGTGGCGGCGTGGCTGGCCCTGACGTGGCGGGCCCGGCTGGAGCCCGGCGAGAAGGTGGTGGTCCTCGGGGCCGGCGGGACGGTGGGCCAGGTGGCGCTGCGGGCGGCCCGGCTGCTGGGCGCCGGTGACGTGGTGGGCGTGTCCCGGGCGCCTCGGGAGGGGTGCATTCCCCTGGACCCGGTGCCGACGCTGGCCGCCCGGCTCCGGGAGGTGATCGGGGCCGCCGACGTGGTGATCGACCCGGTGTTCGGAGAGCCCGCCGAGGCGGCTCTGCAGGTGCTCGCGCCCGGCGGGCGGCTGGTCAACCTGGGCGGGTCCGCCTCCGACTCGGCGGTGCTGTCGTCGGCCGGGCTGCGGAGCCGGGCGGTCTCGGTGCTGGGCTACTCGAACAACGCGGTGAGCCGGGAACAGCGGGCCGCGGCGCTTGGGGCGATCTTCGGGCATGCCGCGCGGGGAGAGCTGTCGGTTGATCACTATGTGGTCGGTCTTGATGACGTCGGCGCGGCTTGGGAGGGTACGCGGGGAGGACGCGCGGTCGTGCGGCTTACCGAGGTGCCTTCGGCCGTGGGAGTGCCGTAAGGTGTAAGCGGTCCGGGGCGGTTAGCTCAGCGGTAGAGCACTCGCCTTACAAGCGAGGGGTCACTGGTTCGAACCCAGTACCGCCCACCTGCACATAGACCCGATTGCTGATCTTGGAAATCGGGTCTGGGTGACTAACTCCCGAAGATGTCGTCCATGGCCTCGGCGCCTTCCATGAGGACCGGGCGGATCTGCTTGCGATAGACGGTCTCCGTGACGACCGTCGTGCGATGGCCCACCAGGCGGGAGATGTCCTTGATCGGGACTCCCGGGTCGGAGAGCAGCGAGACGAAGCTGTGCCATCTCGCGCGGCGACCAGTCGCGTTCCGGGAGACTTGATGACCTTGCGGAAGTCGCGCCTCACGTTGTGCGCTGTGAGGGCGTTTCCCGTCTTCGTGCGGAAGACGAGATCCGAGGCCGGCCTGTTCCTCGTGGAGAGCCTTGAGGGCTTCCACGCACAGGCGCGGCAGCTTGAGTACCCTCCGATTCGGCTCGGCACCCGGCCGAAGGCGACTTCGCGGCGACGACCGTCGGAGGCGAATGCGGCCCTCGCCCAACGAGGCGAGGGCCGCGAATCAGGGCTGACTAGTGCTTCTTGTCCTTGTAGGACGGCTGCGTCTGCGCGTTGAAGTCGTCCATCTTCACGCTGTTGGCCTGGTTCGTACGGTGGTCGTTGATCTTGAACACATCGAAGCCCCGGGTGAACTCGGAACCGTAGATGTAACCGTTGTAGTAGTAGGCCGACCAGTAACCGTCACCGAGGTTCTCACCGGGACCGCGCTCGAAGTAGCCGATCTCGTGCGGGTTGGCGGAGTCGGTGAAGTCCCAGATCGAGATGCCTCCCTGGTACCAGGCCTGAACCATGATGTCGCGGCCCTTGACCGGGATCAGCGAGCCGTTGTGGGCCACGCAGTTCTCGGTGTCGGCCTGGTGGCGGGAGATCTTGAAGTAGCTGCGGAAAGTCATCTGACCGTCCGCGATGTCGAAGATGGCGTCCGCGCCGCGGTTCGGTCCGATCGCCTCGTTGCAGGTGGCGGCGCTGCCGCCGCCCAGCTCGTCGGTGAAGATGACCTTGTCGCCCTCGTTGTTGAACGTGGCGGAGTGCCAGAAGGCGAAGTTCTCGTCGTCACGAACGACGTCGAGAACGGCGGGGGCCTCCGGGTTGCGGATGTCCAGCAGGATGCCCTCGCCCATGCACGCGCCCGCCGCGACACCCTTCTCCGGGTACGCGGTGATGTCGTGGCAGCCGCTGGTGGCCGACGTGCGGTAGGGGTAGGGGAGGCTCTCACCCGGGTTGCCGCCGTCCGGGAACAGGTTCGGCGTGGCGACGACCGAGGCGGCGGCCGGGTCGTTCAGCGGCACCTTGACGATCGAGATCAGGTCATGGGGCGGCTGACAGTCCGGGAACGACGCCGACGGGCTGTAGGAGGAGATGTACAGGTAGACGCTCGCCTTGTCCGTGCCAGGGACGAGCGTGTGGGTGTGCGAACCGCAGTTGGTCTCGATCGACTTGACGTAGCGCGGGTTGGCCTTGTCGCTGATGTCGAAGACCCGGATGCCCTCCCACGACGCCTTGTTCGCGGCCGACTGGCTCACGCTGGTGCAGGAGTCGTCGCTGCGGGAGGAGTCAACGGAACCGAACAGCAGGTTGCCGTAGACGGAGATGTCCATCTGCGACCCGGGACACAGCACCGAACTGACCAGCTTCGGCTTCTTCGGGTGCTTGATGTCGTAGACGGAGAAGCCGCCGTAGTTGCCGACGTAGGCATAGTCGCCCTGGAAGGCGATGTCGGTGTTGATGGTGGTGAGCAGGGAGTCGGGTCGCGGTAGGTTCGCGACGTGCTGAACGTTATCGCTCATGTCGATAGCGCCAGGGGGCAGGGTGTCAGCGGCCTGAGCCGGTGTCGTGGAGAGCGCGAGCGCTCCGGCGGCACCGAGCACGGCGAGTAAACGCCCAACCCTGCGGAGGGGGGACATTGAGGGAACCTCCGGGTAAAAGGATGCAAACACCCCTGATGGTGACTTTACCCAGGCCCTCAAGCAAGTCGTCAATATGTCACATATTTCCTACGATCCGTCTCCTTTACTGTCACAAGCCCAGGCCATAGGTTCCTCAGAAGGACCGAAAGGGGGACGGGTGCGCACAGCTCCCCTCATCATGACCAGGCACGATCGCTCCGCGACCACAGCCGAAAGGACCGAAATGCGCAGAGCTCCCGCCGTCATCACGAGCCGCGTTCCCGCCCCGAGCGCCGATCCCCATGTGCTCAGAGCTCTCCCGCTCCGACAGGCCGGGACCACCGCGGTCAAAGCCTTCCTGAGCATCGCGGGGGCCACCCTGCTCTTGACTGCCTGCTCGTCTCCCACCGAGCCGGCCAACGTCATCACCGACGCCCCGGTCATCGTCCCCGGCAAACCGGGCGAGGTCGCCGCCACCCTCACCCCCGGCCAGACCTTCGCCCCCCTGCCCTCCCCCACGATCAACGCCACCGACGTCCGCTACGTCCAAGACATGATCGTCCACCACCGCCAGGCCCTCGAAATGGCCGCGCTGGCCCCCGACCGCGCCCAATCCCCCCGCCTGAAGTCCCTGGCCGACCGCATCTACGACGCCCAGGGCCCCGAAATCAACGCCATGACCACCTGGCTCGAAGAAGAGGGTCTGCGCGAACCCGACCACCACGCCGACCACGCCACGATGCCCGGCATGGCCACCCCCGCCCAGCTCACCGACCTCCGCAACGCCAAGGGCGAATCCTTCGACACCCTCTTCCTCACCCTGATGATCGCCCACCACAAGGGCGCCATCACCATGGCCGAAACCCAATTGATCAACGGCTCCCACGACCGCGTCCTCACCTGGGCCCAGGACGTCGTCGCCGAACAAAGCGCCGAAATCACCCGCCTCCAACGCCTACTCGGCTAGAAGGCCGCTGAAGATCTTGTTGGCGTGTGGCGCCCTGCACCTGTGCTGACCTCGGGTTCCGTTGCCCCGTGCGACGATCCAGGCGATGGCCCGTTCGACGGGAGGCCGCCAGCGCCGGTAGTCCTCTTGCCGGGCCGGATCGGTTGCCGCTTTCCGGCGGGCGGCGGCGAGTTCGTCGCGGTGGGGGCGAATGGTGAGGACGCGCCCGGCTTCGGCCTTGGTGCAGCGCGGGCGCAGCGGGCAGCCGGCGCACTGGCCGGTGCAGAACGTTTTACGCTGCCGGTTGCGGCCTGAGGGCGCCGACAGCGGAACCTGGTCCAGGTCGAACCCGCCGGGCGCAACGGCGCGGGTTTGATCACCGCGCGATGTCCCGCCGAGGTCAGCGCGTGACGGCAGGGCCCAGTGGAATAGGCGGCATCGCGTTTTCCGAAGGTGTCGGTGGACAGTCCCCGGTGAGGGGCGAGCTCGGTTATCTTCTGGAATCACGTGTCGGCCCGCAGGCCGCCCACTTTGAGCCTCTCACCTGTAAAAGCAGGCGAGGGACTTTCTTTCGTTTCTCCGAGCCCGCATCCAGGCCCATTTGGCCGGCGACGTTGAAGCGGCGCTTACCGCTGAGGGTTCGTGGCACCGGCGTCACGTACTCATGTACCTGGTGCCCGTCCACGGCGACGTCGCGGCGCAAGGCTTGGGCACAGAAAGTGCATCCGCAGTGCGACCAGACGCACAGGCCGTTTCACATCGCATCTTCCGCCCACGTCATCCACGCCGCCGTCGCGTCGTCGTGCCGCTTGGCTCCATGGGGAGGTTCATGGCCTTCCTCCGCTGCGCGGACCTGCTCGATGAGGCCGCTCGGGCCATGGCCTTCCGCGAGGTCGACCAGATCTCGCCAGGATCGCCCGAACCATGTCACAAGCCGGCTCACCCCGTCGGTCATGAGCAGGACGCCGTTCACTCGATCAGCATCGATCGTCCCTGTCAGCGCCTCCCGCGCGGCTTCCGGCCGAGTGCTCGCCACCCAGAAGCCCCCGGGCCGGTTACGCAGTGATCTGACAAGCTCGAGGCTGTACGGCCGGCCGCCCGGCAGTTGTTCCGTCCGACCGTCGTCGACCACCGTGAGAGTGCCGTCGCACCGGCGCAGCACGATCGGAGAGTCGCACAGCACCAGATAGTCGACGAGGTCGCGACGACGACGCACGATCGCCACGGTCGACGATGGGGAATCGGGGTTCGCGATGTCGCAGGTGTCGACGTGCGCGGCGACGGTGGAGCGGATGGCCTGTTCGAGGATGTCGGCGAGCGAGGCCTCCCCGCGCGTGATCATGCCCCGGGCGAGGTCGCTCGCGAGTCGGGAGACGAGCCAGGGCACGTCGTGCACGCACCCGGAGTCGACCCCGGCCGGGGCCGTGGCCCCATCGAGGACGGCGACCCAGGTAGGGCCGCCGACGACGAAGTCCTCGTTCCGCCGATCAGGTGCCGGCCTGGATTCGTAGGTGATGCGCACGAGCGATCATGCGCATGACGCTGACCTCGATGTCCAGGCCACCGGACCATGAACAGCCCGGCCCTGCGGCTCAGCGCCGTTTCAGTGGACCACGCGGGTCCGTCTGCCCGGGTCGAAGCGGAGCCGTATCAGGACGGGCAGGCGTTCCAGGCCCAACGCCGTCCGCAGGTTGGGGAGCGCCTCGTCGTGCAGGCGGGTGATCAGGGCGTCAGGATGCGCCGGGTCTTGTGAGGTCACCCGCAGGTCGAGGGCGGGTGCGTCCGGCTTCCCGCGCAGGGAGGCCCGGGCGTGCCGCACGCCCTCGTAGGTGCTCACCTGATCGGCCAGGGTTTCGCCGGCCTGCTTGCCGCCGATCTCGGTGATCCCGGACGGGCCGGAATCCAGGCGCATGCGGCCCAGCCGGTCGAGTCGGAACTGGGCGAGCAGCCAGCCCAGCCCGACGGCGCCGATCACGAAGCCCCCGGCGGCGACGGCCGGCCAGAACCAGGAGGTGGAGCCGGCGAAGGTGGAGACGGGACCGGGCAGCAGGGGCGACCGGGCGGCGTTCGCGCCGAAGACGCCCAGGCCGCACGCCAATGCGGCGGCGCCCGCCACCAGAAGGATCAGGCCGAGCAGCACCAGACCGGTTCGGTTGCCCCACGCGATGCCCCGGCCGAAGGCCCTACCTCGTGTCATGACGCACCCCTCACCTTGGTCTTGACCGTGTAGCGGCCGACCGGTGCGAGCTTGGCCAGCTCGTCCTCCACGGCGTGCCGCACGCGTTCGCGCACTGCGGCCGTGTCGCGCAGGTCGGTGCCCGCGTGTACGGTCACCTGCCGCCCGCGTATCTGCGCCCGTGCCCGGCGAACACCGTCCACCTGGGCCGCGACCGTGCCGAGCACCCGGGCCAGCATGCGCCGCGGCGTGCTGATGATCATGTCGGGGTCACCGCTGCGCAGCGCCACCAGCCGGGGTCGCCCGGAGACCGTCCCGATCAGGATGAGCAGCAACCCCACGATCGCGATGGCCCCGGCACCCGCCATGACCGCGTTGTCCTGCCAGGTCGTCGCACGGGCCCAGTCGGCCACCCGGTCGTAGGGCACGATCCGTGCCGGGTGGCCGAACAGCGCCGAGATCGTCTCCACCGCGATCAGCAGCCCGGTGGCGAGCAGGACGAGCGCGGCGATCGCCGCGGGCACCTTCCGCTTGGGGCGCAGGAAGCGCGTCGCGCCCTTCCCGCGCGCGGACGCGCGGGACGGCGGTTCAAGGGTCTCTCCGGTGATGTGACGGGGTTCGGGAGATTCAGCTCCCGCGTCGAGAGTCGTCATAGCCGCTCCTCGGTTCTGGCACCAGCCGGACGACGTCGACGTCGACGTTCTCCACGGTGATGCCGGTCAGATCGCGCATCCGGCTCATGAGCCGCTCGCGCGCCTCCGCCGCGACCTGACGCACTGGTGCCGGGTAGCGGACGGCGATGCCGAGCCGCACGGCGGCGACCGCTCCGCTGACGGACGCCGCCACTTGTGGCCGCTCCGCGAGCCGGTCGTCATCTGCGGCCACCTCTGTGGCGATCTTCACGAACGTGCGCTCCGAGACCCTGGTGGCGCCGGGCCCGGCCGGGGCGGTCACTGCCGCCTTGCCCGGAGCTTGGGAATCTCGACGCCGCCTTCGAGGATGAGCCCGACGAAGAAGCCGACGACCCCGAGGACGAGCACGATGAGGAAGGCGTTGAGGCCGCCGAAGGCGCCGACGATTCCGAGGATCGTGCCGAACGTGAGTCCGACGATGGACCAAACTGGGAACTGGTTCATGGTGAACCTACCTTCCTGGCTTCTTCGGTGTCGGTGACGTCTTCGACCGTCACGTCCACACGCCTGTCGCCGGACAGCGGGCTGACGGCTTCGCGGACCTCGGCCACGATCTCCGGGATCGGTCTGCCGTACCGGACGGCCACATGGATCTCGACCGCCTCGTCGTGCAGGCGCACCCCCGGCACGGATCCGCCGGGAAGGTACGTGGTGGCCGTCCCGAACCGGCCGCGGGTGAGCGCCGCGACGCCGGGACACGAGACCACCGTCTCGGCGATCCGCCTCGCGTCCGGAGCGGTCCGGGGCCGCGTGACCCCCGGGTTCCGGGGGGCTGTACGGCCCCTGCCCCTGGTCATTGGACCCGCGCACCTTCCCTGGCGCCCGAGGACTCGTCCTGGCTCGGCAGGTAGACGTCGTCCACCGCGACGTTCACCTCGGTCACTTCGAGCCCGCACATCTCACCGACGGCTGAGATCACGTTGTCTCGGACCGCTGCCGCGAGGCCCGGAATGGCCACGCCGTAGTCGACGACCAGATCGATGTCCACGGCCGCCTGGCGCTCGCCGACCTCGACGGCGATGCCGCGGGTGACGCCTTCCTCGGCGCCGAGTCTGCCCTTGAACGCGCCGAACGCGCGGGCCGGGGCGGTGCCGAAGTCGTGGACGCCGGAGATCTCCCGGGCGGCCACGCCGGCGATCTTCGCGACGACGTCCCCCGCGATGGTGGTGCGGCCGTGGTCGGGGGCGCGCTCTCGCGGGACTGACATGCCCTGGGCCGATGGCGCATTGGTCTGCGTCATATGAATCCCCCACTTCGACCTTTTGACGGCCTTATCGGTT
This sequence comes from Herbidospora galbida, assembly GCF_005233835.1. Taxonomy (GTDB): domain Bacteria; phylum Actinomycetota; class Actinomycetes; order Streptosporangiales; family Streptosporangiaceae; genus Herbidospora; species Herbidospora galbida. Next base: position 83,630 of record NZ_SZQA01000017.1, on the reverse strand, counting down.
TTGGCCGTCTTCATCCCCTAGTACCCCTTTTGGCGAAGGAAAGCCTGAATGTCAGGGTTAGGTTGCGTCACGGACCTGCCTTGACTTGCCAAAGCGACGCCGGACCGCGATAGGCGCCGACCCGTCGGGGCGAGCTTCATTTGAGGCCGGCCGCGCGGACACGGCGTCGCCCTGGAACGGGCTGATCGTCGAGTACCCGGCACCCATTCGCCTGTATGGCTTAGCCATGCGCATGTATCAGACGTACACTCTGAGCATGGAACGCCCCAAGTCGCCATGGATCCCTGTAGGCATCGACGCGGTCGCCGCACATCTCAGCGTGTCCGAGAACACCGTCATCGCCTGGCGGCGGCGCTCGGCGAAAGAGTGGGTGAACGTGCCGAAGTTCCCGACTCCGGCAGGGAAGATCTCCGGCCGGGACTGGTGGTGGCTCTCAGATGTCCTCGACTGGGCACACCTGACCGGCCGCCTCAAGGAGCCGATACCCGAGAACTGGTCGCCCCCTGCGTGACGCGAGCGGCGTGGCCGCGCACCGTCACTCAGATGCCGTGGGCGCAGCCGACGTTCCACTGGGAGGAAATTCGGAGGACGCATTCCCGGCCCTCCACAACCCGACGCCCGACAGAACGAACAGCAGGCCGGTCAACAACCAGATCTTCCACGATCGAAAGAACAGCAAGGCCGCCAGCAATGCGGAGACCAGCCCGATCACCGCACCCGCCGTGCCGGCCAGCACGGTGTCAGGATCCGCCATGCGTTCATTTCCAGGAATGAACGAGTAGCGGTAATAATCCATGCCGAACGCCACAAGGCCGCAGAGCAGCGAGACTCCATAGAAGATCACGAAGAACACGACACGCGACACTCGTCGGATCGCCCCTTGGCTGTCCAGAGACATGGTTTTCGACGGCCGTCCTGTTGAAGATCACCCACCTGCGAGGACAGGCGAGGGGCTTCGCCGTCGCCGGGCCCGCACAGTTCGCCCGGGTAAGGCGGATCAGGTCCGACAGGATATAGGAATACGACTTGCCCTCCAGTTTCCCGGGGTGGCCGTCGGCTTCCCGATCGCCCTGCACGGGCTGGACTCCGACCTGCGGTTTGATGCCACCGTGACTCAGGTCGTCGACCCGGCCACGCCCTCGAACGACTTCTCAAGCTCGATGCGGGTGCCCGCTGGGTGGCGGTGGAGCTGCAGGTGAAGAACACGGGAGCGGCCGTGTACAGCGACGCGCTCGGCAACGGCCTCAAGAGGGCCAGGTACTCCCAGACCTTCGGGGACGTGAAGGAGGGGGTGATCTTCTCGGCCGTCACGGCCAATCCCGGGGACTCGCGTAAGGGCGTGGGGTTGTTCGAGGTGCCGCAGGACGCCAAGCTCACGACGCTCCAGCTGGCCCTGAAGCCAGCGAGAAGGGCGAATGGACGATCTCCTGAGGCCCTGGTGGTCATTCGATCTGACCCCCTCAGCTGGGCCCGCGGCGCGCCATGCCCGCGATCAGTTCCACGCCTGGAACCCGGCGGAACGGGATGGAACGCCTTATCTGTGTGAGACGGCCACGTCTCTTCTTCACCCTTGATCAATTCAAGAAGGACAGATCATGAAAAGCGTTCTCAACCGGCTGGCCGCCGCCGCGGTGGCCACCGTCGGCGTCATCGGGCTCATGACGCCGCCCGCCCAGGCGGCGACCGTGATCACCGCCCACCTGGAGATCGGGTTCAACACCGGCGTGCCCGCCGCCCGGACCATCAACCTCAGCGTCCACGTCCCCATGGACGAGTACGACGCCAACGGCTACCTCATCCACGGCGGCAGGATCCAGGTCCGCTTCTACGGCAGCGACTCGGGCACCGACCCGGTGATCTACGGCCCGGTCACCTGGTACCGGGGCGACTACGGCCTGACGGCGGGCCCGGACGGCATCCGCCTCGACTACGGCTGGGAGGTCCCCCAGGGCTCGTTCCTCAACGAGGACGACAGCTGGGTCAACAACGGCGACGAGGTCTACATCGTCGCGAAGTTCATCGACGGCGACGGCGCGACCATCACCGCCGAATCCAACATCGAGGAAGGCATCTACTGATGCCGACCGATGGTCCGGCGCTCCCCCTTCCGCGCCCGGACCGCCCCTCCTCGCTTCCCGAGGTCAGCGAGGCCGGTTGCCCCTCTTCTTACGGCCCGTCGTCGGCACGGCCTTGCGGCCGGAGCCGCTCCGCGCCGGTTTCCGCTCCTGCCGCTGGGCCGGCTTCTCCGCGGGGGAAGCGGTGACACGGCCGCGCGTGCTGTTCACCGTCCGGCCCCGTACGACGCCGATGAAGTCTTCCACCAGGTCGGTGGTCGCGTCGGTGCGCCAGGCCAGGCCGACCTGGGACTGCGGAGCGTCTCCCACCGGCCGATATGTCAGATCCCTCCGGTGGTGGAGGCGGGCCAGCGACTGCGGAACCACGAGCAGCCCGCTTTCTGCCGCCACCAGCTCGACCGCGTCGGCCGTCGTGGCCGGGCGGGTGAACGCGGGCCGGCCGGGCCGGGCCGTCCATTCGATGGTGTCGTCCAGAGGATGGAACACGTCGTCGTCGGCCAGGTCGGCGACGGCCACCTCTTCAGCGGCGGCCATCGCGTGGTCTTTGGGCACCACGACCACCGTGGTCTCCACGTAGAGCGGGATCACGCTGAGCCCGTCGCGGTCGACCGGCAGCCGGACGAACCCCGCGTCGGCGCCGCCGTCGCGCAGGAGTTCCACCACCTCGGCCGCGGGGACCGCGAGCAGGCTGATCGGTACGTCGGGCACCCTCTCGGTCCAGACGTTGACCCATTTCGCGGGGGTCACCCCGGGCACGTACGCCAGCCTGAACACCCTGCCGGTCTCCCCATCAGTCACCGCCTCAGGGTATCGATGTCGGGGAGACCCGCTCCGACTGACTATTCTCGACGCCATGACCTCGTCCAAGCCGAAGACCGTCCAGACGATGAAGCCCGAGACCGCGGCCAAGAAACTGGACGTTCTGCTGTCGGCCACTCCCGCCGAGTTCCAGGAGGGTGTCGTCTCCAGGGACGAGCTGAACGCGCTGCAGTCGGCGCCGCCCGCCTGGCTCGTCGACCTGCGCCGCAACGGCCCGCACCCCAAGCAGGTCGTCGCCGCGAAGCTCGGAGTCTCCATCTCCGGCCTGATCAGAGGCGGGATCACCGAACCGCTGACCACCGCCGAGATCGAGGCGCTGAAGGCGGAGAACCCGGCGTGGCTGGAGCGCGAGCGGGCCGTCCAGAAGGAGGCCCGCAAAGAGGCGCTCCGCCTCAAGCAGCGCTAGAGAACGCCGGGGGTGAAGACGACCATCACGTCGTCCGTACCCAACAGGTAGCCGCCTTCCGGCGGCGATCCACACGTCCGTGTCCCTTGAGCTCAGCCGGCGTCAACGGGTGGTAGACGACCCCCCGGATGCGGCTGCCGCGCATCCGGGCGATCGTCCGCTCGTACTTCACCTCGGTCAGCACCGGCATCGCCACAGCATCACCCACCGCGGGCGAGAAGCGAAGAGAGTATCGACGTATGGGCAAGCTGGTACGCGACCGGATCCCCGACATCATCCGCCTGGGCGGTGAAGAGCCCACGGTCTCCGTGCTCGGCGCGGACGCCTACCGCGAAGCGCTCCAGGACAAACTGGCCGAGGAGGCCGGCGAGCTCGCCGAGGCCACCGGTGCGGAGGTCGCCGAGGAACTCGCCGACCTCCTCGAGGTGCTCCGGGCGATCGCCGACGTCCACGGCCACTCGTGGCACGACGTCGAGCGGGTCGCCGCGGAGAAACGTGCTCGGCGCGGCGCCTTCACCGAGCGGTTCTACCTGCACTGACGTCCGCCCCGGCGACCGCGAACCCGGCGATCACGCGGGTGAACTCCTCCGGCTGTTCGAGATGGCCCATGTGGCCGCTCTCTTCGAGCACCGCCAGACGCGACCCTGGGATGAGCTCCTGGGCGAGGCGTGCCCAGCGGGTGCCGCCGAAGAAGTCGTGCACGCCGGAGATGATCAGCACGGGGACCACGAGGGAGCGGAGTTCCCCGCGCACGTCGAACGGCGCGGGCTCCTCGCCGCGCATCGGGTCGATCCACGCCCTGAGGGCGGCGCGCAGCGGTTCGAGGTCCTGCTCCCGCGTCCAGTAGTCGGCGAAGTACGCCGGGAGGATCTCCCGCAAGGACGTCGTGTACGCCTCGTCGTCCTGGGCCGCCAGGGCCCGCTGGAACGCCGCCGGGATCTCGGCCGCCGCCGGGCGGTGCGGGAGCCGCTCGGGGAAGGCGGCGATGCGGGCCATCGCGTCGTTCCAGAACTCCTCTCCGGTGACCGGTGAGGTGGAGTAGAGGATGGCCCCGGCGACGCGGCCGGGGTGGTCGAGGGCGTAGCGCTGGACGACGAACCCGCCGTGCGAATGGCCGAGCAGGAAGACAGAGGGCACGTCCAGGTGCTCGACCACGCCGTGGACGAACCGGGCGTAGGTGTCGATCCGGTAGTCGCGGGGGTCGTCGAGGCGGCCGGACGACCCGGTGCCGATCGGTTCGAGGTACACCATGGTCAGGTGCTCTTCCAGGGCCGGCAGCCGCAGATACCTCCATTCGATGCCGGGCCCGCCCGAATGCACCAGGCACACCGGCCCGGCCCCCGCGACGTGGAAGACCTGGCGCACGCCGTCCACAGTGATCTCATGGGTGCCCTGTACGAGAGTCATCGTCATCCCTTGCGTTCCGCGCCGGGCCCCAGGTCAGGGCCCGGCTGACGTGAACGGGACGCGGAAGCCCGCGGAGAAGTTCGGTCGTTTCCCTGTGTTCTACGTCACCGGGTGGAACAGCCGCAGCCGCCGGACCCGCCCCTCGCGGAGGTGGTGCAGCCACACCAGGCTGGGCGGGCAGTGCCCGGGGTCGTCGGGCGGGCTGATCAGGTCGGCCCGCCAGATGGTCAGGTCGCGGCCGGCCACCACCTCGACCAGGCGCTGCCGGACCCCGGCGGCCAGGTCGGCCTCCATGCCCCTGATGGCGAAGGCGCGGTCGTCGGCGGCCCGTTCGCCGCCCGGTCCGACGAACTCGACGTCGGGCCGCCAGTGGTCGCGCACCACCTCGGCGAACGCGCCGCGCTGGGCCGCCGCCAGCATCTCCTCGGCCTCCCGGCGGCGGGTCCGGGTCAGCGCCGCGGCGTCGTCGTGGGCCAGGTCGGCCGTGCCCGCCAAGGCAGTCGCCAGCTTCGCCCTGGCCTGGCTCAAGCGGCTGCGGACGGTGCCGACGGGCACCTCGCACAGGGCGGCGATCTGGTCGTAGGAGGAGACGTCGCTGAAGTAGCGCAGCAGGGCGACCAGCCGGACGGGTTCGGAGAGGTCGTCCATCGCGTGCCAGACCCAGTCGCGCAGGGCCCGGCGCTCCAGCAGTTCCTCCGGGGTGGGGCCGGGCGCGGGGATCTCCCCGTCGGGGAAGGGGACGGTGCCCGTCGTCCGCAGCCGGGCCCGGCAGGCGTTGCGGACGATCGCCCGCAGCCACGGCCCCGCGGCGGCCGGATCGCGCAGCCCGTCGATTTTTCGCAGGGCGAGGAGCATGGCGTCCTGGACGGCGTCCTCGGCGTCGGGGCCGTGGCCCAGGATGCTGAGCGCGACCGCGTGCATGCCGGCCCGGTGCCGCGAGAGGAGCAGCCCGAGCCCGGTGACGTCGCCCGCCACGGCGGCCCGCACCAGGTCCGCGTCCGAAAGGGCGCCCGGCACCTTTCCCCCTTTCAGGCCTCTGACCTGGGCAAGCCTACGCGCATGCGAAAAGCCCGCCGCCCTCGGAAGGGCCGGCGGGCTTTTCGAGCGAACCGAAGGCGAGGAAAGCGGGAAAGCTAGCAGTCCAGTGAGTTGAGAAGGAAGCGTCTCCCATGGCCTCGCGAGGATGACCGTATCAGGCGGGAATGAGCTCGTGCAGCGTCGCCGCGGTGATCACTCTCGCTCCCTGCGGAGGGTCGGTGGGCGCGGCCAGGCCGATGAAGGTCGTGCGGTCGGTCGTCGCGCTCTTGGCGCGCAGCAGGTCGACGAGGTAGCCGACGCGGAGGTGGTCGCGTTCGACGATCGAGCGCACCAGCAGGCTCGTGGTCAGCCGGTTGACCTCCACCCGGTTGAAGGCCGGATGCCCCTTCAGGTACAGGTGCAGCCACTTCGCCCGCCACCCGCCGGCCTCGTCGCGGAGGAAGGCCAGCGGGAGGGCGACCCGCCCGGCCCCCCGGAGGTCCGACTTGGCCCGTACCGTGCGCGGCTCGAACGGCCTGCCGTGCTGTTCCTCGCTCCGGACCATGAAACCGAAGAAGGCCTCGGCCGCCTGGTCGAAGGCCTCTCCGCTGAAGATGTTGACCTGCGGGATGATGATCGGCCGGGTCGACTGGGCCAGGCGGATGTCGATGAACTCCGACGCGCCCTGGGGCGCTTCGGTGAGATCGCCGGAGTACTGGGCGAAGCCGGTGCTGTAGTTGGTCCACGACACGTGCTGCTCGTCGCCGTACTCGGCGTCGAGCATGAGCGCCGACAGGTCGTAGTCGGTGGTCCGCTCGCTCTGGCGCCAGTGGACGAAGAAGCGCAGCAGTTCCCCGTCCACCGCCGAGATCGAGCCGCGCGGCAGCAGGCCCAGTCCCGGTGCGACCGCCTTGCCCGACAGGGGCAGGGCGACGTCGAGCACGTCGTCGTCGACGACCAGCACCCCCGGGTCGGGGAGGCGGCGGGCGATCTCCTCGTCGAGGAGGGCGAGCGCCTCGGCGACGACCTCTCCGGCGAGCGGGTCCCGCGTGTCGGGGGCGACCCAGGCGCGGCTCCGCTGGTTGGCGAAGACCCGGGCCGGAAAGGCGGCGGCGCGGTTCTGCAGGTGCTCGCGGAGCGACAGCAGCACCCGGCCCGACGCGCTCCCGGCGGCCTGACGGGCGGCGTACAGGACCGAAGAAGGCGACTCCCCGACCCGCAGCAGGTGGTCGAGGCGGCGCAGCAGCGCGCCCGGGGTGTTCGTGAGGAGTTCGAGGGCCTCGGCGGTGCGGCCCGCCGCCAGGGCGACCTCGACCCTGCCGGTCAGGCTGACGGCCGGGCGCTCGCCGCGGGCGACCTCGAAGACGCGGGCGGCGCGGGGGAACCTCGGGTAGTCGTGGGCGTGCAGCCGCTCGCCGAGGCGCTTCCACTGCTCTCGGTGACGGGGGACGTCGCCCAGCTTGGCCGTGGTCGCGACGCCGTCGAGGGCGGCCAGCAGGGTGCGCCGCTCGGCCCGGGTGAACGACCGGAAGCGGGTCGGGTCGGTCAGCGTGATGTCGCCGCCCGAGATGCCGCAGGCCAGCCGCAGCACGTCGGTGACGGTGTCCACGAGCGGCGCACGCCCGGCGGCCAGCCGGGCCTCGTTGACGACGGCCCGGTTCTCCCGTACGGGGATGCGGTCGGGCTCCCCCGCGCAGACCCTGGCGAGGTCGCGGAGCAGCACCACGTCCTCGGCCGACAGGGGGACCTCCGACCCGGCCAGCGAGGCGAACAGCGCCTCGACCTCGTCGGCCAGGGCGCCGCCCAGGTCGAGCACGGTCACCCGGTCGCCGGCGAGCGGGACGAGTTCGGCGTGCGCGGCCAGCAGGTCGGCGTAGGTGTGGCGGTAGACGCCGTAGCCGGGGAGGGTCAGCAGGTTGCCGGGCGAGACCCGCCCGGCGGCGACCGGGTCGCGCAGCGCCTCGGCCAGCAGGCCGGCCCAGAACTCGACCGTGTCGGGGACGTTCCTGGGGAAGTCGACGAAGTAGGCGTTGTGCCGGACGTGGTCACCGACGAGCGTGCGGACGGCGGCCAGGACGCGGACGCCGAGGTCCAGCACCTCACCGGGGGGCAGCCTGCCCAGCCGGTCGAGCAGGGCGGTGGAGCAGGCGAACCCGACGCTGAGCAGGGCGGCGTCCAGCTGACGGGCGGCGACCTCTCCGGGGGCGCCCTCCGGCTCCCCGGCCGGGGGCTTCATGGGCACCTTCAGTCGGCGCGTGATGACGAGGCTCTCCAGCGTTTCCACGGGCATAGCCTTCCATGTGAGGTGCATTCTGCGGCAACGCCCCGTTGGCCCGGGGTTCAGGTGAGACTCCAAAGCTCTTCAGGTCGGGGACACATCGCCTGGCCGTACCGCAGGAGTTTAAGAATGAGCATTTCTCGCCGCCAGATCTTTTCCGGAAGCGCCGCCACCGCCGTCGGCCTCGCCGTCGGGGGCGTGCTGCCGACCCTTGGCGCGACCCCGGCGTCGGCCGCCACCAGCACCGGGACCGCAGGGCGGCCGCTGCGTCCCTTCCCGCCGTTGAAGGACGACCCCAACGGGATCCTCGCGCTGCCCGACGGCTTCTCGTACAAGATCGTCACTCGTGAGGGCCAGACCGACATGTCGTTCGGCCAGGGCAAGACGCCCGGCCTGCACGACGGCACCGGCGTCGTGGGCAGCAGGCACGCGGGGCTGACGTTCATCCTGAACCACGAGTCGGCGCCGCACGCGATCACCAACGGCGTCCCGCACATCCCCGGCACCGTGTACGACCCGGGCGCGCCCAACGCGGGCGGCTGCACCGTGGTCACCACCGACCCCAACGGCAACCTGACGGGTCAGTGGGTCGGCATCTCCGGCACGATCCGCAACTGCGCCGGCGGCGTCACCCCGTGGGGCACCTGGCTGACCTGCGAGGAGTCGTCGACCCGCGCGGGCGGCACCTGGTCGGGCGGCGGCCAGACCGGCACCTACCAGAAGGACCACGGCTACGTCTTCGAGGTCTACCCCGACCCGTCGGGCGCGCAGCTGCCCAAGCCGATCAAGGCGTTCGGCCGCTTCGACCACGAGGCCCTCGCCGTCGAGCCGAAGCAGCGCCGCGTGTACCTCTCGGAGGACGCCAGCGGCCCCAACGGCCTCTTCTACCGGTGGACGGCCAGCCAGGGCCGTCTGGAGAAGGGCATCGCCGACCAGCTCGGCGACACCGAGGGCACCCTTGAGGCGATGCAGATCCGCCTGGACGACGGCAGCATCGTCCCCGACGTCGCCTACATCACCTCGGCGCAGCTCGGCCGCCCGTTCAACGTGACCTGGGCGCCGGTCCCCGACCGCGACGCCAAGACGACGCCGACGCGCCTCCAGTTCGCCGACGGCACCGTCACCCGCGGCAAGAAGTTCGAGGGCGTGTGGAGCAACGGCGACGGCTGCTACATCGTCAACAGCTACGCCTTCGCCACCGCCGACCTGCCCGCCGACGCCGCCAAGCACGACGGCATGGTCTGGTTCTACGACTACAAGGACGAGACCATCACGCTGGTCACGTACTTCCCGCACAACCCCTTCTCCGAGGGCGAGGGCGTGAACCCCAAGTACGTCGACATGACCTTCGACAGCCCCGACAACGTGACCGTCACGCCGTGGGGCACGCTGGTCCTGGCCGAGGACGGCGCCCGCGCCTCCCACGTGCTCAGCTCGGTCCCGGGCGGCCCGACCTACGCCATCGCCCGCAACCAGCTCCAGATCGGCACCAGCAACGGCAACCCGACCTACTCGGAGTTCACCGGGCCGACCTTCTCCCCTGACGGCAAGGTCCTCTTCGTGAACATCCAGACCCCGGGCATCACCCTGGCCATCACCGGCCCGTGGCAGGACTACCTGCGCTAGAACGACGACCGGCCTCGCCGGCGGTGCGGACGCCGTACCGCCGGCGGGGAGGTCCGGTGGCTATCCTGGGCGTGACCGACGTACAGGAAGTGGCCCCGATGGTGGCTGAGGTGCTGGCCGAGCTGGCCGAACTCGAAGACCCGAAGACGCGCGCGGTGAACGAGCGGCACGGCGACGACCACGGCGTCAACCTCGGCAGGCTGCGCGCGCTCGCGAAGCGCCTGAAGACGCAGCACGAACTCGCCCTCGACCTCTGGGCGACCGGCGACACCGCGGCGCGGCTGGTGGCGCTGCTGATCTGCCGCCCGAAGGCGTTCGGCGCGGGCGAGCTCGACGCCATGCTGCGCGAGGCCCGCGCGCCCAAGGTGCACGACTGGCTCGTGAACTACGTCGTGAAGAAGAACCCGCACGCCGAGCAGCTGCGCCTGGCCTGGACGGCCGACCCCGATCCGGTGGTCGCGAGCGCCGGCTGGGCGCTGACCACCGAGAACGTGACGAAGAAGCCCGGGGTCCTCGACCTGCCCGGCCTGCTCGACGTCATCGAGGCCGAGATGAAGGGCGCCCCCGACCGGCTGCAGTGGGCGATGAACCACTGCCTGGCCCAGATCGGCATCGACCACGCCGAGCACCGCGCCCGCGCGGTCGCCATCGGTGAGCGCCTCGAAGTGCTCAAGGACTATCCGACCTCTCCGGGGTGCACGTCCCCGTTCGCGCCGGTCTGGATCGCCGAGATCGTCCGCCGGCAGGCGGCGAAGTAACGGCCGCCCACCGGGCTGATCGCGAACGTACCGTGTGGGCATGCGCAAGGTCTTGGGAGTTCTCGGCTTCGTCCTGGGCGCCTATCTGATCGTTCGGGCCCTCGCCGAACCGTTCGTCATCGACATGTCCGACCCCGCGACGTACCGGGACGACTGGGGCGGCCCCAGCCTCGCGGGCGTCCTCGCGGTGCACTGCGGCCCCGGCGTGGTGTCGGCCGTGCTGATCGCGTGGGTGCTGCTGCGCCGCCGGTCGAGGTCGCGGAGTCGCTGAACACGAACCTTATGCGCTCTTAACAACTAGACCCCTAAAGTACTAGGAGACTAGATAAATGGAGCGCACCGTGATCGAGTTCCACCTGGACGGCAGGTCCGGCGTCTCGTCCTACCTGCAGCTCGTCCACCAGGTCCGCCAGGCCATGCGCCTCGGCCTGCTCCGCGAGGGCGACCAGCTCCCGACCGTCAAAGAGGTCGTCGCGCAGCTCGCCATCAACCCCAACACCGTCCTGAAGGCCTACCGCGAGCTCGAACACGAGGGCCTCGCGGCGGCCCGGCCGGGCGTGGGCACGTTCATCACCCGGACCCTCACCGACGCCTCCAGCCGGGCCGCCCAGGCCCCGCTGCGCCAGGACCTGCGGCGCTGGCTCACCAAGGCCCGCAAGGCCGGTCTCGACGACGAGTCCATCGAGGCCCTCTTCATGACCACGTTCCGCTCGGCGGCCCAGGAGGACATCGCGTGACCCCCGTCCTGCAGGCCCGGGAATTAGGCAAGAGGTACGGCAGGCGCTGGGCCCTCCGCGACTGCACGCTGGAGATCCCGAAAGGCCACGTGACCGGCCTCGTCGGCCCCAACGGAGCGGGCAAGACGACGCTCCTGAAGCTGGCCGCCGGCCAGCTCACCCCGTCGGAGGGCGATCTGCGGGTGCTGGGCGAGGAGCCGGAGAGCATCCTCTCCAGAGTCGGCTTCGTCGCCCAGGACACCCCCGTCTACGCCGGCCTCAGCGTCGGCGACCACCTCACGCTGGGCGCCCGGCTCAACCCGACCTGGGACGCCCGCCTGGCCGAAGACCGCATCGCCCAGTTGGGTCTGGACCCCCGGCAGAAGGCCCGCAGACTGTCGGGCGGCGAGAGGGCCCAGCTGGCCCTCACGCTGGGCCTGGCCAAACGGCCGGAGCTGCTGATCCTCGACGAACCGGTGGCCTCGCTCGACCCGCTGGCCCGGCGTGAGTTCCTGCAGGGGCTCATGGAGGCGACGGCGGCCGACGAGTTCGGCGTCGTCCTGTCGTCGCACCTGGTCGCCGACCTGGAACGCGTCTGCGACTTCCTCGTCGTGCTGGTCGACTCGCGCGTCCAGGTGGCCGGAGAGGTGGACGAACTGCTCGGCACCCACCATCGCCTGACCGGGCCGCGCCGCGACCCGGACCGGCTGCCCTCGAACCAGTACGTCGTCTCCGCCCGGCACACCGACCGGCAGAGCACCTACGTCATCCGTACCGACGAACCGATTCTCGACCCGGCCTGGGTCGTCACCCCCCTCACGCTGGAGGATCTCGTCCTCGCCTACATGGAACGGCGTCCCGCCGCAGGCCGCCGGGCCGGGCTGGAGGCGCTGCGATGATCTGGCTGACCTGGCGGCAGTTCCGCGGCTCGGCCGTGATGACGGCGGCGGTGGTCGCCGTGTGCGCCGGGGTCCTGGCGCTGACCGGGCCCGGACTGGCCGACCACTACGCGCAGGGCCTCGCCGACTGCGTGGCCGACGACACCTGCGACCGCTTCTTCGACCTCTTCTTCGACGAATACCAGCTGCTCTTCGTGCTCGTCGGCTTCGTGCTGCTGGCCCTGCCCGCCTTCATCGGGCTCTTCTGGGGAGCGCCGCTGATCACCCGGGAGCTGGAGTCCGGCACTCACCTGCTGGCGTGGAGCCAGGGCGTCGGCCGGGTGCGCTGGCTGGCCGTCAAGCTGGGGTTCATCGGGCTGATCGCGGTGGGCATGGCCTGTGTGGCGGGGCTCGTCGTCACCTGGTGGTCGCGGCCGCTCGACGGTTCGGCCGTGCCGGAGCTCGCGCAGATGACCCCGCTCGTGTTCGGCGCGCGCGGCGTGGTGCCGATGGGGTACGCCGCGTTCGCGTTCGTGCTCGGGGTGACCGTCGGCATGCTGGTGCGGCGCACGCTGCCCGCCATGGCGCTCACCCTGGTCGTCTTCGTGGCCGTGCAGGTCGCGATGCCCACGCTGGTCCGGCCCCACTTCATGGCGCCGGTCACCACGACGCACGAGCTCGGCCGCGCCAACATGGGCGGGCTGCACATCCAGCAGGGCGGCGGCGAGGTGCGGGTCTCGGTGGAGCTCGCCGTGCCCGGTGAGGGCGGCGCGTGGGTGCTGTCGAGCCGGTTGCTCGATCCGTCCGGGAAGGTGGTGCCGGCCGACGGCCAGGAGACGCCGGTCTCGGTGTCGGGGACGTCGGGACCCTGTTCGCCGCAGGGCGGCGGCGGAGGAGGGCCCGACGCCTGCTGGGCCGAGATCAACGGGCTGGGCTACCGGCAGCAGGCGGTCTACCATCCGATCGAGCGGTTCTGGCCGTTCCAGTGGATCGAGACCGGCATCTACGCCGCGCTCACCCTCGGCCTGACCTGGTTCTCCTTCTGGCTGATCCGGAGACGGCTGTCATGACCAGGGCGGTTGCGGCGGGGCTGCTGCTCCTGCTGGCGGTCTCCTGTACGACCCCCGAACCGCCCCGAGCCCAGGCGGGCTCCCCCGAGAGCACCACCTGCGCGCCGCCCAAGGGTCCGCCCCGCGAGGAGGCCCCCACCACGATCGACGTCGTCGAGCAGGCCTACTTCTGCATCCTCGACGAGTACTGGCGGGCGCCGGCCATGGACCCCCGTGACCTGCTCGTCGCCGGGTTCACCGCGCTGACCCGGGCGCTGCCCGGGGCCCCGCTGTCCCTGCCGCCGCTGACCGGCGACCCGCGGGGCGACTGGGCGGCGTTCGAGGCGACGTACCGGAAGATCACCGACCGGGAGGACCTGGCCGAGGTCACCCTGGAGGCCATGGTGGCCGCGCTAGACGACAACCACGCCCGCTGGATGCACGACGTTGAGCGGCCGCCCGGCTACTACGACGGCGACGGCTACGGGCTGGGCTTCCAGGTGACCGGCGACGACCCGCTGTTCGTCTCGGCCGTGGAGGGCGGCGCGGCGCGGAAGGCCGGGCTGCGGCCGGGCGACGTCATCGAGAACGTCGACGACCCCGGACTGCTGCGGCCGAGATATCCCGACGGACAGCCGGTCGAACTGCGCCTGCGGCGCGGCGACCGCCGCTGGAGCGTCACCCTCACGCCCGGCCTCTACCCACGTGACCTGGCCACGCTTCAGGTGGTCCAGTCACGGCTGATCGACGACGAGGTGGTCTATGTACGGGTCCGCGGTTTCTCCCCCGACGCGGCGAACCGGGCCTTCCGGGCGATCGACCGGCTGCGGGCCGGCCGGAGCGTGCGCGGGGTCGTGCTCGACGTGCGCGGGAACGGCGGTGGCAGCCCGGTGGAGGCGACCCGGCTGGTGAGCGCGTTCGTGCACGGGAAGGTCACCTCCCATCTCTGCACGGTCGACGACCAGTGCGAGCCCGGTCAGACCGACGACACCGTCGGCCTGGTCGGCCTGCCTCTCGTGGTCCTCGTCGACGGAGGGTGCGCCTCGGCGTGCGAGCACTTCAGCTCGGCGGTCAAGGCCCACGCGGCCGGCCTGCTGGTCGGCACCCGCACGGCCGGGCTGATCTCCGGCCCGGGGGAGCCGTTCCTGCTCCGCGACAACACCGTCCTGAGCTTCCCGACCCGCCGTCATCTCGGCCCGAACCGGGAGATCGTCGACCGGATCGGCGTCGCGCCCCACCATTTCGTCCCGCCGACCCCCGACGACGCGGCGGCCGGACGCGACGCCGCGCTCGCCAAGGCCCTGACCCTGCTGGACACCCGATGAGACGAACCCTCGCGGTCTTGATCGTGCTGACCGCCTGCTCGGCCCCCGCCCCGCCGCGCTCGGCCGCCCCCTCGCCGACCCCGCCCCGGCCCGCCACGCTGGCGGCCCCGACCGGGGAGCATCCGGTCGGCACGACGGTCCTGCACCTGACCGACGCCTCCCGGCCCGACCCGTGGAACCTCGACGCCGGGGCCAGAGAGCTCAGGGTCACCCTGTGGTATCCGAGCGGGCGGGGGGCGGGCGAGCGGGCGGCGTACATGAGCCCCCGGGAGTCGGAGCTCACGCTGGCGGGCTCCGGCGCCGCCGGCGTCCCGCCCGACATCCTGAGCAGAACGGTCGTGTACGCCACCACCGACGCCCCCGCACCGGGCCGCCACCCCCTGGTGGTCCTGTCGCCCGGCTTCACCAAACCGGTCAGCACCCTGACCTCGCTGGCCGAAGACCTGGCCAGCCGGGGCTACGTCGTGGCCGGCGTCGACCACACCTACGAGAACTACGCCACGACCCTCGCCGATGGCGCGGTGGCCGAGTGCCTGGCCTGCGACAGCGACACCGACCCTGGCTTCGGGACGGGCGTCGTCGGCAACCGCGCGGCGGACGTCTCCTTCGTCCTGGACGAACTCCTGAAGAAGAAGCCCGCGATGATCGACCCCACCCGGATCGCGATGGCCGGCCAGTCGATCGGCGGCGCGAGCGCCCTGGCCGCCATGGCCGCCGACCCCCGGATCGACGCCGGGATCAACTTCGACGGCACGACCTACGCCCGCCTCCCGCGCGGCTTCGCCCGCCCGTTCCTGTTCGTGGGCACCCCCCAGCACGCCCCCGGCGGCCGCGACCACTCGTGGGACCGCGACTGGAACCTGCTGAAAGGCTGGAAACGCTGGCTCACGGTGACCGGCGCCGACCACCAGTCGTTCACCGACCTGCCCCAGCTGCAGAGCGCCCTCGGCCTGAAGCCGCTCGCCGGAACGCCGGGCGCCGCCCGCCTGGCCGAGATCACCCGCACCTATGTGGCGGCGTTCCTGGACGAGCACCTGAGGTCACGCCCGCAGCCCCTCTGGGCGGGCCCGTCGTCCCGCTATCCCGAGGTGAAGTTCGGATCGTAGGGACGTCTCCCATGGAGACATGGGAGGCCGCGCCACGACGACGGCAGAGCGGCCGTGCGCGACCTGCTGCGGTCGCGTCTGGGCCCGGGCCCGCTGGAGATGACCGCACGCGCCTGGGCGGTCAGCGGAACGGCGGGCCCTCTGGTACGACGAGACCATGACGCGCAGCCGTAACTACCAGGTTCTCGCCGCCGCCAAGGCCGTCGCCCGTGCGCTCGGCCACGATCCCGCCGACGCGAACCTCCTCGCCGTCGAACTGGCCGCCGAGGGGCGGCTCGACTGGGAGAACAGCGAACTCCTGCTGGTGGCCCTGGAACGCCTCACCGGCCTGGTCGGGCGGTCGGGCGCGGCCGAACTCCTCGGCGTGCCTCCCGAGCAGGCGCGCGAGCTGACCGCCCGGCCCGACTTCCCGCCCGCTCTGTACGACCTGGCCTCCGGCCCCCTCTGGGCGAGAGAAGACGTCATCGCCTGGCAGCGCGATTGAAGTTCGTGACCCGAACCAATATTGTTCGTAGTACGAACTTCAAGCCGGGGGGTGAACGTCGTCGTCCCAATCGAGGAACACCGTGCCCACCGTGTTGTCTTTGACGACCCGTCCGAGCAGCTCGGCCAGCACCCCCTGCTCCCCCGCCCCGAGGCTCCCGGGCACCCGGGCGACGCGGTCGCACGTCTCGGCGTAGAAGGTCTCCGCGGCGGCGGCGCCCTGGTCGGTGAGGGTCACCAGCACCGCCCGGCCGTCGGAGGGGTCGGGTTCCCGCCTGACCAGCCCGCGCTGCGACGTCCGGTCGACGAGTTCGGTCAGGCTCGACTTGGCCAGCCGCAGCGTCGCGCCCAGGTCGTTCATGCGGTAGGGGCGGCCCATCAGCACGCACAGCAACTGCCCCTGCTGCGGGGTCAAGCCGTGGTCGCGCGCCGATTCGGCGTAGACGGCGGAGATCAGGAACGACGCCCGCACCAGGGCCGCGACGACCCCGAGATTCTCTTCCTGCCCACCCATGCGGGCCAAACTAGTACGGAAAGAAGCGACCCATGTGGTTCGGCATAGGAGTTTCCAGCGCCGCCCCGGCGGCCACGCAGACGTTGCGCGAGGTGGTCACGGCCGACGCCGACGGCCTCGACCTGTTCAGCGTCTCCGACCACCCCTACTACGGCGACCGGCTCGACGCCTACGCCGTGGTCGGCACCGCACTCGGCGCGACCAGCCGGATCTCCGGCCTGGTCAACGTCACCAACCTGCCGAGCCGACCGGCCCCGATGCTGGCCCGGACGGTCACCTCCCTGTCGGCGCTGACCGGCGGGCGGATCGTCCTCGGCATGGGCGCCGGCGGCCTGTGGGACGACATCGCCCGCCTCGGCGCCCCGCGCCGGACCCCGGGCGAGGCGGTCCGCGCCCTGGCCGAGGCCATCACCCTGATCAGGGCCCTGTCGGGCGGCGGCGACCGGGTGACCTTCGACGGCGAGTTCTACCAGGTCACCGACCTGGCCCCGGCCGAGGCGCCGACCCCGCCGATCTGGACCGGCTCGGGCGCCCCCAAGTCACTGGCCGTGACCGGCAGGCTGGCCGACGGCTGGATCCCGGGCCACGCGGCCGACTGGCTCAGCGAGCGCTTCCGGACCTCCCGCCCCCTGATCGACGAGGCGGCCACGTCGGCCGGACGCAGCCCGGCCGACGTCGCGACCGTCTACAACCTCCCGGGCCGCATCACCCCGGCCCCGCTCGACGCCACCCGCGACGACGAGGGCCGGTGGATCGGCGGCTCCGCCGAGCAGTGGGCCGAGGAACTCACGGGAGCGGTGCTCGACCACGGCGCGGGCGGCTTCGTCTACTTCCCGCCGGGCGGGCCGTCGGCCGAGACGATGAGGCGGCGCTGGGCGGAAGAGGTCGTGCCGAGGGTGCGCGCGGCGGTGAACTGACACGTCACCGGGGAGATTGCCGCCCCACCCCGCCGCAGGGCGTGCAGCTCACCCACACCTCTTCGCCGTCCTTGCTGATCCATTCGCCGCCCTCGCCTCCGCACGTGCGGCAGATCGGCGGCAGGTCCTCGTTCGCCATGCGATCACGGTACGCATCTTTCCGGTCACCTACCGGCCATCGCCGAAACTCAGGCGGCCCGCCGCAGGGGTTCGGGCCGGGGCGCCCGCGTCATCCGCCACGTCGGCCCGGCGGCCGGGGCGCGGGCCGGCCGGTAGAAGTAGTGGGATCCGCCGAGGTCCTCCCGCTGGCAGGCCCAGCACCGCCCGTCGTCCCAGGCGAACCGGTTCTGCCGCTCGCCGCACTCGACCAGCCAGCACGACCCCACCGGCACGTGCCAGCTCGCGGCGTCGCCCGGTCCGGGCGCCTCCAGCACCACCACGTGGACCTGCTCCCACCACCCGGCCCCGCCGGCGACGGCCAGGGTCGCCCGCAGCTCGACGGGCTTGGCCAGCCGCTCCCAGTGGGGCCCTTTCACCTCGGCCCAGGCGTTCAACGCCGGCAGGTAGAAGTCGGGCACGTAGACGGCCCCGCTCGGCAGCCGGAGCGCGATCGGTTCGTACTGCCAGTAGACGCCCAGGGCGTCGAGGGTGGCCGCCCAGTCGGCCTCCAGCGTCGACCGGAACATGACGCCGTTGTAGACGAGCGGCACCGCGCTGAGGTCCATCCGGGCACCCTGTCACCGCCGCGAAGGGCCGCGACCGGCCTCGGGACGCCCTGTGGACAACTAGTCGGACACCTCCAGCCGGACCCGCCGGAACCCCCTGCCCTTGCTCTCGATCTTGGCGACCCGCACCCGGCCGATCTGCCGGGTGGAGGCGACGTGGGTCCCGCCGTCGGCCTGGCAGTCGAGCCCGACGATGTCGACGATCCGCACCTCGGCCACGTCGTCGGGCACCAGGTTGGTCGCGGTCCGGATGATGTCGGGG
Organism: Herbidospora galbida; assembly: GCF_005233835.1. Lineage (GTDB taxonomy): Bacteria > Actinomycetota > Actinomycetes > Streptosporangiales > Streptosporangiaceae > Herbidospora > Herbidospora galbida. Next base: position 65,269 of record NZ_SZQA01000017.1, on the reverse strand, counting down.
ATGGCGAACGCCTCGGCCCTCGGCAGCACCCGCACGTCGATCCGCCGGTCGGCCTCGATCTCGGCGTTGCAGGCGGCCTCGACGGCCTCCTTGAAGCCGGGCGGCACCTCCGGCAGGTTGAAGTCCATGCGCGCGGTGCCCACCACGCCCGGGGTGGCGGCGACGTCCATGTTCCCGCCGGTCACCAGCGACCCGTAGTCGCGGAACACCACGCCACAGAGCACGTGGAGCCCGGAGTGGGTGCGCATCAGCGCGCTGCGCCGCTCATCGGCCAGCGCCGCCCGGACGACCGTCCCGGCCGCCGGCAGCGGATCGCCCTCGGCGGGGATGAGCACGAGGTCGTCGCCCTTGCGCACCCCGGCGATGCGGGTCTCCACGCCCTGCCACAGCAGGGTCCCCTGGTCGGCGGGCTGCCCGCCCCCGCCGGGATAGAAGGCCGACCGGTTCAGCACGATGCCGTCGGGAGTGGCGTCGAGCACCGTCGCCTCCCAGTCGCGCAGGTCCTGGTCGGCGAGTTCGAGCCGTTCCGTCCGCATGCGCGGCAGCCTAGTGCGTCATCTGCGACAACACCGCTCCGAGCGCCTCCTCCTCGTACGCCAGATGCTCCAGGAACCGGTCGGCGAGCGCGTCGAGCGCCTTGACCAGCCGCGCCCGGTCGTCGTCGGCCCGCGCGGCCGCCTCGACCTCGTCGAGCAGCCCCGAGACGGCGACGTGGTCGGCCTCCAGCCGGTCGACCGCCGCGTTCAGCTCGGGCGCCAGCACCCGGATGCGCGGGAACAGCGTGGCACTCTCGATGCCGTGGTGGGTGTGCACGATCGAGCAGTAGCTGAGGCAGTTGGCCTTGAGCTGGAACAACGGCCCACGCGTGGCCAGCTCGCGCAGCCCCTGCCGCACCTCGGCGAGGTCTCCCCCGGCGGCGGCGGACTCGGCCATCCGCCGGATCGTGGCGAGGTCGCGGCGGAGCATGTTGTGGACGAAGGTCAGTTCGGACAGCAGCGACATCGTTCAGTCCCCCAGATCATCTGTCGTACAGATTATTATGGAATCATGAAGGGACTGCGGCAGGACCTCGGATTCAACCTGGGGGTGCTCTTCCGGGCCTACGTGAAGGCGTCCAACGTGGTGCTCGCCGACATCCCGGGCGGCCCGCGTGGCTACCAGATCCTGACGGCGGCCGTCCACGGCGACGCCGGCAGCCAGGTGGCCCTGTGCCGGGAACTGGGCGTCGACCGGACGGTCATGACCTACCTGGTCGACGACCTGGAGAAGGCGGGCCTGGTCAGACGCGAGCCCGACCCGAGAGACCGCCGCAACCGCCGGATCGTGATCACCGAAGGCGGCCGCGAGACCTGGGAGCACGCCGAGCGCCGCCTCAGGGCGGTCGGCGCCCACCTGCTGGGCGACCTGCCGGAGGCGGAGGCGACGGCCTTCCGGCAGACCCTCGAACACCTGGCCCGGCGGGCCGACGCGGCCGACCCCGTCAGCCACCGGTGCCAGCTCGTGGAGGACCTGTAGGGAGACCGCCGCGTCAGAGCGGCAAGGCCGACGTCATCTCCGACAGCCGCTGCTTGTCGGGCTCCGGGTAGCGCTCGTCGAGGACCTCCGCCCGAGTGATCCGGTCGACCCGGAACACCCGCACGTCCTCACGTAACCGGCACCACGCCACCAGATACCAGAACCCGCCGCGCCCGCCCAGCATGATGCTGGGCTCCAGATCGCGGGTGCTGACCTCGCTCTTGCTGTTCAGGTAGTCGATGCGCAGGACCCGGCGGCCCGTGAGCGCGCGGTCGATGGCGCGTTTGACCTCTTCGGCCCCGTCGATCGTGTAGCCGGCCGGGTCGAGCCGGATCGGCACGCCCTCGCCCTGGAGTCTGGCGATGTCGCGGATCACCGTCCGTTTGCTCACCCCGAGCCGGTCGGCGAGGTCTTTGGCCGACAGCTGCCCGTTGCTCCGTAACTCCTCTACCAGCGCACGTCGACGGTCCATAACGCCGACGTTACGTGCGGTGAGCGACAAATCCTGGTATTTCCCACCTAACTCCGCGGCCATATACCCGTATTGACCACTCGTTCCGGTTCCACACCACACAGGGCGGCGCGCTCACATCCGTACATGAGCCAGTCGAGCTGACCCGGAGCGTGGGCGTCGCTGTCGATCGCGAACACGCAGCCCATCTCGTAGGCCAGGCGCAGCAGCCGTTTGGGCGGGTCGAGCCGGTCGGGGCGGGAGTTGATCTCGACCGCGACGTCGAACCGCCGGCACGCCTCGAAGACGATCTCGGCGTCGAAGGACGACTCGGCGCGCAGGCCGCCGCGCTTCCCGCCCGCCTTCACGATCCGGCCGGTGCAGTGGCCGAGCACGTCGACGTGCGGGTTCGCGACGGCGGTGACCATCCGGCGGGTCATCTCGCCGGCGTCCATCTTCAGCGAGGAGTGCACCGAGGCGACCACGCAGTCGAGCCGGGCCAGCAGGGCCGGATCCTGGTCGAGCGACCCGTCGGCCAGGATGTCGACCTCGATGCCGGTCCGAATTTGGAAGGGCGCGAACCGCTCGCGCAACCCCTCGATGACCTCGATCTGCTCGGTCAGCCGCTCGGCCGACAGGCCGCGCGCCACCGTCAGCCGGGGCGAGTGGTCGGTGATCGTCAGGTAGGAGTGCCCGATGGCCCGCGCCGCCTCGGCCATCTCCTCGATCGGCGACCCGCCGTCGCTCCACGTCGTGTGGCTGTGCAGGTCGCCCTTCAGGGCCCGCCGCAGCGAGTCGGCCGCCTCGGACAGGTCGGTCCCGGACGTCGCCTCCAGGCGGCGCAGGTAGGTGGGCGTCTGGCCGGCCAGCGCCTCGGTGATCGCCAGCGCGGTCACCTTGCCGACGCCGGGCAGCTCGGTCAGCGTCTCGGCGAGGGCGCGCTCCTCCAGTTCCTCGCGCGGCAAGTCCTCGATGACCTTGGCGGCGCCCCGGAAGGCGCGGACCCGATAGGTGGGTTCACCGGCCCGTTCGAGCAGGAACGCGATTTGGCGCAAGGCGTCAAGAGGCTCCATGCCGAAGACGTTATCAACCGGCCAGAATTGATGTTTGTACCGTTCAAACAGACACCGATAGGCTTGCCCGACCTCAAGGAATCATGGAGCCTTATGGCCGCCTCACCCCCACCGCCGGGACCGCCGACGTTCCCCATGGCCGGCGGCCCGCCGCCGAAGAAGAACAAGAAGGCCTCCACCGCCGTCAAGCTGGGCGCCATCGGCGTGCTGTCGGTGCTGGTCGTGGGCTTCTGCGCGGCCGTCGACGACGACTACGAGGAGGTCGACGCCGACTGCGTCGACGTGAACAACCCTCTTCCCGACGGGTCCTTCCCGGTCGTCGACGACGACCTGTGTGACGACGACGGCCGGGTATACCACGGCTCGCACGGCGCCTACGGCTGGTACTACGGCGGCGTCCGCAACGGCACGCACATCCGCGGGGGCACCACGCTGCGCCCGTCGAACGCGCAGATCTCCACCCGGTCCGGCAAGGTCATCCAGCGGGGCGGCTTCGGCTCGCGCAGCAGCGGCGGCAGCTGACCCGTGCGAAGGGAACGGTCCGCACCCCGGCCCGGCTGGGAGAGCACGGTCGAGAGCCACGGCCTGGCCTACCACCGGTCGGCCCATCCGCGCGGAGTCGACCGGCCCTACTGGGACGAGAGCGTCCACTACGTCTTCTCGATGGACGAGGTGCTCGCGCTGGAGGCCCAGGTCGAGGAGCTGCACCGGATGTGCCTGGAGGCGGTCGACCACGTCGTGGTCACCGGCCGCTTCCACGACTTCGCCGTGCCGCCCGAGTGGACGCAGGCGATCAAGGACTCCTGGTACCGCCGCGAACCCCACCTGTTCGGCCGCTTCGACCTCCGCTACGACGGCTCCGGCCCGGCGAAGATGCTCGAATACAACGCCGACACCCCGACCAGCCTGCTCGAAAGCTCGGTCGTCCAGTGGTACTGGCTGCAGGACGTCTTCCCCGACGACGACCAGTGGAACTCCATCCACGAACGCCTGGTCGACCGCTGGAAGGCCATCGCCGCGACCCTCCCGACGGGCCCCTCCCACTTCGCCTGGACGAGCCTCGACACCTCCGGCGAGGAGGCGATGACCCTCGGCTATCTGCAGGAGACCGCCACCCAGGCCGGGCTGACCACCGTCTCCATCGCGATGGAGGACATCGGCTGGGACGCCCTCAACCGCCGCTTCGTCGACGTCGAGGAACGGGTCATCCGGTCGCTCTGCAAGCTCTACCCGTGGGAGTGGATCGTCCACGAGCCGTTCGGCGCGCACGCGCTGCGGCTGATGCCGTCGATGACCTGGATCGAACCGGCGTGGAAGATGCTGCTGTCGAACAAGGCCCTGCTGGCGGTGCTCTGGGAGCTCTACCCCGGTCACCCCAACCTGCTGCCGGCCTACCTCGACGGCCCCCGTGACCTGGCAGGATTCATCCGGAAGCCGCTCTTGGGCCGCGAGGGCGCCTCGATGACGATCCTGTCGCCCGAACACTCCCTGGAGACCGGAGGCGCCTACGGCGCCGAAGGGTTCGTCTTCCAGGAGTTCCAGGCCCTGCCCGATTTCGAGGGCCAGCGGCCCGTCTTGGGCGCCTGGGTGGTGGAGGACGAGTCGGCCGGGCTCGGCATCCGAGAGACGGCCGGCCTGATCACCGACGACACCTCGTCGTTCGTCCCCCATCGAATCAACGGTTAACACCCCCCATAGGAGCAGGGTCAATGACAATGGACACCACTTCGTTCGGAGAGGTCCTCGGCAACGGCGCCCTGGCCATCGCCGCCTACGCCGTCCTCGGCGTGCTGCTGCTGATCGTCGGTTTCTACGTCATCGACATGGCCACGCCGGGCAAACTCAGCAAGCTCATCCGCGAAGACCGCAACCCCAACGCGACCGCCCTCACCTCGGCGGGCCTGGCGGCCGTCGGGCTGATCGTGGCCGCCTCGATCTTCTCCTCCGGCGGCCGGCTCCAGGAGGGCCTCATCGCCACCGCCGTGTTCGGCGTGCTCGGCATCGCCGTGCAGACGCTCGGCATGTTCGCCTTCGACAAGGTGGCCGGCATCTCCATCCGCGCCCTGGTCGCCGAACCGCAGCTCCAGCCCGCCGCCATCCTGCTCTCGGTCACCCACGTCGCCATCGGCCTCATCACGGCGGTGGCGGTCATCTGACGGGTCCCCCGTCCGATTCCTTCAAGACAGGCCGGTACGTGGCTGCGTACCGTCGGACCATGGCTATTCAGTTCAACGTCATCGGCCTGGTCGTCAGCGACATGGGCCGCTCGCTCGCCTTCTACCGTCGCCTCGGCCTCGACATCCCGGCCGAGGCCGACGGCGAGCCCCACGTCGAGGTGACCCTGCCCGGCGGCTTCCGCCTCTGCTGGGACACCGAGGAGACCATCAGGTCGTTCGACCCCGAATGGACGCCGGGCCCCGGCCGGACGGGCCTGGCGTTCCAGTGCGACGGCCCGGCCGAGGTCGACAAGACCTACGCCGAGATGTCGGAGTTCGGCCACCTCCCGCCGTGGGACGCCTTCTGGGGCCAGCGCTACGCGGTCCTGAGCGACCCCGACGGCATCAGCGTCGATCTGTACGCCGCACTAGATCAGTCAGCGTGACCCCGGCCAGCGCCCGCACCTCCCGCGCGAGGTGGGCCTGGTCGGCGTAGCCCTCGTCGTGCGCGACCTGGGCGAACCCTCCCCCGGCGCGGGCCTTCCCGAGCGCCCGGTTCATCCGCAGGATGCGGCCCAGCGTCTTCGGCCCGTAGCCGAAGGCGCGCAGGCAGAGCCGGTGGAAGCGGCGTTCGCCCAGGTCTAGGCGGTCGGCCGCGGCGGCCACGCCCAGCCCTCCGCCGATCAGCGCGACCGCGCCGCGGACCACCGGGTCGGCGGTGAGACCGTCGGCCACGGCCTCGATCCCGCCGCCTCTCCGCAGCCGGTTCTCCAGGGCGCGCACCCGGCGGGCCGACCAGACCTCGTCGAGCGGGACCCGGCGGTCACGCAGTTCGCAGGCCGGCACGCCGAGCAGCCCGGGCAGGTCGCCGGGGGCGAACCGCAGGCCGGTGTAGTCGGCGCCGGGGACGATCGAGGTGACGTACGCGACCGAATCGGGCCCCGCCACGACGAGCCGGCCCGACGTCCAGAGCAGATCCATGCAGCCGTCGGGGAGGACCCGGCGCGCGGCCTCGGCGGACACCGCAGGCGTGTGCCACACGACCGCGCCCGGAATGACCGACGGCCGTTCCCGGTACACCGTCCCAGCTTGCCACGCCCGTACCGTTGACGAATCCGCGCAGGCGACCTGGCACGCTATAACCGTGAACGAGAGGGTGCGTGAAGACACGGCGCGGCGGCTCGACCGCGCGATGGGGAGTCTGGGCACCGCCGCGATGGCCCGCATGGAGGAGCAGCTCGCCTGGTACCGCGCCCTGTCGGCCGAAGACCGTTCCTGGGTCGGCCTGGTCGCGCAGGCCGGGATCGCCGCCTTCGTCGAGTGGTTCGGCCACGCCGGGCAGGGCCGCCCGACCCCGAGCATCGAGTTCTTCGGCACCGCGCCCCGCGAGCTCAAACGCAGCGTCTCCCTCCAGCAGACCGTCGACCTCGTCCGCATCGTGGTCGAGGTCGTCGAGGCCGAGGTCGAGGAACTCGCCGCGCCCGGCGGCGAGGAGGTGCTGCGCAACGCGATGCTGCGCTACACCCGCGACGTCGCCTTCGCCGCCGCCCAGGTCTACGCCCGCGAGGCCGAGGCCCGCGGGTCCTGGGACGCCCGGCTGGAGGCCCTGATCGTCGACGCGCTGGTGCGGGGCGAGGTCGACGACGGCCTCCACTCCTGGGCCGCCGCCCTCGGCTGGACCTCCGCGCCCGTGGTCGTCTTCGCCGGGCACGCCCCGGGCGACGACCCCCAGAGCGTCATCGACGGATTGCGCGACCGGGGCCGGCGGGCGGGCCACGACCTGCTCGCCGGGGTCCAGGGCGACCGGCTGATCGTGATCGTCGGCGGGGCCGACAGCCTGCGTGAGGCCGCCCGCCTGGTCGTCCCGAGGTTCGCCGCCGGCCCGATCGTGATCGGCCCCGAGGTGCCCGACCTGCACGCCGCCGCCCGGTCGGCGCGGGCCGCCATCGCCGGGCTGCGGGCCGCCGCCGGGTGGCCCGACGCGCCCCGGCCCGTGCTCGCCGACGACCTGCTCGCCGAACGGGCCATCGACGGCGACGAGGACGCCCGCGCGGCGCTGGTCGAGAACGTGTTCAAGCCGCTGGCCGGCACGCCGCTGCTCGACACCCTGGCGACCTACCTCGAACAGGGCACCTCGCTGGAGGCGACGGCGCGGCTGCTGTTCGTCCACCCGAACACGGTGCGTTACCGGCTCCGGAAGATCGCCGAGCTGACCGGCTACACCCCGACGGAGGGGCGGTCCGCATTCACCCTTCAGGTTGGGTTGATACTCGGTCGACTGACCGTAATCTGACCGCCGCATGTTAATTGCGGAGAAACCAGAACTGTAGGGATTCCACAACAGAGGCAGGCCGAAGTTCGTTCGGATCCCCAGCTCTGTGTCGAAGGGCTACAGGGCAGGGTGGTACCGTGCTCGTCATCGTCGCGCCGGGACAAGGCGCCCAAACTCCAGGCTTCCTGAGTCCGTGGCTGGAGCTCCCCGGATTCCGTGACCGTCTGTCAGCATGGTCCGAGATCGCGAAGCTCGACCTCATCGCCTACGGCACCACCGCCGAAGCCGAGGAGATCCGCGACACGGCCGTCGCGCAGCCGCTTCTGGTGGCCGCCGCGCTGGCCGCCTTCGAGGAGCTCGGCGTCACCCCCGACCTCGTCGCCGGCCACAGCGTCGGCGAGTTCGCCGCGGCCGCTCTGGCCGGGGTCATCACCGCCGACCAGGCCGTCTCGCTGGTCGCCGAGCGCGGCCGGGCGATGGCCGAGGCCGCCGCCGTCACCGCGACCGGCATGACCGCGATCCTGGGCGGCGTCGACGTCCTCGACGCCCTCGACAGGCACGGCCTGACCCCCGCCAACAACAACGGCGCCGGTCAGATCGTCGCGGGCGGCACGCTGGAGCAGCTGGAGGCCCTCCAGGCCGACCCGCCGCAGCGGGCCCGGCTGCGCGCCCTCGCGGTCGCCGGCGCCTTCCACACCCACCACATGGCTCCGGCCGTCGAGCGGCTGCGCGCCGCCGCGGCCGACGTCGCCCCGGCCGACCCGGCGCTGCGGCTGCTGTCCAACGCCGACGGCGCGATCGTCATGTCGGGCCGCGACGCCCTCGACCGCATGGTCAACCAGGTGAGCAACCCGGTCCGCTGGGACCTGTGCATGGAGACCATGGCGCAGGAGACCGGCGACACCCCCGTCACCATGATCGAACTGCTGCCCGGCGGCACCCTGACCGGCCTGGCCAAGCGCGGCCTGCCCGGTTCGGTGACCGTCGCGCTCAAGACCCCCGCCGACCTGACCCCGGCCCTCGACGCCGCCAAGGAGGCGATCAAGTGAAGCTACCCGCGGGGGCGCCGGGAGCCAAGGTGCTGGCCTTCGGCCATTACCAGCCGGCGAACGTGGTCACCAACGACGATCTCGCCAAGATCATCGAAACGAACGACGAGTGGATCCAGAGCCGGGTCGGCATCAAGGAGCGCCGCTTCGCCGGTCCCGAGGAGTCCGAGATCGACCTGGCCGTCCAGGCCGGCGGAAAGGCGCTGGCCGCGAGCGGCCTGGCCGCCTCCGACATCGACCTCGTGATCGTCGCCACGTGCACCCCCGAGGCCCCGATCCCGAACCTGGCCGGACGGGTCGCCCACCGGCTCGCCATCCAGGCGCCGGGCGCCTACGACCTCAACGCGGCCTGCGCGGGCTTCTGTTACGCCCTCGCCGCGGCCAGCGACTCGATCCGCGCGGGCTCGGCGAAGAACGTGCTGGTCATCGGCACCGAGAAGCTCACCCAATGGGTCGACATCAACGACCGCGCCACCTCGGTGATCTTCGCCGACGGGGCCGGCGCAGCGGTCGTCGTCCCGTCCGAGACCCCGGCCATCGGCCCGGTCGTCTGGGGCAGCGCGGGCGACAAGGCCGACGCCATCATGATCCACGACCGGTCGTCGTCCCTTCACCAGGAAGGTCAGACGGTGTTCCGCTGGGCCACCACGGCCCTTCACCCGGTGGCCAAAGAGGCTTGCGAGCGTGCGGGCGTGGCTCCCGCCGACCTGGCGGCGTTCGTGCCCCACCAGGCGAACCTGCGCATCATCGAGGCCATCGCGCGCAAGCTCGGGGCCGACAAGGCCGTCGTCGCCCGCGACATCGTGCTGGCCGGCAACACCTCGGCCGCGTCGATCCCGCTCGCGCTGTCCCGCATGATCGAACAGGGCGAGGTGCCTTCGGGCGGCCTCGCGCTGCTCCTGGGCTTCGGGGCGGGCCTGACCTACGCCTCCCAGGTCATCGAGATCCCTTAATGCCGGTACGGTCTTCGCCGTACGAAAACCCAGAAACACCACTCAAAGGAGAGACATGGCAGTCACCGAGCAGGAGATCCTGGCTGGCCTCGGCAAGATCGTCAACGAGATCACCGGTATCCCGGCCTCCGAGGTGACCCCGGAGAAGAGCTTCGTCGACGACCTGGACATCGACTCGCTGTCGATGGTCGAGATCGCCGTGGCGGCCCAGGACGAGTTCGGCGCGGAGATCCCCGACGACCAGCTCAAGCACCTGAAGACCGTCAAGGACGTCATCAACTTCATCCAGAACTGAGTTCCCCCGCACAACCGTTCGACCGTAGAGGAGTGCAGCCAAAGTGAGTACCAACCGGGTGCGAGTCGTCGTCACCGGACTCGGCACGACGACGCCCCTTGGTGGAGACGTCGCCTCGACCTGGGCGGCGCTCCTCGACGGGCGGTCGGGCATCCGCACCCTCACCGAAGACTGGGTCGACACCGTCCCGGCGAAGTTCGCCGGCGTCGCCGCGGTCGACCCCGGTGAGGTGCTGCCCCGCCCCGAGGCCAGGCGTCTCGACCGCTACGAGCAGTTCGCCCTGATCGCCGCCCGGCAGGCCTGGCAGGACGCCGGCGCGCCCGAGGTCGAGCCGACCCGGCTCGGCGTGGTCGTCGGCTCCGGCATCGGCGGCATCAACACGATCCTGCAGGCCTACGACACCTACCGTGAGAAGGGGTGGAACCGGCTCTCGCCGTACACCGTCCCCATGCTCATGCCCAACGGCGCCGCGGGCTGGATCTCCATCGACCTGGGCGCCCAGGCGGGCACCCACGCGGCGGTCAGCGCCTGCGCGACCGGCGCCGAGTCGATCGGCCAGGCCATCGAGATGATCCGCTCCGGCCGCGCCGACGTCGTCGTCGCCGGCGGCAGCGAGGCGGCCATCCACCCGCTGAACATGGCCTCGTTCGCGGCCATGCGCGCCATGTCGACCCGCAACGACGAGCCCCACCGCGCCTCGCGCCCCTTCGACAAGGGCCGCGACGGGTTCGTGCTCGGCGAGGGCGCCGGCATCATCGTCCTGGAGTCGGAGGCCCACGCGAAGGCCCGCGGCGCGAAGATCTACGCGGTCGCGGCCGGCGTCGGCATCACCTCCGACGGCCACCACATCTCCGCGCCGGAGCCGAGCGGCATCGGCGGCAAGACCGCGATGCTGACGGCCATCGCCGACGCGGGCATCAGCGCCGCCGACGTCCGCCACGTCAACGCCCACGCCACCTCGACGCCCGTCGGCGACGAGATCGAGGCGCGGGCCATCCGCGAGGCGCTCACCGGCTCCCCGCTCGTCACCTCGACCAAGTCGATGACCGGTCACCTGCTGGGCGGCGCGGGCGGCATCGAGTCCGTCTTCACGATCCTGGCGCTGAGCGAGCGCATCGTGCCCGCCACCGCGAACCTCGACGACCCGGCCGACGGCCTCGACGTGGACATCGTGCGCGGCGAGCCGCGCAAGCTCCCCGACGGGCAGCTCGCCGCGATCAACAACTCCTTCGGCTTCGGCGGCCACAACGTCGCCGTCGCCTTCACCACTGCTTGATCAGCTGTCTGAGAGGGACGCAATGACTGTCGTTGACAACAGGGTGGTGACCGCCGCCTCCGACCAGGAGGCGGCCGACCCCCGCGATCCCGTCGTCCGGCTGGGCCACCTGCTCGACGAGGGTTCCATGCGGCTGATCTCGCCGCAGGACAAGAGCGGGGCCCTGGCGGTCACCGGCCGCGTCGAGGGCGTCCCCGTCGTGGCGTTCTGCAGCGACGCCCGCGTCCAGGGCGGCGCGATGGGCGCCGAGGGCTGTGAGCACATCGTCCACGCCTACGACGTGGCGGTCCGCGAGCGCGTGCCGATCATCGGCGTCTGGCACTCGGGCGGCGCCCGCCTCGCCGAGGGCGTGGAGTCCCTCCACGCCGTGGGCCGCGTCTTCGCGGCCATGACGAAGGCGTCGGGCATCGTGCCCCAGATCTCCGTCGTGGTCGGCGCGGCGGCGGGCGGGGCGGCCTACGGCCCGGCGCTGACCGACATCGTGATCCTCGCCGACGAGGGCCGCATCTTCGTGACCGGCCCCGACGTCGTCCGTTCGGTGACGGGCGAGACCATCGACATGGCGTCGCTGGGCGGCCCCGAGCCCCACAGCAAGCGCAGCGGTGTGGTCCACATCGTCACCAAGTCGGAGCCCGAGGCCCTGCTGAAGGCCCGCCAGGTCGCCACGCTGCTCGGCCACCAGGGCCGCGTGCGGCTGGGCGAGGTCGGCGAGGTCGACTTCTCGACCCTGCTGCCCGAGAACGTGCGCCGCGCCTACGACGTGAAGCCGCTGGTCAACGGCCTGCTCGACGAGCCGGGCGTGGAGCTCCACCCCAAGTGGGCCCCCAACATCGTGACGACCCTGGGCCGTCTCGGCGGCCGTACCGTCGGCGTCATCGCCAACAACCCGATGCGCCTGGGCGGCTGCCTCGACTCGACCTCCGCCGAGAAGGCGGCCCGGTTCGTGCGCATGTGCGACGCGTTCGGGGTGCCCCTGGTCGTGCTGGTCGACGTGCCCGGCTACCTGCCCGGCGTCGGCCAGGAGCACGACGGCGTCGTCCGGCGCGGGGCCAAGCTCCTCCACGCGTTCGCCGAGGCCTCCGTGCCCCGGGTGACGCTGGTGACGCGCAAGTCCTACGGCGGGGCGTACATCGCGATGAACTCCCGCGCCCTCGGCGCGACCCGCGTGTTCGCCTGGCCGACGGCCCAGATCGCGGTCATGGGCGCGGTCGCGGCGGTGCGCATCCTGAAGCGGCGCGAACTGGCCGCCGTTCCCGACGAGGAGCGGGCCGACCTGGAGAACCGCCTGGCGGAGGAGCACGAGAAGATCGCCGGCGGCCTCGACCGCGCGGTCGACCTGGGCGTGGTCGACGAGGTCATCCAGCCCGGGGAGACACGGGGGGCCATCGCGAAGGTGATCGCCCGTGCGACGCCGGCGCGGGGCGCCCACGGGAACATCCCGCTCTAGTTTCTCTGTACGTCCTGAGCGCCGCTTCCACTTGCTTGTGGGGGCGGCGCTTCGGCGTTCCGCCGGCTGTGCACCCTGCGGTTCTCACCAGCGGGATCTCCGGCGGCTTCGATCGGGTGGCTGAAGCCGCCCGAAATTTCGTTATATCGGCCCGACGGAGCTCAGGGCGCTTCTTGCAGGGTGCGGCCAAGTGGGGCGCCGCGCGCATCGCTCACCGACCGACCTGCCCGCTGTCCACGACGAGGTGGTCATCGGGCTCCGGCAAGCCCATCCCGTTCCCGGCCCGACCGCGAGAGAACAAGGACCTGGTGCCCGACCCGCACCATTTGAGGACCGCGCACCCGTGGGGCACGAAGGTGGCGAAAGGGTGAGCCTAGTGTCACCCAGGCCTTCGCCCGGGCATCCGCAATCGGGCAGGTACCTGGACCGAAACGATTCCACTAAGCGAGAGAAGTCCGAAACCGACGGGACGGGAGGACTCCAGGAAATGTGGGGCCGAAGCAAACGGCCCGCCACCGCCAAGGCCCTGCCAACCGCCCGAATGTGGGCAGAAGGCGCGCGTCATGGGGGGTGGCTGCCAGGAGACACCCCGAGCTGGTGGCGAGGTGAGAAGGCGACAGACCGTACCGCTCAATGACGGACGCCGGCGTTGTGCGAGGCGGCGGCCAACGGAAGGTGGCCCTGGCCAGCGGTCACGACGAGGGGCAGCAGATGCCCTCGCCAGCGGCAGTCGAGGTGGCGGCCAGGAAGGCGACCCAGGCGGAGAGCGTGATGACTAGCCGCAGGGAGCGCCTAGCCAACGAAGGTAGTGGCCGGGTAAGGCGGCCCCGGCCCGTGGGCGTGGTGAAGGGCGGCAGGGCGCGCGGTCAGAGGCCACGCGCCCCTTTCTACGGCTAGACGGCCGCGTGGAGCCAGCGCACCGGAGCGCCCTCGCCGGCGTACCGGAAGGACTCCAGTTCCTCGTCCCACTGCTTGCCGAGCAGTTTGTCGAGTTCGTCTTCCAGCACCGCGCGCCCCTGGCTGGCCATCAGCATGACGTTCCGGAGGCGGTCCTCCGGGATCAGGATGTCGCCGTTGACGCCGATGGTCGCCGTGAAGGCGCCCAGGGCGGGGGTGTACGCATGGCGGGAGCCGTCGCTGCCCGGCGACGGGTCTTCGGTGATTTCAAAGCGGATGCGCTGCCACCCCATGAGCGAAGAGGTGATCTTGGCGGCGACGCCGGCGGGCCCCTCCCATTCGGCCTGGGCGCGCAGGGCGCCGGGCGCAGCGGGCTGGGGCGTCCACGTCAGGTCGACGGGAACGCCAAGAATGCCTGCGACGGCCCACTCGATGTGTGGGCACAGCGCAGGCTGAGCCGAGTGGACGTACAGGACGCCACGAGCAGCAGCCACCGGACCTCCCGATTCGTACGAGGTGCGCCTTCCCCAACGGCCTCATACTGGGATGATCACAAGTGACTCTAGGAGAGACTACCGTCCGTCGCGGCGGGGCACCAGAGGAGGGTCATACCGATTCCCGCTTGGCCGCCGGGCGAATCGGTCTCTCCTCAAGGCGTAAATCGGCGCGATCGTGGAAGTTGGCCACCCTTCCGGAATTCCGCGATCTCACCGGGCGGCGCCGGACACCATGGCTAGAGTTGCTCACGCAACGCTCCTCTGTCAGCACAGTCAGTGAGGCTGGTGCGGAAAGGGTCAGTGACGCGTGCTTTTCGAGGTTCACGACGAATCGATCCCTCTCGATCTGCTCGACGACCATGCCTGGTCCGAGCTGGTCGCCAGCTTCAACAGTCAGATGTGGGCTGTGGCGCGGGCGGCGGGGCTGGGGGCGGCCGACGCGTCCGACGCCGTACAGGGAGCGTGGCTCCGGCTGATCGAGAGCGTCGACCGCATCCGCGACCCGCGGGCGGTCGGGGCGTGGCTGATGACGACGACGCGGCGCGAGGCGCTGCGGCTCGGCCGCAGGGCCGGGCAGGAGTTCCCGGCCGACCCGCCCGACCTCTACGAACATCCCACGCTCGCGGCGCCCGATCCGACGACGGAGATCGTCGACGCCGACTACGGGCGCACTCTCTGGTCGCGCGTGTCCCGGCTCAACGAGCCGTGCCGGACCATGCTCCGGCTCTTCGCCCTCAATCCAGATGTACGGTATGCGCAGGTCGCGGCCCGGATGCACATCCCGATCGGCAGCGTGGGGCCGACCCGGACGCGGTGTTCGGCCAAACTCCGGACCCTGCTCAAGGAGGATCCCCTTGAGTGCTGACGACGCCGCGCTGGAGACGTACATGCTGGCGGCGATGCGCCTGGCGGCCCAGGCCGACCCCGCTCCCGGCCGGCTGGCGGCCGACGCGATGGCCGCGCTCGCGATGCGCCTGCCCGGCTGCGTCGTCGCGGCCCCGGCCGACCTGACGGCCGCCTCCGGCGCACGGGCGGGCGGAAAGCCCCAGATGCACCGGTTCGCGGCCGGCGACACGACCCTCGACGTCGAGACGACCATCACCGAGGGCCGCCTGGAGATCGCCGGCCAGGTGAGCCCGCCGCCGGCGCCCGACGCCTACGTCGAGGTCCGCACCCCGCACGTGACGAAGGTCCGCGTGCCCTCCGCCGACGGCCAGTTCGCCGTGGCCGGGCTCCCGCCCGGCTGGGTGAGCGTGGCCTACCACCGCCCGAGCGATCCCCCGGTGGTCACCCGCTGGCTGCGTGTCCGCGCCTGAGTCCTACGGCCCGTTCGCGGCGGCCCGGCGCGCCGACATCCTGGCGGCGTTCGACGTCCATCTGAGTGCCGAGGATTCCCTGTACGAGTCCCCGGAGCGCCTGGCCCTCACCCGAGCCGAGTTCGCCTCGGCCCTCGTCGGAGCACGCCTCCCGGGCGAGGCCCGGATGCTCCTCGAACTCGCCCTGCCCGACCTGACCTCGGCCCGCCCTGCCACTGCGCACGCCCGGCTGCTGCTGGCGACGGTCGAGTTGCTGACAGGGGATGTACGGCGGGCCGAGGACACGGCCTCGACGGCGCTGACGGAGTTCGGGCGACTGGGACGGGCGGCGTGGGAGACCAGAGCACGCGACGTGCTGCTACGGGCGCGGCTCGCCCAGACGACCGAGAACGGACTCGACGATGGACTGAGGCTGGGCAGGCCGGCGCAGGCGGCCGAGAGCGGGATCGAAGAGGGGTTGCTCGGCGAGTGCGCCGCCGGGGCCGATGAACTGGAGGCTGCGGGGTGGCGGTCGGAGGCCGATGAGCTGCGGCTGTTCGCGGTGTCGGCGTTCGTGCGCCGGTGCGGTCGTGGGGTCGGCGGGCTGGTGGTCGCGCAGCGGATGCTGGACCGGGTCCGGGACGGGTCGGGGTGCGTGGCCACGCGGCTTCACGCGGAGGCGCTGCGGCGATGGGTGGGCGGCGAGCTCGCCGAGGCGCTCGAACTGACCCGGCGGGGGTTCGCCGAGTCGCTCCGGGAGATGTCTCGGCTGGCCTCGGAAACGTCGCCCGGGGACGCGGCTGTGCGGGGCGCTACTGAGCCACCGCAGCCTGCCTCGATGCCTCTGCCGACCGATCGGCATCATGACGCGATGCCTGACTCGGGTGGATTCGCATCGGCGTCTGACGGCGTCTCCAAGGTCACGGAGGGAGGTCGTCCGGGCGGGCACCCCACCACGCCGCCGGTCCCAGCCATTCGCATGTCCCGAAATTTCGTGACGTCGACACTCGGTGCCGTTCCGCACGTGAGGCGGCTCGCCGATGAGCGTTGGCGGGTTTCCCGAGTGGCCGAGGAGATCGCGACGCTGGGGCTCGAACTGGCCATCAGGCAGGAGAGCGCCGACGACGTGCTGCTCTGGTCGGAGCGGTGGCGGGCTCTCGTCAGCGGTGCGGAGCCGGTGGCCGAGCGGCCCGAGGTGCTGGTCGAGCTGGTACGCGACCAGGACGCCCTCCATGCCGTAGTCGCCCACGGCGACCGGGTCACGCTCCACGGCCTGGGGTCGCTGTCGGCCGTCACCGAGGCGATGGTGCGGATCCGCTACAACCTGCGCCGGAGAAACCTCCGCGACACCCGTCCGGAAGGTGAGGAAGGACTGTCACCCGGCCTCCTGCGGGAGCTGTCCGCGCTCGACGAGGCGCTGATCCGGCCGCTCCGGCTGCCGCCGGGAGCCGTCAGCGTGGTCCCCACGGTCGCGTTGCACTCCCTGCCCTGGTCGCTGCTGCCGTCGCTGCGCGGGCGGGCCGTGTCGGTCGCCCCTTCGGCCGCGCTGGCCGTCACCCGCCGGGAGGTCGGCGTGCCGGTGGTGGCGCTCGCCGGGCCCGATCTGGCCCATGCGGAGGAGGAGGTGGCGGCGGTGGTGGGCGTCCACGAGAAGGGAGAGCGGGTGCCCGCCACGCGGGCCGCTCTGCTGGAGGCTCTCGGACGGGCGGGCATCGTGCACATCGCCGCCCACGGCATCTTCTCCGGGCGCCGGCCGATGATGTCGAGCATCCTCCTGGACGACGGCCCGCTCCTGGTGCACGAGTTCTTCCGCCTGACGCGGGTGCCGCCCCTCGTGGTGCTGTCCTCGTGTGACGCCGGGATGGCGTCGGCTCCCGCCGACGGAGCGGCGTTCGGGCTGGCGGGGGCCTTCCTCGACCGAGGGGCGCGCACGGTGATCGCGGGCATCGTGCCGGTCCGCGACGACGAGGCGGCCCGCCTGATGGTGGAGTTCCACCGGTTGCTGGCCCGGGGACAGTCCCCGGCTCAGGCCCTCGCGGGCGCGGCCGTGGCCACCGACGTGCCGGGATTCGCCTGCTTCGGCACCGGTTGACGCCACAGCCGCCCGCAGTCCTCTAGTTCGCAAGACAGCCGTCTGGAGCCAACCGACATGCCGACATTTCCGGTTATGCCACCAACGCCCGCACTCCCCAGGTGGCCGGCCTGAAAGGCTTTCCGCCCGCGAGACATCGACGTGCCAGGGATTGACCTGCTCCGGTCCCTTCGGGTGCGCCACCCGATGTGCGTTCAGTTCCCGGGGCCGGGAAGCTCCACGTCCGCGAAGACCGCCTTGTGGTCGGTGTCGGGAAGCAGGTGAACCGAGAAGGCGTGGATCGCGGTCCGGCTGTCGGTCAGCACGTGGTCGATGGTCACAGGCGGGATAGGCAGCAGCCCGTTGAAGTCGCGCGGAAGGGCCGGCCACGTCGTCTGCAGGCCGTTGCCCGTCGCCTCGGCCGCGTCGCGATACCCGGAGTCGAGCAGGTCGCGGACTCTCGCATGGTCGAGCGTGGCATTGAAATCGCCGATGAGAAGCTTGGCCGAACCGCCAGGCCGAGGAAGGGCGGCGAGGCCCTCGCCCCAGCACTGGTGAAGCGCCGCCGTATAAGGCGCGCACGGGTGCACGGACACCATGTCCACCGTCACCCCGTCAACGTCAAGCCGCCCCATGAGCTGCCCGAATCCCCCGAAGTCGAGCAGCCCCACCCGGGTGGCCGGGAAGCGGGCGTAGATCCCCGACCCGCGCGTCCCGCGCCGGGCCTCCGTCACCTGGTGCGGCAGGAGGGCGTCGATGCCCGCCCGCCCCATCGCCTCCACGGCGTCTGGGGAGAGCTCCTGAAAAGCCACCACGTCGGCCCGAAGCTCCCGGACCAGCCGCACGACCTCCTCCGCCGGCGCCCCTCCCGCGAGCAGGTTCACCGCCAGCACGCGTAGACGCGGCCCGCCCCCGCCCGAAGGGCTCTCGCCGACCATCCGGGGCACGACGACCGCGGCGAAGACCAGGCACACCGCCAGCGCCGCTCCCCCGGCCGCCCACCGCCGGGCGGCCAGAGCCAGGACAAGCGCGACCGGTGACGATAACGCCACGTAAGGGGTGAACGCCACCAGCTGCACCCACCAGAACGCCACGTCACCGGGAACGAGCCGCAGCGCCGCCCACACGCCGAACAGCGCGACGATCAGCCAGATCGCCGCGGTCGCCCAGCCACGCCGCCGAGAGACCGGGACGGCCGAATCGATCAGGACCTCTCCACCGGACGGCCCGGGCCGGTGATCCATTCGGACCACGATCCGGCGTACAGGGACGCGGTGATGCCCGCCGACTCCAGGGCCAGCACCTCATGGGCCGCCGTCACGCCGCTGCCGCAGTAGGCGCCCACCGGAACACCCTCGACGACGCCGAGGGTGTTGAAGCGCTCGCGCAGGAACTCGGGCCGGTGGAAGCGGCCGCCGGGCTCCAGGTTCTCGGTCGTCGGGGCGTTGACCGCGCCGGGGATGTGGCCGGCCACGGGGTCGACCGGCTCGACCTCGCCCCGGTAGCGCTCGGGGGCGCGGGCGTCGAGGAGAACGCCGTCGTCGGCCAGGATCGCGGCCTGGGCGGCGGTGATCAGCGGCATGCCGCCGGGGCGGGCGGTGAAGTCGCCCGGCGTCACGTCGGGGGCGTCCTTCGACAGTTCGCCGGTCCACGCCTTCAGTCCGCCGTCGAGCACCCGTACGTCGCCGTGCCCGAAGTAGCGCAGGCACCACCACGCGCGGGCGGCGGCCAGGGCGTTCCAGTCGTCGTACACGACGACCGGGCGGTTGCCGGAGACGCCGAGCGACCGCATGGAGGCCTCGAACGCGGCGGCGGAGGGCAGCGGGTGGCGCCCGCCCGAGCCGGCGGGGGCGGCGAGGGCGGTGTCGAGGTCGCAGTAGACCGCGCCGGGGATGTGGCCGAGGGCGTATTCGGACGGGCCGGGCGGGCCGCCGAGACGCCAGCGCACGTCGAGGACGGTCACCCCGCCCAGCGCTTCGGCGAGGTCGGCGGCGGTGATCAGTGGGCTCATCGGCGGATCTCCAAGAAGGGCACGTTCTGTTCGGCGGGGGTGACCGACCCGTGATAGCCGGTCATCGACCACTCCAGCGGCTCTGCCCGGGACGACGCGATCACACACTCCCCCTCGGCCACGGCGACGACGTCGCCGACCCGGCCCAGCAGGGCGGGGTCGACCGGGCCGAACCAGCCGGCGTCGATCGCCTCTTCACGCGTGGCGACCCTGGCCCGGTCGCCGAGCACCGAGCGCCAGGTCTGCAGGACCGCGCCGGCGGCCCCGGGGACCGTGTAGAGGTGGCGCAGCCGGGCCTCGCCGCCGACCAGGGCGACGCCCTCGGTCAGCTCGGGGTGGCGGTCGAGGTCGACCTTGTCGGTGGCGTTGATCATGCCGTGGTCGGCGGTGACGTAGAGGACCCCGCCGGGCGGCAGCGCCGCGGCGAGCCGTTCGGCCAGGCCGTCGACGACCGACAGCTGGTCGAGCCATTCGGGCGAGCCCCAGCCGGTCATGTGGCCCATCGCGTCGAGCTCGCCGTAATAGCAGGTCACATAGGCTTTGCGGGACGCGCGCAGGGCGGCGTGGACGCCCGCGACCCGTTCGTCGAGGGTGTCGGCCGGCACGTAGCGGACGCCCCGGTAGACCGCCTCGGTGAGGCCGGTGCCGTCGAAGGCGGCGGGCGCGACGTAGGAGGAGGCGACGTCGAATCGGGCCAGCCGCTGGAACACGGTGTCGACGGGCTGCCAGGTCACCGGGTCGACGGGCGGGCCGTCGGTCTGCCAGCGCAGGCAGTTGAGCAGCCGGTTCTCGCCGGGCACCGCGACGGTGATGCCGAGCATGCCGTGGTTGCCGGACAGCACGCCGGTCCCGATGGTCGCCAGGCTGGTCGGGGTCGACGACGGCAGGCCGGCCGTGAGCACCCGGGAGAGCGCCGAAGCGAGGAACGGCGCGCGGGACGGGTGGGCGGCGAGCAGGTCGGCGCCCATGCCGTCGACGATGAACAGGCACACCTTCTCGGCCGGGTCGAGCCCCAGCGTGCCGCCGCCGGTTCCGTCGAAGGTGGCGTGGACGGAACCGGCGATGTCGGCGAGGGTGGCCATCACGTGCGCGCCGTCGCCTCCGACAGGGCGCGGGCGAAGGCCAGCACGTGGCGCACGGCCTCGGGGCCGTCGGCCGCCTCGCTGACGCGGAGCTGGAGGTCGTCGGCGGTGATCGAGCCGGTGTAGCCGTGGTCGGCCTCGCAGTTCTCGTCGCCGCAGGTGGCGGGTTCGAGGTCGACGTGGGAGATGGCGCCCCAGCCGATGGTGAGCGTGACCTCGCTGGGGGCGACGCCGGGCGAGTAGGACGCCGGGTCGGGCACCAGGCGGGTGAGCGCGACGGACTGGACCCGGCTCAGCCGGACCGCCTCGGTGGTCGTCGACGCGTGGGAGGCGGGGTTTCCCTCTGCGGGCGGGTGCTCGTCGGTGTGGCAGACGAGCAGCCGGGTGGGCGACAGCACCAGGACCGTGACGTGCCGGCGGACTTCCATGGCCGGGTCGAACGTGGCCTCATGATGGACGACGTAGGCGCTGACGCTCTCCTTGCCCAGGGCGGAATCGACGGCGTCGGCGACCAGGTCGGGGTAGTAGCCACTTCGGTCGATGGCCTCGCGCAGACCTGCAGCCGAGACTCGGGTATCCCTCATGGGACCATCCTGCCCTGTCAAGCACCCTGATTTCACCGGGCTGTCAGGATGGCAATCTTCGCGGACCCACGTCCGGCCGGGGCCCGGTGACGGCCTTCAGCACCGCCCGTGCGCCCAATACGTGGACGCCGTTCTCACCCACCAAGACGGGGTCCAGCCGCAGCGCCGCGACCTGCGGATGCGCGTCGGCCAGCCGCCCGATCCGGCACAGCACCTCCTCCAGATCGCCCACCGCCACGGGCGGATAGCCGTGCGCGCCGAACAGCAGCGGCGCGGCCTTGGGGGCCCGGACCAGCCCGGCGGCGTCTTCAGCCGTCAGCGGAGCGAGCCGGTAGGCGTCGTCGCCGAGCAGCCGGGCGGCGATCTCCCCCAGGCCGAACGACACCACGGCCCCGAAGTCCCGGTCCTGCACCGAGGTGATCACCGTCGGCACGGCCGGCTGCGGCGCCATCCGCTGGACCGCCAGCCGGGGCCCGAACACCTTCTCCAGGTCCGTGTACGCCCTGGCGACCGCGCCCTCGTCGGGCAGCGCCAGGCGGACCGTCCCGGCGCGACCGGTGCCGTCCCACTTGACCACCACGGGAAAACCCAGGCGCCCGGCCGCCGCGACCGCCTCCTCGGTCGAGGTCACGGTCTCCGACGGCCAGACCTCGACGCCGTAGGCCCGCAGCAGCTCGGTGGCGTCGATCTCGACCGGCTCCTCGGCGGCCCGGCAGACGATCTCGCGCGCGGCGACCACGTCGATCCCGCCGAGTTCGGGGACGGTGCCCTCGTCGCCCCGGCGCCACTGCGCATGGCGTACCGCCAGAGCGAGGGCCCTGACCGCCTCCTCGGGCGCCGGATAGGACGGGATCGAACCCCGTGCGGGACCTTCTCCCGGCGCGCGCAGCGCGGCCGGGACCCCGGCCTCTCCCCGGAAGGTGGCCAGCACCGGCTTGCCGCTCTCCCCCGCGACCCGCACCAGCTCGGCGGCGACCTCGGAGTCGGGGCCGGGCACGGGCGGCATGTAGACGACCACGGCGGCGTCGACGCCGGAGAGGATCGACGAGAGCGCGGCGCCGAACTCCGCGGCCCCGGCGCGGGCGCCGAGGTCGGCGGTCGAGGGGGCGAGGCCCGCGCTGACGCAGGCGTGCGCGGCCAGCCGGGCCAGGGCGTCGGAGTTGCTCACGATCCCGACGCGCGGCCCTTCGGGGAGGGGCTGGCAGGCGAGCAGCTGGGCGACGTCGAAGAGCTGGGTGAGGTCGTCGACCCGGATCACCCCGGCCTGCTCGAACAGCGTCGAGACCGCGCTGTCGGGCAGCCCGAATTCGGCGGCCTGCGACTTCACCGCCACGATCGGCTTGGTGCGGGAGATCCGCCGGGCCAGCCGGGTGAACTTGCGCGGGTTGCCCATCGACTCCAGATAGAGGAGGACGACCTCGGTCGCCGGGTCCTCCTCCCAGTACTGGAGCAGGTCGTTGCCCGACACGTCGGCCCGGTTCCCGGCGGAGACGAAGGTGGAGATGCCCAGGCCGCGCTGGTCGACGCGGTGCAGCAGGGCGGTCCCGAGGGCGCCCGACTGGCTGAAGAAGCCGATGCGCCCGCGCGCGGGCAACCGTCCGGCCAGGGTGGCGTTGAGCTTGATCGACCGGTCGGTGTTGGCGATGCCGAGGCAGTTGGGCCCGACGACCCGCATGCCGTAGGCACGGGAGATCCGCACGAGTTCCTGCTCGCGCCGCAGCCCCTCCTCGCCCGTCTCGGCGAACCCGCTGGAGACCACGACCAGGCCCTTCACGCCCTTCTGGGCGCACTCTTCGACCACGTCCAGCACGCTCTCGGCCGGGACGGCCACGATCGCCAGGTCGACCTCGCCGTCGATCGCGGCCATGTTCTTGTACGCCCGCACGCCCGCGACCGCCCGCACCTCTCTGTGCACCGGGTAGACCGGCCCGGTGAACTCGGCCCGGAGCAGGTTGCGCAGCACGGTCTGCCCGATCCCGCCCGGCTCCCGGCTGGCCCCGATTACCGCGACCGACTCGGGCTTGAGCAGCCGCTCGATCGACCGGGCCTCGGCGCGGTGCTCCCGCCCGGTCACCACCTCCAGCGAGTCGGGGGTGCTGGCGAGGTCGAGGGTCATCCGGACGACGCCGTCCTCGAACGTGCTCTGCGCGATGTATCCGGCCTGCCGGAACATCTGGGTCATCCGGTGGTTGGCGGGCAGCACGTCGGCGATGAAGGTCCGGATGCCGCGTTCCCGGGCGGCGGCCCGCAGGTGTTCGAGAAGGACCGCCGCGAGGCCGCGCCCCTGGTGGGCGTCTTCGACGAGGAAGGCCACCTCGGCGTGGTCGGCGGGCTTGACCCGGTCGTAACGGACCACCGCCACCATCTCGGCTCCGATGGTGGCGATCAGAGCGAGCCGGTCGTTGTAGTCGACCGTCGTGAAGCGGGTGACCTCCCGGTCCGAGAGGCGCGGACGGGGACCGAAGAAACGGAAGTAGATCGACTGGGCGGAGAGGCGGGAGTAGAAGGAACGCAACAGTTCGGCGTCATCGGGGCGGATGGGCCGCAGGTGAGCGGTACCGCCGTCGGAAAGGACGACGTCGGCCTCCCAGTGCGGCGGATACTCGGGTTCCACCTTCTGAGGGTATCTGTGCGCAAACGAGGTGGTTGGGCAACGGATGTGCATCGACTGTGTACGAGTGTCCGCCTCACCCCCCACGAAGCTTGCAGAAGCTGTTAAGTTTCTCGGGGTCAGCGTCGATTTGCAGTAAGCAAGGGTGGTGACATCATGACGCGGGTCGTCGTGGTGGGCGATCTCATGACCGACGCGGTCGCCCGCGCCAGGTATCCGCTCGCCCGGGCAAGCGACACTCCGGCCGTGGTGACCATGCACGGTGGCGGCTCCGGGGCCAACATCGCCTCATGGCTCGCCGTCGAGGGTTCCGAGGTCGCCTTCATCGGGCGTCGCGGCGCCGACATCACCGGCCGCAACCGCGACATGGAGCTGATGGGCTACGGCGTCGACGCCCGGCTCGTCATGGATCCCGAGCGCCCCACCGGCACCTGTGTCGTCCTGGTCACCCACAAGGGTGAGCGCACGATGCTCTCCGACCCCGGCGCCAACGCCGCGCTGTCGCCCGAAGACCTGCCCCGCGACCTGTTCACGCAGGGCAGCCACCTGCACATGTCGGGTTACACGCTGATCTGCGAGGGCTCCCGCGACGCCGGTCTGGCCGCCCTCGACCTGGCCCGCCGGGCGGGCATGTCGATCTCGGTCGACTGCGCCTCCTCCGCGCCGGTCGAGCGCACCGGCGCCGAGCCCTTCCTCGAATGGACCCACGGCGCGAAGCTGCTGTTCGCCAACGCCGACCAGGCCAAGGTGCTGACCGGCCGCGACGAGCCCGAGGCGGCGGCCAAGGTGCTGACCGCCTGGTTCCCGCAGGTCGTGATCAAGTGCAACGCCGACGGCGCGCTCTGGTACAGCAACAACCGGTCCGAGGCCGTCAAGGTCCCGGCCGAGCAGGTCGAGCGGGTCGTCGACGGCACCGGCGCGGGCGACGCGTTCGCCGCCGGGTTCCTGCCGAGCTGGCTCGACGGCAAGCAGCCGGCCGACGCCCTGTCGGCGGGCAACGCGCTGGCCGCCAAGTGCCTGGCCAACCTGGGCGCCCGGCCCCGCCTCTAGCCGAAAGTACGCCCGGTCACCGGCTTTTGGAACGATCAGGCCGGAGCCGTTGGCGCGATGTGAACGGGTGGCCCGGCTCGCGACGATCTGAGGCATGACCCTCGTCGCTTCCCGCAGGCGCCCGTGGCTGCTGCCCGCCGGGCTCGTCCTCCTCGGCCTGATCCCGACCCTGGGCGGTGGCGTCCGGCTCGGTGAACTCTCTTCCGGCGGTCCCGTCACGCCCGACAACCTCCGCTTCTTCGACATGCCGCTGCCCGTCGTGGCGCACATCGTCGGCGCGGTGGTCTACGCGCTGGTGGGGGCGTTCCAGTTCGTCCCGGCACTGCGGCGCGGCTCCTGGCACCGGCGGGCCGGGCGGGTGCTGGCGGTGGCCGGGCTCACCGTGGCCCTCAGCGGGATCTGGATGGCCCTCTGGTACGACATGCCGGAGAGCGACGACGGCCTGCCGATGACGATCATGCGGGTGGGCGTCGGCGGGGTGATGGCCTTCGCCGTCGTGTACGCCGTCCTGGCGGTCCGGCGCAGAGACTTCACCACCCACCGGGCCTGGATGATCCGCGCCTACGCGCTGGCCATGGGCGCCGGCACCCAGGCGTTCACCCATGTGCCGTTCGCCGTCGCCGGGGTCACCCCCGACGACGCCGGGCGGTTCGCCGCGATGGCCGCCGGATGGGCGATCAACGCCGCGGTGGCCGAATGGGCCATCAGGCGTTCCTGATCCGGCCCGTCTCGTAGGCCCACATCGCGATCTCGACCCGGTTCCGGGCGCCGAGCTTGGCCATGAGGCTGGCGACGTGGGACTTCACCGTGCTGACCGAGATGTGGAGTTCGTCGGCGATCTCGTGGTTGGTGCGCCCCCGGGCGACGGTGGTGATGATCTGCTCCTCCCGGTCGGTCAGCGGCTCGAACGGCTGGACCGGGTCGGCCGTGCCGGCGAAGGCGCGCAGCAGGCGGGCGGTGACGTTCGGCGCGATCAGGGCGTCTCCGTTCGCGGCGGCCCTGACCGCCTGCGCGAGCAGCGCCGACCCGGCGTCTTTCAGCAGGAAGCCCCGGGCGCCCGCGCGCAGCGCGGCGTAGACGTACTCGTCGAGGTCGAAGGTGGTGATGACGACCACGGCGACCTCGCTTGAGAGCTCGCGGGTGGCCTCGATGCCGTTCATCCCGGGCATCCGGATGTCGAGCAGGCACACGTCGGGTTTGAGCCTGCGGGCCAGCTCGACCGCGCGGCGGCCGTCGGCGGCCTGGCCGACGACCTCGATGTCGTCCTGGGTCTCCAGGATCATCACCAGGCCGGTCCGGACGATCTCCTGGTCGTCGGCCACGATCACGCGAATGGTCATGCGGTCCTCGGGAGCACGGCGGTGACGGTCCAGCCACGGCCGGGGGCGGGGCCCGCCTCGCAGGTGCCGCCGAGGAGGGTGGCCCGTTCGGCCATGCCGAGGAGACCATAACCCGTCGCGCCCGGCACGGGGGCCTCCCCGTCGTCGGTGACCCGTAGCCTGACCCGGTCTCCGTCGGCCGCGACGAGCACGTGGATGCGGGTGGCGTGGCGGGCGTGCCGCCGGGCGTTGGTGACCGACTCCTGGGCCAGCCGGAAGATCGCCGCGTCGGTCGGGGGCGGGAGGCTGCCGAGGTCGCCGGCCACCTCGACGTCGACCGGGACGCCGGAGCCCTTCTGGAGCTCCGGCAGATCGGCGACGCCGCGGGCCGGATCGAGGTCGGCGGGGTGGCGCAGCACCCGGACCATCGTCCGCATCTCGGCCAGCGCCCGCGACGCCTCGGCCTCGATGACCTTCAGCGCCTCCACGGCCGCGCCGGGGTCCTTCTCCGCGCGGGCCAGCCCCGCCTGGGCCCGGATCGCCATCGCCGACACGTGGTGGGCGACGGTGTCGTGCAGGTCGCGGGCCAGGCGTTCGCGTTCGAGCAGCTTCACCTGCTCGCGGTCGCGCTGCTGGACCCGGACCCGGAACCGGACGGCGATCCCGGCCAGCAGCGCGATCGAGACGACGGCGAGGGCGCCGACCAGGTCGCCGGGCGCCTGGACCGACAGGACGACGTTGCCCGCCATGAGCGCGGCGCCCGCCAGGATCTCCCGCCCCGACCCCCACCGGCCCAGCGTGTAGGGCAGGATCAGCAGGAACGCCGCCGTGTAGGTGTCGTCGGGGCGGCCCATCAGCAGGTCGGCCACGAGGGTGCCGCCGAAGGCGAGCACGACCACGAGCAGCGGATGGGCCCGCCGCCACCACAGCGCCGGCACCAGCGCGAGCGTCAGCGCCACCACCGGCCGGGGCAGTTCCGGCCGCAGCACCCCTTCGAGCACCACGGCCGGGGCCAGCAGGCCGATCAGCGCAAGGTCACGCCAGACCCGCGTGGGGGGAGGCGGAAGAGGACGCGGCTCGTTCCACACGCCGTCATGGTACGAGTTCGCAGACGATCGCGGATCCGCCCGGAGTACTACCGTTTCCGAGGTTCACCGTGCCCGTCCGGCCCTGGTGTTCGATCGTGTACGTCCCCTTGAAGCCCCGCAGCGGGAGCCGGCCCTCCTCGTCGGTGCGGACGGTCGTCTCGGGCAGCCACCACTCGCCCCTGACCAGGTTCCGCAGGGCGTGGTAGGAGGGCTTGGGGGTGCCGTCGGCCCGGACGAAACCGCCCGGAGCTCCCAGCCATTCGCCGTCCTGGATGCCCCAGTAGGTGATCGCCCGGACGGCGGGGTGGCCGACCAGGGTGCGGTAGTGGCGGACGATCTCGTCGGCCTGGCGCTCCTCCCCCTCGGGCGTGGAGGGCCACTCGTCGATCTGGTAGTCGTTCAGGTCGACGATCTCGGGCGGCATCAGGTGCCCCGACACGATGGTCGTCTCGGTGAAGTGGATCGGCAGGCCGTACCGGGAGAAGCGGTCGAGGGTCTCCAGGGTGCGCTCCTCGCCCCAGTAGCCCTGGTGCATGTGGCTCTGCAGGCCGAGCGCGTCGATGCGGACGCCCGCTTCGAGCACGCCCTCGATGAGGCACTCGTAGGCGGCCGACATGTCGAAGTCGTTGAGGAGCAGGGTCGCGGAGGGATTGGCGTGGCGGGCGGCGTCGAACACCATCCGGATCATGGGGATGCGGCCGATGTCGCGGCACAGGTGAGTGATGCCGTTGTCGTACTTGTCGAAGATCGGCATGATGACGACCTCGTTGATCACGTCCCACATGTCGATCACGCCGGAGAAGTCGGTGACCTCACGGGTGATGCGGGCGACCTGGGCGGCGGCGATCTCGCCGTTGTTCAGGTCGAGCAGCCAGTCGGGGGCGAGGGTGTGCCAGGCCAGCGGGTGGCCCTTCACCGGCACCCCCCGGTCTTTGAAGAACCACGCCATCTCCATCAGCTTCTCGGTCTGCGGCCTGCCCATCTCGCCCTCGAACTGCCCCCAGTAGAAGGGCAGCGTGGCGAAGTTGAACAGCTCGAACCACTGGTCGGCCAAGGGGATGTCGCGGTCGAAGCCGGTGCAGCCGAACAGGAACTCGTGATCGGTCTGCCTGACGAGAACGTCCTGCCCGGCGACGGGGTTCTGATCGGCGGTGACGGTGACGAGGGCGTCCGCGACGCGGTGGGAGGGAAGCACCCCTCCCCTATACCTACGTAGCGGTCGCCAACACCAGGGGGAGCACGACCGGTGCGCCCGCGTGGCGGATCTGTGCGGCGGCCAGCGTCAGCGTCCAGCCGGTGTCGGACCGGTCGTCGACCAGCAGCACCGGGCCCTGCGCTTCGGCGATCTTCGCGCCCAGTTCGCGGGGCATGGCCAGGGTGGCCCTGATCGCCTGGACCCGCTGGTTGCTGTTGAACTGCCGGCCCGGCGTGCCGTTGCGGTAGCCGAGTTCTCCCAGGTAGGAGAGGCGGCCGATCTGGGCGAGGCGCTCGGCGAGGCTGCGTACGAGCCGGGGTTTGGACACCGAGGGGACACTGACGACGGCGACCGGCCGTTGCTCCCAGCCCCAGGTCTTCAGGACCTCCACGACGGCTCCGAAGACGTCGTCCGGTACGTCTTGGTCAGGGCCCGCCAGGAGCTCTCTCAGGCGGGTGCCCCAGCCGATGTCGGTCAGCCGGCCGAGGGCGCGGCCGGTGCCGGCCGACAGTTCGGGCTTGATGCGGCCCT
This sequence comes from Herbidospora galbida, assembly GCF_005233835.1. Classification (GTDB taxonomy): domain Bacteria; phylum Actinomycetota; class Actinomycetes; order Streptosporangiales; family Streptosporangiaceae; genus Herbidospora; species Herbidospora galbida. The sequence continues at coordinate 36,551 of NZ_SZQA01000017.1, read as the reverse complement.
TGAGGTCGTCGAGGCCGGTCGGCCACTGGCGGCGGGGGTCGAGGTCGACGCCGGGCCGCACGAGCCGGTCGTGGGCGCTCTTGACGGCGGTCTCGGCGACGCCGGCGTCCCACCACGCGCCGGTGCAGTTGTCGCAGCGGCCGCACGGGGTGGCGGTGTCGTCGTCGAGGTGGCGGCGCAGGAACATCTCGCGGCAGCCGTCGGTGGTGAGGTAGGCGAGCATGGCCTCCTGCTCGGCGGTGCGCTCGGCGGCGACGCGCTTGTAGCGGTCGGCGTCGTAGGCCCACTCTTCGCCGGTGGCCTCCCAGCCGCCCTTCACCCGGCGGACCGCGCCGTCGACGTCGAGGACCTTGAGCATCATCTCCAGCCGGGTGCGGCTGAGGTCGACCCGGCTCTCCAGCGCGGCCGTCGAGAGCGTCTGGTCGCCGAGCGCGGCCAGCGCGGCCCTGACCTGGTTCTCCGGCGGGAACGCCAGGGAGCCGAAGTAGGCCCAGATGTCGCGGTCTTCCGTACCGGGAAGCAGGACGACCTCGGCCCGCGCCACCCCGCGCCCGGCGCGGCCGACCTGCTGGTAGTAGGCGACCGGCGACGGCGGCGCCCCGACGTGGACGACGAACCCGAGGTCGGGCTTGTCGAACCCCATCCCGAGCGCCGAGGTGGCCACCAGCGCCTTGACCCGGTTGGCGAGCAGGTCGTCTTCTGCGGCCAGCCGTTCGGACGGTTCGGTCTGCCCCGAGTAGGCCACCACCGGGAAGCCCTGGTCGCGCAGGTAGGCGGCGATCTCTGAAGCGGCGGCGACGGTGAGCGTGTAGATGATCCCGGAGCCCGGCAGCTCCTTGAGCGCGGTCGCCAGCCAGGCCAGCCGCTTCTCGGGCCCGCCGGGGGTCACCACCGACAGGCGCAGGCTGTCGCGTTCGAGCGGCCCGCGCAGCACGAGCGCGTCGCCGAGCTGCTCGGCGACGTCACGCGTCACCCGCGCGTTGGCGGTCGCGGTCGTGGCCAGCACCGGCACGCCGGGCGGCAGCTCCTCCAGCAGGGTGCGCAGCCGCCGGTAGTCGGGCCGGAAGTCGTGGCCCCAGTCGGAGATGCAGTGGGCCTCGTCGACCACCACGAGCCCCGCCGACTCGGCCAGCTCGGGCAGCACCTGGTCGCGGAACTCGGGGTTGTTGAGCCGCTCGGGACTGACCAGCAGCACGTCGACGAGCCCCTCGGCGACCTGGCCGTAGATCTTCTCCCACTCGCCCGGGTTGACCGAGTTCACGCTGACGGCGTGGATCCCGGCCCGCTCGGCGGCGGCGATCTGGTTGCGCATCAGCGCCAGCAGGGGCGAGATGATCACCGTCGGCCCCTCGCCGAGCTCGCGCAGCAGCGCGGTGGCGATGAAGTAGACCGCCGACTTGCCCCAGCCGGTCCGCTGCACCACCAGCGTGCGCCTGCGGTCGAGGACCAGCGACTTGATCGCGGTCCACTGGTCGTCGCGCAGGGTCGCGTGGTCGCCCGCGAGCGCCCTCAGGCGCTCCTCGGCCTCCTCGCGCAGCATCTCCTCTTCGCTCACGGTGTCCTTAGTACCAGTAATCTCCGGGTGTGGACGTCACCACCTGGTACCTGGAACAGACCGCCCCCTCCGATCTGCGCCCCGCCCGGCCCCCGCGCGACGATGTCGACATCGTCCGGGCCGAGATCCCCTCGGCCGATTTCCATCGTTTCCTCTACTCGGCCGTGGGCGGCGGCTGGCAGTGGACCGACCGCCGCGACTGGACCGACGAACAGTGGCTCTCCTGGCTCGACCTGGGCGTGGAGACCTGGGTGGCCTACCTCCGCGGCACCCCGGCGGGCTACATCGCCCTGGAACCGCAGGGTTCCGACGTTGAGATCGCCTATTTCGGGCTGATGCCCTTCGCGATCGGCAAGGGTCTCGGCGGCCACCTCCTGCACTTCGGCACCGCCCGGGCGTGGTCGTCGGCCGAGAGAGTCTGGGTGCACACCTGCTCCCTCGACTCCCCGGCGGCCCGCGGGAACTACGAGGCCAGGGGATTCCGCCTGTACAAGACGGAAGTCTCGAAGGTCTGAGTCGCAAGCGTCGGTGCGGACCGGCAAAATGTTCGACATGGCCCGACGAACCACCAGCCCCCCGCCCGACGAGGACTTCGAGGAGCGGATCGTCGACATCGACGTGTCCGCGGAGATGCGCACCAGCTTCCTGGAATACGCCTACAGCGTCATCTACCAGCGCGCGCTCCCCGACGCCCGCGACGGGCTCAAGCCCGTGCAGCGCCGCATCCTCTACTCGATGAACGAGATGGGGCTGCGCCCCGACCGGGGCCACGTGAAGTCGTCCCGCGTCGTCGGCGAGGTCATGGGCAAGCTCCACCCCCACGGCGACGGCGCGATCTACGACGCGCTGGTCCGCCAGGCCCAGCCGTTCTCGATGCGGCTGCCGCTGGTCGACGGCCACGGCAACTTCGGCTCGCCCGACGACCTGCCGGCCGCCATGCGCTACACCGAGGCCCGCCTGTCCGACGCGGCGATGCTGATGGTGCAGTCGATCGACGAGGACACGGTCGACTTCAAGCCCAACTACGACGGCCAGGAGACCGAGCCCTCGGTCCTGGGCTCGGCCTTCCCCAACCTGCTGGTCAACGGCTCGACGGGCATCGCCGTCGGCATGGCGACCAACATGGCCCCCCACAACCTGGTCGAGGTCGTGGCGGCCGCGCGGCACCTGCTGAAGCACCCCGACGCGACGCTCGACGACCTGATGAACTTCATCCCGGGCCCCGACCTGCCCACGGGCGGCTACATCAACGGCCTGTCGGGCATCCACGACGCCTACCGGACCGGCCGCGGCACCTTCAAGATGCGGGCCACCGCGACGGTCGAGAACGTCACCCCGCGCCGCAAGGGCCTGGTCATCACCGCGCTCCCCTACAACGTGGGCCCCGAGCGCGTCGTCACCAAGATCAAGGAACTGGTGACGTCCAAGAAGCTGACCGGCATCGCCGACCTCAAAGACCTCACCGACCGGCACAAGGGCCTCCAGCTGGTCATCGAGATCAAGAACGGCTTCAACCCCGAGGCGGTGCTCGAGGAGCTCTACCGGCTGACGCCGATGGAGGAGACGTTCGGCATCAACAACGTGGCCCTCGTCGACGGCCAGCCGCGCACCCTGGGCCTGCGCGAACTCCTCTCCGTGTACGTCGAGCACCGCATCGACGTCGTCCGCCGCCGGTCCCTCCACCGCCGGCGCAAGCGCGAAGAGCGGCTGCACCTGGTCGAGGGCCTGATCATCGCCCTGCTGAACATCGACGAGGTCATCCAGGTCATCCGCACCTCCGACGACTCGGCGGCGGCCCGGAGCGGCCTGATGGAGCGCTTCTCGCTGAGCGAGATCCAGGCCAACTACATCCTCGACACCCCGCTGCGCCGCCTGACCCGCTACGACAACCTGGAGCTCGACAAGGAGAAGGCGACGCTGACCCGCGAGATCGCGGAGCTCACCGAGATCCTCTCCTCCGACCTGAAGCTCCGGAAGGTCGTCTCCGACGAGCTGGCCCAGGTCGCCAAGACCTACGGCACCCCCCGGCGCACGCTCCTGCTGGAGGGTGGGGTGGCCGCGCTCGCGCCGGTGCCCCTGGAGGTCGCCGACGACCCGTGCCTGGTCCTGCTCTCCTCCACCGGCCTGCTGGCCCGCACGGCCGACGCCTCCCCGCTGCCCGCCACGGGCGAACGCACCGTCCACGACGTGCTCGTGTCGGCCGTGCGCTCGACCGTGCGTGGCGAGGTCGGGGTGGTGACCTCGCTCGGCCGCATGATCCGGGTGAGCGTGGTCGACCTGCCGACCCTGCCGGCCTCGGCCAACCCGCCGTCCCTGGCGGGCGGCCACCCGGTGGCCGAATACGTCTCGCTGGCCGCCGACGAGACCGTCGTGGGCCTCGGCTCCCTCGACCCCGACGGCCCCGGCCTGGCCATCGGCACCGAACAGGGCGTCGTGAAGCGGGTGGTCCCCGACTACCCGGCCAACCGCGACGAGTTCGAGGTCATCGGCCTCCGCGACGGCGACACGGTGGTGGGCGCCGTCGAACTCACCTCCGAAGACCACGACCTGGTCTTCATCACCTCCGACGCCCAGCTCCTGCGCTACTCCGCCACCAACGTCCGCCCCCAAGGCCGCCCGGCGGGCGGCATGGCCGGCATCCGGGTCGAACCGGGCGCGAAGGTCATCTGGTTCGGCGCGATCGACCCGTCGCGCGAGTCCCGCGTGGTGACCATCGCCGGTTCGTCCACCGCCCTGCCCGGCACCCAGATCGGCGGCGGCAAGATCTCCGACTACGCCGAGTTCCCCGCCAAGGGCCGCGCGACGGGCGGCGTCCGCGCCCAGCGCTTCCTCAAGGGCGAAGACGTGCTGCTGCTGGCCTGGGCCGGCCCGGGGCCGGCGAAGGCGGTGTCGTCGGTCGGCAAGCCGGTGCCCCTGCCCGACGAGATCGGCCGGCGCGACGGCTCCGGGGTGCGGCTGACCCACACGGTCTCGGCGATCGGCGGAGCCTTGTGAGCGAGATCCTGGAGGCCGCCGACCGTCTGTGCGCGGCCATCCGGGCCCACGCCGAGGCCGTGAGCCAGACGCCTCCCGTGTCCACGGCGGTGGTCCCGGCGGGTTATGAGGTCGCCGACCTGGCCATCGCCTACGGCGACCTGGTCGCCGACCAGACGGGCTGGTCGAGCCCGCTGTGGCACCTCACGCACGGCGGCTTCACGGTCGACGACCCGGTCGAGATCGCGACCGAGACCGAAGGCCCGGAGCCGCCGACCGTGATCCTGGCGACGGAGATCCTGCGGCTCTTCGATACGGCGACCCTCGTCGACCTGGCCCGGAGGAGGTTCGGGCGGGAGGTGGACGACGCGGTCGGGGCCTTGGAGCTGTTCGCGGCGGAGAAGAACGTGGAGTTGTGCTTCCACCCGGAGGAGGTCGGCTGATCCGGGCAGATGGGCCCCGCGGTTCACCCGCCGGGACGTAGGAGCTGGATCTTCGCAGGCCTCTTGTACCTGGCGGTGCGTGAGAAGGGCTCACCCGCAGACGACCGGCGCCCTGCCGGATGCCCCCATCTGCCGACCGGCCTCGGGTCAGGACAGCTTGGTCTCGTAGGCGTCGCGGAGGTCCTGCCAGCCGTGGTCGCGGGCGTCGTCGCCCACCACGCGGCCCTGCGGGGTGCCGGCGAGGAGGAGGTCGGCGGTGTCGAGGCAGACGTGCCAGCCGGCCGCGTTGCGGGCCGCCCATTCCGGGCCCGGCATGGTGTGGGAGAGACGCAGGCGGGTGCCCGACTCCGTGGGTTCGAGTTCCCAGCGGAGAAGGTCGCCGCCCCACGTGTATTCGAGCAGGTGGGGGCGGTCGGCCCTGAGGATGGTCTCCTCGGTGCCGGCGCCGTCCATGACCAGGGTGGCGTCGCCGGGCGTGCCGAGATCGCGGTCGGACTCGAACGGGGCCCACTCTCTGAGCCGGCCGGGTTCGGTCAGCGCGGCCCAGACCTTCTCGGGCGGGTGGCGGAGGTCGCGGGTGAAGACGAGCGTCCAGCGGCCGTCGTCTGCTGGGCCGGCGGTGACGTCGGCGAGTTCCATGGCCTACTCCTGGCTGTCGAGGTGGGCTTCGAGGGCGTCGAGGCGGTCGTCCCAGAGGCGGCGGTAGGGCGCCAGCCATTCGTCCAGGGCCGCCAGCGGACGCGGCTCGACGCGGTAGATGCGCTGCTGCGCGGCCGTACGCGACGAGACCAGCCCGGCCTCCCGGAGCACCTTGAGATGCTTGGAGACGGCGGGCTGGCCCATCGACAGCTCCCGCACGAGATCCCCGACGCTGCTCTCCGACCGGCGCAGCCGGTCGAGTATGCGGCGGCGGGCCGGCTCGGCGAGTACGGCGAACACGTCCACCGTCTTATATTCCCCTTCGGGAATATAAGACGTCAATCGCAGAGGCAGAAGAGGTGGCCGGCCGGGTCGAGGTAGACGACGAAGCCCTCCTCGTTCCCCGGCTGGTGGTGGTGCTTGACCGCCCCCAGGGCGACGACCTTCTTCCCGGCCTCGACCAGGTCGTCGACGACGACGTCGAGGTGGGCCTGCTGCGGGTGGTCGACCTGCGGCCAGACCGGGGGGACGTAGTCGGGGGCGTGCTGGAACGCCAGGTGCACCGGGCCACCGTCACCGATGGTGACCCAGTCGGTGTCGTCCTTCACGATCTCCCAGCCGAGGAGTTCCGCATAGAAGTCGGCGAGGGCCTTGGGGTCGGGGCAGTCGTACACGAACGAATGGAGGGTGGCGATGGCCATGGACGTCTCCTGCTTTCCCGTAACGATGTAACCGGCTAAGAACCTATACCGGTGTCGCCGGATAAGCCAGGCAATTACCCCACTCCCCCGGCCGGACGCGTCACCTCGCCAGCGCCTCCAGCAACTGCGCCGGGTCGCCGCCCGCCCAGTCGGCCAGCAGCTGCGACTCACGGTCGCCCGGTTCGAACCCGTCGGGCTTCAACATCCCCGCCTCGCACAGAGCCATGATCAACGGGTCGTCCTCCGGCAGCGTGTCCACATAACAGGCCGCGTCGATCAGCGCGAGGGCCAGGCGGGCGTTGCGGCCCTCGTCAGACGGCTCCACGCGGTCGAGACGGTGGCGGGCGCGGGCGCGGAGATGGTCGGACAGGGGCGCGGTGGTGCTCATGCTCTCGGGTCTCCTCAGACGGTCGGCGACTTTACGTCACGGATAATTACCTAGGGTGACACGAGTTCGGCGGTGCTTCATCGCATTGGTAGACCCCGGGAAAGGTCACGAATGCGGTCTGCGGGAACATTCGGTACATGAACGGTGCCTTCGATGATCTGTTCTCGGCCAACGAGACCTACTCCGCCACGTTCACGGGTTCCGGCCTGACCGGCACGGCCGCCCGCGGACTGGCCGTCGTCACGTGTATGGACTCCCGCATCGACCCCCTCGGCCTGCTGGGACTCAAGCCCGGCGACGCCAAGATCCTCCGCAACGCGGGCGCGCGCGTGACCGACGACGTGCTGCGTACCCTCGTCGTCGCCGTGTTCGTCCTCGGCGTCAACCGGGTCCTCGTGATGCCGCACACCGACTGCGGCATGACGAAGGTCACCGACGACGACATCCACGACCTGGCCCTGGCCCAGGGTGTCGACACCCGGAGCCTCGACTTCCACACCGTCCCCGACCAGAACGCCGCCCTGCGGCACGACCTCATCCGCATCCGCACCAGCCCGTTCCTCGACGGCGTGGTGTCGGTCGGCGGCGCGATCTACGACGTCCGGACCGGCAAGCTCACCCGGGTCGAGGAATTCCGCCGGGACGCCGCCGCGTAATGACCGAGCTCGACCGGATCCTCCGGTTCAAAGAGGATCACATCCGCTCCCAGGCCGACGACGTCCAGGAGCACCTCTTCGGCTTCGCCGTCCGCAACCGCCGGTACGCCGCCTCGCACCACCACAACAAGGTCGTGATCACCGGCCCGGCGGACGCGCCGGAGATCCTGGCCCTGGCCGACCGCGCCCTCGCGGGGTCGGCCCACCGCCTGGTGGAGATCCACCACGAGCCCACGGCGCTGGCCGTGACCGGTGCGCTGACCGAGGCGGGCTACGAGCGCGAGTCGAACCTCCTGATGATCCACCAGGGCGCACCAGGGCCCGTTTCAGCCCGCGTGGTGACCGTGACCCTGGCCGACCTCCACGAGCCCGTACGGGCCAGCTGGGCCGCCGACCTCCCCCAGCTGACCGAGGAGGAACTCGACCAGCTCACCGAACGCCGCGCCACCGTCGTCCAGGACGGCTACGAGACGACCTTCCTGGCCGTACGGGACGGGGAGACCATCGTCTGCCACGGCGACCTCTACCTCCACCGGCCCTCGGGCATGGCCCAGTTCGAAGACCTGTCGACCCACCCCGACCACCAGCGCCGGGGCCACGCCCGAGCCGTGGTGACGGAGGCGATCCGCCGAGCGGGCGGCCTGACCCTGTTCCTGGAGGCCGACGAGGCCGACTGGCCCAAGGACTTCTACGGCCGCCTGGGTTTCACCCCGGTCGGCCGGACCCACCACTTCCGCCGCATGCTCTGACCCGACACGCCGCTCACCAGGCAGGCGTGCAGATCACACCAGCCCGGTTTCGACCGCCGGCCCATTCGCCGCGGCAGCGGCCGTACAACGTGACGACCTGGCCGCCCGTGCGGGCGGCCAGGTCGTCACGAGCGAGGTCAGGCGTCGATGTGGTCGCGGTCGATGTCGGAGGCCGAGCTGACGATGAACTCGCGCCGGGGCGCCACGTCGCTCCCCATCAGGAGGTCGAAGATGCGCTCGCCCTCTTCGACGTCTTCGATCCGGATCCGCCGCAGGACGCGGTGGCGCGGGTCCATGGTGGTCTCCGCCAGCTGGTCGGCGTCCATCTCACCCAGACCCTTGTAGCGCTGGGGCGGTTCCTTCCACTTCTTGTTCCGCTTGCGGAGCCCGTTGAGGACCTTGTGCAGTTCGGCGTCGGAGTAGCAGTAGATGTACTTCTCCTGCCCCCGCCCCGGGTTGGTCAGCTCCACCCGGTGCAGCGGCGGCACGGCGGCGAACACCCGCCCGGCCTCCACCATCGGCCGCATGTAGCGGTGGAACAGGGTGAGCAGGAGGCACCGGATGTGGGCGCCGTCGACGTCGGCGTCGGCCATCAGGATGATCTTCCCGTAGCGCGCCTGCTCGATGTCGAACGAGCGGCCCGACCCCGCCCCCACCACCTGGATGATCGCTGCGCACTCGGCGTTCTTCAGCATGTCGCTGACCGACGCCTTCTGCACGTTGAGGATCTTGCCCCGGATCGGCAGCAGCGCCTGGAACTCCGAGTCGCGGGCCAGCTTGGCGGTGCCCAGGGCCGAGTCGCCCTCGACGATGAACAGCTCGCTGCGGTCGACGCCGTCGCTCCGGCAGTCGACCAGCTTCGCCGGCAGCGCCGAGCTCTCGAGCGCCGTCTTGCGCCGCTGGTTGTCGCGGTGCTCCCGGGCCGCGATGCGGGCCTTGGCCGCCGCGACGATCTTCTCCAGGACGGCCCTGAGCTGCTGCTTGGCCCCGCGCGGCGGGTTGGTGAAGATCTCGCGGAGCTCCCGCGAGACGACCGTCGAGACGATGCGGGTCGCCGCGGAGGTGCCGAGCACCTCCTTGGTCTGCCCCTCGAACTGCGGCTCGGCCACCCGGACGGTCACCACGCCGGTCAGACCTTCGAGGATGTCCTCTTTGGTCACGCCGTCGTCGTTGGCCCTGAGCAACCGGGACTCACGCAGTAACTCGTTCATGGTGCGGACCAGCGCCCGCTCGAAGCCGAGCACGTGGGTGCCGCCCTTGGGCGTGGCGATCACGTTGACGAACGACCGCACGGTCGAGTCGTAGCCCTTGCCCCAGCGGACCGCCACGTCGACGACCATCTCGCGCTCGACCTTGGTCGGCGTCATGTGGCCCTGCTCGTCGAGCACCGGCACGGTCTCGTTGAAATGGCCCTGCCCCTGCATGCGCAGCACGTCGCAGACGGCCTCGTCGCGGGCCAGGAACTCGGTGAACTCGCTGATCCCGCCGTCGAACCGGAAGGTCTCCTCGGTGACCTCCTCGGTCCGGCTGTCGCGCACCGACAGCGTCAGCCCGGGGACCAGGAACGCGGTCTGCCGCAGCCGGACGTGGATCTCGTCGAGCGAGACCTCCGCCTCCGGCAGGAAGATCTGCAGGTCGGCCCAGAACCGCACGCGGGTGCCCGTGACCCGGGACCCGAGGGGCCCGCCGTCGCGCAGGCCCGACTTCTTCTTGAACTTGGCCGACGGCCCTTCGCCGTCGAAGATTCCGGGCACGCCGCGGCGAAAGCTGATCTCGTGGACGCGCCCGTCACGGTCGACCTCGACGTCGAGCCGGGACGACAGGGCGTTCACCACTGAGGCGCCCACGCCGTGGAGACCGCCGGAGGCGCCGTAGGACCCGCCGCCGAACTTCCCGCCGGCGTGCAGCTTCGTGTAGACGAGCTCGACACCCGCCAGGCCGCTCTTGGGCTCGACGTCGACCGGGATGCCGCGGCCGTTGTCGCGCACCTCGATCGAACCGTCTGGATGGAGCTCCACCTCGATGTGGGAGCAGTAACCGGCCAGCGCCTCGTCGACGCAGTTGTCGACGATCTCCCACAGGCAGTGCATGAGCCCGCGGCTGTCGGTCGACCCGATGTACATGCCCGGGCGCTTGCGGACGGCTTCGAGACCTTCCAGAACCGACAGATGACGAGCCGTGTAACCCGTCTCCGCTACCGTCACTCCAGCTCCCACGCTCAACAGTCGAACACGCGTACGCAGCTTAGCGGTAGGCGTGGTTTTACGCCTACCAGCTTGCCAGCTGTCGAGGGCTTCTCGTTACCTGCGGTGTGATCCACGTCACCTTTCGGAACATTCCGCTCTCGGCGTAGTCAGGAGGTGATTGGGAACGCCCTCATCCGGTTAGATGTTGTCCCAAGTGACTGTGACGCCAACATCCCCGGTCAACGGGGTGACCCGAAAGGCGATACGTGACTGGAGCTCTCGCCCCCACCAAGCCGCTGACCGCCCTAGACCGCTGCGACCGATGCGGCGCTCAGGCCTACATTCGCGCGACTCTTCCGGTAGGCGCCGAACTCCTGTTCTGCGCACACCACGGCCGACAGCACGTGGCCGCATTGCGCGACAAGGGCGCTGAGATCCAGGACGAGTCGGCCCGACTCAGTACGACACCCGCCTCCGCCGCTCCCGACGAGCGGTGATCCGGCGGCCGAAAACGACGACGGCGGCGTGACCAGGCTCTCCCTGGTCACGCCGTCGTTCTTTCCGCCTTTACGGCTCACCAGCACGACGTGCCGTCAGCCTGCGGTTTCGCCCTAGGCTAGGCGCGTGCTGATCCTCCTGCCGCCCTCGGAGGGCAAGGCGGCCTCCGGCCGGGGTCGTCCCGTCGATCTCGGCTCGCTGAGCTTCCCCGAGCTGACCTCCTCCCGCGAGAAGGTCCTCGACGCGCTCGTCGAGCTCTGCCACACCCCCGAGCAGGCCCACCAGGTCCTGGGCCTGCCTCCGGGCCTGGCCGGCGAGATCAGCCGCAACCGGGGCCTGCGATCGGCCCGGACCGTCAAGGTCGCCGATCTCTACACCGGCGTCCTCTACGACGCCCTCAGCCTCGCCACGCTCGATTCCCAGGCCAGAGCCCGTGCCACCAAACGGCTCGTCGTCTTCTCGGGGCTCTGGGGCGCACTCAGGCTCGGCGACCGGGTCCCGCCCTACCGCCTCTCGATGGGGGTCCGTCTCCCGCCCGTCGGCGGCCTCGCCGCGTTCTGGAAGCCCACCCTCGCGCCGATCTTCGACGAGGGCACCGGGCTCGTGGTCGATCTCAGGTCGTCGACCTACGCGGCGGCCTGGAAGCCGAAGAGGGAGACGGTCGCGGTGCGGGTCCTCAGGGCCGACGGCACCGTCGTCAGCCACATGGCCAAGCTCACCCGGGGTCTGATCGCCCGGTCGCTGGTGGAGAGCCCCGCCCCGGCGAAAGACGCCGGCGAGCTCGCCCACCTGCTGACCAGGCTCGGTCATGCCGTCGAGCTCCACCCGGGCAGGCTCGACGTGGTGCTCAGTTCGTGATGACGTTCAGTTTGTTACAGGCCCGCTGAAACTGGTTTTCCGGTTCCCCGCCGAGGTGCGACCACGGCAGCCTGCTGAACCGGCCACCCGTCCGCGTGAGATGTCCCCTCGCCGGACGTCGCAGGTCGGACAGGAAGAACGCGGCCCCGAAGGCGTTGTGGGCCTCGATCGATCGTGGGTGGGCGGGGCCGATCCGGCGCTGCGACCACTGGCCCGCCGCGGCGACGATCTCCCGTTGTGCGTCGAAGCCGAACCAGCCGCCCCGTGACATGGGAGTGCGTTCCGCGGCGACGTTCTCGAAGTGGGCCAAGGGGATCAGGGCCGGCAGGGGGCTGCCTTCGGGGGCCTTGGCCACCACCGTACGGGCGAATTCCAGCATTTCGGTCGCGGTGCCGCCCCAGCCGGGCGACAGCGTGATCAGTCTGGCCACGTTGGCCGGATAGAGCGTCGGCCAGCGGCGGGCGCATTCGTACCAGACCGAGTCCTTGTCGCTGCGCGGCCGTTCGAGGCCGACGGCGAGCCAGAGCATCGACTCCCAGGGGACCGGATCGGCGGGCATCAGGCCGGCCGCGGTCACGAGCGGCTGGCGGGCCGACTCCATGGCGGAGTGGTAGGCCTCCAGCCTGCGGGCCTGCACGGCCCGGGCTTTCACTTCGGGTTTTATCTCGAAGGCTTCCTCGATTCTGGTTCTGCCCAGCCACAGCCATAAATCGGGATTGGCCTGATCCCGGGCGATGAGGCTTTCGATGCCGCGGCTCATTCCGACCGCCGCGCGGGAGAGGGCCTCGATACGCAGGGCGCGCACTTCGGGATCGCCTCTGGTGGCGGCCAGGAGGGGAATGGCCGCCTCGACGTTACGGCGCTGAACGGCCAGAACCGCCTCGTCCAGCATGATGTCCGCCCATGGGCGGTCCGGGATCACTCGTGGCCCCCGAGCACGTGCTCGATCCACTTCGATTACTCCCATGGGGCGGCAGCATAGAAGTGACGAGTTGGTCACGCGCAACTTTCGTGTTACGCCCACGTAAAAACAGAACGTTAATACGGCCCGGTACGCAATATCGCATACCGGGCCGTATTAACGGATATCCGTTAGTCGAGGTAGTCGCGCAGGACCTGCGAACGCGACGGGTGACGCAGCTTGGACATCGTCTTCGACTCGATCTGACGAATGCGCTCGCGCGTCACGCCGTAGACCTTGCCGATCTCGTCGAGGGTCTTGGGCTGACCGTCGGTCAGACCGAACCGCATCGAGACGACGCCCGCCTCGCGCTCGGACAGGGTGTCCAGAACGCTGTGGAGCTGCTCCTGGAGCAGCGTGAAGCTGACGGCGTCGGCCGGGACGATGGCCTCGGAGTCTTCGATCAGGTCACCGAACTCGCTGTCGCCCTCCTCGCCGAGGGGGGTGTGCAGCGAGATCGGCTCGCGGCCGTACTTCTGGACCTCTATGACCTTCTCGGGGGTCATGTCGAGCTCGCGGGCCAGCTCCTCCGGGGTGGGCTCGCGGCCCAGGTCCTGGAGCATCTGGCGCTGCACGCGGGCCAGCTTGTTGATCACTTCGACCATGTGGACCGGGATGCGGATCGTCCGCGCCTGGTCGGCCATGGCCCGGGTGATCGCCTGCCGGATCCACCACGTGGCATAGGTCGAGAACTTGTAGCCCTTGGTGTAGTCGAACTTCTCGACGGCGCGGATCAGACCGAGGTTGCCCTCCTGGATCAGGTCCAGGAACAGCATGCCGCGGCCGGTGTAGCGCTTGGCCAGCGAGACCACCAGACGGAGGTTGGCCTCCAGCAGGTGGTTCTTGGCCCGGCGGCCGTCTTCGGCGATCCACTCGAGCTCGGCGCGGACGTCGACGGGGAGCTGGTCACCGTCGGTGCCCAGCTGCTCCTCGGCGAACAGGCCGGCCTCGATGCGCTTGGCGAGCTCGACCTCCTGCTCGGCGTTGAGCAGGGGGACCTTGCCGATCTGCTTCAGATAGTCCTTCACCGGGTCGGCGGTGGCGCCGGCGGCGGCGACCTGCGCCACGGGGGCGTCATCGTCGTCGTCGGTGAGGATCAGGACCTCTTCTTCGACCTTCGCCACGACCTCGGCGCCCTTGGGCTCGTCGGTCGTCTCCTCTTCGGAGTCGCCCTCGGTCTCGGTCTCCTCGGACTCGACGTCGACCTCGACGTCTTCGATGTCCTCGATGTCGAAGTCTTCGATGTCGACGTCTTCGATGTCGTCGTCGTCTTCGGACAGCTCGGCCGACTTGGGCTTCGTGTCGGCCTTGCCTGCGGGGGTGGCGGGACCCGTGGCCGGCGCATCGGCCTTGGGCTTGGCTGCGGGGGCGGTCTTCTTCGCGGACGCGGTGGGCTTCGCGGCCGGGGCGGCCTTCTTGGCGGCCGGCTTCTTCGCGGCCGGAGCGGGCGCCGGATCGGTCACCACGGCGGTGACGGTCTCGGGCTGCGACTCCTTGGCGGCGGCGGCCTTGGTGGACGTCTTCTTGACGGGCGCGGCCTTGGCACGGCTCTTCGCGGGGGGCTTCGCCTTCTTCGGCCCCGCGGAGTCTTCGGCGGTGAGCCTGACGATGATGCCCTCTTTGCTGAGGCTACGCAGGATTCCGGCGACTTGCGGTACCGGAATGTCCGCTTCCTCGACGGCCCGGCGGACATCCTCGGCTTCGAGGAAACCCTGCGAGCGCCCACGCTCGAGGAGCTGCTGAATCACTGGCTCGTTCAGCTCCGACGGCTTCGAGCGAGTCGAACTTGCAGGCGACACGAACACCTCTCGAACGAACGCATGGCGAGAATGGACCCAGGTGGTTGCTTCTTTTCCGATGGCGAGGCCGCGCGGAGGGCGACAAACCATTCTGGCACGCCGCGACACCCCGTACGGCCACCTCCGGCCGGTTGCCCTCCACCCTAGGCCGACCGAGACACTGGTGCGTACGGAAGCCGGTCACCGATACCCGAAAGCAACCGTTATGACTGATTCATTCAGTCACTCTTCGTGGCAGCGGGGACATGAACCGCAAGCACCGTGACGTCATCATCCTGTTCATACCCGGACAACATCCGGTCCACCAGGAAATCAAGCAACATATGGGGACTTGTCAAGATCTCCTCTGGAGCTTCCGCGACGACCGCGGAGAGCTCCCGCAGGCCCGCGTCCAAGCCCCGTTTGCGGTTTTCGACGAGACCGTCGGAGTAGAGCACCGCCGTGTGGCCGGGCGGCACGGCGAACCGGAACTGCTTGCGGCTGGTGGCCCAGCCCAGCGGGGTGCCGGGCTGGTCGCTCTCCTGGAGGATCGCGGTGCCCTGCGGAGAGACCAGCAGGGGCGGCGGGTGGCCGGCCAGCGCGAGGGTGCCCTCGCCCGTGGTGGGTTCGACGACCATGTAGGCCAGCGTCGTGACCTGCTCTTCCTCCTCGGTCGCCTCGAAGACGCGGTCGAGGCCGGTGAGCACCGCGGCGGGCGGCGGGTTGGTCAGCGCCAGGGCGCGCATCGCGTTGCGGATGCGGCCCATTCCGGCGGCGGCCTTGACGCCCTTGCCCATGACGTCGCCGACCACGGCGGCCACCCGGCCGTCTTGGAGCACGAAGGCGTCGTACCAGTCGCCGCCGACCTGGACGTGGCGCGAGCCCGAGCGGAAGCGCTGGGCCAGCACGAGGCCGCGCACGACCGGCAGCCGCTCGGGGAGCAGGCTGCGCTGGAGCGTTTCGGCGGTGCGGTGCTCGCGCTCGAACAGGGTGGCCCGCTCGACGGCCAGCGCGCACTGACCGGCCAGGGCCTCCAGGAACACCCCGTCTTCCTGGGAGATCTTCTGGGGGCGGGTGAAGGAGAAACGGAGCGCTCCCAGCGCGCGTCCGGCGGCCAGCAGCGGGAGGCCCACCCAGGCCCGCTCCTGGGTGTGGGCGAGGAAGCCGTTGATCTGGTCGGTCTCCCCGCCGGCGTCGGTGAGCTGGGCGCGCAGGCTCTCGGGCGACTCGGCGAAGACCGGGCGGCGGCTGTTCACGGCCATGGTCATCACGCTGGAGCGCGACAGTGAGATGTCTTCGCCGGGAGCGCCGCCCGCGTCGGGGATGGCGCCGGAGTTGATCACCTTGAGGGTGCCGCGGTCGGGGTCGAGCAGCGCGACGGCGGAGTGGTCGGCGGCGAGGGCGGTGCGGCCGACGTCGATGATGACCTGGACGACCTGCTCGACCGTGAGCGCCTCGGCCAGTATGGCCGTCGCGCCCTGGAGCCGGGCGGTGCGCAGGGCGGCGGCGCCGAGCTGGTCGGTCAGCCGGCCGCGCATCTCCTCGGCCTCACGCTGGGCGGTGACGTCGGAGTTGGCGCCGACCCACTCGACCACGCGGCCGTGGCGGATGATCGGGACGGCCCGGACCTCGAAGTCGCGGTAGCCGCTGGCCCGGGTGCGGACGCGGTAGCTCCACTCGAACATGGTCCGGCCGCGCAGGGCCTCGCGCCAGGCCTCCTCGGCGGCCGGGCGGTCGTCGGGGTGGACGGCGTCGAGCCAGCCGTGGGCGAGGTATTCCTCCAGCCCCTGGCCGGTGATGGCGCGCCACTGCGGGGCGTCTTCGACGACGGCGCCGCTGGGCGAGGTGATCCAGACGAGCTGCTGCTGCGACTCGACGAGCGAGCGGTAGCGCTCCTCGCTGCGGCGCAGGTCTTCTTCGGTGGTCTGGCGCTCGGTGACGTCGACGCCGAACAGGGAGGTGCCGATGGCGGCGCCCTCGTCGTCGTGGAGCGGGAAGAACGAGATGGTCCAGTGGCGGGCGTCGCCGTTCTCGGCGCGGGTGCGCAGCCGCTGGTCGGTGACGGGAAGACGGTCGTCGTTGATCCTGCGCAGGGCGGAGTCGATCACGGTGGCCAGGTCGGCCGACAGGATGTCGGCGGGGAGGCGGTCGATATGCCGGTCGACAGCGATCCCGGTCAGCTCGGTAAAGGTCGAGTTGACACGGACAAAACGGCCAGTGGTGTCAAAGAAGGCGAAGGCGTAGGGAGCCTCCGACATGAGGCCCTTGAACAGGGCAGAGTCTGAGATGTCCAAACCCGACTCCCGGGGACGGGGCACGGAGGTTTCGGCGCTCATGGTCGGCACCTCCGTCGCGTGCCAGGGTCTCCCACGAGGCACATCTCCATAACTGTATTGAGTAGCGCAGTTCTGCCCTACATCATCGGCGATGGGCACGCACGGACGGAAGCCCCGCCCGGCATGCGGTCAACGCATCCTGTCAAAAAAGCGCCACCTCGCGCAGCAAGATCTGACTTACTTTTTGGCGGCCTTCTTCGCTTCCTGCTTGGTCGCCCGCACTTTGGCGAGGCTGCCGGCGTCGACCACGTCGGCGACCGACCGGAACGCCCCCTCCTCGCCGTAAGCCCCCGCGGCCTCGCGCCAGCCCGGCGGCTGAACGCCGAGCTGTTTGCCCAGCAGCGCCAGGAAGATCTGCGCCTTCTGTTTGCCGAACCCGGGAAGGCCCGTCAGGCGGCGCAGCAGTTCGGCTCCGCTGCCAGCGTCGGCCCAGACCCGCTCGGCGTCGCCATCGTAGTGGTCCACCAGATGGGCCGCCAGTTGCCTGATCCGCCCGGCCATCGAGCCGGGATAACGGTGCACGGCCGGTTTCGCCGAAAGTATCGCGGCGAAGGCCTCCGGGTCCATCGCGGCGATCTCGTGGGCGTCGAGGTCGTGCCCCAGCCGCTCGGAGATCGTGTGGGGACCCTGGAACGCCCACTCCATGGGGATCTGCTGATCGAGCAGCATGCCGACGAGCAGGGCCAGGCCACTGCGCCCGAGGAGTTCGTCGGCCTCGGGACGCTGTGTTAGCCGGATGTACATGTTTCCAGCTTCGCACGCGTCACCCTGGTGTGTTTGGCTCATGTAACAAAACCACGCGGAGGGTTGACACCAGCGCGGAAAGTTATGGAATGAGAGACGGCACTTTCGCCCGACAACCGGTGCCCCACCGAGCACCGGAATTCCCACATTCAGCGAGGATGCCTGCCTCTATGCCTACTCTCGCCACGAGCTCCACAGCCGCCGCGACACGCGCTGGAACACGTGAGGCCCTCACCGCCCGGCTCTCCGAGGAATTCCTCACCGTCCCCCTGGTCACCGTCGAACGATGCGTCGACGACGTCTGGGCCTGCACCGAGCACCTCGGTGTCGACGTCACTCCCGCGAGCATCGAACGCATCGCCCGGGAGCACCTTCTCGCCCTGGTCAACTCCGCGCCTCCGGGCAGGAGATAAATAACGGGGTAGTCACCGGGCCGCGTTACGGTGCCTTTTGGCGTCGTAATGCGAGAAGGTAGAACAGTGAGTCGAAGACGGAGACGAGATCCCCGGGAAAATCCGCCGGACGACGTCTTCGCGGAGATGCTCCTCGCGGCCCGCGAGCTACTCGCCGTCAGGAGTCCGCTGGACGCCGAGCTCATGGTGTCCGACATGCTGGGCGCCTGGTGGGGGAAGCGGCTTCGCGGCGGCGACGTGGAGCAGATCCTCGGAGAGGGCCTCGTCGACTACGCCGCCAAGGCGGGCACGCCCGCCGCGCTCACGCTGCTGATCTCGGTCGCCTACCTCGGCACCGCCCGGCAGGCCGCCAAGGCCGAGGGGGCCGCGCTGGCCCTCATGGAGTCCGACGTCGCCCGCCCCGGCTGGGCCGACCGCGTCGGCGCGGTCAAGCCGCAGGGCTGCTATGTCTCCCGCGACATCTACGGCGACCAGGACACGGTGGTCAGCACCTTCGCCTACAACGGCGACGACACCCACGCGCTGGTGCTCGTCGTCGACTACAACATGCGCGGCATGGCCCGCGACGCCTGGGTCTCCACGCAGGTCGACAAGCTGCTGGAGCAGGCCGGCCTAGAGGCCGCGGGCAACCCGATGCTCCGGTTCGAGGAGATCGAGCCGCAGCAGGCGCGGGCGCTGCTGGAGTTCGCCATGAAGGCGGCCCGCGAGGAGGCCTACGACCGCAAGGCGCCCAAGGTCGTCAGCGACAGCTATTCGGCCTACCACGCCTTCGCGCGCTCCCGGATCAAGGCGCTGCCGCCCGGCCGGAAGCGGCCGGCCCCGGCCCACAGCGAGGCGCCCTACACGCGGGAGCGGCGGGCCATGCTCGCGGCCGAGTTCCTGGCCAGCGACGCGGCCGAGAACCTGAGCGACCCGTCGGCGGCCTCGCGCTGCGCCGACCACATCATCGACTACGGCTGCGACCAGGATTTCGGCCGTCCGCACCGGGTCAGCCCGGCCAAGTGCGAGACGTTCCTGCTCGACTGGCTGCCCCGGAAGATCATGCTGACCCCGGCGCAGCAGGACGCCATGCCCCACGTGCTGGCCGCCTGGGTGCGCTTCGCGGGGGCCCGCATCGGCCTGCCCGACCAGGCGATCAGGGCGACGCTCGACGCGGTCTGGGAGGCGACCGCCCGGTTCGGCGTGGCCTACCGCGACCCGACGTCGTTCGGGCTCGACCGCGAGCTGGTCGAGCGGCTGCTGCCCGACGGCGACCTCTCCGCGCTCGCGCGGCGGGCGTTCGTGTTCCCGGTCCTCCAGGGCATGTACGGCGACGTCGAACTCGACCGCCTCAACCCCGCCGACGAGGCCGACCGGCGGATCCTGCTGGAGATGGACCACGCCGGGGAGCTGTCGCGGCCCGACTTCGCCGAGCACCTGGCCTGGCACGAGGAGATCGCCAAGCGCCTGTGGGACGGCGACCCGCCCCAGATGTGGGAGGCGGCCCAGCGCCTGATCGACCTCGGCCACGACCGCCACGACGTGTTACACGTGCTGATCGAGATCGCCGAGCGCATCGGCGACCACCCCGACGAACTCGCCGCCGCCCTCGACGACATCGCCGACATCCCCGACGAGCCGCCCCTCTAGGCTGGGGATCATGAGGATCGACCTGAACGCCGACCTCGGCGAGGGGTTCGGGGCCTGGACGCTGGGCGACGACGACGCGCTCCTGGAGATCGTGACCAGCGCCAACGTGGCCTGCGGCTTCCACGCGGGCGACCCCCTGACGATCCGCCGGGTGTGCGAGGCGGCGGTCGCCCGCGGCGTGGCGATCGGCGCGCAGGTCTCCTACCGCGACCTGGCGGGGTTCGGGCGGCGTGAGATGGACGTGCCGGCCGAGGAGCTGCGGGCCGAGATCCTCTACCAGCTGGCGGCGGTCGACGGGATCGCGCGGGCCGTCGGCGGGCGGGTCACCTACGTGAAGCCGCATGGAGCGCTCTACAACCGGGTGATCTGGGACGCGGTGCAGGCGCGCGCCGTGGTCGAGGCGGTGACCGACTACGGCCCGCTGCCGGTGCTGACGCTGCCGGGGTCGGCGGTCCACGGGCTGGGGGCGCCGACCGTGGCCGAGTGCTTCGCCGACCGGGCGTACACCCCCGAGGGCGCCCTGGTGTCGCGGCGCGAACCCGGTTCGGTGCTGCACGATCCCGGCGAGGTGGCCGCGCGGGCGGTCCGGATGGCCCGCGAGGGCGTCGTGACGGCCGTCGACGGGTCGCAGGTGCGGGTGGAGGCGCGGTCGATCTGCGTCCACGGCGACACTCCGGGTGCGGTAGGCCTCGCGCGCGCCGTCCGCGACGCGCTGACCGGCGCGGGTGTGGCCGTAGAGGCGTTCGCGTGATCCGGCGGGTGGGCGAGCGCGCCCTGCTCGTCGAGACGGGCTCCCTGGCCGCCTCCCACCGGCTCGACGCCCGTCTGCGGCTGCTCACCGACGTGGAGGAGATCGTCCCGGGGCCCGAGACGGTGCTGGTGGTGGGCGGCCGGGCCGAGCAGCTGATCCCCCTGATCGAGCAGCTCGACCACGCCCCCCTGCACGACGCGGGCGGGGAGACGGTCGAGATCCCGGTCGTGTACGACGGCGCCGACCTCGCCGACGTGGCCGCGCTGGCGGGGATCTCCGTCGACGAGGTGATCGCCCGGCACACGGGCTCGAAGTTCGTGGCCGGGTGGCTGGGCTTCGCACCGGGGTTCGCCTACCTGGTGGGCCTCGACTCCTCTCTGCACGTCTCCCGGCTCGACCGGCCGCGGACCGCCGTGCCGGCCGGGGCGGTGGCGATCGCCGGGGCCTATTCGGCGGTGTATCCCGCCGCCTCACCGGGAGGCTGGCGCCTGCTGGGACACACCACCCTCTCGGTGTGGGACGTGACGAGCGACTCCCCCGCCCTGCTCAGGCCGGGCACGCGGGTCCGGATGGTCGCCGCGTGACCGGACGACCAGATCACGAGATCTCCGGCGGGGGCCATCGCGACCCGTCCGGCGCGGAAGGACGCGACGTCGAGGTCGTCGTCCCCGGTCCCTACGCCACCGTCCAGGACTTCGGACGGCGCGGCTTCGCCCATCTCGGCGTGCCCCGGTCGGGGGCGGCCGACCTGCCGAGCCTGCGGCTGGCCAACCGGCTGGTGGGCAACGCCGAGGACGCCGCCGCGATCGAGCTCACCTTCGGCGGGGCGACGCTCAGGTTCGGACGGGGTGCATGGGTGGCGCTGGCCGGAGCGCCGGCGCCGACCTCGACGGGCGGCATGTGGGCGCCCTTCTGGGTGGCTCCCGGGCGGACGCTGGAGATCGGCGCGCCCTACGAGGGACTGCGGACCTATGTGGCCGTCAGGGGCGGGATCTGCGTGCCGCCGGTGCTGGGCAGCAGGTCGACCGACTCGCTCTCCGGGCTCGGGCCCGCGCCGCTGGCGGCGGGAACGGTCCTGCCGCTGGGTGAGCCGATGTTCGGACTGCACGCCGACGTCGCGCCGCAGCGCCCTATCTCGGCCGACCCGGCCGTCGAGGTGGTGCGCGGGCCCCGGGACGACTGGTTCACCGACGACGGTTTCGCCACGTTGTGCGCGGGGGCGTACAGAGTGAGTCAGGACAGCAACCGGGTCGGGGCGCGGCTGACCGGGACGGCGCTCAGGCGGGCGCGGACCGGGGAGCTGCCCAGTGAGGGCATGGTCGCGGGCGCGATCCAGGTGCCGCCGGACGGCCAGCCCATCGTCTTCCTCGCCGACCACCCGCCGACCGGCGGCTATCCGGTGATCGGCGTCGTGACCACGGCGGACCTGCCGAAGGTGGCCCAGCTCAGGCCGGGCGACCGGCTCCGCTTCCGGCCGGTCAGGCCCGGGTCACCACGACCGTGAGGGGTCTGTCCAGGACGTCGACGACCTTCTCGGCCGCCTTCTCCACGCCGGGCGCCTCCTCCAGCATGGTCGCGGTCAGCACGCCGTCGCGGGCGTCCCAGGTGCCGACCACGCGGCCCCGGTGGACCACGACCGGGGAGATCCAGCCCGCCGTTCTGCTGACCGCCGCCTTGGCGGCCGCCGGCAGGAGGGGCTCCAGGTCGCGGGGGGCGCCCATGACGTATTGGTCGAAGCCGGCCAGCAGGTAGGTCTCCTCCGACGGACGGGCCGCCCTCAGGTCGTCGACGTGTTCGGGGAGGACGAACAGCTCCTCGCCCTCGACGGTGATCGTCGCGGGTGCGAGATCGGCGAACCACCGGCGGAGGACCGCGCGCCGGGTCAGCCCCCGGAACAGCCACCCGTCGAAGGCGGCCATGCTCGCCGGGCCGTGGGCGCCCAGGAAGGCCCGCAGCAGCTCGACGCCGCCCTCCTCGGGCGACATCTCCCCCACCCTCGGCGGCACCGTGAACGTCACCTTGCCGCCGCGCGGCACCCCGTGGCAGAGCTCGCCGAGGAAGCTCAGCGGTTTGAACAGCTGGCCCCAGCCGGAGGCCAGCTTCTCGCGCAGGTGCTCGTCGCCGGTCACCGCGATCACCGCGTCGACCAGTTCCTCCCTGGTCAGCGACCCGCCCGCGAGCGCCTCGGGCACCGCGCCGATGATGGCGTCGAGCTCTTGGGCCGACACGCCGCTGCCCCGGTGCCAGGAGGGTTTGTCCCAGTAACGGAGGGTGCCCAGGACCGCGCGGTAGACCGGCCAGGACGCGGTCGGCAGCAGGTGCAGGGTGCCCCGGATCGACCAGGTCTTGATGAGGGTCTGGTCGGTCCAGAGGGCCTGCTCGATCTCCGGCCCGGCCGGTCGGCCGAGCCGGAGGGAGATCGCCAGCTCGGCCGAGGACGCGACCTGAGCCTGCACCCCGCAGAGCCGTTCGGCCACGGCCACCGCGCCGGGGCCGGGGGAGGTCACGAACTGACGGCCGAGCCGCCACGCCAGCACTTGGGGCCATGTCAGGTCCATGGCCCGGACGCTATCGGACGGCTACGACACGAATCCGATGTCGGCGTAGTCGAGGTCGCGGAACCCGCGGGCCCCGACGTTGGCGAGCTTGGCGTCGACGGCCACGGTCTGCGGCCGCTGGTAGAGCGGCAGGACGTTGACCTCGCGCCAGACCAGCCGGTCGGCCTCGTTGATCAGCTTCAGCGCCTTGCCGGGGTCGAGTTCGGCCATGGCCGCCCTCAGCTTCGCGTCGATCTCGGCGTTGCCGCTGCGGCCGAGGTTGGCGTTCCACGAGATGTCGTCGCCCTGGGAGCGCACGCCGTCGGCGTAGGTGCCGTAGGAGGCCGAGACCGGGAACGGGGTGCCGACATACGAGAAGGGCGCGATGTCGTAGTTGCCGGGGATGACGTACTTGGTGAAGAAGTCGTTGCTCGGCACGGTCTCGATCGTCAGCTTGATGCCGAGCTTGGCCAGCATGGCCTGGGTGATCTCGCCCTCCGAGCGGGCCAGCTGCAGGCCCGAGGGGATGACGAAGCGCAGGTCGAGCTGCTTGCCGGCCTTCTGGCGGACCGAGCCGTTCATGCGCCAGCCGGCCGCGTCGAGCAGCGCGCCGGCGCGGGCGGCGTCGGGGGCGGCGAGTTCGCCGGCGTTGGGGCGGTAGCCCTGCTGGCTGTTCATCAGGAAGTGGTTGTCGAGCAGCGTGACCGGCCAGTTGAGGCCCTTCAGATCGCTCTTGGCGATGACCGCGCGGTCGATGCCGAGCGCGACGGCCTGGCGGACCCGGACGTCGGAGAGGATCGGGCTCTCGCCGTTGAAGGTGAAGTGGCGGAAGTCGGGACCGGCCGCCTGGCGGACCACCGCGCCCTCGGCCGACTTGGCGCGGGAGAGGTCGGCCGCCGACGGGCCGATGTCGAACACGTCGAGCTCGCCGTTGGCGAAGGCGGCGACGCGGGCGTCGGACTCCAGGCCGCGGAACACGATCGAGTCGAGCTTGGCGGGCTCGCCCCACCACTTCTGGTCGCGGCTCAGGGTGATCGTCTTGGCCCGGGTGTCGAAGGCGCCGAACCGGAACGGACCGGCCGTGGCCGGGATCTTGCCGACCCAGCCCGCGTTGAAGTTCTGCGGCGAGGCGGTCGCGCTCTTCGGGTAGAGCGGCGCGAACAGCGACCGCCAGTCGCCGAACGGCCGGGCGAAGGTGACCACGACCTGGAAGTCGTTCCTGCCCTTGGTCACCGAGGCGATGTCCTGGTAGCCGGTCACGTTGGCGACGTGGAAGGCCGGGTCCTTGCCGCGCAGCGCCCTCCACTGGGCGTCGTAGTCGGCCCAGGTGATCGGCTCACCGGTCGACCAGCGGGCCTTGGGGTTCAGGGTGTACGTCACCACCTGCTTCGGCGAGGTCGCCGTCACGTCGGCCGCGGCCACGTAGTCGGCGTCGAGCGCCGGCACCCCGTGTTCGTCGGAGCGGAACGGGCGGGGCATGAGGGCGTCCATGACGGTCTTGACGTTGATGTGGTTGCCGTCGATGTGGTTCTGGTTCCACTGGGCCGGATATTCGGTCAGGCCCCAGCGGAGGGTGCCGCCGGTCTTGATCTTCTCGCGCGGGGTCAGGTTGAGGTCGGCCGCGGTGACCTGGGCGGCCTGCTCGCCGGGCGCTCCCGGCTGGGCCGCGCAGGCGGCGGTCGTCAGGGCCAGTAGCAGGGCGCATGCGCGTTTCACGGTGCTTCTCCTGGATGGTGGTGGCAGGCGGCTCCCGAGTCGCCGCTGATCTCGGGTTCCTCGGTGACGCAGCGGGATCTCGGGGCGGCGGGGAGCTCGGCGTACAGGGGACAGCGGGGGCGGAAACGGCAGCCCGTGGCGATCGGCGGGTCGTCGTCGCGCAGGGCGGAGGCGCGCAGCAGGGCTCGGGTGTACGGATGGCCGGGGGCGGTGAACACCTGGTGGGCCGGGCCGATCTCGGCGATACGGCCCCGGTACATGACCGCGACGCGGTCGGCGATGCGCCGGATCAGCGGCAGGTCGTGCGCGACGAACAGGTAGGACAGGCCGCGTTCGGCGCGCAGGTTCTCCAGCAGCCCGACGATCTCGGCGCGGATGGTCGGGTCGAGGGCCGAGACGGGTTCGTCGAGCACCAGCACCGCCGGGTCGAGCGCGATGGCCCTGGCGATGGCCACCCGCTGGCGCTGGCCGCCGGAGAGGTGGACGGGGTGGCGGGCGGCGTAGGCGGCAGGCAGGCCCACCTGCGCCAGCAGCTCGGGGACCCGTCCCGGTGAGCGGCCGTGGGTGAGGAGCGGCTCGGCGACGATCGCGCCGACGGTCATGCGCGGGTCGAGCGAGGCCGACGGGTCCTGGAAGACGATCTGCAGGTCGCGCCGGACGCGCCGGCGGTCGCGCCGCGACAGCTGGGCGGTGTCGCGGCCGAGCACGGTGATGCGGCCCCGCTGCGGCCGGGCCAGCGCCATGATCTCCATGAGGAGCGTGGTCTTGCCCGACCCCGACTCGCCGACGAGCCCGAGGGTCTCGCCCGAGCGCAGGTCGAAGCTGACCCCGTCGACCGCCCTGACGCCCGGGTGGTGGCGGACCAGGTCGCGCACCTCGAGAACGGTCCGGACCGGCCGCGCGGCCGCGGGCCGGTCGCCGGCCTCCATCGCCGCGATCAGGGTCTTCGTGTACGTCTCCCGCGGCGCCCGCAGCACCTCCTCGACGGTCCCGGTCTCGACGGTCAGGCCGCCCCGCAGGACGTGGACGCGGTCGGCGGCCCTGGCGACCACGGAGAGGTCGTGGGTGATGAGCAGCAGCGCGGCGCCGGTCTCGCGCTGCGCGGTCTTCAGCACGTCGAGGATGTGGGCCTGGACGGTCACGTCGAGCGCGGTCGTCGGCTCGTCGGCGATGAGCAGGTCGGGGCGGTTGGCGACGGCCATCGCGATGAGCGCGCGCTGCCGCATGCCGCCGGAGAACTCGTGGGGATAGGACCTGGCCCGCTGGTGGGGGTCGCGGATGCCGACCAGGTCGAGCAGTTCCACCGCCCGCCGCGCGGCGACCTTCCGGGGCACCCGCTGGTGGGCCCTGATCGCCTCGGCGATCTGCGCCCCGACGCGGTGGACGGGGGTGAACGCCTGCAGCGGGTCCTGGAACACGATGGCCATCGCCCGGCCGCGAAGCGCGGTCAGCCGCTTCTCTCCGGCGGTGGTGAGCTCCTCGCCGTCCAGCCGGATCGACCCGGTCGTGGACGCCGTGGGCGGCAGCAGCCCCATGACGGCCAGCGCGGTCGCCGACTTGCCGGAGCCCGACTCCCCGATGAGCCCGAGGACCTCGCCCCGCGCGACGGAGAAGCTCAGGCCCTGAACGGCCGGGGTGGTCCCGAAGGAGACGGAGAGGTCGGTGACGTCGATCATCGGGACGCTCGCAGGGCCGGGTCGAACCGGTCGCGCAGGTCGTCGCCGACCAGGTTGACCGCGACGATCAGGGCGATGAGCAGGCCGGTCGCCCACCAGAAGGTCCAGGGCGCGTAGAGCGCGGTGGGCGCCCCGTCGGCGATCAGCGACCCGAGCGACACCTCGGGCGGCACCACCCCGAACCCGAAGTAGGACAGCGACGTCTCGGCGAGGATCGCCGCGCCGACGTTCACGGTGGCGTCGGCGACGAGCAGCGACGCGAGGTTCGGGACGACGTGCCGCAGCACGATGCGGTGCGACGGCACGCCCATGAACCGGGCCGCCTTCACGTATTCGCGGTCGCGCATCACGATGGTGGACCCGCGCACCGCCTTCGCCGTGACCATCCACATGAACGCCGTCAGCAGCACGACCAGGGCGATCCAGTCGTCCTGCCCCGACGACACGACCGCGACGACGAGGAAGGCCGGGATGACGAGCAGCAGGTCGGTGACCCACATCAGGGTGCGGTCGACCCAGCCGAGGAAGTAGCCCGCGAACGCCCCCACCAGCGCCGCGATCGTCGTCGCCGCGACGGCCACCACGAGCCCGATGAGCAGCGACCTCCGCAGCCCCAGCAGGGTCAGCACGAGGATGTCGCCGCCGGAGGCGGTCGTGCCGAAGGGGTGGTTCGCCGAGGGCGGCTGCAGGAAGGCCTCGAAGTCGCGGTCGGCGGCCGTCCAGGGCACCAGGATCGGGCCGAGGACGGCGAGCGCGCCGAGGAAACTGAGCAGGGCGAGCCCGGCGATGCCGGTGGCCGAGAACATGCGCGGCCGTGGCTCCGGGGGCGCCTCGGCGGGGGTGGAGACGGTGGGGAGCGTCGCGCTCATCGGGCCCTCCCGGGGTTGAGCACCCGCTGCAGCGCGTCGGCCGCGACGGCCGACAGCAGCAGCGCCACGGCGGCCACGGCGGTGATCCCGGCGACGGTGTTGACGTCGCTGGTCTGGATCGCGGTGATGAGGCGCTGCCCGAGGCCGTGCCAGCCGAAGACCGTCTCGGTGACGGTCGAGCCGACCAGCAGCGCGCCGAAGGTGAAGGTCAGGTAGGTGGTCGTGGGGATCAGCGCGGTCCGCAGGGCGTGCCTGACGATGACCGTGCGCCGGGGCAGGCCCTTGGCGCGGGCGGTGCGGACGTAGTCGGCGTTCAGCACGTCGAGCATCGCGTTGCGCTGGTAGCGGCTGAAGACGGCGGCCAGCGGCAGGGCGAGGGTGAGCGCGGGCAGCACCAGATGCCGGAGCCGGTCGAACGGGCCGCCGGCGCCGGTCTCGCCGCTGACCATCAGGAACCGGGCCCCGGTCGCGTCGTTGAACCAGACCGTGCCGAGGATCAGCACGTTGGCCAGCACCACCGTCGGCACCGCCAGCAGCATGAACACCAGCCCGCCCGACAGCCGGTCGAACCACCGGCGGTGGTGGACGGCGGCGAGGGTGCCCACCGTGAGGCCGAGCAGCGCGCCGACGACGAGCCCCGCCGTCACCAGCCGGAGCGTCACCCCGGCGCGGTCGGCCAGGTCGGCGCCGACGCTGAGGCCGTCCCAGGTGCGGCCGAAGTCGCCGCGCGCGAGGCCGGAGACCCAGGTGAGGTAGCGGTCGAGCAGCGGGTCGTGGTCGTTGAGGTTGACCTCGGACAGGGCGGCGTCGACCACGGCGACCGGCGGCGCGGGGGTGCGGCCGGCGTAGTTGGCCCGGGGATCGAGGGTCACGGCGGCCAGCAGCCACGCCAGGCTGGAGGCGACGACGATCAACGCCGCGTAGTTCACCAGTCGCACCATGATTCCCACCACCACCTCGCGTCACAGAGTAGTGGCAGAGCGTGATCAAATCAGGCGAGCCGAACGCGTGGATCGAGGAACGAGTACGCCACGTCGACGAGAATGTTGGCGATCACGATGAACGCGGCGGCCATGATGGCCGCGCCGATGATGACGGGCAGGTCGCCGTCGCGCACCGACCGGATCATGAGCTGCCCGATCCCCTGCAGGCCGAAGACCGATTCGGTCACGACCACGCCGCCGAGGAGAGTCCCGACATCCACGCCGAACTGGGTGATCACCGGCGTAAGCGCGGCCCGCAGGCCGTGCCGGTAGGTGACCGACCGCTCGGGGACGCCCTTGGCGCGGGCCGTACGGATGAAGTCCTCGCCCATCGTGTCGAGCATCGAGCCCCGGGTCAGCCGTACGTAGACCGCCGCCTGGACCACCGCGAGGCAGATCCACGGCATGACCATGGTCGACAGGAACGCCCCGACGTCGATGAACGGGGAGATGTAGGGACCGGGCTGCAGCCCCGTCCCCGGGAACACCGACAGCGCGAGATAGATCATCAGGATGCCGAGCACGAACGTCGGCAGTGAGATCCCGGCCAGGACGAGCACGGTGAGCGTGCGGTCGCGCAGGCTGCGCGGCTTGGTCGCCGACACCACTCCCCCGCCCACGCCCATGATCATCCACAGCACGGCCGCCCCGAAGACCAGCCACAGCGTGCCGGGGAGGCTCTGGAGGATGAGCGTGGAGACGGGCGTCTGGCTGATGAACGAGGTGCCGAGGTCACCGCGCAGCAGGTTGCCGAGGAAGCCGAGGTACTGGGTGAACAGCGGCCGGTCGAGCCCGAGGGTGTCCTTGATCTGGTCGACGACCTCGATGGGCGCGCGGGGGCCGGCCAGCCGCCGCGCCACGCTGTCGGCCGGGCCGGCGAAGAACAGCAGGAACACCGTCGTGGCGACCAGCCACAGCACGACGATCCCGAAGACGATCCGCCGGATGAGAAAGCGCCACACAGGTCACCTCCTGGGGTCGAGCGCGTCGCGGATGCCGTCTCCGAGGAGGTTGAACGCGAGCGTGGTGAGCAGCAGCAGCACGGCCGGGAAGATCAGCAGCCCGGGGGCCACGCGGTAGAAGTCGGTCGAGTCGGCCAGGATGGCGCCCCAGCTTGGGGTGCGCGGGTCGACCCCGAGCCCCAGGAAGCTGAGCGTCGCCTCGAAGACGATCGAGGTCGGGATGAGCAGCGAGGCGAGCACGGTGACCGGCGCGACCAGGTTCGGCAGCACGTCGATGACCATGATCCGCAGCGGCGACGCGCCGAGCGACCTGACGGCCTCGGTGAACTCCCGCTCCCGGAACCCGATCGTCTGCCCCCGCACCACCCGCGCCATCGCCGCGAACGAGAAGAACGCGATGACGAAGATCGTCAGCGGCACCGACGCCCCCACGGCCGCGACCAGCACGATCGCGACCAGCAGATAGGGGAAGCTCAGCACGACGTCGAGCACCCGCGCGAGCACCCCGTCGACCCACCCGCCGTAGAACCCGGCCAGCAGCCCGACGACGACCCCGAACACGGTCGCGAGGACGGTGGCGCTCAGCCCCACGAGCAGCGAGATCCGCGCCCCGTAGGCCAGCCGGACGAACAGGTCCCGCCCGAGGCTGTCGGCCCCGAGCCAGAACTCCGCGCCCGGCCCGACGGGGAGCCCCTCGGGCGTCAGCGCGGTCGACGGATACTGCGTCAGCGGGTCGTGCCCGGTGATGAGCGCGAACAGCGGCGCGAAGAGCGCCAGCAGCGCGACCAGCACGATCACGACCATGGACGCGACCGCGGCCTTGTCCCGCCGCATCCGCTCCCAGGCCAGCCGCCAGGGCCCCTTGCCGTGCACGACCTCGGCATGGACGGGCTCCGCCTCGAACGCGGCATCGGTGAGGCTCACCCGAGCCTCCCCTCAGGTGCGTGAGGTGGTCTCACTGTTCCTCCGTCCGGGTCTGGAGGCGTTCGCCGGGTTCCAGTGGGAAGTGGCAGGCCCACTTGTGGCCGTCTCCCAGCAGCAGCGGTTCCTCGACCGTGCAGCGGTCCTGCGCTTTCGGGCAGCGTGGGTGGAAGCGGCAGCCCGACGGCGGGGAGATCGGTGAGGGCACGTCGCCGCGCAGGACGACGCGGTCCCTCTGCCGGTCGGGGTCGGCGACCGAGGCGGCCGACAGCAGGGCGGCCGTGTAGGGGTGGCGGGGGCGCTCGTAGAGTTCCTCGCCCGGGGCGATCTCGACGATCTTGCCGAGGTACATGACCGCCACGCGGTCGCTCACGTACCGGACCACCGAGAGGTCGTGGGCGATGAAGACGTAGGTGAGGCCGAGTTCGGTCTGCAGGTCCTTGAGCAGGTTGACGACCTGGGCCTGGATGGAGACGTCCAGGGCGGAGACGGGCTCGTCGCAGACGACCAGGCGGGGGTTGAGGGCCAGGGCGCGGGCGATGCCGACGCGCTGGCGCTGGCCGCCGGAGAACTCGGCGGGGAAGCGGTTGTAGTGCTCGGGGTTGAGGCCCACGAGCGCCATCAGGTCGCGGACCCGCTGGCGCCTGGACGCGGGGGTGCCCTCGCGGTGGATGACCAGCGGGTCGGCGATGATCGACCCGATCCGGCGTCTGGGGTTCAGCGATCCGTACGGGTCCTGGAAGACCATCTGCACGTCGCGCCGCATGTCGCCGTCGAACGTGATCGTGCCCGAGGTCACCTCGTACAGGCCGGTCATGCAGCGGGCCAGCGTCGACTTGCCGCAGCCCGACTCCCCCACCACGCCGAGCGTCTCCCCGGCCTCGACCGACAGGCTCACGCCGTCGACGGCGTGCACCCGGCCGACCTCGCGCCGGAAGAAGATCCCCGACTTGATCGGGAAGTATTTCCGCACGTCGGAGACGTCGAGAAGGCTCACCGGCCCTCCTCCAGCCAGCAGGCGTCGGGGTGGTCGTCCGGGCCCAGCATCGGCGGCTCCTCGATCGGGCAGCGCGGAATCCGCACGGGACAGCGGGGATGGAAGGAGCAGCCCGTCGGCGGGCTGAGCAGGCTGGGCGGGCGGCCCTCGATGGGCTTCAGCCGCTCCTTGCCCTGCGGCAGGGAGTTGAGCAGGCCCCGGGTGTACGGGTGGCGCGGGTCGTGGAACAGCGCCCGGCGGCCGGCCTTCTCGACGGGCTTGCCGGCGTACATGACCATGACCTCGTCGGCCATGTCGGCGATGACGCCCAGGTCGTGGGTGATGATGATCAGCGCGCAGCCCAGCCGCCCGAGGAGTTCGAGGATCTGGGCGCGGACCGTCGCGTCGAGGGCCGTGGTCGGCTCGTCGGCGATGATCAGTTCGGGATCCAGGGCCATCGCCATGGCGATCATCACCCGCTGGCGCATGCCGCCCGAGAACTGGTGCGGGTAGTCGCGCGCCCGCGCGCCGGGGATGCCGACCTGTTCGAGCCGCTCCCGGGCCACCGACCAGGCCTGCTCCTTGCTGACGCGGCGGTGGACCAGCACCGCCTCGGCGATCTGCCGGCCGACCGAGTACATCGGGTGCAGGCTCGACAGCGGGTCCTGGAAGACCATCCCGATCCGGGCGCCCCGGATCCGGCGCAGCCGCTCGGCCGGCATGCCGATGAGCTGCTCGCCGTCGAACAGGGCCGAGCCCTCGACCTTGGCGCCGGGGATCAGGCCCAGGAGCGCCTGGACGCTCACGCTCTTGCCCGAGCCCGACTCGCCGACGACGCCGAGCGTCTGCCCGGCCTCGACCTCGAACGACACGCCGCGCACCGCCCGCAGGTCACCGTCGGGCGTCGAGAAGGTCACGCGGAGGCCGGCGACCTCGAGGAGGCTCATGAGGCCAGCCAGAGCTGCGTGTAGTCGAACTGCTGGGTGAGCGGCGTGTAGAGGGCGTTGCGCACCCGCGACGAGTGGAAGATCGGCACGTTCTGGGAGGTCAGCGGCACGATCGGCGCGTCGGCCATGATGCGGGCGTTGGTCCGCCGCCACAGGCCCTCGGCCGCGCGGGCGTCGGGCGCGGTCAGCGCCCGGGTGATGAGGTCGTTGACGGCCGGGTCGTTGTAGGCGCCGTAGTTCGTCGAGCCCTCGGTGTAGTTGCGGCCGTCGAACAGCGGCACCACGATCGAGCGGGCGTTGTTGCCGTACCAGTCGGGGATCCAGCCGGGCGCGCCGATGTCCCATTTGCCCTCGCGGCTCTTCTGGACGCTCGACAGGTAGCGGCCGTAGAAGTCGTCGGGGGCGGTCGGGATGAGCTGCGTGGTGATGCCGCACTTGGTCAGGTCGCCGGCGATCGACTGGGCGACCTTCGGGTGGTTGCCGTTGGTGCGGTAGGGGAACTGCAGGTTCAGGTTGGCGACCCCGGCCTCGGCCAGCAGCGCCTTGCACCGGTTCACGTCGCCCCGGCCGCCCGGGGTGGCGTAGGGGCGGACGGCGGCGTCATAGCCGATGGAACCCGGCGGGATCGCCCCGTCGAGCACGGAGTTGATCTTCGAGCCGCCGTAGATCTGGGCGATGGCCGCCTTGTTGACGACGTAGTTGATCGCCTGCCGGACCTTCACGTTGGCGAGGGCGCGGTTGTTGTTGGGGCTCTGCATGTTGAACGCCAGGAACGGGTTCAGGGTCGAGCCCTCGTAGACCTTGTAGGCCGGGTTGCCGGTCAGGCGCGGAATGGCCGAGGTGGGCACCGGCTGGTCCCACGACAGGTCGGCGACGCCCGCCTCCAGTTGCTGCTGGACGACGTCGGGGCTGTCCTGGCCCAGGGTGACGAGGATGCGGTCGACCCAGCGGCGGCGTACCGGATCACTCGACTGCTTCCACACCGGGTTGTGCTCCAGCAGGATCTGCCGCCCGGCGAAATAGGTCTCGATCTGGTAGGGCCCGGCGGAAATGGTGTTCTGCCGGAAGTCCGGCCCGTCGGGGACGTATTTCTCGTATTCGACCGGAGCGGCCGAGGCGAAACCGAGGGCCATGATGTTGAGGAAGTCGCTGGCGGGCGCGGTGAGCTGGATCTTCAGCGTCGTCGGATTCACCGCCTGCACGCCCGCGATGCGGGTGGAGTTCATGAACTTCGCCATTCCGGCGGCCGTCTTCGGCTGCTTCTGGAACGCGGTGAAGAATTCCTGGAAACCGGCGATGGTCTGCGTGTAATAGGAAATGCCGCCCGACGGCTGCACGGGGTTGGCCAGCCGCTTCAGCCCCCGCTCGAAGTCGGCGGCCACGACCGGGCGCGGCGGGCTGGTGTTCCACATGACGTCGGGCCGGAGCGTGAAGGTGTACGTCTTCCCGTCGTCGCTCACCTTCGGCAGCGCGGCTGCGACGTCGGGGACGACGTTCCCGGCGACCGAGATGTCGCTCCCGGCCGGATAGGTCACCAGCTGACGGGTCCAGGTGCGGCCGAGGTTGTAGGCGACGACCGTGTAGGACGACGACGGGTCGAGGTGGTCGACGTCGCCGGAGCCGACGACCCTGAGCATGCCGCCCCTCTGCGGCCCGCTCCCTGTCGCGGTGGTCTGACCGCCCCCACAGGCCACGAGAACCATGGAGAGGGCCGGGACCAGCAGGCCGGCACGTTTCCTCATGGGACCCCATCATGTGATCACGCCACCGATGGGGCCGCAAAACCCGTGCCAGGTGTCGGTCAGGACAGTTCGTCCACCGCCGACCGCACGTCGTCGCCGGTGATGGTGGTCAGCTCGGCCGAGGTCGCGCTGCCCTGCGCGGCCAGCCGGACGTCGCGCCGCATGGCCGCCCGCTCGTAGAGCGACCGGGCGAACCGCCCGTTGCCCAGGCCGTCGATGAGCCGCTCCTGGCACACGTAGCCGAACACGTCGTCGAGGTCGCGCGCGGCGGCGGCGTCGAACCGGTCGCCCGCGTCTGCGGCGGTCATCTCGGCGATCTCGGCGAGCTCCTGCGGCGAGTAGCTCGGGAACACGACCCGGCTGTTGAACCGGCTGCCCAGCCCGGGGTTGGTGGCCAGCAGCGCGTCCATCTCGCGCTCGTAGCCCGCCAGGATGATGACGAGCCGGTCGCGGTCGTCTTCGGCCCTTTTCAAAAGGGTCTGTACGGCTTCCGCCCCGAACGCGTCACCGCCCGAGTAGCCCGCGTTGACCAGGCCGTAGGCCTCGTCGATGAACAGCACCCCGCCGAGGGCCCGGTCGACCAGCTCGTTCGTCTTGATCGCGGTCGCGCCCAGATGCTGGCCCACGAGGTCGGGTCGCGACGCCTCGACCACGTCGGGCCGGGCCAGCAGGCCGAGCGCCGAGAAGATGCGGCCGATGATGCGGGCCACGCTCGTCTTCCCGGTGCCGGGCGGCCCGACGAACACGAAGTGGCGCGTCTGCGACTGCACCGGGAGCCCCTGCTCCTCGCGCATCCGGGCCACCCGCAGCTGCGCGGTGATGGCCCTGACCTGCCGCTTCACCGGTTCGAGCCCGGCCATGCGGTCGAGGTCGGCCAGCGCGTCCTCCAGCGTGGGGGTCGCCTGGTAGCCGCGGAACCGGGCGGTGATCTCGCCGAACGCCTTGGAGACGTCGGAGGCCGTCGTCGTCACCAGGTCTTCGCCCCGGGGGGCTCCTCCGACGCTGATCACCCGCACGTCGCGGGCCTGCGCGGCGGCCTCGACGACGCTGCGCGCGAACCGCGCGTTGCCCAGTTCGTCGACCAGGCCCCGCCGGTGGACGTCGTCGAACAGCCCCAGCAGCACCGGCCGCGCGGCCGGGTCGAGCCGGTCGCCGCGCTTGACCTGGAGCGCCTCGGTGATCTCCAGCAGCTCGGCCGGCTGGTAGCTGGGGAACCGGACGCGGGTGGAGAACCGGCTCGACAGACCCGGGTTGGAGGCCAGGAACGCGGTCATCTCCTTCTCGTATCCGGCCAGGATGATGATGAGCCGCTCGCGGTCGTCTTCGGCCCGCTTCAGCAGCGTCTGCACGGCCTCGTGGCCGAACCGGTCGGTCTGCCCGTCACCGGAGTTGATGAGCGCGTAGGCCTCGTCGATGAACAGCACGCCGCCGAGGGCGCGGTCGATGAGCTCGTTGGTCTTGATGGCGGTCGCGCCCAGGAACTCGCCGACCAGGTCGGCCCGCTGGGCCTCGACGACGTAGGGGGTCTCGAGCAGGCCGAAGGCGTAGAAGATCGAGGCGAGGCTGCGGGCGACGCTGGTCTTGCCGGTGCCGGGCGGGCCGACGAAGACGAAGTGGCGCATCGGCGCGTCGGAGGTCAGCCCGGCCTCGCGGCGGAGCCGGGCCGCCTCGATGGAGGCCGCTATCGAGCGGACCTGCTCTTTGACGGGTTCGAGGCCGATCATGCCTTCGAGCTGGGCGAGGGCCTGCTCGACCGTGATCTGCGGGGGGCGGCCCGGCTCTCCCTGCGCGTGCGGATGGGGCGGCGCGCCGCCCGCGCGTACGCGCTGCTGCGCGGGCACCTCTGGGGGCGCCTGCCGGGCCTTGGCCTGCCGGGCCAGCACGAACCGCCAGACCAGCACGACGGCGGCGCCGCCGTAGGCGCCGTAGAGCGCGGCCGGGTCGCTGACCAGGCGCAGCAGCATGCCGGTGATCGCGGCGGCGCCCAGCGCGAGCGCGGTCGTCAGCCACGGGGGCACCCAGCGGATCAGGTGGGCGATCCCGGCGACCACGAGGCCCAGCAGCCACAGGGGGAACAGCAGGAAGGAGCCGATCGCCTGGCTGTTGGCCACGACCATGATGAAGGGACAGATCACCGACCAGACCGCGACCACCAGAAGGGTCGCCGCGCCACGGGGGAAATGCAGGGCCAGGACCGTGAACGCCAGGATCGTCAAGGTGGCGAAAAAGGTATAGAGCATATCCCAGCCGAGCCCTGCGGCCAGGGCCACCGAAGCCACCAGTAACACGATGAAAATGGTTCTTCGGGCGACCGGAGGAAGAGCGAAATAGCGCTGTCGCGCCTGCTCGAAAGCGTTTCTCGCAGCCACTCGCCCCGTGGGGCGGGCTCGGCCGTCCTCCCGCATCCTGCCTCCCCGGTCCGCCCCCGGTTATACCGCACGGGAAAGACGAATGGGTGGACCTAGCGCGTGCGAGCCTGGTGGCGGCCGGGATATTCCCGGACCAGAACCTCACGCGGGGTGATCCGCAGAACGTCGTTGTCGGCGATGGCCACTCCGCGCACCTCGGCCCAGAACCGGGGGTCGCCGACGAAGACCGCCACGCGCGGATCGCGCTCGACCGCCTCCCACGCCTCGTCTCCGGCGATGACCCGCATCTCGCCCGACGGGCTGACCGACGTCACCGCGCTGACCGCCACCGAACGGGGGCCGCCCGGACCGGCGTAGGACAGGACGACGCTGCGGGAATAGGTGGCGGCGTGGCGCACCTCGTCGGTGAGACCCGACGACGGGCCGAGGTCGGCGGCCGGGTGGTCGCGCATCACGAGGGAGGCCCGGGTCGGCCCCGGCGCGCCACGCCACCAGGCCAGCGACCCCCGGACGACGAACGTGAGCGCCACCCCGCCGAGCGCGGCCCAGCCGACCCGCCGGGCCGGCGCCGACTCGGGCGCGCCCCCGTCGGCGA
>NZ_SZQA01000016.1 GCF_005233835.1 Herbidospora galbida | reverse complement strand
GGCTCCCGCACCGGCGGAGCGCGCGGACGAGGGCCTGCCGTGGGGCTGGGCGGCCGGCGGCGTGGCCGTGGGAGCGGTGGCGGTCTTCCTGGCCGGGCGGTTCCGGCGGCGGGGACCGGTGCCGCCGTCGGCCGGCGACCAGGAGGACACGTTCGTCATCTCCCGGAGCTGACCGGCGCCGGCACCTCAGGTCACGGCTTCACGGGCGGCTTCACGGGCGACTTCACGGGCGACTTCACGGGCGACGCGGTGTCGACGGGCTTGGACACCTCGCCGGCGTGCTTGTCCCTGGGCTCGGCCGAGATCTGGTTCTGAGGCGGGGCCTCGACCGTCACGGGCGTGCCGAAGTCGCTGAACTCCAGCACGTTCGTGTGGCCCTCACTGGCGAAGGTCACCTCCAGGCGCCTGATCCGGTCCTGGTCGTCGACGTCGACCAGGCCGGAGATCTTGTCGGGCAGGGTGAAGGCGAACCGGGTGCCGGTCCACCCGTTCCCGGTCGCCGGGCCCTGCTCGGTCACCTCGGTCGCCGCGCGCAGTTTGCGCAGCGCCGCGGGCGGGTCGAGCGGCATCAGCTTCACCAGCCCGACGGCGGCCGGCGCGTTCGCCAGCTCGTCGTCGGGGCGCGGCCCGGCGAACCACGTCGTCTCGCCGGGGTCCTTCCCGTACACCGTGTCGCCGACGAACCGGGTCTCGGCGCCGTCGTTCCTGACGATGACCCCCACCCGCCGCTCGGGGTCGAAGGCCCCGGTGAAGGTCTTGTCCCCGGACACCGTGTCGATCCGGTAGCTCTCCGACGAGGTCGCGTCGACCGCCGCCGCCACCTGGGCGTCGGCCGACGGCGTCGTCCCCGGCAGCACCAGGACCACCGCCGTCGCGGCCGCCGCCGCGGCGGCGGCGAGCGGGAGCCACATCCGCCGCGGACGGCGGGCGACCGGCAGGACCCGGACGCCCGGCGGGCGGTCGGCGCTGGCCTCGGCCAGCAGGGTGCGCAGTTCGTTCTCCGGCATGAAAGTCTCCTCGTGTCGATCGTTCACCGGAGCACACTCCCTTCGTCCTCGGTCCGGTTGACCAGCCGCCGCATCGCCTTCAGGCCCCTGTGCACGTGCGCTTTGACGCTCCCCACCGAGCACCCCATGAGCCCGGCCACCTCCGCCTCCGGGAGGTCGGCGAAGAACCGCAGCACCAGCGCGGTCCGCTGCCGCGCCGGCAGCCGCCGTAACGCCGCCCGCACCTCCTCGGCCACCGCCCGCCCCTCCGACAGGTCGCCGGAAGCGGCCGTGTCGGGCAGTTCGGCCCGGGGGATCTCCCGCCGCCACCGGGCCCGCCACCACGACCGATGCGTGTTGACCATGATCTTGCGCAGGTAAGCGTCCGGCCCGGTCGTGGTGTCGAGCCGGTCCCACACCGCCAGGAGCTTCCCGAGCGAGGTCTGCACGAGATCCTCGGCCGCGTGCCAGTCGCCGGTGAGCAGCACGGCGGTCCTCAGGTGGTGGTCGCCCCGGCGGCGGACGAAGTCCGCGAAATCCGCATCCACCCGCGCTCCCTTCGTTTCTCCGGTTGTCTGCCGGGGACACGCCGCGGGACCGCCCCCGGGTTGACACGGGAACCTTCCGGCCCGGACGCGGGTATCAGGGACATGATCCGAAGACTCGCGGTGCTGCTGGGCGTCCTGTCCCTGCTGTACGTGCCGCTCCCGGCCGCCGCCGGAGGGTTCGCGTCCACCGAGTTCGACCCCATCCCCGAGATCCGGCCCGGCGTCGCCCACACGATCGGCTACTGGGTGCTGGCCCTGGGCACCGAGCCCATCAGGGACGAGGCGTTCGGCGACACCACGCTCCGCTTCAGCCGTAACGGGGAGAGGTACGACTTCACGGGCGTCCGGCTCGCCGAGCCCTCCCACTACGCCACCTCGATCATCCTGCCCGCGGGGGAGTGGAAGGTCGAGGGGCTGCTCGGCTACTACGGGCACGACGACATCGGCACGCTGACCGTCCCGGGCGGCCTGGAGCTCTCGCCGCCGGAGTACGACCCGATGCGGGTGGCGGACATGCCCGACCCGTGGGGCGCGATCAAACCGCCGGGCCACCCGTGGGGCACCCCGTTCCGGCCGGTGCCGGGGGTCACCCCCATCCCGAAGGCGGCCGCCCCGCCGGAGACGCGACCGGCCTGGCCCTACGCGCTGGGCGGGCTCACCGTGGCCGCCGGAGGCCTGGTGCTGCTGCTGCGGCCGAAGCGGCCTGCCGGCTGAACCTCAGGAGTCTTCCAGGGGCAGCAGCACGCGGAAGTTGGTGCGTCCCGGCCGGGAGTCGACCCGGATGTCGCCGTGGTGCTTCTTCACCACGATCCGGTAGGAGATGTCGAGGCCCAGCCCGGTCCCCTCGCCGACCGCCTTGGTGGTGAAGAAGGGCTCGAAGATGTGCGGCCGGACCTCCGGGGGGATGCCGTGCCCGGTGTCCTCTATGTCGACCGCCACGTTCTCGCCGTCGCGGCACGTCGAGATCGTCAGCGTGCCGGAGCCCTCCATGGCGCCGATCGCGTTGTCGATCAGGTTGGTCCACACCTGGTTCAGCTCGGCCGCGTAGGCCGGGATGGGCGGCAGCGTGCGGTCGTAGTTCCTGACCAGGCGCACCCCTTCGGGGATCTTCGCCTGGAGCATGGTCAGCGTCGCGTCGAGCAGGTCGTGCACGTCGACGGTCTGGTGCGGGGCGCGGTCGAGCTGGGAGTACTGCTTGGCGGCCGAGACCAGGCCCGAGATGCGGGAGACGGCGTCGTCGATCTCACCCATCAGGAGCTCGGTGTCGATCGTGTACGTCAGCCACCGGATCGCCCCCTCGAGGTTCCCCTCGCCGACGCACGAGTCGACGATCTCCAGCCACTCGGCGTCGATCCCGCCGGCGACCAGGGTGGACGCGATGTCCCACGACCCGGCGATGTCGTGGTCGTCGAGCCAGTCCTCCAGGGCGCTCTCGGCGTCGGAGGTCTGCAGGGCGCTCAGTTCGGGGGCCGAGGCGGCCCGCTTGACCGCGATCTCCTGGAGCTCGACGAGCTTGTGCAGCCGCCCGCCGTCGATCTTGCCGTCGGCGATCATGCCCAGCTTGTGGCGCATCCCGGCGACCCGTTCCCGCAGGATCGAGGTGGCCCGGACCGCCGCGGCGGCGGGGTTGTTCAGCTCGTGGGTGAGGCCGGCCGACAGGGCGCCGAGGGCGAGCAGGCGCTCGCGCTCCCCGACCACGGTCTGCGTGGTCTGCATGCCGACGAACAGGCCCTCCAGCAGGTGCATCGCCATCGGGAACCACGACCGGGTCCACTCGGCGAAGGAGTCGGCGGGGATCTCGTAGATGGTCACGTCGGTCAGCGCGAGCATCGAGTTGTTGTAGGTCTGTTCGTCCCGTTTGCCCATGTAGGCCTGGGTCGCCCCGCCGTAGGCGCCGCGCTGGTCGCTGCGGAGGAACTCGACGTCGTCGCCGCGCACGCGCCGGCTCAGGGTGATCGTGCCTTCGAGGAGGACCATGAAACACGTCGCGGGCAGCCCCTCCTCGTACACGAGCGTGCCGGCCGGATAACGGACGACGACGCCGCAGTCGGCGATCAGCCGGAGCTGGTCGTCGTTGAGGGACTCGAAGAGGAACAGGCCGCGGAGGTCGTCCGGGGTCAGAAGGTCGCTCATTGCGCCTCCAGATAACGATGGATGAGGGAGACGGCCATGGCGCCCTCGCCCACTGCGGAGGCGACGCGTTTGACCGATTCGGAGCGCACGTCGCCCGCCGCGAAGACGCCGGGCATGCTGCTCTCCAGGTGATAGGGGTCGCGCGGCAGGGCCCATCCGGCGGGGCGCTGCCCGCCGCTCAGCAGGTCGGGCCCGGTCAGCACGAAGCCGTGCCGGTCGCGTTCGACGACGGAGTCGAGCCAGGCCGTGCGGGGCTCGGCGCCGATGAAGATGAAGCACCAGGTCGTCTCGGCGGTCCGGATCTGGTTCGTACGGGTGTCGCGCAGCGTCAGCCGTTCGAGGTGCTCGTCGCCCTCCGCCTGGCAGATCTCCGTGTAGGGGTGGACCTGGATCGTCGGGTGGGCGGCGATCTGCTTGATCAGGTAGCTCGACATCGACCGTTCGAGGCTGTCGCCGCGGATCAGGATGTGCACGCGGGCGGCGTACCGGGAGAAGTAGACCGCCGCCTGGCCGGCCGAGTTGGCGCCGCCGACGATGTAGACGTCCTGGTCGAGGCACGAAGGGGCCTCGGTGGAGGCCGAGCCGTAGAAGACGCCCCGGCCGGTGAAGCCCTCCAGACCGGGGGCCCGCAGCATCCGGTAGGAGACGCCGGTCGCCAGCACCACGGTGTGGGCGGCGATCGAGGTGCCGTCGTCGAAGCGCAGCACCCGGGTCGACCCGCCCGCCTCCAGCGCGACCGCCTCGCGGGCGCTGAGCAGTTCGGTGCCGAACTTCAGGGCCTGCCTGCGGGCCCGCTCGGTCAGCTGCGCGCCGCTCACCCCGTCGGGGAAGCCCAGGTAGTTCTCGATGCGGCTGCTCTGCCCGGCCTGGCCGCCGGTGGCCCGCTGCTCGATCAGGACGGTACGCAGCCCCTCGGACGCCCCGTAGACCGCCGCGCCCAGCCCCGCCGGGCCCGCGCCCACGACCACCAGGTCGTAGAAGTCGCTGGCCGGCGTGGTCGTCAGGCCCACATGGGGGGCCAGGTCGATCTCCGACGGCTGCACCAGCGACTTGCCGTCGGGGGTCACCACCAGGGGCACGTCGTTCTCGGTCAGCCCGGCGGCGGTCAGCAGGCGGCGCCCCTCGGGGTCGTCGGCCAGCAGCCACCGGTAGGACACCAGGTTCCGGGCCAGGAAGTCGCGCACGGCGTACGACTCGGCCGACCACCGGTGCCCGACGACGCGGATCTCGGTCACCGGACGGTCGGGGGTGGCGATCCAGGCGTCGAGCAGGGCGTCGATGACCGGGTAGAGCTTCTCCTCCGGCGGGTTCCACGGCTTGAGCAGATAGTGGTCGACGTCGACCAGGTTGATCGCGTCGATGGCCGCTTCCGTGTCGGCATAGGCGGTCAAAAGAATACGTCTGGCCAGCGGAAAGAGGTCCATGGCCGCTTCGAGGAACTGGATGCCGTTCATCTGCGGCATCCGGTAGTCGGCCACCAGGACGGCGACCTGCTCCCCGCGCAGCTTGATCTCCCGCAACGCCTCCAGGGCCGCCTCTCCAGAGTCGGCCCGCACGATGCGGTAACGGTCGCCGTAGCGCCGTCGCAGGTCACGGGAGACCGCGCGGGACACCGCGGGGTCGTCGTCCACCGTCAGGATCGCCGGATTCGCCATATGCCCCATAAAAACACGCTCGGAGGGTCATTGCTTCCAACGTACCTTCCAAGGCGTTTGGTAAGGGCGCTGACCTGGGGATTCTTCGCGAATGGAGCGTGTGCTGAGATTCCCTGAGACGGCCTTGCCGGGCGAGGTCCACTTCGTCGTGGTCGGTGATCGACCGGCCGGGCAGATGATGGGGGAGTTCCGGCCCACGGGAGAGATCCCCGTCCCCGGCGACGTCGAGCTGGCCTACGTGGCCGCGACGACCGAACGTCTGGGCGAGGTGCCCGAGGTGACGGGCCTGCGGCTGAGCGGCGTCTGCGACGACGACCTGCGGCTGATCGCCAAGCGGTCGGCGCTACGCGACCTGGCGGTGACCGGGAAGTTCACCGACGAGGGGGTGCGCGCGATTCAGGGCCTCACCACGCTCGAAAGCCTGGAGCTCTGGTCGCCCAACATCACCGGCGACGTGCCGCTGCCGGAGAACAGCCCGCTGATCAAGGTGAAGCTCGGCGGGGCCTCGATCACCGACGCCGCGTTCGGTCACATCGCCCGCACCTCGGCCGCGGTGGTCGGCGTCTCCGGGGGTGAGGTACGCGGCCACGGCCTCGGCGCCCTCGGCGGCATGACGGGGCTGCGCTACCTGCGGCTGGGCACCGAGAACATGGAGAAGGGCTGCCTGTGGCGGCTCGGGTCGACCGAGTCGCTGGCCATCCTGTCGCTGGCCGGGCCGGTCGACTGCGAGGCGGTGCTGTCGTTCGCGCCGCCGCTGAAGGAGATCGACCTCGACGAGGTCTCCCGGTCCGACTGCGCCCGCCTGCTGTTCCACGGCCTGGCCGTCAACGGCCTGTCGGGCCCGCCGAGGCTGGCGGACGCGTACGCGCGGATGCTCACCGGCCCCGACCGGCCGAGCCGGGTCGCGCCCCGGCGCCGGATCGTCACCGGGGAGCGCGACCTCGCCTCACTGATCATGGGGCCGGCTCCGGTGCTCCTCACCTTCACCGGAACCGACTGCCTGGCCAGCGAGTGGATCACTCCCGTGATCGACCGCATCGTCGCCGAGTACGACGACGAGCTGATCGGCGCCGTCGTCGACGTCGAGACCGCGATCGGCGCGGCCGCCTCGGTCGGCGTCGACCGGACCCCGACCGTGCTGCTCACCCGCAAGGGCGAGGAACTGCTGCGGCTGCCCGGGATCAGGTCGCACGCCGAGCTGATCCGCCGGGTGACGGGCATCCTCGGGCTGCCCATGCCGGGCGAGAAGCTGTTCCCGGCACAGGAGAACCGTGAGCCGCTCCTGGGCTCCGCCTGAGCGGCTCACGCCGGTACGCGATCAGATCTCCAGCTTGTCCTCGATGGCCCGCAGGTGGTGCCGGGCCATCGCCAGGTTGGCCCGGCCGCGGTCGAGGGCGAGGTAGAGGAACAGGCCCTTGCCGCCCCGGCCGGTGATCGGGCGGATGATGTGGTACTGGCCGGACAGGGTGATGAGGATGTCCTCGATCGCGTCCTTCAGGCCCAGGCTGTCCATCGTGCGGAGCTTGGCCTTCACGACCTCGGTGTTGCCGGCTCCGGCGATCTGCAGGTCGAGGTCTTTCGACCCGCCCAGCACGCCGAGGCTCATGCCGCTGTTGTAGTCGACCACGGCGGCGCCGATAGCGCCGTCGATCGCCATCATCTCCTTGAGGGAGATGTCCATGTTCGCCATGTCGGGTCTTCTCCTGTCATTCGCGTTCGACGATGGCGGCGATCTTCGCCGCCGTCTTCCTGCCCTCGATCCGCAGCAGCCCGAGGTTGGCCCCCGGTACGGCCAGCACGGTGAGGACGAGTTTGGGACCCGCGGCGTAGTGGGCGGTGAAGCCGCGGGTGGCGGAGATCAGGGTCTCCTCGAGTTCGCCGATCCTGGTCAGGTCGGTCATGCGGCGGCTCATCGAGAGCACGGCCGAGGTGAGCGCCGCGGTCTGGTCGACGTTCTCCGCCAGGTCGGCCGAGACGAGCATGCCGTCGACGGTGCAGGTGAGGACGCCGGTGATCTCGTTCGTGCGACCTCGGAGGAGCAGCATCTCCTCGTGAATTTCACGGCGCAGATCCATCGGGATGCCCCTTCCGGCCCGTTTGAGCCACGGGCGGGTGATCACTGGAAGGCCTCCAGCGCGTTCCGCAGCCTGATGAGCAGATTCACGTCCGTCGGGTCTCCGCTGATCTGGGGATAGGACGACTGCGCCCGTCGGCCCTCCCCGCCTCCGGCCGGCGCCCGGGGGACCGGACCCGCCACGCGCTTGGGGAGGTCCGGGGGTTTCTCCCGCGGCG
Organism: Herbidospora galbida; assembly: GCF_005233835.1. GTDB lineage: Bacteria > Actinomycetota > Actinomycetes > Streptosporangiales > Streptosporangiaceae > Herbidospora > Herbidospora galbida. The sequence continues at coordinate 162,604 of NZ_SZQA01000016.1, read as the reverse complement.
GCGGCTCGGGACACTCCAGGAGACCCGCCGCGGCCATCTCGCGGACCGCGAGGAGCGTCGTGTACGCCGGCCGCCCGATCCGTTTCGCCAGCTCGATGGGCGTGGTCTCGGCGTCCGCGTTGAGCAGGATCTCCCACTGGAGCGCGGTCAGCATCACGTGCCGCGATCGGATGCGCCGCACCGGCACCACCGGGCGGCTGTCGAGTTCGGCCGATGGCCAGGCGCGGTCCAACCGGGCCCTCCTGCGGTGACATTCCCGGAAGAGGCCCGGCACGTCGAAGAACCAGTGGATCCCCAGCCAGTGCCGGTCGCCCTCGCGGAACTTGGGCTTCGGCACGGTCGCGCCGAACAGGAAGAAGGAGGCGTCCAGGGTCGCCCCGAGAACGCACAGCTGCAGTTCGCCACGGCTGAGCACACCGCGCCGGACCAGCATGTCGCCGCCGTCGGCGGTGGCCGCCGCCGTCTGGCGGGCGGTCCGCACCCCGGTGAGGGTGAGCCGGCCGGAGGCCGTCAGCAGTTCCTCGACGCTCGGGGTCCGCGCGCACTCCACGTAACAGACCCGGCCCCTGCTCAGATAGACGGTGCCGCTCCGGCCCGCTTTCAGGACGCCGGTCGCCCTGCGCTCCGCCAGTTCGGAGAGCATCTCGTCGATCGGCACCGGTCACGACGCGATCAGTTCGTGGGAGATGCTGTCGAGGCGCCGCCGCGCCAGGGCCAGGTTCGCCCGGTCGCGGTCGAGCCGCACGCAGATCAGCAACGGGCCGTCCCACATCGTCTCCATCGGCTTGATGAGCTGGTAGCCGTGGTCCGTGGTGATGATCAGATCGTCTATTCGGACCGTTCCATCGGGGGATGACAGGGCCAGCCCGTCGAGCGTGGCGCGGAAGGTCTCGCTCAGCCCGATCGCCGACCGCTCCGGGTCGGGCAGGCCCTCCATCGCGAGCGCCGTCCCGCTGGTGTGGTCGACCAGGATGGCGCCGAGCGCTCCCGGGATGGCCATCGCCTCGGACAGGCAGTCTTCGATGCCGATCACCCGCTACTCCTCATCCGGTTACCCCCGCCAAGTGGTGGGTTCAAACCTTAGAGAAATCGGAGAATCACTCAGTGAAACACCATGTGGTGGTTTGTTTCCTGACATAAAGACTTTGTCAGTGGAAGGAGGAACCTGATACCCGGTGCAAACCGTGCGGCACAATTGACGAGGTGGAACGCATTCTCGTCAGCGCCTGCCTGATGGGCCGCCGGGTCCGCTACGACGGCGGGGCCAAGACCAGCGACGACGCCATCCTCGCAGGCTGGCGGGCCGAAGGACGGCTGGTCCCGTTCTGCCCCGAGGTCGAGGGCGGCCTCCCGGTGCCGCGCCCTCCGGCCGAGATCGAGGGCGGGGCGGGCGGCGCGGCGGTGCTCGCCGGAGCGGCCCGCATCCTCACCCCCGACGGGAATGACGTGACCGCGCACTTCCTCGAAGGCGCCCGCCAGTGCCTCGCGGTCGCCCGGTCGTTCGGCGTCCGGATCGCCGTGCTCAAGGAGGGCAGCCCGTCGTGCGGCTCCCTGCGCGTCTACGACGGCGGCTTCCGCGGCCGGACGCTGCCCGGCGCGGGCGTGACGACGGCCCTCCTGGTCGCCAACGGCATCGAGGTCTTCGGCGAGGACCGCATCGCCGACGCGGCCGCCCGGCTCAGCGGATGAGCAACTCGATCACCCCCGTCGTGCCCTCGTCGGCGTGGCCGTCGGCGAGGCGGCGTTCCATCAGTGCCGTGAACGGGATCAGCAGCTCGGCGCTGACCCGCTGCTCCTCGGCCGTGCGCAGCAGCGTCGCATTGCCCTCGACCATCATGGCGAGGTTGGAGACCACGCCCTCGGTGTAGTCGCCGCTCTCCAGCTGGCCGGCGATCTCGTACGCGGCGGGCGCCATGGCGGTGAGCCATTCGACGAGCAGCGGGGCGAAGTCCTTCGGCGCGAGGTCCTCCCCGCGGAGCAGTGCGAAGGCGTGGGAGACCCCGGCGAACATCCCGGTCATCGCGCTCAGCAGCGCCACGTCGTGGAGAGCGGCGAAGCCGGGGTCCGTGCCGACGTACCGGGCGCCGGCCGGCACGGCCAGCGCGTCGTGCCGGGCGTCGAAGAGGGCGCGGGACCCGCTGTAGAGGACGTAACCCCCCGATTCCGGCACGCCGATCATCGGCGGGACCGCCATGATCCCGCCGTCGAGGAAGCGGGCGCCCCGGCTCTCGGCCCATTCGGCGCGGGCGCGGGCCTGGGCGGGTGTGCCGGTGGTGAGGTTGACCAGGTCCTTGCCCGTCAGGTCGACGCCGGCCAGGGCCTCGCCGACCGAGGCGTCGTCGAGCAGGCAGACGACCACGAGGTCACCCGCGGCCACCGCCTCGGCGGCCGTCGCGGCGACAGCGGCGCCCTCGGCCGCGAGCGGCGCGGCCCGGCCGGCGGTACGGTTCCAGACAGTCAGCGGATATCCGGCGGCGAGCCACGCGCGGGCGAGCGCGGTCCCCATGGCGCCGAGCCCGAGAAGTGTGAGTTCCATGCCGGTCAGACTGGTCGCCGGCCCCGGGGCGCTCAAGTACGCACTTCAAGGTGCGTGCTCACCTCGGGGTAAGTGAGCAGGCGGGGAGGGTGGGGCGTGGTGGTCGCGCGGAGGCCGGGGTCGTACGAATGCGGGATCGACGCGGCGATGGACGTGATCGGCGGCAAGTGGAAGGTGCTCATCCTCTGGGCGCTCGACGAACGGGCCCGCCGCTTCGGCGAGCTGCGCAGGCTGCTGCCGGGGGTGACCGAGAAGGTGCTCGCCTCCCACCTGCGGGAGCTGGAGGCCGACGGCATCGTGCACCGCGAGGTGTTCGACGAGGTCCCGCCCCGCGTCGAATACTCGCTGACACCCCTCGGCGCCTCGCTCAACGGGGCACTGGAACCGCTCGGCGCCTGGGGCCGCGAACACGTTCTCGGCGCGGAGGTCAGAGCTCCGCGCCGATGATGGCCTTCTCGTCGGGGCGGTGGACCAGGACGTTGTCGATGTAGCTGCGGACCGCCGCCTCCAGGCCGACGTCCTTGCCGGCCGCCTCCGACAGGAACCAGCGGTGCTCCAGCACCTCGTGGTAGAGCTGGGCGCGTTCGAGCTTGCGGTGCAGCTCCGGCGGGATCGCGTTTATCACCGGCTGGTAGACCTCGGCCAGCCACCGGTGGGCCACTATCGCCTCGTCCTCGTGGCGCAGGCCGTGGGTGACGGTGAAGGAGTCGAGGTCGTTGAGCAGGCGGCGGGCCTGGTTCTCCTCGACGTCCAGGCCGGTCAGGCGCAGGAGGCGGCGCTGGTGGTGGCCGGCGTCGACGACCTTGGGGCGCACGATCAGGCGGCCGGTGCCGGCCTTGCGGCGGACCATCATCTCGGCCACGTCGAAGCCGAGGGTGTTGAGGCGGCGGATGCGCTGGTCGACCTTGTGCCAGTCGACCTCCTCGATGATCTCGTCGGAGTTGAGCTCGTCCCACAGGCGGTGGTAGCGCTCGACGATCTGCTCGGCGAAGACCAGCGGGTCGATCGACGGGTGCAGCAGGTCGCCGGCCTCCAGGTCGAGGAGTTCGCCGTAGATGTTGATGTGGGCGACCTCGATGTCGTGGTGGCGCTGGCCCTCGCTGATCATCGGGTGGAGCTCGCCGGTCTCGGCGTCGACCAGGTAGGCGGCGAACGCGCCAGCGTCGCGGCGGAACAGGGTGTTCGACAGCGAGCAGTCGCCCCAGTAGAAGCCGGTCAGGTGCAGCCGGACGATCAGCACGGCCAGGGCGTCGAGCAGCCGCTCCAGGGTCTCCGGGCGCAGCGCGCCCGACAGGACCGCCCGGTACGGCAGGGAGTACTGCAGGTGGCTGGTGATGAGGGCCGAGTCGAGGCGCTCGCCGGTCTTGCTCTCGCGGCCGGTCACCACGGCCACCGGTTCGACCGAGGGGGTGTCGAGCCGGTTGAGGTCCCAGAGCAGGCGGTATTCACGCTTGGCGTACCGCTCGCTGATCTCCTTGATGGCGTACACGGTGCCGTTGATGCGGGTGAACCGGACGACGTGGCGGGAGATGCCCCGGGGGAGGGCGACCAGGCGGTGCTCGGGCCACTCTTCGAGGGGGACGTCCCAGGGGAGCCGGATGAGATCGGGATCCGAAGGGGCGCCGGTCATCTGAAGTGGCACCTGGTTGCTCCTACTTTGGGGGGACCTATGCGATTAAGTGTCGCGGATGTCAGTCATCTGTGGCGACCGGGGTCGGGGGTAGGGTCGCCGCATGACGCTGCTGGACGAGTTCGTCGACTGGTACCTCAAGGACAATCCGGTGCGAGCGACCCTGCTCGGGGCCCCCGGATTCGACCGCACTCTGGGCGACTTCAGCGAAGAGGGGTTCATCCGCCGCGAGCGCACCGCGGAGCTGTGGCTCGACCGCCTCTCCAACGCCGATCCCGGGCCCTCGCTCGACGACCGGATCGACCTCGAACTCGCCCTGTCCTACCTGCACGGCGAGGTGCTCACCGCCCGCTGGCCCGAGTGGCGGCGGGCCCCGGCGCCCTACCTCGACGCGATCTTCGCGGCCATGTTCACCCCGTTCCAGCAGCGGCTCTCTCCGGAACCCGACCTCGTCGAGGCGGCCATCGCGCGGCTGGGCGAGGTGCCCGCCGTGCTGGCCGCCTGCCGCGCCAACCTGTCGCCCGACCTCGCCGCCGAACTCCTGGTCACCCGGGGGCTGGGGCAGGCGCGTACCGGCCGCAGGTTCCTGACCGAGACGCTGCCCGCGCAGGTCGCCGATCCCGCGCTGCGCGCGCGCCTGGCGGCGGCGGCCGAACCGGCCGCGCAGGCCTTCGACGAACTGGTCGCCTTCCTGGAGAACTTCACCGCCGGCGGCACCTGGCGGATGGGTGAGGAGCTCTACTCGGGCCTGCTGCGCGAACGCGAGCTGCTCGGCTACGGCGCCGCCGAGCTGCACGCCAAGGGCGTCGCCGAATGGGAGGCGCTCAACGCCCGCATGAACGAGGTGGCCGGCAAGCTCGGCTTCGACGCCTGGCGTCCCGCCATGGAGTCGCTGATGAACGACCACCCGCCCACCCTCGAAGCCATGCGCGCCGAGTACGAGGCCGAGACCGAACGCGCCCGGCGCTACGTGCGCGACCGCGACCTGGTCACCTTCCCGGCGGGCGAACACTGCCAGGTGCTCCCGTCGCCGGAGTTCCAGCGGCCCATCATCGCGGTCGCCAACTACCTGGCGCCCCCGCCGCTGAGCACCGCCCGCGAGGGGGTGTTCTTCGTTCCGTACACCCCCGACGACTTCACCGAAGAACAGGTCAGGCAGCGGCTGCGCACCAACTCGCGGCCGCAGATGCCCTCGATCGCCGTCCACGAGGCCTACCCCGGGCACCACTGGCACCTGGCCCACATCGGCGAGAGCTCCCGGCGGATCCGCAAGGTGTTCCGGACGCCCTACTTCGTCGAGGGCTGGGGCCTCTACGTCGAGAAGCTCATGTGGGAGCAGGGCTACTACGACACCCCCGAGACCGAGCTGGCCCACCTCGACTGCCGCATCTGGCGGGCCGCCCGCATCGTCGTCGACACCGCCCTGCACTGCGGCGAGATGTCGATCGACGAGGCCGAGACCTACATGGCCACCAAGGCGTCGCTGTCGCCCGGCACCGCCAAGGGCGAGGTGAACCGCTACTGCGCCTGGCCGACCCAGGCGCCCAGCTACCTGACCGGCGCGATCGAGATCGAGAAGATCAGAGACGAGTACACCGGCGACCTGAAGAGCTTCCACGACCGCATCGCCGGGAGCGGCGGCCTGCCCCTCGGGCTGGCCCGCAAAGCCGCGCTCGGCTGAACGCGGCGGCGGCGTGGCGCGTACCCTCCGGCGTGACAGCATCCGTAGACCTCGCGTTGCTGCGGAGCGACGCGCACAGCCCGTCCTACTTCGCCCTGCGGCGCGGCGCCGCAGGTGACGACCTGGTCGACTTCTGCATCCCGTGCAATCCGTACTTCCCGACCACGGCGATGTTCGACGACCTGCGGGCCAACCTGGTCGACGTGCTCAAGTACTACCCGAGCGACGCCGAGACGATCACCAAGGAGCTGTGCGCCACCCTCGATCTGAACCCCTCCACGATCGCGATGGGCAACGGCTCGACCGAGCTGATCACCTGGCTCGACCACCTGCTGGTGCGCGAGAGCCTGGCCGTGCCGGTGCCCACCTTCGGCCGCTGGACCGACCAGCCGCTGGAGACCGGCAAGCGCTGCGACATGTTCCCGCTGCTGGAGTCGCAGCGCTTCCGGCTCGACGTGGAGAGCTACATCAGGTTCATCCGCGAACGCGGGTCGCGGGTGGCGGTGATCTGCAACCCGAACAACCCTGACGGCGGCTACCTGCCCCGCCACGAGGTGGTGCGGATGCTCGACCGGCTGACCGACCTCGACCTGATCGTGGTCGACGAGTCGTTCATCGAGTTCGTCGACGCCGAGCCGTCGGCCAGCGTCGCCGACGAGGCGGTGATCCGGCCCAACGTGGTGGTGCTGAAGAGCCTCGGCAAGAACTTCGGCCTGCACGGCGTCCGGTTCGGCTACCTGGTGGCCAACCCGCAGATCGCCGGGCTGGTCCGGCGCGTGCTGCCGAAGTGGAACCTCAACTCCTTCGCCGAGGTCGTGGTCTTCATGCTGAAGGCCCACATGAACGAATACCGGCACAGCCTGCGGCTGGTCGCCCACGACCGGGAGATGATGATCCGCCAGCTCGCCTCCCTCACGGGCCTGACCGTCTTCCCGTCCCAGGGCAACTTCGTGCTGTGCAAGCTGCCGGAGGGCCGCGACGGCCGCGAACTGCGCGACTACCTGATCCGCGAACACGGCGTCTACATCCGCGAGTGCGGCAACAAACTGGGCTTCAACAGCCGCTTCCTGCGCCTGGTCGTACGCCCCCACGCCGACGTCCAGCGCCTCCTCGCCGGCATGTACGCCTACCTCTGCGCCGAGGAGGAACCCCCGCGCAGGGGCCGGAGACGGGCCCCGGAGATCGAGCCCGCCCCGATCTACCGGCTGCCGGGAAGCGTGGCGTGACGGGACGCGCGGCGCGGGGGGAGCGGGGGGACCCGCCCGGGCGGTGCGCTAGTTGACGCAGCCCTGGACCGCGTTCGCCGGGAAGCAGTTGTCGGGGTTGTTGTCGCGGACGCCGGTGCGGTGCAGGGTCACGACGCCGCCGGGCAGCACCAGGACGCCGCCGCCCGCGCCGATCGACTTGTTCAGCCGGACCCAGGTGTTGTCGAGCGAGGTGGTGCCCGCGCTGGCGATGCCGGCGCCGGTCTGGGAGGCGCTCAGGTTGCCGTTGACGACGCTGCGGACGACCTTCGAGGTGCGGCCCGTGGCGGTGAAGATGCCGGCGCCCTGGGCGTTGAGCGCGTTGCCGGCGACCGTGCTGTCGATGAGGTGCAGGTCGCCGTTGTTGTGGATGCCGGCGCCGGTGCCGGCCAGGGCCAGGTTGGTGGTGAAGATCGAGTTGCGGACCGTGGCGCGGCCGGAGTTGTAGAGGCCCGCGCCGTTGCCGAGCTGGGCGAAGTTGCCGGCCACCGTGACCCGCCGCAGATGAAGCTTGCCGGCGTTCCTGATGCCGGCGCCGTCGCCGATGCCGAGCAGGCCGTTCATGACGAACACGTCCTCGACGGTCAGGTCGCCGGTGAGGGCCACGTCCAGGACGCGGAACGGGCCGGCCGTCGAGGCGCGCTTGATCGAGCTGTTCAGGCCCTTCAGCGTGACCCGGCCGGTGATCGTCGGCAGCGGTGAGGTCAGGTTGTAGGAGCAGCTCGGCGCCAGTTTGAGCACCGCCGTGTTCGCGTTGGCCGCGGTGATGGAGTTGTGCAGCGCGCTGATGCTGCACGGAACCTTGATCGTGTTGATCGGGTTCGGCGCGGCGGCGGCCGGCGTCTGGGCGGCCGTGACCGCGACTCCGGCGGCGATCGCGGCATTGACGAGCAACCTCATCGTGTCCCCCTATTGGCGAGAAGATCCCGAGGTCATTCGACCAATGGGCATCCCGGCTCGAAGGGGCGACGATCAGGCGTTTCCCGAACCCTTACTCGCCCTTGCGATCACCGCGACCAGTTCGTCTTCGGTGAGGACGCGCGGCGTGCCGACGCCGAGGGCCCGTACGTACACCTCGCACAGCCATTCGAGCAGCCGGGTCGCCTCGAACGCCTCCTCCAGCGTGCGGCCGATCGACACGCTGCCGTGGTTGGCCATCAGCGCGGCCTGCTTCCCCTCCAGGGCGCGGACGACGTTGGCGGCGAGTTCGGGGGTGCCGTAGGTGGCGTACTCGGCGACCCGGACCGCGCCGCCCAGCAGCAGGGCGTTGTAGTGGATCGGCGGGAGTTCGGTCAGGGTGGAGGCCACCACGGTGCCGAACACGGCATGGGTATGGACCACCGCCCCGGCGCCGGTCGCCCTGTAGAGGGACAGGTGCATCGGGGTCTCCGACGAGGGCGCGCGCGATCCGGCGACGACCTCGCCGTCGAGGGTCAGGACCGGGCAGTCGTCGGGGGTCAGCGCGTCGAGGGCCACGCCCGACGGGGTGACCGTGACCAGGTCGCCGGCGCGCACGCTGAGGTTTCCCGAGGTGCCGATGACCAGGCCGAGGGAGGCGGCGCGGCGACCATAGCGGCACAACTCCTCTTGGAGCTCCTTCATGGCGATCACATTATCTGGCAGCCGGTCTATACCAGTAGCCCCTATATAGGGCATAAGATGCGGTAAAGCTCGGATGTAAAGAGGGGATCGTCCCATGTTTAATATCCCCCATAAGCAGGCAAAACGCCGCGATCGGCACACAGACCATCGCGGTCACGTCACAGGTTGGTCTAGACCGACCTCGACACCTTGACGATGCTTGGGCCTCGCTCGTACGTTCACGAACGTTTAGGAAACTTTCCTAATTGATCCCCCCGGTATCAGGAGAGTTGGATGACCATCACGCCCCGTGACATCACGCGCCGTCAGCTGCTGGCCCGCGTCGGACTGACCGCCCTCGTCGCCGGTCCCTTTCTGAGCGCCTGTGCCACCGGTGGCGGTGGCTCCCAGGAGGCCGCCCCCTCGGCCGCGGCCCCCTCCGCGGGCGGCGCGAGCGCCTCGGCGAACAACCCGTTCAACGTCAAGGCCGACGCCCCGCTCGAAGTCGTCATCTTCAAGGGCGGCTACAGCGACGAGTACGCGACCCAGTCGCACGAGCCCCTCTACAAGAAGGCGTTCCCGGGCGCGACGATCAAGCACCAGGGCATCCAGACCATCGGGCAGACCCTCACCCCGCGCTTCGCCGGCGGCGACGTGCCCGACGTGGTCAACAACTCCGGCACCGACAACCTCGACGGCGGCGCCCTGATCAACGCCGGGCAGCTGCTCGACCTCACCCCGCTGTTCGAGGCCCCGAGCGTCGACGACCCGACCAAGAAGGTCAAGGACGTCATCGTGCCCGGCACGATCGAGTCGGGCCTGGGCGGCGACCCCGCCAAGCCGTACACGCTGAACTACGTCTACACCGCCTACGGCCTCTGGTACGACGCCAAGCTCTTCGAGAAGGAGGGCTGGACCCCGCCGAAGACCTTCGACGAGTTCAAGACCTTCGCCGAGGCCGCCAAGGCCAAGAACATCGTGCCGTTCGGCTACGCCGGCAAGAACGCGTCCTACTACGCGTACTGGATGATCCTGATCTCGGCCGCGAAGATCGGCGGCAACAAGATCCTGCTCGACATCGACAACCTGGCCGACAACGCCTGGAACAACGACGCCGTCAAGCAGGCCGCCGCCGCGTGGGCCGAGATCGGCAAGTACATGGACCCGGCCTACGAGGGCCTCATCCACACCGAGGTCCAGACCCAGCAGAACCAGGGCAAGGTCGCCTTCTACCCGTCGGGCTCGTGGCTGGAGGCCGAGCAGGCCAAGGACACCCCCGAGGGCTTCGAGTACGCCATGGTCCCGACCCCCTCGGTCACCGCCGCCGACCAGATGCCCTACGAGGCGATCCGCGCCGCCGCCGCCGAGGGCTTCATCGTGCCGTCGAAGGCCAAGAACGCCGCCGGCGGCCTGGAGTACCTGCGCCAGATGCTCTCGAAGCAGGGCGCGCGCGACTTCACCGAGAAGACCAAGTCGCTGACCGTCGTCATCGGCGCCACCGAGGGCCTGACCCTGTCGCCCGGCCTGACCTCGGTCGCCGCCGCGCAGACCGCCGCCGGCACCAACGTGGTCACCTTCTCCTCCTTCGAGGGCTGGTACAAGGAGCTCGAGACCGAGCTGCGCAAGCAGACCAACGCCCTGATGTTCGGCCGCATCAGCGCCGAGGAGTTCGCCACCAAGATGCAGGAGGCGGCGGACAAGACCAAGGCGGACGAATCGATCATCAAGCAGACCCGGAACGTGTGACCCATGCGGCGTGGCCGGCTGACGCCGGGCGCGGTCAGGAAGTGGGGCTTCATCGCCTCCTTCCTGGCCGCGCCGCTGGCGATCTACATCATCTTCTTCGTGAGTCCGAACCTGCAGGCCCTCCAGCTCGCGCTGACGAACTCACGTGGAATCTCACCCGACTTCCAGTACGTCGGGTTCGAGAACTTCACCCGGTTGTTCGGCGACGAGGTGTTCTGGGCCGCGGTCCGGCACCACGGGCTGATCCTGCTGGTCATGCCGCTGGTCACGATCGTGATCGCGCTGTTCTTCTCGTTCCTGCTCAACCTCGGGGGCGGGCAGAGGAACGGGCAGCTCACCGGCGTGTGGGGGTCGTCCTTCTACAAGGTCGTCTTCTTCTTCCCGCAGGTCCTGGCCGTCGTCATCGTCGGCGTGCTGTTCCAAGCGGTGCTCAACCCGCAGAAGTCGGGCATCCTCAACAGCGTCCTGGGCTGGTTCGGGGTCGACCCGGTGGGCTGGCTGATCAAGCCCGACCTCGCGCTCTGGACGATCATCGGAGTGATGGTCTGGCAGGGCGTCGGCTTCTACGTCGTGCTCTTCAGCGCCGGCATGGCCGGGGTGCCGAAGGAGATCTTCGAGGCGGCCGCGCTCGACGGCGCCAACCGGTTCACGCTGTTCTTCAAGATCACGCTGCCGTTGGTGTGGAACACCGTCCAGGTCGGCTGGGTCTATCTGGGCATCGCGGCGTTCGACGCCTTCGCGCTGGTTCAGGTGCTCTCGATCGACCGCGGCGGGCCCGACAACGCCACGACCGTGCTGCCGCTGGAGATCTTCCGGCAGACCTTCACCTACTACCGGTTCGGCTACGCGTCCGCGATGGGCGTCGCGCTGGTCTTCCTGGTGCTCACGTTCGCGGCCCTCACCCTGCGGGTCACCCGGCGCGAGAGGATCGAGTACTGATGAAGACCGATACCGCGCCCGCCGTCACCCCGGTCCGGCGCGAGGTCCGCCCGAAGGCCGGCAAGCAGTCTGCGGGGCTGCTCGGCGGCGTCTCCCACGTCATGCTCGTGCTCTGGACGATCCTGACGGTGACGCCGATCGTCTACACGTTCCTCAACTCGTTCAAGACCAACACCGAGATCTTCGGCGACAGCCCGCTCGCGCTGCCGCAGCAGTGGGGCTGGGGCGCGTGGGGCCGCGCGTGGGAGACCTCGCGCATCGGTGAGTACCTGGTCAACACCGTGATCGTGGTGGCCTTCTCCACCTTCTTCACGATGCTGCTCGGCTCGATGGCGGCCTACGTGCTGTCGCGGTACGAGTTCCGCGGCAACCGCCTCATCTACACCCTGTTCGTGGCCGGGCTGTCGATCCCGCCGTTCCTCGCGCTGTCGGCCCTCTACAAGGTGGTCGACAACGTCGGCCTGCTCGGCACCCACACCGGTGTCGTGCTGGTCTACGTCGCCTACTCGATGCCGTTCACGGTGTTCTTCCTGACGGCGTTCTTCAAGACGCTGCCGACGACGGTCGCCGAGGCCGCGATGATGGACGGCTGCGGGCACGCCCGCACCTTCTTCCAGATCATGCTGCCGATGGCCAAACCCGGCCTGATCAGCATCACGATCTTCAACGTGATCGGCCAGTGGAACCAGTATCTGCTGCCGATCGCGCTGCTCCCGGGTGACAAGCAGGACAAGTGGCTGATCACCCAGGGCATCGCCAACATCTCGACCAGCGCCGGCTACGAGGCCGACTGGGCCGGCCTGTTCGCCGCCCTGTCGATGGCGATCATCCCGATCCTGATCGTCTACGTGATCTTCCAGCGTCAGATCCAGACCGGTCTGACGGCTGGGGTGGGCAAGTAGCGAGACGCGGCGGCCGAAGGCCGTCGTGGCTCGCGCTCGGAATCCGCCGAGACACAGGCTCACAGGCCGAGCACGTTGGCCAGTGCCGTACGCGAGGAGACCCCGAGCTTGCGGTAGACGTGCGCGAGGTGGTCGTCGACCGTACGACTGCTCAGCATCAGGCGGGCGGCGATCTCCTTGCTGGTCAGGCCGGTCTTGGCCAGCTCGGCGATCTGCCGCTCCCGCTTGGTCAGCAGGTCTCCCTTGCGGGGGCCGCGCGCGGCCAGGCGGCGCTGCTCGCGCTCGGCCTCCTCGGCCAGCACCCCCGCGCCGACCTCGGCGGCGATCGCCTTGGCCATCGCGAGCGCCTTGTGGCCGTCGTCGCGGAACGGGGCGGTCATGATCAGCGTACGGGCGACCTGGGGCCGGAACCCGGCGGCGCCGAACAGGCTTTCGGCCTGCGCCGCGAACTCCGCGGCCCCCGCGAGGTCGCCCTCGGCGGCCCGCACACACGCCAGCGCGCGCGAAGCGAACGCGCGCTGGGCCGGGAGCGCGAGCGACCCGGCCGCGGCCAGCGCCGCATTGGCGGCGGCGCTGGCCCAGGCCACCTCGTCGCAGCCGAGCAGCGCCTGGGTGAGGGTCTCCAGCCACATCGGCCGGTAGCCCGGCTGGCACTGCGGCATGCCGACGCCGCCGCCGATGCCCAGCAGCATCCAGCGGGCCCGGTCGGGCTCCCCGGAGTTCAGCAGCACCTGCGCCGACAGGCTGATCGTGCTGGCCGACCACCAGCCGTCGACGCCGGCCACCGAGTCGGCCGCCCACGTCGCGAGGCTGACCGCGCGCGGCACGTCGGTGTAGACGACCGACTCGGCCAGGATCGACCGCACCAGCGCCAGCAGGATCGGGCTGCCCGACTGGCAGGCGACGTCCTCGGCCTCCTCGCCGAACCTGATCGCCTCCTCCAGTTGACCGGTCCGGCCGCAGAGCTGGGTGAGCGCCATCAGCACGTCGGCCAGCAGGCCGCTGCGCGACAGGGAGCGGGCCAGCGTCAGCGCGCGGCGGGCGTGGCGTTCGGCGTCGGCCTGCCGTTCGACGAACGACTCGGCCCAGACCAGCCGGGTCAGCGCGGTCAGCTCGCGGGTGGCGGCGGCGTCGCTCAGCGCGTCGGCGGCGTGCGCGGCGGCGTCGACGGCCTCGGCCGCCGGGCCGGGGGCGCCCTCGTAGGCGGCGGCGAAGGCGAGCAGCGAATGGCCGGCCGCCTCCTCCTCGGGGTTCTCGGCGGCCTCGACCGCCGCCGCGATGTCGGTCATCGCGGCGGGCACGTCACCCAGGTGCAGCCACAGGGTGGCCAGCTCGCGGTGCAGCCAGGCCCCCTTGCCGCCCTTGGCGGCCTCGTTGGTGAGCAGGGAGGCGGCTTCGGCGTACCGGCCGAGCAGGCGTTCGACCACGGCGCAGGCGGCGACGAGTTCGCTGCGGTGGCCGACCGGCAGGTGCGGGAGCAGCTCGTGCAGGGCCGCGCGGGCGTCCTCCAGGCGGCCGTCGTAGATGAGCGCCTGGGCCAGCAGCACGTGCAGCTGGATGGAGACCGGGTCGGTCAGGTCGCCCACCAGGGGCTGGGCCGCCTTCAGCCACTCGACCGCGGCGGCGGGGGCGATGTTGACGGCCTCGCGGGCCGCCGCCATCAGCGTCGGCAGGTCGCCGGGCTCGTGCCTGCTGGCGGTGCGCGCGACGTGATGGGCCACCTCCCTGACCGGCGCGCCCAGCGCGGACAGCTCGCGGGCGGCCAGCCGGTGGGCCAGCATGCGCCAGGCGGGGTCGGCGCCCTCGTAGACGAGCTGCCGGAGAAGGGGGTGGCGGAACCGGAAGCGGCCGTCGCCGGTGTCGCGGATGAGGTCGCGGGCGGCGAGTTCGCCGAGCACGGCCGGGACCGGCCCGAGCATCGCCACGTCGTCGGGGGTGAAGGCGTCGCCGAGCACCGCCCCGGCCTGGGCGGCCCGTAACTCCATGTCCGACAGGCGGGCGAGCTCCCCGGCCAGCAGCCCGGTCAGCGTCGACCCGGCGGCCCCGCCCGCCAGGCCCTTCAGGTAGAGCGGGTTGCCGCCGCTCTCGTCGTGGAGGTCGCGCAGCTCCGGCCGGTCGCCGACCAGCTCGCGCGCCTCGCCCAGCGACAGCGGCCCCACTTTGACCCGGACGTGGGGGATCGCGGCAGGCCCGGCCTCGGCCAGCGCGCCGAGCAGCCGGTGGCCGGCCTGCCGGTCGCGGTAGGCGCAGACGATGAGCAGCTCCTCGGCGGGCCGCCGGACCAGGTAGGCCAGCAGCTCGCAGGAGGCCGGGTCGGCCCAGTGGAGGTCGTCGAGGATCAGCGCCACCCGGCCGAGCTCGGCGAGGTGCTCCCGTACGGTCCGGGCCAGCGCCAGCCGGTCGCCGCCGCCCAGCGGGCCGATGGCGTCCTCGAAGACCCGGTGGGGGAGGTCGCGTTCGAACTCGGTGGCCACCCCCCGGAGCACCTTGACCCCGCGCTCGCCTGCGTCCCGGGCGAACTCGGTCAGCAGATGGGTCTTGCCGATGCCGGGCTCCCCGGTCACCTCGGCGAGCCCGCCGGTCTCCAGGGCCTTGGCCAGCGCGGTTGACTCCGCTTCACGTCCCACGAACACGAAAGACAGTAAAACCCCGCAATCCTACGGATGCTAGGAGGTTGAACGGATGTCACGGTTGGACTCCGCCATCCGACAGCCCCCTCCGGGAGTTTGTGTTGTTGACTACTCCCCGTCCTGAAGGGCGTCCACACCACGCGCACACAGCCGAACGTGCGGTTCAGCGCCGCCGCCTGTTCGGGCGTGGGGTAGACCCGCACCTTGTAAGTCGTACGCATGTTCGAACTCTAACAGCAAGTGCCGGTCTCGATACGCGGTGTGAAGTCATGCCGCGTCGCTCCCCATTGGAGAGGTCTTGATGAACGAGTTTCCCTTCCCCTTCTTCGGGGCGGGAGAGGCGAAGTACTACATGTGGGCCGAGGTTCACGTGCGGTTCGAGCGCGAGCCCTCGAGTTATCAGCGTGCGGCGATCGAGTCCAGCTGCCCTGGACCGCTCCAGGACACCATCGACTGGGCCGACGGCCGCCAGCTGATGGTCGCCTCGGGCCTGTTCCTGCACGGCGCGCTGGCCCGCGCCTACCCGGCCAAGCCCGGCGACGACGACTACCTGGGCGACGACGGCTGGTTCTACGCCGCCCACTCGCGGGTGGAACGGTTCAACTCGGCCATCGAGTCGTGGCTGGCCTACGCCAACGACCACTGCCCGGTCATGGTCGCCTACCGGCAGGAGGACGGCGACAGCGGCGGCACCCAGTTCTCCCGCTGGCACGAGTGGAGCGTCACCCAGCTCCCGCGCCTGATGGCCGACCTGGAGCCGATACTGGCCAAGTCGATCGCCACCCGGCAGCAGACCCACGCCACCCACATGGTGCGCGGCATCATGTCGATGGCCCGTCGGGCCCGCGCCAAGGCCGCCCCGACGACGAGCGGAGGCTGGCCCCGCCTGTGAGACGGTGAGAGGCATGGCATGGACCAAAGACGGCGAGACGCTCAGACGTTCCATCGAGGCCCCCGACTTCCCGACCGCGATCCTGATCGTCGACCGGGTGGCCGAGGAGGCCGAGAAGATGAACCACCATCCCGACATCGACATCCGCTGGCGCACCCTGCACTTCGCGCTCACCACCCATGACGCGGGCGGCCTGACCGACCTCGACTACCGGCTGGCCGAGCGCATCGACGAGATCGCCCGCTCCCACGGGGCCTGAGCGGGACCCTCAACCGAAGACCGCGGGTGGCGGCACCGGCGCCGCCACCGGGTCTCCGTCGTGGATGGGCTTGGCGCCCGCGACGAACTTCACCAGATCCTCGCCCGCTACGCAGCGCGCCTGCGTGAGCCCGCCCGCGGCCGACCGTACGAGCCGGTCGAGCGGCAGATCGCGGTTCGAGGCGACCACGATCAGGTTGCCGAACCGGCGTCCGCGCAGGACGCCCGGTTCGGCCAGCAGGGTCACGTGCCGGAAGACGCCGCGCACGGTCGCCAGCAGCCGCCGGGCGAACCGCAGGCCCTTGCCGTCGGCCACGTTGACCAGCAGCGTGCCGCCGGGCCGCAGGACGCGGGCCAGATCGCCCATGTACTCGGCGGTGGCCAGCTCGATCGGCATGATCGCGCCCGAGAAGGCGTCGAGGATGACGAGGTCGGCCGAGGCGTCGTCGAGGGCGGTGACGCCCTCGCGGCCGCCGGTCGTGCGGACCTTGAGCCGGGGCACCGTCTTGAGCGCGAGCTGGTCTCTGACGAGTTGCACGAGCGCGTGGTCGGGTTCGATGACGATCTGGCGCGACCCCGGACGCGTCGCCGCGACGTAGCGGGGCAGTGTGAAACCGCCACCGCCGACGTGGGTCACGTCGAGCGGCCCCTCCGGCAGGCAGTCGACCGCGATGCCCATGAGCTGGACGTATTCGAAGTCGAGATGGGTCGGGTCGGCCAGGTCGACGTACGACTGCGGCACCCCGTCCATGAGCAGCATCCACCCGGCCGGGTTGTCGAGGTCGCGCAGCAGTTCGACCTCGCCGAACACGACGAGGTAGCGGCCCGGTACCGGGTTCGTGGACTTCGCCATCACAATCTCTCTGCCTGTCGTCTTCGCGTGGTATATCCAGGAGTGCACTCCGACCTCCCAGGAGAACCTAATGCGCAGGCGGCCCCTGCTCGTTCTCGTCGCGGCGGTCGTCACCATGTTCGTCGCCGGGGTGTCCGGGCTCATCGTGAGCGGCCGGAGTGTGCCACCCCCCGAACCGGTGACCACCGCGACGCCTGACGGCGTGCCCGACGAACTGGTCGAGCCGGACAACCCCAACCGCAACACCCCCTGGGACGCCGGGACCGCTTATCTGAAGGAGTGGGAGAAGGGCGACCTGGCGGCGATGCGCGCGCTCGTCCACGACCCCCCGGAGGATTTCACCACGCTCCACCAGGCCGCCGACACCGCGCTGAAGGCGGTGAGCCGGGTCTTCACCCCCTTGTCCGTCGACGAGGTCGACGACGTCACGGCCGACCTGTCGTTCACGGGGGAGTGGAAGATGACCGATGGCCCCCCGATGAAGCTGACCTCGACGGTCCGCCTCACCGTGGTCAAGCGCGAGTGGATGGTCGACTGGACGCCCGACACCATCCACCCCGACCTCGAACACGGCGACACCATCGAACGCCGCGACCTGCCCGGCGCCCCCTACCGCCTGGCCACCCGCGAGGGCGAGGCCCTGCCGCCCAACAGCTACGCCGACCCCTACGTCGACGACCTGACCGCGCACGCCCCGCCCAACCCCTCGACCGGCGGCTGGCGCGTGGTGATCGACAAGCCCTTCGGCGACGAGGTCGAAGAGGTCTACCGCCACGAGCAACCGGCCACCGAGGGCCCGGCCTTCGCCACCACGATCGACAAGTACGTCCAGATGGCCGCCGCCCGCGCCCTCGACCCGGTGCAGAAGCCGGCCGCGATCGTCGCGATCCGCCCCTCGACCGGCGAGGTGCTCGCGGTGGCCGACCGGCTCGGCGGCAAGGGCGCGTTCTCCTCGACGTTCCCGCCCGGGTCGACCTTCAAGATCGTGACCGCGGCGGCGCTGCTCGCCCAGGGGGTCACCCCCGACCAGCAGGTGGCCTGCCCGGCCACCTATCAGATCCCGTTCGGGCGGGTGATCAACAACTACCAGGCCCACGACTTCGGCACGCTGGCCTTCCGGCAGGCCTTCGCCGAGTCGTGCAACACCACCTTCGCCCAGCTGGCGGTCGAACGGGTCCCGGCGGCGACGCTGACCGCCCAGGCGGCCGCCTTCGGGTTCGGCGCCACCCTGTCGACCGGCGCGGGCGGCTCCTGCGGCTCGCTGACCGAGCCGCCCAACCACGACGCGCTGGCCGAGGCGTCGTTCGGCCAGGGCACCGTGGTGGCCACGCCGCTGTGCATGGCGAGCGTGGCGGCGGCGGTGCAGAGCGGGGTCTGGCGGGGGCCGAGGCTGCTCGCCGACGCCTCCGGCCAGCCGCCGGACGTGCCGCTGGCGCCAGGGGTGGCCGAGGGGCTGCGCACGATGATGTCGTCGGTGGTGTCGGAGGGCACCGCCGAGGGCACCGGCCTGCCCGCCGGAGTGAGCGGCAAGACCGGCACCGCCGAGGAGGCCGGCCAGGACGACCACGCCTGGTTCGTCGGCTTCTACGAGGACCTGGCGTTCGCGGTGTTCGTCAAGAACGGCGGCACCGGCCGTGACGTGGCCATCCCGGTCGCGGCCCGGTTCCTGAACGCCCTCTAATACTTGGCCCACATATGGGCTGAAAGTGGGATATTTCTGGACATGTACCTCCTGATGGAGGTGAGGTCCCATGCATGATCTGAACGCCGACCTGAACGCGGGCCTCCGCCCGGTCAGCCGTGACACCTGGTGGGTGCTGGCGGTCCGCGGCCTGCTGGCGGTGATCTTCGGAGTCATCGCCCTGGCGTGGCCGGGCATCACCCTGCTCGCCCTCGTCTACGTCTTCGCCGCCTACGCCATCGTCAACGGCCTGTTCACCATCGCGGGCGCCTTCCGCGAGGTCAACAAGGGTTCCCGGGGCTGGATGATCTTCTCCGGCATCGTCGGGGTGATCGTCGGCATCATCGTGGCCACCTGGCCCGCGATCACCGCGATCGTGCTGCTGTGGATGATCGGCGCCTGGTTCGTCGTCACCGGCCTGCTGGAGATCATCGCCGCGGTCAACGCCCGCAGGCGGATCGACGGAGACTGGGGCCTGATGCTCGCCGGCGTCCTGTCGGTGGTCTTCGGCGTCGTCCTGGTCATCTGGCCGGCCGCTGGAGCGCTGTCGCTGGCCTGGCTGATCGGGGTGCTGGCGGTCATCCTCGGGCTGTCGCTGTTCTACCTGGCCTTCCGGGTGAGGAAGATGCCTGCGTGAAGATTCTCCGCGTATAGCGCCATAGGCCGGGAATATCTTCATCATGACGGTTCACGAGCGGCTCTCCCGGCACCTGCTCGTCGACGGCCTGCCGGTCGTCCTCGACCTCGCGCGCAGCTCGGGTTCCTGGCTTGTCGACGCCCGCGACGGCCGGAGACACCTCGACTTCTTCACCTCGTTCGCCTCGTCGCCCCTGGGGTTCAACCCCTTCGACGACGACCCGGCCTTCCTCGCCCGCCTGGGGCGGCTGGCCGCCAACAAACCGGCCAACTCCGACCTCTACACCGAGGAGCTGGCCGACTTCACCGACACCTTCACCCGCGTCCTCGGCGACCCCGAACTGCCCCACCTGTTCCTCGTGGAGGGCGGCTCGGCGGCCGTCGAGAACGCGCTGAAGGTCGCCTTCGACTGGAAGAGCCGCTGGAACGAGGCCAACGGCCGCCACCCCGGCATGGGTACCCAGGTCCTCCACCTGAGCCGCGCCTTCCACGGCCGGGGCGGCTACACGCTCTCGCTCACCAACACCGAACCGGTCAAGACCGACCGCTTCCCCAAGTTCGGCTGGCCCCGCGTCGACACCCCCGCCATCCACCTGGGCGACGTCGAGGCGGCGGAGGAGCACGCGCTCGGCCAGGCCGAGGAGGCCTTCCGCCGGTATCCCCACGACATCGCCTGCTTCATCGCCGAGCCCATCCAGTGCGAGGCGGGCGACAACCATCTGCGTCCGGAGTTCCTGCGTGCCATGCAGGACCTGTGCCACCGGCACGAGGCCCTGTTCGTGCTCGACGAGGTCCAGACCGGGGTGGGGGTCACGGGGTCGGCGTGGGCGTACCGGGGGATGGGCCTGCAGCCCGACGTCGTGGCGTTCGCGAAGAAGATGCAGGTCGGCGGCGTGATGGCCGGGCGCAGGGTCGACCTGGTGCCCGACAACGTGTTCCGCGTCAGCGGCCGGATCAACTCCACGTGGGGCGGCGGCCTGACCGACATCGTGCGCGCCACCCGCATCCTGCAGATCATCGAACGCGACGGCCTGATCGAGCACGCCGGGGTGCTGGGCGACAAACTGCTCGGCGCCCTCCGCGAACTGGAGGCCGAGGGCCTGCTCCGCAACGCGCGGGGTCGCGGGCTGCTCGCCGCCTTCGACGTGCCCGACCGCGACGCGGTCGTCACCCGGTTGCGCGAGCGTGAGTCGCTGCTGGTCCTGCCCGCCTCAGAGGGGACTGTACGGCTCCGCCCACCCCTGAACGTCACTCCGGAGGAGATCGAAGTGGGGCTGTCCCGCCTAAGGAGAGGGCTCGCGTCCTGACCACAGGTCGATCGCGGTCCCCCGGGAGGCGACGCCCAGCTTGGCGTAGATCCGGTTGACGTGGTTCTTGACCGTCTTCTCGCTGAGGAACAGCCGCTGCGCGATCTGGTTGTTCGAATGGCCGTTGGCGATCAGGTCCATGACCTCGGTCTCGCGCTTGCTGAGGGCCGGTCCGGTGGGGTCGTCGACTCGCATCTGGCCTCCGTGGCAGAGATCCATGGCAGAGAGTTAAGTCGCCGAGGGCCCCCGCGTCCGGCGTAGCGGTTGTGAGCGAGTTTAACTCGCGTGAAAGCCCTGTGGGGGTTGCTTCGTGGGCAAATCGCACTCGGAGTGGGTCACCGCAGCACGACGGGCCGCTCGGGCACCCCGGTGGTGACGGTCTCCGTGACGAGATCACCGAGGTCGGCGGGGTAGACGGTCTCGCCCGTGGCCCGCAGCTCGCCGGCCGCGCAGCGGCGGGATCGTCCTGCGCCCACGTGTGGCACCCATGCCGTGGAAACGATGAAGGGCCGGTCCCGAAGGACCGGCCCTTACGCTGGGTGAGTAATGGGACTTGAACCCACGACATCCAGGACCACAACCTGGCGCTCTGCCAACTGAGCTATACCCACCATGTGCGCGATCCCGCTCACCCGGTCTCGCGTACAAGCACGAGTGTAGCGGTATCGCGTGACAACTACGAACTACTAACGGCCTCCGCCGTGTCGCGCGCCGACGCCGAGTCGGGACCGGGCTGGGGGACGAACACGGTCGCCCGGTAGTAGCGCAGTTCCCGGATGCTCTCGGTGATGTCGGCGAGGGCGCGGTGGCCGCCCTGCTTCTCGGGTGAGGCGAAGTAGACGCGCGGATACCAGCGGCGGGCCAGCTCCTTGACGGAGGAGACGTCGATCATCCGGTAGTGGAGGTGGCTGTCCACCACGGGCATGTCCCGGGCCAGGAACGAGCGGTCGGTGGCGATCGAGTTGCCGCACAGCGGGGCCTTCTTGGGCTCCGGGAGGTGGCCCCGGATGTATTCCAGGACGATGGCCTCGGCCTCGGCGAGGGTCACACCGCCCGCCAGGGCCTCGAGCAGACCGGAGGCCGTGTGCATGGTGCGCACGATCTCCGACATCTGCTCCAGCGCCTCCGGCGGGGGCTTGATGACGACGTCGACCCCTTGGTCCAACTGGTTCAGCTCACCGTCGGTGACGACACAGGCGACCTCCACCAGTGCGTCGCGCCCGAGGTCGAGCCCGGTCATTTCGCAGTCGATCCAGACCAGCAGGTCGTTCATGTCCTTAGCGTAGTGCTCCGGCTCAGTGCGTTTGGAGCGAGTCCAGGACATCACCGACCTGCTCGGACTTCAGGTTGTCGGGGATCGACACGTAGAAGAACGAGGGCCGCTCGCCTTCGCCCATGTCGACCAGCACGAACGCGCCCGACTCGGTGGTGAACTTGTACTTCTTCGCCTTGGCCTCGGCGCTGAAGTCCATCGTGTACTCGATGATCCAGGCGTCGCGGTCGCCGACCTTGATCGCCTCATTGCGGATGATCTCGCGCTCGTGCGGGATGGAGTAGAAGGCCGGCTCGTACGCCTGCAGCAGCGTCGTGGTGACCACTTCCAGGTCTTCGACGCCCCGGTAGGGGATCATCTGGGGCAGCTGGGCCGCCGCGACCGTGCCCATCCAGTCGACGCCCTCTTGGCCGTTGAACCCCGGCTGGGAGACTGCGCCGTAGCCGCTGGTGAACAGCGGGTAGGTCGGGTCGTTGGGGGCGTTCATGGTCTTCGGGTCGGAGACCTCCCAGGGGCCGCCGAGGAACTTGTAGCTCAGGCCCGACACCGAGTCGTTGATGCGGCCGTCCTCCGGCTGCGGGAACGCCGTGATCGACGGCTGCGGGGGCTGCTGCGGCTGCTGCTGGTCGGGTGTCGGCACCTGCTCCTGCGGCGGCGCCTGCTCGGTCTGGGGCGGCGGCGCCGGCTCGGAGGTCGCGGGCGGGCGGGCGATCGCCGACTCTCCGGAGTCCCGGTTCAGGAACACGAACGCGCCGCCCACCACCAGCGCGATGACGAGCACGATGCCCACGCCGCCGAGCACCCACGGCAGCGGCGAGGGCGGCTTCGGCGGGGCGCCGAACTGGGGCAGCGGCAGCTGGCTCGTGGCGCCCCAGGCCTGCGACGGCGGGGCCCACTGCGGCGGGGCCGGCGGGGCGGCGAACTGGGCGGTGGCAGCGGCCGGCGCGGCGGGGGTGGTCGCCAGGGTCTCCTGTCCGGCGGGCTCCGGGGACTCCGGGGCGTCCTGGCCTTCCAGGGGATGGGTGGCGTCGGTCCACTGCGAACCGTCCCACCACCGCAGCTGCGGCGAGCCGTAGGGGTCCGGGTACCAGCCGGCGGGGGTCGTCGTCATGCCGTGCAGCCTAGTGAAGTCAGCATTTGTACGAGAAGCTCGCCTTCGCGGCCATGGGCTTTCCCTCGGGGGTGTGGTCGAGCACGCGGAGCGTTGCTGTGCCCTTGAATCGGCCCGGACCGCTCACCTGCCAGATCAGCGGAAGATCTACCGAAGTCGTGCCCGATTCGACCCGCTGGGTCCCTTCGGTCACCCGGCCGTCGCTCTGCTCCCATTCGTACTTGAAGGTGCCTGCCTCGCCGTTGGTGGTGACCACCGCCATGATCTTGGTCTTGGCGTCGCACCCCTGGGTCTTCTTCGGCGCGGCCACGCTGACCTTGGACACCGCCATCTCGGCGGGCGGGGCCATCCGCATGTAGAGGATGAACCCGGCGATCAGCAGGCAGACCACCAGCGAGCTGAGCCAGGCGCCGCGGCGCTTCGGCCGGGCCTTGCGGCGGCTCTGGGCCGTGGGGTCGGAGTGCTGGGTGGCGCCCTGCCGCCAGATCTGGGCGGCCGAGGTGTCGGCGGGCACGCCCGGACCGAACCGCATGCCGCCCGACTCGGCCGGCGGCGGCCCGCCCGGGTGGCGCGCCGGATCGAGCAGGGTCTGCAGCTCCCCGCTCTCCGGCAGCCGCGCGGGCGGCAGCGCGGCGGCCACCGGCGGCAGCGCCGACCAGGCGTGCAGGGTGCGCACCAGCGACTCGCGGGTGCTGAACCCGGGCGGGAGCATGTCACGGCCGTTGGTCAGGACGTCGCGGGCGGCGGCCAGGCCACGGGAGGCGGCCACCGAGGCGGCGTGGTCGAGCAGCTGCGCCGGCTGACCGGTGGCCCAGCTCGCCGACAGGGTGCGGGCCAGGCCCTGCCAGGCGGCGATGTCGCGTTCCGGCGAGGCGGGCTCGGCGCGCAGCGCCTCCAGCAGGCCGCGTTCGGCCAGCAGGGCCGAGCCGTCTTCGCCGATGACGACCGTGCCGGGGTGGACCGCGCCGTGGGTCAGGCCCGCGGCGTGCAGGCCCAGCAGGGTCTGGGCGGTCTCGATCAGTATCGTGGCGGCGCTGCCGGCGTCGGGCTGCCATCCGAGCTGGCTGCCGCCCGTGAGCAGGTCGGCCACGGTCGGGACGGCCCGGCGGCCGACGATCAGCCAGACCTCGCCGTGGGCCGCCACCAGGTCGGCGACCGGCAGCAGGCCGTACTGGCCCGACTGGGCCAGCCGCCGATCAGCGGAAATGGCCGCCACCAGGCGCTCACGCGCGCCCGGGGCGGCCAGCAGGTGATCGTTGAACCGGAGCAGCCCCGACGGCTCGCCGCCGGGGCCTTCCGCGTCGTGCCAGGTGCCGACCTCGCTGACCCGCGTCCTGCCGGTCAGCCGATGGCCCGCGACAGTGCCCCCGTCATGCATGACTACTTACGCCTCCGCCGGTGCCTTCCCGCCATGGACCGCTTCACGGCAAGTGTGGCGGGCACGAGGCCGGTCGTCATCAGGCCGAGGGCGAAGAATCCGGCGGCGGCCGTCTCTCCGGTGGTCGGCTCGACGGTCGGCTCGTCGGTGCCGCGGGTGGGCGACTCTTCGGTCGAGGGAGAGCCGGGGCCGCCACCGCCGGGGGAACCGCTGTTCCGGGTGATGGTGGGGTCGTTCGACGGGGTCGTGGGCGGCGTCGTCGACGGTTCGGGCGTCGGAGTCGTCGGGTTGCTCGACGGGGTCGTCGACGGCGTCGGCGTGGCCGTGGTCGGCGAGGGAGACGGGGTCGGCGTCTCGTCGCCCGGCTCGCTGCTGGCCGTCGGGTCGCCCGGTTCCTCGAGGCCGCCACCGCCGCCGCCCGGCTTCTTGGTGGGCTTGGCGGTCGGCTTCTTGGTGGGCTTCTTCGTCGGCGTCGGCTTCGGCTGCCGGGTCGGCCTGGGCTGCGCGTTCGACGTCGGCTGGGTGACCGGGGGCTGGGTGCCTTCGGCGTCGGGTGACTCGGTGACCTGGGGGGTCTCGGTGACCGGGACCTCTTCGATCAGACCGTCGTCGACCTCCTCGACCAGCGGGTCGGGGGTCGTCGAGGTGTTCACCGGGCTCGGGGTGAGCGAGGTGGTGCCGGCCGACAGGGTCGCGCCGCTGATGGAGCCGACCAGCACGGCCGTGCCACCGGCGATGACCGCCATGCCGACCACGGTCAGGCCGATCTTCACGAACGCCTTGCTGAAGAAGCCGCCCTTGCGCTCCTCGTCGCCGCCGAAGTCCTCGCCGCCGGCGGCGAGCTGGGTGTTGGCGAGCTGGGTGTTGGCCTCGGGCACGGCAGCGGCGAGCGGGAAGAAGGCGGCCAGCAGACCGGCCAGCGCCGCCAGGCGGCGGCGTCCGCGCTCCTCCCACTGCGGGCCGTACGTCTCGATCGCCACCGACTCCAGTTCCTGGAGGAAGGCGTGCGCCGAGGCGGGGCGCTCCTGCGGGTGCTTGGACATGCCGCGCTCGATGAGGCCGCGCAGCTGGGGCTGGATCTGCTCGACCGGGACCGGGGCGGCCTGGTGCTGGTGGGCCAGCGCGGCCAGGTTGTTGGCCTGGAAGGGACGCTGGCCGGTGAGGCACTCGAAGAACACCACGGTGGCGGCGTAGACGTCGGTCGTCGGACCGGCCGGGGCGCCCGCCCACTGCTCGGGGGCCATGTACGACGGCGTCCCCGAGGCCGGCATGCCGTCGCCCGCGCGGGCGGCGATGCCGAAGTCGACGAGCTTGCTGTGGCCGTCGCCGTCGACCATGACGTTCTCGGGCTTGAAGTCGCGGTGCACCACGCCCATGTCGTGGGCGATGGCGAGGCCGATGAGGGAGCCCTTGAGCACCGCCAGGGCGGCCTCCGGTCCCGTCGGGCCTTCGGAGCGGATCATCGCGCGCAGCGAGACGCCGTCGACGAGCTCCATGACGATCGCGGCGCCGTGCGGCTGCTCGACGTACTCGTAGAAGCGGGCGGCGTGCGGGTTGCGGTCCATCAGCGCGAGGAGACGGGCCTCGTGCCGGAACCGGGCGATGAAGTTGAGGTCGGCTCGGAGTTCCTGGGAGAGGTATTTGATCGCGACTAGGGTTCCATCGGCATCGTGCCTGGCCAGCACGACCTGTCCGGCTGCGCCGGTGCCGAGCTCGCGTAGCTCCGTATAGCCGGGAACCCGCCAGGCGCCGGTCTGGCCGTACATGCGGTCTCCTTATATGCCCGGGCCCCCACCATGACGACCACAGAGCCTATCGGCGGGTCTACATCGTGATGGGAAAAGTCATGAGATTGTAGTGACTCAGTGTCAAATGTGACTTTAGTGGTACAGGTGGGTAAGCCGGGGCCGCCGAGTCTCGGTCGCGGTGGGGGCGGCGGCTTCGTCCGGCCGGTTGACCAGGGCATATTGTGACATCGGTCATTCCCGACCTCATACTGCGCGAAGTGTCGATTCATGCCCGGCGGGCATCCGATCCCGCGATCAGGTGACCTTGATCACAGCGGGAGAGCCCAGAAAAAAGCGACCCGGCCGCCCATGCGAGTCCCTGCCGGGTACTCGATGGCCACATGGGCGCCGGTCGCTTCGTGCTGCGTTAAGTAGACGCCCGATCGGGCGGCGGGGTTGTCAAAGGGGATCAGTCGATCATCTTCCGGAAATATGGGCGGGAACCGGCACGTCCTGCGTCATCTTCGGGTCGGTCTCCGGTACGCCCCACGTCGTGACCACGGGCAGCACCCCCGCCCAGATCGGCAGGTCGTAGTCCTCGTCGTCGTCGCTCGGGCCGGCCGCGCGCATCTTGACCGAGGCCTCCTCCAGCGACAGCGCCAGCACGGCCGTGGCGGCCATCTCCTTGCGGTTGGGCAGGCGCGCGTAGTCCCACTGGCCGGGGGCGAGCTGCTCGGTGATGGCGGCCAGGCCGGCCATGCGCTCGTCCTCGTCGGTGACCAGGCGCGGCACGCCGTAGATCATCGCCGAGCGGTAGTTCACCGAGTGGTGGAAGACCGACCGGGCCAGCACGATGCCGTCGAGGTGGGTGACGGTGACGCAGATCGTGTCTCCGGGGGCGGTGCGCAGGGAGCGGGCGCCGGTGGAGCCGTGGACGTAGAGGGTGTCGCCGATGCGGCCGTACCCGGTCGGGATGACCATGGGTGAGCCGTCGACGATCACGCCCAGGTGGCAGATCAGGCCGGCGTCGAGGACGGCGTGGAGCTCGGCGCGGTCGGTGCGGCCACGGGCCTTGGAACGGCCGAGGACGGTACGAGGGGTGCTGGACAGCTCGGTCATACGGTTACCGTAGGAGCCGAGTGGCCTGGAGGAACACGTCCACTTTCGCGGCGTTGAGGGAGACCACTTTGCGGGAGCAGCAGGTCGATCTGCCGGTGGCCGTCGACCGGTCCAGCACGACGCCCCTGGTCGTCCAGGTCGGCGACCAGCTGCGCGCGGCCATGCGCGACGGCGCGCTGCGGGCGGGGGAGCGGCTGCCCTCCAGCCGGGCCCTGGCCGGTCTGCTCGGCGTCAGCCGGACCGTGGTCACCGAGGCCTACCAGCAGCTCTACGCCGAGGGCTGGCTCGACGGGCGGCACGGCTCGGGCACCTACGTGGCCGACGTCCACACCGGCGACGGCTCCCCCGCCCGGCCGGCCGAGCCCCGGCCGGCCCCCGACGCCGACTCCTACCCGCCGCTGCACGCCCCCGACGCCGGCCTCATCGACCTGCGGCCCGGCCGCCCCTGGGTCATGGCCTACGACACCGCCGCCTGGCGGCGGGCCTGGCGGGCCGCCGGCGACCTGCCGATGAGCGCGTGGCCCGACCTCTACGGCGATCCGCTGCTGCGCGAGGCCCTGGCCGACCACCTGCGCAGGGCCCGCGCGGTGCCCGCCGGCCCGGGGAACGTGCTGATCACGCGCGGCACCGGGAACGGTCTCGACCTGCTGGCCGCCACCCTGCTGGAGCCCGGCGACCGGGTCGGGGTGGAGGAGCCGGGCTACCGGGCGGCCCGGCGCGTCTTCGCCTCGCGGGGCGCCGAGATCGTGCCCTGTCCGGTCGACGCCGACGGCCTGATCGTCGACGGCCTGCCCGCCGGCCTGCGGATGATCTACACGACCCCGGCCCACCAGTTCCCGACCGGCGGCCGCCTGCCGATCCCGCGCCGCGAACGGCTGCTCGCCTGGGCCCGCGCCACCGGCGCGATCGTCGTCGAAGACGACTACGACGCCGAGTTCCGCTACGACGTCGCCCCGCTGCCCGCCCTCTACGGCCTCGGCCCCGAGCACGTCGTGCTGCTCGGCACGCTGTCGAAGTCGCTCAGCCCCGACGTCGGCGTCGGCTGGCTGGTCGCCGGGAGGCCGCTGCTCGACCGGATCGCGAGAACGCGGAAGGAACTCGCCGACCGCACGTCCGGGCCGGTCCAGCGCGCGGTCGCCGTGCTGCTCGACCGCGGTGACCTGGACCGGCACCTGAGACGCATGCGCCTGGAGTACGCCCGGAGGCGCGAAGCCGTGGTGGCCGCCCTCGGCCCGTGGACCAAGGGCGACACGGCCGGTCTGCACGTCCTGGCGGAACTTCCGGAACACGTCGTGCCGGAAGTGGTCGCCGGAGCCCGTGAGCGGGGGGTCCTGGTCGACACGACCATTCGCCACCACCACGGCCCGCCCCGCGTCCACGGCCTCGTCGTCGGGTACGGCTCCGCCGCACTCCACGACGTCCGCCAGGGCTGCGGGATCGTCAGGAGCCTGCTAGACCAC
The DNA here is from genome assembly GCF_005233835.1 of Herbidospora galbida. Lineage (GTDB taxonomy): Bacteria > Actinomycetota > Actinomycetes > Streptosporangiales > Streptosporangiaceae > Herbidospora > Herbidospora galbida. The sequence goes on along the minus strand of NZ_SZQA01000016.1, from coordinate 134,020 downwards.
GCTCTCCAGAAGCCGTAGTTCCTCGCGGGGACGGGGCACCTCTAAGTGGGGCGCGCTGTCTCCGATGATGCGGGCGACGTCGATGGCCCCCGGATCCCCCTCGGCGGAACCCGGAACCTGCGAATGCCCGAAGTGCCCCCCACGGGCCCAGAGACGGCGGCTGCCGTCCTGCACCAGTGAATGGGGCAGGGGTAGCGGCGGGCCGGCCGGCCAGCGCCGGGGAACCTCCCACGAGTCGAGCCAGGCGAGGATCTCGTCCAGACCGTCGAGCTTGCTGTCGGTGAACGGTTCGTGCACCGACCCCAAGACCCGGATCTGGACGCACACCCGGCCCTGCCGGTTGAGGTCTCCGGTGAGGCCGCAGGCCGCGCGGGTGGGCGGCAACTGCTGGATGATCTGCCCCGTCACCGGGTTCCACACCAGGTGGGCGGGGCGGTTGAGCTGGACGAGCCGCTGGGCCACGGATTTGGCCGAGATCCCTTGTGGGTCTGTCGGCCAAATGAACCAGACCACCCTGGGCGCGCCCCCGATCATGGGGCCGGCGTCCTGGGGAGCGGGAATGCGACTGGCGACGGGTAGCCATGCCTGGGCCACTGTGCCCCCTCATGTCCTCGGTCGCCCTGTTTTCTCCCCTTATGCTCTTCGGGCGAAACGCGCGATTCCGTACCTGCCCCGGCGTACGACGGCGTAGCCGCGAGTCAGCGCGCGCTCCCGGAGATAGACCAGCGGAAGCGCCCGGCCCTCCACGGCGCGGGCGAACCGGCCGGGCCCGGTGGTCCGGCTCACCGTCAGGCGGGGAACGGCCAGCATGTCGGGGGCGGGCAGGCCGGCCAGGTCGTTGGCGACCGCGCACGCCGCCCAGAAACCGGCCCGCCGGGCCTCCCGGCGGACCCGCGCGCTGGAGTAGCCGTAGGGATAGGCCATCGTCGTCACCGGGAGCCCGAGTCTGTCTTCCAGGACGGCCTTGCCGCGCCGCAGTTCCTGCCGGAGCTCGGCGTCGGGCAGCTGGTCGAGCTGCGGATGGCTGTGGCTGTGCCCGGCGATCTCGTGCCCCTCGACGGCCGCCTCCCGGGCCTGCGACCAGCTCACCATGCGGTCGAGCGGGCGGCCGGCCGCCTCGCCGCCCGCGTCGGCCACCCAGCCCGTGGTCAGGAACAGGGTGGCCGGGAAGCCGAACCGGTCGAGGATCGGCATCGCCTCGGTGTGGAAGTCGGCGTAGCCGTCGTCGAAGGTGAGCACCACCGGCTTGGCCGGGAGGGTCGCGCCGGTGCCGTTCACCGCCGCGATCAGGCTCGCGAACGTCATCGGCGTGAACCCGTTGGCGGCCAGGTAGGCCAGCTGCTCGGCGAAGTCGCCCGGCCGCACGGCGAGCGGCCGGGTCTCCGCGTTGGGCCGGTCGGTGACCGAGTGGTACATGAGGATCGGCACCCGGTTCATCGTCGCGCCTTCCCGACCAGGTAGCCCCAGGTCGTCCAGGCCAGCCCGACGACGATGGCCACCGACCTGCCCGGTCGCAACGTGACCAGCCCCTTCAGCGCGCCGAGCGGCAGGGTCTTGAACGTGTACGACCGCTCGCTCGCCAGCCCGTCGCCGCTGCCGACGCTCTGGGTGACCAGGGCCTTCGACAGCCCCTCGGCGTAGCAACGGGCCCGGAAGTAGCGGAAGGTCTCCCGCGCGGCCGGGACCCGGTGGCCGATGCCCGCCGACGGCTCGAACAGCAGCACCGAGCCGGGCAACCGCTGGGTGAGCCGGATGCAGAACTCGGTCTCCTCGCAGCCCAGCGGGCGGCTCTTGCCCCCTTCGACGCTGCGGCCGATGCCGGTGGAGAACCCGCCGACCGCGCCGATCACCTCGCGGCGGAAGATCGCGTTGCCGCCCATGACATTGCGGATCGGCGCCCGGGTCTCCGGCATGCCCTTGTAGGTGCAGCCGACCGTCCAGTCGAACTCCACCGGGAACCAGCGGGGACGCCGGGTGGCCCAGAGCGGGCGGGTGGCCCCGCCCGCGCCGACGACCCCCGGCTGCGCCATGGCCGACTCCAGGCCCTCGATCCAGCCCGGGTCGGCCACCGCGTCGTCGTCGAGGAACGCGACATAGACGCCGGTGGCCGCCTCGGCGCCGGTGTTCTTGCCGCCCGACAGGCCCCTTTCGTGCGCGTTCTCCAGCACGATCGCGTCGGGGTAGGCCCGCTTGAGCCGCAGGTGGAGCTCGGGGTTGTGGTCGACGACCAGGAGGAGCTCACGCGCCGGGACCGTCTGGGCCCGCACCGAGGCGACCGCGGCGGCGATGTCGTCCCAGCGGTCTTCGGTGTACGCGCAGATCACGACGGAGGTGTTCACGCCGCGCCCTGGTCGGCCGTGGCCGGCTGCGGCAGCGGTGCGGGGGCCGCACGGCGGCGCCGCCACTCCCGCACGATCGTCCGCAGCACCCGCAGTCCGTCGCGGATCGCCCGCAGGTTCGACTCCCCGTGGATGCGGCAGCGTTCGTGACTGGGCACCTCGTGCACCCGCAGCCCGGCCCTGGCCGCCCGGATGTTCATCAGCGTCTCGACCTCGAAGCCCTCGCAGTCGAGGTCGAGCGCGGGCAGGTGGCGGGCCCAGAAGGCGTTGTAGCCGTAGCAGAGATCGGTGTAACGGGTGCGGTAGAGCGTGTTGACGATGGTGCGCAGCACGCTGTTGCCGGCCCGCCGGGTGACCGTGAGGTCGTCGCTGCCGCCGCCGGGGACGTACCGCGACCCCTTGGCGAAGTCGGCGCCGCTGACCAGGGCGCTGACGAAGTGGATGATCTCGCGGCCGTCGGTCGAGCCGTCGGCGTCGATCATCACGATGATGTCGCCCGTGCAGGCCGCGAACCCGGCGGCCAGGGCGTCGCCCTTGCCCCGGCCGGTCTGGTGGACGATCCGCAGGCCCGGCCGCAGCCGCCGGGCCACCTCGACGGTGTCGTCGGTCGAGTGGCCGTCGACCAGCACGACTTCGTGCACCCAGGTGGGCAGCGTGGCGAACACGTGGGGCAGGTTCTCGGCCTCGTTCATCGCCGGCACGACGACGCTGACGGTCGGCGAGACCGCGAGATGGGGGCCGAGGGGGGTGTATCGCTCGACGTGCGGGAGCGGCCGCAGGCCGGTGATCTCGGGACTCATGGTGACGGAGATGTCCTTCCGGGCGGTCTGTCATGAGCGGAGACTGCCAGCGGACCGGCGCGACTGGACGAGACGGGTCAGGGGCTCGTCCCGGTCGTGGGGCAGAGGGTGTGCGGGGTCGTCACCCTGAGTTCTGGGCGGGGGTGACGCGAGTGCGGGGGCGGTGAAGCTGGCGCAGGATCACCAGAAACGCGCTCACGACCGCGACGGTGGCCACGCCGGCACGCGGTGACCAGGCGTCGAAGAGGAGCATCGCTTCGGCGAGAAGAACGTTGACAGCCAGACTGGCGGCCAGTCCCACGGTTAGTGCCGATAGGGGGTCACGATCACGCAACAACCCGGCGATGGCCACGCCGGGCGCCAGGAGCAGGAACAGGGGCGTCAAGATCAGCCTGGCGGGCGTCTGCACGTCGGCCAGCGCGAGCACGGCTCCGGCCACGCACGACGCGCCGACCACACCGATCAGGACGGTCTTACTGGTCCCCATGTCACTCTCCCGGCTGGTGGAGGCACTTCATAGGATCAACCGGGGACACGCGCGTCAATGGCGACGCTCTTCCGCAGCGCCCGGTTCACAAAGAACCAGGACTCTATCGGTAACGACTCGGCAACCGCCCGTGTTATGCCTGGGGTTGCTGGGGTTCCTCCGACAACTGCGTCGCGGGGGTCTCGGTGGGCCCCGGGGTCGGCTCCTCCGTCTTCGGGGGCGTCGGGGTCGGGCGGGGCGGGCTGGTCGGGTCGGGCACCCCGCCGCCGGGGGGCGAGTAGCCGTCGCCGCGCCAGCTGATCCGGCACGACGGGTTCCCGCCCGGCGAGGTGATCGCGATCGTGGTGCTGCCGGCCGACTTCGGGTCGACGATCGAGATCGTCATGCGCCCGCTCGCGCCCTTCTTCAGCACGCCGCGCGCCGGGGCGATCGAGACGTTGTCGCCGGCGCGGGCGCTCCAGGCGATTGGAGCGTTCCTGGCGGTGAGGTAGAGCACCCCGCCGGTGGACTCGCCGACGTCGCCGGGGCAGGTCATCGACAGCGCGGCCCGCGCGCCGGCCTGCGGCCTGGTGGGCTTGGGCGTCTTCGACGGCGTGCGGGTCGGCCGGGGCCGCGCGGTCGGCTGCCCGGCCGCCGTGGGGACCGGCCCGGGAGCCTGGGTGGACGAGGTCTGCTCGGCCTCCTGCGGCGTCGGGTCGGCCGACGGGGTCTCCTCCTCCGCCACCACGGGAGGCGCGGTGTCCTCCTCGGTCACCTCGTACTGAGGGGCCTGGACGGCGTCGTCCGTGGGCTGCGGCATGGCCTCGATGCGGGTGGGCGCGGCCGCGCCGGCCCCGTTGAGCCAGAACACCCCGCCGCCCGCCACCAGGGCCACGCCGAGAGCGGCCACGACGGGCGTCGCGCGCCGGGACTTCTTCTTCCCCGCCGCCCGCCGTGACACGCCCCCCGCCCGGCGGCCCCGCTTCACTCGGGGCCGCCGCTCGACCGGCACGGGGAATCCGTTCCGGTCGAAGTGATCCCCGTCCCGCACGATGAGGATCTTCGTTTCGTCTCGTTCCGGGTGGGCGCAGGTGTCCACGACCCGGCGTCGCAGCGACAGCGGCGGGAACGCCACCGGCACCATCTCCAGCAGCTTGGGAGCCGCGACGTGCCGCTGTCTGCCCTCGGTGCAGACCTCGCAGCCGCCGATGTGGCGGCTCAGGCGCTGGCGCAGCAGCGTGCTCAGCGGGCCGTCCCAGGAGTCGACCATCGCCGACAGGTCGGGGCAGTGGGCCCGGCCGGTCCGCGCCAGCACGACGGCGGCGGCCGAGTTCTCCAGGTGGTCGCGGGCCCGCTCCAGCCGCGTCGCCGCCTGGCGGGAGGTCAGCCCCAGCACGGCGCCCGCCTCGGCCGGGGTGAGGTCATGGCGCAGGGAGAGCTCCAGCACCTCGCGCTCGGGCCCGCTGAGCTCGCCCAGCGCCTCGTGGACGAGCATGGTCATCTCGGGGTCGGGGCTGTCGGCGAGGTCGATCGGCGTGGTCGCCGTGCCGGGCGTCCGCGACGCGCACTGGAAGCGCACCAGGGCGTAGAGCCAGGCGCGCAGCCGCTGCGTCTCGGTCAGCCGCCCCACCGAGGCGACCGCGAGCACGAGGGCGTCGTGCACGGCGCTCGCGGCCAGGTCGAGGTCGCGCAGCCGGGCGAACGCGTAGTCGTTCAGCCGGTCGGCGTACGCGTCGTAGAGGCTGGCTGGTGCGTGCGCGTCGTCGCGCTTCAGCGCGTCGAGCAGACGGTTGTCGTCGGCTCGGCCGACGGTCGGCCATCCGGGCAACGGAATTCCTCCCCGAGAACAGGACCTGCCGGTCCCCACACGAGAAGGACGCCCCCTCAGGGCGCCGCGTTTACTGTCTTCCAGGCCATGCTCAAGTGGCATGACCTGGGAAGACAGCGACTCCTGTGACTCGGGTGAAGATTATTTGGCGCTGGGGCAGTTGGGTGCGCACAGCCGGCGGGCGATGCCCTGGAGGAAGATGTTCCGGATCTCCAGCACCGTCTCCGGGAAGTACGCCGTGCCGCCGGTCGCCTTGGCGATGTTCTGCATCTGCGTCCGGTTCTCGTCGCCCTGGGTGTTGAACGAGATGACCAGTACCGAGACCGGCTTGGCGGGGTCGAACTTCGACTTGAGCCGCTTGAGGATGCCCGCGTTGGTGATGCCGCCGCTCGGGTCGTCGTTGCCGACGCCGTCGGTGAACAGCAGGATCGTGTTGATCTTGTCGGCCTCGTACTCGTCGGTCATCTTCTGGTACGCCGCCCAGAGAGAGTCGTTGAGGCCCGTGTTCCCCGTGGGGATCGCCTTGATCTGGGTCATCTGCCGGGCGATCACCTCGCGCCGGGTCACCCCGTCGATCTGCTGGGCGAGCGGCCCGACCGGGACCGTCTCCTTCCAGTCGACCTTGGCGCCGTTGAGGTTGTCGGAGAAGATCCAGGTCCCGATCTCGGTCTTGTCCGGGAAGAGCTTCAGCCCCTCGGTGCTGACCTGCGAGATGGCCTGCATGCGGGTGATGCCCGAGGAGTCGGCCGGCAGCGCCATCGTGCCCGAGACGTCCAGGAGCGACAGCAGCTTGGTGCCCAGGCCGACGCGCTTCCACGACTGCGCGAGCGTGACGACGGTCTTGGCGTCGGGGATCGGCAGGGCCGTCGGGGCCTCGGCCCGCATCCCGGTCTCGGGGGTCAGGACGCTGCCCTGGCCCTCGGGGGTGCGGAAGCCGTACCCCTGGATGGTCTTGCGGGAGGCGGCGGAGGCGAGTTCGGCGGTGAAGAGCTTGGCGGCCTGGGCGCTCTCTGGGTCCTTCGTCGTGGTGATGATCGGGTAGTCGAGGTTGACGGTGCCCTCGGCCGGATAGAGCGCCACGGCCGCGTTCTTGTTCTCCTTGTTGAACGCCCACACCGACTGCTCGGAGGTCACGCCGATCGGCACCCGGGTCGCGGCCTTCGACAGGGTCGCGAACAGGTTGTCGGGAGAGGTCACCTTCGACTCCGACAGCTGCCGCAGCACGCCGACCAGCAGCTCCTCGGAGCCCTCGTCGCCGCTCTGCCGCAGGATCCCGGCCCCGGCCAGCAGCGCGCCGAGCCCGGCGGCGTTCTTGGCGGGGTCGAGCACGACCACGCGGACCTTGCTGGCGAGCCCGTCGGGGTTGGCGGCGTTGGCGGCCGTCATCATGCCGGTCCAGCTGGGCTCCAGCGATTCGGCCAGCTTCGCGGCGGCGGCCTTCGGCGCGGCCAGCACGATCGGCGAGGTGGCCAGGCTGGCGGTCACCTTAGGGGCCGACTTGGGCGGCATCTGCGACAGCCACAGCGAGGAGTCGGGGATCCAGAGGTCGGGCGCGGAGCTGGCGCCGCCGGTCCCGGCCAGCGCGGCGGCGACCCCGTCGGAGTCGGCCCCCTTCACGGCCACGTCGACGCAGCTGCCGTCGACGGTCTTCTCGGCCTTCACGAACCGCCCGGCGATCTCGCTCACGGCCGGTTCGATGTCCTTGGCGACGGCCACGAACAGAGACACCTTCTCGCCGGAGCACCCGGTCGTGTCCTTGTTCACCACGACGTACGCGGCCACGCCCAGCAGTACCGCGAGGGCCACGGCCCCCGCCAGCGGGACGAGCACCTTGCCCGGCCCTGCCGACTTCCGGCGGGAGGGGGGCTGCTCGTACGCGGGGTAGCCGCCCTCGATCTCGTCAGTGCGGTGACGTCCCACGATGGCCTCTTCGTCAGTCGTTGGTCTCCCCGCCAGGCAAAAGGGAGATTCTCCGTAATGCTTACGGAACCATAGTGGCAACCATTAGACCGGCAAAACGGTCCTTTTACTGCGATGATGGGCATCGCGATACATCTTGACTTATCGATCTCGCGATGTATCGTGTTCGTAAATTCAGGCGAATCGGCACCCGGGGGCTGGGATGCGTGACGGAGATCTCCTCCTGCTGGAGTTCAACCGCCCCGGCCTGCCGCCCTCGGCCAGAGAGGCGATGCGGGCCCTTCCGGGGCTGCGCGCCGTCAATCTGACGGGCCGTCACGGCCGGGTCTGGACGGTCGCGGGCGGCGCCTCAGAGGTGATCGACGCCCTGCGCGACGCCGGCATGGACGTCGCCGTGCTGTCGCTTCAGTGGTCGCAGACGTGCCCGCGCCAGGCTCTGCCGCCCTCGAAGACGGCGATCCCCGCGAGCGAGAGCGCCACCAGCGGGTCGGCCCACCACCAGCCGATCGAGGCCGCCGCGAACCCGGCGAGCACCCCGGCGGCGGTCAGCCCGCAGAGCACGTTCTGGGTGCCCTCTCCGGTCGTCGCCGCCGAGGCCAGGCGGGCCCCGACGCGCCGTTTGGCCCACCCGAGGACCGGCATGCTGACCAGGCTGATCGTGGTGACCAAGACGCCGAGCACCGTCGGCGCGGCCCGGTGACCGTGCTCCAGGTCGTGGAGCACGTGCAGCACGAGATAGGGCGCCAGCAGCCAGAAGCTCACCGCCACCGCGCGGGTCGCGTGGAACTCGGCCATCGGTGACACCAGCCGGGCACCGGTGAAGCGCCACAGCACGATGAGGCTGGCCAGCGCCTCGACCAGGGCCGAGAGGCCCCAGCCGAGCAGCGCGACCGAGTCGGCGGCCCAGCCGGCGTACACGCCCACAAGGGATTCGGCGCCGAGCCAGCCGAGGGTCGCCACCGACAGCAGGCGCGCGCGGCGGGCGTCCCTCAGCCAGCTCTCGGCCGAAACGGCCGGGCGCGTGAGCGTCCGCTGGTCAGGCACCTTGACCTCCGATCGCCCTCGCACCGCCGGATACAGCGCTGAGTACTTTATCGGCCACGAACCGTCACACCGATTTGCCGTTGCCAAGGGGTGGCAAGGGTAGGCTTGCGTGATGGTCATCGAGCTCCACGACCCGGCTGACCCGCGCTTGACCGACTTCACCCACCTGCGTGACGTGGAGCTCCGCAAGAGCCTGGAGGCCGAACACGGCCTGTTCCTGGCCGAAGGCGAGAAGGTCATCCGCCGCGCCCTCCAGACCGGCCACCCCGCGCGGGCCTTCCTGACCACCCCGAAATGGCTCACCCACCTGGCCGACGTGCTCGAAAACCAGGTGGTGTACGTCGTGAGCGACGCCCTCATGGAGCAGGTGACCGGCTTCCCGGTCCACCGGGGCGCGCTGGCCTCGTTCGAGCGCCTCGAACTGCCCTCGGTCGCCACGCTGGCCCGGCGCTCCAGCCGGATCATCGTCCTCGAAGACCTGGTCGACCATGCCAACGTCGGCGCGATCTTCCGGTCGGCGGCGGCGCTCGGGGTCGACGCCGTCGTCCTGTCGCCGCGCTGCGCCGACCCCCTCTACCGCCGGGCGATCAAGGTCTCGATGGGGGCCGTCTTCGCCATCCCGTGGGCCCGCATGGACGACTGGCACGGCGGCCTGGCCGCCCTCGACGGCTACGACACCCTCGCGCTCACCCCCGACGCCTCGGCCGTGCCGATCGACGAGGTCACGCTGGGCGAGAAGGCGGCGCTGCTGCTCGGCTCCGAAGGCGACGGCCTGTCGTCGCGCTGGCTCGGCCAGGCGACCGAGCGGGTCCGCATCCCGATGAGCCCCGCCGCCCTCAAGAACGGCGTCGACTCCCTGAACGTCGTGGCCGCCGCCGCTATCGCCTGTCACTCACTCGTTCGGCCCAGCTCAGCAGGTTCCGCGCGGTCGTGAACCGCCGCAGGTCTCCCGTGTCGCCCAGGATCACCCCGAGATAGGTGTGCCCGTCCCGCCGGGCCGCGAACGCCAGGCAGTAGCCGGCCGCCCTTGTGAAACCCGTCTTCAGCCCGATGACGCCGGGCGTGGTGCCGAGCAGTTTGTTGGTGTTGGTCCAGGTGTGCCCGGCGGCCCGCGCCACCCGGGTCCGCGCGATCTGCGCCAGCACCCTGTCCTTCAGCACCACCCGGGTCAGCTCCAGCTGGTCGCGGGCGGTCGAGTACTGACCGGGCGCCGGCATCCCGTCGGCGTTCACGAAGCGGGTGTCGTCGAGGTCGAGGGCGCGGGCGGCGGCGTTCATCCGGTTCACGAACCGCCGCTTGCCGGGCCCGTAGGCGCGCGCCAGCGCGTTCGAGGCGTCGGCGGCCGAGGGCAGCAGCAGCGCGTAGAGGAGCTGCCGGACGGTCAGCCGCTCCCCGGCCCGCAGCCCGGCGTGGGTGGCGCCGGTGGAGTGGGCGTGGTTCACGTCGGCGGCGGTGATCGTCACCAGGTCGTCGAGATCGGCCTGCCGCCGCACCACGTAGGCCGTCATCACCTTCGTGAGACTGGCGACGGGCACCCGCCGGTCCTCGTGTTTGGCGTACGGGACCGTTCCCGACGTGAGATCCACGACGTAGACCTCGCTCGCGGTCACCCGAGGGTCGGCGTGAGCGGGGGCCGAGAGGACGATCGCCCAGGTGAGGGCGGCACTGACGAGAACGACGGCACGCATGCCCGCATGATCGCACGGGTAGGTGTGCGACGGCCGGACGGCATTCGGGGGGAAGACATGGCGAGCAGATTCGTCATCAGCAGAGACGCGGCGGGGGCCTACCGGTTTCGGCTCGTCATGGGCAACGGGCAGACCATCGCGGTCAGCGAGGCCTTCACCAGCCGCGCGGCCTGCGTGAACGGCATCGAGTCGGTACGCCGCACCGCACCGGAGGCGGTGCTCGACGACTCGGAGCTCTAACCCGCCTGCGACGCCGTCGTGGCGCCTCGGCCGCGGCGGCGCCACAGGACGTACGCGACCAGGGCGACCGCGACCACGACGGCGACGACGACCGCGATCACCGGCGAGTCGGCGGCCAGCCCGAGCCACGCCCAGACGACCGCGTAGAGCCCGAACCACACCAGCGGCGCCCAGGTCAGGCAGCCCAGCGCGCTGGCCACCAGATACCAGCGGTAGTTGATGCGGAGCACCCCGGCCACCCAGGGCAGCGTGTGCCGCAGCCCCGGCACGAAGAAGCACCCGTAGACGGCGAGTGCCCCCCATTTGCGGACGACGTTCTCGACCTTGATGATCCGCTCTTGCCCGATCCGGCGTCCCAGCCGCGACTCGTAGACGGTGTCGCCGACCTTGTGGCCGACCCAGTAGTAGACCTGGAAGGCCCCGAACAGGGCGACGGTGAGGATCGCGCCGACGAGCCAGTAGGGCATCCCGAGGAACGACGTCGACATCGGGTCCGCGAGCTCCACCGTGCGCCGCCTCGTACTGGGAATTAGGACAGCCTTACCTTAAGCGACGCATCGTGGACCGCGCCAGGCACCACACGCCCCTGCAAGTGGACGGCAACCACCGCTCAACCATGGCGTTCTACAAAAAAGGCATGAAATCCCGCAGCCTCGCCCCGGTCGTCGCGAGTGGCGGCGGAACCGCGCTGCGGCTCCTCGTCGCCACCCTCGCGGTCGCCGCCGCCTACCTGACCGGAACCGCCGTCACCGACGAACCTACCCGCTCCGTCGCCCTGTCGTCGGCCCAATCGGTCCCCGCCGAAGTGAGACTCGCCGCCCCCGAACCTGGCGTGCTGGCCGTCGGCGAACTCCCCGACTGCTCCTACCGCGTCCGTGCCGTGGCCGAGTCGGGCGCCGTCTCCTACGAGTGGACGCTGCAGCGCTACAGCCCCTCGGCCGAGGCCTGGCAGGACTACCTGTCGGGCACGGGCGGCTACGACGGCGCCGCCCGCACCGTCGACTGGCGGGTCCGCGTCCCCGGCAACCCCGGCGTCTACCGGGCGGTCCTGGACGTGGCGGACAACCGGCTCATCAGCGAGAAGTTCCAGGTCGACTGCTGATTCATGGGGCTGAATCTCCCTGGGCGGGGGCAGGGCCGTCCGGGTCAGAGCCCTCTCGGATCGGAAACACCCATGTCCCACCACCTCGACTCGCCCCTCGCCCGCCAGGACCCGCGCCTGGACGTCTGCGACCTGTACGTCTTCCGCGGCGAGCGCGGCACCGTCTTCGCCGCCGACCACAGTCACTCCTTCGCCGGTCCCGACGCCCCGAAGGGCTTCCACCCGGAGGGCCGCTACGAGATCAAGATCGACGGCGACGGCGACGCCGTCGAGGACGTGACCTTCCGCTTCACCTTCGGCGAGCGCGACGCCGAGGGCGGCCAGACCTTCCGCCTCCACCGCGTGACCTCCGGTGAGGAGAAGTCGATCGCCGAGGGCCGCCTCGGCGAGACGACCGACCTACCCTGCGGCGGGCGCGTCTGGACCGGCCAGGCGGGTGACTCGTTCTGGATCGAACCCGACGTCCTGCACGCCGTCGGCCAGGCCTTCCAGCACGGCACCACCGTCGACCTGACCGGCTGGAACCCCGACAAAGCGGGCAACCTCTTCGCCGGCCACACGGTCTACTCGATCGTCCTGGAACTCCCCGACGACGAGCTGCGCCCGATCGCCGGCCCCGACGGCCGCATCGGCGTCTGGGCCCAGACCAGCCTCGCCACCGACAGCGGCGGCTGGCGCCCGATCAACCGCTGCGGCCTGCCGATGATCCACCCCCTGTTCACCCAGTACGACGAGGACCTGGGCGACCGCCTCAACACCAACGGCCCCGCCGACGACATCCGCATCCACGGCGACCTGATCCGCTCGAAGGTGGCCGGAGTGGTGCGCGCCTACGGCACGGCCGCCGACCCGGAGGCCTACGCGCAGACGGTGATGGAGCGCATGCTGCCGAACATGCTGCCCTACCGGATCGGCACCAAGGCCGCCTTCACCTTCGCGGGCTGGAACGGCCGCGCCCTGACCGACAACGCCCCGGACGTGATGTTCTCCTTCGCGGCCAACACCCCGGTGACGCTGGGGATCGGCCGCGAGTCGGTCGCGCCCAAGCCCAGAGGCGAGTTCCCGTACCTGCCGCTGGTCGAGCGCGACTGACTAGGCCCGGTCGAGGGCGATCTCGGCGTCGTCGACCCAGCGCTGCGCGCCGACCCGCCGCGCCACTGCCAGGGCCTTCTCGTAGTGCGCCCTGGCGTCCGGACGACCCAGCTTGACGGCGAGGTCGCCCAGGGTCCGGGCGACCGGCCACAGGGCCACCACGCCCGTTCCGGCGCCCGCGATGCGGTCGTGGAAGGGGCGCAGGGCGGCGTAGGCCTCGTTCATGCGGTCGACGTCGTCGAGGCGCAGGCCCGCGAGGGCCCGCCAGGTCATCGCCAGTTCGTAGAGGAAGTCGCCGCGGACCGGCTCGCGGGTCACGGCCACCGCGCGGGCGTCGCGCAGGTGACCCGCCTCGGCCAGGGCGACCGCGTAGGCGTCGAGGGTCCATTTGGCGCCGCGGGTGTGGGCCTCGCCGAGCGCGTCGGCCATCTCGTCGGCCTTGCCCTGCACCAGGTGGAGGCAGAAGGTCGCGATCAGCGGGAGGTCCTGGCGGCCTTCGAGCATGCCCGCGCGGGCCGTCAGGCGGGCCGCGTTGCGGTAGGCCGTCTCGGCGCCCGCGTAGTCGCCGGCGATCATGAGGCGCTGACCGGCGTACCAGGCGCCGACGGCCGCCGGGGCGGCCAGGCCGTACTGCCGGCCCAGCTGGTCGGCGCGGGCGAGCTGGCGGTCGGCCTCGGCGAAGTCGCCGCGGGCCGCCGCGCATTCGAGCAGCACCAGGTGGGCGAGGGTCTGCACCGAGATCTGGCCCGACTCGGCGCCGACCCGGAGCAGTTCGCGGCCGATGTCTTCGCGCTCGTCGACCTGGGCCAGCGTGTAGGACTGCCGCAGGCGGCCGCTCAGCGCCATCGCCAGCAGGTTGGGGTCGCCGCTGGCGCGGGCCAGCTCCTCGGCCTCCAGTGACGCCTGCTCGCCGCGCGGGGTGGCCGAGCCCTCTAGCTCCAGGGCCAGGGTGGCCAGCAGGCTGGCGCGCAGCGAGTGCTCGCTGGGCGGCAGCTCCAGCAGCGCCTTCTCGGTGACGTCGACGATCTCCCACGCCGTGCGGGTGAAGTCGCGGGCGATGCCCTTGTGCGGCACGGCCAGGGCCGCCGCCACCCGGGCGGTCAGTTCGAGGTCGCCGAGCGGCAGCGCCACGTCCATCGCGTCGCGCCGGTGGGCGCGCGCGGCGGTCATGTCACCGGCCAGGGCCAGCGCGTGGATCGTGCGGACCTGGAGTTCGAGCCGGTCTCTGCCCGGACGCCCGCCCGCGCGGTCGTAGGCGTTGATCGCGCGTTCCCACTGCGAGGCGGCCTCGCGGTAGGCGTAGCGGCGTTCGGCCTGCTCGCCGGCCAGGCCCGCGTAGCGGACCGCCTTGGCGGCCGTGTCGGCGGTGCCGGCCAGGTCGTAGTGGTGGGCCAGGGCCGCCACGTCGCCCGGCGTGCGCGACTCGATGACCGAGGCGACCGCCGCGTGGAGGCGCGAGCGGCGCAGCCGGGAGGCGTCGGAGTAGAGGGTGTCGCGGACCATCTCGTGGTCGAAGCGCAGCCGCCCGGCGCCCGGTTCGGTGACCAGGCCGGCCAGCAGCGCGGCCTCGACCGCGTCGACGACGGAGTCTTCTTCGCCGGAGATGTCGACCAGCACGTCGACGTCGACGTCGCGGCCGATCACGGCGGCCTGCAGCAGGATCTGCTGGGCCTTCTCGGGCAGGCGCGCGATCCGGCGGCGGAGCACGTCGCGTACGCCGGAAGGCACCTGGGAGATGTCGGCCTCCGCCTCGAAGAGGCGGACCGTCTCCTTCACGTAGAACGGGTTGCCGCCGGTGCGCTCGACGATCGCGGCCACGACGTCGTGGTCGATCTCGCCGCGTACGAACGTCGCCCGCACGAGCTCGGCCGCCTGCGCCGGGGCCAGCCCGTCGAGCTCGACCCGGACCGGGCCGAGGCGGGCCAGGGCGGCCAGCACGTCTTGCTGCGGGTCGCTGAGCTCGCCCTCGCGGCAGGTCACCACGAGCAGCACCCGGCTGGCGGCCAGCAGGCTCGGCAGCGCGCGCAGCAGCGCGAGAGTCTGGTCGTCGGCCCAGTGGAGGTCTTCGAGGGTGATCAGCAGCGGGGCCTCGCGGGCCACGCCCGACAGGAAGCCGCCGACCGCCCGGTGGAGCCGGAAGCCGCCGGAGGCGTCGTCGTCGTTGGGGACCGGCGCGTGGTCGTCGAGCAGCGGCGCGAGCAGCGCGCCGTACTCCCCGGCGCCGCGCCGGGCGATCAGCGCCCGCAGCACCTCGACCCAGGCCCAGCCGGGCGGGGTCGCCGCGCTGTCGGGGCAGCCGCCCCCGGCGATGATCCAGCCCTGCCCTTCGAGGCGGCCGGACAGCTGCCGCAGCAGCGTCGTCTTGCCCGACCCCGGGTCGCCGGTGACCATCGCGATGGCGAGCCGGCCCGACTTGGCGTGGGGGGCGGCGGCCAGCAGCGCGGTCAGCTCGGACTCGCGGCCGACGAACGGCTCGGGCTCCAGCGGCGGCAGCGGGCTCACTTCGAGCGGGCGCGGCGGCCAGGTCGGGGTGGTCTCGGCCCGGCGCGGCAGCGGGGTCAGTTCGAGCCCCGGATCCTGCGACAGGATGTCGCTCTCCAGCTTGCGCAGGGCGGGGCCGGGGTCGATGCCGAGCTCGTCGTCGAGGATGGTGCGGGCCCGGCGCAGCGCGGCCAGCGCGTCGCCCTGCCGCCCGCAGCGGTAGAGGCCGAGCGACAGCAGCCGCCAGCCCTCCTCGCGCAGCGGGTGTTCGGTGGTGAGCGCTTCGAGGTCGGGCACGGTCTCGGCGTGGAGCCCCAGGCGCAGCCCGGCGTCGGCGTGGCGCTCCCGCGCCACCAGCCGCAGCTCGCTCAGGCGGGTCACCTCGGCCTCGGCCCAGGCCTGATCCTGGAAGTCGCTGTAGGGCGTGCCCTGCCACAGGCCCAGCGCCGACTCGAGCCGCGCCCTGGCCGTCTGCGGGTTGTCGTCGAGCCGCTCGCCGGCGGCCCGGACGGTCGCCTCGAACCGGAGGGCGTCGATCTGCTCCGGCGCGGCCCGCAGGGCGTAGCCGGAGGCGACGGTGACCAGCAGCCGGTTGGGCCCGCCACGGGGACGGTTGGGCTCGAGCACCCGGCGCAGCCGGGAGATGTACACCTGCAGGCCCGACTGCGCGCCCTTGGCGGCGTCGTCGGACCACAGGTCGAAAAGGAGGGTGTCGACGGGTACGACCTGGCCCCGGGCGACCAGAAGCCGCGCCAGAACGGCCCGCTGGCGGAGCCCGCCCAGATCGAGCTCGTTGTCGCCGTCATACGCTTCGACCGGACCCAGGACCCGGAAGACCACCGTGCTCATGTCAGCCGCCACGCTATGCGCGCCGCCAAACGGTACACAAGACGTTCACCGGTCATCCTCACTTCGGGGAGAGTGAGGTCAATTGTCGCGCAAGATCATGATGCTTTCTCGCGGGTGACCGGTTGGGCTTCCCGCCTCCCGTCGCGCCTGCGCAGAAGCGCCCAGCCCCCGAGGGCGAGCCCGCCCCACGGGATCTCGATCGTGTACGTCCAGAATCCGAACAGGATCGCGGCGGCGGTGGCCTGCGCCTCGCCCGCGCCGAACCCGATCAGCGCGAGCGCGGTGCCGGCCTCCATGAACCCGGCGCCGCTGGGCGTGGCCAGCGCGCTCGTCAGCACGCGCGACAGCGCGAACACCGCGATCGACTGGGCCGGCCCGACCCACGAGCCGGTCCCGAGCATGCACAGCGCCAGGATCAGCCACTGGAAGCCGAGGAAGAACACCATCCCGAACGACATCTTCAGCCAGCCCGACCGGACCACCCCGGCCATGTCGTCGCGCAGCTTGTGGATGGCGGTCGAGGCCCACCGCTCGGCGGGCCGGATCTTCCCGGGCGACAGCGCCACGAGCCGGTCGGCGCCGCGCCCGATGACGCGGGCTCCCCGATCCCAGAACAGCGCCGCCCCGACGATCACGACGAGCGCGAGCAGCGAGGCCGAGGCGGCCCACCCGGCCTTGGTGACCGTGGGCGACAGCGCGGTGCCCGACAGCAGGAGGGCGAGGATCCCCACCGCGGGCAGCAGGAACCGGAAGAGCATGTTCCAGACCCCGCTGACCAGGGTCGAGGCGACGATGGCCCCGACGGGGAACCCCCAGCCCTTGGTCATCGCCATGGTCAGCGCGACCCCGGCCGCCCCGCCGAAGGGCAGCAGGTTGCTGACCGCGCTCCCGGCGGCGTTCAGGGTGAGAGCCTGGGTGTGCCCGAGGCCGGGCAGCGACCCGGTGAGCACGAAGGTGTAGGCGAGCAGGCTGGCCAGCCACACGGCGGTCATCAGCGCCGCCATCTGCCAGGAGACCGCGGCGAACAGGTCGCCGATCTGGCCCCACGACATCGTCGCCCCCGTGAGCGCCCCGATGATCGAGGGCAGGTAGACGATCAGCCCCGCGGCCAGCGCCAGCGACGCGACCGACATGGCGACCCGCACCCACCTGTTCATGCGCCCAGTCTGCCGGGCACCGAGACCGCTTCGCTCATCCTCTGGTACGAGAATCAGTCGTCGAAGGGATGGGTCATCTTCGTGCCGGGGGGCAGGTCGCGGCGGACGTACCACTCGGTGCCGAAGACGTAGCGGTAGACCGGGGCCGGGATCTTCAGCAGGGCGGCCAGGGTGCGGTCGCCGTCGCCGCCGCTGGCCTGGGTCGCGTGGGCGGCCATCGACTGGCGTTTCACCGACGTCCACTTGCGGACGTTGACCCGGTGGGTGATGTCGGCCGAGGCCGAGTAGGCGGTCTCGAACGAGCGGATGTCGAGCTGCGGGTAGAACTTCGCGGCCAGCCGCACGCCCTTGAGCAGGGGGTCGCGGTTGACGGTGGCCTCCAGGAGGATCGGCGGGGTCGCGGCGAGCTTCGCCGCCCGGGTGCCGACCCGGTAGACCTGCACGTGGTCGGGGTGGCCGTAGCCGCCCGAGGGGTCGTAGATGGTCAGGAGTTCGGCCTTCTCCTCGTCGAGGATCGCGGCCAGGCGGGTGGCGGCCTCTTCGATGTCGGCGTCCATGAAGGCGTCGGCGGGGCGGTCTTCGGCGCCGCCGCCGGCCTCCAGGCCCGAGTCGGCGTAGCCGAGGCGCACCACGCGGGCGCAGCCGAGGCGGGCGGCCGAGTCGTAGAGCTCGTTCATGCGGGCCTCGCCGAGCTCGTCGCCGTGGGGTAGTTCGGCCAGGCCGTGTTCGCCGGCCGTGGCCACCACCAGGACCACGCGATGGCCCTCGGCCGCGAGCATCGCCATGGTCCCGGCCGTCAGCAGCGCCTCGTCGTCGGGATGGGCGTGAAAGAACACCGCTGTCTTCACCCGACACATGATCCCACCCTCCGATCGCGCGTTTGAGCCGGGTCCGGACCTCTGTCAGGCTGATCGGGTGCGCATCCTTCACGTGAGCGACTGCTACCTGCCCCGGCTGGGCGGCATCGAGGTGCAGGTCGCCGACCTGATCAGGAGCCAGCGCGAGGCCGGGCACGACGTCGAGGTGGTCACCGCCACGCCGGGCGAGCCGCTGCCGGGCGTCCACCGGATCACCGCGCGCATGCCGTTCGACCTGCCGGTCCACCCGCGCGGCACGGGCCATCTGATCCGGATCATGACGCAGCGCAGCCCCGACGTCGTGCACGTCCACACGGGCGCGGTCTCGCCGTTCGCGTGGATGGGGGTGCTGGCCGCCCACCGGGTGGGGCTGCCCACGGTCGTGACCGTCCACAGCATGTGGGATCCGGTCACCGCGAACCTCTACCGGTCGCTGAAGACCTGGAACTGGACGGGCTGGGGGCTCGTCGGCACGGCCGTCTCCGAGGCCGCCGCCCGGCCGATCCGGCGCGTGGCGGGGCCGAACGTCCCGGTCCACGTCGTGTCGAACGGGCTCGACCTGTCGGGCTGGCGGCCCGAAGGCCCGGCCCGCGTCCCCTCAGACGAGGTCCACGTGGTCGCAGTGGGACGGCTGGCGCCGCGCAAGCAGCCCGTACGACTCCTGAAGCTCCTGGAGGCCGCCAAGGCCAGAACGCGCAGGGGCGTCACCCTGCGGGCCACGATCGTGGGAGACGGGCCCGCACGGGGCCAGATGGAACGCCATCTGAGGTCGAAGCGGATCGACTGGGTCGAGATGCCGGGAAGGTATACCCGGGACCAGATCAGGGGGCTGCTGGCGGAGGCCGACGTCTTCGTCGCCCCGGCGCCCCGGGAGTCGTTCGGTCTGGCCGCGCTGGAGGCACGCGCGGCGGGGGTGCCGGTGGTGGCACGGTCGCAGAGCGGTGTGGCCGATTTCGTGAGCCCGGGCAAGGAGGGCCTGCTGGGGCGCACCTTCGACGAGCTGGCCGGTGCGGTGGCCCGGCTCGCGGGGGACCCTGCGCTACGAGGGGCGATCGCCGAGCACAATCGGTCGACGTCGCCGGTCAGATGCTCGTGGCCGGTGGTCCTTGAGGGGTTCGAGCGCTGTTATGAACGGGCCGCCGACGCTTCGTCGGGCCGGCGGTAGGACAAGGGCCGGGTCAAAAAGGGAGAACCCGCCCCGACGGAGTGCGTAGGTCGATGGGCAGCGGCTGCCGGGGCGGACGGGGGCGCTGGACGATCTGGACCCTTTTCACAAGAGGCTCTCCTCTCTCGTATTGGTCTCAGCCTTCCCAGTAATACGTAATGATCACGCCAACCGGGTCACTTCGACCTTTACTTCTTGTCTTCCCGCAGGTGGTCCTTGGTAAATACCTTTCAAAGGGGGTACGTCAGCGTAGTCTCTCCCGCGCGCTACCACTACATGTGTTTCGCCTACTTTTGAGCGATTTGTCGGGTCGAGCGCGTTCCACTCGCCCGACCAGTACTCCACCCACGCGTGCGACTGCCCCGCGACGGGCTCGCCGATGACCGCGTCCGCCGCCGGATGGATGTATCCGGAGACGTAACGGGCCGGCAGCCCGGCCGCCCGCATCAGCGCGACGGTCAGGTGCGCCATGTCCTGGCAGACGCCTTTGCCCTGGTCCCAGGCCTCCTGGGCGCTGGTGAGCACCCCGGTCGCGCCCGGCACGTATTCGACCCGCTCGTGCACGGCCCACGCGATGGCCTCGGCGGTCTCGTGCGGGTCGCGGCCGTGCGCCTGGGCCAGCCCGACCTCGCCGCAGGTGATCGTGGTCCGCTCGGTGGGCCGCAGCAGCTCGGCGACCGGGCCCGACACGTTCCTCAGCAGGTCCCAGCTCAGCGGCTTGGCCAGTGGCCGGACCGGCGAGGTGTCGACCCGGGCCTCCGCCTCGATCGCGAGCGTCCGGTGGCCGCCCGTCACGTCGAAGACGCTGACGTGGGTGCCCCAGTAGTCGCGGTAGGTCCAGACCGGCGTCGCCGGCCGGATGACCAGGCTGCAGTCGAGCGTGGCCTGCCGGTGGTCGTCGACCGGGGTCATCCGGACCTCGTTGTACGACGACGCCGCCTCGCCCTCGTACTCCACGAACGTCGAGTGGCGGATCCTCACACGCCAGCCGGTTTCCACACCGCACCTCCCAGCGCCTGCACGCCCAGCTCCCAGCGCACCGTCGACACGTGCTGGAAGAACCGTTCCGTCAACCCCTCCGAGGCGATCACGCAGGCCGCCTGGAGGGTGATCAGCAGCTCGGGCAGCTGCTCTTCGAGGCCCGCCGTGTCGGCGTACTCCAGCGCCATCCGGACCCGCCCGATGGCCGCCCGCGCCGGGTCGCTCATGCCCGCCCTGCCCTGGTTGGGGCTGAGCTCGGCCAGGCACTGCTCGGCCGTGGTGAGGGCGTGCATGACCGAGCGGGGGAAGAGCCGGTCGAGGAGGAGGAACTCCAGCACCCGCTTCGCGTCGCCCCGGTGGGTCCGGGTGAACGACTCGTCGGCCCCGCACGCCTCCAGCAGCGCCTTCCAGCCGGTCGACTCCGAGTGCGGCGCGAACTCGCTGGGCAGCACCTCGCCGTGCACGGCCAGCAGGCGGGCGGTCATGTCGACCCGCTCCAGGCTGCGGCCCAGCACGATGAACAGCCAGCCGTCGTCGCGGCTCATGGTCGCGTCGGCCAGCCCCGAGAACAGGGCGGCGCGCTCGCGGACGTACCGGAGATAGCCGTGCGGGCCGAGCCGCTCGGCCCCGATCTGGCGGATCGGCAGCTCGTTCCAGGTGACGTTGAGGCACTCCCAGACCTCGCTGGAGATGATCTCGCGCACCCCGCGCGCGTTCTCCCTGGCCGCCCTGACGCAGCCGGCGATCGAGCTCGGCGTGGCCGAGTCGTAGGCCAGACGCTGGATCATCGTCTCGGTCGTCGGGTTGTCGCCGCCCTCGTGGCCGAGGATGGCCAGCACCGTCGACCAGTCCTCGTCGTCGCCGAGGGTGCGGTGCAGGGAGACGTCGAGCAGGCGGGCGATGTCGTCGGAGCGTTCGACGTACCGGCCGATCCAGTACAGCGTCTCGGCGATGCGGCTGAGCAGTTCTCTCACTGTTCGCTCTCCCCGTCCCAGGCGGCGTTGCGGCTCGGTTGCCAGTGCGCCGGGGGCTGGTGGCCGCCGGTCACCACGTGCGGGATGCGCGGCCCCGGCTCCGACAGCACCCACGTGTCCTTGGAGCCGCCGCCCTGGCTGGAGTTCACGACCAGCTCGCCCTCCGGCAGCGCGACCCGGGTGAGGCCGCCCGGCAGCAGCCAGACGTCGTCGCCGTCGTTGACCGCGAACGGCCGCAGGTCGATGTGCCGGGGCCGGGGCAGGTCGCCGATCAGGGCGGGCGAGGTCGACAGGGCCACCGGCCGCTGGGCGATCCACCCCCGCGGATCTCTCTGTACGTTCTCCTTCAGCGTCCCGAGCGTCTCGTCGGCGGCCCGGGGGCCGATGACGATGCCCTTGCCGCCCGCCCCGTCGACGGGCTTGAGCACCAGGTCGCCGAGGTTGCCGAGCACCCATTCGAGGGTGTCGGCGTCCTCCAGCCGGTAGGTCTCCACGTTGGTGATCAGCGGCGTCTCGCCGAGGTAGTACTTCATCAGGTCCGGCACGTACGTGTAGAGCAGCTTGTCGTCGGCCACCCCGTTGCCGACCGCGTTGGCGATGGCGACCGTGCCGGCGCGGGCGGCGTTCAGCAGCCCCGGGCAGCCGAGGGTCGAGTCGGGCCGGAAGTGCAGCGGGTCGAGGTAGTCGTCGTCGACCCGCCGGTAGATGACGTGCACCGGCCGCTTGCCGTGCGTGGTGACCATGTAGACGCGGTTGTTCTCGCAGACCAGGTCACGGCCCTCGACCAGCTCCACGCCCATCAGCCGGGCCAGCAGCGCGTGCTCGAAGTAGGCGGCGTTGTAGACGCCCGGGGTGAGCACGACGACCGTCGGGTCGTTGATCGCCGTGGGCGCGGCCCGCCGGAGGGCGGCCAGCAGCCGGGCCGGGTATTCGTCGACCGCCCGCACCCGCTGCTCGGTGAACAGCGCGGGGAGCGTGCGCATCATCGCCAGCCGGTTCTCCAGGACGTAGCTCACGCCGCTCGGGGTGCGGACGTTGTCCTCCAGCACCCGGAAGGCGCCCACCTCGTCGCGGATGATGTCGACGCCCGCGATGTGGACGCGGACCCCGTTCGCCGGTCTGATCCCGTCGGCCATCCGGTGGAAGTGGGGGGAGCTGTGCAGGAGCGACCACGGCACGACCCCGTCGTGGAAGATCTGGCGGCCGCCGTACACGTCGGCGAGGAAGGCCTCCAGCGTGCGCACCCGCTGCCGGACCGCGCGGGCGATCAGGTCCCACTCGGCGGCGTCGATGACGCGGGGGATCAGATCGAGCGGGAATGGGCGCTCCTCGCCGGCGTAGTCGAAGGTCACCCCCCGGTCGGTGAACACCCGGGCCAGCTGGTCGGCCCGGAACCGGAGCTCGTCGGCCCCGAGGGGTTGCAGGGCCGCGAACAGCCCTTGATACGGCGGCCGGGGCGTCCCCGGCCGCTCGAACATCTCGTCCCATGCTTCGGCCAGGGCATATGAGTCGAATATGTCCGCCATGTCCGGAGCGTAGGAAACCGATGTTTCGCGCGATGCCGCCGGATGTTACGGCCGGGCGTTCACGTAGCCCGGCCAGGAGCCGTAACCCGTGATGTCCGGGGCGTCCGCGACCGCGTGGGCCTCGCAGAGGAACCCGACGACGTGGGTCCCGTCGTCGAGCTCGACCGAGCCGAGCCCGAGGGGTGGCGGGATCCTCGTGAGCAGCCCGCCCAGCCCGGCCGCGTCGAGGTGGAAGAGCTCGACCTCGATGGACGCGCCGTCCGTCGTCCGGACCATGCCGGGGCGGTCGCCGAGATCGTAGAGCCGGTAGGCCCCGGCCGTATGGGCGAGGCCCGCCGAGGTGGCGCCGAGCGCCCGCAGCTCCGGATGCAGCGGATGGCCGGTCCGGTGCGCCCCCACCACGGCCAGCAGTGTCCTGCCGGTCCTGACCCGGTACGGCGTGGCCCCCGCCCGGCCCGTGTGGAAACGTTCGGCCGCGTCCGCGAGCGGACCGTCGGCGCCTGCGGGGGCCAGCAGGGTGACGCCGTGCGGTCTGCCCGCGGACGTGAAGCCGGCCGGGACGGCGATCCCGGCCAGATCGAGGAGGTTGGCGAAGGTCGTGTAGGTGCCCAGGACGGAGTTCCTGGCGATCGGGTCTTCGGCCATCTCGGCGAGCGTGAACGTCCTCGGGACGGTCGGCACGGCGATGGCGTCGACCGCGGCCCAGGTCCGGCGGGTTTCGGCCATGAGCGCCCTGAGCCGGTGCAGGCCCCGGAAGGTCTCCGCCCCGGTGACGCCGCTCCCGCTCTTCAATACCGCCGCGGTGACGGGGTGCAGGGACTCGGGATGGGCCTCGACGAACGGCCCGAGCACGCTCCACCGCTCGGCCACCCACGGCCCCTCGTAGAGCAGCCGCCCGGCTTCGAGGAACGGCGCGATGTCGACGTCGACGAGCTCGTAGCCGAGGTCTTCGAGTCTGGTCAGCACCTCGGTCCAGTTCTCGTCACCCCGGATGACGCCGATCTTCCTGATGGGCGTCGTGTCGCGGTCGAATCGCCGGGACCAGGGGTCGTCCTGCTCGTACCCCTGGATGATCTCCAGGACCGTCCGGGCGTCGTGGACGTTCAGCGAGAACACGCTCGGACAGTCGAGCGACGCGCAGGCCGGGACCACCCCCAGCGTGCTGACCAGCCCCTTCGACGGCTTGAGCCCGACGGTCCCGGTCATCACCGCCGGCACCCGACCCGACCCCGCCGTGTCGGTCCCGATCGAGAAACTGACCAGCCCCGCGCTCACCGCCACCGCCGACCCCGACGACGATCCCCCGGAGATCAGCCCCTTCACCAGCGGCGACTCCACCGAGCCGTAGGGGCTGCGGGAGCCCGACAGCCCCGTGGCGAACTGGTCGAGGTTGTTCTTGCCGATCAGGACCGCCCCCGCGCCGACCAGCCGGTCGACGAGCGGCGCCGACCGCTCGGGCAGGTAGGCGAAGTCGGGACAGGCGACCGTCGTGGGCATTCCGGCGACGTCGATGTTGTCCTTGACGGCGAAGGGGATGCCGTAGAGGGGCAGATCGGGATCGTCGGGCAGGCCGGCGAGGGTCTCCTCCTCCGACCGGAGACTGATCCAGACGCCGTCGTCACCCCTGGCCTTGATCCTGCGATAGACCTCGGCGACGACCTCACGGGGGTGCAGGCCGTTCGCGTACGCCGCCTTCAGCGCCGGAATCTGCAGATCCACTAGCCCTCCAGTGCCTTGAGGAACGCCTCGGAGGAGGCGATCTCGACGGGCGCGACCTCCGGGACGATCTCCCAGCCCGGTTCGCCGCGCACGAGGATCCGGCCCTGCGGCCCCGGATCACCGATCGGCGGGCAGTCGGACAGGTCCGCGCGATGGCCCTCACGCGTGTGGATCACGGTGAAGCCCTTCTCCCGCGCCTGCGCGAGCACGCGCGCCGCGGGTTCGAGATACATCGGCTCGCCTTCCGTCGATTGTCGACAAAATGTAACTCAGGCGAACTTCCGTGCAACGCGTGACGTGTTAATTCCGTGTAGCGATAGTGGGGTGTGTCGAAGTTCTGGCGGACCGTCCTGCTGGTCCTGGCCGCGGCCGATGGCCTGGTCCTCTTACCGATTGTGATCAATTACGCGACGGGCGGTGAGGCTCCGGCATGGCTCAAGCCCTATGAAGGCTGGATCTGGCCCCTGGTGGGGCTGCTGGCCGTGACCGCGATCGTCTTCACCGTGCTTCAGTCACTGGAGAAGCGGCCCGAGGGCAGGATCGCGGGTTACGTTCACCCGGACTTCCGCTCCCGCGCCATCGCCAACATCCGCCGCTACGTGACCCAGCGGCTCGACCAGTCACTGGTCCGCGTCGCCCGCGCCCGGCTCGACCTCGACGCCGTGTCCGACGCGGTCGGGGCGCCACCCCGTACCTGGCATGTCACCCGAGGCGAGGACCCGTGGGAGCCGCCGCCGGGCGCGAGCCCGCTCGACGTCTACGACCATCTCGACGGGTCGATGCTCATCCTGGGATCGCCCGGCGCGGGCAAGACCACGATGATCCTCGAACTCGCGGAGGCCCTGCTGGCCCGCACCGACCAGCCTCGCGTACCGCTGCCGGTCGTCGTCGAACTCGCCGACTGGGCCGTCAGCCGCCAGTCGCTCTTCCGGCGTTCGTCGCTCCCCGAACTGGGCGACTGGCTGCTGCGCAGAATCGACTCCCTCTACGGCATCGGTGACGGCGTGGCCGACGCGTGGCTCAAGGACGGTCGCCTCGCCCTGCTCCTGGACGGGTTCGACGAGGTGCCGGAGGAGTATCGGGCCCGTTGCGTGGCCGGCGTGAACGCGCTCTACGACCGCTATCCGCAGGTACAGATCGTCGTCGGCAGCAGAGCGGCCGAATACGAGGATCTGCCGGAGTCCCAGCGGTTCCTGCTGCGCGGCGCGGTCGTCATCCGCCCTCTCACCTCAGAGCAGGTGCTGAGCTATCTGTCCCAGGGAGAGGGCCGGCTGCGGCTCGCCCACCAGGCCGTCGACGACGACCCCGCCCTGCTCGGCCTGATCACGGCGCCGCTCTGGCTTTACGTCCTCATCGTCGCCTCGAACAGTTCCGGGGCGACCGCGCCGGACCGTGACGCGCTGCTGAGCTCCTTCGTCGACCAGGTACTGAAGCTGCGCCGCAATCGCCGGCGCCGGTACCCGCCGGCCCAGGTGCTCACCTGGATCACGCAGGTGGCGCGGCTGATGACCTCGACCAATCGGCGTACTCTCGCCGGGCCCGCGCTGGTGGGCACCGAGTTGAGCTGGTGGACCGCGTTGGACCGGCCGACCCAGAGGATGATCAACGGGGTCGTGGTACCGATCGCGGTAGGCATCTGGTCGGCGATCGTGGCCGGGAAGATGGTCGGGAGCGTCGGGATCGGGTGGAGTCTGGCGGGTGGGCTGGTCCTGGCCGGGAGCGGGGTGTTCGTGCTGGTCGCCTCAGGACTGGAGGGCCCTCCGCGGTGGACGGCCGGACCTCCCCTGAGCCGCGTGCGCGCGGGCGTCGCCGGTGTCGTGCTGGGGGCGGGGGGAGGGGCGCTGATCTACGCCGCCGACATCATGATGGCGTCCGTGGGCGGCACCGGCCAGAAGATCCTTTTCGGCGCCCTGGGCGTGGTGTCCGCAGGGTCCGCGATCTACGCTCTCGGGACCGCGGGCGACGATTCCGACGTCCGCGCCGCGGGAGTCGCCCTGGCGTTGGGGCTGGTCTGTGTGGTCTTCGCACTTCTCACCGGCGACCCCGCCGGGCACGCCTGTTTCATGCTCGGGCTCTGGATCGGTGTCCCGTTGGCCTTCGTGCTGGCGAACAGGGACGAGAGCTCGCCACCGACCGGCGAGGTGAGTGGCGGGGGAAAGGTCTTCGTCGTGACCTTGACCGGTGCCGTCATCGGGATCGCGATCGGAGCCGCGTATGCGGAGACCGGGACGGTGTCGTTCTTCGGCGGGATGGGCGCGGTGGGACTGCTCGCGGCCGGCGTCGTCACTTCGGTGGTCCCGAGCTACATGATCTTCTTCTGGGTCGCCGGGCTCGGCGGCTGGATCGTGCAGGCCGTTCTGGGGCGGTTGCCCTTCCGCTACCGGGCGTTCATCTCCCACGCCACCGACATCGGCCTCCTCCAGCGGGACGGCAAGAGCTACCGATTCCCCCATGTGATCCTCTCGGACCATCTGGCTAAGGGAGTCGTGCCTCCACCTGAGCGAAGCTCGACAGAGTGAGGTCCCAGAAGCGGTCCACGTCGATCGACCTCGCCACGTTCGCGTTCGGCACGCGGCCGCGCAGGTTGAAGTCGATCACCGTCATCCCCGACGTGAACCGGCCCGCCGTCTCCACGTCGACCACGCCCGGCGTGAACTCGAACAGGCTCGGGTCGGCGACATGGGCGACCGCCAGGGCGTCGTGGACCGCTGGGCCGTCGTGGGCCGTCGTCATGCCGTAGAACTCCAGGCTGGGGATCAGCAGCTCGCCGCCGAGCCGTCCGAGGTCCCGCATCCGGTCGAGGATCGGCCCGTTGGCCAGGGCCGTCAGGCTGACGTCCAGGCCGATCTGGTTGACCGTCCAGCCGGCGCCGAAGACGATCGCCGCCGCTTCCGGGTCGGCCGCGATGTTGAACTCGGCCGCCGGGGTGCGGTTGCCCCGCGTGTACGACCCGCCCATGATCGTGAAGTCGCGGGCCCACTCGGTGATCCGGGGTTCCCTGCGCACCGCCAGGGCGATGTTGGTCAGAGGGCCGACGGCGACCAGGGAGATCTCGCCGGGGGAGGCCGAGAGGGTGTCGACGATGAAGTCGACCGCGTGCCCGTCGGTCGCCTTCAGGCGGGGTTCCGGCAGCACCGCCGCGCCCAGCCCGCCGAAGCCGTGCACCTCCGAGGCGTCGATGCGGCTGGCGACGAGCGCCCCGGCGGAGCCGGCGACCACGGGGACCGACGGGAATCCCAGGAACTCCCGCAGTTTGAGCGCGTTGAGGGTCGTCAGTTCCAGGGAGACGTTGCCGCCGACCGTGGTGATCCCGACGAGGTCGAGCGCCGGGCAGCCGTGGGCGAGGGTGAGGGCCAGTGCGTCGTCGATCCCGGGGTCGCAGTCAATGAGGATCTTCTTTGGTGCGGGCACGCCTCAGAGCGTAACCCTCTGTCGAATCTTGAGTGCCGTGTCGATCTGCCGGTGCATGATCCGGGCCCGTTCGAACTCGCCGCGCTCCGCGCTGGCCTCGGCGAGATTTCGGACCACACCGAGCACGGCCCCGGCGACTTCCCGCAACTGCGTTTCCCTGGCCCAGTGGGCGCTCATCGGATCGAGGCCGAGCACGTCGAGCATCGCCCTTACCTCGGCGCATTTCCGCGCCGCCTTGAGAACGTCGCCGGAATCGTGGGCGGCGTTCCCCTCATTGACGGCCGCGTGAATCAGCGAAACGGCCTGCGGGAGATTCAGGTCGTGGTCCATCGCCTCTCTGAACTGCGGCGGAAGCTCGCCCGGCGCACCGACGGCCACGCGGTGAACGAAGCGTTCGATCCGCCGGTACGCCACCGCGCTCTCCTCCACCGCCCCCACCGAGAATTCCATCGGCGACCGATAGTGGGCGGCGGCCAGGTAATAGCGCAGTTCCACCGGCCTGATCCGCCGCAGTAACGTGTGCACCGCCAGAGGGTTCTTCGCCACCTTGCGAATCTTCTCGCCCCGGTGGGTGACCGGGCCGTTGTGAATCCAGAATCGCGCGAAACCGTCGCCGGCGGCGCGCGACTGGGCGATCTCGTTCTCGTGGTGCGGGAAAATGAGATTGGCCCCGCCGCCGTGGATGTCGAATTCGGCGCCCAGATATTTCCGCGCCATCGCCGAGCATTCCAGATGCCATCCGGGCCGGCCGTCTCCCCATGGCGCGTGCCAAACGGGTTCTCCGGGGCGGCCTCTTTTCCAGAGCGCGAAGTCGCGGGGATCGCGTTTGCCGTGACCGGGTTCCTCGCCGCCGCGCATCTGGCTCGGGCGCTGTCCGGAGAGTTCGCCGTAGCCCGGGAAGGAGGAGACCGAGAAATACACGTCGCCGTCGGCGGTGTAGGCGTTGCCGGAGGCGAGCAGTTGCTCGATCAGCTCCAGCATCTCGGGGATGTGGCCGGTCGCCCGGGGCTCCACGCTGGGCGGAAGGCAGCCGAGGGCCTCGTAGGTGCTCTCGAAGGAGCGGTAGACCGGGTCGGTGATCCGCCACCAGTGGACGCCCTCGGACAGCGAGCGGCTGATGATTTTGTCTTCGATGTCGGTGACGTTGCGGCAGAAGAGAACGCGATATCCGGAATATAAGAGCCAGCGGTGCAGAATATCGAAGTTCACTTGTGAGCGTATTTGCCCGACATGGGGTGGGACGACGACGGTGGGGCCGCAGAGATAAATCGATGCGATTCCCGGAATTCGGGGGGAGAAATCGCGGACCGACCGGCTGAAAGTATCGTATAGGCGAAGTCCCACCTAGCCGAGGGTAAGCCAGAAATCCGCGTCCTGTCGATAGAAACGGGCAGACGTGCGGTGCACATCATGAATGCCACATTGTGAGACAGGTCAAACGGGTTGTCCGAGTAATGAACCACGCGTCATGGCGGGCGATCGGCTATGGACAAATCGGTCGGGTGGAGGTACGGCCCGCGCCTCGGTGGGTGGGCGTGGGCGGCCGGCGACAGCTGGTCCGGTTCGGCTTGTGGGCCGCGCCCCTCTCTTTGACGAGAGACGGGCGCGGGTGCCGCCTGACAGTCGGCCGCCGGAGGCGCGAGCCGTACCGGCTGAGGGGTGTCCGAAACTATCGGCGGATCACGTGCAGAACCGAGGCGATGCGCTCGGCGGCGGTCACGACGTCCGAGGCGTGCCCGATGCGACCGGCCCAGGAGAGCCAGTACCACCACTCTCCGTCGTTGGCGTTGGACGCCAGCACGTCCTCGGCCATGGCCGGGGCCATCGGGTTCACCACACGCAGCCGGGGGTAGAGGCCGGCCGGCGCCGACAGGCGTACCTGGAACGAGTGCGCCTCAAGTTGGGCGGCGAGCCGTTCGAGGTGGTCCATCGCCTCGCTGCGATCTGCCTTCATCGCCATGGTGGTCTCCAGGGGACGTTGCGACCTTTCTCCGGAAAGGGTGAACCTGGGATGACTGCCCGGCAATCGGGCGTACTAGCCGAATACGTGCAATAACCAGGGAACCCGCTGGTATTCAGTGGAACAGCCACGGGTCCCGGGTCGCGAACCCATAACGACGCTGGCAGTTGGGTGCGTGTCGGTTAACCTCGGGGAAATATCCGTAATAGCCGATCACGGCGGGTCCGAGGCAGACTGGGACCGGCGGGGAAGTCAGCAGCGGAAGGGCAGGCGGGATGGCCCGAGGAGAGCACTCTCCGGCATGTGCTCGTCGCTGGCGCGAGCAGGCCGAGGCACGGCAGTGGTCGATGTGGCAGACGGTCCAGGCGATCCACGGCTGCTGCGGCGTCAGCATGCTGAAGGCGCACCGGCTCGGCCGGGGATGGTCCGCGCGGCAGGCGATCGAGGAACTCGAATACCTCTGTGAGCAGCAGTCGCTGGGCCTGCCGAGGGCCAGCATCGACCTGCTCAACGCATGGGAGAACAACCGGGCGCGACCGCGCCCCCAGACGATCGACCTGCTGGCCCGGCTCTACAAGGCCAACGCGGTACGCCTCGGCCTCGCCGCCGACTACTGCGACGACCCCGGCGTGAGCCAGAAGGTCGTGGTCGTGGCCAACGGGTCCTCCGAAGACTCCGTCCACGTCGAGGACCTGGCCGACGACGACACCGACCGGCGGGCGCTGTTCCACCAGGCGATGCTGATGGGCACCCCCAACGGCAGGTTCTTCGCCGAGGTCGAGGGCACCCGGCACGATTTGGACCGGTCCTTGGCCACCACGACGGTGACCGAAGACCAGCTCGACCGGCTCGACGAGCAGGTGCTGCGCTACCGGCGCGAATACATGACCACCCCGCCCACGCCCATGCTGTGCCGGGTGATGCTGGAGCTGGCCGACGTGCGCAAACTGACCGGCGCCCGCCAGCCCGCCGGCGTGCAGCGCCGCCTCCTGACGGCCACCACGATGCTGGCCCTGCTCTCGGCCGACGCCCTGATGAAGCTCGGCGACACCCGCCAGGCCCACGCCTGGTACGGCACCGCCCGCACCTCCGCCGACGACGTCGGCGACCTGCGCTTACGCGCGCTGGTCCGGGCCAACCAGACGATGCTGCCCTACTACTACGGCGACCTCACCGAGACCGTCCGGCTGGCCCGCGAGGCCCGCATGCTGGCCGGTTCGGCCCCCAGTTCCCCCGCGGCCCTCGCGGCGGCGGCCGAGGCGCGGGCCCTGGCCCGGATGGGCGACCGCAAGGCCGCCCGCATCGCCCTCGCCGAGGCCGAGCAGATCTTCGCCCGCATGCGCGGCATGAGCCAGGACGACCTCGCCTTCGTCTTCACCGAGAAGCGCATGAGCTTCTATCGCACCGGCACCCTGATCGAGCTCGGCGACGACTCGCAGCTCCAGAACCTGGAGATGGACTCGGGGTTCCAGACGATCGACCCGGCGCTGATCCTGCTCGACCAGGCCACCCACCTGGCCCGCCACGGCGACTACGAGGAGGCCTGCCGCCTCGCCGCCCAGGCGCTCAGCCAGGTCCCGGCCGAGCACCGCACCTCGATCGTCATCACCCGGGCGAAGGCGCTGCTGAACGAGGCCGATCCGCGGCTCCCCGCCGTCCGCAACCTGAACCAGGTCCTGTCGGAGTCGTCCCTCCGGCTGGCCATATGAGCGCCTCACACGTGACGATCACGCACCTCGCCCGCGCCACGACCGCCCGCCCGCTCGCCGACGAGGCCTTCACCGTCCTGCGCGCGGTCTGCGACCGCATCGGGCTCGACGCGGGCGGGGCGAGGCTGATGCGGCTGCGCAGCAACGCCGTCTTCAAGCTGCGGGGCGACATGGTGGTCCGGATCGCCACCGCCCCCGACGCCCTCACCCGGCTCCCGGCCGTGCTGGCGGTGGCCCGCTGGCTGGCCGACCGGGGCTTCCCGACGGTCCGCCCGGTCGACGAGATCCCGCACCAGCCGATCGTGCACGGCGGCCGGGCGGTCACCTTCTGGCGGTACGTCCGCTCCAACGGCTCCCCGACCACCACCGAGCTCGGCCACGTGCTGCGCGATCTCCACCGCGAACCGGTGCCGACGTCGATCCCGCTCCGGCGGCTCACCGACCCGCTGGCCGAGGTCCGGCACGCGGTCGAGCACCGGGCCGAGGTGCTCACCGCCTACCAGCGCCGCTGGCTCGGCGACCGCATCGAAGAACTGACCGATCGTTGGCACACTCTTGATTCGGGACCGCCGGTTCTGCTCCACGGCGACGCCTGGATCGACAATCTGCTCCGCTGCCGCGACGGTAATGCGATTCTTTGCGATTGGGACGGCGTGGCCGTGGGTCCCCGTGAGTGGGACCTGGTGCACACCTACCACGGACAGCGGAGATTCGGCCTCTCGGCCGGCGACGTCGACGCCTTCGCCCACGCCTACGGCTCTGACCTGCGAGATTGGCCCGGCTACGCGACTCTGATGGAGATCAGGGACATGTACGCCGTCGGAATCCACATCAGGAACGCCCTTGGCGATCCGTTCTCCCGGCAGGAACTTCCGCGCCGTCTCGACTCTCTGACCAGAGGCGATGGGCACGCGAGGTGGTACATGGCTGCCCCCGCGCTCGGGGTGCGCTAGGCTTGACGTGTTGCAGTGGTGTTTTGTAAAGAACGCCTCCGGCCGCAAGGCCGGTAGCGGGCGTACTGCTTTTCCGACGTAGGCGGATGCAGGGCTGGTCCGCTAAGCAGCCCGTTCCGTTGACCTGACGGGACGGTGAGGCTCCGCATAAGGAGAAGCAGTTGTCTGAAGGCACCGTCAAGTGGTTCAACGCCGAAAAGGGCTTTGGTTTCATCGCCCCCGACGACGGCACCCCTGACGTGTTCGTGCACTACTCGGCGATCAACAGCGGTGGCTACCGCAGCCTGGACGAGAACCAGCGCGTCAGCTTCCAGACCGTGCAGGGCCAGAAGGGTCCGCAGGCCGAGAACGTGACGCCGATCTAAGTTCCATCCAGCACGAACCCGAAGCCGACCGATTGCCTCGTGCAACGGTCGGCTTTTTCGTGCGCAAAAAGTGGGTAGGGGCGCTGTCCATGCGGCTGACCCAGACCTCCGAACTGTGGTGGAAGAACGCCATCGTCTACTGCCTGGACATCGAGACCTTCGCCGACGGTAACGGCGACGGGATCGGCGACTTCCGGGGCGCGATCCAGCATCTCGACCATCTCGACCGGATCGGCGTGACCTGCATCTGGCTCATGCCCTTCTTCCCGACCCCCGACCACGACGACGGATACGACATCGTCGACTTCTACAGCGTCGACCCCCGCCTCGGCACCCTGGGCGACTTCGTGGAGTTCATGCGGGTGGCCCGTGACCGGGGCATCCGGGTGATCGCCGACCTGGTCGTGAACCACACCTCCGACCAGCACCCCTGGTTCCAGGACGCCCGCTCCTCACGGGACGCCAAGCACCGCGACTGGTACATCTGGTCGGACGAGGCCGAGCCCGACGACCCCAAGGGCGTGGTGTTCCCCGACCAGGAGAACAGCCTCTGGCAGTGGGACGCCCAGACCGAGCAGTACTACTTCCATCGTTTCTACAAGTTCCAGCCCGACCTCAACACCTCCAATCCCGAGGTCCGGGACGAGATCGCCCGCATCCTGGGATTCTGGATGGAGCTGGGCCTGTCCGGCTTCCGCGTCGACGCGGTCCCGTTCCTGGTCGAACGGGTGCTGGAACAGGACGACGCGCTGCCCGACCCCCACGAGTTCTTCGCCGACCTGCGGGCGTTCATGAACCGCCGCGACGGGACGGCGATGCTGCTGGGGGAGGTGAACCTGCCGTACAAGGACCTGATGGCCTACTTCGGTGACACCCCGCTCGGCAACGAGATCACGATGTGCTTCGACTTCATCGGGATGCAGCGGATGTACCTGTCGCTGGCCCGGGAGGACGCCCGTCCGCTCGCCGAGGCCCTGCGGGAGCGCCCCGCGCCGCCGAAGGACAGCCAGTGGGCCTCGTTCGTGCGCAACCACGACGAACTGACCCTCGACAAGCTGACCGACGCCGAGCGGGAGGAGGTCTTCGCCGCCTTCGCGCCCGACGAGGACATGCGGATTTACGACCGCGGCATCCGGCGGCGGCTGCCGACCATGCTCGACGGCGACCAGCGGCGGATCCGGATGGTCTACAGCCTGCTGTTCGCGCTTCCCGGCACCCCCGTGCTCTTCTACGGCGAGGAGATCGGGATGGGGGAGAACCTCGCGATCGAGGGCCGCCAGTCGGTCCGGACCCCGATGCAGTGGACGTCCGGCCGGCACGGCGGCTTCAGCACGGTCGAACCGGCGATCCCGATGCCCGGCGGCGAGTACGGCCCCGACGAGATCAGCGTCGGCGACCAGCGGCGCGACCCCGACTCGCTGCTCTCGTGGATCGGGCGGCTCGTCGAGCAGTACCGCGAGGCGCCGGAACTGGCCTGGGGCGCCTACGAGGTCCTGGACGGGGGAGACGACGCGGTCCTCGTGATCAGGAACGAGGGGGTCGTGACCCTGCACAACTTCGCCGGACGGGCGTCGTCGGTCACCCTCGACCTCGGGGAGCAGGAGGGCAAGGTGCTGGCCGACCTGTTCTCCGACGACACCGTCGACGTCAAGAACGGCAAGGCCGAGGTCGAGGTGGGCGAGTACGACTGCCGCTGGTTCCGCCTCTCCGACCCGGAGACCGCACCGTAGCGGTTACGCGTGGCGGGCGGCCGTGATCCGGGTGCGCAGCACGTCGAGGAAGACGCTGCCCTCTTCGAGCGGCAGCAGGTAGGAGCTCGGATCGGCCCCGAACCACTGGGCGTGCACCCAGACGCCGCCGTCGGCCGCGCGCAGGTCGGCGCCGGCCAGCCGCGCGCCCAGGCGGACCGACTCCCCGTCGGGCCGCACCAGGACGATCACGATCAGGGCCGGGGTCAGCACCGCCGCCGACAGGAACCCCGACGGCGTGCTGCGGGTCTGGCAGCACATGACGACCCGATCGTCGAGGTCGCCGAGAAGGTGCTGGTCGGCGTATCCGTCGACCAGCACCCGCAGCCGGACGTCGAGGTCGTCGAACGCGACGATGGTCGTCTCCGTCATGCCGACACCCTAGGCGGGACGTGGACGTCGAAGTGGATCGAGGCCTGCCCCAGCACCGAATGGGGTTCCTGCCCCGGCTCGACCAGCCCCAGCTCCTCGAACAGCCGGAACCTGGCGTGCGTCGCCGCCAGGAACACCGGCTCCATGACGGGATGCCACACGCTGTAGGTCCCGACCGACCGCCGCCCCTGATACCAGCCCGTGGTGGGATGGGTGAGCAGCGGCAACCAGCCGTCTCCCAGCCCGTCGGGCCGGTACGGCGCCACGCCCGCCGCCCGGCACTCCGCGTCGTCGGCGTCGAGTTCCCAGCGGGGCTCCGCCCCCCAGTCGCCGGAGATCCTGATCCGGGTGCGCCGCCACGGCATCCCCCACAGGTGCCGCGGCACCGCG
Organism: Herbidospora galbida; assembly: GCF_005233835.1. GTDB lineage: Bacteria > Actinomycetota > Actinomycetes > Streptosporangiales > Streptosporangiaceae > Herbidospora > Herbidospora galbida. The sequence continues at coordinate 98,884 of NZ_SZQA01000016.1, read as the reverse complement.
ACGAGCGGGTGGTCGAGGGCGGTCCGGAAGAACCACACCCCGGGCTCGCCGTCGCGGGTGACGTAGGCGCGGTAGTTGACCTGGCCGCAGGCGATCGCGACGCGGGGGCAGAACCGGAAGTGGAAGTCCCGGTCCCGGAACCCGACCGCCGACACCAGCCCGCCCGACCCTCCGGCCGCCCAGTCGAAGCGCACGGGCGCGAAACCGGGCGGCAGCAGGGCGGCCAGCCGCTCGGCGGGCACCCGGAAGCTCACGATGGCGAAGTCGTCGAGCTCGCTTTCGGCGTGGTGCCACCGCAGGGCGGGGCGGGGGGTTCCGGTGAAGGCCACCGGGTGACACTAGATCACGGGCCGTCCTGGTTCAAAAGGTTCTTGAGCGCGTCTTCGATGCCCCGGTGGAAGGTCGGGTAGGCGTACATCATCGACCGCAGGGTCGGCACCGGCACCCGGGCGTGCACCGCCACCGCGAGCGCGCCCATCACCTCGCCGCCCGCCGGGCCGACCGCCGTCGCGCCGACCAGGACGTCGTCCGCTGCCACCAGCTTGATCAGGATGTCCTTCGTGCCGTGGATCCAGTCGCGCGCCCCGGCCGTGGTGACGCCGATCGTCACGGCCAGGCCCTCGGCGCGGGCCTGTTTCTCGGTCAGGCCGACCGCGCCGACCTCCGGGTCGGTGTAGGTCACCCGGGGGACCGCGCGGTAGTCGGCCCCGGCGACCTCCTCGCCCAGGATGTCGAGGGCCGCGATCCGGCCCTGATAGTTGGCCACGTGGGTGAACCCGCCGTGGCCGGTGACGTCGCCCGCCGCCCAGACTCCGTCGGCGACGCGCATGCGGGGGTCGGTGGGAATGAACTTCCCGGTCTCGTCGATCCCGATGACCGACAGGCCCGTCAGGTCGGTTCTCCGGCCGGCCACCACGAGGAGGTTGGCCGCCTCGATCACCTCGTCGCCGACCGTCACGGCGAAACGGCCGTCGTATCGCACCCGCGACGCGGACACGCCGGTCAGCACGCGGATCCCCTCGTCGCGGAAGACCTTCGCGATCAGCTTCCCGGCCTCGGGCTCCTCGCCGGGCAGCAGGTGGGGGGCGGCCTCCAGGATCGTGATCTCGGTGCCGAAGCGGGCGAAGACCTGGGCCAGTTCGAGGCCGATCGCCCCGCCGCCCAGCACGATCATCGACTCGGGCACGCTCTCGGTCGCGACGGCCTCGTGGTTGGTCCAATAGGGCGTGCCGGCCAGGCCGTCGATGTCCGGGATCGCCGGACGGGTCCCCGTGGAGATCAGCAGGCCGCGCCGGGCGCGCAGCACCCGGTCGCCCACGGTCACCTCGCGGGGGCCGGTGACGACGCCGTGGCCGCGTACGAGATGACCGCCCTTCTTCTCGAAGCGGTCGGCGGCGGCCTGGTCGTTCCAGTCGTCGGCGGCCTCGGCGCGGATGCGACGGGCCACCGGCGTCCAGTCGGGGGAGACGGTCGCGTCTCCGGCCAGGCCGGAGACGCGCCGGGCCTCGCCCAGGACGTGGGCGGCCCGGATCATCATCTTCGACGGTACGCAGCCCCAATAGGGGCATTCGCCGCCGACCAGGTCTGCCTCGACCCCGGCCACACTCAGCCCGGCCTCGACCAGCCGGCCGGCGGCGTCCTCACCACCAGGGCCCATGCCGAGCACGATCACGTCGAATTCGTCCATGCCCGGCTACCTGCCCATACGGCGTCAGATCAGGCCGAGCTCCTTGACCGCGTCGCGCTCCTCCTGAAGCTCCTTGACGGAGGCGTCGATCTTGCCCCGGGAGAAGTCGTCGATGTCCAGGCCCTGGACGATCTCCCACTGGCCGTTCCGCGAGACCACCGGGAACGAGGAGATGATCCCCTCGGGCACGCCGTAGGAGCCGTCGGAGACGATCGCGGCGGAGGTCCAGTCGCCCTCGGGGGTGCCGTTCACCCACGAGTGGACGTGGTCGATCGCGGCGTTGGCGGCCGAAGCGGCGCTGGAGGCGCCCCGGGCCTCGATGATCGCCGCGCCGCGCTTGGCGACCGTGGGGATGAAGGTGTCCTTCAGCCAGTCCTGGTCGACCAGCTCGGCGGCGATCTTGCCGCCGACCTCGGCGTGGTAGAGGTCGGGGTACTGCGTCGCCGAGTGGTTGCCCCAGATCGTCATCTTCTTGATGTCGGTGACCGGGACGCCCAGCTTCGACGAGAGCTGCGAGAGGGCGCGGTTGTGGTCGAGCCGGGTCATGGCGGTGAACCGGTCGGCCGGGACGTCGGGCGCGTGCCGCTGGGCGATCAGCGCGTTGGTGTTGGCGGGGTTGCCCACGACCAGGACGCGCACGTCGTCGGCGGCGTTGTCGTTGATCGCCCGGCCCTGCGGGCCGAAGATGCCGCCGTTGGCCGACAGCAGGTCGCCGCGCTCCATGCCCGCCGTGCGGGGACGGGCGCCGACCAGCAGCGCGACGTTGGTCCCGTTGAACGCGTAGTTCGGGTCGTCGGTGATGTCGATGCCCTTGAGCAGCGGGAAGGCGCAGTCGTCGAGCTCCATCGCGGTGCCCTCGGCCGCCTTCAGCGCCGGAGTGATCTCCAGCAGGCTCAGCTGGACGGGCACGTCCGGCCCGAGCAGGTGCCCCGAGGCGATGCGGAAGAGCAGGGCGTAACCGATCTGGCCGGCCGCGCCGGTGACGGTCACTTTGACGGTCATGACGATTCCCCTTCGGGCGGTGTACGTGTCCTGCGGATGCTACTCGCCAGTCGAGCCCCACTTATGCTCAGGCCACGGGTTTGCGGCAATTCATGGAGACGTAGGCCGAGAACCCGGCCCGCTTGGCGAACCTGACCGGCCGCCGCCGTGACTCGCGGAAGCCGAGCTTGGCGTAGAGGCCCAGCGCGGGGGCGTTGGTGTCCTTGATGTCGCGGAGCACGAACTCCTCGTACGGCAACTCCATCACCTGGCGCAGGAGCGCGGTCGCGACGCCGCGTCCCTGGAACCGGGGCGCGGAGGTGACGAATCCGATCTCGGCGAGACCGGGCCGCGCGCCGTCGTGGCCGCCGAGGAACTGGCTCCGGACGATCAACCAGCAGATCGTGCCGTGGACCGGCCCGAGATGCCGTCGCAGCTCCGCCCGTCGCGGGGCGAAGCACTCCTGATCGGCTTCGGTGACCGAGGCGACGGCCGCCGGTTCGCCGTCCACGAGGGCGACGTGGAAGCGGTCGAGCAGGATCATGTGGGCGAAGGCGTCCGTGAGGATCCGGGGGTCTTCGGAGAAGAACGCGAAGTCGTCGGCGAAGCCGCGCACCAGCACCTCGGTGACCGGACGCCGGTAGGCCTCGCCCAGCCGGTCGGCGCGGCTGACCTCGATCATGTGAGGCTCCTCAGGACGAGGTCGGCGTCGGGCAGCGCGAGGCGCATCGTGGTGAGGCCCGACAGCGTGGCGAAGTACACGACCGTCATGGCCTCGGGGTCGCCGCCGGCGAACTCGCCGGCCTCCTGGCCGCGCCGGACGACGGCGGCGAAGGCCCGCCACAGTGATCGGTGCGGCTCCATGAGGCGGGCGGTCGTCCCGGCCGGGGTGTCGGTGCCGAACGCCTGGTTGACGACCACGAAGAACTCGGCCGCGCCGTCGTCGCGGGCCAGATCGGCCAGGTACTCGTCGGTGAACGCGCGGACCAGGTCGATCGGGCGGCCCGCTCCCGCCAGCCGCTTCGCCGCCGCGTCGAGACCGGTGGCGGCCTGGTCGAGGAACTCGTCGAAGAGGTGATGTTTGGTCGGGTAGTGGCGGTAGATCGAGCCGACGCTCAGCCCGGCCTCCGCCGCGATCCCGCGCATGTTCGCGGCGGTGAAGCCGTCTCTGGCGAAGACGCGGATCGCGGCCGTCCGCACCGCCTCCCGCGTGGTCGCCCGCAGGGCCTCGTTCTGTTCGTCGGTACGGGGCATCGCGTCCTCACCGGATTTTGGATGAACCGATGTTCAGTCTACAGAAAACCGGGCAAACGTGGCGATAGAGCTGAAACTTTCACGTTACAAACGGGGTTTTCGGCCGGTGACCGGGTGGCGTGTGCGCTGGTCGCCGCCGGTGCTGGTGTTTCGGCGGACGCACGGGGGAGGCTGAGGGCCGACGGTCTTCCTGTACGGCACGGGACCGCGCACCTAAGGTCCGTGGGAGCGCTCCCAGCGCGCAGTGAATCATCGCAGGAGGACCCCCGCAATGAGATCCACCCCCCGATCCGGAGCCGCGCGCTCCCGACTGCGCCGCGGCCTCGCCGCGGTCGCGGTGGCCGCGCTCGGATCCACCATGGCCGTCGTCACGGCCACGTCCGCGCAGGCGGCGGTCACGTGTGACGTGACGTACACCACCAACGACTGGACCACGAGCCCCGGCCAGGGCGGCTTCACCGCGAACCTGACGGTCCGCAACACCGGCGACGCGCTCTCGAGCTGGAACCTCGGCTTCACGTTCCCGAACTCGGGCCAGCGCGTGAGCCAGGGTTGGTCGGCGAACTGGACGCAGAGCGGCTCGAACGTGACCGCGGCGAGCATGCCGTGGAACGGGAGCCTGGCGTCCGGCGCCACCCTGAGCCTCGGCTTCAACGGGACGTGGAGCGGTAGCAACCCCAAGCCGACGTCCTTCACCGTGAACGGCGTGACCTGCGGCGGCGTGAACCCGTCTCCGTCGCCTTCCCCCTCGCCTTCGCCGTCGCCCAGCCCGTCGCCGTCGCCTTCTCCCTCCCCTTCTCCGTCTCCGTCCCCTTCTCCCTCGCCCTCGCCTTCACCGTCGCCGAGCCCGTCTCCGTCGCCGTCGCCTTCCCCGACGCCGTCGCCCGGACCTCGGGTGGACAACCCCTATGCGGGCGCGACCGGTTACGTGAACCCGGACTGGTCGGCCAGCGCGGCCTCCGAGCCGGGCGGTTCGGCCGTGGCGAACACCTCGACCGCCATCTGGCTGGACCGGATCGCCGCGATCAGCAGCGGTTCGGCCGGCAACAACAGCAAGGGTCTGCGTGACCACCTGGACCTGGCCGTCCAGCAGGACGCGGCCAACGGTTCCGCCCCGGTCGTGATCCAGGTCGTGATCTACAACCTGCCCAACCGCGACTGCTCGGCCCTGGCCTCCAACGGTGAGCTCAAGGTCGCCCAGGACGGCATCAACCGGTACAAGACCGAGTACATCGACCCGATCGCCTCGATCATGTCCGACACCGCGTACCGGAACCTGCGCATCGTCGCCATCATCGAGATCGACTCGCTGCCGAACCTGGTCACCAACCTCAACCTGGCCGCGTGCCAGGAGGCGAAGAACTCCGGCGCCTACGAGCAGGGTGTGGCCTACGCGCTGTCCAAGCTGTACGCGATCCCGAACGTGTACAACTACGTGGACGCCGGTCACCACGGATGGCTGGGCTGGGACTCCAACTTCGGTCCGTCGGCCGACCTGTTCGGCTCCACCGCCGACCTCGCCACCGGCGGCAAGGCCACCGTCCACGGCTTCATCACCAACACCGCCAACTACTCGGCTCTGGTCGAGCCGCACTTCTCGGTGAGCGGCACGGTCAACGGCCAGCAGATCCGCTCTTCGCGGTGGGTCGACTGGAACTTCTACATCGACGAGCTGTCCTTCGCCCAGGCCTTCCGTCAGCGGCTGGTCCAGGAGGGCTTCTCCTCCAACATCGGCATGCTGATCGACACCTCGCGTAACGGCTGGGGCGGCCCGAACCGGCCGACCGGGCCGAGCACCTCGACCGACCTGAACACCTTCGTCAACAACTCCAAGGTCGACCGACGCGTCCACGCCGGCAACTGGTGCAACCAGAGCGGCGCGGGTCTGGGTGAGCGTCCGCGGGCCAACCCGGCCACCGGTATCGACGCCTACGTGTGGGTCAAGCCTCCGGGCGAGTCCGACGGCGCCTCGACCGAGATCCCGAACAACGAGGGCAAGGGCTTCGACCGGATGTGCGACCCGACCTACGGCGGCAACGACCGTAACGGGAACAACCCGAGCGGTGCTCTGGCGAACGCCCCGCTGTCGGGTCACTGGTTCTCGGCCCAGTTCCGTCAGCTGCTGGCCAACGCCTACCCGCCCATCAGCTAGTACCTGAAATACGCGAGCCCCGGTGTCGGAAGGCGCCGGGGCTCTCGCGTTGCGGTAGGGGGTGTCAGTGCTGGTTCACGACCAGTCGGGCGACTTGCTCTTGCCGCGGGTCAGCTTCATGACCCCCATGACGGCGAGGCCGATGACGCCGATGATCAGCGCCCACTTGAGGAGACCGAAGACCAGCCCGATGAGCCAGCCGATGACGAAGAAGGCGGCGACCGCGATGACGGCGTACAGAAGAATGCGTCCCATAGGCTTCACGGTAAGTCTCATTTGCCGAGAAATCGCGGGTCAGGCGGCAACATCAGGGACAACTCAGGGGCGTCTCAGGGACAGTCGTTGACCCTCACACGGTGTCAGCCGATAAACCCGGAGGCGTCATGTACAGCATCGGAGACTTCGCCAGAATCGGCCGCGTGTCGGTGCGCATGCTGCGCCACTACGACGCGCTCGGCCTGCTCGCCCCCGCCCGGGTCGACCCCCTGACGGGCTACCGCTCCTACGAGGCCGCGCAGCTCAGCCGCCTCAACCGGGTCGTGGCCCTGAAGGACCTCGGCTTCAGCCTCCAGCAGGTCCGCCAGATCCTCGACGAGAAGGTCGACGTGGCCGAACTGCAGGGGATGCTCCGGCTCCGCCGGGCCGACCTGGAAGCCCGGGTCGAGGCCGACCGGGCCCGGCTGCGGGGGGTCGAGGCGAGGATCCAGATCATCGAGAAGGAGGGCGTCTTGCCTGCCGACGTCGTTGTGAAGTCCGTCCCCGCCGTCCGGGTCGCGGAGTTGTCCGCCGTGGCCGAGAGCTACGCCAGCGAGCACATCGGGCCCGTCATCCAGCCGCTCTACCCGGAACTGCACGCCCGGTTGACCAAGGCCGGGGTGGAACTGGCGGGGCCGGGGATCGCCTACTACGAGGAGGCGCCGGACGGGGGCGTGAAGATCCACGCCAGCTTCCCGGTCAACGTCGCGCCGGACCCGGCGTACGACTTCGACGTCGTGGACCTGCCGGCGATCGAGCGGGCCGCGACGATCATCCACCACGGACCGATGGACGGCGTGGACGCGACCATCCAGAACCTGCACCGGTGGATCGAGGACCACGGGGAGCGGGGTGCCGGGTTCAGCCGGGAGGTCTACCTGGAATACGGGATGGGCGACCCGGAGAACTGGGTGACGGAGATCCAGGAACCGCTGGCCTGATCCTTCCCCTGACCCTCAGAGGCGTCCGGCCGGGGGCGCTCCCCGGTTGCCCAGGATGCGGGTCACCCAGGCGATGGACGCACCGGCCACGATCAGGGCGACGGAGCCGAACCGCATCTCCCACAGCCGCCCGGGGCAGGCGGGGTTGAGCTCGCCGCTGTAGGCCGCCGGGAAGGAGAAGGCCCCGCCGCAGGTCAGCTCGCTGTGGCCGTCCCAGCCGTAGGGGTTGTGGTAGAACGCCACCACCAGCCCGCCGAGGAGCAGCACCGCGGCCGCAAGCCAGCCGATCCATCGCATGAGGCGATCTTCGGGGGGGCGAGGGCGGGATGGCAACTTGAGCGGCCCGGTGGGTGCGGCCGCGGGCATGCGGAAGACCGCAGTCGACGAGCCGGGGGCGGCGCCGAAGAGGCGCCGCCCTTCGGGCTAGTCGTTGGCGTGGAGGGCCGCGTTGAGTTCGACCTTGCCGCCCGTGCGGGCCTTGGCGACGACCGCGCCGGTCACCGAGTCGCGCAGGAACAGCAGGCCGTTCTGACCCGACAGTTCCTTGGCCTTGACGACGGTGCCGTCGGGCAGGGTCACCTTGGTGCCCGCGGTGACGTAGAGGCCCGCCTCCACGACGCAGTCGTCGCCCAGGGAGATGCCGATGCCGGCCTGGGCGCCGATGAGGCAGCGCTGTCCGACCTGGATGATCTCCTTGCCGCCGCCCGACAGGGTGCCCATGATCGACGCGCCGCCGCCGACGTCGGAGCCGTCGCCCACGACGACGCCGGCCGAGATGCGGCCCTCGACCATCGAGGCGCCCAGGGTGCCCGCGTTGAAGTTGACGAAGCCCTCGTGCATGACGGTCGTGCCGGTCGCCAGGTGGGCGCCGAGCCGGACCCGGTCGGCGTCGCCGACGCGCACGCCGGTCGGCAGCACGTAGTCGACCATGCGGGGGAACTTGTCGACCGAGTAGACGGTCACCGGCCCGCGGGCCCGCAGCCGGGCGCGGACGTTCTCGAAGCCCTCGACCTGGCAGGGGCCGTAGTTGGTCCACACGACGTTGGCCAGCAGGCCGAAGACGCCGTCGAGGTTGGCCTGGTGGGGCTGGACCAGACGGTGGGACAGCAGGTGGAGGCGCAGGTAGACGTCATAGGTGTCGGCCGGCGGGTCGGACAGCTTGCCGATCCCGACCGAGACGGCCACGACCTCGACACGCCGCTCAGGGTCTTCCCTGACCAGGCTCGCCAGGTCGCCCACCTCGACCGCGGCCAGGCGCCGGACTCCCGGCTCGCCGGGGTCGCCGAGGGCGGGGTTGGGGAACCAGACGTCGAGGACCGTGCCGTCGGGGGTGACGGTCGCGAGCCCCACACCGTGAGCACCGGATTCGATGAAAGTCACGGTTCAAGAACCTACCGCCCCCGCCCCGGCCCAAACGACGCGGGAACCGGCCTGTGGAAAACCGCGTTCGGCAGCCGGATATCCACAGGTGGCAACGTCGTGTTCGCTCTCCGTTCATCCCTGTGGTCACGTTGGGTAGCCAGGTCCGGGCGAGGGTCGCCATCGGAATTCACACGACGTCAACGGGAGTTCGCATGCGTCGGTTAGGTTGCTTCGACACCCTGCCGAAAAGATCGCTCACAGAGGGTGATTAGGTGGACAGGGGGAGATGCCGGGCAGGGGGGACATCTCGGGCATCGGGCGTTCACTGGAGGGTCGCGGGAATGTCGGAGGGCGTCGTTAGGCTCGGTGGGGTGACCGATTTTCCGCCCGATCCGGTGATCGTGGCCGGGCTGCAAAGTGGTGACGAAGAGGTCTTCGCGCTGCTCCTCGACGAATGGTCACGGGGAATGCTGCGGCTCGCCAGGTCATACGTGTCGACGGCGGCGTCGGCCGAGGAGGTCGTACAGGACACGTGGCTCGCCGTGATCCGGGCCGTCGGCACCTTCGAGGGCCGCTCGTCGCTGCGCACGTGGGTCTACCGCATCCTGGTGAACACCGCGCGGAGACGGGGAGAGCGGGAGAGCCGTACGATCCCTGTGAGCAGCGTGGGCGGCGAGCGGCCCGACGGCGTCCCGCCCGAACGGGCCGAGGGCGGTCCCGAGGGGGCGGCGCTGGCCGGCGAGGTCAGGGAACTGATCGACAAGGCGGTGGGCACCCTCCCGTCCCGGCAGCGCGCCGTGATCACGCTGCGCGACATGGAGGGCTACGGCTCCGACGAGGTCTGCGAGATCCTGTCGATCTCTCCGGCCAACCAGCGGGTGCTGCTCCACCGTGCCAGGGCGGCCGTCCGCGACCACCTGGCCGCCTATTACGACGGGAAAGGAGGGCCATGAACTGCGACGAGTTCGCCGAACTCGTGACCGCCTATCTCGACGACGCGCTCGACGACTCCTCCCGTCCCCTCTTCCTCGACCACATGGCCCGCTGCTCCGGCTGCACCGGCTACTACGGCCAGTTCACCGCCGCGATCACCGCCCTCGGTGAGCTCCCCGCCCCCGGCCTGTCCCCGCAGACGCGATCCCACCTGCTCACGGCCTTCCGCGAAGCGAGTTCAGAAAAGCCGGAGTGAGGTGTAACGCCGGGGCCGGTCGCGGATCTGAGTGTTCATGGCCGATGTGCTGGCATACGCGGAAGGCTGTTTCACCGGGAGCCCCGGCGATCAGGTCGGAGTCGAGCTGGAGTTCCTCGTCCACGATGTGTCCGACCCGGCGCTGACCGTCCCCATCGCGCGGACCACCGGCGCCCTCGCCGGGCTGACCCTCCCCGGCAAGAGCGTGATCACTTTCGAACCCGGGGGTCAGGTCGAACTGTCCGCCCCACCGGGCGCCCTCCCATCGGCCGTGGCCGCGCTCCAGGAAGACGTCGATCAGGTACGTTCCGCGCTCGCCGCCGCCGGCCTCACCCTCGGCCGGTCGGGGCTCGACGGCCACCGGCGCCCGCTGCGCCAGCTCCACACCCCGCGCTACGACGCCATGGCGGCCTGCCTGGGGGAGCCCTACGGCGCGTTGATGATGTGCTCGACCGCGTCGATCCAGGTCAACCTCGACTTCGGCGCCGACCCGTTCACCCGGTGGCGCCGGTCTCACCTGTTCGGGCCGGCGCTGGTGGCGGCGTTCGCCAACTCGCCGGGGCCGGTGCCGTGGTTCGGCTCGTGGCTGTCGGGCCGGCAGGCGGTCTGGCTGGCCCTCGACCCGTCGCGCACGGCTCCGGTCGCCGACGTGGCGCAAGCGCCGAAACCGCTCGCCGCGTGGAACGGCTCGGGCTCCCCGTCGACGCCCGGCCGGGGGCATCCGCCCGCCGACTGGGCGGCCTATCTCCAGACCGCGCGCCTGATGGGCGTCAAAGATCCCGACGGGTCCTACCGCCAGACGGCCCGAGGGCCGCGTTTCCGTGACTTCCGGCTCACCGCCGGGCGGCCGCCGACCCACGACGACCTCGCCTACCACGCCACCACGCTCTTTCCGCCCGTCCGGCCGCGCGGGTTCATGGAGATCCGCTACCTCGACGCCCTCGGGCCCGTCGCCTGGCCGGTCGCGGTCGCCGTGTCCTACGCCCTGATCGTCGACGACGAGGCGGCCGCCGCTGCGGCGCGAGACGCGCTGGCCGTCGCCGGGCAGTGGTCCGAGGCCGCCCGGTGCGGTCTCGCCGCCCCCGCCTTCCGGCAGGCCGCCGTCACGGCCTTCCGGGCCGCCGCCGCCGTGCTGCCGCGCTGGGGCGCGCCACCGAGCCTGATCGACCAGGTCACCGACTACGCCGTGCGGTTCGTCGAACCCGGCCGGTCCCCGGCCGCCGACCTCCTCTTGGAGACGCGATGAAGGAACAGATCGCCGCGCAGCTCCTGGCTGTGCGCGACCGATCGCTCAGCTACACCGACGCCGACGACCACCTCCTCGTCCGCCAGCACTCCCCGCTGATGTCGCCACTGGTCTGGGACCTCGCCCACGTCGGCAACTACGAGGAGCTCTGGGTGCTGCGCGAGGTCGGCGGCATCACGCCGCTGCGGCCCGAGATCGACGACATATACGACGCGTTCAAGACCCCGCGCCGCGACCGTCCGTCGCTGCCCATGCTGGGCCCGGCGGAGGCCCGCAAATACATCGAGGGTGTACGTGGCCGCGTGCTCGACGTCCTCGACAAGGTCGACTTCGACGACCCGAACCCGCTCAAGTCCGGCGGTTTCGTGTTCGGGCTGGTCATCCAGCACGAACACCAGCACGACGAGACCATGCTGGCCACGCTCCAGCTGTCCCGCGAGCCCGGCCTCGTCAGCGACGGCGACCTGCCCGCCGGGCGGCCGGTGGCGGGTGAGGTGTTCGTTCCTGGCGGCCCCTTCACCATGGGCACCGACGTCAACCCGTGGGCCTACGACAACGAACGCCCCGCCCACACCGTCGACGTGGCCGCGTTCTGGATCGACCGCGTGCCCGTCAGCAACGGCGACTACCTGGCCTTCGTCGAAGACGGCGGCTACCGCGACCCGCGCTGGTGGCACCCCGAGGGCTTCCGGCTGGGCCTCCAGGCCCCGTTGTTCTGGACCCGCGACGACGGCGGCAGCTGGTGGCGCACCCGCTTCGGCCGGGCCGAGCTGATCCCGCCGAACGAGCCGGTCCAGCACGTCAGCTGGTACGAAGCCGACGCCTACGCCCGCTGGGCGGGCAAGCGGCTGCCGACCGAGGCCGAATGGGAGAAGGCCTGCGCCTGGGATCCCGCGGCAGGCCATGCCCGCCGCTACCCGTGGGGCGAGGAGCCGCCGGCCCCCGGCCTGACCAACCTCGGCCACCGCGCCGCCCGACCGGCGCCCGTGGGCGCCTACCCGGCCGGGGCGAGCGCCTACGGCGTCGAGCAGATGATCGGCGACGTCTGGGAATGGACGTCGTCGACGTTCCAGCCCTACCCGGGCTTCCGCGCGTTCCCCTACCGCGAATACAGCGAGGTCTTCTTCGGGCCCGACTACCGCGTGCTGCGCGGCGGCTCGTGGGCGGCCGACCCGGCGGCCGTGCGCGCGACCTTCCGCAACTGGGACTATCCGCAGCGCCGCCAGATCTTCGCCGGTTTCCGCTGCGCCCGCGACGCTTCGCCGGGGGAGGCCCGCTGATGTGCCGCCACGCCGCCTGGCTCGGCGAACCCCGCCCGCTGTCGTCCCTGATCCAGCAGCCCGACCACGGCCTGCTGAAACAGTCCTACGTACCGAGACGCCAGCGCTGGGGCACCGTCAACGCCGATGGTTTCGGCATGGGCTGGTACGCCCACGACCGCGTCATCCGCTATCGCCGATCCATCCCGATGTGGGCAGACGCCAACCTCGAAGGCCTGGCCGCCTCGGCGATCTCCGGCTGCCTGATCGCGGCGGTCCGCTCCGCCACGGTCGGCATGCCGATCGAGGAGACCGCCACCGCCCCCTTCATGGAGGGCAAGTGGCTGTTCAGCCACAACGGCCGCGTCCCCGGCGAGGCGCTGACCGGCCTGAAGGCTCACGAGGCCGAGAGCACCTGCGACTCGGCCAAGCTCGCCGCCGGGGTGTTCGCGCTCGGCCGGCTCGGCTGGAGCCTCGGCGACGCCATCGCCGAGGTCACCATGGCCGCCGGGGGCGCCGACGCGGAGGCGAGGGTCAACCTCCTCGCCACCGACGGCCAGACGATCGCGGCCACCACGTGGGGAGACACGCTCTTCGTGCGGTCACTCCCCGAGGGGGTGCTGGTGGCCAGCGAGCCGCTCGACGACCGCGACGACGGCTGGGTCAGCGTGCCCGACCGGACGCTCGTGATCGTCACGCCCGACGGAATCGACTGGAGGGACCTGTGAACCTGATCGACGCTGACTACCTGCGGCAGGCGCTGGAGCACGACGTCCGCGCCGGCCTCACGGCGGCGCCGAAATGGCTGCCACCCAAGTGGTTCTACGACGCCTGCGGAAGCGAACTCTTCACCAAGATCACCCGCCTGCCCGAGTACTACCCGACCCGGCGCGAACTGGCCATCCTCAAGGCCCACGCCCGCGAGATCGCCACGGTCAGCGGCGCGGCGACCCTGGTAGAACTCGGCTCCGGCACCTCGGAGAAGACCGAACTGCTCCTCGACGCCCTGGCCTCGGCCGGGACCCTGCGCACCTACATGCCGGTCGACGTCGACTCGGTGACCCTGAAGGCCGCGGCCGACCGCCTGTCGGAGCGCTTCGAGGTGGTCGGCGTCTGCGCCGACTTCGAGAACCACCTGTCGCAGCTGCCGCAACGGCAAGGCCGGATGGTCGCCTTCCTCGGCGGCACGATCGGCAACCTGGAGCCACCGGCCCGCGAGGTCTTCTTCAAGGAGCTCCGCTCGACCCTGACCGACGGCGAGACCTTCCTGCTCGGCGCCGACCTGGTGAAAGACACCTCCCGGCTGATCGCGGCCTACGACGACTCGGCCGGGGTCACGGCGGCGTTCAACCGCAACGTGCTGCGCGTGATCAACCGGCGTCTCGACGCCGACTTCGTCCCGGCCGACTTCGCCCACGTGGCGATCTACGACACCGACAACGACTGGATCGAGATGCGCCTGCGCGCGACCAAGGACATGGTCGTCCACGTCCGGGCGCTCGACCTGACGGTGATGTTCGCCGAGGGCGAGGAGATGCGCACCGAGATCAGCGCCAAGTTCCGCCGATCGGGGCTGACCCGGGAACTGGCGATGGCGGGGTTCGAGGTGGAGCGGTGGTACACCGACCCTGACGACGACTTCGCCCTGGTGCTGTCGCGCGCGGTACCGCGCTGAGTTTTTATTGCGGAGGGTCGTCAACGCGGCCACGGCCGGCCGGACATTCGACGGCCGGCCGCCTGGGCCCCGCACATCCACGTCAACGCGGTCACCCAGCGTCGCTCGGCGACGGTTGGCAGGAACAGATCCCCTACCCTCGGCTGATCATGGTGGATGCGGATACGGGTGAGCTGGAGCCTGGCCCCCGCTCGACGGAGGCGGACAGGTCTGTCCGGGACGTGCGCGACAAGGTGCGGGGATTCCAGAACGGGCAGGTTCGCCGTGGCGTGGTGTCCGCCATCACGCGGTTCGGCATCTTCGTGGACATCGGCGGTGTGGACGGGATGGTGTCAGCGGCGAATGCGTCCTGGCTGCGCTTCGAGCGTTTCGAGGATCTCGTCCGGGTCGGACAGGACGTCCTGGTGATGGTCCTGGACGTCGATCCCGTCCGTCTGAGGGTCTCCGTGTCGTTGAAGGCGGTGCAGGAGGATCCTCTGATCGAGTTCGCCCGGACGCGGCTGGGTGAAGTGTTCACCGGGCCCGTGACGTTGATCACTCCACCGGGGGTGTTCGTCGAGCTGGCACCGGGCGTCGAGGGTCTCGTGCCCACCGGGGAGTTTCCGGACGGCTCACGCCCAGCCGAAGGTCAGGACCTCCGGGTCCGGTTATGTGACATCGATCTGGAGAATCGTCGATTGACGCTAGGTCTCGCCTGAAATAGACGTTTGTGAAAAGCAGGGATGTCTTTCCCGTCCGGCCCGCGGTTCGAATTCGGCGCCCCGTGCTCGTCCTCAGGCCGGGTTCTCTTCGATCGTCGGGGTCAGGCGGGTCCACGCGATGTGCGCCTCCGCCGCGTTCCCCCCGCGCGTGCCCATCACCCAGTGGCTCAGTTGGGCGGCCTCGCCGCTGTCCTGGATCACCCATGTCACGCCGGTGTCGGCGCCGTCGCGGAACAGGCGGGCCACGCCCGCGCTGTCGGTCACGACCTTCCACACCGCAGGCGCGGGCGACGTCGCGAAGACGCGTTCCCAGGTCGTCGATCCCTTCCGCATGGTCCAGACGCCGCCCTTCTGCACCGTCAGCATGAGCCGCCTCGCCCCGTTGCACACCTTCGTCCCCAGGCAGACGCCCTGGCCGGTCGCGGGGTCGAGCGCGCTGTCGTCCACGACCTGGCCCTGGAACTCCACCGTGAAGTCGCACATCTCGGCGATCGCCTTCCTGGCCCCGACCGCCCTGGCCGTCGTCGAGCGGAGGCGCAGGCCGCCGTCGGAGCCGACGGTCGCGCCCGCGTCCAGAGCCCAGCGGCCGGGGGCCAGGTCCTTGGGCAGGGGGGTGTTCAGGGTCAGGCGGGCGACCTTGATCTCGATCTGGTTGTGCTCCCAGACCACGGCGAGGACGCCGGGGGAGATCTCGGCGGCGCTCGGGTAGACGTCCCAGCCGCGCGCGGTCGTCTTCGTCAGGCGGGGGCCGTCGGCGAACAGGCGGCCGGGTTGCCAGGGTTCGCCCGGGTTGGCGACCTTGTAGTGGAGGACCTCGCGGAAGCGGTCGGGGCGGGGTTCCCTGATGGGGCCGGCGAAGGTGTTGTAGAGGGCGATCTCCCGGCCGGCTGAGTCGATCATGTAGAAGGTCTTCACGTAGTAGTTCGGCAGGTCGGGGTGGAGCCGCATCGGCGCCCAGGTCAGGCCGCCGTCGGTGCTCGTGGTGGTCGCGCAGTGGGCGGCCGAGACGCGGTAGTGGGGCTCGCGGTCCTCCGGCCGGGCGCGGCGGACGAGCGCCCGGGTCACCATCACCAGCGTGCCGTCGCGGCGCAGGGCGATCTGGGGTTCCTCGACGCCGATGCCGGGCGGGTTGGCCGCCAGCGCGCCCGCCTTCCACGTCTTCAGGTCGGTCGAGCGGAGCATCGCCGCTTGGGAGGCCCCGGCGCCCTGACGCCAGAACGGGACCGTCCACACGTCTCCGACCTTGACCGGTTTGCCGGCCACCACGACGCCTCGGGTGTTGGGCGGGACGTCGACCGTGATCGGCTGGTCGACCCAGGTCGTGCCGCCGTCGGGGGAGCGCTTCAGGGTCAGGTGGACGGGGAATCCATCGACGTCGGATTCCTCGCGGTCCTCGGCGACGGTGATCCGGCCGAGGAGGGCGTACACGAAGGAGCCCTCGGCGAAGAGCATCGCGTAGTGGTAGCGGTGGGTGGCGGTCGCCGCCGCGAGGGTGCCCTTCTTCCAGGTGGCGCCGCCGTCGCCGGTGACGGCGAACTTGATGGCGCCCTGGTCGGTGGGGGTGCGGTCGTGGGGGTCGGGTACGCCCGAACGCCAGCAGACGATCCACCGGCGCGCGTCGAGGGCGACGATGTCCGGCACCCGGTTGCCCTCGCGGGCCAGCTCTCCCGCCGCGTCGCGGACCACGGTCGCATCGACGACGACCGGGCGGCTCACGCCCGCGCCCACCATTTCACTCATGGGACACCACCGAAGCGAACTGTTTGTCTGCTTTCAATAGACAGAAGATGAAATATATGGCTTCGACCTGCTGATCAGTCGGGCGGCAAGCGAGCTGCAAGCGATGCCGAATACAACTAACTCACGCAAAACAGCGTTTTATCGGGGGATATTGACATGCGTACTACCCGGCTCACCATGCAGTGGACCGACCTTCTCGACGGCCCGCGCCGCGACGAGGAGTTCGACCGGACCGGCGAGTTCCGCCGTCCCTCAGCCGGCCACCGGCTGAAGGGAAGTCGGCGCGTTCGCGATTGATCGTCGGAGGCTCGGGAACTGGTCGGTCCCACGGTCAGTTCCCGCGCCGACGGCACCAGAACCAAACGGGAACAGGTATACCGTCCCGCCACCCGGCGGGTGGACGGGATCGTCGCGGATCTCGGCGAGTTTGGCGCACAGCTCGCCGAGATCCACCCGTTTTCCAGGTCTTTCGTGGACGAAATTCCGCGCGTCCCCGATACACCCTGCCCGCCGGGAAAGTCGATCGGCCAAATACGAAGAACGGCCAAGTCTGGGACCTGGCCGTTCTCTGCGTTCGCAGGGTCAGTGGTGTCCCGCCGGGATGGTCCCCAGGCGTCCTGCCTGGAAGTCCTCGAACGCCTGCTGCAGTTCCGCCTTCGTGTTCATCACGAACGGCCCGTAGTGGGCCACCGGCTCGCCGATCGGCTTGCCGCCCAGGATGATCACTTCCAGGTTCGGCGACCGCGTGTCCTGCGTCTTCGCCGCCGTCAGGGTGATCGTCTCGGCCTGGGTCGCGCCGAATCCCTCGTACACGGCCAGTTGCCCCATCTCAAGAGGCTGGCCGTCGCTCCCGGCGGTCCCCCGGCCGGACAGCACGTACGCGAGCGCGTTGAAGTCGGACCGCCACGGGATCGACAGCCGCGCCCCGGGTGTGATGCTCGCGTGGATGAGCGTGATGGGCGTGTGGGTGGCTCCCGGGCCCAGGTGCCCGGCCACGTCGCCGGCGATCACGCGGACCAGCGCGCCGCCGTCGTGGCTGCTCAGCAGGACCACGTTGGATCGCCCGATGTCCTGATATTTCGGTGCGAGCATCTTCGACTTGGACGGCAGGTTCACCCAGAGCTGGATGCCGTGGAACAGGCCGCCCTTCTGGACCAGCCACTCCGGCGGCGCCTCCTTGTGGAGCAGGCCGGATCCGGCCGTCATCCACTGCGTGTCGCCGTTGGTGATCGTTCCGCCGCCGCCGTGGGAGTCGGTGTGGTCGAAGACGCCGTCGATGATGTACGTCACCGTCTCGAAGCCCCGGTGCGGATGCCACGGCGTGCCCTTCGGCTCGCCCGGCGCGTAATCCACCTCGCCCATCTGGTCCATCATGATGAACGGATCGAGATACTTTGGCTTGATCGTAGCCAGCGCTCTTCTGACCGGGAACCCCTCGCCCTCGAAGCCGGTGGGCGCGGTGGCGACGGTCAGGACCTTGCGCTCGTGCACGGCCGCCATGGGCTCGGGCAGCCGGGGGAGGGTGAGCGGGTTGTCCACGGTTACGGCGGGCATCAGGGGGCTCCTTCCTGTTTCGAGCCAGGTTCGCACGACTATGCACCCACAACTTGGTTGAGGTTTCAACTATTCCGGAGGACGTTCCCGTATGACCCCTCACGAGGCCCGGAGCAGGTTCCGGGCCGGGCTGAAGACGCCCACCGCAGGGTGGTGTCCCGGGTACGCCCAGGCCAACCTGCTCGCCGTGCCCGCGGACCTCGCATACGACATGCTGCTCTTCGCGCAGCGCAATCCCAAGCCCTGTCCGGTCCTCGACGTCGGAGATCCTGGGGCCACCAGCCTGCCGATCTTCGCGGGTGACCTTCGGACCGATCTGCCGGGCTATGTCGTGTACGAGAACGGCGCCCCCGTCGCCGAGGTGACCGACGTGACCCGGTTCTGGCGCGACGATCTGGTGCCGTTCCTGATCGGATGCAGCTTCACCTTCGAAGACGCCCTGGTCAGGGAGGACATCCCGGTCAGGCATCTGGAGACGGGCGGGAACGTCCCCATGTACCGCACCTCGGTGCCGTGCCGGCCGGCCGGGCGGCTGTCGGGGCCGCTGGTGGTGTCGATGCGGCCGATCCCGGCCGGGCGGGTCGCCGACGCGGTCCGCGTCTCCGCGCGCTATCCGGAGGTGCACGGGGCGCCCGTCCACATCGGAGACCCGGCGGGGCTGGGGATCGACGACCTCGACGTGCCCGACTTCGGCGACCCCGTCGAGGTCCGGCCGGGGGAGGTGCCGGTGTTCTGGGCCTGCGGGGTCACCCCGCAGGCCGCGGTGATGGCGGCCGGGATCCCGTTCGCGATCGGTCACGCGCCGGGGCACATGGCGATCACCGACGTCAGGGACTCCGCCTACCAGACGTGACTAGAGGCCGTAGGTCTCCAGCAGGCGCAGCCACACCTCGCTCACCGTCGGGAACGACGGCACGGCGTGCCAGAGCTTGTCGAGCGGCACCTCGGCGGTGATCGCGATGGTGGCGGAGTGGAGCATGTCGGCCACCGCCGGGCCGGCGAAGGTCACGCCGAGCAGCACCTTGCGGTCTTCGTCGACCACGGCCTTCGCGCGTCCGATGTAGTTCTCGGCCGACAGGTAGGCGCCGGTGATGCCGCTCATGTCGTACTCGACGGAACGGACGTTGAGCCCCCGCTCCCGCGCCGCCTCCTCGGTGAGGCCGACCGCGGCCACCTGCGGGTCGGTGAAGATGACCTGGGGCGGGCCGTAGCGGTCGGCCTGGTCGCGCATCGACGGCAGGTCGTCGGGGCGGCGGTTGGCGCGGGCCGCGATCACGTCGCCGCACAGCCGGGCCTGGTACTTGCCCATGTGGGTGAGGAGCGCCCGGCCGTTGGCGTCGCCGACCGCGTAGAGCCAGTCGTGGGCGACCGAGCGCATGCTGTCGTCGACCTCGATCGGGCGGGCGTCCGGCAGGCCGACGGTCTCCAGGCCGATGTCGGCGCCGATCGTGCGCCCGGCGGCGACGAGGATCTCGTCGGCGGTCAGCGTCGTGCCGTCGGACAGGTGGGCCACGACCTCGCCGCCGGTCCGCTCCACCCGCTCGATCCGGGTGCCGAAGCGGATGTCGATGCCCCGGGCCACCAGCGCGTCGGCGACCATCGTGGCGGCGAAGCCGTCGCACCGCTCGAGCAGGCGGTGGCCGCGCACGACCATGGTCGTCTCGGTCGCGCCCAGCGCGTGCAGCGCCTGCGACATCTCGCACGCCACCACGCCGCCGCCCAGCACGATCAGCCGGCCCGGCACCTTCTTCACGCCGGTGGCCTCGCGGTTCGTCCAGGGCTTGGCCTCGGCCAGCCCGGGGATCGGCGGGATGGCCGCCAGGCTGCCCGTCGCCACCACGACCGCGTGCCGCGCGGTCAGCACCCGGCCGCCGACGTCGACCTTGCGCTCCCCGGCGAGCCGGGCCCGGCCCCTGATGTACGTCGACGGCAGCGACTCCAGCCAGCGCGCCTGGCCGCTGTCGCTGTAGTCGTTCACCGCCCAGTCACGCCGCGCCAGCACCGCCGGCACGTCGATCGGCTCGACCGTCAGGCCCGGCGCCCGCTCGACCTCTCCGGCCAGGTCGACGGGGCGCAGCAGGGCCTTACTCGGCACGCACGCCCAATATGAGCACTCGCCGCCGGCGAGCTCGGCCTCGATCACGGCCACCGACAGGCCGCCGCGTACGGCCCGGTCGACCACGTTCTCACCGACCGGCCCAGCGCCCATAACGATCACGTCGAAGACGTCAGCCATCTCTTCCTCCCGTTGATCTCCGCTCCGACCGTATCTCGCGGGCCGCTAGATCCGATCTAGCACGCGGTCTCGCGCCTAGAGGGCATGACAGAAACCGCGATCGAGACGAACGGTCTCGTCAAGGTCTTCGGCGACAACCGCGCCGTCGACGGGCTCGACCTGACGGTCCCGGCCGGCGCCGTGTTCGGCGTGCTCGGCCCCAACGGCGCCGGCAAGACCACCGCCGTCCGCATGCTGGCCACGCTGCTGCGCCCCGACGGCGGCACCGCCCGCGTCTTCGGCCGCGACGTGGTCGCCGAGGCCGACGCCGTACGCTCCCTGGTGGGCCTCACCGGCCAGTACGCCTCCCTCGACGAAGACATGACCGGCCGTGAGAACCTCGTCCTCATCGGCCGCCTGCTGGGCTTCCGCAAACCGGCGGCCCGCGCCCGCGCCGACGAGCTCCTGGAGGCCTTCGGCCTCACCGCCGCGGCCGAGCGGCAGGTCAAGAACTACTCCGGCGGCATGCGGCGGCGCCTCGACATCTCGGCGACGCTGCTGAACACGCCCCGGCTGCTCTTCCTCGACGAACCCACGACGGGCCTCGACCCGCGCAGCCGCAACCAGGTGTGGGACATCGTCAGGGCCGTCGTCTCCTACGGGACGACGGTCCTGCTGACCACGCAGTACCTCGACGAGGCCGACCAGCTCGCCTCCCGGATCGGCGTGATCGACCACGGGAAGCTGATCGCCGAAGGGACTCCGGGCGAGCTCAAGTCGTCGGTCGGCGCGGGCACCGTCCACGTGCGGCTGCGCGACCCCGCCCAGCGGGCCGACGCCGAGAAGCTGCTGTCGGCCGCCCTGGGCGCCACGGCGACCCCCGATCCCGACCCCCGCCGGGTCGTCATCCGGGTGCCCGGCCACGGCACCGAGCACGGCGCGGCCGAAGACGCCGCCCGCGCGCTGTCCGAACTGGCCGTCGCCGGGATCGTCATCGACGACTTCTCCCTCGGCCAGCCCTCCCTCGACGAGGTCTTCCTCGCCCTCACCGACCACCCCGCCACCGAGAAGGAGACCGCGGCATGACCGCCACCACCGCGACCGAGACGGCCGAGCCGGTCTACGTCCCCGCCGCCGAGACCATCGGCGCGGTTCTCGACCCCCGGGAGCGGCCGGCCCGGCCGAGCGCGCTGTCGGCGTCGCTGACCTTCGGGTGGCGGGCCGTCCTGAAGATCAAGCACGTGCCGGAGCAGCTGTTCGACGTGACGGCTTTCCCGATCATGATGACGCTGATGTTCACCTACCTGTTCGGCGGGGCATTGGCCGGTTCGACCGGGGAGTACCTGCAGTTCCTGCTGCCCGGGATCATGGTGCAGAGCGTCGTGATGACCACCATGTACAGCGGGCTGGCGGTGAACATCGACATCGCCAAGGGCGTGTTCGACCGGTTCAAGTCGCTGCCGATCTGGCGGCCCGCGGCCTTGGTGGGCAACCTGCTGGGTGACGTGCTGCGTTATGTGCTGGCGTCGCTGGTGATCACCGCGGTCGGGTTGATCCTGGGGTTCCGGCCGGGCGGCGGCGTGATGGGCGTGGCGGCCGGCATCGGGCTGCTGGTCGTCTTCTCGTTCGCCTTCTCGTGGATCTGGACGATGTGCGGGCTCTACCTGCGCAGTGAGAAGTCGGTCATGGGGGTCAGCATGCTCGTGCTGTTCCCGCTGACCTTCCTGAGCAACATCTTCGTCGACCCGTCGACCATGCCCGGCTGGCTGCAGGCGTTCGTCGAGGTCAACCCGATCACCCGGCTGGTGGCGGCGGTCCGGTCGCTGATGTCGGGCAACCCCGACATGGGCGAGCTCACCTGGGTGTTCGTCGCCACGGCGGCGCTGCTGGCCATCTTCGGGCCGCTGACGATGCGGGCCTACAACCGCAAGTAACCCGACCGTTCAGAGCCGCCAGCGGACCGGCGACCCGGGCCGGTAGCCGCACGACGAACCGGTGCTGATCGACTCACGCAGATGGGAGGCGAGAGACGGATGGCGTTCGCCGAGCTTGCGCAGGGTGTCGCGGATGCGGGCGGTCACCGTCTTGCGGGCCCGCTCGGCCTCGTCGCCCAGCCGCCGGTCGCGCCCGGCCAGCCCGGCGGCGGCGCGCAGTTCGTCGAGCAGGGCCTGCCGCTCCCGGTCGAGGGCGGCGGCCCGTTCGTCGTCGCCGAGCCCGGCCGCCCGGTCGATCTCCTCGTCGAGCCGGGCCAGGTGGCGGCGGTAGCGGGCCTTGGCCTCGTCGTCGAGGACGGCGTCGCCGCCGAAGCTGCGGGCCGCGACCGCCTCGCGGCCCCCTTCGGGGTTGAGCAGCCGGACCGCCGGGATGTCGGTGCCCGGCGCCCCCAGGAGGAGATGGAGGTCGCGCAGGCCCTTGGCGTCGGGCATGCGGACCACCAGGTCGTCGTAGGCCAGTTCCCAGACGTCGCCGTCGCGGCGGAAGGTGGGCGCGAGCCGGGGAGGCTTCGCGGGAGCGGCCGCCCGGCCGGGCCTGATCGCCTCGATCTTCCGGCCGATGTGGCGCATGCCGAGTTCGGCCGCCTCGGCCGCCGCCTCGTCGAGCGCCACCCGGCCGCGCAGCGGCTCGCCGGCGGCCAGCAGCGCCCGGCCGAGCTCGACGTTGGCCTCCACGACCCACGGCCGGGCCTGGAACGCCACGGCGGAGGCGCGGGCGGTGGTGAGGCGGCCGATCGCCTCGTCCCACCGGCCGCGCGAGGCGGCCAGCACGCCGAGCCAGTGGTCGACCGGACCGGCGATGTCGCAGCCGCCGATGCTGACCAGCCAGCCGCCCGAATGAGGGGTCAGCGTCTCGGCCGCCCACGCCGTCAGCTCGGCGTCGGCCGACTCGGCCGCCGCGTGGGCGATGAACCGCAGCCCGAGCGGGGCGAAGCTGCGGGGATAGGCCTCGACCCCGTCGTCGGGCAGCACGCTCAGCGCGGTGGCGAGGTCGCCGGCCTGCAGGGCGGTGATGCCCGTCAGCAGGTCGACCTGGGCGTGCCCCGACGACTCCAGGCGCTTCAGCACCGCCGGGATCTCGGCGAACCGGCCCTGGTGCAGCAGCGCCGCCCACAGGACGTGGTCGCTCATGAAGGAGAACGAGTGGCGGCTCTCCTCGGCGATCACCTCCATCGCGCCGCGCAGGAACTCCTCGGCCTCGGCGAACCGGCCGGCCAGGGTCATGATGATCGACTGGTCGACGCGGGCGGAGAAGATCATTCGTTCGCCGCCGACCCGCAGGGCGAAGGCGGTCGACTCGCTGAACTGGTTGAGGTAGGCGGGATCGCCCGCCTCCAGCAGCGCCACCCAGCGCAGCGAGGCGGCGAAGTGCGCGGTGTCGGTGTCGGAGGCGCGCCGGGCGACCGTCTCCATCTCGCTGGTCAGCTCGATGCGCTCGGCGGCCGTGCCCAGCCCGAACAGCACGTCGTGGCGGGCGGCCAGGCCGAAGGTCAGCGCCTCGTGGTCGTCGCCCGCGCGGGCGACCGCCGCGATGTGGACGGCGAGCTGGTCGGCCATCGCGTCGGGCGTGGTCGGCGGGCCGCCGAGCAGGGCCTGATAGGCGACCTGGACGACCTCGGCGCTGCGGCCACCGGCGAACCCGCCGATCATGCCGGGCCCGTCGATCCGGTAGTAGCTGATCGCCACCCGGGCCAGCACGTCGGCGTCGCCCGTCTGCTGGGCGAAGGTCCAGGCAGATTCGAGCGTGGCGCGGGTCTCGTCGACGTCGTCGAGGTGGAACAGGCAGGAGCTCAGCTCCATCGCGATCAGCGCCCGGCGGCGCGGTTCGAGGCCCTCGCCCCGGTCGGCGGCCCGCCGCAGATGGCCGATCGACTCGTCGATGGCCATCCGCCCGTGGGCCTCGCCGGCCGCCGACAGCAGCCGCTCGACCGCGACGGCCGGCGGCAGCTCGCGGCCCGCCTGATAGGCGTGGCGGGCCTGGTCGGCCGGCAGGAGGTGGGCCCTCAGCGCCGGATCGGCGTCGAGGACCGTGATCACCCGGGCGTGCCGCCCGGCCGCGCCCTCACCGAGCGACTCGTAAAGCGTCTCGCGGACGAGATCGTGGGCGAACGCCAGCCGCCCCTCGGGCAGCTGGACGACCAGCCGCGAGGCCACGGCCTGCCCGAGAAGCCCGTCGACGCGGGCGGGCGGCAGCCCGGCCAGCGCCGCCAGCACGTCGCGGTGGAACTCCCGCCCCAGCACCGACGCGTCGGTCAGCAGACCGGCCACCTGCGGCGGCAGCAGCGAGACGCGTCTCTGCAGCGCGTCGCGCACCCCCGGCGCGATCGCCGTCACCGACCCGCCGCCCTGCCAGAGCCGGGTGGTCTGCTCGACGAAGAACGGGTTGCCGCCGGTTCTCCGGTGGACCTCGTCGACCAGCGCCGGTTCGGGCACCCGCCCGGCGGTGCGGGCCATCAGTGCGCCGACCTCGTCGCGCTCCAGCCCGGTCAGCGAGATGCAGGTCGCCTTCGCCACCAGCGGCATGATCAGCGGCGCCAGCGGATGGTCGGGCGCCTCGGCCTCGACGTCGCGGTAGGTGCCGAGCAGCAGCAGCCGCTCGAACCAGGTGTGCTGCGCGGCGAACTCCAGCAGCCGCAGCGACGCCGTGTCGGCCCAGTGGAGATCGTCGAGCACCACCACGACCGGACGGCTCTGCGCCACCGACACCAGCGCCGTCGTCACCGCGTCGTAGAGCCGGAACCCGTCGAGCACCTCTTTGCCGCCGCCCGGCCGCTCGCCCAGCAGGATGGCCAGCACGTCGGCGGCCTCGGCCCCCACCGACGACCACTCGCCGGCCCGGCGCAGCGCCCGGATGACCTGCACCCACGGCCAGTAGCCGGGCGCGCCGCCCGACTGCCAGCACGACCCCCCGAGCACGAGGGCGCCCGCCCGCCTGGCCTCCTCGACCCCGCCGGTGACCAGCGTGGTCTTGCCGATCCCGGCCTCGCCGGTGACCAGCACCAGACCGCCGTGGCTGTCGAGGGCCCGGCCGATCTCGGCGCGCAGCACCCCCGCGGGATGGTCGCGCCCGATGAGCTGAGAGTCCATCAGATCCTCCGGACGGGGAGATCGGGAGCGGGCGGGCGGGAGAAACCGCCCCCTACGGGGAGCGGAGGAGTAGCTCCTCTACGCTATCGACCGACGCCGACATTTTGCGTTGTGAAACCAGTCCGGGGATCATGCAGAATGAGGCACTGAGCGCCCTTAGCTCAGCCGGATAGAGCAGTGGACTTCTAATCCACCGGTCGGGGGTTCGAATCCCTCAGGGCGCGCGCATCTTCGCTAAGCCGACGATTCCTCCTCGGGCTCGTCGGCCGGTTCCTCCCGGCCGAACAGCAAGGCCAGCACCTTCAGGGCCCTGGCGCTGTGCTTCTCGGAGAACGTCGCGGCCGACGCCTCGACGACCAGCAATATCGCGAGCACGGCCGCCACTCCGAGGGCGACCGCGAGAAACAGGCCGGTGGAATCCTCCGGGGCCATCGCGAATGACCCCGCGGCTGCGGCCGCGCTCGATGTGGGCACGACCCACCTGGCGTTCACGGGAGAGACATTTCGTGTCCGGGTCCCTTCGCTCAGCAGTGACTCAAAAGATCAAGCCCTTGCTTGCCGCGAGCCTACCCGACGGTAGTCACGCTCCGTAGCAGGTCGTCGCCGTTTTTTCCAGTGCCTCGTGTCATCAGGGCAGATTCCGAGCGCGAGATACGACGGCCTTCGGCCGCCGTATCTCGCTTTCCGCTACCCTCAAGCTGCATGTTCGTTGTGTCGCGGGCCGACGAAGTCCCGCTGTCCGGCGGCGACGTCACCGAAGGCGTGGTCCGGGTCGGTGACACGGTCCGCCGCCCGTTGAAGGCCACCTCGCCCGCCGTCCACACCCTGCTCCGTCATCTGGAGGCCGTCGGGTTCGACGGCGCGCCCCGTGTGCTGGGCATCGACGAGCTGGGGCGGGAGGTGCTGACCTTCGTGCCGGGCGACGTGCCGGGGCGGCCCTTTCCGGCCGGTGAGGACGTGCTGGCCGAGCTGGCCCGGTTGCAGCGGCGCTACCACGACGCGGTGGCGGGGTTCCGGCCGAGGCCCGACGCGGTCTGGGAGACGGGGTCGGCCGACGACGCCGCGCCGGAGGTCGTGGGGCACTGCGACGTCACCCCCGAGAACGTCGTCTTCCGCGACGGGCTGCCGGTGGCGCTGATCGACTTCGACATGGCGCGGCCGGTGTCGCGGCTGTTCGACGTGGTGACCACGCTGCGTCATTGGGCGCCGATCGCCGATCCGGTCGACCGGGACCGGCCCGATCTGGACACCGGGCGGCGCATCCGGGTGTTCGCCGACGCCTACGGGCTGAGCGCCGCCGAGAGGCTGCGGCTGCTGCCCACCGCGCGGTTGCGTCTCGATCGCTCGTACGTGGCCATGAAGCGTAAGGCCGAGACCGACGGCGGCGGATGGGCGGTCATGTGGGAGTCGGGCATCGGGCAGCGCATCCGGCGGGCCGCCGCGTGGCTTGATGCGAATGAGGATGATCTGCACCGTTTCCTCCAATAGGAGACAATGCGTGCGTGATGGGGGAGGAAGCGCGGGGGATCGCGCTCGGGGTGGCACTGGACGCACTGGTCGGTGATCCCCGGCGGGGGCACCCGGTGGCGCTGTTCGGCACCGCCGCAGGTGGGCTGGAGCGGCGGGTCTATCGCGACTCCCGTACCCGAGGACTGATCTTCACCGCCGTCTGCGTCGGCTCGGTGACCGCCCTGGGAGCTCTGCTCCCCAGGAAGACGCTGGTCACGGCGGCCGCCACCTGGGCCGTTCTCGGCGGCACCACGCTCGCCCGCGAGGGCGCCGCCATGGCGCGGCACCTGGCCGACGACGACCTCGCCGCCGCCCGCCGCCGGCTGCCGCACCTGTGCGGCCGCGATCCGAGCGGCCTGGGCGAGGACGAACTGGCCCGCGCGACCGTCGAGTCGCTCGCCGAGAACACCTCCGACGCCGTCGTCGCCCCCCTCTTCTGGGGCGCGGTCGCGGGCGTGCCCGGACTGCTGGCCTACCGGGCGATCAACACGCTCGACGCGATGATCGGCCACCGCTCGCCCCGCTACGAGCGGTTCGGCTGGGCGGCGGCCCGCCTCGACGACGCCGCCAACTACGTTCCGGCCCGTCTCACGGGGTTGCTCACCGCGCTGTGCTCCGGTCGCGTCCGGCCGACTCTCAGAGCCGTCTTCCGGTACGGCTCCCGCCACCCCAGCCCCAATTCCGGCCAGTGCGAAGCGGCCTTCGCCGGAGCCCTGAACGTGACCCTGGGCGGCGTCAACGACTACGGCGGCCGCCTGGAGCACCGCCCCGAGCTCGGAGACGGCCCCCGGCCCACGAAGGCGGACATCTCCCGGGCCGTGACGCTGACCAGGCGGGTGGCCTGGGCGGCGGCGGCCCTCGCGGTGCTGGCGAGGCGGCGATGAAGGGCGCGCTGCTGGTCGCCGGGACCACCTCCGACGCCGGGAAGAGCGTCGTCACCACCGGGATCTGCCGCTGGCTGGCCCGCCAGGGCGTGCGGGTCGCGCCGTTCAAGGCGCAGAACATGTCGCTCAACTCCTACGTCACCGCCGACGGCGCCGAGATCGGGCGGGCGCAGGCCACCCAGGCCGCCGCCTGCGGGATCGAGCCGACGGCCGACATGAACCCCGTCCTGCTCAAGCCGGGCAGCGACCGCCGCAGCCAGGTCGTGGTGAAGGGCCGGCCGCTCGCCGACGTCGACGCGCTGACGTACCCGAATCTGAAGAGGCACCTGAAGTCGGTCGCGCTGGAGTCGCTGGCGCGGCTGCGGGCCGAGTACGACGTGGTCGTGTGCGAGGGCGCGGGCAGCCCGGCGGAGATCAACCTGCGGGCCAACGACATCGCGAACATGGGGCTCGCGCGGGCGGCCGGCCTGCCGGTGATCGTGGTGGGCGACATCGACCGGGGCGGGGTGTTCGCCCACCTCTACGGCACCCTGGCGCTGCTGGAGCCCGAGGACCAGGCGCTCATCTCCGGGTTCGTGATCAACAAGTTCCGGGGCGCGGTCGAGCTGCTCGAACCGGGGCTCGACATGCTGCGCGGGCTGACCCACCGCGAGGTCTACGGGGTGCTGCCCTGGCTCGACGGGCTGTGGATGGACGTCGAGGACTCCCTCGCGCTGGACAACCGGCCGGAAACCGGCGACGGGCACATCGACGTCGTGGTGGTGAGATATCCGCGCATCTCCAACTTCACCGATATCGACGCCCTGGCGGCCGAACCGGGGGTCAACGTCCGGTTCGTCACCTCGCCCCGCGAGATCGGGAGCGCCGACCTGGTCGTGCTGCCCGGGTCGCGGGCCACGGTGAGCGACCTCGCCTGGCTCAGGGAACGGGGCATCGCCGACGCGCTGGCCAGGAGACGGGGCCCGATCGTCGGGATCTGCGGCGGCTACCAGATGCTCGCCGAGACCATCCACGACGATGTCGAATCCCGGCGGGGCACGGTGCCGGGGCTGGGCCTCCTCCCGGCCACAGTCCGGTTCGCACCGGAAAAAGTGCTGGCCAGGCCGACGGGTGAGGCATACGGTCACCGCGTGGCCGCGTATGAGATCCACCACGGCGTCGTCACCCCCGCCCCGGGTGCCGAACCGTTCCTCGACGGGTGCCGCCGGGGCGACGTCTGGGGCACCACCTGGCACGGGGCCTTCGAGAACGACGGGTTCCGCCGGGCGTTCCTGGCCGAGGCCGGCCTGCCGGTCGAGAGCGCCGTCGACTTCGCCGGGCTGCGCGAGCGGCGCCTCGACGCCATCGGCGACCTCGTCGAACAGCACATGGACACCGGCGCGCTCAGGGAGTTGATCGACCAGGGCGCGGGCGCGGCGAAGCCGGTCATCCCCCCGGGAGGTCCCGCATGGTCGTGATCGCGGCGACGGCGGCCGTCGCGGCCGTGGGGCTACTGGTGGGCATCGCCCTGCTCACCACGGCGCGGCGGCACCACCGGCGGCGACCGCCGTCAGATCACTGAACCTCAGGAGTCCTTCTCCTTCTGGGCGCTGATCCACTTGTCGATGGCCGTCCACTGGTCGAACAGCCAGGAGATCTGGGCCTCGCGCTCCCTCGGCACGTCCTCGGCCGCCCAGCGCCACCACTTCGCCGTGATGCGGGCCTCTTCCGGCAGGTGCTGCCACACGTCGCCGAGGGTGATCAGGTCGTCGAGGCCGGTGTGCGCGACGAAGATCACGTCGGCCTCGGGGCAGGCGGTCATGGCCGCGATGGCGCCGTTGGGGCGGGGCGGCAGCAGGTGGTCGAGGCGCTCGGCGCGGGCCGCCTCGGCGGGCAGGCCGCGTTCGCGCAGCCGCCTGATCGCCCGGAAGCGGCGGGCCGGGGTGAAGTTGCCGCCCTCGGGAAAGATCACGAGGGCGTCGTCGGCGTCCATGTCGGAGGCCAGGCGGGAGATCTCCGCCACGATCCCGCTCTCGGCGATCTTCTTCGGCACGAACGCGTTGGGCAGCCGGTTGATCATCACGTCGACCGACGGGTCGAACTGCAGCGCCGCCTTCATCACGATGCGCGGACGCCGCTGGTAGCGGGCCAGCAGGTGGTAGACGAGCAGGAACGAGTCGCCGGGGCCGGCGTGCCGCGACAGGACGATGATCGGCCGGGTCAGCCTCCGGGCGACCTCCTCGCCGGTCAGCGCGGGCTCGTCGATGGTGACCGACAGCCGGAAGATCGCCACCGCCGCGCCGTAGACGTTCGTCAGCAGCCAGCGGATCAGCGCGTAGTGACGTTCCTGGTGGCTGGCCTCGCTCAGGCGCCCCCCGAAGCCCGACGCGACCCACAGTTCGAGGCTGGCGATCAGCGCCGCCGACTCGAGCGCGAGCCACACCACGGCGAACACGACCAGCCGCAGGCCCCGTCGGCGCGGCGGCGGCAGGCGCAGGCCCACGATGAAGCCGAAGACGAGCCACACGGGCAGAGTGAGGATGACGGCGACGGTCAGCACGATCACCAGCGGCGCGAAGATCAGCCGCCGGACGATCCGGGGAGGGAGCATGACCGACTCCGTTTCTTCTGGGCAGATTCTCCACGCGAGCCACGGCCGTCCTTCGGCCGTCCGCGTCTCGCTTCAGTTCATAGTTCTGCCAAATAGGCGGCGGAGGCCTCGTAGGCGCGGCCCGCGTGGCGGGCGATCCGGGAGGCGTCCCGGTAGCGGAGGTCGGACAGGCCGGGACGGCCCCCGAAGGCCGCCGGCATCACGTGGACCTCGATGTCGTCGGACAGCGAGGCCATCTCTTCGGCGAAGCGGTGGCGGCGGGCGATCTCGAAGGCGACCAGGCCGACCTCCCACGGCTTCGCCGGGGGTTCGAGCGGCCGCTCGATCCGGCCGACGTGCAGGACGAAGATGCGGGTCGCCCCCATGGCCACCGCCCGGCCGACGGGGATGCTGTGCACCAGCCCCCCGTCGACGAAGTGCTCGCCGTCGATGCGCACGGGCGGCAGCAGGCCGGGCACCGCGCAGGAGGCGAGCACCGCGTCGGCGAGCGGGCCCTTGGTGAACCAGTGGGCGCGGGCCTTCTGGATCGACGCGGCGACGCACTGGAAAGGGACTTCCAGCTCCTCGAACGTGTCGGGCAGATGGCCCCCCAGCAGGCGGCGCAGCGGGTCGATCGGGTGGAGGTGGGTGCCGGTCCGGGCCAGGGTGGACAGGCGGGTCATCCACGAACCGGCGAACGCGGTCCGCACGATGTGGGTGCTCCAGAGCTCGCTGAGCCGGTCGACGGCGTCGGTCGGGTTGGCCGCCAGGACGACCCCGTTCAGCGCCCCCACCGAGGTGCCGACGATGAGGTCGGGCTTGATCCCGGCCTCCGCGAGGGCGCGCAGCATGCCCACCTCGTGGGCGCCGAGGACCCCGCCGCCACCGAGTACGAACGCCGTCTGGTTCACGTCTTCCAACCTAAATCAGGGAATGAGGAGCAATTTGCCGGTCGTCCGGCGGCCTTCCAGGTCGTCGTGGGCCCGGCGGGCCTCGGCCAGGGGATAGCGGTGATAGATCGTCACGTCGAGCGACCCGTCGGCGACCCAGCCCAGGACGTCTTCGGCCCGCTCCAGCAGTTCGGCGCGGGTGGTCACGTAATGGCCCAGGGTCGGGCGGGTGACGAACAGCGACCCGGCCGCGTTCAGGCGCTGGAGGTCGAACGGGGGGACCGGGCCGCTGGCGGCGCCGTAGAGGGCCAGCAGGCCCCTCGGGCGCAGGGCCGCCAGGGAGTCCTCGAAGGTGGCGGCGCCGACGCCGTCGTACACGACATGACAGCGCTTCCGCACGTTCGCGGCCACGTCTTCGTAGCGGAGGACCTCGTCGGCCCCGGCCGCGCGCGCGAGCTCCTCCTTGGCGTCGGAGGAGACGGTGGCGATCACGTGGGCGCCGCGCATCTTGGCCGTCTGGGTCAGCAGCAGCCCCATGCCCCCGGCGGCGGCGTGGACCAGCACGACGTCGCCCTCGCGCACCTCGTGGGTCGCGTGGGTCAGGTAGTGGGCCGTCATGCCCTGGAGCAGCACCGCGGCCGCCAGGTCGAGGTCGAGCCCGTCGGGGACCGGCACCAGCCGTTCGGCCGGGACGAGCTGCTTCTCGGCGTAGCTGCCGATGATGTTGGCCCAGGCCACCCGGTCGCCCACGGCGACCTCGGTGACGCCGGGGCCGACGGCGAGGACCGTGCCGGCCCCCTCGGAGCCCGGGACGAACGGAGTGGGAAGCGGGTAGCGGCCCTCGCGGTGGTAGACGTCGATGAAGTTGACGCCGCTCGCGGCGACCTCGACCAGCGCCTGGCCCTCCCCGGGCACGGGGTCGGGCACCTCCGCGTAGTCGAGAGCCGATGAGCCGCCTGGTGTGGTGACGATGATCGCTTGCATGGCGCCTTTTCTACCCGTCCAGCTCGCCTCGGAGCACGAAGTTGTCGATGGTCAGCCGGAGCGACGACTCCCCGTCGGGCTGCACCCGGCCGACGACGCCGACGTCGCCGCTGGGCAGGCCGTTGGTGTCGGTGGCCGACAGCACCGGGTTCCCGTTGACCCACATCTGCAGCTGGACCGACTTGCCCTCGCCGGGCTCGCAGGAGACGTACAGGTTGAGCTTGTCGGTCAGCCCCTCGACGACGCCGTCGGCGATGATCCCGCCCGAACCTCCGGAGACCCGGCGGATGCGGGCCTCGCCGGAGCTGGTCAGCAGGAACTCGTAGCGGTTGTCCTTGTAGTTGTCCTTGGTCGCGCGGCAGAAGAGGCCGTATTCGCCGCTGCCGACCGGGTCCTGGGTCTGGACGTCGACGCCGATGAGCAGGCCGAGCGGGGTGACCGGGGTCGGCGACGGGCCGGGGGTCGCCTCCTGCTTCGCGACGAACGGGATCGGCGCGGCGGTGAGGCTCTCGGGGTTGTCGGCGTTCAGGTCGATCGCGTAGGTGCCCTGGGGGGTGTAGCCGTAGCCGTAACCGGAGTCGGGGTCGTAGGTGCCGGGCCAGTCGCCGTTGGTGGTGAAGTCCTCCTGGTAGAGGGTGCCCAGGCCGGTCGGCGGGCCGCCCGGTCCGGCCAGGGCGCGCACCCCGATGACCCCGGCCGTCACCGCGATCGCCGCCGCGACGGCGACCCCCGCGACCAGCCGGCCCCGGTTGGCCGGGCGGCGGCGCAGCGGCGCGCTCTGCTTCCAGGTCTGGGCCACCGTGTGCTGGGCGATCTCCGGGGTGACCCGGCCGACCATGCTGTCGAGGAGCTGCTGGGCGGACGGGCGGTTGCGCGGGTCCTTGTCGAGCGCGGCCAGCACCAGCTGGCGCATCTGCGGTTCGAGGTTGTCGAGCACCGGCTCGGCGTTGAGCACCTGGAAGATCACGGCGGGCAGCGCCTCGCCGTTGAACGGGGCCCGGCCGCTGGCCGCGAACGCCACCAGGCAGCCCCACGAGAACACGTCGCACGCGGGTGAGATCGCCTCGCCGCGCAGCACCTCGGGCGCCATGTACCGGGGGGTGCCGACGAGCTCGCCGGTGTGGGTGACCCCGCCGAAGGTGTCGAGCGCGCGGGCGATGCCGAAGTCGATCACCCGGGGGCCGACGGGGGACAGCAGCACGTTGGAGGGCTTGAGGTCGCGGTGGACGATCCCGGCGGCGTGGATGGCGGTGAGGGCGGTGGCCACGCCGACCGCCAGGGCCTCCAGGCTCGACCCGGTCAGCGGGCCCGACCTCTCCACGGCCTGTTCGAGGTTGGGGCCCTCGACGTATTCGGTGACGACGTAGAGCTGCTCGCCGTCGAGGTCGGCGGCGAGCACGGCGGCGGTGCAGAAGCGGCGTACCCGCTGGGCCGACTCGGCCTCGCGGCGGAACCTCACCCGGAAGTTCTCGTTCTGGCTGTACTCGGTGTTGATCACCTTCACGGCGACCTTCCGGCCGGATTCGTCCTGGCCGAGGTAGACGGTGCCCATGCCGCCCCGGCCGAGCCGGCCGGTGATGCGATAAGGCCCTATCTGCTGAGGTTCGTTCGCCACGACGACCCACCGTACAGAAACCGGGGGAAATGAACTACGTCATACCCTGACGTTCGAACTTGCGTTCAACGCCCTGAGAACATATGTTCGATACAGCACCGCCCGCCCCTTCCCCCGGGTGGCGATCGCAGGCAACTGGGAGCCATCGGGAGAAGGTCCGTGAGCAGACTGTATGGCGATCCGATCGAGGTGTGGGTCCGAGACGGCCAGCCCGTCAGGTTCGTCTGGCGTGACCGGCTTTATGTGGTCCGGCAGATCCTCGACCACTGGGTGGTCGCCCGGGAATGGTGGAAGACCTCCGCCACCGACCCCGGCGAACGCCGCTTCTGGCGGGTGGAGGCGCAGTCGGGCACCTACGAACTGCGCTACGACACCGCCACCGACGCGTGGCTGATGCTGCGGGCGTGGGACTGATGGGACCGTTCCAGCACCTCCACGTCGCCTCCGCCTATTCGCTGCGCTACGGCTCCGCCTTCCCGCCGGCCCTCGTGAAGAGGGCGGTCGAGCACGGCATGGACGCCCTCGCGCTGACCGACCGCGACGGCCTCTACGGCGCGATCAAGCACGTCCGGGCCTGCCACGAGGCGGGCATCGGCGCGATCGTCGGCGTCGACCTGGCCCTGTCCGGCTCAGGGTCCGGCTCAGGGGCCGGCTCAAGGTCCGGCTCAAGGTCCGGCTCAGGGTCCGACGAGGACGACCGGATCGTCGTCCTGGCCAGACGCGACGGATGGTCCGATCTGTGCCGCCTGGTCACCGCC
Source organism: Herbidospora galbida (assembly GCF_005233835.1). GTDB lineage: Bacteria > Actinomycetota > Actinomycetes > Streptosporangiales > Streptosporangiaceae > Herbidospora > Herbidospora galbida. The sequence continues at coordinate 64,383 of NZ_SZQA01000016.1, read as the reverse complement.
GCCCACTACGCGGGCGAGCGCGGCACGCCCCGGGTCACCATGGACCTGGTCGGCCGCCACGCCGCCGACGGCCGCCTGATCGTGCTGCTCGGCCCGCGCTCCGAGGTCGGCCGCGCGGTCGCCGCCCGCCGCGACCAGCAGGCCCGTGACCTGCTGCAGCGCTGGCGCGCGGCGGTGCCGGGCACCGCCGTGGAGATCGTCGACCTCTACGGCTACCGCGACGTCAACACCGCCACCCACCTGCTCGCCCTGGCCGACTCCCTCGGGCTGCCCGCGATCCTCACCAACGCGGTCAGGCACCTCGACCCGGCCGACTACCAGGTCGGCAACGTGCTCGACGCGGCCAGGAAACTCGTCCCGCTGCACGGACGGCACGTGGAGTCGTCGTCGCACGCCTACCTGAAGAACGCCGAGGAGATGGGCCGCGTCGCCCTGCGCGTGTGCGGCGGCGACGGGGCGCGGGCGACCCGGCTGCTGGGCGTGACGCGGCGCGCGGCCGAGGCGTGCGTGCTCGACCCGGTCGAGATCGTGCCGCTGATCGACGAGGTCGACCCCCGGCTGCACCTGCCGGAGATCGGGAGCGACCCGGTCCCACTGCTGCGCCACCGCTGCGAAGACGGCCTGCTCGACCGCGGTCTCGGCCGGTCGCGGGAGGCGCGCGAGCGCCTGGCCGCCGAACTGGCCATCATCGAGAAGAAGCGCCTGTCGGGCTACTTCGTCGCGGTCGCCGGGATCACCGACATGATCCGCGGCATGGGTATCCGCTGCGCGATCAGGGGCTCGGGCGCGGGCAGCCTGGTGAACTACCTGATCAAGATCGGCGAGGTCAACCCGATCGACCACGGCCTCCTGATGGAGCGCTTCCTGTCCGAGGGCCGCGTCGGGCTGCCCGACATCGACGTCGACGTCGAGTCGGCCCGGCGCCTCGACTGCTACCGGGCCATCCTCGACCGGTACGGGGAGTCGCGCGTCGCCTGCGTGTCGATGATGGAGACCTACCGGGCCCGCAGCGCCATCCGCGACGTGGGGGCCGCGATGGGCCTGCCGCCGCACGAGATCGACGCCATCGCCAAGGCGTTCCCCCATGTCAGGGCCAAGCAGATCCGGGCGGCCCTGGACGACCTGCCCGAACTGCGCGACAGCGGCCTGGGCGGCCGGGCCCTGGAGACGGTCTTCCGGCTGGCCGAACGCCTCGACGGCCTGCCCCGGCACATCGCCCTCCACCCGTGCGGCGTGCTGGTCGGCAACATGGGCCTGCGCGGCCGCACCCCGGTCGAACGCAGCCTGCTGGAGTTCCCCATGTCGCAGTTCGACAAGGACGACGTCGAGGACGCCGGGCTGCTGAAGCTCGACGTCCTGGGGGTGCGGATGCAGTCGGCCCTGGCCTACGCGCTCGGCGAGATCAAGCGGGTCGACGACACCGACGTGGCCCTCGACGAGGTCCCGCACGACGACGCGGCGACGTACGACATGGTGCGCGAGAGCCGGACCATCGGCTGCTTCCAGATCGAGTCGCCCGGCCAGCGCGAACTCGTCGCCAAGCTCGAACCCCGCACCATGCACGACCTGATCGTGGACATCTCGCTGTTCCGCCCCGGCCCGGTCAACTCCGACATGGTGACCCCCTACCTGGAGTCGCGGCACGGCTTCCGCGCGGCCGTCTACCCCCACGCCGAGCTGCGGTCCGCGCTGGCCGAGACCAACGGCGTCGTGGTCTTCCACGAGCAGGTCCTGAAGATCGTCGACATCATGACCGGCTGCGGCCTGTCCCAGGCCGAGAAGATCCGCCGCTCACTGTCCTCACCCGAGGGCCGCACCCGGGTCCGGACCTGGTGGGAGATGAACGTACGCCCCGAGTTCGACGCCGCGACGGTCGAGGCGACCTGGCGGGTCCTCGACGCGTTCGGCGCCTTCGGCTTCTGCAAGGCCCACGCGGCGGCCTTCGCCCTGCCGACCTACCAGTCGGCCTGGCTGAAACGCCACCACACGGCGGCCTTCTTCGCCGGCGTCCTCACCCACGAACCGGGCATGTACCCCAACCGCGTCATCCTCGACGAAGCCCGCCAGTGCGGCGTGGAGGTCCTGCCGCTCGACGTCAACCGCTCCGCCCGCGACTGGCGCGTGGAGAAACTGGGCCCGGCCGCCGGCGACCCGCCGCTCTTCGGCCGGGGCTACGGCCTCCGCGTCCCGTTCTCGGCCATCAAGGGCATCAGCGAGGCCGAGGTCGACCGCATGATCGCCGGCCAGCCGTACGTGTCGATGGCCGACTTCTGGGAGCGCGCCCGCCCGTCCCGCCCGGTGGCCGAGCACGTCATCGAGGTCGGCGGCCTCGACGCCCTCCACGGCCTGCGCCCCGGCGAGCCCCGCTGGCGCCCCGGCCGCCTGACCCGCCGCGACCTGATGGCGCAGGTGGGCGCCCTCGACCGGGCGGGCGGTCAGGGCTCGGGCCAGCTGCCGATGGGCTTCGCCGACCACGTGGCGCCCGGGGAACTCCCGGAGATGAGCGAGGCCGAAGCGGTCGAGGCGGAGCTGAGCGTCCTGGGCATGGACGTGACCCGCCACGTGATCGCCTTCCACGACGACTTCCTCGACGCCCTGGGGGTGGTCCGGTCGCGCGACCTTCTGAAACAGCGCAACGGGGCGGAGATCCTGGTCGCCGGGGTGAAGGTGGCGACCCAGACCCCGGCCGTGCGGTCGGGCCAGCGGGTCATCTTCACCACCCTGGACGACTCGACGGGCCCCGTCGACCTGACGTTCTTCGAGTCGGTCCAGGCCCACACGGCGGCGACGGTGTTCGGGTCGTGGCTGCTGGTGGCGCGGGGGGTGATCCGGCGTACCGGCCGCCGGGGGATCTCGATGCGCGCCCTGCACGCCTGGAACCTGACGGACCTGGACCGGGTGTGGCGGACGCGCGGCGTCGAGGCGGTCAGGGAGATCCTCGCCGACCGTCCAGAGGAGGGACGCGGGGTCATCGGCGGCAAGAAGATCACCTACGAGAACGGGTACGAGCTGTCGCCCTACGCCGACCTGGGGGTCAAGGAGCCGCAACGGGTGCTGTGGCACGCCAGCATGGGCAGCTCGGGCAAGGTCGCGTGATCAGCGGATCGCCGAGATCGCCTGACGGGGGAGGCGGACGGTGCGCGGGGAGGACACCTCCCAGACCGTCGCCGCGCACAGCAAGGCCGTCACCGCCGCCGCCGTGAGTTCGCGCACGCCCAGGCCCGTCAGGTTGGTGTGGGAGGCGTGGCTGTCGACGATCAGGGAGATCGTCGTCAGGCCCGTCACCCACCAGGCGCTCACCAGCACGAGCCAGCGCAGGCGGGAGTCTTTGGCGCGTTCCCGCCACGCCTGGTCGGCCAGCAGCACCGGGGCCACCAGGTTCACGAGAGGGACCAGCCACGCCGCCGTCGCGGTCAGCTTCCGGACGCGGGCCGCCGACGCGAGCCAGTTCAGGTAGGCCGCCGCCGCGGCCGCGGTCGTCACGACCACGGCCATCACCAGGACGGCGAAGACGGTCACGTCGCCGATGACGGCCTCGGCTCCCGGGGCCTTCGGGTCGCCGCCGAAGGCGGCTATCTGGAGGGCCAGGTCGCGGCCCCGGAGTTCCTCGAAGGCCACCAAAGCCGCGAGGGAGGCGATCTGGCCGGTCAGGGCGGCATAGACCCCGAACGCGGATCTCTGTGGCATGCGCACGGAACTCTCCCCCCGGTGTTACCTGACCCCTTCGTTTCCAGGGAGAACCTCCGCTAATCCGGTCAACTCACGACACCGGACTCCCAGGCCCACGCGGCGACCTCGACGCGGTTCCGCAGGCCCAGTTTGGTCTGGACGCTGGCCATGTGCGTCTTCACCGTCGACAGCGAGACGAACAGCTCGGCGGCGACCTCCTGGTTGGTCCGCCCACGGGCGACCAGGCGCACCACGTCGAGTTCCCGGTCGGTCAGCGATTCGGGCGGGCTGACCGGCTGGCGTGGACGGGCGAGGTGGGCGAGGAGCCGTACCGTCACCGAAGGGGAGACCAGCGCGTCGCCCGCCGCCGCGGCGCGGACCGCTTCGATGAGCAGGGCGGGGCCGCTGTCCTTCAGCAGGAAGCCGCAGGCTCCCGCCCGCAGCGCGCCGTAGACGTAGTCGTCGAGGTCGAACGTGGTGACGATGACGACCCGCATGGGGTCTTGGACGCCCGGACCGGCCAGCAGGCGGGTGACCTCGATGCCGTCGAGCTTCGGCATGCGGATGTCGAGCAGGCACACGTCGGGGCGCAGCCGGCGGGCCTCCGCGACGGCCGCCGCGCCGTCGGCCACGGTCGCCACGACCTCGATGTCGGGCTGCGCGTCGAGGATCATGCGAAACCCCGTGCGGACCAGCTCCTGGTCGTCGGCTATCAGCACCTTCACGCCCGAAATGATGTCATGTGTAATCCGGGCTCCACTGGCGGGACTACTGGGTGTGGACGATCCAGAGACACGATTCACCGACCTCTACGACCGGCACTACCGGGCCGTCCTCGGGTACGCGCTGCTGCGCGCCGACCGGGCCGCGGCCGAGGACGTCGTGGGGGAGACCTTCCTGATCGCCTGGCGGCGGCTGGCCGACCTGCCGCCGGAGCCGCTGCCGTGGCTGCTCGGCGTGGCCAGGAACCTGCTCCGCAAACAGCGCGACTCGGGCATCCGGGCCGAACGGCTGCTCGCCTACCTGCCGGCCCGTGCCGCCCCCGACGTCGCCGACCAGGTCACCGAACGCGAGGCGGCGCTGATCGTGCTCGCCGCGATGGCGGAGGCCGACGCCGAGGCGCTGATCCTCACCAGCTGGTACGGCCTGACGCCCCGCGAGGCCGCGAAGATCGCCGGCTGCGCCACCGGCACGTTCACCGTCCGCCTGCACCGCGCGCGCCGCCGCCTCACCGAGGCCCTGCGCCCCCGAACCCTCCAGGAGCAATCATGATCGACGACCTCGTGAAGAGCCTGCGGCCCGACGACGTGACCGAGGAGTCCTACCGGGCCAGGCGTGCCGACGACCTGACGAGGGCCTTCGCCGAGCGGCCCGCGCGCAGGCGCCGGACCCCGCTGCTGGCGGCGTCGGGCCTGCTCGCGGCGGCGGCCGCCGCCTTCGTGGCGTTCGCGCCCTCGACGACGGTCGCCCAGCGGCCCGCCCCGGTCCCGGCGGCCACCCCCGTGCTGACCGCGCGCAGCGTGCTGCTGGCCGGGGCCGAGACGCTGGAGCGGACGCCGGCGGAGACCGGGACGTACTGGCACGAGAAGATCCGGACCTTCACCTCGCCGATGGACGGCGTGGTCGTCGCCTCGACGGCCGAGACCTGGTACGACGGCCGCGACGGCAGGATCGGCCCGGTCCGGGACGTGGCGACCACCTTCGCCGACGAGCGCGCCGGGAAGGCCTGGCGGGCCGAGGGCAAACCCGGCCTCCCGGTCGGCGCGGAGCGGTCGTTCAAGGGGATGGTCCTGGCCTGGGGGATCGGGACGAAGGAGGTCCGGCAGGAGGATCTGAAGAAGCTCCCCGCCGATCGCGCCGCCCTCCAGAAGTGGCTCGACGAGGCCCGGCCCGAAGGGACCGGTAAGGGGGCGTTCGCCTTCGCCGCCGCCCGCCACATTCTGACCTCGCCCGCCTCCAACGCGACCCGGGCCACCCTCCTGCGCATCCTCGCCGACCAGAACGGGCTCCGCCTCGACGAGAACGCGAAGGACCCGGTCGGCAGACCCGGCCTCTCGATCACCGACGCGACGGGGGACCACACGCTCGTGGTCGACCCGGCCACCGCGAAGCTCCTCGCCTACGTCTACGACGGCGAGGACGAGCGGCCGGTCGACACCCCGCCGGGCACGACGATGATCCCGGCCCAGAAGGGGACGGCTTACGCCTACCTGGAGTCGGGCTGGTCGGACCTGCCCGGCTAGGACAGGATCGCGTGGGCGTTGGCCAGCCACCGGCGGGTCACCTCACGTGACGGGCCGAGGCGGTCGCGGTTCGCGTCGAGGCTGCGCCGCTCGTAGGCGGCGCGCAGGGTGGCGTACACCCCGGCCACGTTGCTCGCCGCCTGGCATTCGGCGTCGGCGCGGGCGGTGCGGCGTTCCTCCTTGCCCGCCGGCTGGTCTTCCGTGCGGGACTCCCAGGCGGGATTCATCGCCGGCAGGCGCGGGTCCTGGTAGGCGAAGCCCCGGCGGCCCATGCAGATCCGCCACGACTCGACCGCCTGGATGAACCGGGTGTCCCTGGCGGCGCTCAGCTTGGCGTCGGTGATCAGGGCGCGGACGTCCACGTCGAGCTGTGGCGGGTCGTAGATCCGCTTTCTGGCCGACTCGTGACATCCGTCGGGGCCGTTGTAGGCGGCCAGTTCGTCGGCCGTGGCCGCCCGTGACGGCCGGACCGAGGCCTTCTCGACCAGTTCGGGATCGAGGGAGGTCCGGGGGTAGCCCTTCTCGGCCGCGCGGGCGGGGTCGAGGTAGGGGTAGAAGGGGGACTCGTTGAAGTCGTGCGGGCTCCAGTTCCTGATCATGCCCTTCTCCCAGCCCGTCCGGCCTCGCTCGTGCATGCAGTCGTACGCCGCCTGCTCGACCGCGAGGGCCAGTTCGGCCATGCCGTCCATCGGGATCACGTAGGGGTCGAACGGCATCGGGACCGGGTCGGAGCCGGTGAGCGTGCGGAACTCGGCCACGGGCGGTGGCTCGGCGGCCGGGGGAGCCGGCCCGTCCGAGGCCTGGGCGACCGGGATTCCGGTCTGGGGCGGGATCTCCTCGCCGCATCCCGCGACCAGCAGAAACAGTGCCGCCACCGTCGCCCACCTGGATAACACCCGGCCACCACCCCTATTCGGCGACCAGATCCCTGATCGTCCGCAGGTCGTCCTCGTCTCTGGGGCCCATCACGAGCAGGCTCGTCACCGGGCTGTCCCGCCATGGTGCCAGGCGTTCCCTGATCCGTCCCGGCGGGCCGACCAGGGAGATCCCGTCGGCCAGGGCGTCGGGGATGGCGGCGAAGGCCTCCTCCCGGCGTCCGTCGAGGAAGAGGCTTTGGATGTGGGCGGCCTCCTCGGCGAACCCCATGCGGCCGATGATGTCGGCGTGGAAGTTCCGCTTGGACGACCCCATGCCGCCGATGTACAGGCTCAGCATCATCTTGACCACGTCGAGCCCCGCCCTGACGTCGTCGGTGATCAGCACCATGACCATGGCCGCGATGTCGAAGTTTTCCGTACGGGCGGCGAGCGCGTCCCCGTACATGGACTCGATCATGGAGGGGATGGCGAACAGCGGCAGCCAGCCCTGCCCGATCTCGGCGGCCAGCGCGACGTTCTTCGGCCCTTCGGCGCCCAGGTAGACCGGGATGTCCGCGCGCAACGGGTGCGTGATCAGCTTGAGCGGCTTGCCCTGGGGGAGCGGCAGCGGGTAGTGCGGCCCGTGGTTGGTCACGGGTTCCGCCCGCCGCCAGATCTTCCGCATGATCTCGACGTACTCCCGGGTCCGGGCCAGCGGCCGGGCGAACGGGACGCCGTACCACCCCTCGACCACCTGCGGCCCCGACGCCCCGATCCCGAGCAGCAGCCGGCCGCCGGTGAGGTGGTCGAGCGTCATCGCGGTCATCGCGGTGGCGGCGGGGGTACGGGCGCTGAGCTGCACCACCGAGGTGCCCAGCTTGATGCGTGAGGTCCGGGCGCCGTACCAGGCCAGCGGGGTGAAGGCGTCGCTGCCGTAGGCCTCGGCCGTCCACACCGAGTCGTAGCCGAGCCGCTCGGCGGCCTGGACGAGGGCGGTCGCGTCGGAGGGGGTGCGCTGCCAGTAACCGAGGTTCAGACCCAGCTTCATACCGCGAAACTAGAACACGTTCTGAATCGGCGAAAGGCCGGGATAGGCGCGGGCCAGGTGAGCGGTCACCGCCTCGACCGCCTCCTCGCCGTCGCCCGCTTCGACGGCCGTGTGGATCCGCCGGTGGTCGGCCTGGAGGTCGTCGGTGTGGCCCAGTCTCCGCACCGCCTCGACCGCGTTCGACACCAGCGCGTCCCGCAGCGCCCGCAGCACCGCCGACAGCAGCCGGTTGCCCGCCGCGTCGGTCAGCGCCACGTGGAAGGCGATGTCGTGGGTCACGAACTCCTCGGGCGAGGCCGCGAGGTCCATCGCGGCCAGGGCCTCCGTCATCGCCGGGGGCGCCCAGGTCACCCGAGCGGCCGACCAGCGCTCGATCATCAACCGGGTGTCGAGGACCTCCCGCGCCGACATCGTCGTCAGCCCCAGGTTCAGCCGCAGCAGGTCGGCCAGCGTCCCGTCGGGCCGTGAGATCAGCACCGCCCCGGCGTCGGGACCCCTTCCGACCTGCGACGACACCACGCCCAGCGTTTCGAGCACCCGCAGCGCCTCGCGCACCGACGACCGGCTCACCCGCAGCTGCTCGGCGAGTTGCCGCTCCCCGGGCAGCCGGTCGCCGACCGTCAAACCGTCGGCCGCGATTCGCTGTTCGATTTGGGCCAGAACCGTTTCGAAGGTCCGCACCGTGATCCTTCCGCCGGAAAGGTGTATGGTCTGACCATATTTGGTCTGACCATACCTGCGGGAGTCCCGGTGCGGGTCGCGCTCTTCATCACCTGTGTCAACGACACGATCTTCCCCGGCACGGGGAAGGCGACGGTCGGGCTGCTGCGGCGGCTCGGCGTCGAGGTCGACTTCCCCCTCGCCCAGACGTGCTGCGGCCAGATGCACCTGAACACCGGCTACCGCGACGAGGCGGTCAAGCTGGCCAACCGGTTCACTGCCACGTTCGCCGGATACGACGCCGTCGTCGCGCCGAGCGGCTCGTGCGCCGCGATGGTCCGCGAGCAGTATCCCCATCTGGACATCGAGAACGTCCCCAAGGTCTACGACCTGTCGGAGTTCCTGGTGGACGTCCTGAAGACGACCGACGTGGGCGCCTACTTCCCCCACAAGGTCACCTACCACCCGACGTGCCACTCCCTGCGCGGGCTCAAGGTCGGCGACAAGCCCTTCACGCTGCTGGAGAACGTCCGGGGCCTGGAGCTGGTACCGCTCCCGGGCGCCGAGGAGTGCTGCGGCTTCGGGGGCACCTTCGCCGTCAAGAACCGCGACGTCAGCGCGGCGATGTGCGCCGACAAGATCGGCAACGTGATGAAGACCGGCGCCGAGGTGCTGTGCGCCGCCGACAACTCGTGCCTGCTGCACATCGGCGGCACCCTCAAACGCCAGAAGTCGGGGGTACGCGTGCTCCACCTCGCCGAGATCCTCGCGTCGACCGAGGAGAACGCCGGATGAGCGGCGTCTTCGTCGGCATGCCCGCGTTCCCGAAGAACGCCGCCAAGGCCGTGCAGAACAGCCAGCTCAGGTTCAACCTGCGCAAGGCCACCCACACGATCCGGGGCAAGCGCGCCGCGGTGGTGGGCGAGGTCGACGACTGGGCCGAGCTCCGCCAGGCCGGAAAGACCATCAAGGACCACACGCTGCGCAACCTCGACCGCTACCTGATCGAGCTGGAGGAGAAGGTCACCGCGGCCGGGGGCGTCGTCCACTGGGCCCGCGACGCGGCCGAGGCCAACCGGATCGTCGCCCGCCTGGTCAAGGACACCGGCGAGACCGAGGTCGTGAAGGTCAAGTCCATGGCCACCATGGAGATCGGCCTCAACGAGGCGCTCGCCGAAGAGGGCATCGAGGCGTTCGAGACCGACCTCGCCGAGCTGATCGTGCAGCTCGGCGACGACTTCCCGTCGCACATCCTGGTCCCGGCGATCCACCGCAACCGGGCCGAGATCCGCGAGCTCTTCCTCAAGAAGATGGCCGGGGCGCCGAAGGACCTGACCGACGAGCCGCGCGCCCTCGCCGAGGCGGCCCGGCTCTACCTGCGCAAGCGCTTCCTGGAGGCCAAGGTCGCCATCTCGGGGGCCAACTTCATGATCGCCGAGACCGGCACGCTGGTGGTGCTGGAGTCGGAGGGCAACGGGCGCATGTGCCTCACGCTGCCCAAGACCCTGATCAGCGTGGTCGGCATCGAGAAGCTGCTGCCCACGTGGCAGGACCTGGAGGTGTTCCTCCAGCTGCTGCCGCGCAGCTCCACGGGGGAGCGCATGAACCCGTACACCTCGATGTGGACCGGCGCGACCGAGGGCCAGGAGTTCCATCTCGTGCTGCTCGACAACGGGCGCACCTCCGTGCTGGCCGACAAGGTGGGACGCCAGGCGCTCCGCTGCATCCGCTGCTCCGCCTGCCTCAACGTCTGCCCCGTCTACGAGCGCGCCGGCGGGCACGCCTACGGCTCCGTCTACCCGGGGCCCATCGGAGCGATCCTGACGCCGCAGCTCAGGGGCATGGACACCGAGCTCGACCGGTCGCTGCCCTACGCGTCGTCGCTGTGCGGCGCCTGCTACGAGGTCTGCCCGGTCGCCATCGACATCCCGTCGGTGCTCGTCGACCTGCGCGCGAAGGCGCGGCACCCCCGTACCGAGAGGGCGGGCATGGCCGCCGCCGGGTGGGTCTTCAACCGCTCGAAGCGGCTGGCCAAGGCGCAGCGGTTCGGCGGGCGGATGCGCAGGCTCGTGCCCAAACGGTTGCCCGGCCCGCTGTCGGGCTGGACCGACACCCGCGACATGCCGGAGATCCCCGCCGAGTCGTTCCGCGACTGGTGGGTCAGGGAGGGCGGCGCGGACGGCCGAAGGCCGGCCGTGGCTCCCGATGTGAATCTGCCTCAGGAAAGCAGGGAGTCATGAGCGCGGCGGCACGCGAGGTCATCCTGCGGCGCATCCGCTCGGCCGTCGAGGGCGCGCCCGACGCCGAGATCGTCCGCGACTACCGGGGCGCGACCGGCGAACCGGGCGACGTGGAGCTGTTCGCCGAGCGGGTCCGCGACTACAAGGCGATCGTGCACGTCGTGCCGCGCGCCGAGGTGGCGGCCACGATCGCCGAGATCACCAAGGGCAGGGTGCTGACCGTTCCGGCAGGATTTCCCTCCGACATGTACGCCCCCTCGCAAGGCGAAGCCGACGGAGTCATCTCCACCTGCGCCGTCGCCGTCGCCGCGACCGGCACGATCGTCCTGGACGCCGGCCCCGGCCAGGGCACCCGCGCGCAGACGCTCATCCCCGACTACCACCTGTGCGTGGTCCGCGACGACCAGATCGTGCCGAACGTCCCCGACGCGATCGCCCGGCTCGACGCGACCCGGCCGCTCACCTGGATCAGCGGGCCGTCGGCGACGAGCGACATCGAGCTGAACCGGGTCGAGGGCGTGCACGGTCCGCGCACGCTCGAGGTCGTCATCGTCATCGGGTAGTCGTACGGTATGGGGCGTGTTCGACGAGCGCCTGTCCATCGCCACCGATCGGCTCGTCCTGCGGAACTTCCGCCCCTCCGACCACGACCAGGTCAGGGCGATCGTGCAGGACGGCGCCCACCCGACCGCGCTGCCGCCGGGAGCCCCCGGTTACGCGGGCGGGATCGTCTCGTGGCTCGTCAACGGCGTCCACGAGCTGCGCCGGTCGGGCCAGGGCATCCACCTGGCGATCGAGCGCCACGGCCGCATCGTCGGGGCGATCAGCCTGTTCAAGACCCACTGGGGGGCCGGCACGACCGAGGTCGGCTACGGCGTCCACCCCGCCCACCGGGGCAACGGCTACGCCCCCGAGGCCCTCGGCGGGCTGGCCTCCTGGGCGCTCGGCACGGCCCGGCTGCGGCGGGTCGAACTGCGCGCCATCGCGGGCAACGCCGCCTCGATCAGGGTCGCAGAGAAGGCCGGGTTCACCCGCGAGGGCCTGCTGCGCGGCGCCGGGTTCGAAGACGACGGGCCCCACGACGTGGTCGTCTTCGGGTTACTGCGCGGCGACCGGCCGGGCGGGTTCCCCTCCCGGCTGGCGGGCGAGCGGCTGGAGCTGCGGCCGTTCGCCAAGCGCGATGCGTTCGACGTGCTGGCCGCCGTGCGCGACGACCCCGAGATCGCCCGCTGGATGCCGTGGGCGGTCGACTACACGCTGGAGAAGGCGCTCGACTGGAGCACCCGCCAGGCCCACACCGACCGGCGGCAGAGCGTCACCTACGCGCTCGAACCGGTCGAGGGCGGGCGGCTGGCCGGGGCGGTGTCGGTGGTGCGGGCCGACCGCGAACGCGGCGACGCCGAGGTCGGCTACTGGATCTCGCCGTGGGCGCGGCGGCAGGGATACGCCGTCGAGGCCACCCGTACCCTCACCGCTTTCCTGTTCGCCCAGGGGTTCGCGCGGGTGCAGCTGCTGATCGCCGAGGGGAACACGGCGAGCCGGAAAGTGGCCGAGAAGGCCGGTTTCGCCGAGGAAGGCGTCCTGCGCGGGGCCATCCCGATTCCGGGCGGAAGAGCCGACACGGTGGTTTACGGTCTCTTGATCGGTGAGCTCTGAGCTGGGCAAACCTAGGAAGAATGCCCCATTGCACGACAAGCTCGGCTATCTTTGCGGAGCAGGTCAAGCCAGGGGAGATCGTTGAGATGAGACCGCCGCTGCTGCTCATCGGGCACGGCACGCATGACGATACCGGCGTAGCCGAATTCGGCCGGTTCGTTCATCGGCTCCGGTGCCGCCTCGACGGCGACGTCGCGGACGTCTCCGGTGGCTTCGTCACCGGGGCCCGCCCACCGCTGGCCGACTCGGTCGCCTCGCTCGTCGCGCGCGGCCACCACCACCTCGTCGCGCAGCCGCTGAGCCTCACCGGCGACCGCGCCGCGCTGGGCGACATCCCCGGCACGCTGGCGCTGGCCCAGGAACTCCACCCGACGCTCGGATACGACCTGGGCCGCCCGCTCGGCCCCGACCCGCGCATCCTGGAACTCCTGGCCGAACGCCTCGCCGACGCCGCAGCAGACATGCCCACCTTCGTGCGCGGCACCTTCGTCGAGGAGCCCGAGCCGATCGCGCCCGGCGAGACCGCCGTCGTCCTGGTGGGCCACGGCTCGCCGAGCACGTCCGCGAACGCCGAGGTCCACCGCGTGTCGCGGCTGTTCTGGGAGACCCACGCGGCCGACTACCTGACGGTCGAGACGGCCTACGTGTCCCACGCGCGGCCGGGGGTCCCCGGCGGCCTGGAGCGCTGCCGCCGCCTGGGCGCCAAGCGGGTCATCGTGCTGCCCTACGTGCTGTTCGCCGGTGGCGTGCTGGAGCGCGTCTGGGCCCAGGCCCTCGCCTACGGCGCCAACCACGAGGGCCTCGACATCCGCTGCGCCGAGGTCATCGGCGACTGCGAGGGCCTGGCCGACGTGGTGATCGACCGCTACGAGGAGGCCCTGGCGGGCGCCGCCGCGACGACGGCCCGACAGCGCTACGCCCAGGCCCTGGCCACCGAACGGCTCCAGGAGATCTTCCCGGTCCCGGCCCGCGTCTGATGCCCGTCGATCTCCGCCACCACGGGGACAGCGAGATCGGGCCCGGTCTGGTCGACCTGGCGGTGAACGTCCGGCAGGGCATGCCGCCGACGTGGCTCCGCGAGCTCCTCGCGACCTCGTTGTCGGACATCTCGGCCTACCCGAACGCCGACCGAGCGACCCGGATCGTGGCCGGGCACCACGGGCGGGACCCCGAGGAGGTCCTGCTCACGGTGGGCGCGGCCGAGGCGTTCACCCTGCTGGCCCGAGTCCTCGCCACACCTGGGCGGGCATGGTCCGAGCCGGCCGGGTACGAGCCGGGCGGGTCCGGGTCGGCATTGGCCGCGCCGTCACCGGCCGGACTTCCCGTATCCCGGCCGGTCGTGGTGCACCCGCAGTTCACCGAGCCCGAGGCGGCGTTGCGGGCCGTCGGTTTCGTGCCCGATCGGGTGCTGTTGCCCGATCCGTTCGTGCTGGATGCCTCGCTCGTTCCCGACGACGCCGATCTGGTGATGATCGGGAATCCGACCAATCCCACGTCCGTTCTGCACCCCGCCGCGACGATCGCCTCACTCGCCCGCGAAGGCAGGTATCTGGTCGTCGACGAGGCGTTCGCCGACTGTGTGCCCGGAGAGCCGGAGTCGCTGGCCTCGGTCAGGTTGCCCGGTCTGGTGGTCATCCGCAGTCTCACCAAGACCTGGGGGCTGGCCGGGCTCCGGATCGGCTACGTCATCGGCCCGCCGGAGCTCGTCGCCGCCATGCGGGAGGCGCAGCCGCTCTGGGCGGTCTCCACGCCCGCGCTGGCCGCCGCCGAGGCGTGCGTCTCGCCGCGCGCACAGGCCGAGGCCTTCCGCTGGGCCGGGGAGATGGCCGATCGGCGGCGGGTTCTGGTCGACGGCCTGACCGCTCTGGGGGCCTATGTCGTGCCGGAGGCACAGGGCTCCTTCGTCTGTGTACGCCTCCCGCACGCCCTCCAGCTCAGAACGCTCCTGCGCGAGAGGGGCTTCGCCGTCAGGAGGGCCGACACCTTCCCGGGCCTGGGCCCCGAATGGCTGCGGGTGGCCGTGCGCGACGATGAGACGACGGCCGCCTTCCTGGCGGCCCTGAAGGAGGCCCGCGATGATCTCCCCGCTTGACCACGCCGCCATGGCCGAGGCCAGGGCCCACCACGACCGCCTGACCAAGCCGCGCGGCGCCCTCGGCGCTCTGGAGGACGTGGCCGTCCAGCTGGCGGGCATCGCGGCGGTCTCACCGCCCCCGCTCCCCGAGCCGGTGGCCCTGGCGATCTTCGCGGGCGATCACGGCGTACACGACCAAGGGGTCTCTCCCTGGCCCCAAGAGGTGACCCAGCAGATGGTCGCCAACTTCCTGGCCGGCGGCGCGGTGGCGAACGCCTTCGCGGGCCAGGTCGGCGCGTCGGTGACCGTGGTGGACGTGGGCGTGAACGGCGACCTGCCGGAGGCGCCCGGCCTGGTGTCGCGCAAGGTCAGGAGGGGCACCGCCGACCTGTCGCTCGGCCCCGCGATGACCGAGGCGGAGGCGCTGCGGGCGCGGGAGGCCGGGGCCGAGGTGGCCGAGCGGCTGGTGGCGCAGGGAGCCCGGTGCCTGGTCACCGGAGACATGGGCATCGCCAACACGACGGCGTCGGCGGCGCTGATCTGCGCGTACACGGGGAAGCAGCCGGGCGAGGTCACGGGACGCGGGACCGGGATCGACGACGCCATGCTCGCCCACAAGATCGCCATCGTCACGCGGGCGCTGGAGGTCAACCAGGGCCGCGACCCGCTGGCCGCGCTGGGCGGGCTGGAGCACGCCGCCATCGCCGGATATCTGCTGAAAGCCGCTGAGTTGCGGATCCCCGTCATCCTCGACGGCGTGATCGCCGGATCGGCCGCGCTGGCCGCCGCCGCGATCGAGCCCGAGGCCGCCGGTTACTGGATCGCCGGCCACCGTTCGGCGGAGCCCGGCCACACCGCCGCGCTGGCCCATCTCGGCCTGCGCCCGCTCGTCGACCTGGAACTCCGGCTGGGCGAGGGCACGGGCGGCCTGCTGGCCCACCCGCTCGTCGTCGCCGCCGCCCGGGTCCTGCACGAGGTCGCCACCTTCGACGCCGCCGGAGTGACCGACAAGGAGGCCCTCGCATGACCCGCTACGGCCCGATGTACGGCCCCGACATCACGTTTCTCGGCGTCGACCGCTGCGACCTGACCGACCCGGCCTCGTTCGAGGGCGCCGACGTCGTCATCCTGGGCGCGCCCTTCGACGGCGGCACCAGCCACCGCCCCGGCGCCCGCTTCGGCCCGTCGGCCATGCGCCAGGCCTGCTATCTCGCCCACGACGGCTCCCGCCCGAGTCTCGCCCTGCGGGTCGACGGCCTTCGCGATCTCACCGTCCGCGACGCGGGCGACGTCGAGTGCTTCTCCGGCGACCTGGAGACCTCGATCCGCGACATCGAGGCGGCCGTCCACACGATCGCCGCCGCCGGCGCCATCCCGGTCGTCCTGGGCGGCGACCACTCGATCGCCCTGCCCGACGCCCGGGGCGTGGCCCGCCACCACGGCTTCGGCCGGGTCTCGATGATCCACTTTGACGCCCACGCGGACACCGGCGACATCGAGTTCGGCCACCTCTACGGCCACGGTCAGCCCATGCGCCGCCTGATCGAGTCGGGCGCCATTCGGGGCGACCGGTTCCTCCAGATCGGCCTGCGCGGCTACTGGCCCGGCCCCGAGGTCCTGTCGTGGATGGCCGGGCAGAACATGCGCTCCTACGAGATGACCGAGATCGTGCACAGAGGTCTCCCCGAGTGCCTGACCGAGGCCTTCGCCATCGCCCTCGACGACTGCGACGGCATCTTCCTGTCCGTCGACATCGACGTCTGCGATCCGGGCCACGCCCCCGGCACCGGCACCCCCGAACCGGGGGGCCTGTCGGCCAGGGAGCTGCTCGATTCGGTCCGGCGCATCTGTTACGAACTTCCGGTCGTCGGCCTGGAGGTCGTGGAGGTCGCGCCGCCCTACGACCACGCCGACATCACCGCCCTGCTGGGCAACCGGGTAGTGCTGGAGGCCCTGTCGGCGATCGCCCGGAGACGGTCGGGCGAGCCGTGGGACCCCCGTCAGCCCCTGCTCGACGGGCGTTGACCCAGGGCAGTTTCCATGACGCGAGCTCTACCAGCCGCCACCGTGCAGCTGGCCGCGGACCGCGCCGCCGGGGAACTCGCTCGTGTGCAGGTTGGTGTACCAGTTCTTCGGGTTCTTCTTGATGCCCTTGGCCACCGAGGAGGAGGCCGTGCCGGTGCCGGCGATGCCGTTCACGCCCGCCGGGAGGCCCGTGGGGGCGGCGAAGAAGTCCACGACGACCGGGCCGTTCTTGCCCTTGGGCGCCTTGTGGATGTGCGCGAGGGTCGGCTGGGCGATGTTCTTCCAGACGGTCGCGAAGTGGACCTTGGTGCCCTTCACCCAGACCAGCCAGACGGCCTTGCCGTTCTTGTCGCCGACCTTCGTCCCGGGCGCCGGGACCTCCTGGCGGCCGTCGGCGATGGCGGTGAGCGTCGAGCGCGAGCCGGTGGCCAGCACCGTGTCGAGGTGGACGGGCTTGATGCGGTGGAGCTGGGCGCGCACGGCGCCGCCGGGGAACTCGCCGGTGTGCAGGTTGGCGTACCAGCCGCCGGGGTTGTTCCTGATCCGGTTGAGCAGGCCGGCGTCGTTGACGGTCACGCTGCCCTTGACCGCGCTCAGCGTGCCCGGCAGCGCCGACCCCATGAAGAAGCCGATCTTCACGTCGCCGTTCTTGCCCTTCACGCCCTGGTGGATGTGGAAGGCGGTGGGGGCGGCGGTGTCCTGCCAGCGGACGGCGTACTCGACCTTGTTGCCGTGGATGCGGAACACCGCGATCGCGATGCCGTCCTTGTCGCCGACCTTCGTCCCGGGGGCCTTGACCTCGTTCTTGCCGAGCAGCGTGGCCGCGAAGTAGGCGTCGGGAGCCTGCTGTACGGACTGGGCGCCGCCCTGCGGGGAGGAAGAGGAGCCGTGGCCGGGGTGGGCGGCCGCGGGGGCGGCGGCGAGGGCGGTGACGGCGAGGGCGAGACCGGGGACGATGAGCTTGCGCAGCATTTCGGGTAACTCCTGTTTTGTCGTTCCTGGGTGCTTGCGGATGACAGTAGGAGTTGCGATAAGCCCCGTTCTGTGGTCAATTACCCACTCGGCGGCAGTGTGACCGACGTCACTCCTTTGGGTGGGACAAGACCGATACCGGCGATCTCTTGAGCCGCGTCACAGGTCAGCCGGTAGGTTTACTGCCTAACGAAACCTGTGCCACAACGAGGGAGAAATGGCCCCCTATCTGCTCGGCCTGCGGCTCGACGGGCGGCGGGTGCTGGTCGTCGGTGGCGGCCGGGTCGCCCAGCGCCGCATCCCCGCCCTGCTCGACGCCGGCGCCGCGGTCACCCTGGTCTCGCCCAGCGCGACGCCCGCGCTCGACGACCTGATCGCCGACGGCCGCGTCACCTGGGAACGCCGCCGCTACCAGCGCGGCGACGTCGACGACGCGTGGCTGGTCCACGCCTGCACCAGCGACCGCGCCGCCAACGCCGCCATCGCCGAAGAGGCTGAGGCCAAACGCATCTGGTGCGTCCGCGCCGACGACAAGGACGCCTCCGCGGCCTGGACGCCGGCCAGCGGCCGGGTCGACGAGATCGGCGTCGCGGTCACCGCCGGGGGAGACCCGCGCCGGGCGGCCGGCATCCGCGACGCGGTCGTCGACGCCCTCCGCGACGGCGCCATCGACGCCCGCCGCCACCGCGACAAGCCCGTCGGCGTCGCCCTCGTCGGCGGCGGCCCCGGCGACCCGGGCCTGATCACCGTCCGGGGACGCCAGCTTCTCGCCCAGGCCGACGTCGTGATCGCCGACCGCCTCATCCCCCGTTCCCTCCTGGACGAACTCTCCGCCGACGTCGAGCTCATCGACGCGGCCAAGGTTCCCTACGGACGGTTCCTGGCCCAGGAGAAGATCAACGAGCTGCTGGTCTCGCGGGCCCTCGAAGGGAAGTTCGTGGTCCGCCTGAAGGGCGGCGACCCGTTCGTGTTCGGCCGTGGCGGCGAGGAGATGCTCGCCTGCGCCGAGGCCGGGGTGCCCGTGACGGTCGTACCGGGGATCACCAGCGCGGTCGCGGTGCCCGCCTCCGCCGGGGTCCCGGTCACCCACCGGGGCGTCAGCCAGGACTTCCACGTCGTCTCGGTGCACGTCGCGCCCGGACATCCGGCCTCAACCGTCGACTGGAAGCTCTTGGCGGGATCAGAGGGAACCCTGATACTGCTGATGGCCGTGGAACGCATCGCGGAGATCGCCGACGCTTTGCAGCGTGAGGGACGTTCACCGGAAACTCCCGTAATGGTGGTACAGGACGGTACTCTTCCCACCCAGCGGGCGGTGCGCGCCACCTTGCGCGACGTGGCTGAGCGCGTCACCTCCGCGGGCGTACGGCCACCGGCGATCGTCGTCGTCGGCGACGTCGTCAAGGTCGGTCAGGAGATCGAGATGGTGCGAGCGGAGCGAGCCCGATGAAGGCTGCCAACCAGACACCGCGGTCCGAACCCGCAGACGAGGCCGCCATGCCCGAGGAAGAACCAGAGTCGCCCGGCGAGCAGACACTCAGCTTCCGGGCCATCAAAGACGACGACCAACCTCCAGATGCCATACCGGAGGAGGAACCCTCCTCCGAGGCCGAGGAAGCCGGGGAAGCCGAGGAGGACGACCCCTACGACGAGGAGTTCGCCCTCCCCGAGCAGGTCTCCGGCGCCCTCACCGACGCCCTGAGCCAGCTCCGCGAGGCCGTCACCGGCCTCCACCTGGGCCTCGACGTCCCCGGCGCCGACGAGGCCCGCAAGTCCCAGGCGGCCGTGCTGGCCCAGCTCGACGACTACGTCATCCCCCGCGTCCACATGAGCACCGCCCCCGCCCTGATCGTCATCGCCGGATCGACGGGGGCCGGGAAGTCCACCCTGGTCAACACCCTCGCCGCGCAGACCGTCAGCGCCACCGGCGTCCGCCGCCCCACCACCGGCACCCCCGTCCTGGTCTGCAACCCCGCCGACGAGCGCTGGTTCACCAAGGGCACCCTGCTGAGCGGCCTCAACCGCATCGACGAACCGGGGGAGGGCCCCGGCGCCGACTCGATCGTGGTCGCCTCCACCAAGTGGCTGCCCCACGGCGTCGCCCTGCTCGACACCCCCGACATCGACTCGGTCGTCGAGGAACACCACGACATCGCCCACCGCATGCTCGACGCCGCCGACCTGTGGGTCTTCGTCACCAGCGCGGCCCGCTACGCCGACGCCCCCTCGTGGGGCCTGCTCAAGCTGGCCAAGGAGCGCGGCGCCCGCCTGGTGATCGTCCTGTCCCGCGTCCCGGTCCGCTCCCGCGAGGTCGTGGCCAAGCACTTCACCCGCATGCTCGACGAGTACGGCCTCGGCGAGGTGGAGCGCTTCATCATCAACGAGACCACCGTGACCAACGGCCGCCTGCCCGACGAGGAGGTGGCCGACCTGCGCATGTGGCTGTCGGAGCTGTCGGTCGACGAGCAGCGCCGGGCGCTGGCCGTCCAGGCGACGCTGAACGGCGTCCTCAACAGCTTCCGCGCCCGCGTTCCCGCGCTGGCCCGCCACCTGGAGACCCAGGTGGCCCTGCGGGCCGACCTGCGCTCGGACATCGACGCGGCGTTCTCCGGAGCCCTGGCCGAGATCGAGGAGTCGACCCGCGACGGCTCGTTGCTGCGCGGTGAGGTCCTGGCCCGCTGGCAGGACTTCGCCGGGTCGGGCGACCTGATGCGCACCCTCCAGATCCGCCGGGCCAAGAACCACGGCCCCGAACGCCTCGGCGCGCTCCGCAACGCCCTGCGCAGCGGCCTCGAATCGGTCATCAGCACGGCCGTCCACCGCGCCTCGGAAGAGGTCGTCACCCGCTGGCGCCAGCGCGCCGGAGCGGGCGACCGCCTGGCCGCCCTCCCCGGCCTGGGCCGCCCCGCCGACGACGTCGACCGCCGCACCGCCCGCATGGTCACCTCGTGGCAGGACCACGTGACCGAGCTGGTCCGCACCGAGGGCGTCACGAAGCGCTCGGTGGCCCGCCTGGTCTCCTTCGACGTCGAGTCGCTCGCCCTGATCTTCACCGTCGGCCTGCTCGGCTACGGCACCGGCGACGCCCCCGGAGGCAACGGAGCCCTCCCGCAGCGGCTCCTGCGCGGCCTGCTCGGCGCCGAGTCGCTGCGCAGCATCAGCGCCAAGGCCCGCTCCGACCTGCGCGCCCGCGTCGGTTTACTGTTCGACGACGAGACGCTGCGCTACGTCGACGCCCTCGACGGCGCCGGGATCCCCGACGAGTCCGCGGCCACCCGGCTCTACCAGGCCACCTACAACCTCGAGGTCGCCCGATGACGATCACCGCCGAGCCCAGGCACGGCCTCGGCACGCGGCTGGCCGCCCTGACCCGGGTGGTCGATCTCGGCCAGGGCCGCGAAGACGCCGACCTGCTGACCGAGGCGACCCAGCTGATCATCCGGGCCGGCAACCGCCTCAAACTGTCGTCCGACCACACCGTGGTGGCCCTGGCCGGCGGCACGGGCAGCGGCAAATCGTCCCTGTTCAACGCCATCTCGGGCCTCGACCTGTCACCCACGGGCGTCCGCCGCCCCACCACGGCCCGCACCCACGCGTGCGTCTGGGGCCTGGAGGGCGCCGCCCCCCTGCTCGACTGGCTCCAGATCCAGTGGCGCCATCGCTTCTCCAGGAACAGCGCCCTCGACAAGGCCGACGACCAGCTCAACGGCCTGATCCTGCTCGACCTCCCCGACCACGACTCCATCCGCGCCCTGACCGACACCGAGGCCGACCGCCTCATCACCGGGGCCGACCTGATCGTGTGGGTCCTCGACCCCCAGAAGTACGCCGACGCCTCCACCCACCGCCGCTACGTGACCGAGCTCGCCGGCCACGACGCCGTGACGGTCTTCGCCCTCAACCAGGCCGACCGCCTGACCCCGGAGGAGGTCGAGGAGTGCCTCGCCGACCTCCGCGACCTGCTGGCCCGCGAGGGCGTCGAGCAGCCCCGCGTGGTCGCCACCTCGGCCGTGACGGGCGGCGGCGTCGACGACCTGCGGGCCGAACTGGCCGAGTCGGTCAGCGCCCGCCGGGCGGGCTACCTCCGGCTGGAGGCCGACCTCGACCGCCTGATGCTCCGCCTGGCCAAGGACATGCCGGCCATGCTCAAGGTCGACCCCACGATCGACCCCGCCCGCCGGGCCGGCCTGACCGACGCCCTGTGCGACGCCGTCGGCGCCCCCGCCGTGGGCGAGGCCCTGGAGAACGTCTACGGAACCCGCTCGATCGACTGGGTCGGCTGGCCGTGGGGCCGCTGGGCCTCCCGCTTCCGCGGCGACCCGTTGAAGCACCTGAAGCTCGGCGACGTGAAAGACGAGATCCGGACCCTCGTCTCCGACTCCGTCCGCGCCCAGCCGGCCGAGGTCGACAACGCCGTCCAGGCCCTGTCCGACGGCCTGACCCAGGGCATGCCCGAACCCTGGCAGGACGCCGTCCGCGACGCGGCCCGCTCCCGCTCGGGCCAGCTCCCGAAGGTGCTGACCGACGAACTGGCCGAGATCGCGCCGCCCCTTGACCGGGTGCCGGGGTGGTGGCGGCTGGCGAAGGTGTGGCAGCTCCTCCTCGTGCTGCTGTTCGTGGCGGGCCTCGGCGTTGCCGGGTCGATCGTGGCCTACGGGATTCTGGAGGTTGGCGAACCTCCCGCGGAGCTGCTGGGAGACGTGGCGGCGCTGCCGTGGGTGGTGCTGATGATGGTCAGCGTGCTCGGCGTGGGCCTCCTGTCGGCGATCGCGAGCCGGAACTTCGTCGTGATGGCCGCGGGCAGGGAACGCGACCAGCTGGAGAGGGACATGCGCCGCCGGGTGGCGGGGGTGGCCCAGGACCTGGTGATCGAACCGGTCGAACGCGAACTGACCCGCTACAACGACTATTTCGCGGCACTGAACACCTCACGACGCTAGGGCCCGGCCCTTGAGGGGCTGACGTGCATGCTCGGCGGCCCCTGACTCTTGCGTGCGGTCATCGTCGGCGTCAGCGCGGACCGTGCGGGTCCTCAGCACAGCCTCACCACCCGACTTCGAGACCCGGCCTGACTTCGTGCGGGGCGACGCCAGACGCGCCTGGTCTTCGCGGCGCCGTCTCGCACATGGCAGAGCGCGTGTCCGACGGGCCGGCCTGCTCGGGGGAGATGAACAGGCCGGCCCTTCGACGGTGGGGCCGTCGGGTTGTCAGGCGGCGGCCGGGACCGCCTCGGCGGGCCACGACTCGGTCTCTTCGGTCTCGGCCGGGTCGTCCTGGCCCGCGCCGCCCTCCAGGACCCGCAGCCCGGGAGTGTTGAGCTCCCAGTCGCGGGTGTCGTCCTCCATCGCACGCAGGTCGTCGTCGGTCATGGCACCCCGCGAGGCGCCCCGGGCCGGACGCTCGAAGCTGGAGATGCCCCACTTCAGGTCATGGCCGACGGAGGTGGCCTCCACCTCCACCCAGAAGCGCTGCTCGCCCTCGCGTTCGAACTGCTTGACCCGGAGCTTCCCGACCACCACGACCGGATGCCCCCGCCGGACCGACTGGGCGACGTGGTCGGCCAGCCCCCGGTAGGAGCGGACGGTGTAGAAGGTCGTCTCCCCGTCGCGCCAGGTCTGCGTCTGGCGGTCGAGGACGCGGCGGTCGACGGCCACCCGCATGGAGGTGGCCCGGGACCCGTCGCCGAACGTGAACTGCTTGGGGTCGTCGGTGACGTTGCCGGTCAGCGTCACGTAGATCTCGCTCATAACTCTCTGTCCTCCGTTTGCCCGGACCCTCGCCGGGCTCGGGCACAACAGTGGCCTGACCTCCACCTCGGCGACCGGCGTGAAGCCGCCCCTGTGGATAACCCGGATACCGATCGAAGCCCTGTGGACAAGCGGAGGGGCTCCGTCATCAAAGCCCGCGAACCCTCCAAGCACACCAAGAACCAGACCTGGCCGTCTTGCGCCAGATCTGGTTGGTGATCTTCGGGCCCCCGAAAAAGTTGGGGGCCCCGGTCAGCCGTCCCGGCTGGGGAGAGCCGGAGGCGGCCATCTAGTGGTTGGACATCTGGGAGACGGACGCTGGTGCGCGATGGAGGGGGCATCGGCCGTGCGCGGCCGATATCCCACGCGCTGTTTCACCAGCGTGGGGAGGACGGCCGATGGCGACTAAACGTGTCGCTGCGAGAGCACCAGACTGGTCAGGTCCAGACAACGCCCCGAGCCATGGCTGCTCCTTTCCACACACGACCCGCTCCGGGTGAGCGGTAACCTCCGTGCCGGCCATCGGAATGTGATGACCACCTCGCCCAAGGTAGCGGTTCCCGTCGCGCGTCGCACACTCCGCAACTATTGTGTTACACATCGTGAGACGCTGGGTTCAGCGGATGAGAAGGCGTTTGGGGGAGCGGATGACAGCGCCCAGTCAGACCTCGGCCAAACCAATCGGGGGGCCTCCGTCGCGGGCGGGCCGCTGGCCTTTGATGGCACAGCGACGCCCGTTGGTCGGCTATCTCTTTCTGATCGTCACCATCGATCTCGTCGCGATCGTCGGGTTGTCGCTCGTGACCGTCCCGTCGGTCGGCGATCTGCTGGTGTTCTGCTCGCTGATGGCCTGTGGCGCCGTGTGCATCGAGGCGACCCGGCGGCTCGGGATGCCCGCGGGGGTGTCGCGCGACCTGCTGTCGGCCTGGTGGCTTCCGGTGGCGCTGCTGTTGCCGCCGGTCTACGCGCTGCTGGCGCCGATTCCGCTGCAGATCCTTCTGCAGCTCAGGGTGCGGGCCACCGTCGTCTATCGGCGGGTGGTCACGTCGGCGGCCATCGGGCTGGCGGCGGGGGCCGCCTCGCTGGTGTTCCACTCGCAGGTCGACGATCCCGCCCGGCTGACCGAAGGGGTGGGGTGGCCGATCGCGCTGGCCGTCGGCTGCGCGGCGCTGTTCACCATCCTCAACACCGCTCTGATCGCAATCGCCGCGCACACCGCCGACCCCGACGTCCGCTGGCGCGACGTGCTGTGGGATCGGGAGAGCCTGCTGCTCGACGCCGTCGAGCTGTGTCTGGGGCTGATCGTCGCGATCATGTGCGGGCTCAACATGCTGCTTCTCGTCCTGGCGCTGCCGCCGGTCATGCTCCTCCAGCGCAGCCTGATGCACGCGCAGTTGCAGGCCGCCGCCCGCACCGACCCGAAGACCGGCCTGCTGAACGCCGCCGCGTGGCAGCGCGAGGCCGACACCGAGATCGTCCGGGCCCATCGCACGGGTGAGATGCTCGCGCTGCTGATCGTCGACATCGACCACTTCAAGCGGGTCAACGACACCTACGGGCACCTCGTCGGCGACCAGGTGCTCATCGGGGTGGCCGCCACGCTGCGCAGTCAGCTGCGCGACTACGACGTGGTCGGGCGGTTCGGCGGCGAGGAGTTCGTGGTGCTGCTGCCGCGGGCCGATCTGGCCGAGGCGCGCCGGGTGGCCGAGCGGCTGCGCAGCCGCGTCGGGCGCATGGCGGTGCCCGCCGACGACGCCATGATCACGGTCACGATCTCGCTCGGGGTCGCGATCATGAACGTGCACGGGCATGATCTCATCGAGCTGTTGGCCGCCGCTGACCTGGCGCTTTACCGGGCCAAGGAGCTCGGGCGCGACCGGGTCTGCCTGCCGGCGCAGCAGATGCCCCCGCCCGGTGGCAAGCCCGCAACCGCGTGCTGAGTTGCCACTAAGCTTGACCGCATGGCCGAGTACATCTACACGTTGCAGCGCGTGCGCAAAGCACACGGCGACAAGGTGATCCTTGACGACGTCACGCTGTCCTTCCTGCCCGGAGCGAAGATCGGGGTGCTTGGCCCGAACGGAACGGGCAAGTCCACCCTGCTGCGCATGATGGCCGGGCTCGAACCGACCTCCAACGGCGAGGCCCGCCTGATGCCCGGTTACACCGTGGGCATGCTGCAGCAGGAGCCTCCGCTCAACGAATCCAAGACCGTTCTCGGGAACGTCGAGGAGGGCGTCGCCGAGACCAAGGCGATGCTCGACCGCTTCAACGCCATCGCCGAGCAGATGGCCACCGACTACAGCGACGCGCTGCTCGAAGAGATGGGCAAGCTGCAAGACGAGCTCGACCACCGCAACGCGTGGGACCTCGACGCCCAGCTCGAACAGGCGATGGACGCACTGCGCTGCCCGCCGCCCGACGCCGACGTCACCACCCTCTCCGGTGGTGAGCGCCGCCGCGTCGCGCTGTGCAAGCTCCTGCTGGAGCAGCCCGACCTGCTGCTCCTCGACGAGCCCACCAACCACCTCGACGCCGAGAGTGTCAACTGGTTGGAGTCCCACCTGGAGAAGTACCCCGGGACCGTTCTGGCCGTCACCCACGACCGCTACTTCCTCGACAATGTGGCGACGTGGATCCTCGAGCTCGACCGGGGCCGCTGTTTCCCCTACGAGGGCAACTACTCGACCTACCTCGAGGCCAAGGCCGCCCGACTGAAGGTCGAAGGCCAGAAGGACGCCAAGCGCAAGAAGCGCCTGGAAGGTGAGCTCGAGTGGGTCCGGTCGAACGCCCGCGCGCGTCAGACCAAGAGCAAGGCCCGTCTCCAGCGCTACGAAGAGATGGCCGCCGAGGCCGACAAGTTCCGCAAGCTCGACTTCGAGGAGATCCAGATCCCGCCGGGCCCGCGTCTGGGCACGACGGTCATCCGGTCCGAGCACCTGACCAAGGGCTTCGAAGACCGCGTCCTGATGGACGATCTGAGCTTCGACCTGCCGCGCAACGGCATCGTCGGCATCATCGGCCCCAACGGCGTCGGCAAGACGACCCTGTTCCGCATGATCACCGGCAGCGAGACCCCCGACAAGGGCGCGATCGTCATCGGCGACACCGTGAAGATCTCCTACGCCGATCAGTCGCGCGGGGGCATCGACCCGAGCAAGAACGTGTGGGAGGTCGTGTCCGACGGGCTCGACTTCATCAAGGTCGGCAACGTCGAGATGCCGTCCCGCGCCTACATCGCGGCGTTCGGGTTCAAGGGCCCCGACCAGCAGAAGAAGGCCGGCGTGCTGTCCGGCGGCGAGCGCAACCGCCTGAACCTGGCGCTGACCCTCAAGCAGGGCGGCAACGTGCTGCTGCTCGACGAGCCGACCAACGACCTCGACACCGAGACCCTGTCGTCGCTCGAGAACGCGCTGCTCGACTTCCCGGGCTGCGCCGTGATCACCTCCCACGACCGGTGGTTCCTCGACCGCATCGCGACCCACATCCTGGCCTGGGAAGAGGGTTCGAACTGGTTCTGGTTCGAGGGCAACTTCGCCGACTACGAGAAGAACAAGATCGAGCGCATGGGCGCCGAGGCGGCCCGCCCGCACCGGGTGACCTACCGGAAGCTGACTCGCGACTGAGGCGGCGCGTTCGGGAGAAGTGGCCGTGGGCTCCAACCGGCCACCTCTACTCGACTGAAAAGGCCACTTGCGATCACCGCAGGTGGCCTTTCCCGTCTGAGCAGGCCAACCCGCCGAGCGCTGCCGTCTGTGGAGGGTGAAACGCACCGTGCCGGTGTCCCGCGGTAGCGGGAGCACCGGCACGGTGGTTCAGCGGGGGAGAGTTACTTCTTCCAGCCCGGCGTGACGCCGCACTTGGCCTTCTGGTTGATGCAGACCTTCACGAGCGCGCTCAGGGTGTCCTGCTCCCAGGCGTTCATGAAGTCGCCGTGGATCGAGGACGCCATGCCCGACGACAGCGCGAGGCCGTCGCCGCCGAGGGAGTCGTAGCCGAGCATCATCGAGATGTTCGGGACGGCGACCGGGTAGTCGCCGGTGCAGGTGCCGTTCTTGGCGGGACCCATGTGGGACTTGTGGTCGGGCGAGTCGATGTGCTTGCCGTCCCAGCAGTCCTGGAAGGTGAGCTGGTAGATCAAGTTGCCGCCCGGGGCGCAGACGGGCCAGTTGCCGTCGGCGCTACGGCCGGTCTCGGCGCTGCCGGCGCACCAGAACTGGCCGGAGGCGCCCTTGGGGGTCGCGACCTGACGCTTGGCGTCACCCTGGACGACGCGCAGGCCCGGCGGGAACGGCTTGACCTCGGACGGGTCCTTGAGGCGCGAGCCGTAGTAGGCGCGGAAGTTCTTCATGGGGACCGGCTTGCCGTTCTTCAGCAGGGTCGGTGCCCAGTAGGCGCTCTTGTCGCCGGGAGCGTCACAGGTCGTGGTGCTCTTGAGCAGGTCCTCGGTAGTGGTCTTCGCGGAGACCTTCGGGCCGAAGAAGGTGTGCAGGTGCGAGGCGCCGACCAGGCCGGGCAGGACGATCGGGTCGTCCGCGGCCTCGTTGGCCACCGTGCAGTTGGTGTGGAACTCGGGCACCCGCACGATGTTCGCGGGGACCGTCTCGAACGGGATCTTGTTGTACGCGTCCAGCGTCTTCTTCCACGCGGCCTGGTCCACGGGCACCCAGCCGGTGGCGGGCGGGTTGGTGGTCGGGTTGCTGGTGGGCGTGGACGTCGGCTTCGTCGGGGTGGGGGTCGGGGTCGGGTTCGTCGGGTTGGAGGTGCCCCCGCCGGTGCCGAAGACCTGGAACTCCCACAGGGAGACGCCGTACTGGCTGGAGCGCTTGGTGGCGTACAGGCGGACGAAACGGCCGGTGGTCGACAGGTCGATCGTCTGGACACCGCCCTTGTTGGCGGTGGTGTTGTACACCGTCTTCCAGGGGCCGCTGCTGGTGGCGGCGGTCTGGATCTGGAAGGCCGTGGCGTAGGCGCGCTCCCAGTTGATGACGATCTTGTCGATGGCGGTGGACTTGCCGAGGTCGACGGCGAGCCACTGCGGGTCGCTGAACTTGCTGGACCAGCGGGTGCCGGTCTTCCCGTCGAAAGCGGCCGCGGGCGACAGGTCACCGCGCTCCGACGACGAGGCGATGGCGGTACGGCCCTGAGAGACGGGCGCTTCGGCTGCGATGGCCGGGGAGGTGACGCTCACCACGGAGGTGCCCAGGAGGCCGACGAGGGCACCGGCCAGCGCCAGGCTGCGGACCTGACGTGCACCGGACTGGCGTCCGGCTCGGATGCCGCGCGAGGCGGGTGTGCTCATGGTGGATGGGGTCCTTGTCCTGTTGAGGAGACGTGGAGGGGGGCGCTCACTACGCGCCGCCACACAGGAGACCCGCAGGTCGCGGGGGGATAACGAAAACTTCCGAGAAGTCGGGAAGTTTTTTGGCGATCTGGTCCAGAGAGGGGATGACCTGTCGGGTGAGAACAGTCACCTTCGACGGCGACGAGACGCTGTGGGACTTCCAGGGGGCGATGCAGCGGGCCCTCACCGTGGCGGCGGGGCTCTTCGGCCCGCCGGTCACACCGGAGTGGCTGAGGCGGGTCCGCGACGACGTGGCGGCGCGGCCCGAGTTCGCCGACGCGCCGATGGAGGACATCCGGCGGGCCGCCTTCGAGGAGTGCGCCCGGCTGACCGGGGCGGGCGACGGGTTCGCCGGGCGGGTGCACGCCGAGTACATGCGCGCCCGGCACGCGGGAGTCACGCTCTATCCCCACACCCTGCCCTGTCTGCGGGAGCTGCGGTCGCGGGGCCATCGGCTGGCGTTGATCACCAACGGGAACTCGCGCCCTGACCTGATCGGGGTGGCGGATTTCCTCGCCTGTACGGTCGTCGCGGACGATCTCCAGCCTCGCGGAGCTTGCCGCGCTCTGGTCGCCGACGCGGGCTCAGCCGGGCGGCAGGGCGAACGGATCTTCAGGGAGGAAGCAGCCGTAGTCCTGCAACGCCATCGGATCGTCGAGCACGATCTCCTGTAACTCGCCCGCCGGGGACAGGCCGTCGGGACGGTCCAGGACGCGGTGGCCGGGCAGCGGGCCGCCGCGGCCGATCAGCGTCTCCGGCGCGTCGGGCGCCAAGCGGCCGAGCCGGTCGAGGAGGACGTGGACCGCGTCGTACACGTCCACGACGTTGTCGGCCGCCTCCTCCTCGCTGACGCCGGGGTGGAGATCGCGGTAGGCCGCCCGCGCCGCCGCCATGAACCGCGCCGGATCGACGACCACTACGTCCCGGCGGGTGCGGACGCTGATCGTCATGCCCTGTCGTAACAGCCTCTGCTCGTCCATGGTCCGAGTCTGGTCGAGGTTCGCCGGGTTGAGTTCTTTCCTCCTGCGTACAAGGTGGCGGGAGAAAAGAACGGGTGGAAATCTTTCCTACTCGGAGAGCAGCCAGGCCCCGCCGTCGGCCGGCAGGAGGTCGTCGATCAAGGGCGCGGTCGCCAATACCAGCTCTTTGTGTTCGGGCAAACGGACCGCAACGTCGCCGCAGTTCACCGCGCAGATCACCGAACCCCGCCGGAAGAACAGCGTGTCGGGAGGCCCGGCCAGCCATTCGATCTCGTCGCCGGACATGATCTGCTTCCGCCAGGCCAGCGCCGCCTTGTAGAAGGACAGCGTCGAGGCCGGGTCGGCGGCCTGACGCTCGGCCGACAGCAGCGCCCAGCTCGACGGCTGGGGGAGCCACGGTTCGCCCGTGCCGAAGCCGTAGGGGCTCGCGGAGCCCGACCAGGGCAGGGGGACCCGGCAGCCGTCGCGGCCGGGCAGTTCGCCGTTGGTCTGGAAGAAGGTGGGGTCCTGGCGCTTGTCTGGGGGAATTTCCTGTACCTCGGGGAGGCCGAGTTCCTCCCCCTGGTAGAGGTAAGCCGAACCCGGAAGGGCCAGCATGGCCAGAAGTGCGGCTTTCGCCCGGTCTATCCCCCCGGAGGGGGTAAGGGATCCCTCTCCATAGCGGGTCACGTGGCGGACCACGTCGTGGTTCGACAGCACCCACGTCGGCGCGGCGATCTCGGTCAGGGTCTTGTCGATCACCGCGCGGAACGCGTCGGCCGACCAGGGGGCTTTCAGCCAGGCGAAGTTGAAGCTCTGGTGGAGTTCGTCCGGGCGTACATAAAGAGCGAGGTCTTCGGGAGTGTCGGTCCACACCTCGCCCACGAAGGCACGTTCGCCGGGATAGGAGTCCATGAGCGCCCGCCACTCCCGGTAGACCCCGTGGACCTCGGGCCGGCTCGACATCGGGCTGCCGGACACGAAGCCGGCGGTGGTGTCGGGCAGGCCTTCCTCTTTGTAGAGGCCGTTGGCGACGTCGATCCGAAAGCCGTCGACGCCCCGGTCGAGCCAGAAGCGCAGCACGTCGAGGAACTCGGCGTGGACCTCCGGATTGCGCCAGTTGAAGTCGGGCTGCTCGGGGGCGAACAGGTGCAGGTAGTAGGAGCCGTCGGCGACGCGGGTCCAGGCCGGGCCGCCGAACACCGACTGCCAGTTGTTGGTCTCGGTGCGGAACAGGTAGCGGTCGCGCTTGATCCCGCGCAGCGCCTCCTGGAACCACGGGTGCTCGATCGAGCTGTGGTTCGGCACGACGTCGATCATCACCCGCAGGCCCAGCTCGTGGGCCTTCGCGACCAGTGCGTCGAAGTCGGCCAGGGTGCCGAACGACGGGTCGACGTCGCGGTAGTCGGCCACGTCGTAACCGCCGTCGGCCATCGGCGACCGGTAGAAGGGCGTCAGCCAGACGGCGTCGACGCCCAGCTCGGCGAGGTAGGGGAGCCGACTGGTCACCCCGGGGAGGTCGCCGACGCCGTCACCCGAGGCGTCGGCGAAGCTGCGGACGTAGATCTCGTAGACGACGGCGTCACGCCACCAGGGGGAGGTCATCTCATGCGTTTACCAGGCTGTGGGCGGCGTAAACCAGGTATTGCCACAGCTTGCTCTCCTGCTCGGCGGGGAGCTGGAGCTCGTTGACGGCGTCGCCCATGTGCTTCAGCCAGGCGTCGCGCTCGGCCTCGCCGATCACGAACGGGGCGTGGCGCATGCGCAGCCGGGGGTGGCCGCGCTCCTGGCTGTAGGTGTTGGGGCCACCCCAATATTGCTTGAGGAACATCCGCAGCCGGTCTTCGGCGCCCTCGAAGTCGTCTTCGGGATAGAGGGGTTTGAGCACCGGGTCTTCGCGGACGCCTTCGTAGAACCGCCGCACCAGCCGGTCGAAGGTCTCCTCGCCGCCGACGAGGTCGTAAAACGTCTGCTCGCTGCTCACCTTCTCAGGTTAAAACAGCTCCCGAGTGCCGGTGTCACGCGATCGTGGCGATGGCCAGCCCGCGCTCGTCGAAGGCCCTCTTGATCCGGGTACGCAACTCGCGCGCCACCTCGTGCTGCTTGCCCGGGGCGGTCTTGGCGACGACGCGGAAGACGATGGCCGTGCCGGAGATCTGCTCCATGCCGAAGACCTGGGGCTCCTCGACGATGATGCTGTCGCGGTAGGACTGGTCGTCCCACATCTCGGTGGCCACGGTGACCAGGATCTCCCTGGTCCGGGCCACGTCGGAGTCGTAGGCCACGGGGATGTCCACGAGGGCCCGCGACCAGCCCTGCGACTCGTTGGCGACGCGGGTGATGGTGCCGTTGCGGACGTACCAGACCTTGCCGTCGGCGTCGCGGAGCCGCGTGATGCGCAGGCTGACCGCCTCGACGGTGCCGGTGGAGACGCCGACATCGATCACGTCGCCGACGCCGTACTGGTCTTCCATCAGCATGAACATGCCGGCGATGAAGTCCTTGACGAGCTCCTGGGCGCCGAACCCTATGGCGACGCCCAGGATTCCGACGCTGGTCAGCAGGGGCGCGAGGTCGAGGCCGAGGCGAGAGATGATCATCAGCAGGGCGGTGCCGAGGATCACTATCGAGGTGACGTGCCGCAGGACCGAGCCCAGGGTCTCCGAGCGCTGGCGGCGGCGTTCGGCGAGGATCGCGTCGAGGCCCTCCTGGGGGCCGCCGAACCGCGACCGCAGCCGCTCCGGCATGGACACGGAGGAAGCGCGGGTGGAGACGCGCTTGATCAGGCGGTGCACGATCGCCCGCAGGACGATGGCGACCGCGAGGATCAGCACGATCGCGATGCTCGCGCTGAGGAGGCCTGCGATGATCTTCGCCCAGTCCGCGTTCCCTATGAGACCGCTCACCAGATTGCAGATCCCGAAGTCGTCACTGCTGCACAGTGCGTTCGCCGCCGCCTTCGGGTCAGGTATGAAGCCTGACGGGGTGGGTGTGGGAGACGGGGAAGGGCTCGGGGAGAGCAGGAACACGGAGTGGATCCCCCTCGGATCGGCTCGTCGGTTTCGGGCAGGCTGCACCCATATTGCCGATCGAACCGGCTGTCGTCACATTCACGCCGGGGGACGTGAGCACCGTCTCACCGGGCCGCGGAGGGCGGCGGGACCGGTGCTCCTGTGACGTTCAGCGGGGCGGAGACGCGCACCCGGAAGCGTGTCTCGTGCCTTTCTCCGAGAGGGGGATCCCCCCCAGTGCCGCCCGCGCCGGCGGGCGGCAGACCAGGGAAATCCATGGAAGACGGGGAATTCGGAGCCGGCGGGCCGACCACAACGTTCCCTCGGGAACGTTCCGCACCGGGCCGCCCGCCGGCTCCGTGAAGCCGCGGCGGTGGCGACGGGCTCAGGGTGACTGCGCTTCACCCGGCCCGTCGCCGTTTCGATCTACTCGCCCACCGCGGCGAGTACACGGGCGACTTTCGTGGCGGCTCCGGCCGGATCATCCGCGCGATGCATCCGTTCCCCCCAGGACCACCAGTAGTCGGCCGACTTGCAGACGACGTTCTCGGTGAGACTCGTCGCCTTCGGGTTGATCACTCGCACGAAGGCCCGACCCGATTGGGTGGTTACGACCCGTGCGAGGAGACCTCGCGAGTCGAGCTCCGAAGCGAGTCGCTCCAGATGCCCGAAATCGTCCTCCCCCAACGTTCGTCCTCCTCCTCCCGCAATCTGAACCCTGCGTTCGTTGCTGGTCGGCCCAAGATGACTCACTGAGCGGGATGGGTCAACGAGGTGATAAGTGGGCGTTGGATGCGGTTACCACCAAGTGGGTTGAAGAATGTCGCCCGCCGGTGGACGATCCTCTATCAGCACGTTCTATTGCAGGTCCGGGCCGCACCAAAACTGGTCCATTATTTCTTCTGGGCGTAGTGCAACCCCGAGGTTACGCTGTGTCAACGAAATGTGGACCGGTCGGGACATGTGGACGGCGCATTCGGCCGGCCACGGAGAGGGGCCGGTATGTCCGGCAGGCAGCACAAGGAAACGGAGACCGCCCGGCGGGTGCGGGCCAGGGGCCTGGCCGCAGGGCGGAGTCTGGCGAGCATCGCTGAGGAGATCTTCGAAGCGTGCTCGGTTCAGTTCGGTACGTCCCGGATCAAATGCCACCGCCTCTCGCACGGCATAGCGCTCGCCGACGTCATCGAACAAGTACGCGCTCTCTTCGAGCGAGACGGCAAGAACCCTCCGGGGATCGGGGAGACCCTCCTGTCGGCGTACGAGTCGGGGCTCAAGCGGCCCGGGCCCGAATACCTCCACTACCTGTGCACCGTCTACCGGGTTGAACCGGTCGCCCTCGGATACGAGGGTCCGTGCATCTGTGGCCACGGCCACCGCATGCCGGGCGTCGTACGCGGCGGCGACCCACAAGAGGCAAGACCCGACGTTTCCCCGGTCCCGCGCGAGCTGCTGCTCCAACCGGAGAGTGGTGTCACCGCGCAGGGCAGGGGCGAGGAGGACGAGAACGTGCTACGGAGGACGCTGCTGCAGCTCCTCGCCGGAGGTGCCGCCGTACCGGTGACCGGGCTCGATGCCCAGGTACTGGCGGCCACCGAGAACATTCGCCGCAAGATGGACGACGTCATGGTGTCGGCGACGGTTTCCCCGGCGATGCTCGACCAGTGGGAAGAGGCCACCATCGGCTTCGGCAGGCAGTACATGAACACCCCGCCCTTACGCCTGCTCTGTGACGTGCTGCTGGAGTTCTCCGCGGTCCGCACTGCGCTGGAGCGGCGGCAGCCGGTCGACCTGCAGGAGCGGTTATGCCGCATGGCGGCCCAGTTATCGGGCCTGACCGGCATGATCCTGATCGATCTGGGCGACCACCGGCTGGCCCGGACCTTCTTCCGCACCGGCCGCACCGCCGCCGACGAGACCGGCGACCGCGCGCTGCGGGCGTGGGTGACCGCCCGCGAATCCCTGGTGCCGCTCTACTACGGCGACCCGCGTGAGGCCCTGACCCTCGCGAAGAAGAGCCGCGACCTCGCGGGCCAGACCCCGTGCGCGGCCAAGACGATGGCCCCGGTCGTGGAGGCCCGCGCCCTGGCGATGCTCGCCGGGGCGACCGGCCAGAAGAAAGACGTCGTCGAGCAGGCCAAGCGGGCCCTGTCGAGGGCGCGGGCGGCCTTCGCCCAGATGGTGCCCTCGGAGCAGGAGGACGCCGCGTTCGGCTACACCGAGCGGCAGCTCTACTTCTACCAGGGCGACGTCCTGGTGAAGCTGGGCGAGACGCTGGAGGCCGACGTGGTCCTCGAACAGGCCCTCGGCCAATACGCCGGCGAGCCCCTCGACCAGACGCTCATCCGCGTCGACCTGGCCATGTGCCGGCTGCTCGAGGGAGATCCGGAAGAGGCGGTCAAGCAGGGTCTCGACGCCCTTCACCGCATCGAGCAAATCCACCGGACCGAATTGGTCATGGGCCGTGTCAACGACCTGATCAAGGCGATCGTCGCCAAGAACGGCGAGAATGTGCCCGGTCTCGCCGAGCTGAGAAGCGAGGCGCTGAACCGGGCTCAGCTCTCCGTCGGCGACCTGCCGGGGGCCAAATGACGGCCCCTTTGCGGGTGCGCCGCTACCGCTGGTCGGATCTCGACGAGGTGTGGGCGATGCACCAGGCCGGTCTGGCGCAGGTCGGGCTGGTCCCCGGCGACGGGGTCTACTACGACGACGACTTCCCCCGCATCGACGAGGTCTACCTCGAGGATCGGGGGGAGTTCCTGGTCGGTGAGGTGTCCAGTGGGCGGCTGGCTGCGATGGGCGCGCTGCGACGGGTCGACGACGAGGTGGCCGAGATGTGCCGCCTGCGCGTCCACCCCGATTTCCAGCGGCGCGGCTACGGCGCGCTGATGCTGGAGACGCTGGAGGAGCGGGCCCGCGAACTCGGCTACTCGGCGCTGTGCGCCGACACCACACTGCAGCAGAGCGCCGCGGTCGCGCTCTACCGGAAGTACGGCTGGCGCGAACTACGCAGGGAGGAAAGAGGAGTTTCGGTTGTTCTTTATGTGGAGAAAGTCCTGACTTCTGCCCGTTCTTCGCTATTTCCCCCGAAATAGTCGGTCTCCACTATTGGCGAGACGCACATTCGTACTAATAATTGTGCGTTGTTGCCCAAAGTGGGGAACCCTTTAGCGGGGAAAGAGGCACGATGAAGAAGATCATTGTCCGGAAGCCCGGCACGGTGAAACTCACCGGCACCGCGAGCGTCATCCACAAGGGGTGAGGCCGGGGCCTCGGCAGATCTGGGTTCGGGGAGATCTCTCTCGTGACCGTATGGCGGCGCTCCGCTCTCTTGGGGCGCCACCGCTCTTCATGGCCGCCGTCAACGCGCATCGGCGGCTGCGCGGGCCCTACACGTTCGGTGGAGCTCTGCTCCGCGTTCTCGTGACCGAGGCCTTGGAGCGTTCCCCCGGCCTAGCCGACCGATTCGACATCGAGATCGACGCCGTCCTCCCGGGATCATGCAAGCGTGTCCCCGGGAGGCGGCGTCCGATCGACGCCACCCTGCCCGACGACGAGCGCATCCTGGTTCCGGCGCCGCGCCGCACGCTGCGGCTGGCCAACGGGATCGCCGAACTGGCCCTGGCGGTCATGCCCGAAGGCGTCTCGCTGGTGGCCGACAACGTCCACGAAGCCGACCCCACCGATCTGGAGTTACTCCAGGTGCTGTCCCGGCGGCTGCCCGGCGTCTCCGTGATCATGTTCGACACCTCGTCGGCGCCCGCCGACGTGATCGCCTCCGACGGGACCACCGACGATCCCGCCGCCTGGGCCGCCTACGAGGCCCTCGATCCGGACGACCGCAGAAGCCGTCACGACCGCCGCGCCGCCGAGCTGGGGACGGCGGAGATGCTCGGCGCGCTGCCCTGGCACCTGGAGCGCGGGAGCGACCCCGCCGCCGCGGTGGAGGCGCTGTGGGCCGCCGTCGACCGCTGCGTGGGCGAGGGCTTCCTGCACGCCGTCGTGGACCTCGGGCGCCGGGGACTGGCGCTCTCCGAACCGGGTTCGCCCGGCTGGTGGCGGTTCGCCCAGCGCACCGCGACCGCCCTCGGCGGCCTCGGCCGCCGATCCGAGGCCCTGGAGGTGTACGACCAGGCGCGCCGCACCAGCCTCGATCCCGCCGTGCACGCGGCCTCGGCCTACGGCACCGCGATGCTGGACGCCCGCCACCCCGACCCCGCCCAGCGCGACCTGGGCCGGGCGACCGCCTGGATCAACCAGGCCATCGCGATCTCCACGATCCTGCCCGACCCCTATGAACGCGCCTTCAAACTGGGCTTCGACCAGAACGGCAAGGCCCTCATCGAACTGCGCCAGGGCCGCCTCGACGCCGCCCTCGACCTGGTCGAGTCGGCCCTCACCCTGGCCGAGGAACTGCCCGTGGGCGCCCACCCGCTGCACCGCATGGTCCTGCTGGCCAACCGCGCCCAGCTGCTGGCCACGATGGGCAACCCGAAGGAGGCCCTGCACGACCTCGACCGGGCCATCGCCTACGACCCCGCCGTCCCCGACCACTACCTCGACCGCGGCAACCTGCGGCTGCGCCTGGGCCAGACCGACGCCGCCCTGGCCGACTACGAGGCGGCGATCGAGGTCAGCCCGCCCCTCCCGGAGGCCTTCT
Source organism: Herbidospora galbida (assembly GCF_005233835.1). Lineage (GTDB taxonomy): Bacteria > Actinomycetota > Actinomycetes > Streptosporangiales > Streptosporangiaceae > Herbidospora > Herbidospora galbida. The sequence goes on along the minus strand of NZ_SZQA01000016.1, from coordinate 27,221 downwards.
ACAACCGGGGCGAACTGCGCCTCGGCCAGGGCGACCTGGCGGGCGCGAAGGCCGACTTCGACCACGTCCTGGAACTCGACCCCGGCTTCCTGAACGCCTACGTCAACCGCGCCGGCATCCTCGAGATGCTCGACGACCACGAGGCCGCCCGTGCCGACGTGACGGCCGGCCTGGCCCTCGACCCGCGCAACCCCCACCTGCACGCCGTGCTCGGCCAGCTGGAGACCGCCGAGGGCGACCACCTGGCGGCGATGGCCGCCTTCGACACGGCCCTCGAAGGCGCCCCCGACCTCGCCGCGATCTGGGCCAACCGCGGCATCCTCCGGTACGAGACCGGCGACCCCGCCGGCGCGATAGCCGACCTCACCAGAGCCCTGGAACTCGACGAGGACGCCGCCGTCTACTTCAACCGCGCCGTCGCCCACCGCGCCCTGGGCGAGGAGGAGGCCGCCCTCGACGACCTCAGGAGGGCCCACGACCTCGACCCGGCCGACCCGGACATCCGGCACGCCCTTGGCTCATGATCCGTGACTACGTCCTGTTCTGGACGGGTTCGACGGTCTCGTTCCTCGGCACCAGGGCGACCGCGATCGCCTACCCCCTGCTGGCCCTGGCGGTCTTGGACTCACCGGTCGCGGCCGGCCTGATCGCCTCGGTCGGCATGATCCCCTACCTGGTGCTCTACCTGCCGGGAGGGGTGTACGCCGACCGCCGCGACGCCCGCACCCTGATCATCGGCGCCGAGACCGCCCGGCTGGCGACCGCGTTGGCCATGGTCGTCGCGGTGGTCACCGGGCAGCCGGGCTTCGCCCTGTTCGCCCTGGTCGCGATGGCCGACGGGACGGCGGCGGTGATCTACTCGCTGGCCGAGGTGAACCTGCTGCGCGGCATCGTCGACCAGCCGAGGATCGCCGGCGCACTGGCCGGGAACGAGGCCAGGACCAGCGTCGCCGGCCTCCTCGGCCGCCCGGTCGGCGGCTTCCTGTTCGGCCTCGGGCACGCCGTGCCGTTCGCCGGCGGGGTGGTCACCTCGCTGGTGTCGATCGGCACGCTGGCGTTCCTGCGGCGGGTGCCTCCGGGGCCGCGTACGGAGAAGGCCTTGCTCGCGGAGATCTCCGACGGCCTGCGCCTGCTCGCGCGCGACCGCTTCCCGCGCGCCACCACGACGCGTGCGCGATCACGTTCTCCACTCTTCATCGTCTACCTGGCCGCCATGCAGGACCGGGGCGTCACGGCGGCGGCAACCACCGCCGATGGCTGTCCCATCCTGCTCGCCGGCATGCTGCTGATCGCCGCAGCCGGGCTCCTGACGGTCTGGAGCCCCTAGACCAGGCGTTCGATGACATCCCGCAGGTTCGGCGGCTCCACCCGCTCCGGCAGCGTGTCGAGCGAGTCGGGCGTGTGCCAGGCGTGCCCCCGGTAGGTGCCCGTCTCCTCGGCGGTGAACTCGACGCTCCCGACCTTCGGCGTGCCGGGGAACCTGGCCAGGAAGAACGGCTCGGTCTTCATGTAGTGGACGCCCAGCCAGTGGAAGTCGCGCTCCACCTGCACCCAGACGTCTTCGACCGCGTCGCCGGGCAGCCCGGTCTCCTCGGTCAGCTCCCGCCGGGCCGCCGCCAGCGCCGACTCGCCCGGGTCGATGCCGCCGCCGGGCGGTTCCCAGAAGACCTCGTCGCTGACATGGTCGTGCCAGCGGAGCAGCAGCACCCGCCCGTCGCCGTCGAGGCAGATGACGCGCGCGGCCGGTCTGGTCTCAGCCACTGTGCCGTCCCCCATTCGCCAGTGCCGGTCCGGGTATCATTCTCCGTCCGAGTCACCCCGTCGACTGAAGGTTTGCGGATTATGACCGCCGAATACGTGCTGACGCTCTCGTGCCCCGACCGCCCCGGAGTGGTCGCCGCCGTCTCCGGGCTGCTGGCCCGCCACGGCTGCAACATCACCGAGAGCCAGCAGTTCGGAGACCCCGTCTCCGAACGGTTCTTCATGCGCGTGCAGTTCACCGCCGGGACCGCCGCCGACGTGCTGCGCGGGGACTTCGCCGCCCTCGCCCCCGACTTCGGCATGGAACTCCAGCTCTTCGACCGGGCCGTGCTGCCGAGGGTGCTGGTGCTCGTCTCCAAGTTCGACCACTGCCTGAACGACCTGCTCTACCGGGTCAGGTCGAAGTCGCTCGGCATCGACATCGTCGCGGTGGCCTCCAACCACCCCGACCTGCGGCCCCTCACCCAGTCACACGGCATCGACTACCACCACCTGCCGGTCACCCCGGCCACCAAGGAGCGCCAGGAGCAGGAGATCCTGACCCTGGTCGACCACTACCGGGCCGACCTGGTGGTGCTGGCCCGCTACATGCAGGTGCTCTCGGCCGACCTGTGCGGCAAGCTGTCGGGCCGGGTGATCAACATCCACCACTCGTTCCTGCCGTCGTTCAAGGGCTCGCGCCCCTACCACCAGGCCCACGCACGGGGCGTGAAGCTGATCGGCGCGACCGCCCACTACGTGACCGCCGACCTCGACGAGGGCCCGATCATCGAGCAGGAGGTCGCCCGCGTGAACCACACCCACTCTCCGGAGGACCTCGTGGCCATCGGCAAGGACCTCGAATGCCAGGCCCTCGCCCGGGCGGTCAAGTGGCACGCCGACCACCGGATCCTCCTCGACGGCCACAAGACGGTCATCTTCCCCCGCTAGGGCCCGACGGCCCGCCCGGTTCGCGGGCGGGCCGTCAAGGTCAGAGCTTCAGGCCCAGGTGGGTCGCGAAGAAGGCGAGCTGGTCGGCGGCGAGTTCCACGCTCTTGCTGACCGCGCGCGCCCCGTGGCCGGCCTCGGCCTCGTTGCGCAGCAGGATCGGCCGCTCGCCGCTGGTCGCGTGCTGGAGGGCCGCCGCGGTCTTCCAGGCGTGCAGCGGGTGGACGCGGGTGTCGCTGGCGAAGACCGTGAACAGGGTCGCCGGGTAGTCGACGCCCTCCTTCACGTGGTGGTAGGGCGAGTAGGCCCACAGCCAGCCGAACTCCTCGGGGTCGTCGGCCGAGCCGTATTCGACGTTCCAGGTCGCGCCCAGGCCGAACTTCTCGTAGCGGATCATGTCGAGCAGCGGCGCCGAGCACACCACGGCGGCGAACAGGTCGGGGCGGCGGGTCAGCGCCGCGCCCACCAGCAGGCCACCGTTGGAGCCGCCGGAGATGCCGAGCATCTCGGGCGTGGTGACGCCCTCGGCGATCAGGAACTCGGCGGCGGCCTCGAAGTCGCGGAAGGTGTTCTGCTTGTTGGCCAGCATGCCGTCGCGGTGCCACTCCTCGCCCTGCTCGCCGCCGCCTCGCAGCTGGGCGATCGCATAGACGCCGCCCGCCTCGACCCAGCTCAGCACCGACGCCGAGTAGCCGGGCGTCATCGAGATGCCGAAGCCGCCGTAGCCGTTGAGGATGGTCGGGCGCGGGCCGTCGCGGTCGACGGGGGAGATCACCAGCAGGTGGACCTCGGCGCCGTCGGCCGACGGGTAGACCAGGTGCTCGGTCTTCACCGGCGGCACGTCGACGGTGCCGGGGGAGGCCGCCCACAGGGTGGTCTCGCCGGTGCGGGCGTCGAAGCGCTGGATCGTCGGCGGGGTGGTGTTGTCGGTGTAGCCGAACCAGGCCTCGTGGCCGCCCTCGGGGCGCTCGGAGATGCCGCCGATCGTGCCGATGCCGGGCGTGGGCACCGAGCCGATGCGCTCGCCGGTCTCGAGGCGGTGGATGGTGATCTCGGAGATCGCGTGGCGGGTCCAGCCCGCCAGCATGATCGGCTCGTCGAGGTCGTCGAGGATGGCGTAGTCGCTCAGCACCGCCTCGGGGTCTTCGGGGAGCAGGTCGCGCCACGACTCGTAGCCCGGCCGGTCGGGGGTGGTCACGCACACCCGCGCCCGGGGCGCGTCGCGGTCGGTGAAGACGTAGAGCCGCCCGTCGCGCCCGAAGTGGAGCCCGGTCTGGGCGTCGACCCCTTCCTGTACGGTCACCAGCGCCGGCGCCGCGATGTCGCCCTCGCGCAGGTCGGCCAGCCACAGGTCGTTGCGCGGCGCGGTGCCCCGGGACGCCGAGATCGTCAGCCACGAACCGTCGCGCGAGACGGAGACCCCGTAGTAGTTGGTCTTCTCCAGCCCCTCACCGAAGATCAGGACGTCGTCGTCGGGCGAGGCGCCGACCGTGTGCAGGTAGACCCGGCGGTGGTACTGCTCCTCGTCTTGGGGCACCAGCTCGGGGGCGAGCCGGCGGACGTAGTAGAACCGCTCCCCGCCGGGCAGCCAGGCCACGGGGGAGTAGCGGCAGCGGTCGATCGGACCCTCGACGATCTCGCCGGTGCCGACGTCCATGACGTAGAGCTTCGACTCCTCGTCGCCGCCCACAGAGATCTGGTAGGCGAGCAGCCGGCCCTCCTTGTCGGGCTGCCAGGTGTCGAGGGTGGTGAGGCCGCTCGGGTCGAGCGCCATCGGGTCGAGCAGGGCCCGCTCGGCGCCGTCGGCGTCGACGACGTAGAGGACCGAGTGCTCCTGCTCGGGGGTGCGCCGCATGAAGAAGCGCCGCTCGCCCCGCCAGGCCGGGACCCCGATCGAGCCCGACTTGAGCAGCTCGGCCACCCGGCCGCGGAACCGCTCACGCCCGGCCAGCTCGGCCTCGCCGAAGAGCTTGGCCTGTGCCGCGAGCCAGTCGGCGACCTCGGCGGACGCCGGCTCCTCCAGCCACCGGTAGGGGTCGGGCACGGGGGTGCCGTGGAGCACGTCGGACACGTCGGCACGCCTTGCGGCGGGGTAGGAAGGTCGCGTCATGCCTGGCACTCTAAGGCAGCCCGCCGACAGCCCGACACCGTAGGCCGACCCGCCTGGCGGGGGGAGTAAAAAGATGATCGCCGGGGCATAAAGAGCATCAGGCGTACCAGTTGCCCAGGTTATGGGGTGGCGGACTTGTCTTCGCAAAGGACACACTTTGGTTGAGGGCGGTGCCGTGGTGACCATCCGCTGGGCCGTCCGGCGGAGGTCCGTGTGAAAGAACGACCTGAGTCCCAACAGACGGGGCCACAACTCCGGCGCACAGCCATGGCCGGGGAGGTCGGCTGATGCGCCAAGTCCTACTCCTCAATGCAACCTACGAGCCACTGACGACTCTCTCGATGCACCGGGCCATCGTGCTCGTGCTCCGCGAGAAGGCCGACATCATCCACCGTGACGGCCGCGGCGGTGTGCTCCGCTCCGCGACCCGGACCCTCGACATCCCGTCGGTGATCCGGCTTCGCCGCTACGTCCGCATTCCGTACCGGTCGAGGATCCCGCTCACGCGGGCGGCGCTGATGCGCCGCGACGACTTCCGCTGCGCCTACTGCGGCCAGCGGGCCGAGACGATCGACCACGTCATCCCCCGCTCCAAGGGCGGCCCGCACACGTGGGAGAACTGCGTGGCGTCCTGCATGCCCTGCAACCATCGCAAGGCCGACAAACTCCTTGAGGAGATCGGCTGGCAGCTCCGGGTGCTCCCGGTGGTCCCGCGCGGGCCCCACTGGAGGCTGATCGGCGCCCAGCTCGACGGGGACCCGCAATGGGCTCCCTACCTTGAGGAGTCGGCGGCCTAAGATCCGGTGCATGACCTGGGTTCTGAGCGACGATGTCACCGCTTTCCCCGGTGACGCCGAAGACTGGCTGCTCCGCGACCCCGTGCGCAACACGGTTCCGCTGACCGTGCTGCGGGGGTTGCGGAGCGGCGTCTTCGGCGACGGCATCCTCTGCGGATGGTTCGTCGAAGACGACGAGATCGCCGGGGCGATGCTGCACACCCCGCCCTACCCGCTCCTCCTGGGCGCGGTGCCGGTCGGCGCCCTCGGGTCGCTGGCCCGGGAACTGATCGCGCTCGACCGCGCGATCCCCGGCATCTCCGCCCCGCTGGAGGTGGCCGATGCCTTCACCCGCGTCTGGTGGCGCCCGGAGACCTTCCGCCGCAGCGAGCGCCTCTACCGTCTGACCACCCTGGCCCCACACGGAACTCCCGGCTTTTCGCGTACGGCCACCGCCGCCGACCGCGACCATCTCGTCAGCTGGTTCCGCGCCTTCCAGACCGAGGCCCACGTCGACCGCGACGCCGACCCGACCCCGCTGGTCTCGGCCCGCACCAACCGGGAGGAGCTCGTCTACTGGTACGACGGGGGGTCGCCCGTCTCCATGGCCGCCTTCTCCCAGCCGATCGCCGGCATGTCGCGGATCGGCCCGGTCTACACCCCGCCCGAGCTGCGCGGCCGGGGCTACGGCTCGGCGGTCACCCACGCGGCCACCGCCGCCGCCCAGGCGGCCGGCGCGTCCGAGGTGCTGCTCTTCACCGACCTGTCGAACCCGACCTCGAACTCGATCTACCAGAAGCTCGGCTACGTCCCGGTGGGCGACTACGCGTCGGTGTCCTTCGCCTGAGCGCGTCGTAGGCTGGTGCCATGCCGCGTTATGACTACCGCTGCCGCGCCTGCGGTTCGACCTTCGAGCTCAACCGCCCCATGGCCGAGGCCAACGCCCCCGCTCCCTGCCCCGGCGGCCACGACGACACGGTGAAGCTCCTCTCCACGGTCGCCGTGACCGGCACCGCCTCCGGTTCTGCCCCCCGCCCGTCGTCGGGCGGCGGCGGTGGCTGCTGCGGCGGGGGTTGCTGCGGCTGACCCCGGGAATCGATCAGCGGCGGATCGCCGAGATCACGAGGCCGGCCAGTTCCTCCGTGGTTCTGATGCCGGTCTCCTTGTCGGGGTTGCCCTCGGTCAAGACCGCGATGAGCAGGTCGGAGTCGGCCGACGACAGGCGGCCGACGCTGTTGACCACCCACCTGCCGCCGTCGGCGGTCACCGGCATCCAGCCGTTCTTGATCGCGACCTGCTCTCCGGGCCGGGCCGCCGCGCTGACGCCCCAGGTCTGCGAGGGCTCGACCGAGGTCATCAGGGCGTGGGCGTAGGCCCGGTTGGCGGCCGTCAGCGGCCCGGCCGGTGAGGTCAGCAGGTCGAGGAGTTTGAGCTGGTCGGCCGGGCAGCTGCGGGTGGTGCCCCACGCGGGGGCCGGCCAGGTCTGGTCGACGCCCAGGCCGCGCAGCAGGCGGGTGAGGCCCTCGCTGCCGCCCAGTTCCACCGCCAGCTCCTGGGCCGCCGCGTTGTCGCTGCGGCGCATCATCGCCTCGGTGCGCACCCGCTCGGCCGGGGTCGGCTCGCGCAGCGCCGACTGGGCGTTCAGCAGGGTGCCCAGCAGGATGCCCACCTTCGCGACGCTGGCCAGCGGGAAGGCGCCCGGCGCCGGTTCGACCGTGAACCTGGTTCCGGCCAGCCGGTCGTGGACGGCCACCGCCCCGCGCCCCGGGCGGGTGCGCAGGTAGGCGGCCACCTCACGCGTCAGCGTGAGCCGGTCGGCCGGGCAGAACGCCCCGTCAGACCTCATGGGCACCTCGCGGGTCTGTCTGACCTGCGTGCACGCCGCCGGTAGGGACCTCAGCTTCATGATCACAGAGTCGGCCGAGGGCCCTGACCGGCGGTTTCACGACACGCGGGTTATGCCGCAGTCTTACTCCGGCGCTGGAACGGCAGGAATCGTTCCGGTAAGTGGGGGCGCGCCGGGATGTCGGTGGACTCGACCGAGATGATCCGGTCGAAGCGGAACGCGCGGATGCCGCGGCGCATGCGGCACCAGCCCGCCAGATACCAGTGTTCGCGGTGGACGAGGCAGGTCACCGGCTCGACGTCGCGGACGCTGAGGTTGCCGGCGGCGTCGAGGTAGTGGATGCGGACGACGAGCCGGGAGGTGATGGCCTGGGCGACCGCGCGGGCGCGGCGGGCGACGTCGGGAGACAGGGGAGTCGTCAGGGTGGACAGGGTCGTCGCGATCACATCGTCGTCAAGCTCGATGTGGTCGAGCGCGTGGCGCAGACCCCGGCGCGCGGTCACGGACTGCGGACCGGCGCCGAGGTGGGCGAGTGAGAGCGCGAGCGCGGCGAGCTCGGCGGTCGTCAGGGACCCGTTGTGCCGAATGACAGTGGCCATACCTTGATTTTAGATAAGCCCACTGACATTTTCTCGAACTAGTTCGCGAGCTGGGAGAGGTCTCGTGAGGCTCCGGTGCTGGCTGAGGTGGTCAGCGCGGCGTACGCCTGGAGGGCGGCGGTGACCGGGCGCTCGCGGTCGCGCGGGCGGTAGCGGCCGAGCTCTGCCAGCAGCTTCTCGCGGCGGGCGGCCAGGTCGGCCTCGGCCACCTTGAGCTCGATCGAGCGGCCGGGGATGTCGATCTCGATCAGGTCGCCGTCTTCGACCAGGGCGATCGCGCCGCCTTCGGCCGCCTCGGGGGAGGCGTGGCCGATCGACAGGCCCGAGGTGCCGCCGGAGAAGCGGCCGTCGGTGACCAGCGCGCAGGCCTTGCCCAGGCCGCGTCCCTTGAGGAAGGACGTGGGGTAGAGCATCTCCTGCATGCCGGGGCCGCCCTTGGGACCCTCATAGCGGATGACGACGACGTCGCCCTCCTTGACCTTGCCGCCGAGGATGCCGTCGACGGCGGCCTCCTGCGATTCGAACACCACGGCCGGGCCGGAGAACTTCCAGATCGACTCGTCGACGCCCGCCGTCTTCACGACGCAGCCGTCGACGGCGATGTTGCCGTAGAGGACGGCCAGGCCGCCGTCTTTGGTGTAGGCGTGCTCGACGTCGCGGATGCAGCCCTCGGCGCGGTCGACGTCGAGCGTCTCCCAGCGGTTGTCCTGCGAGTAGGGCTTGACCGTGCGGACGTTGCCGGGCGCGGCGTACCAGAGATCCACGGGGTTGGCGAGCACGTCCCACTTGTCGAGCAGGTCGCCGAGCGTGCCGCCGTTGACGGTGGTGGTGTCGCGGTGGAGCAGGCCGCCGCGGTCGAGCTCGGCCAGGATCGCGGGGATGCCGCCGGCCCGGTGGACGTCTTCGATGTGGTACTTGTTCGTCGCCGGGGCGACCTTGCACAGGCACGGCACCCGCAGCGAGATCTCGTTGATCTCCTTCAGGCCGAAGTCGACCCCGGCCTCGCGGGCCGCGGCCAGGATGTGCAGGATCGTGTTGGTCGAGCCGCCCATGGCGACGTCGAGGGCCATGGCGTTCTCGAACGCGTCCTTGGTCGCGATGGAGCGCGGCAGCACCGAGAAGTCGTCGTTCTCGTAGTGGCGCCGGGTGATTTCGACGATCGTCTTCCCGGCGTCCTTGTAGAGCTGCTCGCGGGCCTTGTGGGTGGCCAGGATCGTGCCGTTGCCGGGAAGGCCCAGGCCGATCGCCTCGACGAGGCAGTTCATCGAGTTGGCGGTGAACATGCCGCTGCAGGAGCCGCAGGTCGGGCAGGCGTCTTCTTCCATCGCCAGCAGCTCTTCGTCGGAGACGCTCTCGTCGGCGGCGGCGATCATCGGGTCGATCAGGTCGAGCTTGCGGCCCTTGCCGGCGATCTGGGTCTTGCCGGCCTCCATCGGGCCGCCCGACACGAAGACGGTCGGGATGTTCAGCCGCATGGCGGCCAGCAGCATGCCCGGGGTGATCTTGTCGCAGTTGGAGACGCAGATCAGCGCGTCGGCGCAGTGGGCGTTGACCATGTATTCGACCGCGTCGGCGATCAGCTCGCGCGAGGGCAGCGAGTAGAGCATGCCGCCGTGGCCCATCGCGATGCCGTCGTCGACGGCGATGGTGTTGAACTCGCGGGGGATCGCGCCGGCCTCGCGGATCGCGCCGGCCACCACGTCGCCGACCTCGCGGAGGTGGACGTGGCCCGGCACGAACTGGGTGAAGCTGTTGGCCACCGCGACGATCGGCTTGCCGAAGTCGCTGCCGGCTACGCCGGTCGCCCGGAGCAGGGCCCGGGCACCGGCCATGTTCCTGCCGTGGGTGACCGTTCGAGACCTGAGGGCGGGCATGGCCAGACTCCGATCAGAAGACGTTCGACGTCCATACATGGTAAGTCCGTCGCCCGAGCGCTGAGACACGGGTCCCAGAACGTGAAACGGCCCGTGCCGCCCCGGGCACGGGCCTGATCGGACGATGGATGGGAACGTTCCTCTGTCAGACCTCGCTGTAGCGCGAGGGCAGGACCTGCTCGGCGGCCTTGAAGATCGATTCGACCTCCGAGGTCGTGAGCGACTTCTCCCGCTTGGTGATCCACTTGCGGACCATGCTGCCGGAGAACACGTCGACCTCGCGGATGTTGAGGATCCGCCAGGGGATCGCCGGCCCGTAGATGGCCAGCGACGGCACGACGGTGATCTCCCGGCCGAGCGCCTTGCTGATCAGGTCGCCGGCCTGGGTGGCCTCCCAGCGCGCCTCGTCGAGGCGCGGCTTCTGGTTGAACGGTCCGTGGAAGAGCTTGCGGTGTGACTGCACGCGTACGGGAAGACGCCGGTCCCACTTCTCGGAGTCGACGGCGTAGACCCCTGTCGGGCCCACCACCAGATGGTCGATCTGGGCGTCGCTGCCGGGGATCGACCGGGCGTGGAGCGTGCGGTAACCACCGCGTTCGAGCTTCTTCAACTGGGCCTCGGTCCGCCGCTCCGCGACCGACGGCCGCCGCCAGGCCGGGACGGACGACGACGTCCGTGCCCGGTAGACGGTCAGCCCGATCGCGGTCAGCACCAGGAACACGAGACCGGTCCGGACGCTCCCGAACAGCAGGCCCGTCACGATCCCCACCGCGACGGAGATTGCTGCTCGGCGTACCAGATCCTGATATCTGGGTTGCTGCAAGGTGCTCCGCAGAGACGCGCGCTCTACTGGCGCGTAGGTCGACGCGGGCGTGTCGGGTCGCGTCGGGGGGCGCTCCTCACGATCGCTCACCCAAATAGGTGACGCATCGTGACCCTCTTCGGGCGCTAGACGGCTATCCACATAACAGACCGTAGTTGAGGCGCCAAGCTGTTGCCTAGTGGAGCCTGGTTCATACTTTTGTGGCCAACATTTGCTGATTCGCGCGTGCTGGTATAGGGCATCATCTCTAGATATCTTCCGGCAGTGGCCGGCATTCATGATCTCACCGCTCTCGAACTCGCCTCTGCGGTTCGCGCCCGCGAGCTGTCGCCCGTCGAGATCGCGGAACACTATCTCGCCCGAGCCGACGAGGTCGGCGCCTACGTGACCCCGACCCCCGATCTGGCCCTTGAGCAGGCGCGACGCCTCGAGAACGAAGATCCGGGAGACCGGCCGCTGTTCGGCGTGCCGGTGCCGGTGAAGGACCTGAACTTCGTGAAGGGCGTGCCCATCAGGTTCGGTTCGGGCACGTATGAGGGCTTCACGGCACCGGTGGACGATTCCATCGTGACCCGCCTTCGCGAGGCCGGGACCGTTATGACCGGTAAGACCAATTCGCCAGAGTTTGGTTTGCCCTGTTACACGGAACCTACCGTCGCGCCACCGGCCCGCACCCCCTGGGATGTGACCCGGTCGGCCGGTGGGTCCAGTGGGGGCGCCGCGGCCGCCGTGGCCGCCGGGCTCGCCCCGCTCGCCCACGGCAGTGACGGAGCGGGGTCGATCCGCATCCCGGCCGCCGCGTGCGGGCTGTTCGGCATCAAGCCGAGTCGCGGACGCGTCTCGCTCGCCCCGATGATCCCCGACCTGGCCGGGCTGTCGGCCAACGGGCCGCTGGCCCGCAACGTGGCCGACGCGGCGGCGCTGCTCGACGTGCTGGCCCACCACCAGCCGGGCGACCTCTACCGGACGCCCGACCCCGGGACGTCGTTCCTCTCCTACGCCAGGCGGGAGCCCGGCCGCCTGCGGATCGCCCGCCACCGCGACCCGGTGATCCCCGGGGCCAAGCTCCACCCCGAGGTCGTGGCGGCGTACGAGAAGGCCTCGGCCCTGCTCGAACGGCTCGGACACGAGGTCGTCGACATCGACAACCCCTACGGCGCCGACGTGGTGCCGCTCTTCGAGCGCATGTGGTTCGCCTTCGCGTGCATGCACCCCGTCGCGCCGGAGAAGGAGCACCTGCTGCGGCCCATCACGGCCTGGCTGCGGGAGCGCGGGTTCGCCACCCCCGCGCCCGACTTCCTCAAGGCCTGGTCGGCGCTGCAGCTGACGACCAGGTTCGCGCTGCTGGTCACCGACGCCTTCGACGCGGTGCTCACGCCCACCGTCACCGGCCTGACCCCGGAGATCGGTTGGTTCGAGAACGTCGACGACCCCGTGGAGACCTTCGAGCGCATGAAGCAGTTCGCGCCCTTCGCCGCCGCCTACAACCTCAGCGGCCAGCCCGCGGTCAACCTGCCGATCCACTGGACGCCCGAAGGGCTGCCCGTCGGGGCCATGCTGGCCGGCCGGTGGGCCGAGGAGGGCACCCTGATCATGCTCTCGGCCCAGGTCGAGGCGGAGGTGGGCGGCTTCTGGGGAGATCGCCGCCCACCGGGGTGGTGAACCGTCAGGTCAGCAGCGAGACCACGTGTTCGGACACGTCGGCGAGCAGGCCCGCCGGTCGTACCTCGGTGCCGGCGATGGCCGACACCAGGCTCGGCAGCCCCTCCAGGGGGAAGCCGTCGTTCTGGGTGACCTGGTGGCCGATGCCGTTCTTGTCGAGGACGGCCCTGCTGCGCCGCCAGGCCTCCAGCACCTCTTCGGGTGAGGGCACGCCGAAGCCGTGGCCGACCGGGGCGGCGTGGCGCAGCCGCACGAGCGGGGTGTCGGCGAAGGCCAGGGCCGTGCGGCAGCGGGTGGACAGGGTCTCCTTGTCGGGGACCCAGTCCATGGCCGTACAGGGGGTGCGGCACTTGGCGACGCACACGGCCATCGCTCCGGCGACCTGGCTGTGCTGGCGGTCGAAGTAGGCCCGCCAGCCCTCGGCCGGCTCGGAGGCCACGCGCAGGGAGCGCTGGGTGGCCGACTGTTCGGAGCGGGTGTGGTCGCACTCCTTCTCGCCGATGACGCCGAAGCGGCTGCCCGGCGCCTGGAGGCCCTCGGGCCAGCGGGCCGGGTCGCCCGAGTGGCCCAGCGCCTCTTCGAAGGCGAGCAGAGGGAGGTATTCGGAGGTGATGTGCACCGCCGCCATCATCGCGCTGAGCTCGCGCTGATCCCAGCGGACCTTGATCACCTCAAGGAGCAGGGAGTAGGCCGGCCGCAGCGAGTCGAGGGCGCCGCGGGGGCGTTCCTTGGGGGTCTGCGGCATGTGGCAGGCACGGGCCCGGCGGCGCAGGTCGGCCGGGATCACCGGCGCGTCGAGTTCGCTGGCGAAGTCTTCGGCGTCAAGGGTCAGCAGGCGCTGGCCGAACTCGCAGACGGCGGCGACCAGCGCCGCGCGCGACTCGTCGGACAGCACGGCGCCGGACAGGGCGCCGACGTCGCCGAAGGAATAGCGGCGGGCCAGCGCGATGAGCAGGTCGTGGGCCGACTCCATCCATTCACTTTCTCACGGGGTACGGGGAAGGCCGGGCGCGGGCCCGGCCTCCCCTGAACCTACGTGACCTTTCAGGCCGATGCGGCGTCCTTCGCCCGAGCCCGCAGGGCCCGGTTGATGCCGTCGGCGCCTTCGAGCAGCAGCCGCTTCAGGCCGTGGGGCGGCTGGGCGGAGGTGATCAGCTCGTGGGTGGCCTCGGCCGTCTCGGGGCGGATCAGGTGGGTCGGGTAGCAGCCGATCGCGAAGTTCTGGGCCGAGTCGCTGGTCCAGTTCTTCCAGATGCCGGCGACCTCGGCGAAGAACGCCGGGCCGTAGGGCTCCAGCAGGTCGACGCGGCGCGGCTCGCCGAAGCCGAGGATGGTCGAGCGCAGCACCGCCCCGCTCAGCTCGCCGCCGACGATGCGGGCCCAGGCGCTCGCCTTGGCCTCCTCGGTCGGGATCGAGGCGCGGGCCTGCGCGGCCGAGCGCTCGCCCGTCGCGGTGGCGTCGCGCACCAGCTCGGCGTCGATGTCGGCGGCGCCGAGCACGCCACCGACGACCAGGGCCCGGGTGAGGGTCCAGCGCAGGTCGGCGTCGACGGTCAGCCCGGCCGGGACGTTCAGGCCCAGCAGGATGGCGTGGAGCAGGTCGAGGTCGGACTTGGAGGTGGCGACCTCGGCGAACGCGTTGAGGTAGGCGAGCTGGTGGTCGGACCCGGGCTCGGCGCCCTCGAAGAGGCGGCGCAGCGTGGCGGCCAGCGTGGCCATGCCGGTGTCGCGCCACTCGGGGGCGGCGTACTGCTGGACGGCCTGGCGGGCCTGGCGCAGCACCGTCTGGAGGACGGTCAGGTCGCGGACCGAGTGGATGCCCGACTCGACCAGGGTGACGTAGTCGCGGGTGGCCATCTCGCCGTCGCGGGTCATGTCCCAGGCGGCCGACCAGCACAGGGCGCGCGGCAGCGAGTCGGCGAACTTGACGATGCCGCCGTTGACCACGGTCGCGAGCGAGCGCTCGTCGAGGCGGACCTTGGCGTAGGTCAGGTCGTCGTCGTTGACCAGGACCAGGTCGGGCCGGAGCTCGCCGACCAGCTCGGCCACGGTGGTGCGGGCGCCGACGACGTCGAGCTCGACCCGCTTGACCCGGGTCAGCACGCCCAGGACGTCGGAGTAGAGGCCGATCGCGACCCGGTGGGAACGCAGCGTCGGGTAGTCGGCCGGGGCCTCCTGGAGCACCTCGAACCGGGTGAACCGGCCCTCGGCGTCGACGTCGAAGGAGGGACGCAGGGTGTTGACCCAGGAGGTCTCCAGCCACTCCTTCGACCAGGACGACAGGTCGCGGCCGGAGGTGCGCTCCAGGGCGCCGAGCAGGTCTTTCAGCTCGGTGTTGCCCCAGGCGTGCTCGTTGAAGTAGGCGCGGACGCCCGCGAGGAAGTTGTCGAGGCCGACGTAGGCCACCAGCTGCTTCAGGACGCTGGCGCCCTTGGCGTAGGTGATGCCGTCGAAGTTGACCTCGACGGCGTGCATGTCGGGGATGTCGGCGGCGATCGGGTGGGTCGAGGGGAGCTGGTCCTGACGGTAGGCCCAGGCCTTCTCGACGTTGGCGAAGGTCGTCCAGGCGCCCTGGCCCCAGCGGGTGGCCTCGGCCTGGCAGAGCACCGACATGTAGGTGGCGAACGACTCGTTCAGCCACAGGTCGTCCCACCAGCGCATGGTCACGAGGTCGCCGAACCACATGTGGGCCATCTCGTGGAGGATCGTCTCGGCGCGGCGCTCGATCAGGGCGTCGGTCACCCGGGAGCGGAAGACGTAGTCCTCCAGGAAGGTGACGCAGCCGGCGTTCTCCATCGCGCCCGCGTTGAACTCGGGGACGAACAGCTGGTCGTACTTCCCGAACGGGTAGCGGAGCCCGAAGACGCGGTGGAAGAAATCGAAGCCCTGCTTGGTTACCTCGAAGATGTTGTCCGCGTCGAGGTGCTCCGCCAGGGACTGGCGAACGTAGATGCCCAGGGGAATGCCGTCGTGCTCGTCGTGGACCGAGGCGTACGGACCGGCCACGAGGGCGGTGATGTACGTCGACATCACCGGCGTCGCCGGGAAGTGCCAGCGCTTGGCCGCCTGGAGCGTGCCATGACGGCCTTCGTGCTGGTCCAGCTCCAGCGACTCGTCGGGGGCGGAGTTGGAGATGACCTGCCAGTCGGCCGGGGCCAGGACCGTCAGCTCGAAGGTGGCCTTGAGGTCGGGCTGGTCGAAGCAGGCGTACATGCGGTGGGCGTCGGCGGTCTCGAACTGGCTGTGCAGGTAGACGCGCTTGTCGACCGGGTCGACGAACCGGTGGAGGCCCTCGCCGGTGCGCATGTAGGTGCAGTCGGCGTCGATGCGGAGCTCGTTGTGCTCGGCCAGGCCGCTGAGCGGGAAGCGGCCCGCCTCCTCGTCGTAGGCGCCGGCGTCGAGCCGGGCGCCGTTCAGGACGACCGACCGCACGTGGGCGTTGTGCAGGTCGATGAAGGTGTCGGCGCCGGGCTGCGCACACGTGAAGTGGACCGTCGTGACGCTCTCGAACCGCTCGTCGCCCTCGGTCAGGTCGAGCTCGACCGAATAGGACTGAACGGTCAGCAGCCGGGCGCGCTCCCGGGCCTCGTCACGGGTCAGATTCCCTGCCACATCCGCTCCTCACACACGGCCCGCCGCGCCGTCGCGACCGGGATGACCGCATCCTGCCACGACGACCGGACAAAGCCGCAATCAAATGTTTCCCTACCTGGAATAGGTAGATCCCTGACTCCGGTTGTCGATCGATGGAACCACATTCCTGTCGGGAGAGTGAACAAATGTCCGAACGCAAGATCGCCGATTTCTGGTTCGACCCATTCTGTCCGTGGGCCTGGCTGACCTCGCGCTGGATGCTCGAAGTGGAGAAAGTGCGGCCGGTCGACGTCCGCTGGCATCTGATGAGCCTCACCTTCCTCAACGAGGGCCGCGACATTTCCGCGGATTATCAGGCACGTTTGAGCAAAGCCATCGGGCCGGTCCGCGTGGTGGCCGCCGCGCGGCGCAAGTACGGCGACGAGGTCGTCGGCGAGCTCTACACCCAGATCGGCACCCGGTTCCACCCGGGCGGGCGCAGCAAGACCCCCGACGCGTTCCCCGAGGTCGTCGCCGAGGCGCTGCGGGCCGCCGGGCTCGACCCCGCGCTCGCCGGTGAGATGGACTCCACCGAGTACGACGACGACATCCGCCGCTCCCACCACGCGGGGATGGACCAGGTCGGCATGGACGTCGGCACGCCCGTCATCTCGATCGAGGGCAACGCCTTCTTCGGCCCCGTCATCACCCCCGCCCCCAAGGGCGAGGAGGCCGGCCGGCTGTGGGACGGCGTGCTGCTGGTCTCGTCGTTCGACGGCTTCTTCGAACTGAAGCGGACCCGGACCAGGGACCCCATCTTCGATTGAGTGGAACAATGGCACCGATCACGCCAGGATGGGGCGCATGCGTCAGCTCTTCGTGAACGGTGCCTGGGTTCCCTCCGCGTCCGGCGAAGGCGTCGACGTGGTCAACCCGGCGACCGAGGAGGTCGTCGACCGGGTGCCGGCGGGGGCGGCCGACGACGTGGCCGAGGCGGTCAGCGCCGCCCGGCGCGCCTTCCCCCGCTGGGCGGCCACCCCGCCCGGGGAACGCGGCGCGTTACTGTCCCGCGCGGCCGAGCTGATCGAGGCGCGCGCGCGGAAGATCGCCGAGATCATCGCCACCGACATGGGCGCGCCTCTCGGGTTCGCGCTGCGGACGCAGACCCTGATGCCCGCCGGGGTGCTCAAGACCTTCGCCGGCATGGCCGGGCGGCAGGCCGAGACCACCCGGGTGGGCAACTCGCTGATCCTGCGCGAGCCGGTGGGCGTGGTCGCCGCGATCACGCCCTGGAACTACCCGCTGCACCAGGCCGTCTGCAAGGTGGGCGCCGCGCTGGCGGCCGGGTGCACGGTGGTCTTGAAGCCCAGCGAGGTGGCGCCCCTGGCGGCCTACGCGCTGGCCGAGGTGCTGGAGGAGGCCGGGCTGCCGCCGGGCGTCTTCAACCTGGTGAGCGGCCACGGCCGGACCGTCGGCGAGGCCCTGGCCGCCCACGTCGACGTCGACATGGTCTCCTTCACCGGCTCCACCGCGGCCGGGCGCCGGGTCGCCGCGCTGGCGGGCGACACCGTGAAGAGGGTCGCGCTGGAGCTCGGCGGCAAGTCGGCCAACGTGATCCTGCCGGGCGCCGACCTGGAGACGGCCGTCAAGGCGGGCGTCGGGCAGGCCTACAGCAACGCCGGGCAGACCTGCTCGGCCTGGTCGCGCATGCTCGTCCACTGGGACCAGTACGACGAGGCCGTCCAGATGGCCGTCGCCTTCTCCCGCAAGTACGTCGTGGGCGACCCCTTCGCCGACGACACCCGCATCGGGCCGCTCGTGTCCCGAATCCAGCGCGACCGGGTGGTCCGCTACCTCAACGTCGGCCAGGAGGAGGGCGCCCGGCTGGTCGCCGGGGGCACCGAGCCGGTCCACGAGCGCGGCTACTACGTCGAGCCGGCCGTCTTCGCCGGAGTCGCGCCGGGCATGACGATCGAGCAGGAGGAGATCTTCGGCCCGGTGCTGTCGATCGTCCCCTTCGGCGCCGTCGACGAGGCCGTCTCGATCGCCAACGGCACCCCCTACGGCCTGGCGGGAGCCGTCTGGGCCCGCGACGAGGAGCAGGCCGTCGCCGTGGCCCGCCGGCTCCGGACCGGCCAGGTCGCGATCAACGGCGGCCGGTTCAACCCGCTCGCGCCGTTCGGCGGCTACGGGCAGTCGGGCGTCGGCCGCGAGCTGGGCGAGGCCGGGTTCGACGAGTTCCTCGAGATCAAGTCTTTGCAGATGTGAGCTTTCCGGCTTGACCCGGGCACCGATACACAAAGTCATGCACGTGTTGATCGTGGGCCTGGGCTACGTCGGGCTGCCCACCGCGCTCGCCTTCCTGGAAGCGGGCTGCCGGGTCACCGGCTACGACGTCAGCGCCACCCGGCTCGCCGCCATCGCCAAGGGCCAGGTCGACCTGTCGCCGCTCGACCACGCGCGGCTGCGCTTCCACCGCCTGGAGACCACCGCCGACCCGGCCGCGATCGCCGCCGCCGACGCGGTGGTGATCTGCGTACCGACGCCGGTCGACGAGCACCACGTGCCCGACCTGAGCGCGCTGCGGGCCGCCTGCGGCACGGTCGTCGCGCACGCGGTCCCCGGCCAGCTCGTCATCCTCACCTCGACGACCTACGTGGGGTCGACCCGCGACCTGCTGATCGACCACCTCGGCGGGGTCGACGTCGTGTTCAGCCCCGAACGGGTCGATCCGGGGCCCGGCGGGCGTCCGCTGGAACACTCGCCGCGCGTGCTCGGGCCCGCCTCCGCGAAGGCGGGCGACCGGGCCGAGGAGCTGCTCAAACGGGTCGCGCCCTCGGTCCATCGGGTCAGCTCGCCGGAGGCGGCCGAGCTGTGCAAGCTGCTGGAGAACTCGTTCAGGGCGGTCAACATCGCGCTGGCCAACGAGTTCGCCGACATCGCCCGGGAGGTCGGGGTCGACCCCGTCGAGGTGATCGAGGCGGCGGCCACCAAGCCGTTCGGGTTCATGCGGTTCGACCCGGGGCCCGGCGTGGGCGGGCAGTGCGTGCCGTCGGACCCCTACTACCTGCTGTGGCGGCTGCGGCGGGCGGCGCCGACCGTGCTGACCGCCGCGATGGGGGCCATCGCCGCCCGGCCGCAGGCGGTGGTGGGCCGGGCGCTGGAGATGCTCGCGGCGGCCGGGCGGGACATCCGGGACGCGAAGGTGCTGATCGCGGGGGTGTCGTACAAGCCGGGGGTGGCCGACGCGCGCGAGACGCCGGCCATGCCGATCATCGCCGCGCTGCGGCGGCTCGGCGCGCGGGCCGAGTTCACCGATCCGCTGGTGGAGGAGCTCGTCGTGGGGGAGGAGTTCCTCAAGCGCGCGCCCGACCCGAGGACCGAGCCGTGGGACCTCGTCATCGTGCACACGCTGGGCGGCGACCTCGGGTGGCTGCGGCCGGAACAGCCGGTCCTGGACGCGACCTACCGGCTCGAACGGCCCGGCGACAGCCGCTGGGAGGTGCCCTAGGGCGCCTGGAGCATGATGCGGCGCGCGGCGTCCTTCGGCAGGCGGTCGAGGTAGAGGCCGCCGTTGAGGTGGTCGAACTCGTGCTGGAAGCAGCGGGCCAGCATGCCGCGCGCCTTGATCTCCAGCGGACGGCCGAGGCGGTCGAAGCCCTTCAGGGTGACCCCGGACGCGCGGGGGGTGGGCGAGTAGAGGGGCTTGCTCGTCTCCTTGTTCGGGACGGACAGGCACCCTTCTTCTTCGACGATCTCGGCGGGGTCGTCGACGGTGAGCTCGGGGTTGACCACGGCGCCCTTGCGGTTGCTGATGTCGTACACGAAGAGGCGTTTCGGGACGCCGATCTGGGGGCCCGCGAGACCGACGCCGTCGGCCAGGTACATCGTCGCGAACATCTCGTCGATCAGGCGGCGCAGGTCTTTGTCGAACGCCGTGACCGGCTCGGCCGGGGTGCGCAGCACCGGATCTCCGACATACCGGATCTCGCGCATTCTGATCTCCGCTGTAAGGGTCGACGGGGGTAGCTGGCCGTTACTTTAGTCGACCTGAGAAGCTCTCCGTATGCGCGTCTACATCGGTTCCGACCACGCCGGCTACGACCTGAAGAATCACCTGGTCGGCTGGCTCAAAGACAACGGCCACGACGTGGTCGACTGCGGTCCTTTCGTCTTCGACGCCGAAGACGACTACCCGCCCTTCGTGCTCCGTGCCGCCGCCGGGGTGGTGGCCGAGCCCGGCTCGTTCGGCGTGGTGATCGGCGGCTCGGGCAACGGAGAGGCCATCGCCGCCAACAAGGTGAAGGGCGTGCGGGCCGCGCTGGCGTGGAGCGACGACACCGCCACGCTCGGGCGGCAGCACAACGACGCCAACGTGATCAGCATCGGCGCCCGGATGCACACCGAGGCCGAGGCCACCCGTTTCGTCGAACTGTTCCTGGCCACGCCCTACTCGGGCGCCGACCGCCACACCCGGCGCATCGACATGCTGAGCGACTACGAGCGGACCGGCGACCTGCCCCCGCTGCCTTAGGGCTTCTTGCGGGTCTCCTTGCGGGGGATCTCGTCACGCAGGGGCCGCCGGTCGGCGGCCTCCTGCTGTTCCTTCGACGGACGGGACACGTCGCGGGCGCGCATCGCGGTGATCGCCGTGATGGTCAAGCTCTGCAGGGCCATGCCTCCGAGCTTAGAAGACGAGTCCGCCCCAGGGGAGCGGGCTCCACGACATGGCCGCCGACAGCTCCCGCACCGCGCCTTCGCGGTGCTCGGCGATCTGCCCGGCCAGTCGGTACGACTCCAGCGACCGCCCCCCGAGATACGCGGCGCCCAGGATCCGGACCGGCAGGCTCAGGTCGGGCGCGTCCTCGGTCCGCTCGCACGTCTGCTTGGCGGTCGACAGCCGCCAGCGCCCGGCGTTCCACGGGCACACGTCGTCGTCGACCTCCACGACCAGTTCCACCGGCGCGCTGTAGGCCCGCTGGGTGAGCGCGCCCGGCACGTCGACCAGGCGGATCCACAGCTCGTCGAGGGTGCCCGCGTTCAGGTGCCGGGGTTCGGCCAGCAGGTGCATGACCGGGTCGTCCAGGGGCCGGTTGGCGGCGAACACGCGCGAGCAGAGGTCGCGGTCGAGGAGGCTGCGCCACAGGGCCGCGTAGGCGGCCGGGTCGACGGCGAACAGCTCCTGCAGCAGCACCTCGCCGTCGGGCACGTCGTGGTCGGTGACGGCGCGCTTCACCCGGAACAGCGCGTAGCCGCGCACGCCGTCGTCGTCCTCGGCCAGCACGCAGCGCAGCCGCCCCGCCGAGCCGCGGGCGTTCTCGTCGTCGGCCAGCGTCGCGTCCCAGCGTGCGGCGGTGCGCGAGTAGAGGCCCGGCCGGGTGGGCCTGACCTTGTCGAAGAGCCGTACGAAGTCCTCGCGGGCCCGTTCCGGCGGTTCGATCCGCAGGCGCAGCGCGGGGTCGGCCGGCGCGTCGGCGCGGAAGGCGCTGGAGTGCTTGGGGATCGTGTAGAAGACGTTGTCGACCGCGCGGCCGTATCCGTAGCGGCCGTAGATGGCGGCCTCGGAGGCGTAGAGCGCGGCGAACACCTCACCCTTGGCGTGGACGTCGGCCAGCTGCCGCCGCATCAGCGAACTGAGCACCCCGCGCCGCCGGTGGGAGGCCAGCACGCCGACGGAACTCACCCCCGCCACCGGGAGCACGCCGCCCGGCACGGTCATGTCGAAGCTCATGACCTGGGTGAAGCCGACCATCCGGTCGCCGTCGAAGGCGGCGAGGGACCGGTCGAACTCCGTGACGCCCTTGAACCGCTCGATCTGACCGGGGGCCCAGGAGGACACGAACGCCTCGTCGAGCAGGTCCAACGCGGCGGGGAACTCGGATTCGGCGATGGGGCGAATGGGGTGATTCACGGCACCACCGTAGGGCCGGGCAAAGAGGGACGGCCACCCAATATACGTGCTAAATGATCAAGGTGTTGGTCAAGACAGCGCCTCACCACGAAGCCGACCGATACAGTCGGGACATCATGAGTTCCCGTCCGGTGCCGCTCATTCCCCCTCGGCTCCGCGCGATTTTGGTGCGGGTCCCGTTTCTGGTGCCGATCGTCCGGTTCGTAAGGAAGAGTTCGTCGAAAGATAGCCATCTGCTGATCGCCCTGGTCGTCGTGAGCCTGCTCATCGGAGTGCTCGGCGTCCAGATCTCGACGCGTTGGTTCTCGCCCTCGCTGCTCATCCTGGTGACCCTCGTCGCCGGTCTTCAGCTCCGGTTCCGCAGCCTGATGACGCTGCTGGTCGCGGTGGCCGCGTCGGTCACCTACCTGGGGATCACCTACGGCGCCCGGCAGGTCGGGCCCGGCTACCTGCTGACCATGGCGTTCACGGTCGTGCTCGCCGGGCTGATGTCGCGCACCCGGGGCACCCTCGGCGTGCAGGGGCTGCGCGGCGACGCGATGCTGCTGGAGCTGCGCGACCGGCTCAAGAGACAGAGCGAGCTGCCCTCCTTCCCCAAGGCGTGGGGCGGCAAGGTCGTGCTCAAACAGGCCGGCGGGTCGTCGTTCGGCGGCGACTTCGTCGTCTCCATGCGCGAGGGCACCAGGGTCGAGCTGGCCGTGGTCGACGTCTCGGGCAAGGGCGTCGACGCGGGAACCCGGGCTCTTCTTCTCTCCGGTACGTTCGGCGGTCTCCTCGGCTCGGTGAGCGACTTCCTCGGCGCCTGCAACGCCTACCTGCGCCGCCAGCGCGAGGGCGAGGGCTTCGTGACGGCCGTCCACCTGAGCCTCGACCTGGCCACCGGCGCCTACGAGATCACCTCGGCGGGCCACCCGCCGGTCGTGAAGTTCGACTCGGGCACCGGCACCTGGCGGGTCTCCACGGCCAAGGGCGTCGTGCTCGGGGTGGTGCCCGACCTGGCCTGCGAGCCCGACCGGGGCACCCTGCGCAAGGGCGACGCGCTCATGCTCTACACCGACGGGCTGATCGAGCAGCCCGGCCGTGACATCGACGCCGGCCTCGACCGGCTCCTCGGCGAGGCCGAACGACTGCTGCCCGGCGGGTTCTCCAAGAGCGCCCGCCAGCTCGTGAACTCGATGTCGTCGGGCCACAACGACGACTGCGCCCTGGTCTTGATCTGGAGACCGTGACGTTAGTCACTGGTCGTGCGCTGATGCGGGTTGAGACCCTTTATCCGGTCACCGGCGGTACGGGGGTGTCGCCGGAGAGCGACCCCATTCAGGGTCCCCGGGCCTTCTCAGGTTGGCGGCGCGGCTCACCTGCGGAGGCCCGGCCCTTCTTTCATAACCAGCCAGAATCGGCGGCGATGCGCACCGCGTCGACCCGGTTCCTGGCGCCGGTCTTGCACATGATGCGCGACAGATGGTTGCGGACGGTGCCCACCGAGAGATAGAGCTCCTCGGCGATCTCCTTCGAGCGCGCACCCTGCGCCGCGATGCGCAGCACGTCGAGCTCACGCCGGGTCAGCGGGTTCTCGGCCGTCTGCAGCGCGGCCACGGCCAGGTCGGAGTCGACCGCCCGGCGCCCGGCCGCGATCAGCCGGATGCCCTCGGCCAGCTTCTCGGGCCCGGCGTCGGTGCCCATGAAGCCCAGCGCGTTGGCCGCGAACGCCCGGCGCACCTGGCCCGGGTTGGCCTGGGAGGACAGGATCATCACCCGGCAGGCGGGCACCTTCTCGAGGAGCCGGGCCGCGGCGGTCAGGCCCCCCATGGCGGGCAGGTCGATGTCGATCACGGCGGTGTCGGGACGGTGTTCGACGGCGGCCGGGATGGCGTCCTCCCCCGAGGCCACCCCGGCCACCACTTCGAGGTCGCTCTCCCCGTTGAGGGAGGCGACCAGGCCATGCCGGACGAATGGTAGGTGCTCGGCCACCAGGATCTTGATCATGAGGCCCCCCATTTCATACCTCAGGGTGATCGACCAGACGCACAGTGTCACTGAAGTCTCTCCATTCGGCAAACTCACCGCAAGCTCCACAGGGGAACCGGAGTGGAAATGCCCGCGAATACGGACACGGCCGGACGCCCGACGGCGTGGGCTACTCTCAATGCGACGACCGATTTTCCGCCTGCCGGGGGTATGCGCCGATGAGCTGGCAGTTCATTGCCGGATTCGTGATTCTCTTCGTCGGCCTGCTGGTGTCGATCGCCCTCCACGAGATCGGCCACCTCGTCCCGGCCAAGATCTTCGGCGTGCGCGTGACCCAATACATGGTGGGCTTCGGCTCCACCATGTGGTCGCGGCGGCGGGGCGAGACCGAATACGGCATCAAGTGGATCCCCATGGGCGGCTACATCCGCATGATCGGGATGCTGCCGCCGCGTCCGAGCGACGACCCGACCAAGCTGCGCTCGGTCTCGACCGGGCCCTGGCAGGGCCTCATCGAGAACGCCCGTCAGGTCGCGTCCGAGGAGATCAGGCCCGGCGACGAAGACCGCGTCTTCTACCGCAAGCCGTGGTGGCAGAAGGCCATCATCATGTCCGGCGGCCCGTTCATGAACTTCGTGCTGGCCTTCGGGCTGTTCGCCGTCGTCATGATGGGCTTCGGGGTGACCGTGCTGAAGCCGACGGTCAACGCCGTCAGCCCGTGCGTGGTGCCGGCCTCGCAGGCCAACCGCGAGTGCACCTCCGCCGACCCGAAGACGCCCGCCCTCGCGGCCGGGCTGCAGAAGGGCGACCGGTTCGTCTCCATCGACGGCAAGCCGGTGACCTCGTGGGAGTCGGCCACCTCGACCATCCGGGCGCTCGGGGCCGGGCCGGTGCCCATCGTCATCGAGCGGGCCGGGCAGCAGCAGACCGTCACGGTCAACCTGATCGCCACCGAGCGGCCCGACCTCGAAGACCCCACCAAGATCGTCAAGAACGTCGGCTTCCTCGGCGTCGAGCCGACCCAGGTGACCGAGCGCCAGGGCCCCGGTTACGTCGTCTCCGAGATGTGGGACATGACCTCCCGCACGGCCGTCTCGATGCTCGACATCCCGGGCAAGATGGTCGGCGTCTGGCACGCCGCCTTCTCGGGCGAGGAGCGCGACCCCAACGGCCCGATCGGCATCGTGGGGGCCGGGCGCATCGGCGGCGAGATCGCCGCCTCCGCCGCCCCCATCGAGAACAAGATCGTTATCTTCATCAACCTGCTGGCGGGCCTGAACCTGGCGATCGGCATCTTCAACCTGATCCCGCTGCTGCCGCTCGACGGCGGCCACATCGCGGGCGGCCTGTGGGAGGGCCTCAAGCGCGGCTTCGCCCGCGTCGCCCGGCGGCCCACGCCCGGCTACGTCGACGTGGCCAAGGCGCTGCCGCTGACCTACGCGATGGCGACCGTGCTCATCTTCATGGGCGGCCTGCTGATCTTCGCCGACATCGTCAACCCCGTCAGGCTGAGCGGCTAGCTACTCGCCGGTCACGCCGTCGATGCGCTCGCGCAGGAAGTCGGCGTGACCGTTGTGGCGGGCGTACTCCTCCAGCATGTGGGCCAAAATCCACCGGTGCGACATGAGCTCGCCGGCCCGGTTGGGCTTCTTCATCAGGGCGTCGAGCGAGGTCTCCGCGCTGATCTTCCGGGCGATCTCGATCTCGGCCTTCCAGGTGGCGAAGACCTCCTCGACCGGCGCCGAGTCGACGGCGTCGAAGTCGTCGTCGGGGGCGGCGTCGGTGAAGAAGATCGGTGCCAGGTCCTCGCCGTTCAGGCGGATGCGGAACCAGGCCCGTTCGACGTCGGCCAGGTGCCTGACCAGGCCGAGCAGCGACAACGACGACGGTTCCACGGCCCGCCGGCGCAGCTGCTCGTCGGTGAGGCCGGCGCACTTCATGGCCAGGGTGTCGCGGTGGTAGTCGAGGAAGGCGACCAGGGTGTCGCGCTCGTCGCCGGCGAGGGGCGGGTCGATTCTCATGGGGTTATGGTGCCAAACGATTACCAGAAGCCCGACATCCTGCGGGAACAAGTCATTCATGACACTTGACGGGAAAGTCGCGATTGTCGCCGGGGCGAGCCGGGGCATCGGTGCGGTCACCGCGCGGGCGCTGGCCCGCGCGGGGGCCGCCGTCGTCCTGGCCGCGCGTGATTCCACCGCCATCGAGACCGTCGCCGCCGACATCCGGGCCTTCGGCGGGCGGGCCCTGGCCGTGCCGACCGACGTGGGCGACTCCGACTCGGCCGAGCGGCTCGTCGCGATCACGCTGGAGAAGTTCGGGCGGCTCGACGCGGCGTTCAACAACGCCACCGACGGGCCCGTGCCCGCGCCGCTGGCCGAGATCGACCCGCTCGACTTCGACCTCGGCATCCGTACCAACGTCCGGGGGACCTTCCTCGGGATGAAGTTCCAGATCCCCGCCATGCTCGCCTCCGGCGGCGGGTCGATCGTCAACATGGCCTCGGTCGCCGGGGTGCAGGGCACCGCGAACATGGCGGGGTACGTCGCCGCCAAGGCCGGGATCATCGGGCTCACCAAGGTCGCCGCGCTCGACTACGCCGACCAGGGGATCAGGGCCAACGTGCTGGCCCCCGGGCCGATCCTGACCTACCACCTGGAGGCGGCGGGGGAGGACGTCCAGCGCCGGGCCGGGAACGCCGCGCCCATGCGGCGGGTCGGGCTGCCCGAGGAGGTCGCCGCCACCGTGATCTGGCTGTTCTCCGACCAGTCGTCGTACATCACCGGGGTGACGCTGCCGGTCGACGGCGGGATCGGGGCCGGGACCAAGCCGCCGCAGATGGTGAAGGCGGCCTCGTCATGAGGCGCCGATCGCCGAGAACGACCACCCGGTGGCCGGGTCGGCCGACCGCCGGGCGTCTCTGAGGGCCTGGGCGCAGGTCAGCCCGGCGCGCAGGCCGTCGTGCAGGGCGACCATGAACGGGACCGCCGCCGCGTCGTTGACGGGCACCACGCTGGCCACCAGCCCGGCGGTGCCGAGCGGCAGCAGGGCGGCGGCCAGGCCCAGCAGCTCGTCGGCCCCGGCGGGCGCGAGCCGCCCGCCCTCGCAGCTCGACAGGATCATCCGGTACGGCGCCGCCCGCAGACCCTCGACGTCATGGACGGTCAGCGGCCCGTCGTCCATCCGCAGCGCCGAGAACATGGGGCTGTCGTCGCGGAACACGCCGTGGGCGGCGATGTGGGCCAGCCGCGACCCGTCGAGCGCCGCCAGCACGGCCCCGGCGGTGGCGGCGCCGTCGGCCAGCACGGTCGCGGTGCCGTAGCCCCGGGCCAGGGCGGGCACCTCGGCGCCGCCCGAGACCAGGCCGGGCCCCCTGACCAGCACCACGCCG
>NZ_SZQA01000015.1 GCF_005233835.1 Herbidospora galbida | reverse complement strand
TGCGCCTGCTGGTCACCACCTCCCGGCTGGCGCCCAACATGTTCGACCTGCACCCGCCCTTCCAGATCGACGGCAACTTCGGCGCCACCTCCGGCATCGCCGAAATGCTCCTGCACAGCCACACCGGCGAACTCCACCTCCTGCCGGCGCTGCCCTCGGCCTGGCCCGCCGGCAAGGTCGCCGGGCTGCGCGGGCGCGGCGGCTACACCGTCGGCGCCACCTGGAGCTCCGGCCGGGCCACCGAGATCCTGGTCAAGCCCGACCGGGACGGCGCCGTCCGGGTCCGCAACGCCGTCTTCACCGGCACCGTCGACGTCACCGACAACGGCACGGCGGTGACGTTCACCAAGCCCGAGTCCGACGTGGTGTCCTTCACCGGCCAGGCCGGGCGCACCTACCGCCTGACCGGCACCGGCACCCCCCAGCAGCCGACCTCCTGGGTCCGGATCGTCAACGGCACCACCGGGCTGGTGCTCGACAGCGGCGGCAGCGTCGCCTCCGGCTCGGTGGTCAAGCAGTGGACCTCCGGCAGCTCCACCAACCTGCAGTGGCAGCTGGTCGACCTGGGCAGCGGCTGGTACCGGATCGTCAACCGCACCAACGGGATGGTCATCGACAGCTGGGGCAGCACCGCCAACGGCGCCAACGCCCGCCAGGCGGCCTGGAACGGCGGCAACAACCAGCAGTGGCGGCTGGCCGCCACCGGCAACGGCCGCCACCAGATCATCAACCGCGGCACCGGCACCGCCCTGGACGGCATGGGCAACGCCACCTCCGGCTCCACCGTCTGCATGTGGGCGCCCAACACCAACACCAACAACCAGTGGACCCTCGTCTCCGTCTGAGACGACGAGGCCCTGCCGCCCCCGGTGGTGGCAGGGCCTCGCGCCCGTCGGCGTCCCCCGAATCTCGCCGGCACGCAGGCGGCGAATCGATTCGCACCTACCGTCGGGCCGGACCGGTGGTGGCGCGCAGCGAGATCGGCGGTGCGACCAGGAGGTGGCGGTGCGGGGCGGCCGGGTCGGCGATCCGCCCCAGCAGCAGGTCGACGGCCTGGGCGCCGAGTTCGACGGCGGGCACGTCGGCCGCGGTGAGCGGCGGGTGGAGGTTCTCCGCCCAGTGCCGGGCCGCGACGCCCACGATCGAGAAGTCGCGGGGGACCTCGCGGCCCGTCCGGGCCAGCGCGTGGTAGACCCCGGCGGCGGCCGCCTCGTTCACGGTGGCGATCGCGGTCAGCTCCGGATGCTCGGCGAGCAGGCTCTCGGTGCAGGCCTGACCGGCCTGGGCGTCGTCGGCGCAGCAGACGGCCACGCCGCGCAGGCCGCGCTCGGCGACCGCCCGGTCGAAGCCGGCCCGCGCGCGGTGTCCCGGGCCGTATCCGGCGGCCACCAGTTCGGCGCTGCGGTTGACCAGGGCGACGTCGCGGTGGCCGAGGTCGGCGAGGTGGTGGACGCACCGGGCGATGAGCGTCTCGTAGTCGATGTCGACCCATGACATGCCCTGGGGGTCGCGGGTGCGGCCGATGCCGACGAACGGCAGGCCGCTGGCCATCAGCCGGGCGACCCGGTCGTCTTCGAGCCGTATCTCCATGACGATCACGCCGTCGACCCGCTGACCGGTGACGACGCGCTCGAAGGAGCGGTCGTGCTCGCCCCCTGAGGGCGACAGCAGCACGTCGAGGTCGGCGCGCGCGGCGGCGTCGACGACGCTGGCCACGAAGCCGAGCTGCATGTCGGTCAGGCGGGTGCTCGCGGGCGGGATGACGAGGCCGATGGTGCGGGTGCGGCCCTCCTTGAGGGCGCGCGCCGCCGCGTTGGGGCGGTATCCCAGCTCGTCGATCACCGCCTGGATGCGCTGTTTGGTCTCCGGCGAGACCGGACGCCGGCCGGTGAGCGCGTAGGACACGGTGCTGCGGGACACTCCCGCCCTCTTGGCGATCTCCCCGATGTTCACCCGAGCATCGTAGTCGAATCGTTCCACAATCCACCTGGAGGCCTCCCATTGACGTCCATGAGGAACGCGCCTATGTTCGGTCGAACCGATTCGTCGAATCGGTTCGACCGAGGGAGGTCACCCCCCGATGAGATCTGCCGCGCCCGGCCGGCTCGCCGCCGGCCTCGGACTGGCCCTGCTGGCCGCCTGCTCCACCCCCTCCGAAGTGGTCGACGCCCCGGCCACGGCCGCGTCGGCCTACACGATCTGGGATCCCTATCCGCAGTACGACGCGACCTCCGAGTGGGTGCGCCTGCTGGAGGCGTGCGGCGCCCAGGCCGGCGTCAAGGTCGAACGCACCGGCTACGACACCAGCGACCTGACCAACAAGGCGCTGCTGGCCGCGCAGCAGGGCGGCTCGCCCGACGTGCTGATCGTCGACAACCCGGTCGTCTCCACGCTGGCCGAGGCCGGCGTGCTGACGACGACCGCCGAGAACCGGCTCGACGTCTCGGCCGTCTCGCCCAACCTGCTGGGGGCCGGCCAGAGCGGCGGCGAGACGTTCGGCGTCCCGATCGGCGCCAACACCCTGGCGCTCTACTACAACAAGGACGTGCTGGACAAGGCGGGGGTCGACCCGGCCACGGTCACCGACTGGGCCGCGCTCACGGCGGCGCTGGAGAAGGTGACGAAGTCCGGCGGCAAGGGCATCACCTTCTCCGCGATCGGCACCGAGGAGGGCAGCTTCCAGTTCCTCCCCTGGTTCTGGGGCTCGGGCGCGAACCTCACCAAGCTCGACTCCCCCGAGGGCGTCGCGGCGGTCACGCTGTGGACCGACTGGCTGAAGAAGGGGTACGCCCCCAACTCCGTCATCAACAACACCCAGACCACGAGCTGGCAGGAGTTCGCCACCGGCGAGTACGCCTTCGCCGAGAACGGCACCTGGCAGCTGGCCAACGCCGAGAAGGCCGGCTTCCCCTACGGCGTCATCCCGATCCCGGCCAAGAGCGGCGGCCCGGCGCCCGCGCCCACCGGCGGGGAGTTCGTCGCCATCCCCGTCCAGGAGGACACGAGCCGGTACGCCACCTCGCAGCGGCTCGTGGCCTGCCTGACCAACGGCGAGAACTCGCTGAAGACGACCACCACGCTGTCCTACATCGCCCCGACCGAGGCCGTGCAGCAGCAGCAGGTCGCGGCCGACGCGAAGCTCGGCGTGTGGGTGGAGGCCGTCAAGGTGGCCAAGGGGCGCACCGGCGACGATCTCGGCACCAAGTACCCGAAGATCTCCGAGCCGATGTGGGGGGCCGTGCAGGCGGCGCTGAGCGGGTCCACCCCGCCGCAGGAGGCGATGACGCAGGCGCAACGCGCCGCCGCGAGCGCCACGCAGTGACGGCCGGCACATGGCCCTGACCACTCAGGCCCGGAGCCGCGGTCGCACCGGCGAGCCGACCCCGCCCCGCCGGGCGCCGCGGCTCCGCTCGGGACAGTGGGCGGCCTGGGCGTTCCTCGCCCCGGTCGGCCTCTACCTGCTGCTCTTCTACGCCTACCCGCTCTACCGCAACGTCGAGCTGAGCCTGCGCGACTACACCGTGCGGTCGTTCGTACGGGGAGACGCGCCCTTCGCCGGGTTCGACAACTACCTGAAGGTGTTCGCCGACCCGACGTTCGGCCCGGCGCTCTGGCACACCGTCGTCTTCACGGTGGTCTCGCTGGCCTTCCAGTTCACGATCGGGCTCGCCCTGGCGCTGTTCTTCGTGCAGAACTTCCCGCTGTCGGCGACGCTGCGGGCGCTGTTCCTGGTGCCCTGGCTGCTGCCGCTGATCGTGTCCGCCTCGACGTGGTCGTGGCTGCTGAACAGCGAGTCGGGCGTGGTCAACGCGGCGCTCGGCGCGCTGGGGCTGGGGCCGGTGAACTGGCTGACCTCCCCCGACTGGTCGCTCTGGTCGGTGACGATCGCCAACATCTGGATCGGCGTCCCGTTCAACCTGGTGGTGCTCTACTCCGGCCTCCAGGCGATCCCGGCCGGCGTGTACGAGGCCGCCGCGCTCGACGGGGCCAACGCCCGCCAGCGGTTCTGGCGGATCACCTTCCCGCTCCTGCGGCCGGTGTCGGCGATCACGCTGCTCCTCGGACTGGTCTACACGCTGAAGGTGTTCGACATCATCTGGATCATGACCCGGGGCGGCCCGAGCGGGGCGTCGACCACCTTCGCCACGTGGTCGTACCGGCTGGGCTTCGGCAACCTCGTCCCCTCGTTCGGGCCGGGCGCGGCGGTGGGCAACCTGCTCATCGTGGCGGCGCTGGTCTTCGGGCTGGTCTACGTCCGCACGCTGCACCGGAGGGTGCCGTGATGCGGCGGGTGAAGACGGCGATCGGGCTGGTGCTGACCGCCGTGATGCTGTTCCCGGTCTACTGGATGGTCAACGTCTCGTTCACCCGGGACGCCGACATGCGCCGCGACCCGCCGAACTGGTTCCCGGTCGACGGCACGCTGGAGGGCTACCAGGCGGTGCTCGACCGGCAGCTGCCCTACCTGGCGACCAGCCTCGTCGTCGGGCTCGGCACCGTCGCGCTGACCCTCGTCGTCGCGGCTCCGGCGGCGTACGCCCTGGCCAAGCTCCGGCCGAGGGGCGGCGGGGTGCTGAGCTTCCTGCTGCTGATCGCGCAGATGATCCCCGGGATCATCATGGCGATGGGGTTCTACGCCGTCTTCCTGTCGGCCGGCGTGCTCAACACGGTGCCGGGCCTCATCGTGGCCGACTCCACGCTGGCCGTGCCGTTCGCGGTGCTCGTCCTGACCGCGTTCATGTCCGGCCTGCCGGAGGAGCTGCTGCAGGCGGCCCGGGTCGACGGGGCCGGGACGGTGCGGACCTTCCGGTCGATCGTCCTGCCGCTCAGCCGCAACGCCCTCGTCACCGTCTCGCTGTTCGCCTTCCTGTGGGCCTGGTCGGACTTCGTCTTCGCCTCGACCCTCGACCAGGGCGGCGACCACCAGCCGATCACGCTCGGCATCTACCACTACATCGGCAACAACAACCAGGAGTGGAACGCCATCATGGCCACCGCCGTGGTCGCGTCGATCCCGGCGGCCCTCCTGCTCGTCATCGCCCAGCGTTACGTCGCCGCCGGGGTCACCGCCGGCGCCGTGAAGGACTGACCTCTAGGAGAAGGGCCTCCCCTCCGTGTTCTCCCTACGGGACATCCCGTTCAGCCATCGCGGCTCCTGGTTCGGCTTCTCCCCGGTGATCGCCGAGAAGACGTACGCCGACGAGGTGCACCTGGTCTCGCACCAGACCGGGATGCACGCCGTCCTGCGGCTCGTGGTCGACCCGGAGGCGGCCCTGACCGCCACGCCGCAGCAGCTCCTCTGGGAGCGCGGCGACGACCGGATCGAACTCGCCTACGAGAGCCCCGACACGGTGCGGATCAGGGGCCGGGGCCTGGACCTGGGCCTGCTGGCGGCCGATCCGGTGCTCACCCCGTTCAGCGGCCCCTACTTCTACCAGGAGCCGTCGGACGGGTCGTACGTCTTCACGCTCTACCAGACCGGCCGCCGCTACCGGGTCACCGTGCTGCGCGGCACGGCCGGCGCGGTGGGCGCGCAGTCGCTCGGCGGCGCGGAGCGCGGGGTCGTCCTGACGGGCGACTGGGAGATCGCCGTCGAGGAGTACGAGACCGCCCGCGCCCCCTACGCCGAGGCCGACACGTTCGAGCAGGTGGTCAAGGCGGCCCGCGCGGAGTTCGAGGCGTTCGCCGCGGCGGTCGCCCCCTGGCGCGACGACGCGACCCCGGCCGCCGAGCTCGCGGTCTACGTGCTGTGGTCGGCGACGGTCCGCCCGGCGGGGTTCGTCACGCGTCCCGGGGTGCTGATGTCCAAGCACTGGATGGACAAGGTGTGGAGCTGGGACCACTGCTTCAACGCCATCGCCCTGGGCGAGGGGCTGCCGGAACTGGCGTGGCACCAGTTCCGGCTGCCCTTCGACCACCAGGACGGCGCGGGCGCGCTGCCCGACTCCGTGACGCACTCCGAGATCCTCTACAACTTCGTCAAACCGCCCATCCACGGCTGGGCGCTGGGCCGCCTCCAATGGCGGCCCGAACCCGAGGAGACCTACCGGCTGCTGGAACGGTGGACGGACTTCTGGCTGACCGCCCGGCGGATACCCGGCCACGAACTGGCCTACTACCAGCACGGCAACGACAGCGGGTGGGACAACGCCACCACCTTCGACCCCGAACGCGTCGTCGAGACCGCCGACCTGGCCGCCTTTCTCGTGCTCCAGATGCGCGAACTGGCCCGCGAAGCCCCCGGCCCCGCCGAGGCGGCCCGCTGGAGCGCCGCCGCCGACCGCATGAAGAGCGCCCTGCTGGCCGAGCTGTGGACGGGCGACCGGTTCGTCGCCCGGGGCGCGCTCACCGGCCGGACCTGGTCGAGCGACAGCCTGCTCGACCTGATGCCCATCGTCCTGGGCGAGGAGCTGCCCGCCGAGGTGAGCGCGGTGCTCGCCGGCCGGATCGAACGGCACCTCACCGAGTTCGGACCGGCCACCGAGCTGCCCTCGTCGCCCCACTACCAGGACGACGGCTACTGGCGCGGCCCCATCTGGGCGCCCTCGACGATCCTGATCGAGGACGGGCTGCGCCGCGCCGGGCACGTCGCACTGGCCGACGAGATCAGCGACCGGTTCCGCCGCCTGTGCGAGAGGTCGGGGTTCGCGGAGAACTTCGACGCGCGGACCGGCGAAGGACTGCGCGACCGCGCGTACACGTGGACGGCGAGCGCCTACCTCATCCTCGCGGCGGCGCGGCGGAACCGTGGCTGAGCGTCACAGGGCGTCGAGGGCCTCCCTGGTCAGCGCGCCCAGCGACTTGCCGGTCGAGGCGGCCAGGCGGGCGAGGTCGTCGTATTCGGGCTTGACGCCGTACGGGCCCTGCTTCATCCGCACGGTCCGGCCGTACAGCTCGACCGTGCGGACCGTCCGGGGGACGGTGACCTTGTCGACCCAGCTGCGGCGCAGCCCGAGCGTGCCGGTCTCGGAGAACATCAGGTTCTCCAGGTGGTCGGCCAGGTCGGCGGGCGCGAGCACGTGCAGGACGTGCGCCGGCCGGCCCTTCTTCATGACCGCCGGCGTGACCCACGCGTCGGCGGCGCCGGCCCCCAGCATCCGCGTGATGACGTGCCCGAGCAGCTCCCCGGTCACGTCGTCGAGGTTGGTCGACAGGACGACCTGCCGGTCGTGCTCGGCGAGCGGGCGGCCGAGGGTGGCGACGGTGACGTTGGGGCGGTCGGGGAGCCGGCGGGTGCCCGCGCCGTACCCGGTGGCCAGCACCTCCATGGGCGGCACCCCGCCGTAGACGGTCTCGGCGGCGCGCAGCAGGGCGGCCCCGGTGGGGGTGACCGCCTCGTGCTCGCCGCCGCTCCGCACCTGGGCCCCCCGCAGCAGGGCGAGGGTGGCGGGCGCGGGCACCGGCAGCACCCCGTGGCGGGTCTCCACGCTGCCGCTGCCGAGCGGCAGCGGCGCGCAGTGAACGCGCGTCACGCCCAGGTCGGCCAGCGCCGCCGCGCAGCCGACGATGTCGACCAGCGTGTCGTGCCCGCCGAGCTCGTGCAGGTGGACGTCGCCGGGCGGCAGGCCGTGCAGCTCGGCCTCGACCTCGGCGATCGCCTTCAGCGCGCGTTCCGCGACGGTCAGGCCGGTACGGGCCGCCATCTCGATGAGCACCGAGGCGGGGCGCTCGGTCGCGTCGTCGTCGACCTCGACGCGGACGCGGACCGCCATGAGCGCGCCGGTGCGGACGTTCTCGGCCTCCAGCCGCCAGCCGGTCAGGCCGGTCCGGGCGACGGCCTGCCGGACGACGTCCACGGAGGCCCCCGCGGAGAGCAGGGCCCCGAGCAGCATGTCACCGGCCAGGCCGGTGAACGGGTTGAGGTGGAGGATCACGGCCGCCGCCTCGTCAGCCGGTAGGCGGCCAGCGCGGCGCCGAACCCCGAGTCGATGTTGACCACCGTGATGCCCGCGGCGCACGAGGTCATCATGGCCAGCAGCGCCGTCACGCCCTCCAGGGCGGCGCCGTAGCCGACGGAGGTGGGCACGGCGATCACCGGCGTCTCCACCAGCCCGCCGACCACGCTCGCCAGCGCGCCCTCCATGCCCGCGACGACGATCACGCTGTCGGCCTCGCGGAGCTCGTCGGTGACCGCCAGGACCCGGTGGATCCCCGCCACCCCCACGTCCCTGATCACCGCGGTCTCCAGGCCGAGCGCCGTCGCCACCGCCGCCGCCTCGGCCGCGACCGGCCCGTCGGCGGTGCCGGCCGTGACCACGGCCACCCGGTACCCGAGCGGCAGCGCCGGCCGCCACACCAGCAGCCGGGCCGCGTCTTCGTATCGGCCGCCGGGAACGCGGGCGCGGACCTCGGCGGCGGTCTCGGGCCCGACCCGGGTCACCAGGACGGGACCGTCGTTCCGGTCGAGCAGCACCTCCAGGATCCCGGCGATCTCATGGGCCTGCTTGCCCGGCCCGTAGACGATCTCGGGCAGGCCCTGGCGTCTCTCCCGGTCGAGGTCGACCCGCGCGTACCCGATGTCCATCGCTACCTTCCCTCCAGGTAGGGGATCGTCATCGGCCCCTCCGGCAGCACGCACACGCTCCCGGGAAGGCCCCGGACGGTGGCCGCGATGTCGTGGGTCTGCTCCAGATGGGCGGCGGCCAGGTCGGCGTCGCTCAGATGGGAGGTGTGCACGATGACGCGCGCGTGCCGCTGGATGCGCGCCTGGATCTGCACCTGCCACTGGTCGGGAACCGTCCGCGTACGGGCGGAGATCTCCTCGAACAGGGCGTCGGGCGAGGCCGCACCGGTCAGCGTCTCGCGGTAGGAGCCGTGGTCGGGGAAGCCGTCGCGGCACTCGGCCGCGCAGATGACCACGCCGCCCGGCCGCACGATCTGCGCGGCCGCGCTCATGCCCTTCACCGCCTGGTAGAGGTTCTGGTCGAGCGGGAACCCGGCGTTGGTGGTGACCACCACGTCGAAGGCGGCCGGCACGGGCCGCATCGCCGCCGCGCGGGCGGCGGCCATGGCGGCGGCGTGCATCGGCGCGAGGTCGCCGCCGAAGGCCTTGACGATCTTCTGCTCCCGGTTGAGCACGACGTCGAGGGCGAAGGTGACGCCGGTGGCCGCCGCGATGGCCCGGACGTCGTCGTGGACGGGGTTGCCCTCGGTGATCCCCCAGGTCGCGCGGGGGTCGCCGATGCGGGCCGCGTCGTGCAGGGTGAGCACGGTCTCCAGGGCGGCGAGCCCGGGGGCGACGAGCTTGGGGCCGCCGGAGAACCCGGCGAAGAAGTGCGGCTCGACGAACCCGGTGGTGATCCGCACGTCCGCCTCGGCCCACTCGCGGTTGAGCCAGACCGGCACGTCCTTGCCGAACCGGCCCATCCAGCGCAACGACGCGTCGTCGCGGGCGTCGTGGTTGACGATCCGCACGGAGTCGACGACGGCGTCGCCGAACATGGCGCGCAGTTCCTCGGGGGTGTTGCCGCGGTGGGTGCCGGTGGCCACCAGGATCACCACGTCGTCGAGCGGGATCAGCCCGTCGAGTTCGGCCAGGATGGCGGGGATCATCAGGTGCCGGGGCTGCGGCCGGGTGCCGTCGCAGGCCGAGATCGCCACCGTCTGGCCGCGCCGCACGCGGTCGCGCAGCGGCGGGCCCGCGACGGGTTCGCGCAGCGCTCTGAGCACCTCCGCCGCCTCGTCGGCCACCGCCGGCCGAGCGACGGGCGTGATCACGGTGGTCCGCTCGGCGGGCAGGTCCACCAGGAGCCCGTCGGCGCCGTAGGCGAGGTCGACGACCAGCCCGGTCATGACGTCGCCGGCCGCAGGCGGAGCCCGGCCATCCCGCCGTCGACGGGCAGTTCGATGCCGACCGTCGAACCGGAC
Source organism: Herbidospora galbida (assembly GCF_005233835.1). Lineage (GTDB taxonomy): Bacteria > Actinomycetota > Actinomycetes > Streptosporangiales > Streptosporangiaceae > Herbidospora > Herbidospora galbida. The sequence continues at coordinate 163,435 of NZ_SZQA01000015.1, read as the reverse complement.
GCCGGTCCGGCCAGATAGGCGACGGCGTGCGCCACCTCCTCGGCGGCGACCAGGCGACCGTGCGGCTGCCTGGCGCACAGTGCGGCCCGCTCCGCCTCGGGGTCGGGGGCGGCGTCCAGCAGCCGGCCGATCCAGGGGGTGTCGACGGTGCCGGGCGTGACGCAGTTGACCCGGACGCCCTCGCGCACATGGTCGGCCGCCATCGCCCGGGTCAGCGCGAGCACCGCGCCCTTGGAGGCCGAGTAGAGGGCGCGCTGGGGCAGCCCGGCCGTCGCCGCGATCGAGCAGACGTTCACGATGGCGGCGCTCGGGGACACGCGCAGATGGGGCAGCGCGGCCCGGCTCAGCCGGACGATGCCCAGCACGTTGAGGTCCAGCACCCGCAGCCACTCGGCGTCGTCGTTGTCGGCGACCGTGCCCTGCGCGCCGATGCCGGCGTTGTTGACCAGCACGTCGATCCGCCCGAAGCGGTCGGCGACCGCGGCGACCGCGCGCCGGACGGCCGCGTCGTCGGTCACGTCGCAGACGAACTCGGTGCCGGCCAGGTCCAGGACGGCCACCTGCGCGCCCCGGGCCGTCAGTTCCTCGGCGACCGCCCGTCCGATGCCGGAGGCGCCGCCGGTGACGATCGCGACGAGGCCGTCGAAGTCGCCGCTCATGCCTGCCCCATCCGCTGACGCTGGCGGCCCAGGCCGTCGATCTCGACCTCGACCACGTCTCCGGCGCGCAGGTAGGCGCCGTCCCCCCGGCCCAGGGCCACGCCCGCCGGGGTGCCGGTGTTCACCACGTCACCCGGTTCGAGGACCATGAACTGGCTGAGGTACCAGACGACGTGATGGACGCCGAAGATCTGGTTCTTGGTGCTGCCGTTCTGGCGCAGTTCGCCGTTGACCCACAGGCGCAGGCCGAGCGCCTGCGGGTCGCCGACCTCGTCCGGCGTGACCAGCCACGGCCCCATCGGGTTGAAGGTCTCGCACGACTTGCCCTTGTCCCACTGGCCGCCGCGCTCAAGCTGGAACTCCCGCTCGGAGACGTCGTTGACGACCGCGTAACCGGCGATGACGCCGGCCGCCTCGTCCGGAGAGGCCAGGTAGCGGGCCGTCGCCCCGATGACGATCGCCAGTTCGACCTCGTAGTCGGTCTTGACGCTGCCGCGCGGCACCAGCACCTCGTCGTCGGGGCCGACCACCGTGTTCGGCGCCTTCATGAATACGACCGGCTCGGCCGGGACGGCCGCCTTCGTCTCCTCGGCGTGGTCGGAGTAGTTCAGCCCGATGCACACGATCTTCCCCGGCCGCGCGACCGGGGCGCCGATCCGCCGGCCGGCTTCCGCGCGCGGGAGGTCCCCCGCCGCGAGGGCGGCCCGAACCCGCTCCACTCCCCCGCCGGCGAGGAACGCGCCGTCGATGTCCGTCGTCAGCGACGACAGGTCGAAGACGTTCCCCTCGGCGTCGACGACACAGGGCCGTTCATCGCCCGGACTCCCCAACCGGCACAACTTCACGCTTCTACCTTCTTCCACTCAGGGTCAGGGGGAAGCTAATTCGTATGACGTCTGACGTCAAGACGGGGGGCGACCTGGCCCGGGGCCTCGAAACGGCCCTTGAGATACTGGAAGGGCTTTCGGCAACGAAGGGGATGACCATGTCTTCCAGGACTTCTGCCGCCGCCTCCCCACTCGGCAGCTGGGTGGGAACCGACTACGAGATCGTCGCCGAATTCGGCGACCTGATGCCGACCGGCGTGACCGTGACCGACGACGGGCGCCTGTTCGTCTCCTTCCCGAGGTGGGGCGACGACGTGCCCTTCACCGTCGCGGAGGTCGTCAAGGGCGAGCCGGTCCCCTACCCCGACCGCGAGTTCAACGCGTGGAGCCCGGGGGCCACCGCGGACACCCTGGTGTCGGTGCAGAGCGTGATCACCGACCCGGCCGGGCATGTGTGGCTGCTCGACACGGGCAGCCTGGCCTTCGAGCCGTGGCTGGAGAACGGGCCGAAGCTGGTCGGGGTCGATCCGGCCACCGACCGGGTGGTCCGGGTCATTCCGCTCGACCCGGCCGCGGCCATCCCGGTGACCTACCTCAACGACGTGCGCTTCGACCTCTCGCGGGGGGCGGGAGGGTACGCGTACGTGACCGACTGCGCCCCCGAGGGCGCGTTGATCGTGGTCGACCTCGCCTCCGGCGAGAGCTGGGCCCGGCTCCGCGGGCACGTGAGCACCTCGGCCGTGCCGGGGTTCCGCGCGATCGTGCAGGGGGTCGTCCGGGAGAACTACCGGGTCGGCGTCGACGGCATCGCGCTCAGCGCCGACGGCTCCCGCCTGTTCTACTGCCCGCTGTCCAGCCGGCGTCTGTACAGCGTGGCGACCGACGCCCTGCTCGACCGGTCGCTCGACGACGCGCAGGTGGCGGCCACGGTCGTCGACCTGGGCGACAAGGGCGCGTCCGACGGCCTGGAGTCCGACGCGGGCGGCGCCGTCTACGCCACCGCCTACGAGCACAGCGCCGTCGTCCGGCGGGACCCGGACGGCCACTGGTCGACGCTCCTGCACGGGCCCGACCTGCTGTGGCCCGACACCCTGGCCCTGGCGGGCGACGGCCACCTGTACGTCAGCGTGAACCAGCTGCCGCGCAGCCCGCTGTTCAACGACGGGACCGACACCCGGGTGCCGCCCTACCAGGTCATCCGGGTCCAGACCGATGCCCGCCCGATCCGTCTGACGGAGGAACGATGATCGTCGCCGGAGTCGACGGATCCCCGTCCGCGCTGGCCGCCGTCGAGTACGCGGCGGCCGACGCCGTCCGCAGAGGCGCGACGCTGCGGCTCGTGCACGTGCGCGAACCCTGGACCGGGATCCGGCTCAGCCAGCTCAACGAGGTCGAGAACACCTACGGCGAGGAGGTCCTGGCCACCGCCGAACGCCGGGCCCGCGCCCGCGCGCCGGGCCTCGGGGTGACCACCGCCCTGGCGACGGGCGGCGTCGTCGCCCGGTTGAAGGAGGAGGCGGCCAAGGCCGACGCGGTCGTGATCGGCAGCCGGGGCACCGGCGGGTTCGCGGGCATGATCCTCGGCTCGGTCGGCCTGGGGCTGGCGGGGCACGCGCCCGGACCGGTGATCGTGGTGCGCGAGCCGTCGTCGTCGGCGTACGGGCGGCTGGTGGCGGGCTACGACGGCGGCGAGGAGGCCGACGTCGCGCTGGAGTACGCCTTCGCCGAGGCGCAGCGGCGCGGGGCCGGGCTCAGGGCGGTCTTCTCCTGGCAGCCGCCGCCGTTCTCGTCGGTGGGCACCATGTACGACAACCTGATCCACTGCGTGTACGAGGAGCGCACCACCTTCGTCGAGGAGCGGTTCGCCGCCTGGCGCGACCGGCACCCCGGCGTGCCGGTGGAGTACGCGAGCGTCTACGGCCACCCGGTGAACGTGCTGGCCGAGGAGTCCCGCGCGGCCGACCTGGTGATCGCCGGCTCGCGGGGGCTCGGCGCCGTCGGCGCGGCCGTGCTCGGCTCGGTCGGCCACGGCCTGCTCCACCACGCCCACTGCCCGGTCGCGATCGTCAGCTGACGGAAACCTACATATTTGGTAGGTTTAGTGGAAATGCTTCGCGAGGAGACGCCATGACCACGCACGCACCCGCCTACGCCGGTCCCGTCGACGTCGCCGCCCACGGCCCCTACGGGCCGGGCCGCCTCGACCGGGTGAGCGATCGCCCCGTCTACCCGTTCCAGGGCCGGATCACCGCCGACGGCTCCAGCGGCTTCCCCGCCGAACCGGGCCGCTACCACCTCTATCTCGCGTACGTCTGCCCGTGGGCCCAGCGCGTGGCGATCATCCGCGACCTGGCCGGGCTGCAGGACGTGGTGTCGCTCTCGTACGTCGACGACGCCCGCGACTCCCGGGGCTGGGCGTTCCGCGAGAACCGCGGCCCCGACCCCGTCAACGGGTTCCGCTTCCTGTCGGAGGCCTACGAGGCCACCGAGCCCGGCTACCCCGGCCACATCTCGGTCCCGACGCTCTGGGACCGGCAGACGGGCACGGTCGTGAGCAACGACTACCCGGAGATCCCGATCGACCTCGGCACCCAGTTCGCCGGCGACGGACTCGACCTCTACCCGGAGGACCGGCGTACCGAGATCATCGCCCTGGACGAGGAGATCGCCCGCGACCTCAGCCATGCCGCCCACGGGGTCGGCCGGGCCACCACCCAGGACGACTACGAGGCACGGCGGGCCGCCGTGGTCGCCGCCCTCGACCGCTTCGACGCCCGCCTGGCCGACCGCCGCTTCCTCTTCGGCGACGACCTCACGGCCTCGGACGTGCAGCTCTTCGTGGCGCTGGTCAGGTACGACCTGCTGACCAACCCCCGCAACGGCATCAGCGAACGCCGTGTGGCCGACTTCCCGAACCTGTGGCGATACACCCGCGACCTCTACGAGATCCCGGCCTTCCGCGAGACGACCGACTTCGCGGCGTTTCGCCCCGCCGGCCCGATCGAGCACCCCGACGACGGCGTGACCCGCCTCGCCGTCGAGCCCCGCCCTATCTGGTGACCTTGTCGCGCCGCCTGATCCGGGAGACGACGAACCAGCCGACGGCCACGACGACCAGCACGATGACCACGTTGGACAGGACGCCCGCGTAGTCTTCGACGATTGTCCAGTTCTCGCCCAGGTAGTAGCCGGCGAGCACGAAGACCGTGTTCCAGATGGCGCTGCCCAGCGTCGTGAACAGCAGGAACGTGGCCACCGGCATGCGGGTGACCCCGGCCGGGATCGAGATGAGGCTACGGAAGATCGGGATCATGCGCCCGAAGAACACGGTCTTGCGGCCATGGCGGGCGAACCAGGCCTGCGTCTTCTCGATGTCCGACAGCTTGATCAGCGGCAGCTTGGCGGCCAGCCGCATCATCCGCTCCTCGCCGAGCATCGCGCCGATGGCGTAGAGGGCGATCGCGCCCACGACCGAGCCGATGGTCGTCCAGATCAGGACGGCCATCAGCGACAGGTCACCCCGCGCGGCGGTGAACCCGGCGAGGGGCAGGATCGCCTCGCTGGGCAGCGGCGGGAAGAGGTTCTCCAGGGCGATGGCGAGCCCGGCGCCGGGCGCCCCGAGCGTCTCCATCAGTCCGATGACCCACCCGGCGATGCCGCCGAGGTCGCTGCTCACGTGATTCCCCCTGGAATTCGGCTCCGTCCACGCTATGGCCGCGAAGATCAGCGCCGGATGAGCGAGGCGTTAACCGTGCGCTAACCAAGAGCCGGGGGCGACCACGCCGTGGCGGGTCTGGCGCACGATCTCGGCCAGCACCTTCTCGGCCGCCACCGACGCGTCGAGTCCGGGCTCGACCCGGGCCACGAGCCGCCCGTCCAGGACCTCGGCCCGGGCCACCCCGTCGCCGAGCGCGAGGTCGGCGACGGCCTGCACCCCGGGAACGTCGACCCAGCACCCCCCGGCCCGCGCCCAGCCCGCTCCCCGCTCCACCGGTTCGACCCCGAAGCCGCCCAGGTCGACCTCACCGTCGGCGGCGGCGATCACGAGCCGTTCGACCCCGCCGAGCAGCGCGGCGGTCTCGTCGGCCGTGGCCAGCCGGGCGTCGAGCCCGAGCCCGCAGCCGAGCTTCCCGTCGAGGCGGTAGACGTCGAACTCGACGGGCGCGTCGAAACTCCGGTCGCCCGCGCCGGGCTCCAGCCCCGACGCGGGGAGGATCGCGCGCGAGTGCCCGGTCGTGTTGTTGACGACGACGTCGCGGTGACAGGGCATGCCCCGGGCCCGTTCGGCGGCGCGCATGGCGGCGTTCAGCCTGGCCGAGTCGTAGCGTCCGTATTTGTACGCGGCCAGCGCCGCCGCGTTCATCCGCGCCACCGCCTCGGGGAACGACGGCGTCGCGGTGAACGGGATCCAGGTCTCCTGCGAGATCGTGCCGACGTAGTCGCGCAGCTCCGGCGAGAACCGGTTGCTGCACAGGCAGTTGAGCAGGCAGCCCGGCTCCCCCGTCCAGCGGGTCAGCAGCGCCGCGAACGCGGCCATCACGACGGCCAGCGGCCGCACCCCCGACGCCCCGGCGATCTCGGCCACCGCCTCGGCCCCCGCCCGCGACCCGAGGAGGACCTGATGGTGCCCCTTCTGGCCGGGGAACCGGTAGGGCAGCCCGAGCGAGCAGAGCGGCCGCTCCTCCAGGAGCCGTCCCCAGTACCGGATCGACCCGTCGAACTGCCGCCGCCCCGCCGTGCTCTGCTCGAAGACGGCCCGGTCGGCCGGATGGTAGTCGGCGGGGGCCACCTCGCGCCCCGCCAGCAGAGCGGTCAGCTCGCCCCGCAGCACGGTGATCGCCGACAGATCGGCCGCGACGTGCGAGACGTGCAGCACGACCAGGAAGGGCACCCCGCCGCGCGTGACCACCCGCACCCTGAGCGGCAGATCGGCGGCGGGATCGAAGGCCCTCGAGTGGGCCCAGTCACGCTCGGTCCCCGTCGCCTCGACGACCTCGGCGACCAACGTCCCCTCGGCCTGGACGACCTGCTCACCGTCGCGCAGCAGCGTCCGCAGCGCCTCGTGCCGGCCGATGAGCTCCGCGAGGGCCGCGCCGACGGTGTCGATCGTGCTCGCCTTTGGGGCGCGCACGACCGCCGACAGGATGTCGGCCGGGCCGGGGACGTCGGGCCTGATCCACTCCAGGACGTTCTTCTGCCCAACCGTCAGGGGCCATCGGCCGGAGCGCCGGCCGGAGAACCGGATCTTGAGGTCGTGCATGGACGACCCCCTCTAGAGGTGACGGATCGGAAGAGGCTGCCCTGATCGGCACTGCTCACTGTGACCGGACGGCTCGCTCAAGCCCACTCCTTCGCACCCGCCGAGAATTCCCCTCGACATCGGTGGGAGAAGGCTAAATAGCGTTTATGGGGGCGTCAAGACGGCGTGTAACTTTCATATTCTTCAGCTTGGCGCAGAATTCTTGACACGCGGTTGTGGCGAATTGTTACAGAACTCTTCACTTAGGACGGGACGTCGCGGGGGAGTTTTCCGGCGTTTGTTCGCCCGGAACGACAATGGCCTTTTCGGACGGCCACTGTTCGAAATACGCAGACCTCCTCGCCGAGCGCGGCCGCAGCCTTCCGGGCACTGCAGCTGCCACCCACTTGATGGCGGGCGTCCCGACCGAGGGGCCCTACCGGCCGGCACCCAGACCAGCTTCCCGCAACCGCACCGCCACCAGCCCATCCGAGAGCGAGGCCGGCGAGCAAGGCAACCGGGGCGCGCCAGAGAAGGGCGACCGGAAGCGAATACCGGAGAACAGGACGCTCGGTCCGACCTTCCTGACCCAACGGATATATCCCATCCATCCTGCGGCGAAGCGGCGGTCACATAGACCCGGTCTGCGCAGAAATCAGCCGACCACCAGTCGAAAAATACAGACGGATTCAGACCGCAGTCGGACCTGAGGAACGGCCGACTCCCTGCCGACGAGTGCGGAGACCGGGGTCCCATACGACGAGCTGTGAATCCGCTCCGGCAAACGGGAACCGCGTCTGTCACCAGGGGAACCAGTCACCACCAGTGACCGAGGGACCCGATTGCCCGGGGAACCAGTCATCCGGAGAACGACTCTTGCACATGGGCGTCTCGGGCTTCGGCGGCCTCTGCCGAGAGGTCTAAGTTCCGAGTCTCTGAGACGGCCTGCTCCATCGGAGCACTCCACGAGGCGCGGCCCTACTCACCTTGCAGAGTCACTCTCGTCTTGGAGCTTTCCCAGCGGGTAGGTCTCGACCGCCTCGTACCGCAACGGCGGCCCGAGGTGACTCACGAACAGCGTGGCGGCGTCGGCCGTCCAGAAGGCCGACTCGAAGGTGCTCAAGGCGTCGGCCAGCGGCCTCAGGTCGGCCCCTTTACGGCTTCTGACCAAGGTGAAGTGCGCCCGATAAGGCCGCCCTTCGGGCATCCCGGCCCCCGCGCGCCGGGCGCCGGCCGCAATCGATCCCGCCAGTCGTGCCAACCGGCCGGGTTCCCGCACACCCAGCCACAACACGCCCACCCCGCCCCGCCCGGTGAACGTCCCGGCCTCGCCCAGGGCCAGCGGCAGGGGTTCGTGACGGCCTGCCGCGCGCGCCAGCCGGGTGCTCAGGTCGGGCCGCACGCGGTCGGGCACCTCGCCGAGGAACGCCAGGGTGATGTGCCAGTTGGCGGGCTCGATCCACGTCGGGCCGGGCCACGCCTCCCGCAGCGGCGTCACGGCCCGGGAGACCTCTTCCAGCACGCCGGCGGGCGGGACCAGCGCGACGAACATCCTGCTCATTCCCGCAGTATCCACCGGGCCCGTCTCCGAACCCCGGCCGTTCGAAGCCCGGGAATTCCCCGCCGAGACACCTCGCCGGCGATGTTCTGCTTTTGGTCATTTTGAACACCACCCCGCAAGGTGCCGGTTCACCTCATTGAGCTATCCTCGCCAATGCCTTTATGTCGTCCCAAATGCGGACATTGCCCCCTTGGCGGTCCGACAGACGGCGTATTCCGGCATTCCCTCCGTCCGAAAGGCGACTGGTGCGTTACCGTCTTGCGCCGCTTGCGGCTGCCGCTGTTCTGTCCCTCCCGTTAATGTGGGTCTCGGCCCCGGCTCAGGCCCAGGTCAAGCCGTGCGTCGGCCACGGCACCGACGCCGCGGTGCAGAGCCCGATCGAGATCGACCGGTCGAAGTCGTGCCCCGGGCACGGCCCCGCGATCGCGATCCACTACCCGAACTCCGTCGACGGCACGCTCCTCTTCCAGGACAAGGCTCCCCTGGGTGAGATCAGCGAGCACGACGACGTCCGCTTCGTCATCGGCACCGGTGGCACGCAGCCGTACATCACCTACGGCGGCGAGCGCTACAACCTGAACAACGTGCACTTCCACGGCCACGCCGAGCACAAGTTCGCCGGTCAGGCGACCGCTCCCCTCGAGGCGCACTTCGTGCACACCAAGGCGACCGGCACCGGCTACGTGGTCTTCGGCGTGATGATCGACGCCAAGACCTTCCTCGGCCAGACCCAGCACGACCGCCTGATCAAGTCTCCGCCCGCCCTCGGCGCGTCGAAGCCCATCACGGGCATCCACCTCAACGACATGCTCCCGGCGGACCGCGCGACCTACCGGTACACCGGCTCCCTCACGACGCCGGACGAGGTGGGCAACTACTTCCAGCCGGTGAACTGGGTCGTCTTCGACAAGCACTCGAAGGCCCACCGCCTGAACGTCCTGGGCTACCGCGCCCTGTGGGGCGCCGAGGGCAACTTCCGCGAACTGCAGGAGAACCACCCCGCGGCGAACATCTACTCGTACCACTGACCTCAGCGGTCCGACCCCACGCCGGCCAGGCTCACCCTTGGCCGGCGTGGCCTTTTCCGCGCGGGTCACTCCGGTTCGTCAGACCTGCCGGAGAACCTGATCACCATCACCAGCAGAAAGATCCACCATCCCCCGAACAGGATGATGCGAGGCAGGAGATACTCCCGGCTGGCGACCCTCTGAGCCCCGTCGGTGACGTAGTCGGCGACACCGATGCCGATGGCGGGAAGCATCGCCATGCCGGTCACCATGAAGAGCAGCTTCCAGAGGGCCCGATCCCACTTCTTCACGCGATCTCCCAGCACGGCGCGATCTTGCCGACAACACAGCCTCGCGCGGGCACGGGCCTGCCGCAAGGCCACGGCCCGCACCGGTGACAGCGCCGTCCCTCAGGTCAGGAGAGCCTTCTGGTCAGCGGTGCTCTGGCTCTGGTGATCAGGGCCATCGCGCTGGCCAGCAACGGCAGTCCCACCACCAGCGCCGCCAGGAACATCCACGGGAAGGCGATCGTGGCCGGGTCGCCGGTGCCCTGTGAGGTCATCGGACGGCTCAGAGCCACGCCGGTCACCGTGCCCGCCGCCAACCCGACGACGGCGCCCAGACCCGCGATGAACAGGGCCTGGCCCGCGACGGCCCACCGCAACGTCCACGGCGGGGCGCCGATGGCCAGCATGGTCGCGCGGTCGGGGCGCATGTCGGCCGCCGCCAGGCGGGTGGCGGCCAGGGTGCCGCCGACGACCAGGAGCACGGCCGCGCCGAGCCAGATCCACAGCCACACCGCGCCGCTCGGGTTCTGGGGGCCGGTCTCGGTGGCGATCGAGACGCGTGGGATCACCTTGGTGAGATCGCTCCACAGCGTGGAGTCTCTCGGGAGGTCGTGGATGGCGTAGAGCTGACGCGGGGTGGCGGTGAATCCCTCCCGCTCCGCGAAGCTGAGGGGCAGCAGGGTGCCGCCCTGGAACTCGTCGGCGGGGGTGGCGACGACCGCGGGCACCTCGATCCGGCGGTCTGGATGGTTGGCGACGCTGGCCCGCAACGTGATCTTCCCGTCGCGCACATTGGACGCGTCGAACACCACCGCCTTCCCGCTCGCCAGCGCGGCGGCGGCCGCCGGGTCGTCGCGGCCCTGCAGGAGGCGGAGCAGGTCGCGGTCGCCGACGGCGGCGGTGCGCGGGACGCGGGCGCCGTTCCAGCGGGTGGTGTAGCGCATGGCGTGGCGGCGGCCCTCGGCGTCGTGGAGGTGGTAGCCGAGGGCCAGCGGCACGCCGGGCAGCAGGCGGCCCGCCTCGGCGCGCAGTTTCGTCCACGTCGAGTCGCGCATCGTGCCGCCCCAGATGGCCAGCATCCCCACCGGACGGGCCGAGGTGAAGGAGTCTTGATAGTCCTGCCGCTGGCTCTCGACCGCGATGCCGACCTCGACGGCCGCGGCGGTCACGGCGATGACGGCGGCCACGGCGCTGACCGTGCGCGAGCGGTTTCGGACGGCGTCGCGGACCGCGATCCGCAGCGGGAGCCGCAACCGCGACGCGATCCGCCCGCAGAACCAGACGAGGAACGGCGTCAGGGCGACCAGACCGAACAGCACCGGCAGTGAGGAGACGAACGGCCACACGAGTTCTTGCTGCCGTCGCGCCGCCACGCTCGCGGCCACGCCGCCGAGCACCAGCGCCACGCCGATCAGCGACCAGGCCAGGGGCCAGGGCCGCCGGGGCGTGGCGGGGGCCCGGCCGGCCAAAACGGTCGTGGTGTGCTGACGCCCGGCCTGCAGCGCCGGGACGAGCGCCGCCACCAGCCCGGTGAACAGCCCGATCGCCGCGACGTAGAGGACCTCCCGCCACGGAATCTCGGGAGGACCGATCTGGCCGCCCAGCCGGGCGATGACCGGCGCGAGCCCCAGGCCCGCCCCGATGCCCAGCCCGGTGGCCGTCAGAGTGGCGAAACCGCCGAGGACCAGCCCGTCGGCCAGCACGATCAGCCGCAGGTGCGCCGCCGAGCCGCCCTGGGCGGCGATGTCGGCCAGTTCCCGGCGGCGCCTGCGGAGGCCGACCGCGAAGGCCGGGCCGGCGAGCAGGACGGGCACCAGAACCACCATGATCACGATGGCGGCGATCCCGATCGGGAGGGGAGTGTCCCAGAGGCCCGCCGGGCGGCCGGTCTGGTCGGGGAGCAGGTCGCGGGCGACGACCGACAGGCCGAGCTTGTTGAGCGCCGCCACGTCGTTCCAGGTGACGGGCCTCGGGGCGGCGGCGAGCCAGCCGGGGCCCGCGTCGAGCGAGAGATCGACCCGGGCCGGCTGCGCCAGTGGCAGGTCGGGCCCCGCCACCTGCCGGATCGTCGGCTGATGAGGATGGTCGACGATGCCCGTCACCTTCAGCGGCGGCGCGTCGGCCGGGCGCAGCAGGTCGCCGGGCCGCAGCCCCAGGGCGGGCGTCACCACGACCTCACCGGCCTTGGGCAGCCGGCCCTCGTCGAGCGTCAGCAGCCCCTTGGTGAGAGGTTCGTTCAGGTCGACCTCGAGCGCGGTGACCGGACCGGACGGCAGCCGGATGGTTCCGGTGCCGAACGGGATCACCCGGGTGCCCGGCCCGAGGACCGCGATGATCTCGGCGGCCTGGGCCGGTGGACGCTCGTCGCCTCCGTCGGTCGTCCAGGAGATGTCGTTGAGACTCTGCTCGATCGTCGCGCCCGGCGGGAGCTGGACCAGCCCTGCGTCGGCGGCCCCGATCCGGGAGCCGATCCCCTCGTTCAGGTTGACGGTGCCGGTCGCGTAGAGGACGAGCAGGCCGGTGATCAGCAGCACGGGCAGGCCGATCATCAGAACGATGAGCGCGCTGCGCCCCCGCGCCCGCCACGCGCTCCGCCGCGAGATCCGCAGCGCCGCGACGAGGGCGCTCATCGGGCGCTCGCCATCGGCACGTCGGTGGCGTCGGCGACAAGACCGTCGCGTAAGAAGACGACCCGGTCGGCCCAGGCGGCGTATCGGGGTTCGTGGGTCACGAGCAGCACCGACGCGCCCGCCGCGCAGCGGGCGGCCAGGAGGCGGAGGATCTCGTCGCCCGCGAGGGTGTCGAGGGCGCCGGTCGGCTCGTCGGCCAGCAGCAGGCGGCGTTCGCCCACCAGGGCGCGGGCGATGGCGACCTGCTGGCGCTGGCCGCCGGACAGTTCGTCGGGGAAGCGGTCGGCGAGGGACTCGGCGCCGATCTCGGTCAGCACGGCCATGGCCTCGGCGCGGGCCCGCCGGGACCGTACGCCGTCGAGTTCGCGGGGCAGCATCACGTTCTCGGCCGCCGTCAGGGACGTGATCAGGTTGAGGTCCTGGAAGACGAAGCCGACGCTGCGGCGGCGTAAGGCGGCCAGGTCGCGCACGGTGGCCAGGTCGCGGCCGTCGATGTGGACGGTGCCCGACGTCGGCCGGTCGAGCGCGCCCGCGATGTTGAGCAGGGTCGACTTGCCCGACCCCGACGGGCCCATGACCGCGACCAGTTCCCCTTCGCCGACCTGGAGGCTCACCCCTTTCAGGGCGTGGACGGCCGTCTCGCCGTCTCCATGCACTCTGGTCACCCCGGCCAGCGCTACGACGGTCATCGTGCCTCCTTGAGAACGGCCTCGCAGTGGTCGAGCCACCGTTGCTCGGCCTCGGCCTGAAAGATCATGGAATCGAGGACGAGCAGCTGGGCCCGCCCCTCGGTGCTGTCGCGTTTGGCCCTGGTCAGCTGCTGGAGCGTGCGCATCGTGGCCGTGCGCTGACGCCGGATGACCTCGGCGACGTCGACCTCTTTCGCGGCGACGGCCATGGCCAGCTTGATGACGAGCTCGTCGCGGGGCCGGTCGGACGGGACGACCGGCGTGGTGAACCACCGCTCCATCTCCGCCCGGCCGGCCTCCGTGAGGGCGTAGACGACCCGGCCCTGGTCGTCGGTCTCCCCCGGCTCGACCAGGCCGTCACGCTCCATGCGGGCCAGCGTCGTGTAGACCTGGCCGACGTTCAGCGGCCAGGTCGCCCCTGTGGACGCCTCGAAGTCAACCCGCAGCTGATAGCCATGGCGAGGTCCTCTGCTGAGCAGAGCCAGCAACCCGTGCCTGATCGACATGGTTACTCAGTATGCATACCGAGTATGCACCCGGCAAGTTCAGACCAGCGAACCGCCGAAGGCGGCGACTCCGTTCCGCAGGTCGCGGATCCCGGCCCGGCCGCGGAGCGGATGCACGTTGTTGGTCAGCAAAACCACGGTCAGCCCGCGTTCGACGTCGACGACCAGCGACGTCCCGGTGAACCCCGAGTGCCCGTGGGCGTCGGCGAGCGGCCCGACGATCGCCGGATCCCCGATCCGGAACCCCAGCGCCTGCCGGAACGACGCCCCCGCCACCCCGTGGTCGCGCGTCATCTCGGCGACCGACTCCGCCGACAGGACCCCGGCCCCGCCCGTCCGGAGGATCTCGGCGAACCGCAGCAGATCGGCCGCCGTCGAGAACAGTCCGGCGTGCCCGGCCACTCCCCCGAGCGCGTGGGCGGTCTCGTCGTGCACCTCGCCCCGCACCACGCGTCCGGCGGGCGCGGAAGTCCCTCGTCCCGAGCGTTCCGGTTTGTACTCCGTCGCCGCGATCCTCGGCAGCGACGACGCGCCCGGACGGTACGCCGCGTCCGCCAGCCCCAGCGGCCGAGCGATGATCGTGTCCACGAGCCGGTCGAGCGACATCCCGGAGGCGGCCTCGCACACCCGCCCCACCGTGATCAACCCGACGTCCGAATACACGTAGGGTCCGGGCGGCCCCGTCACCCCCGCCGACAGCACGAAGTCCCACCGCGACTCCGGCGCGACCCCGTCGGGCCGCCGCCCAGGTGGCAGCCCCGACGTGTGCGTCAGCAGGTGCCGGAGGGTGATCGACGGCCGGTCGCCGTAGTGGGCGGGCAGCCAGGTCGCCACCGGCTCGTCCAGGGCCAGCGCGCCGGTCTCGGCCAGCGACACCGCCACCACCGTCGTGAACAGCTTGGTCAGGGAGGCCAGGTCGAAGACCGAGTCGGCGGCGACGGCAGGACGATCGAGAGCGAGGGTCCCGGCCGCGTCCGCGTACCGGACCAGTTCCCCGTGAGCCGCCACGGCCACCGGGACCCCGTCGACCGCCACCAGGGCCACCGCCGCCGACGCCACCTCCGGGACGGCCGAGGCCAGGAGGCGGTCAAGCATGGAGGGCGGCGTCCAGGCGGTTCCCTGAGTCGGCGAGGATGGCGCGGGCCCGGTCGGCCGGGACGGCGCGTTCGATCATGACGACCGCCGTCTTGAGCTCCAGGTCGGCGGCCTCAAGCACGGTGCGGGCCTCGTTGAGGCCGGTCCCGGTGATGTCGCTGACGATGCGGGCGGCGCGGTCGGCGAGCTTGGAGTTGGTCGGGGACATCTCGACCATGTGGTTCCCATACGTCCGGCCGCTCCGGATCATCGTGATGGTCGACATCATGTTGAGCACGAGCTTCTGCGCCGTCCCGGCCTTGAGCCGGGTCGAGCCGGTGATCACCTCGGGGCCGACGACGACCTCGACGGCGTGGTCGGCGGCGGCCGACAGCGGTCCGCCGGTGTTGCACGACAGCCCCACGGTCAGCGCGCCGCGACGGGCCGCCTCGCGCACCGCGCCGACCACGTAGGGGGCCCGGCCGCTGGCCGAGATGCCCACGACCGAGTCGAGCGGGCCCACGCTTGCGACCGCGAGCGCGCCCGCCTCGGCGTCGTCCTCGGCACCCTCCACCGACCTGACCAGCGCCGCCTCGCCCCCGGCGATGATGCCGCACACCTGGTCGGGCGAGGTGCCGAAGGTGGGCGGGCACTCCGAGGCGTCCAGAACGGCCAGGCGGCCGGAGGTGCCGGCGCCGACGTAGATCAGCCGTCCGCCACGGGACATCCGCGCCGCGATCGCGTCGACGGCGGCGGCGATCTCGGGGATCGCCCTGGCCACCGCACCGGGCACGGTCGCGTCGGCCGCGTTCATGCGGCGGACGATCTCCTCGGTGGGGAGCTCGTCGATGCGGCGGTGCCGGGGATCACTCTGCTCGGTGACCAGGCCGCCGAGAGACTGTGTCATGAGAACTCCTTGCGATAGAGCCAGAAGACCCGCTCGACCCGGGCGCCGACGGCCTTGGCGTAGAAACCGATGGGCCCGACCCAGGCGATCTCCGCGGCCGGCAGCCCGGCGGCGGCCATGTCGGCGAGGCAGCGCCGCAGCAGCGCCGTCCCGACGCCGAGCCCGCGGGCCGACCGGGTGGTCCCCATGGGGCCGAACCAGGCGGGACGTGCCCCCCAGGCGGCGAACCCCACGATCTCCCCGTCGACCTTCGCGTGGTAGCAGCGTTCGGCCTCCACGGCCTCCCAGGCCCAGGCCTCGTTCCAGTTGTCCCGGACGAACTCGGCGACCCCCGCCCGATCGTCGGAGATCGTGAAGTCGCCCGGGATCTCGGAGAAGTCGGCGCCGAGGTCGACCGTCATGTTGCAGGCGGCCCGGTAGCGCTCGTACCCGAGGCTGTCGGCCAGGCACAGCGCCGGCGTGTAGCGGACGTCGATGCCGGGCCAGACGTAGCAGGGCGGATTGCCCGCGAACCGCATCTCCTTGGCGCCGTGCGACCGCGCCCACTCCTCGGCCGCGAGCACCAGGGCACGCCCGGTGCCGCGCCGCCGGGCGGCCGGATCGACGGCCAGCAGGTCGACATGCCCGATATCTCCCCCGTGGGACATCGAGGCGAACACGACGCCGTCCTGCTTGGCGAAGGACGTCCAGATGCGGCCGTCCGGCGGCGTGACCAGGCGGTCCACGAGCGCCTCGGCGACGTCCGCGTCCCAGGTCAGAGCGTCTGCGAGGTTCACGCGACCGCTTCCACGGGGATCACGTTCCGCCGCTGCGGGTGGAGACAGGCGTGCGCCTGCTCTCCGTCGGAGACCAGCGCGGGCAGTTCGGCCTCGCACCGGTCGGTGCGGAACGGGCAGCGGCGGGCGAACAGGCAGCCGGTGTCGGAGTGGGCCTCGTTCAGGGCCTCGGTCGGCACGACCCGCTCGGGGCCGGGCCGCTCAACGCCGTGCAGGACGGGGATGGCCGACAGCAGCGACTGCGTGTAGGGGTGGACCGGGCCCGAGATCACCCGCTCGGTCGGGCCGCTCTCCACGACCTGCCCCCGGTAGATCACGTAGAGCTCGCCGTCGCCGCCGATGTAGCGGGCGGTGGCGATGTCGTGGGTGATGAACAGGACGCTCACGTCCAGCCGTTCCCGCAGGTCCTTGAGCAGGGCCAGGACGCCGAGCCGCAGCGACACGTCGATCATCGAGACCGACTCGTCGGCGACCAGCACCTCCGGGTCTACGGTCAGCGCCCGCGCGATCACGACGCGCTGGCGCATGCCGCCCGACAGCTGGTGCGGGTAGCGCGGCAGCACGTAGCCCGGGTCGATCCCGACGAGGGCCAGCAGCTCACGGGCCCGCTCCTCCATCCACGCCTTGCCCCGGCCGGTCTGCTTGGCGCGCAGGGCCAGCGGCGCGGCGAGGGTCTGGTGGATGGTCCGGGTCGGGTTGAGCGCCGAGTAGGGATCCTGGTGGATCAGCTGGATCCGGCGGAAGAACGGCTGGCGGTGCCGGGGCTTCAGCGACGACATCGGCGTGCCGTCGATGACGATGTCGCCCGAGTCGTAGGTCTCCAGCCCGGCGACGATCCGGCCGAGGGTGGTCTTCCCGCAGCCCGACTCGCCGATGAAGGTGACCGCGCCGCCCTTCTCGATGGTGAAGTCGACCCCGCGCAGGGCCGGCACCGCGCGGGCGCCGAGCATGTTCCCGCGCTGCTTGTACGTCTTGGTGATGCCGCTCGCGGTGATCACACATACTCCTTGGGGACGATCGGCGTGGCCGGCCGCCCGACCGCGTGACAGGCGACGGTGCGGGCGTCACGGGTGACCGGCTCGGGGTCGACGGTGTCGCAGACGGCGATGCGCATCGGGCAGCGCTCCCGGAACACGCACCCCTGCTTGGGGATGGTGCCCAGCGTGGGCGGCCGTCCGGGCAGGGCCCGCGCCTCGTCGATGTCGCCCGACAGCCGGGGGATCGCCCGGATCAGGCCCTTGGTGTACGGATGCCGGGGCGAGCCCAGCACCTCGGTGGTCGGGCCGTGCTCGACGACGCGGCCGCCGTACATGACCGCGAGGCTGTCGGTGACCTCGGCCGCGACCCCCATGTCGTGGGTGATGATCAGCGTGGTCAGGCCGCGCTCGTGGTGGACGTCCCGGACGATCTTCAGGATCGCCGCCTGAGTGATCATGTCGAGGGCGGTCGTGGGTTCGTCCAGGACCACCAGATGGGCGTTGAGGACCAGCGCGAACATGATCCCGACCCGCTGCCGCATCCCGCCGGACAGCTCGTGCTGGTAGGAGTCGAGCACCCGGCCGCCGTCGAGGCCCATCCGGCCGAGCAGCGCCCGTGCGTCCTTCAGCAGGGCGGGCAGGTCGTCGAAGTCGTGGGAGCGCCCCAGGTCGAGGAGCTGCTTGCCGACCGTCTTCAACGGGTTCAGGGAGTTCTGGGCGGCCTGGAAGACGTACCCGACCTGACGGCCGCGCGCCCGCCGCAGCTCCTCGCCGGTCAGTTCGACGACGTTCCCGAGCCCGTCGATCTCGACGCTGCCCTCTTTGATGCGGCCGGGCGGCTGCACCGCGTTGAGCAGCGACAGCGCCAGGGTCGACTTGCCGGAACCCGACTCGCCGACGATCCCGGTGATGGTGCCGGGCGCCAGCGACAGCGACACGCCCCCGAGCGCGGGGAGTTCCCCGGCGGGGGTCTTGTAGACGACGGTGAGGTCCTTGACGCGCACGCCGGGCGCGGAAGTCCTGGTCATATTCGGCCTACTCCTCACGCAGACGTGGGTTGAAGATCTCGTCCATCGCGTCGACGACCAGCACGATCCCCAGCGTCAGCAGCAGGATCGCCAGCAGCGGCGCCAGCAGGTAGGGCAGCGCGGCCGTGCTCGACAGCGCGCCGCCGCCGAAGACCGACAGGTTGAGCATCACGCCCCAGTTGTTGGCGTCGAACGGCAGCACGCCCAGGAAGAACAGGCCGACCTGCGCGTAGATCGCGCCGGTCACCGCGATCAGCATGTTCATCGCGATGTACGGCGCCATCGAGGGCAGCAGCTCGCGCACCACGATGTGGCGGGTCGGCAGGCCCAGGCCCTTGGCCGCCTCGATGAAGCCGCGCTCCCGCAGGGAGAGCGACTGCGACCGGACCGCGCGGGCGATGCCGCCCCAGCCGAGCAGGCCGAGCACCACGCCCATCTCGATCGGGCTGGTGAACTTCCACACCGTGGACAGCACCAGCAGCAGCGGCAGCCCCGGGATGGTGAGCTGGAGGTCGGTGAGCCGCATGAGCACGGTGTCCCAGCGTCCCCGGTGGAACCCGGCCAGCAGCCCGATGAGCGTGCCCAGGGCGACCGTGATCACGGCCGTGGCCAGGCCCGCGAGCAGCACGTAGCGGGTGCCGGTGACGACCAGGGCGAGCACGTCGGTGCCCTCGAAGTCGGTGCCGAAGGGGTGGGCCCAGCTCGGCGAGGCGTAGAGCGCGTTGTCGTCGCGCGGCAGCGGGTTCGGGTAGAGCAGCGGCCCGAAGATCCCCATGAACACGAACAGGACGACGATGGCGACGCCGACCATGCGGCTGGGCTTGCGCCGCAGCACCCGCCCGACGCCGCGCCAGAAGTTGCGGCGCAGCGAGATCGGCGCGGGCGCCACCGGGGACGTGACGGTCATGCCTCGGCTCCCTTGCGGACTCGGGGGTCGATGACGGCGTACAGGAGGTCGGCCGCGATGTTGGCGACGACGATGGCGACGGTGAGCACCAGGAAGGTGCCGCCCATCAGCGCGTAGTCGCGGGCGCCGATGCTGTTGACGAGCAGCAGGCCCAGACCCGGGTAGTTGAAGATCGACTCGATGAAGATCGCGCCGCCGAAGAGCAGGCCCAGCGACAGGGCCAGGATCGTGAACAGCGGCAGGATCGCGTTGCGGGCGATGTAGCGGAACAGGATGCCCCGGCTCATGCCGCGCAGTTCGGCGGCCATGATGAAGTCGTCGCCGAGCACGGTCGCCACGCTCGACTTCATCGCCAGGATCCACCCGCCGTAGCTGGCCAGCGCGTAGGTCAGCACCGGCAGCGTGGCGTGCTGGATCAGCGAGGCGATGTAGGGCCCGTTGAACCCAGGGGCGAAGTCGATGTCGACCGGGCCGCCCGCGGGCAGGATCGGCCACAGCGTGGAGAAGACCGCCACGACCAGCAGGCCGATGACGTACTGCGGGATGCCGTGCAGCAGCGAGCCGGAGATCGCCAGGGCGTCGCCGAGCTTGCCCGACCGCTTGATCGCCGCGTAGACGCCCAGGGTCACGCCGAGCAGGAAGCTCAGCAGCGTGCCGCCGAGCACCGGCAGGATGGTCCATTTGGCCGCCGACCCGATGATGGTCGCGACGCCGGTGCCCGGGGTGCTGAGCGACTGGCCCAGGTTGCCGTGGAGCAGGCCGTTCAGGTAGTCGACGTACTGGCTCCACAGGCTGCCCTTCGGCAGGAAGCCGTAGAGCGCCGCCGTGGCGCGTTCGGCCGCGTCGGGTGACATGCCCTGTTCGATGAGCTTCTCGTACTGGCCCCTGACGGGGTCACCCGGGATGTTGCGGATGATCACGAAGCTGAGCGTGGTGACCACCCAGATCATGGCCAGGCCGCGGGCCAGGTGGCCGGAGAGCCGCCGGACGACGGTTTTCATCGGGTCCCCTGTTCCTTGATCAGGCCGAGCTGCATCCACACGCCGGCCGGCAGGCGCAGCACGTCGCTGTCGTTCGGCGGCCATCCGGTGAAGCGGCTGTCGTTGACGAACTGGGTGTTGACGTAGTCGTACAGCTGGATCATCGGCAGGTTCTGGTTGGTCAGCCGGGCCAGGGTGCCGACGATCTGCTTCTGCCGGGCCGGGTCGGCGGCGTTGAGCTGGTTGGTGAGCGCGCCCGGGTTGACCCCGTCGAGGGTCTCGGGGCCGCCCATCCAGTTGCCCTCCTTGCCCGGGGGCACGTGGGTGAGGTTCCCGGCGAGCAGCTGCCAGCCGTTGGCCGAGCCGTAGATCCGCTGGTAGATGTTGTACGGCGCGGGCCCGAGGGCCATCAGCCACAGCCCGATGTCATACTTCCCGGCCGCCAGCTCGTCGAGGTAGAGCGTGTAGTCGGCCGAGGTCAGCACCGACGCCTGGATGCCGTGGTCGGTGAGCTGGCTGGTGATCGCCTTGGCCGCGGCGACCCAGTCGGAGAACGAGGCGGGCACGTGCAGCTCCACGACCCAGGGCGACCCGTCGGGCATCGCCCACTTGCCGTTGACCTGCTTCATCCCGGCGGCCTTGAGCTCCTGCGCGGCCTTGGCGGGGTCGAGCTTGTACTGGTCGAGACCGTTGATCGAGTCGCCGAGCCACGACTTGGCCGACTCGGCGTGGATGCCGGTCGTGGTCTGCGACGGGGTGCCGCCCTCGGGCGAGGCGACCTTGGTGACCTGCGAGCGGTCGATCAGGTAGGCCAGCGCCTTGCGGACGTGCACGTTGTCGTAGGGCGCCTTGGTCTGGTTGAACGCCATCGACACGGCGACCGGCGAGAAGCCCTTGACGACCTCGTTGCCGTCGGTCTGCCGGATGCGGTTCAGCACGCCGCTCGGCACCGCCGTGAAGGGCGCGCTGTCGAGGCGTCCGGCGATCAGGTAGTTCCAGATCTGCTGGTTGCCGGTGTAGTTCAGCACCTTCACCCGGTTGGGCGCGATCTTGTCGCTGGCCCAGAAGTGCTTGTTCTTGACCAGCAGCGCCTCGCCCGGGTTCACCCGCTCCAGCACGAACGGCCCGGCCGACACGTCCTTGGCCGGGGCGAAGGTGATGACCTTCTGCGCCAGCCCGGTGATCGAGGCCTTGGCCTTCTCGGCCGCGGGGCCGCTCCCCCTGGCCAGCTTGAGCTGGGTCCAGAAGTCGGCCGGCAGCAGCGAGCCGAAGACGTGGGCCGGGACGACCACGGTCGACAGGACGTTCCGCAGGAACGTGTTGCTCTTGTTGGCGCCCTGGGTGACCTTCACCGTGTGGGGGTCGACGACGATCACGTCGGCCGCCGCTCCGGCGGCCTTCGGGTCGACCGCGTAGGCGGTGCCGCCCTGGGTGTAGGCCAGGCCGATCGAGGTCTTGACGTCCTGGCTGGTCACGGGCTTGCCGTCGGACCACTTGGCGTTGGGCTGGAGATGCACCACGACCTCGCTCTGATCGGGCGTGGTGGTCCAGCTCTGGGCGATCCCCGGGTAGAACTGGTTGGGGTCGACCGGGTCGTTCTTGGGCCATGCCAGTGACATGGCGTCGTAGCCGAGGAACGTGTTGCCCTGCGGGTTGAACGGGTTGATCGGCGCGGTGGCGTCGATCTGCTTGGCTCCGTCGATCGTGGTGTAGACGCCCGCTTCTCCGGACCCCCCCACGCCGCTGCACGCGGTGCCCGTGGCGGTAGCGATCACCGCCACGGCTGCGATCGCCGCGAGTCGTCTCATGAACTGCTCCTGGTTGCCGGTTTCCCTGGACGATACGGGCGGCTCCCGGAGAGGTCAATTTTTTTCACCCGTGGCGACGGATGTGGAGTAAATTTTTACCAATAGGCATCTAGCTGCGAAGACGTCTTTCCGCATAGCGATCGAGAGCGTCTTTGGTGACCCGAAGGGCGGTGTCGGCGGTGGTGAAGGTGCGCTGGGCGACGCCCACGAAGACGCAGTCGACGATGAGCAGCTGGCTGATCCGGGAGGCGAGCGCGCCCGGCCGGAACTCGGTCTCCCGGCCCGCCGAGACCAGGACGTGGCCGGCCAGCCCCGCCAGCGTGGAGCGCGGGTTGTTGGTGATCGCGACGACGGTCGCGCCGGCGTCGCGGGCGGCCCTGATCGGCTCCACGACGTCGGCCGTCTCGCCGGTGCAGCTGACCGCCACCCAGACGTCGCCGGGCGCGGCCAGCGCCGCGGCCGTCAGGGCGAGGTGGACGTCGGTGAACGGGTGCCCGGCCCGGCCGATGCGCATCAGCTTCTGCGCCATGTCGGCCGCGACCAGCCCGGACGCCCCCACGCCGAGCATGCTGACCCGGTTGGCGTCGGTGACGGCGTCCACGACCTTGCCGAGCCGCTCGGGGTCGAGCTGGGCTGCGGTGTCGGCGATGGCGTCCGACTCGGCGCGGGTGACCTTGGCGATCAGGTCGGCGAGCGGGTCGGAGGGGGCCAGGTCGCCCGGCACCAGCCGGTCGGCCGCCCGCTGCGACTGGCTCTGCGCCGAGGCCGCCGCGAGCGCCAGGCGCAGCTCGGAGTAGCCCGAGAAGCCCAGCGCGCGGGCGGTCCGCACGATCGTGGCCTGGCTGGCGCCGGAGGCGGCGCTGAGCTCGGTGATCGTGCTGCGGGCGACCATCGCGGGATCGTCGAGGATCAGCCGCGCGATCGACCGCACCGAGGGGGTGAGCGAGGGCAGCACGGCCCGCACGCTCGCCACCAGGTTCGCGGCTGTCGGTCCGCTCATGGGGGGCTCTCCTTCTCCGGAGTGGGGGGTCGATGGGCCAGCCGGCGCGCGGCGGCCCTGGCCGAGGCACGGGAGTTGCCGTTCGTGGCGACGTAGCCCGCCCCGGCCGGCGGGCCGGGCAGGCCGGTCTCCACGACGATCGCGTCGGGCCGGGTCTCCAGGGCCCTGCCCAGCACCTCCCTTATCCAGCCGTGCCGGGCGGCGTCCTGGACGACCACCACGAGGGGGCGGTCGGCGCTGAGGTCGGGGAGGGGGTCGCCGACGGTGACGGAGACCGCCTGGGTGCCGGGGAGGAGTTCGGCCAGCGCTCGGGCGACGCCGGGCGGGGTGCCGCTGTCGGCGGCCTGGTTCGGGCGGGCGGTGACCTCCACGACCAGCGGGGCCCGGTCGAGGCGGGGCTCGCCCACCACGTGCAGGGCCGCGGTCGCGGCCGTCAGGCCCAGGTCGTCGTCGGGCTCGGCCACGGCGGCGGCCCTGGCGGCGGCCTGGCCCGCGTGCCAGCCGACGAGCTCGCCGACCCGCCGGGAGGCCTCGGCCAGGCGTTCCTCGGGGAGCCGTCCCTGCCGGACCGCGGCCACGATGGCGTCGCGGAGGGCGTACACGGACGAACCGTCGGAGGAGGAGATCCCGGCGCAGACCGCGTCGGCCCCGACGGACAGGGCCCGGACGGCGATCTCCTCCGGCGGCCAGTGGGCGGCGACCGCCCGCATCTCGATCGCGTCGGTGACCACGAGCCCCCGGAAGCCGAGGGTCTCGCGGAGCAGCCCGGTCATGACGGCATGGCTGAGCGTGGCGGGGACGTCGTCGAGGGCGGGCACGAGGAGGTGCCCGACCATGATCGCCCGCACGCCGGCGTCGATCGCGGCCCGGAAGGGGCGCAGGTCGCGTTCGGCGAGGGTCTCGGGAGAGGCGTGGACGGTCGGGAGCTCGATGTGGGAGTCGGCGATCGTGTCGCCGTGGCCGGGGAAGTGCTTGGCGCAGGCCGCCACACCCGAGCCCTGCAGGCCGTCGACCCAGGCGGCGGTGTGCCGGGCGACCAGCCCGGGGTCGGCGCCGAACGAGCGCACGCCGATGACGGGGTTGTCGGGGTTGGCGTTCACGTCGGCGACGGGGGCGTAGTCGAGGCTGATCCCGGTCGTGCCGAGGAGCCGGCCGATCCGGCGGGCGACGTGCTCGGTGACCTGGACGTCGTCGGCGACGCCGAGGGCCCGGTTGCCCGGCCACGAACTGCCGGTCCGCGCCTCCAGGCGGGTGACCGACCCGCCCTCCTCGTCGACCGCGACCACGACGTCGGGGCTCTCGGCCCGGATCTCGGCCACCAGGTCGGCGGTCAGCGTCCGGTCGGAGAGGTTGCGGGCGAACAGGACGACCCCGCCGAGGCCGTCGCCGAGCGCCCGCCGCAGCCAGTCGGGCGGCTCGGTGCCGTCGAACCCCGGCTGGAGCACGCTCATCGCCATCCGCTCAAGCCGCATGCGCGTCCCCGATCACCCGGCGGTGCGCGTCGGCCGACGGGAAGGCCACCCGCAGTCCCAGCGCGGCGGCCCCGGCCGCGTTGTCGCGGGCCGGAATGGTCTCGACGTCGCCGAGTTCGGCCCTGACCAGCCGGGCCAGCTCGGTCGGCTGGGTGAGCAGGGAGCCGGCCAGGACCATCGGGCCGGCGCCGGGCCCGAGCGCGCGGGCCGTGGCGGTGAGCCGGCGGGCGGCGTCGATCAGAATGGCGATGGCGGCCTCGTCGCCGTAGCGGGCGGCCTCGTCGGCGATCGGCGCGAACCGGCCGAGGGAGGCGGGGCCCTGGTCGGCGACCTGGGCGTACACGCGGGAGACGATCTCGTCGGGCGACCGGCCGAGGTCGAGCCGGTCGACCAGGTCGGTGCGCACGCCGCGGCCGTCGAGCGACTTCAGGGCCGCCGTCACGGCCTGGCGGCCGATCCAGACGCCGGAGCCCTCGTCGCCGACCAGCCAGCCGTGGCCGTCGGCGACCCTGACCACGTCCCACCCGGCGATGCGGGCCGCGACCGCGCCCGTCCCGGCGAGCAGGACCGTGCCGTCGGGCTCGGCGGTCGCCCCGGCGAAGGCCACGAGCACGTCGGCCACGACGAACGGGCGCCCGGGAAGCCCGGCCGCCCGCCAGGCCTCCGCCGCGAGCCTTCCGGCCCGTCCGGCGCCCGAACCCGCCAGGCCGAACACACCGCCGACGACCCGTGCGGGGTCGAGCCCGCGCATGGCCTCGCGGAGCGCGGCCAGCAGATTGGCGGCCGGGTCGGCGGCCGAGACCACGTTCGCGCCCCCGGCGTGGCCGCGCCCGGCGACCCGGCCGTCCTCGCCGACGACCACGCATCGGGTGCTGGTGCCCCCGCCGTCCACTCCGATGATCAACGCTGTCACAGCTCATCCCCCTGGAAATACCTTCCAAGAAGGTACAAGAGGATGAAGATTTCCTACAACGACCACGCTGTTAGCCTCGTCACTTCCCGGGGTGCGGTGCCCTTATAGATCACTTCGGGGCGGTTAGCGCTCGTCAGCCGGGTATGGGGAGCGCATGGGACACCTGCCCCGGCCCCGAGGGCCGCTCTCCGAAGGGATCGTCTCCGCGCTCTCCGGCGGACCCCTGCCGCCCGCCGGAGACCCCGACCCGTTCGGGGATGATCTCCACCTGTCCCTGTACGCCTGCTACGAACTCCACTACCAGGGCTTCGACGGCGTCGATCCCGAACTGGAGTGGGACCCGGGGTTGCTGGGCCTGCGCCGCGACCTCGAACGGGTCTTCCTGACCGCGCTGCGCGACGGCGTCGAGGGCGGGACGGACGTCGAGGCGGCCGTCGACGCGACGATGGTCGACTCCCCCGGGGGCGTCTCCCACTTCCTGGAGGACAAGGGCGAACTCTGGCACCTGCGCGAGTACGTCACCCACCGGTCGGTCTACCACCACAAGGAGGCCGACCCCCATGCGTGGGCGATCCCCCGGCTGACCGGCCAGGCCAAGGCCTCGCTGGTCGCGGTCGAGTTCGACGAGTACGGCGGCGGCCGGTACGCCCGCATGCACTCGAAGCTGTACGGCGACCTGATGCGCGCCCTCGGCCTCGACGACTCCTACCTGGCCCGGCTCGACGACGTCCCGGCGCCGATGCTGGCCGTGGTGAACATGATGTCGCTGTTCGGCCTCCACCGGTCGCTCCGGGGCGCCCTGGTCGGCCACTTCGCGGCGGCCGAGATCACCACCTCCCCGGCCGCGGCCCGGATGGCACGGGCGCTCGACCGCCTCGGGGTCGCCGAGACGGTGTTCTTCACCGAGCACGTGGAGGCGGACGCCGTCCACGAACAGGTGCTGCGCCGCGACGTCGTCGGCGACCTGCTGCGGCGGGAACCGGAGCTGACCGGAGACGTCGTCTTCGGCTTCCAGGCCACCGACCTGGTCGAGGGCCGCTTCGCCGCGCACCTGCTGGACGCCTGGGACGACGGCCGCACCTCACTGCGGGAGGCGGCCGCCGATGGCCGATGAGACGACCCGGATCACGATGGTGACCGGCGGCCCGATCCTGGTGGAGGGCCCGGTGGAGATCACCTTCGACGACGGCCGGGTGGTCCGCTCCGACCGCTTCGTGGTCGCCTTGTGCGCCTGCAAGCGCAGCCGGACCTACCCCTTCTGCGACACCAGCCACCGACCCAAGCACCGACGGGGAGAGTCATGAACATCGATCTCACGGGGAAGACCGCGCTGGTCACCGGCTCGACGCAGGGCATCGGCCTGGCCATCGCGACCGGCCTGGCCCGCGCCGGCGCCAGAGTCGGCGTGAACGGCCGCAACCCCGAGCGCGTCGAGAAGGCCGCCGCCGAGGTGGGCGGCGACGTGATCCCGGTCGTCGCCGACGTGGTGGAGAGCGCCGACCAGGTGCTGCGGGCCCTCCCGGACGTCGACATCCTGGTCAACAATTTCGGGATCTTCGAGTCGCGCCCCGCCATGGAGATCAGCGACGAGGAGTGGCGCCGCTACTTCGACGCCAACGTCCTGTCGGCGGTCCGGCTGACCCGCGCCTACCTGCCCGGCATGAAGAAGCGGGGCTGGGGCCGGATCCAGTACATCGCCAGCGACTCGGCCGTGGTGACACCCGAGGAGATGATCCACTACGGCATGTCGAAGACGGCCCTGCTGGCCGTCTCGCGCGGCTTCGCCAAGGAGGCCGCCGGAACGGGCGTGACGGTCAACAGCGTCATCGCCGGCCCGACCCACACGGGCGGCGTCGAGGACTTCGTGTACGGCCTGGTCAGCCGCGACCTGCCGTGGGAGGAGGCCCAGCGCGAGTTCATGCGCCGCCACCGGCCCCACTCGCTGATCCAGCGGCTGATCGAACCGGAGGAGATCGCCAACATGGTGACCTACCTGGCCTCTCCGCTGGCCTCGGCGACGACGGGCGGGGCGCTGAGGGTGGACGGCGGTTACGTGGACGCGATCCTGCCCTAGACCAGAGACGGGCCGGGGAGCGGCCGTCATCGGTTTCCCTGACGCGCCACCGGAGTGTCCGGAAAAGGCATTGAAGGGACGAGATGTGCACGATCATGATGAAGGTTGTGGATATCGTCTCTTCCCTCCCTGCCTTCGCTCTCGCCGTGGTGTTGATCTCCGCGTCGCCGGGCCCGGCGATGGCGCTGATCCTGCGCCGCGCGGCTCTGCGCGGCTTCTCCGGTGCGGTGCCCACTGTGCTCGGACTGGAGGCGGGCCTGTATGTGTGGGCGTTGCTCGCCTCCGCCGGGATCGCCTCGCTGGTGGCGGCGTCTGAGGTGGCGTATCTGGTCCTGCGGGTGTTGGGCGGGGTCTTCCTGCTGTATCTCGGGATCAAGGCTTGGCGTTCGGCGTGGTCGAGCCGGCGGAGCGAGGAACCGGTGGAGGTCCCCCTGTCGGGCGCCGGTTCGGGGCTGTCGTGGTGGAAGGCGTTCGGGGAGGGGGCGGTGGTGATGCTCGCCAATCCCAAGATCGCCGCCTTCATGATCGCGTTCTATCCGCAGTTCGTCTCCGCCGATCGCCCGCTGTTCGCCACGACCGCGTTGCTGGCCGCGTTCCAGGTGGCCATCGAGATCGTGCTGTATCTGGGGCTGGCGGCTGTGGTCGGCCGGGCGGGCGCGTGGTTCCGGCGCCCGGCGATCCGGCGGCGGCTCGACGCGGTCAGCGGTACGGTCCTGCTGGCCTTGGGAGTGCGCATGGTGGCGGAAAGCCGTTGAGGTTCGGAGGGCGGCGCCGGCGGCTGGAGTCCGTAGCAGCGGTCTCGTCGCTCCAGCTCAGCCCCTCTGAAGGGGCCGGGGGAACGGTGGTGTCCACCACCCGGACGCCCCACTGCGGGCGGAGTTCGAACTCGAACACGAAGCGCCGACGTGAACGACAACACCGTGATCCAGGTCAACGAGCGTTGGCGGGGTCCATGAACGGCGCGTCGTGCAATCTCGTCAGCAGCAAGTCGGTGAGCCCGAACGATATTTTTCCGGAGGAGACCACAGACAACCCACGTAAGCCGATCACGTCAGAAGATCCCCGGCCATCGGCCCGGCGACCCCCTGCACTTCTTGGGCAAGTACGTCAAGACGTCGGACGACGTCTACGCCCGTGGCCGCAACAAGTCGATGAAGGACAGGATTTGCGAACGCGACTTCACCGCGGCCGAGCGGATGGGCGAGGAGTGCGACGAGTACCCGTTCAGCACTGCGCAGGAGGGGCGGGCCGGCGAAGAGACGATGGCGATCCGCGCACCCAGGTCTGGAATTTCTCCATCTTCCCGATCGACATCGCGCACAACAAGAACGCGGGGAGCAACAAACGGGTCTTCGAACAACGGAACCGGCTTCTGCGCGGTGACGCTTTCTGGGTGAGCATCTTCTGATCCGTCTCATGCTGCTCTCTCCTCCCGCAAGGAGGGGGCAGCACTGGTCTCACGAATGAAGGGAAACGTGGAAGAGCATCTGCACGAGTTGTTCATGTCCCAGTGGGAGAACTTCGACGACCACTTCGTCATGGTCTGGGCCGAAGGCCTGACGGTAAAGGAGACCGCACGGCGGCTGGGCGCCGATCTCGACACCGCGACGGAGTGCGCGCTGGCGGACCTGCCTCCGTTCGAAACCGGCTTGCACGACATCGTGACCCTCATCGGAGAGTTCGGCGGCTGGACACTGACGCTCCAGGTCCTCATGGGCGACGCGAACCGCAGAGAGAAGATGGCGGCGCTCTCCGCCGGCGGCGGGCGCGCGGTCGGGATCGGGTGGATCAACGGAGACAACCACGGCGTGAGTGTCGCCGCCGACGGCGAAAGGGTGTTCTCGGAGTCGATCGGCGAGGCTTTGCGGTCCGGCGGCTTACTGGCCCGCCACGCCGACGGTCTCAGCATCCCCCACGTCGACGACATCCCCGACGACGAGGACTACCCCGAGGCGGCGGTGGTCACCACCGTCCTGACGGCCATCGGCCGTCTCGTCGGCCGGCAGGTCGACGAGGAGTGGCTGACCGCGCCCCACGTCGCCTATCTGATCAGAGGCTAGTCCTCACAGGTGAGGACGGGTTCGGCGTCATAGACCGTGTGGAACTTCTGGCGCCGGACCTCCTTGCCGTCCTTCTTGAACACCCGGGTCACGTCGATCGAGAACCCCTGCGCCCCGCCCATCGGCAGGCAGTCGGGCCCCGAGTCGGTGATCGGGGCGGCCGAGTTCACGTTGTAGGGCCCGGAGCTCTCCGCCTCGATCTCCCACCGTTTGGTGCTCCAGAACGTCACCGTCACCGACGTCGAGGTGTACGACGTCGTCACCAGCACCCCGTACTTGGAGTCGTTCTTCCAGCGGAAGTCCGGCTGCGGATACGACACCGTCGACTCGCGCCCGGCCGGGTAGCGGGAGATGTAGTACTGGTGCGCCATGTGCTGGACGTCCTCGAAGCCGCCGAAGAACACCGCGTTGAACATGGTCGTCACGAACTGGGAGATGCCGCCGCCGACGTCGTTGACGAACCGGCCGCTGGAGATCATCGGGGCCGAGACGAAGCCGCGGGCGGTGTCGCGCTTGCCGACGGTGCCGTTCAGGCTGAACGTCTCCCCCGGCATGACCAGGTGGTTGTCGAGGATGTCGGCGATGGTGTGGATGTTGGTGACGCGGGGGGCGCAGCACGGGTGGTGGGTGGTGTACGTCGACACCTTCTCCTTGATGCCGAGCGCCTTCGCCTTCTCCGTGGTCAGTTCCGGTTCGCTGGTGGTGAAGGACACCTCGACGGTACGGCCGCCGCCCCCGGTCACCGCCTCCTCGACCGAGGCCTTCAGCGCCGCCGCGTCGACCCCCTGGCCGGTCTGCGACGGCACGACCACCGGCTTGCCCTTGACGATCTTGAACCGGGCGTCCTTGGGGGCCTTGGCCGCGTCGACCAGGCGCTCCTCGACCCCGGCCAGCGCCTTGCGGGCGTTGAAGGCGGGGCGTAACTCGCCCTGCTCGTCGGGCAGGAAGCGCAGGTTGGCCGCCACGACGGCGGCCGACAGCTCGGCCGAGCGGCCGCCGTTGGTCAGCGTGATCGGCGCGACCGCCTCCTTGGCGGTGGAGGCCGCGAAGCGGCGCATCGCGTCGGCCGTCGCGTACGGCTCGACGACGCCGAGCGGGAGCGAGACGGTCCGGGTGCCGTCGAGGTAGGCCTGCCGCAGCTTCCCGGCGGCGTCGGCCTGGTCGACGGCCCGCCCGGCGGCGGGGGCGACGACCCGGGGCGTGAGACCCCGGTAGAGGACGCCGCCCTGCCGGGCCGGCCGGTCGGCGGCCTCGGCGATGGCGGCGACGGAGGCCTTCAACCGCTCCTCGTCGACCTTGAGCCGCAGCGGGACGTCCCGGCGCCCGAACAGCGCCGAGAGCGAGTCGACCACGCCGCCCTGCGCGGCGGCCACGGTGCCCGGGAGGTCGAAGGCCAGTCCGGCGTCCTCGGGCGCGACCTCGGTCTCCTTGCCGCCGGCGGTGACGGTGATCGGCCGCTCGGCGCGGCCGGCGAGTTCGGCGGCCAGTCGCGCCTGGGCGTCGGCGGGGTCGAGCCCGCCGATGTCGATCCCGGCGACGAAGGTGTTGCGGGGTAACTCCCCGGCGAACGCCACGGCGGGCCCGCCGACGGCCGCGACCAGCGCCAGGACCACCAGGCCCGCGATGAGCAGCGGCGTCCGCGATCGGCGTTTCGGCGCGGGTGGCGGCGTTGGCGTTGGCGCGCTCCAGCCGACCCCATTGGTCCCGTCGGTCACGTACGTCACAGCCGCCTCCCACCCATTTCGGGCATTTTATGGGGCTGAGCGACCTTTCCGGCGGACTACGAGGTCAGCCGGGTTTTTATCTCCGCGACGAGACCGGGCGCCGCCGCCTCGATGTGGTCGCGGCATTTCTCGAAGTCGGCCCGGCCGCCGTAATAAGGGTCGGCGACGTCCGGGGAATCGGCGTCGGGGTCGAATTCGCGGAGCAGCCGGACTTTCTCCCGGTCGGCCTCGCTCGGGGCCATCGAGCGCAGGTCGCGCAGGTGTCCGCCGTCGAGGGCGATGATCAGGTCGTACCGGCCGAACCACAGGGCGCGGAACTGGCGGGCGCTGTGGGCGCTGGTGTATCCGGCCCGGCGCAGGGCCGCGATCGTGCGGTGGTCGGCGGGTTTGCCGATGTGCCAGCCCTGGGTGCCGGAGCTGTCGACCTCGACGTCGAGGCCCGCGTCTTCGAGGCGGCGGCGGAGGATGTGCTCGGCCATCGGGGAGCGGCAGATGTTGCCGGTGCAGACGAACGTCACGCGAAAGACCACGACGCGAAGCCTATACCTGAGCGTTTTGTCACTCAATGTCCGTATAGACCATTTAGTTATCGAAACTTCCCAAATCGGTTGTTTCGACACCTTGACGGTGATCATCTTATGGGCGAAGACTTCAAAAATACTTTGCGTGCCCTCTCCCGCCCGGTAGAACCTCGCCTGGCAGGCACGCTCACCTGGAGGAACTTCAGTGAGGATCGTTCCCCGAAGGAGGAGCCGCCAATTGGCGGTCGGCCTCGCCATCCCCATCGCCCTGGTGCTCAGCCCGCTGCCGAGCCTCGCCGACCCGGTGCCACCGGTCAGCGCGGTTCCCGCGGACCGGCAGCCGTCCGGCACCCAGAACGGTGTCGCGCTGATTCGCATCATCGTTCCCGACCAGGCGGCCGTCGACCGCCTGAACGACATGGGCGTCGACCTCGCCGAGTACAAGAAGCCCACCGAAGAGGGCCTCGAGGTCCACGCGGTGCTCAGCCCGGAGGAGGCCCAGGCGCTCCGCGACCAGGGCTTCGACCTGCGTGGCACCATCTCCGACCAGAGCGACGTCGCCGAGAACCAGGCGCAGCGGCGCCAGGCGCTCGCGCGGATCGCCGCGGCCGAGGCGGCCGACAGCGACAAGCTGACCGTGCTGCGCTCGGAGTGGTTCACCAACACCGGCAACCAGCGCTTCCTGTCGGTCGAGGTCAAGTCGAGCGCCGTGGACGCCGAGACCGTGCTCACCGTGAGCTGGGACAACGGGCCGGGCACCGAGCCCGGTTCGGGCGGCACCGCCACGATGAGCCGCTTCACCGACGCCGGTCAGTACATGTACCACCGCTTCAACTCGCCGCTGCCGATCAACACCGCTCCCTCGAAGGTGACGATCTCCAGCAACCGCGGCGGCACCGTCACGGTCGACGTGAAGGAGTGGCTCGGCGCGCCGCAGAAGGCGCCCAGCCCCCACTACGTCTCGGACTTCATCGACCACTACATGGACCCGACGGAGATCACCGACCGCATCGTCGGCCTCGCCGCCGAGTTCCCGAAGATCTCCGAGATCGTCGACCTGCCCAACAAGACCAACGGCTACCGCCGGCTGGCCCAGGCGCAGTTCGGCGGCACCGGCGCGTCCGCGTTCTACGTGAGCTCCAAGGTGTACGGCCACGAGGGCGGCAACGACATCACGTTCGCGCTGACCAACCCCGGCAGCGCGAACAGCCCGCTCTCCGTCGCGGTGAACGCCAAGGCGATCTCGGTCAGCCTCGGCACCGACGCCGCCGGCGCGGTGAACAGCACCACCAAGCAGGTCGTGGACGCCGTCAACGCCAGCGCGCCCGCCGCGACCCTGGTGAAGGCCAGCCTCTACCGCACCAACACCGGCGCCGCCGTGGCGCCCACCGCCGCGGTGACGGCGCTGACCGACGGCCTCAAGGCCCCGGCGAACATCTCGCGCGAGCCCTTCCAGACGAAGGCGATCCGGATCGGCCGCGACCGCGACGGCTCGAAGACCGGTGTCTTCCTGTACTGCCAGGAGCACGCCCGCGAGTGGGTGACCCCGATCACCTGCCTGGAGACCGCCGAGCGGCTGCTGCGCAACTACGCGCACGACCGCGCCACCAAGGACCTGGTCGACGACCTCGACATCTTCGTCCTGCCGGTCACCAACCCCGACGGCGCGCACTACAGCTTCTACGACTTCAACTCGATGCGCCGCAACATGACCAACCACTGCCCCGAGAACAACGGCGACCCCGGCCGCCGCAACTCGTGGGGTGTGGACCTCAACCGCAACTTCTCCGTCGGTTCGCTCACCGACGGCTACAGCGGCGCCTCGTCCTCCTGCACCAGCGACACCTACGCCGGCCCGGCGGAGCTGTCGGAGCCGGAGGCCAAGAACGAGGTCTGGCTGACCCACCAGTTCCCGAACATCAAGTTCGCGATGAACACCCACTCGTACGGCGGCTACTTCATGTGGCCTCCGGGCGCCTACAAGGCGGCCGGCCGTGAGCTGCTGCCGCGCGTCGACTTCGGCACCGAGAACTACTTCTGGGACGCCTCGTCCGAGATCCTGTCGGCCGTCCAGGCCTGGCGTGGCACGGGCATCTGGCCGGGCCGCACCGGCCCCGTCCCGGACGTGCTCTACTCGGCCGCCGGCAACAGCGCCGACGAGCACTGGTACAACCGCGGCATCATCGGCTGGGACTTCGAGGTCGGCGCCGACCTCTGGAACCCGACGACCAAGCGCTTCGAGCCCGTCGGCTTCCAGCCGCCGTTCGCCGAAGGGCACCAGGAGGCCATGGAGTTCGCCAACGGCCAGATCGCCATCCTGAAGGTCGCGAGCGAGTTCGCCGACGACGGCAAGCGGCCCACCTCCAGCCTGGTCAAGGTGTCGAGCGGTCCGGGCACCGCGACCTTCACCTTCTCGGTGAACGAGGCGGCCAACCTCTACTACACCCTCGACGGCAGCAAGCCGAACCTGAACAGCACCAAGCTGGAGCAGGCCGGCATGCGCGAGGGCGCGCAGCACATCACGGTCGACAAGAACACCACCGTGAACTGGTTCTCGGTCGACATCGCCGGGAACGTGGAGCGCAACTACGACCCGGCCACCGGCACGGGCAACTACAGCTCCAAGGTCGTCAAGGTCGGCTGACCTGGACACCAGACGGCCGCCGGGCCCGCCCGGCGGCCGTCGCCGTTCATGAGAGTTTTCCGACAGCTGGCGTGAAAAGATCAGATCCGGTACGTTCCAGCACGGCGGGCCGCATTCCGGCCGCCCCTGCCCTCACCAGAAGCCAAGGATCAATGCTGTCCACTACCAGGCGAGGATTCCTCGCGGGCACCGGCGGGATGTTCGCCGCGGGTCTGGCCTCCGCGAGCATGGCCCAGACGGCGGAGGCACGTGCCCGCGCTCCGCGCAACATCGTCCTGATCCTCGCCGACGACCTGGGCGTGAGCGAGATCGGTCCCTACGGCCAGCGCATCATCGCGACGCCGAACCTCGACCGCATGGCGGCCCAGGGCGTGCGCTTCCGCAACGCCTTCGCGGGCTCCTCGCTCTGCGCGCCCTCCCGCTGCTCCCTGCTCACCGGCCTGCACACCGGGCACGGAACGGTCCGCGAGAACCCCGAGGGGGGCCCGCAGCGCGCGCTGAACCCGGGCGACCTGACCTTCGCCGAGGTCGCGCGGCTGGCCGGATACCGCACCGCGCTCATCGGCAAGTGGGGCTTCGGGCCCGAGCAGCCCGACCAGGACTCCCACCCCAACGTGCGCGGCTACGACGAGTTCTACGGCTACATCACACACATCCACGCCCACCAGTACTGGCCGACGTACCTGTGGCACAACCGCGAGATGGTCGCCTTCGACGGGGCGACGTACAGCCCCGACTTCCTCCGCGACCGCGCGGTCAAATTCATCAAGGAGTCGGCGAAGGACGGAAAGCCGTTCCTGCTCCAGTTCGCCACGATCCTGCCCCACTCGCCGAGCGAGATCCCGGGCGACGCGGGCCAGTACGCCGACATGCCGTGGACCAAGGCCAACCGCCGCCACGCCGCCCAGGTGACCCGGCTCGACGCCCACGTGGGCGACATCCTGCAGGCCCTCCGCCAGGCGGGCGTGGCCGACGACACCATCGTGATCTTCACGGCCGACAACGGCCCGCATCACGAGAAGGGCGTCGACCCGAACATCTTCAACTCCAACGGCCCCTACCGGGGCGTCAAACGTCAGCTGTACGACGGCGGCATCCGCGTCCCGATGATCGCCTACAGCCCGTCGTTCACCCCGAAGGTCGTCGAAGACCCGGTGGCGTTGTGGGACATCCTGCCGACCGTGGCCGACGTCGCCGGTCTCCCCGCCCCGGCCCATCTCGACGGCCGCTCGTTCCTCGGCGTCCTGACCGGTGGCCGTTACGCCGGCCACCCGTACCTGATCTGGAACCGGCCGCGCAAGATGCAGGCGATCCGGCGCGGTCACTGGAAGCTGATCCGCTTCGACCCGAACATCGCGGGCGCCGGCCCGGAGGGCCGCGACGAGCTCTACGACCTGCGCGGCGATCGGGGCGAACGCCACAACGTGGCCGACCGCCACCCGAAGCTGGTCGAGGAGCTCAACGCCCTGCTCGACGAGTCCATCGGCGCCGACCCCCGCATCCCCTACGGCCTGTCGGCCCGCGAGGAGGCCGGCGGCGTGGTGGTCTCGCTGGCCAACGGCTCGGCGGGCCCCTGGACCAAGGTCCGCCTCTACCTCGACGACGACGACGCCAAGAGCGTCGGCCAGGAGCGCCTGATCAAGGCCGAGTCGTTCGTGGCGACGTTCCCGAAGAAGGGCAAGGTCGCGCACGCCCGCTTCATCGCGGCCGGCGAGGAGATCCACTTCCGGACCAAGGTCCAGAAGGCCCCCCACTGATGCGGATCATCGAGGGCGCCGGCGTGTGGGCCGGCGCGGACGGCGACTGGACCGAGCAGCTCCGCACCCCCGACCTGTCGGTGGGCACCTACTGCATCCCGGCGGGCGGCGTCGACGACCAGAGCCCCCACACCGAAGACGAGATCTACGTGGTGACGACGGGCCGCGCCCGCATCGTGACCCCGACGGGCGACGCGGAGGTCGGACCGGGCGCGGTCATCTTCGTCCCGGCTGGCGAAGACCACCGCTTCGTCGACGTGACGGAGGACCTGACGCTGCTCGTGGTCTTCGGCCCCGCCTACGGATCGCGCGGCCCCCAGAGCGAGTGACCCGGCCGCCCGTCACCGGGCCGCCCGCTCTGGACCCTACCTAGATCAATTAGGAAACTTTCCTATTGACAACCCAAGTGACAGGGGTGTTACATCCTCTTAATTTAAGCCATGAAGCACGACCGGAGGACTCCATGCGCCGACCCCGGCTGCTCCTAGCCGTCTTAACCGCGGCCGCCACTCTCCTCAGCGGGCTGGTGGCCATGCCGCAGGCCCATGCCGCCATCGGCCCCGTGACCTGGTCTGACGAGTTCAACGCCGCGGCGGGCACGTCGATCGACGGGTCCAAGTGGAAGTTCGACATCGGCGGCGGCGGCTGGGGCAACAACGAGCAGCAGTACTACACGAACTCGACGCGCAACGTTTACCACGACGGTGCGGGCAACCTCGCGATCACGGCCCGGCGGGAGAACCCGTCGAACCTCCAGTGCCACTACGGGACCTGCCAGTACACCTCCGGCCGCATCCTCACGGCCGACCGGTTCACGCAGGCGTACGGCCGGTTCGAGGCGCGGATCAAGATCCCGAGGGGGCAGGGCATCTGGCCGGCGTTCTGGATGCTGGGCGGCGGCACCTGGCCCAACGGCGGTGAGATCGACATCCTGGAGAACGTCGGCAACCAGCCCA
The DNA here is from genome assembly GCF_005233835.1 of Herbidospora galbida. Classification (GTDB taxonomy): domain Bacteria; phylum Actinomycetota; class Actinomycetes; order Streptosporangiales; family Streptosporangiaceae; genus Herbidospora; species Herbidospora galbida. The sequence continues at coordinate 126,452 of NZ_SZQA01000015.1, read as the reverse complement.
ACACGGTCTACGGCACCGTCCACGGACCGGGCTACTTCGGCGGCACGGCGGTCGGCGGGAACCGGACGATCGGCGCCCCGCTCGCCGACGCCTTCCACACCTACCGCGTCGACTGGTCGCCCAACCTGATCATCTGGTACCTCGACGGCTCGGAGTACTTCCGCGTCACCCCCTCCAGCCTGCGCGGCAACGCCTGGGTGTTCGACCACCCGTTCTTCATGATCCTGAACGTGGCGGTCGGCGGCTACTGGCCCGGCTACCCCGACGGCACCACCCAGTTCCCGCAGACCATGCTGATCGACTACGTCCGCGTCTCGGCCTGGCAGCCCGACGGCGGAGGCGGCACGGGCAGCAACCTCCGCTCCGCCCTGAACAGCAAGTGCGTCGACATCCCCGCCGCCAACCCGGTCGACGCCGCCAGACTGCAGATGTACGACTGCAACGGCACCGCCGCCCAGCAGTGGTCGATCAACTCCGACGGCACCGTCCGCGCGATGGGCAAGTGCATGGACGCCGCCGCGGCCGGCACCGCGAACGGCACCCCGATCCAGCTCTACACGTGCAACGGCACCGCCGCCCAGCGGTTCACCCTGTCGGGCGCGGGTGACCTGGTGAACGTCGCCGCCAACAGGTGCGTCGACATCGTCGGCCGCAACACCGCCAACGGAGCACAGCTCCAGCTGTGGGACTGCACGGGCGCCTCCAACCAGAAGTGGTCGCGCTCGTAACGTCCACGCATGAAAGAAGAGAGGGCATCCGCGACCCGGATGTCCTCTCTTCTTGTGTTCGGAACCCGGATTATGCGTTTTTCAGGCGTAATTCAGTCGTGATGGCCGCTGTAGCCGGGTGAGTATTGACGGTTTTCGGCACCGGTCTGATACTCGGTTCACTCCGAGAGAGCGTTCTCTGTGAGGGGGTGAACCATGTCCCGGCGGACCGCCAACCGCACCCGCGTCATCCGCGCGCTGCGTGAGCGCGGTCCGTTGTCGCGCCGGGAACTGGCCGGCATCGGGCTCTCACGGTCGACCGTCACCGCGGTCGTCGACGAGCTCGTCGGCGCGGGGCTGGTCACCGAGGCCGGCGGGCCGGCCAGGGGCGCCGGGCGGCCGGCGCAGCTCATCTCGCTCTCCCCCGCCCTCGGGGTCGCGGTGGGGGTCGAGATCGCCAACGGGGTGGTCCGGGCGGCGGTCTGCGATCTGTCGCGGCGGCTGCTCGCCCATGACGCGGTCGCGGTCGACGAGCGTACCGGCCCGGAAGAGACGCTGGTCGTGGTGGCCGAGCTGGTCGACCGGCTGCTCGGCGGGCGGTCGCGCGACGACGTGCTCGGAGTCGGGATCGCTATCCCGGGGCCGATCCAGCGCGGCACCGGGCGCAACGGGCGGGCCACCACGCTCAAACCGTGGGTGGACGTCAACCCCTACGTCACCGCCGCCGAGGCGCTGAAGCTGCCGATCGCCGTCGACAACGACGCCAACCTCGCCGCCGTCGCGGAGGCGACCTGGGGCGCGGCGCGCGGGCTGCGGGACGTCGCCTACGTCTACTCCGCCGCCGGCATCGGCGTCGGCTTCATCCTCAACGGATCCCTGTACGCCGGGGCCAACGGCACCGCCGGGGAGCTCGGCCACACCACGATCGACGAGAACGGCGAGATCTGCGAGTGCGGCGGCCGTGGCTGCCTCAACACGCTGGCCAACGCCGCGTCGATCTCCCTCAACCTGCGCCGGAGCCATGGACGCGAACTGTCCATCGCCGAGGTCATCACGCTCGCGCGCGGTGGGGATCTCGGTTGCCGCCGGGTCATCGCCGACGCGGGCCGGCACATCGGGCTGGCCGCGGCCAACCTCTACAACCTGCTCGACCCCGAGCTGATCGTCCTGGGCGGGAACCTCGCGCCCGCCGGGGAGATCCTGCTGGGGCCGCTGCGGGAGTCCATGGCCCGCCGGGCCATCCACGCCGGGGAGGTGCTGCCGCCCTTCATCGTCGGCGAGCTCGATCAGGACGTGGTGGTCGTCTTGGGCGCCGCCGCCGTCGTGCTGCGGGACGACGAGAGGTTCCCGCTGCCCGACAGGTGACGGCCCGGCTCACGGTTGCCGCCGGGAGCCGGGCCTTTCACGCCACGGGGTGGGCCCGTGGCGGCGACACAAAAAGTGGAGCAGTCATGAATTTACCTCGCCTCGGCATGCTCATCGTGCTGGTGCTGGCGACGGCCTGCGGGACGGCGGCCGAGCCGCCCGCGTCGGCCCCCGGAGGGAAGCTGAAGATCGCCCTGTCCAACTCGTTCATCGGGAACCAGTGGCGGGTCGAGATGGAGAACGTGTTCAAGGCGGCGTGCGCGATGCCGCCGTACAAGGACCAGGTCGAGTGCAGCGTCTTCAACGCCGGCAACGACGTGTCGACGCAGTCGCGGCAGATCTCCAACCTGATCTCGCAGGGCGTCGACGGCATCGTGATCAACGCGGCCTCGACGAGCGGGCTCAACGGGGTCGTGCAGCAGGCCTGCGACCGGGGGATCACGGTGGTGTCCTTCGACAACACGGTCGATCACCCGTGCGGCGTCACGGTCACACCGACCAGGTGAAGTTCGGCCGGCAGCTGGCGCAGTTCATCGTCGACCAGCTCGGCGGCGCCGGCAACGTGGTCATGGTCACCGGCGTGGCCGGGACCGGCGCCGACAGCGACCGCAACAAGGGCGCCAAGGAGGTGTTCGCGGCCAATCCCGGGATCAAGGTGGTGGCCGAGTACAGCGGCATGTGGGACTCGGCGACCGCCCAGCGGGTCACGGCCGCGCAACTCCCGAGCCTGCCGGAGGTCGACGGCGTGTGGGTGTCGGGCGGCACCGACGGCGTCATCAAGGCGTTCGCCGACGCCAAGCGCGAGATGCCGGTGTTCGGCGGGGAGGCCGAGAACGGCTTCCGCAAGTACATGGCCGGGACCCTCACTCCGCAGGTGACCGGCATGTCGATCGGCCAGCCGCCCTACCTGTCGGTGGTCGCGCTGGAGCTGGCGCGGGCGGTCATCAAGAAGGAGCGCGAGAAGGCGAACCTGACGATCCCGTTCCCGGTCGTGACCGGCTCGGCGCTGACCCCGGGTGAGACGGTCTTCCCCGACCTGCCCGACAGCTTCTTCGCCGACTTCACCGACTCGGGCCCGAACGCGATCCTGGTCCTGTGCCAGCAGGCCGCGACCGACGGCACCCCCTGCCCCGGCGCGACCCTCTCCGTCAAGCTCGGCACCCCATGACCGTCATGGCCACGGGGGTCGGCCGCGCGTTCGGCGGCGTCCAGGCCCTCCGGGACGCGTCCTTCGCGGCGCGTCCCGGGGAGATCCACGCCCTGGCCGGGGAGAACGGCGCCGGCAAGAGCACCCTCATCAAGGTGCTCTGCGGCGCCATCCGCGCCGACACCGGCACCGTCGCGGTCGACGGACGGATCGCGACCGCCTTCCAGGAGCTCTCCCTGCTCCCCGACCTGACCGTCGCGGAGAACCTGCTGCTCGCCGCCCCGCCCCGGGGGCGGCTCGGCCTGGTCCGCCGCGGCCGCCTCCGCCACGAGGCGGGCCTGGTGCTCTCCCGGTACGGGGCCACCGGCATCGACCCCGGCTCCCCCGCCCGCGACCTGCCCGTCTCGCAGAGACAGATGGTCGAACTCGTGCGGGTGCTGGCCTCCGAACCCGACGTGGTCTTCCTCGACGAACCGACGGCGGCCCTGGCGGAACGGGAGGTCGACTGGCTCGCCGGGCACATGCGCCGCCTGCGGGACGCCGGGGCGTGCGTCATCTTCACCTCACACCGCTGGCGCGAGATCGAACGCCTGGCCGACCGCGTAACCGTCTTCCGCAACGGGACGAACGTGGCGACCCGCGACCGGATGACGGAAGAGGAGGCGATCACCTTGATGACGGGACGGACGCTGGGAGCGACCTATCCCGAAATTTCGGCAATCGTGCCGGGAGAGAGCGCCCTGACCGTGACCGGCCTGACCAGCGGACGACTGCGCGACGTGTCGTTCGACCTGAGAAAGGGCGAGATCCTGGGCATCGGCGGCCTGGCGGGCCAGGGCCAGCGCGACCTCTTCCTGACCCTGTTCGGCGCGGGGAAACCCACGGCGGGCCGCCTGTCGGTCACCCGGAACACCCACGCCGGCCGAGAGCCGGGCACGACAGCCGGACCGGACAGCCCATCCGTGAACCCGGAGTCCGCTCCCGCAACGGCGGGGCCGGGGCGTTCGTCCCACAGGTTCGCTGCCCGCATGGAGCGCTGGTCGGCGCGGCAGCCCAAGGACGCGATCCGGGCCGGGATCGCCTATGTGCCCGAAGACCGGAAGGCCGAAGGGCTGCTGCTGCACCTGTCGATCCGGGACAACATCGCGCTCGCCACGCTGGCCCGGCGTTCCCGCGCCGGGTTCATCCGGCACCAGGCGGAGAAGGCCGCGATCTCCGGCATCGCGGCGACACTGGCCATCGGCGCCGGGCGCTCGACCTCCCAGGCGGCCGGCACGCTGTCCGGCGGCAACCAGCAGAAGACCGTGATGGCCCGCTGGCTGCTCACCGACGCCGACGTCTTCCTCCTGTACGACGTCACCAGGGGCGTCGACGCCGCCACCAAGCACGACATCTACCACCTCATCGCCGACCTGGCCCGCGACGGCAAGGCGGTCCTCTTCTACTCCAGCGAGACGGAGGAGATCGCCGGCCTGTGCCACCGCGTCCTGGTCCTCCGCGAGGGCCGCGTCGTGACCGAACTCCCCGGCCCCGTCGGCGACGCGGAGACCATCGTGGCCGCCTCGATCAGGGAGCCCGCCGATGCCTGAGCGAGGACTCCGCCGATCCCGGAGACGAGGTGCCCGCCGTGCGTGACCTCCAGGACCGCCTCGGCTACGTCGTGCTGGCCGCCACCGCGCTCGCCTACTTCGCCGTCTACACCACCAGCCTGGGCCGCCCGCCCGGTTCGTTCGACTACCTGGCCATCCTCAACACCACGATGCCCCTGGTCCTGGTCGCCCTCGGGCAGAGTCTCGTCGTGCTCACCGGCGGCATCGACCTGTCGGTCGGCGGGGTGGTAAGCCTCTGCGTCGCGATCACCGCCGCCACCGGGGGAACCCCCGGGTGGATCCTGGCGGTCCTGCTCCTGGGCACCCTCTGCGGTCTGGTCAACGGGCTGGTCGTGGCGTACGGGCGGATCGCGCCCATCCTCACCACCCTGGCCACGCTCTCCGTCTACACCGGGGCCGCCCTCTGGGTGCTCCCCGTCCCGGGCGGGTCGATCGCGCCGGAGGTCAGGGCGGTCCTGTCCAACCCGAACGCCCCCACCGGCCTCGGCTGGCTGGCGCTGGCCGTCGCGGGATGGTGGGTGCTGCGCCGGACCAGGTTCGGGATGCGCGTCTACGCCGTCGGCAGTGACGAGACCGCCGCCCGCGCGGTCGGCGTCCCGGTCGAGCGGGTGAAAGCGAAGGTCTACGCGCTCTCGGGCCTGTGCTCGGCCGCGGCGGCCGTGTTCTACGTCGCCACGACGACGGCCGGGGACGCCAACGCCGGGGCGCCGTTCATCCTCACGTCCATCGCCTCCGTCGTCGTCGGCGGGGTCGCGTTCACCGGAGGGAAGGGCAGCGCCATGGGCGCGGTGGCGGGGGCGGTCGCGCTCACGCTCGTCATCGACGTGCTGTTCTTCGCCGGGATCGACCCCCTCTACCAGTCGCTCTTCCAGGGATTGTTCCTGGTCGTCGCGGTGCTGCTCGGGACCGGGGCCGCGCTGCTCGCCCGCCGGAGGTCCGCGTGAACCGCCGCGTCGGATACGCCGCCGCCGTCGCGGCGGTCGTGCTGCTGCTGGGGGCCGTGCTGTCTCCCGGCTTCGCCTCCTGGCCGGGCCTGCGCGCCGTCCTGGTCGTCGCGAGCTTCACCGGGTTCGTCGCGGCGGGACAGATGCTGGTCGTCCTGGTCGGCGGCATCGACCTGTCGATCCCGTGGGTGCTCAACGCGGCGGCGATCGTGCTGACCACGACCGGGCTAGGCATGGCGGACCGACTGCCCCTCGCGCTGGCGCTGGCGATCGGCGCGGGGCTCCTGGCCGGGCTGGTCAACGGGCTGGGCGTCGCCTGGCTCGGGGTCCCGGCGGTCGTCATGACGCTGGGCATGAACGGCGTCATGCAGGGACTGACACTGGGCGTGTCCCAGGGCCTGACCTGCGGCGAGTGCGGGCACTACGCCCCGCAGCCGCTCCGGGACCTGTTCGCCGGCACCGTCCCGGCCGCGCTGCTGGTCTGGCTGGGCGCCGCACTGTTCGTGACGGTCCTGCTGACCCTGACCACCTTCGGGCGGCGGGTGTACGCCACCGGCGCCAACCCCCGGGCCGCCTACCTCTCCGGGGTCGGGGTGAAGGGGGTGACGGTCGCCCTCTACACGCTGTCGGGCGGGTTCGCCGCCCTGGCGGGCATCATGCTGGTCGGCTACGGCGGGCAGGCGTCGCTGGGCCTCGGGGATCCCTACCTGTTCGAGTCGATCGCCGCCGTCGTCGTCGGCGGGGTGTCGATCCTCGGCGGGCGGGGCCACTACCTGGGCGTCGTCGCCGGGTCGCTGACCCTGGTGGCCGTCACGACGGTGCTGCGGGCCCAGCAGGTGCCCGAACACGGCCGCCTCATGATCTACGGCCTGGTCATCCTGGCCATCCTGTTCGCCTACGGCCGGGAGAGGGCCCATGATTGACGTCTTCAGCGACATCCCCTGCGCGCTGGGCGAGAGCGCCCTCTGGGACGGCGAACGCCTCTACTGGGTCGACATCCTCGGCCACCGCATCTACGCCAAACCCTGGACCGGCGGCGACACGGCCGTCCTCGACACCCCGGGCCCGGTCGGCGCGGTCGCACTGCGCGGCAAAGGCCTGGTGGCCACACTCCGCCACACCATCGCCTTCGCCGACATCGACGAGGGCACCGTCGAAAGCGTCGCCGAGGTCGAGAACGCCGAGGAGAACCGGCTGAACGACGGTGCCGTCGACGCTCAGGGCAGGTTCTGGTTCGGTTCGATGAACCTGGCCGAGAAGGACCCGACCGGCGCCTTCTACCGCCTGAACCCCGACCTCACCGTAGAGAAGATCTTCGGCGGAGTCACCTGCAGCAACGGCCCCGCCTTCAGCCCGGACGGCAGCACCCTCTACCACGTCGACTCCACCGCCAGGCGGATCACGGCGTACACGGAGAACGGGAGCCGGATCTTCGCCACCGACGACGACTGCTTCCCCGACGGCCTGGCCGTCGACGCCGAGGGCGGCGTCTGGAACTGCAAGTGGGACGGCTCCCGGGTCGTCCGGTACGCCCCCGACGGCACGATCGACCGGATCGTCAAGGTGCCGGTCGAGCGGCCGACGAGATGCGCCTTCGCGGGGCCCGACCTCGACGTTCTGGCGATCACCACGGCGAAAGTAGACCGCCCCCTCTCCGGCCAGGTGCTGCTGGCCGACCCCGGCACGAGGGGGCTCGCGGCTCATTCCTTCCTGGGCTGACCGCACGGCCCCACGACCTGAAGGTGAGCAGTGGCCGGGCCGGCCGGTCCGACCACCACGCGCCGTTTCGAGCGAGGCGAGCAACCTGACGAGCGAAGCGAGACCGAACCGAGCGGAGCGAGGCCTGTCCAGGGAGCCCTTCGCACGGGAGCGGCAGCGACCCCGGAGCGGAGCGACGTCGGGACCGCGAAGCGGGCCGGGGGGAGCGTGAGGGGGCGGAGCCCCTGACAGCGGGGGGTTCGGGGGGCGTCCCCCCGGTTGACCTGGGTATATGTTCGGATTATGTACGACGACGGACTGGTGACCTGCACGGACACCGAGCTGATCATCAGGACGTATTACCTCTGGGGCGGCGATAAGAGCATCGCCCTGAGGGCCATCAGGGCGGTCAACGCGGTCCCGCTGCCCCATGGGAGCTGGCGGCTGTGGGGCACCGGTGACTTCGTGCACTGGTACAACCTCGACCGTGATCGTCCCCGCCGCCGGATGGCCCTCTGGATCGACGTGGGCGCCCGGATCGTCCCGTCGGTCACGCCCCGGGATCCCCGGCGGCTGATCACTGAGCTGGCGTCGAGAGGGATCCGGACGAATCGGGCCGGATGGGTGCAGCGTGGTCCGGGCTGGATGCGGCTGGCCTGACGTGCAGGCCCGTCGCGAGGTCGACCACGGTGCCGTGGCCGCTGGTGGCGGCGTGGGCGGCGGCGTACAGGATCAGGACGTTCAGGAGTTTCAGGAACAGCAGCATGCCGACCGCGCCGGCCACCACTGTGTACGCCGGGTTCGACGAGCTCAGGTTGAAGTAGAGCTGCCCCGCCGACTTCAGCACCTCGAGCCCGACCGTGATGATCAGGGCGGGGCCGATCACCCGGCGCGGCGACAGGCGCAGCCTCGGCGCCAGTGTCAGCAGCGCGGCCGACAGCAGCAGGTTGACCGCGAAGCCCAGGCCGAACGCGGCTGCCTGGAGGGCGAAGCGGGCCGCCGGGGCGTCGGGGCCGACGGTGTGGCCGGTCACCCACAGCAGTGCCGACTGCGCGCCGAACGACAGCGCCAGCGACGCCGCGAGCAGCAGGCCCAGTGCCGCCAGCACGCCCAGGTCGATGAGCCAGCGGGTGAGGAACCGGCCCGGATATTCGTTCAGGCCCCACACGGCCCGGCTGGACGACCGCATCGAGTCGACCCAGAACAGGCCGGTCAGCGGGAGACCGAACAGGGCGATCCAGCCCGCCGTGTCGCGGGCGTCGCGCAGGGCCGCGACGTCGAGGCGGGGGAAGGTGTCGGCCAGGTAGTCGGCGACCTGGGTCAGCGCGCCCGGGGTGTCCCAGACGTGACCCATGATCACGAAGGCGAGCAGGGCCAGGGCGAAGATCGCGAAGAAGGCGTAGTAGGTCATGCCCGCCGACAGGCGGCCGCCGTCGGCCTGGTCGAACCGCAGGACCGCGCGGACGTGGTGGTCGAGCCAGGGACGGCGCCGGAGATCAGACAGGCGGAGGCCATTCCATCGACTCACCCGCATGGCCCCTTATTACCCGTGAAGCGGTGTTTCAGACGGTGCCGCCACTGCGCCAGTAGACCCCGTCCTCCCTGGACAACAGGTCATTATCGATGAGGTAGCGGCGCAGGGCGGCGTAGTCGTCGAAGAAACCGGCGAGGACCTCGTTGACCTCCTTCTCGGAGTAGCGCACGCCGATCTCGAACGACTGGGCGACGCGGTCGAGGACCGCCAGGCGCACCGCGTGTTTCGCGGGCATCTGCACCAGGCGGCCCCCGACCAGGAACCTTTCGATGACTTCTCGGCTGATCTCGGCACTCATGCCTCGATCGTAGGGCGGCTCCCGGTTACCAGAGGAACTGCGGCGGAATGCGGAACCGCCGGGGCGGGCTCGTCACCGTCTTGACGACCGCCGGGACGAAGACCTCCCGCTCGTGGCAGATGCGGTAGCCCTTGCAGACCTCGTTGTAGCCGTTCTCGACGTTCATCGCGGTGCCCCAGGTGTCCCACGACCGGTCCCGGGCGCGGGCCCTGGCCTGCGCCGCGAGCGCCCGTTCGCGGTCCTTCTGGGCCTGGATCATCTTGAGGCGGTTCTGGTAGAGCCGCTCGGCCTCGACGTCGACGTTCATGCCGGGTTTGGCGTGCCCCATGACGGCCTCGTCGATGGTGACGTCCTGTCTTCTGGCCTGGATCTTTGCGTCCGCCTCTCTGATCGCCTTCTTGGCGGCGTTCTTGGCGGGGCCGTTGGCGAGCGCCTTGCCGACGACCGGCACGAGCCCGGCCGCGCCCACGGCGCAGTCGACCTTCTTGCCCTCCTTGCACGACTTCACCGTGTCGATGATGCCGGTCACGGTGGAGACCGCCCCGAGCACCGCCGCGAACGGCTGGCCGCCGGGGATCATCGCGGCGGCCATCGCCGCGTACCCGGTGACCGCGGAGATCTTGCCGGAGTGCTCCCAGAGGAACTTCCCGGTGCCCTTGGCCGCGCTGACGACGGGGCTGGCCACGGTGGTGGCGACCGCCTTCGCCACGTTGGTGACCTTGTTCATCCACTCCGGCTTCTTGATCCCGAACAGCAGGCCGTCGGGGTCGGTGAAGGTCAGCGGGTTGCCGTTGGAGTAGCTGTAGCCGTGCATCTGCTGCGGGTCGAGCGGGTCGATGACCGGGTCGACGCTGATGAAGGCGCCGAGCAGCGGGTCGTAGTCGCGGGCCCCGATGTTGACCAGGCCCGTGGGGTCGTTCGTACCGCCGACGAAGCCCTTCTCCCCCGCCCAGAAGGCCGGGTTGGCGCCGCGCTGGGCGCCGAAGGGAAGGCTGCGCTTGCGGGTGGCCGACAGGTCCGCGGCCTTGATCATCGCCTCGGCCGTGTTGTGGTGGTCCTGGGTCAGCCACAGCAGGCCGGTGAGGCCGGTCCCGGTCCGCACCGCGACGGTGTCGTCGCCCTGCATGTAGTAGCGGGTGCCGGTCACCGCGGTGCCGACCGCCTTCACCTCCTGGCCGTGCGGCAGGTAGGCGGTGATGGAGCCGGGCTCCTTGCGGATCAGGCGGGCGCCCTCGGTGTCGTACAGGTAGGAGGTGGACTGGCCGTTCTGGACGGTGGTGGCCAGATCACCTTCCGCGTCCCAGGTGAGGGTGGTGGCGGCGCCGTTGACGGTCCGGCTGTTCATGTTGCCGGCCTCGTCGTAGGCGTAGGTGTCCGAGCCGCCGGTGGACTTGTCGACCCGGGTCACGGCGTGCGGCTTGCTGCCGGCCGCGCCGCCCTGGGCGGGCTGGACGAAGTCGCGGATCGTCGTGGTGGTGGCGGTGCGCCAGGTCTCGGTGTCCCGGCTGCCGGTGGTCGTGTACGCGTAGCTGTGCCAATAGGGCGCCGGGCCGCCGAGCGTGGTGGCCGAACGGGCGGCCGGGTCGCAGTTCCCGCCGGCGGGGGTCCAGGCCTCGGTCATGCGGCGCAGGTGGTCGGTGGTGAAGCACTGGTGGTCGGCCTGCTGGCCGCCGTTCGGCCGGTCGCTGACCTTGATGACCGAGCCCATCTGGTCGTACTCGTAGTTGAAGTTGGCCGTCTGGTTCTTCAGCTCCGGGGTCGTCGAGCTGGTCACCAGGCGGCCGGTGGGCTCGTCCCAGGTGTCGGTCTGCCAGACCCGCTTGTCGTCCTGACCGAGGATGCGCTGGATGCGCCCGCCGATCTGGTTGTAGACGGTGTCGTTGACGTAGATCTGCACGCCGCTCTTGATGTACGACTGCTTGCCGACCGCGTTGTAGCCGTACTCGAGCTTCTCCTCGGGCAGGTTGCCGACGGCCGGCAGGGTCAGCGAGGCGGGCTGGCCGTCCTGCTTGTAGGTGGTCTTGTACTCGTACGTCCGGGCCAGCGCGCCCGTCTCGGAGGGCAGGGTGACCGTCATGCCGGTGGCGTAGCCGCCGGTGTCGTAGCCGCTGATCAGGGTCGAGTACTTGGCGGCGCCGTTGTACCTGATCGAGCCGGCGGGCTTGCCGAGGCCGCCGGGGGCGGTGTCGTACAGCCACTCGGAGCGCAGCGGGCCGGTCGCCGAGTCCTCCCGCAGCGCGGTCTTGCGGCCCAGCGGGTCGTAGGTGTACGCGAGGACCTCTCCCCGCGCGTCCTTGACGCTGGTGAGCTGCCCGGTCGTGTCGAAGGTCTGCTCGCTGACGCCCTTGTCGGGGTCCTCCAGCTTGATCTTGTTGCCGCGCACGTCGTAGGTGTTGCGCCAGACGTTCCCGGCCTGGTCGGTGATGGTCGCCAGGTCGCCCTTGTCGGTGTAGGTGTACAGGGTCCGGTCGTAGGTGGCCGCCGTGAACGAGTGGAACTGGCGCAGTTCGACGGTCCGGCCCCTGGCGTCCTGGACGGTCTCGGTCTTGGTCCCGCCGATCGGCGGGGTGACGACCGTGCCCGTCCCGGTGTACGCCGTCGTGGTCGCCCACTTGGTCACGCCGTAGGCCTTGAACTCGGCCTTGGTGACCCGGCCCGCGCCGTCGTAGGTGTTGGCGGTGACCGAGGGGATCGCCTTGGTCGGCACCGCGATGGCCTCACCCGGCCCGGCGGTGTCGTGGTAGTAGGGCTCGGAGGTCCACTCGACCAGGCCGCGCGAGTCGTAGACGGTGTCGGCGATGACCCGGCCGCCGCCGACCGCCTGGCTCTGCGCCTGACGCTGGCGCAGCAGCGCGTCGAACAGCACGGTCGAGGTCTGGTAGCGCCCGGTGCCGTCGGGGAGCAGCTTCTTCGTGGTGGTGACCGACGGCGCGGTGTTGCGCACCTTGTAGGCGTACAGGAGGTTGGCGTCCTGGCTCCTGGTGCGGCCCGGCAGCCACACCTTGGTCAGCCGGCCCGCGCCGTCGTACTCGAGCTCGGTCTTGCGCCCGCCCGCGTCGGTGATGGTGGTCGGCACCTGCCAGGCCGCCTCCATCAGCGAGGAGGCCGTGTGGTCGAGCGCGTTGGTCGTCTTCACCTCGGTGACCGGACCGGCCTTGTCCGGGATGTACTGGGTCTTGGTCGTCCGGTTCAGGGAGTCGGTGGCCGAGGTCGCGCGCCCGTTGGCGTCGTAGGTGGTGGTGGTGACCGCGAACCACTGCGGGGTGGCGCCGCTCCAGCCCTTGAGCTCCTCCTCCTTGACCACCAGGCCGCGGGTCGGCGCGGTGCCGAGCGGCTTGGTCGCGTCGTCGTAGTAGTTGCGCTCCTGCATGATCACGTCGCCGGGGACGGCGGGGGTGACGGAGCAGGCGACGCCGTACTGGTCGGTCTGGAGCACCTTGTCCTTGATCCACAGGGTGCCGTTGTGGACGTAGGACGTCTTGGTGCACTGGTCGTCGGCCGCCGTGGACTCGTCGCCGAGGTCGCTGACCTCGGTCGGCAGGTTCTCGGCGTTGACCTTGGTCAGCACCTTCGACCACTGGGTCCGGCCGTCGGCGAGCCGGGTGCGGGTCAGCTGCACCGGCGTGTGCACCATGTACGCCTTGAGCGCCCCCGACGCGCCGGTCTGGGTGAAGCCGGGCTCGGTGAGCTTGCCGCTGATCCACTGGCCGCCGACGCCGTCGAAGGTGGTCTGCTCGCGCAGCTGGCCCTGGTAGGCGTCGTGGTCCTCGATGCGCTTGGAGTGGGCGTCGCCGGTGCCGTCGAGGCTGTCCTTCACCCAGACGTCGCGGACCTTGTCGTCGGGCTGCTTGTCGCCGTCCATGCCGCGGAAGTAGCGGTACTCGGTGACCGACTGCGGCCCGGTCTCCAGGCCGACCCTGACCCGGACGTGGCCGTAGCCGCGCCACTGGCCCCAGGTGCGCTTCTTCTCCTCGACGAGCTCGCTGTCGTCGTACTTCCACATCGGGGTGTCGAGGTAGTCGTAGTTGGTCTGCTCGTGGGTGAAGCCGCCGCCGTTGTCGTACAGGTCGATGCGCTTGACCACGTACTTGTTGAACCAGTCGAGGGTCGGATCGGTGCCGTCCTGCGTCGCCCACTGCGGGAAGCAGCGCTTGCCGTTGGAGTGGACCGAGGGCAGGGAGCTGCGGGTGCAGTCGCTCGGCAGGTAGGTGACGCCGATCTGGGCGCCGGTCTCGGTGGTGATCGAGACGATCCGGAAGCGGTTGAGCGCGGTCCGGCCGTCGTCGGCGCCGTCGACCCGGTTGGGGAACGGGTCGGCGCCGGGCGAGAACGTGACGGCGGGGTCGGTGACCGTCGCGCCGCCCTTGATGCCCGAACCCGCGTGGGTGATCGAGTCGAGCCACATGGGCACGCCCTCGTTCTGGCTGACCCCCGCGTTGAGCCACGAGTGCTTCAGCGTCCACGACTCCACGGTGCGGAAGCCGCTGCCGTCGCGCACCTGGGCGCGCACCACGGCCAGCCGCTTCTGCGTCCAGAACGTGGGCGACATCTGCTCGGTGCACTTGTCGCGGCAGTACTGGTCCCACGGCACGTCCGGCCACGACGCCGCGACCGCCTTGCCGCCCGAGTCGAAGCAGGTCGCGCCGGCCAGGCAGCGGTCGGCCACCTCGAACGCGATCCGCGAGGAGGCGGTCGACTGGTCGGTGCGGGTGCCGTAGTCGATCGTGGTCAGGTAGCCGCCGCGATCGTAGGTCTGGCGCTTGTCGGCGTCGAACTCGCGGCCGTAGGCGCCGGTCTCCTTGCCGTAGTTCAGCGTCATCGTGTTGCCGTGCGGGTCGACCACGTAGTCGAGGTTCCAGCGCCAGGCCTGGGTCTCGCGGCTGCCGGCGAAGTCGCCGGACTCGTAGCCGGGGTCGCCGGGGTGGTTGCCGTACACCTGGGTGGTCCAGGCCGAGTCGGTGCGGCGCCCGAAGAAGTACTGGGTGCCGTCGATCGTGGTGACCTTCCAGTGCTCACCGTTGTAGACGCCGTTGGAGGCGTCCGGGAGCAGCTCGACGCGGGAGCCGTCGTCGCCGGTGCCCTTCCACTTGCCGCCGCCCAGGTCGATCAGCTCCGTCGAGCTGCCGTTCAGGCTCATGGTGGCGTTGGGCTTCCACCAGCACTGGTCGCCGGTCTTCTTGTCCTTGTTGTTCGGGTCCTTGCCGCCGACCGCCTTGGTGTCGTCGAGACAGCTCTTGTACGTCCGCTCGATGAAGCCGGTCCACATGTCCCAGCCGTCGCCGACCCACGACCCCTGCCCGTTCTGGCCCGAGGTCTTGCCGTCGACCGCCTGCGACGAGTACGAGAAGGCCAGCGAGGGCGACGGGCCCCCGACGGCGGGCGGGCTCTTGATCGGGTACTTCCACGAGAACGCGCCGGTCTGCTGCGACACCTGCCACGTCGAGGCCGGGGTCAGCGACGTCGCCTTGTAGTCGCCGTTCGGCCCCGCCGGGGCGGCCGCGGCCGCCAGCAGCTGGGGCGCGCCGCCGGCCGGGAGGGCGACGTCGGCCGTGAGGGTCTGCGTCGCGGCGTCGTTCCTGGCGTCCACGGGGACGGCGGCGTCCAGGCCGCAGCCCTTCGCGCCGGGGGTGGTCAGAGCGCAGGCCGGGAGCTGGACGAGCCGCAGGCGGCTGGCCCAGTCGCCGCCGTAGGCGCCGGCGAATTGGGAGTAGTCGAGGTTGACGCCGACCGTGCCGGTCGACTTCTGGCCGTCGCTGCGGGCCACCGACATCATGACGCCGCTGATCCCGGCGGTCTCGGCGGCGGCGCGGCCGTACACCCGGACCCCGACCCGCCCCACCGAGGAGGCCGCGGCGACCGTGACCGCCTGGCCCGAGACGGCCCGCGCGCCGGGGGTGATCTGGGCGGCGGTGTCGGCCGGCCAGACGATGGTCGAGGGTCCCTTGACCCGGGGCGGCTGGGCCGTCTCGGCGACGGTGCGCCGCGTGTTGTCCTCGACGGGGACGGGGGTGACGTCGACCGGGACCGGGGGCTCCCAGTCGGCGAGGGCGTTGGCCGTCCCCCCGCTGACGATTCCGGCCCCCGACAGTACGAGGGCGATCAGTAACGCGGCCGGTTTCCTCATCCCTTGGCTCCGTCCGTGACGATCTCACTCTGGGTCAGTGCCTTCTGGTAGGCGCCCACCCTGTCGACGGCGCCGGTCCAGTACTGCGTGAGGGCGCCGGCGTCCTTGGCGCGGCCGACCGACCAGCCCTGGGTCGCCGACCACGTCGAGGTGAAGGGCACCTGGTCGGCCTCCTCCCAGTTCAGGCCGTTGACGTAGATCCGCAGGCGGGTGCCGTCGTAGACGCCGGCCAGGTGGGTCCAGCCGGTGCCGACCGACTCGGTGGAGCAGGCCTTGGTCTCGGCGCCGCCGTCGGCGGCGTACATGGAGAAGCACCAGCCCTCGGAGCGGTAGCCGAGGCGGAAGCCCGAGCCGGTCGCGCCGTGGGAGGAGACGGCCGTGATCGGGCCGCTCACGGTGGTGGAGTTCAGCTTCACCAGGGCGGTCACGGTGAAGGGCGTCTTGGTGTCGACGACCGGCTGGGTGGACGCCCACGCCGACGCGCCGTCGAGATTGAGGGCGTAGCCGCCGCTCCTGCCGGCGGTGCGGGCGGCCGGACCGGCCTTGCTGTCGAGCGTGGTCCCGGCGGGGTCGGAGGCGGCGGTGGTGCCGGACGCCTCGTTGAATCCCCACCCGATGGCCTTGGCCGGGACCGGGCGGACCAGGAACTCGTAGGTGAACGGGCTGCCCGCGACGTTGCCGGCCGCGTCGGCGGCGCGGGCGGTGAGCAGGTTGACGCCGTCGCGGTCGGGGGTCAGCGAGCCGGTCCAGACGTCGCCGGTGGTGTTCACCCAGCCCTTGTTCACGCCGTTGAGGGTCAGCTCGAAGCGGTTGGCCCCGGACGCGCCGATCGCGAACGTGCCCGCCTGGCCGGCGGCGCCGTTCCAGGTGCCGTCGCTCGCGGGCGGGTACTCCGCCGAGGTCACGCTCACGTTGGTGGGCGCGGTGGTGTCGACGGTGAAGTCGAACCAGCCGCCCCAGCCGCCGCAGACGTAGGCGTCACAGCCCCGGACCCGCCAGGAGTAGGCCCCTTCGGGCAGCGCCGGGGTGACCTTCCACGGCGCGGCCTGACCCGAGGTGCGGTTGGAGACGGCCGAGCCCGAGGCGGCCTTGCGGCTGCTGCGGGCGCGGTCGTACACCTCGAACTCGACCCGGGACAGGGTGCCGCCGTTGGGGTCGGCGGCGACCGCCGACAGCGTGGGCGTGCCCGAGCGGACCCAGGCGCAGGAGATGCCGCAGTCGGTGGTGATCTTCAGCGAGGTCGGCGTCGTCGGGGTGTGGTTGTACGTGATGATCAGCGCCACCGAGCCGGGGATGAAGTTGCTCCACCCCATGTGGTCGCCCTCGTCCGAGGAGATGAGCGCGAAGGTGGTCTGCGAGGCGCGGGCGTTGGCCTGGCTCTGCATCCGGCCTTCCAGCACCCTGGCGCTGCCGTCGTCGTACACCTTCTTCTGGTCGCCCGAGGGGCAGCTCGACTCGTTGGCGTCGAACTTCTCGGTGCCGATGGTCTGCACGTTGCCGCTGCTGGTGCTGTTCCAGGTCGCGGTGTTCATCGCGGAGATGTTGTTGCGGAACAGCAGGTTGGTGTTGGCGCCCGCGCAGTTGGCGACGTGGTCGGCGGTCACCGCGAACTCGGCGGCCTGGATCGTCGCGCCGGCCAGCTGGGCGGTGTCGAACCGCATGTAGGCCCGCCACTTGCACGAGGTGTTCCACTGGCGGCCGACCCGCAGCTCGCTGCGGTAGCTGGTGTAGAAGCTGGTGCCGGGCGAGCAGCTGTTGGTGTGGGTCCAGTTGCCGCCCATGCTGGGCTTGCTGAACGCCGGGTCGATGTAGATCGGGAAGGTCGCGCCGGGGTCGGTCAGCAGGGCCTGGTCGGGCACCACGACGAGCTCGTGCGCGCTCACCTCGACGTCCATCTCGGCGGTGCGGCCGGGCGCGCTGTCGGCGCCCTCGTCTCCGGCGCCGTCGGCGTCCCACATGAGCGCCGAGCCCGACGCGAAGAGAACGTTCCCGGCCGCGTCGACGACCTCCAGGGCCGACTCGTTCTCCCGGATCGACGCCCCGCCGGACGCCTCCACCGGGAACCCGATCCGGGCGAGTTCGGAGTTGGCGGCCGCCTCAGGCGTGTTCACCACGAGGAACTGCGAGAAGCCGTCGGGTTCGGCCCGCAACTGCAGGTCGACCCCGGGCAGCACATCGGCGTAGGTCGCGGTGTCCCCGTTGAGCGTGGGCGCGGGAAGGTTCCACGGCGACTTGATCCGGACGGAGGCGGCGCCCTCGGTGAGGGTCACCATCGGGTCGGCGCCGCCGGTGGAGAAGCGCACGTCGGCGGAGGTCGCGACCGGGGTCACCCCGCCGACCAGGCGCAGGTTGGTGTCGACGTCGGTCCAGACGCCGTTCTTGACGACCTGGGTCGGGAAGAGGGAGGTGACGGCCTCCATCGTGCCGTCGGGCTGGGCGAAGACCTGGCTGGTCTCGGTGCGCTCCGAGAGCACCTCGACCTCGGTGCCGCACTGGGCGGCCATCCCGGCGGCTCCGTCGGGGTTGTCGGCGGCCGAGACGCACGTCGGTGCGGTGGGGATCGGAACGGGGACGGCCGACGCCGGGGCGGGCGTGGCCACGAGGGTCGTCACTACGGCGGAAAGGGAGAGAAGGACGGCTAACGAGGCCGTCCGCGATCGGGACACCACGATGTCTCCTCAGGTATGGCTGGGGCTGAGGCACACCATGAGGCACGGGCGTATTTTTGCCGTATAGGCGACGTGAGAGGCGTATATACCCTTGTGGAGTTTCGTGGGATATAGGGCTCTTGACCCGATCCGATAATGGATAAGGCACATATAACGATCGACCGGTAAGGTGCATCTCACTCCCGGAGATCACCCCCGAAGGTGGCGATGAGGCTTCGCGTTCTCGGTCCCCTCGACATCACGATCGACGGCGCGCAGGTGCCGCTGCGGTCGGAGAAGCAACGGCTGCTGCTGGCCGTGCTGATCGGCAACGCCAACGCTCCCACGGCGGGTTCCCGCCTGATCGGGGCGCTGTGGGAGGAACCGCCGGCCTCGGCGCACGAGAACCTCCGCCTGTACGTCTACCACCTGCGCAAGGCCCTGGGAGACCGCGACCGGGTGGTCCGCCACCCCTCCGGCTACGCCCTGGCGGTCGGCCCCGGCGAGCTCGACGCGGCCGACTTCGAGGCCCTCACGGCCGAGGGCGCGCGGGCGATGAACGGGGGCGACCCCGCCACCGGGCGGCGGCTGCTGGCCAGGGCCCTGGAGATGTGGCGCGGACCGGCGTACGGCAACCTCGCCGACCACCCCGCGATCTGGCCCGCCGCAACCCGCCTGGAAGAGGCGCGGTTACGGGCGGCCGAATTGCGGATCACCGCCGACCTGGCGCTGGGCCGCCACGAGGACCTCATCGGCGAACTCACCGGCCTGGTCGCCGAGCACCCGACCCGCGAACGGCTGCGCGCCCACCTGATGCTCGCCCTCCACCGGGCCGGGCGGCGAGCCGAGGCGCTGGAGACCTTCCGCGAGGGACGGCGCGTCCTCATCGGCGAGCTCGGGCTCGAACCCGGCGCCGAACTGCGGGCGCTGCACGAGGAGATCCTGCGCGGCGACTCCGGCGTGCCCGCGCCGCGCCCGGCCGAGCCCAAGACCGGGCCGACCCTGTTCCCCACGCCCGCGCAGCTCCCCCACGACGTCGCCGACTTCGTCGGCCGGGCCGAGGAGCTCGGCGAGCTCGACCGGCTGCTCGACCTGCGGCAGAGCCAGGGCGTGCCGGCCTTCCTCGGGCTCACCGGCATGGGCGGCGTCGGCAAGACGGGCCTTGCGGTCCACTGGGCCCACCGGGTCTCCGGCCGCTTCGCCGACGGCCAGCTCTACGTCGACCTGCGCGGCTACGCCGAGGACGCCGAACCGCTGGCGCCCCGGCAGGTGGTCGACCGGTTCCTGCGGGCGCTCGGCGTGCCGGGCAGCCGGATCCCCGACGACGTCGACGAGCGGGCCGGGCTGCTGCGCAGCGTGCTGTCGCGGCGGCGGGTGCTGCTCGTGCTCGACAACGCCCGCGACGCCGGCCAGGTCAGGCCGCTGCTGCCCGGCTCCCCCGGGTGCGCGGTCATGGTGACCAGCCGCGACGGGCTCGACGGGCTGGTGGCGCAGGAACGCGCCGACATCCTCCAGGTCGGCACCCTCGGCGACCTGGAGGGCGTGGCCGTGCTCGCGGGCCTCGCCGGTGGCGCGGTCGACCGGGCCGACCCCGAACTGGCCCGGCTGAGCGAGCTGTGCGGCGGGCTGCCGCTGGCGCTGCGCATCGCCGGGGCCCGGCTGGCCGGGCGCAGCCGCCTCACCGCGGGCGTCCTGGCCGGGCACCTGGCCGACGAGCGGAACCGGCTCAGCGAGCTCAGCCACGGCGGGGTGCGGGTGCGGGCCAACTTCGGGCTCAGCTACCGCGACCTCGACCCGGCGGCGGCGACGCTGTTCCGGCGGCTGAGCCTGCTCGGCGTGCCCGACTTCGGCGAATGGGCCGGCGGACCGCTGCTCGGCATCGGCCGCGAGCCCCTCGGGGAGCTGTTCGAGCAGCTCGTCGCGGCGCAGCTGCTCGAAGTGGTGGCGCAGGAGGGCGCGGGCGGGGTGCGTTACCGCTTCCACGACCTGGTCCGCCTGTTCGCCCGCGAACGCGCGCTGGAGGAGGACGACGACGCCGCCCGCGCCGCCGCGATGGGCCGCTCGCTCAACCTCTGGCTGTCGCTGGCGCAGGAGGCCCACCGGCGCGAGTACGGCGGCGACTTCGCCGTGCTGCGCGGGAGCACGCCGCGCCGGGCGCCCGATCCGGCGCTGGCCGACGCGCTGCTGGGCGAGCCGATCGAGTGGCTGGCCGCCGAGCGGGCCGGCCTCGTGTCGGCCGTCTCGCAGGCCGCCGACCTGGGGCTGGCCTCGCTCGCCTGGGAGCTCGCGATGACGTGCGTGACGCTGTTCGAGGCGCGCAGCCTGTTCGACGACTGGCGGTCCACCCACGAGGTCGCGCTCGCCGCCGCCCGCGCCGCGGGCGACGCGCTCGGAGAGGCCGCGATGGTGTACGGACTGGGCAGCCTGGCCCTGTTCCGGCAGGAGTACGCGACGGCGGCCGAACTGCTCGAAGACTCCTCGGCCCGGTTCGAGGCGCTCGGCGCCGACCACGGCGTGGGGCTGGCGCTGCGCAACCTGGCCCTGCTCGACCGCATCACCGGCACCCCCGAGCGGGCCCACCACCGCTACAAGGAGGCGGCCGACCTGCTCAGCGAGGCCGGCGACCGGGCGGCCCAGGCCCACTCGGGCATCGGGATGGCCCAGATCCGGCTGGAGGAGGGCGTCTTCGCCGAGGCCGAGACGCTGCTGCGCGACGCGCTGCGCACCTTCGAGGACATCGGCAACCGGCGCGGCCAGGCGCAGGCGCTGTTCCGGCTCGGCGACGCCTACCTCCGGCAGGAGCGCCCCGAACCGGCGCGCGACGCGTTCGCGGCGGCGCTGCCGCTGGTGCGCGCCATCGGCGACCTCGTCGGCGAGGCCTACCTGCTGCGCGGCCTCGGGCAGGCGCAGCTCGCCTCCGGCGAACGGCGCGCGGCCGAGACCTCGATGAAGGCCGCCGTCGCCGCCGCGCAACGGGTCGGCGACCAGTTCGCCGAGGCCAGCGCGTCTCTCGGACTCGGCTCCCTCTTCGAGTCCGGCGATGACCTCGGCGCCGCGGTGCCCCCTCTCGAACGAGCGGTGACGTTGTTCGCCGAGATGGACAACACGACCTGGCGGGCCCGCGCAATGGACGCCCTCGCCGTCACCCTCCGCAGGATGGGTGACGAGGAGGCCGCGCGGGCCCTGTGGGAGACGGCCCACTCCCTGCTGCTCGGCCTCGACTCCCCCGAGGCCGCGAAGCTGGCGGCGAGGCTCACGCCCCGCCCCGAGTAGGCCGTCTCTCCCGGTGGCCACCCACCGTCCGGTGGCCGCCGGAGACCTCTAGGCGCACTCGCCGTTGCCCCAGTGCATGTTCTCCGGGCACAGGTCGACGATGACCTCGTTCCACGGCACCGCCGCGGCCGGCCCGGCGAGGCCGACGAGTGCGCCGATGGCCAGCGTGACGACGATCAGTCCGGCTTTCACACTCTTCTTCATGGTGATCCCCCGTCAGGATGGGACACCGTCCCGCGCACGCCGAGTCAGTCGCTGGGACGTTCGTTGCCCCAGTGCATGTTCGGGTCCGGCGGGACGACGCAGTCGTCGGAGTCGACAGCGTAGTCGCACGTCGGAGGCGGCAGCGGCCCCGGCGCCGCGAGGGCCGGCGCCCCGAACACCCCGAGCGCGCCCGCGGCCAGCGCGGCGACGACCACGGCCTTCTGACTGGTCTTCAGGTTCACTCGGCGCCCCCATGAGAGGTCTCGTCGATGTCGTTGCCGCAGTCGGGGTTGCCCCAGTGCATGTTGTCCCCGCACACAATGGGGTCGTAGTGGTACTTGGTCGGGTCGGTGGTGATCCCGACGATGATGATCCCGCCGACCGGCGTTTCCGCGGCGGCGGGCGCGCTGAGTGCCCCGAGAGCCCCGACCGTCAGCGCGACGGCGGTCAGGCCCGCTTTTGCTCTTTCTCTCATCTGGTCCCCCGTCAGAGGTGGGAGGCCAGACTGGCACGCCCGCGTATAGCAGGCGTATATCCGCTGCTTACGGACGGTGGATGACGACCTCGACGCCCACCCCCAGATCGCCGAGCGTCCGGGCGGCGTCCGCGAGCGACAGCCGGACCAGCGGGAACAGCCGCTCCGGCGGCACCGGGGTGACCGACAGGACGACGAAGACCACCCGCAAGGGGCGCGTCCCGCCCGCGAACCGGCTCCGGGCGGCCGTCGCGACGGCGGTCGCGACGTGGCCGAGGCCGGCGACGGTGGTCACGTACATCAGGTCGCCGCGCGCGGTGAGGAGGTCGCCGAGTTCGCCGCCGGGCAGGGCGAGCAGGTCGGGGCGGAGGTTCCCGGCGTTGGCCGCGTAGACGCGGGGCGACTCGCCCGGATGCCAGGCGGGCAGGCCGGGGTCGGCGCCGAAGAGGGGGCGGATCCGGGCCAGGGCGCCGGCCAACCGGTCGGGGTCGAGCTCGCGCCATTCGCCGTCGACCAGGGCCCAGCGGTCGTCCATGACCGCCTGCAGCCAGGCCGGCACGCGGGCTCCGCCGATGTCCTTGGATCCGGCGTACATGCGGATGATCCCGGACCGGAGCGCGGCCACCCTCTCGCCGGCGGGCTGGAGGAGGGCGCGCTGCAGCACGTAGGCGACGTCGACCGTGTCGCGGTAGCCCGACACGCTGCCGACCTTGACGCGGAAGCGGTCGGCCCGCGCGTGGGCGGCGCGGCAGGCGGACGGCACGACCACCGACCACCTCACGGCGTCGCCGTCGATCCGGGCGTCGATGCGGGCGTCGAGCCGGGCGTCGAGTTCGGCCCGGGGTAACAGGGGGCGGCAGCGGCTCATGGGTCGTCTCTCTTCTCGCGGGTGTCTTCAGTTGTGGAAATGTAATGCTGGAAATTACTGGAAGCAACTGGAATAGCTTGGCTTTCCATGGGGCCGCTGTTAAGGTGCGGAAACGTGGATCTGGACGGGCTGGAAGCACAGATGGGGAAGCTGAGGAAAGCCATCCGGCAGGCGACGTCGGCCGGGCGGCACGCCGAGGCGCGGGCGCTGCGGGCCCGGTTGCGGGAGACCGAGCGTCAGTGGGACGCCGAGGTCGAGCAGCCCGCCACCCAGCCTCCGCTGGTTCCGGTACGCGAACAGGTCCACCGGGCGCTGACCCTGCTCGGCGCCCCGACCGCCGCGAGGATGATCGTGGCGGTCGACGAGTCGTTCTTCGGCGGCCAGATGGCCAACACCCAGCTCACCAGCCTCCGGCGGGACGAAGAGAAGTCCTACCGGTCGGCGCCCGGCGCCCGGCCCTACTACCTGTGCGCCGCGCTCACCTCCGAACTGCTGTCACCGGCCCGGGGTTTACTGGCGCTCAGCACGTGGGGGCTGCCGCAGCGGATCATCGGGCCGCTGAGCCCGCGCACCGACTTCCTGACCTCGGCCGTCCGGCTCGCCCAGCACCTGATGCGGCTCGACGACGCCTCGCCGGGCGCGTTCCGGCTGCTGGGGCAGCTGGCGCAGAACATCCCGGGGGCCGGCGACGGCTTCGGACCGGCCGATCCGGCCAAGGTGATCGCCGCGGCGGGGGCGGAGCTGGCCGTACACCAGGAGAGGGATCAGATGGACAGGCGGGAGGCGGCCGCGCGGGCGGCAGATCGGCTGGGGCCGGTCGAGCAGCTCTTCGGGTCGGGCCTGAAGACGGTGAGGTCGGCGTGACCCGCCCAGAAAGCCGACTCGACGCCATCCGGGGGAACACCCCGGGGCAGGACCACAACGCCCGCAGCATCGCGGCCCTGGCGGCGAACCCGGCGTGCGACCGGCGGGCGATCCTCGACGCGGCGGCGATCGACAAGCCCCGGCTGATGCGGCGGCTGCGGTTCGACGACCGGTGGGGCCAGTCGCCGTTCGCGATCCAGCGCAACCAGCAGTTCACCGACCTGGTGAAGGCCAACGGCGCGGCCCACCTGCTGCGGCTGCTGCGCACGCTGCTCGACCTGCCGATCGAGGAGGCGGGCTACGTCAACCTCGAAGACGCCGGAGGCAACGAGGGCCACGCCGCGCGGCACGGGCACACCCGCCGGATCATCCGGCAGACCGCCGAGGGGCGGGGCCGGGCCACGATCCTCGACCGGCCGCTGCTGCGGCTCGACGTCGCGGGCGCCCAGGTCTACCTGGAGCCCGACGTCATCGCCTTCCAGCTCGGCGGGATGTTCCACATCGTGGCGATCAAGTCGTTCGCGATCGTCGACGACCAGGCCGACACCCCGAAGGTGTCGGCGGCGGCGCGCGAGGCGGCGGTCTACGTCCACGCGCTGCGCGACCTCGTCGGCCGCGACCTGGTCTCCCACGACGTGATCCTGGTCTGCCCGCGCGACTTCACCAACGAGCCGACGGCGACCACGGTCGACGTCCGCCACCAGCTCGTCACGCTCGCCCGTCAGCTCTCCCGGCTGACGAGGATCGACGCGATCCTCGACCGGCTGCCCGAGAACCTGAGCCTCGACCTCGACGCGCTGTCGCCGGCCCAGATCGAGGCCGCCGTGGCCGCCATCCCGGCGCGCT
Source organism: Herbidospora galbida (assembly GCF_005233835.1). GTDB lineage: Bacteria > Actinomycetota > Actinomycetes > Streptosporangiales > Streptosporangiaceae > Herbidospora > Herbidospora galbida. Next base: position 101,847 of record NZ_SZQA01000015.1, on the reverse strand, counting down.
ACGCGCCGCAGTGCCTGTCGGCCTGCGAGCTGTCGCACCTGTGCCGCCGGGAGGCCCACGACCTGGGCCATCTCGACGCGCTGGGCCGCGTCGTGCGCGACGACCTGGGCGGCATCGAGTCGGTGCAGACCGCGCTGCGGGTGGCGACGCCGGGCGAGCCGGTGGCCGACGACCAGGCCGAGATCGCCGAGCGGCTGCGCCACGTCGCGCGTCTCTACGACGAGGCGGTCGCGTGAGCCTGCTCCACTCCTACGTGAAGGTGCGGGCGCGGGAGCGGGGGCGGGCGCTGCCGCGCGCCACCGTGCGCCACGTCCACCTGGCCGAGGCGCCGATGGTGTTCGTGCCGCTCCGGCTGGCCGGCGAGGCCGCCGCGCCGCTGGGCGCGATGGTCGGCACCGACCCCGCCCGCCCGACGCTGCTCGTGGTGCCGCAGCCGCGCAACCGCGACCTGCGGTTCCAGTTCCTCGCCGACCTGGGCGCGGTGCTGCTGCCCTACGTCGACCGGATCTCCCGGCAGGTCGAGACGGTCGAGGCCAAGACGCCGTTCGAGCGGTGCCTCGACGCGCCGCAGATCGTCGTGCCGAGCCCCGGCGGGGTCGAGTTCACCGCCAAGCTCGGGCGTTCGTCGCGGTTCCGGCGGACGACCGGGCCCTACGCGGTCGACCCGGCGGTGCCGATGCTGGGCCGGTGGCTGACGTTCCTGGCCGAGCAGAGCGAGTTCGCCGGGTCGTCGCTGATGGTGGCGATGACCGACCTGCTGACCGCCCACTGGGTGACCGGGCAGAGCGCGGCCGAAGACGGCGACCTGGCCGCGCTGCTCGGCTGGATCGACCCGCCCGAGGGCCTGACCGGCCCCGAGGCGGCGGCGCTGGCCGACGACCCGCTGAACCCGCCCGCCGGGCCCGACACCCATCCCGAGTTCGACCGGCAGGAGCTCCAGAAGGCGATCGAGCACTACGACGCGACCGGTTCGACCGGACAGGTCGAGGAGGCGCTGCACGGTCAGCTCCGCCCGACGTGGGACCGCATGTGGCAGGCGATCGGGCTGCTCGCGGCGCTGAAGGAGTCGCCCGGCGCGACCGCGCGCTGGGAGCGCGACCGCGTCCACGTCGCCCTGCACCGCGCCTGGATCGACGGCGGCGGCCTGCCGCAGGGCAAGCGCGACAGCGCGGTCGCGGCGGCCAAGCGGCTGGCCCGGCTGGAGGCGGCGCAGCAGTCGTTCGAGGCGACCCGCGCCTTCGACGACCCCCTCGTGATGGCCGAATACCGGGCCGACGGGGTGGCGTTCGCGGGCGAGGTGGTGGCCGTCGACCTGACCCGGCGCATCGTGCCGCCGGGCGGCAAGCGCGAGGTCCCGCGTCCCCTGGTGACGATCGAGACCTCCGATCCGGTACGCCTGTCCAAGGGCAAGAAGGTGCGCTCGCCCTCCCGTCCGCGCCAGTCGGCGACGATCACGTCCCTGTCCGACCGGACGGTCACCGTGCAGATCGACGACGGCATGGGCCGGGGCGCGCAGCCCGCCGAAGGCAGCGTGCCCGGGGTCGGGACCGTGATCTGCTACACCGAGCTCGACCCCGGCGAGTCGCGCCGCGCGCCCCTGCCGCCGCGCGAGGAGACGCCGTGGACCCACGGCGGCCCGCCGCCCGAATACGTGCCGACCGACGACGACGCAGCGGAGCCCTGGGCATGACCCCCGCCGAGGCCGCCCGCGCGGCCACCGAGACGATCCTGGCCGACTACACCAGCGCCGCCTCCCCCGGCCTGGTGGTCGACTCGCCCCCCGGCGCCGGGAAGACCACGCTGGTCGTCGAGACCACCGCCGCCATCGCCGCCAAGGGCGAGCGGCTGATGATCGTGGCCCAGACCAACGAGCAGGTCGACGACCTGGTCGACCGGCTCGCGCGGCGCTCGCCCGAGCTGACGATCGGACGGCTGCACGCCGAGGGCTTCGACCCGCCCGAGCGGGTCCGCCGCCACGCCGCCGTCACCACCGGCAGCAAGATCGCCCAGGTGGACGCCTGCCAGGTCGTCACCGCCACCGCCGACAAGTGGGCCTACGTGGCCGACCGGAGCTGGAAGTGGGCGATCGTCGACGAGGCCTACCAGATGCGCTCCGACAAGCTCCTCGGGGTGGCGCGGCTGTTCGCCGACGGGCACGCCCTGTTCGTCGGCGACCCGGGCCAGCTCGACCCGTTCAGCGTGGTCGACAGCGAGCGGTGGACCGGCCTGAAGTGGGACCCGCTGCAGAGCGCCGTCGCGGTGACCCAGCGGCTCAACGGGCTGCGCACCCACCGGCTGCCGGTGTCGTGGCGGCTGCCCGCCAGCGCCGCGCCGATGGTGGCCGAGGCCTTCTACCCGGCGGGCGGCTTCACCGCCGGCACCGAGGAGGGGACCCGGCGGCTGGAGCTGACCGTGCCGGGGATGCGCTCGTCGTTCGACCGTACGGTCGAGATGGCCGCCGCCACCGGCTGGGCGCTCTACGAGCTGCCGAACCGGCACACCGTCCGCACCGACCCTGAGGCCGCGCAGGCCTGCGCCGAGATCGCCCGGCGGCTGGTCCAGCGCGGCGCGGTCGCCCACGACGAGCACGGCTCCCACCCCGTGACCCCCGACCGGATCGCGATCGGCTGCGCCCACAACGACCAGGTCGCCGCGGTGAAGCTGGCCGAGCCGCCCGAGGGCGTCACCGTCGACACGGCCAACCGGCTCCAGGGCCGTGAGTACGACGTCACGATCGTGCTCCACCCCCTGTCGGGGCGGCGCGACGCGACGGCGTTCCACCTGGAGTCGGGGCGGCTGTGCGTGCTGACCTCGCGGCACCGGCACGCCTGCGTCGTGGTGGCCCGCGCGGGCATCGCCGACCTGCTCGACCACCATCCGATGAGCCCACGGGTGCAGCTGAACGTGCCGATCAAGTTCCCCGACGGGTGGGCCGCGAACCATGCGGTTTTGGCCCACCTGGAGAACTACAGGGCCTGAGCCAGCACGTCGCCGATCAGCGTCGCGGTCAGCCCGATCTTGTACGCCGTCTCGGGGAACGCCGGCGTCCAGTCGAGGCGGGCCGCCCGCGCGAACAGCTCCTCCGACGGCGCGTTCCCGGTGAGCGCCGCCTCGACCTCGGGCAGCCGCAGCGGCACCGCCGCCACTCCCCCGACGGCCACCCCGGCCCGGACGACGACGCCGTCGCGCACCGTCAGGTGCGCGACCGCCTCGGCCAGCGGCCACTCGGCCGAGGCCCGACCGGCGGCGCGCTTGTATCCGGCGCGCTCGCCCTCGACCGGCGGCGGCAGGGTGACCGCCGTGAGCAGGTCGGACGCGTCGAGCAGGTGGTCGCGGGCGCCGTCGCCGTAGAGGCCGGCCACCGGCTTCGACGGCCGGTCTTCGATCTCGGCGACGGCGTCGTAGGTGAGCAGCGCCATCGCCACCGACGACGGGTGCGGCGCGACGCACGGCCCGAGGTCGAGCACGACGGCGCGCTCGCCCGGGTTGCCGCGCGCCGGGCAGCCCTCGCCGCCGGTCTTCAGGCACTCGTAGTGCTCGTTGCGGTAGTAGCGGCAGCGGGTGCGCTGGAGCAGCACCCCGCCGAGCGTGGCCGCGCGCCTGATCTGCGGCGTCGCCAGCGCCCCGGCCGTCAGCGCGAGCGCGGGATAGGCGGCGGTCAGGGCGGGGTCGGTCGCCAGGGTGTCGACGGTGACCATCGCCCCGATGCGGAAGCCGCCCTCCTCGGTGGTCTCGATCGACCGGAGGCCCCGGTCGTACAGATCGATGATCGGGCCGGTCGAGCGGCCCGACGCGCGGCGTTCCATCAAGTCGGTGCCGCCCGCGCGGTATTCGGCGGTCATCGGGACATCCCTTCGAGCAGCCGGTCGGGGCGGATGGGCAGGTCGAGCGCGCGGAAGCCGGTCGCGTTGAAGATCGCGTTGCCCACCGAGGCGGCGACCGAGACGGTGCACACCTCGCCGAGCCCGATGCCGCCGCCCGGGACGTGGTCCCAGCCGTCCTCGTGGAAGTGGATGGTCATCTCGGGGGTGTCCTTGACGCCCGGCAGGCGGTAGTCCTCCAGGTTCGCCGACAGGACCACGCCGGTGCGCGGGTCGGTGACCCGCTCCTCGTAGAGGGCGTAGCCGATGCCCTGCACGATGCCGCCCTCGCACTGGTTGCGCGCGGCCGCCCGGTTGTAGATCGCGCCGACGGCGACGCCGCCCCACACCCGTGTGACCCGCGTGTGGCCGAGCAGGGTGTCGACCTCGACTTCGGTGATGTGCACGGCCCCCGCCAGCCCCCGGCCGATCCGCAGATGGTCCATGGACACCGGGACCGCCGAACCGCGCCGGTCTTTGGGCCGTTCGCCGAGGACGGTCACGCCCTCGGCCTCGCCGACGGGCTTGCCGTCGAGGCGCGCGGCGAGTTTCCCGGCCGCGTCGCGGGCGGCCGGGCCGACCGAGGCGGTCGACCGGCTGCCACCGGCGACGGGACCGTGCGGCGCGTGGGAGTGGCCGACCTCGACGTCGATGGCGGCGTCCGGGAAGACCTCCCTGACGGCGTTGCGGATGACGGTTCTGACGCCGGTGCCGATGTCCTGGGTGGCGGTCCGGGCGACGATCCGGCCCTCGCGCACCGTGAGCTCGACCTTGGTGTCGAGGTCGGCGGTGTAGATCCAGTTGGCCGCGGCCGCCCCGACGCCGCGCCGGTAGCGGCCGGTCTGGGGCGTGGCGGGCCGGTCGCGCCACAGCGGGAGCTCTGCGGCGATCTCGTAGAGGGCGCGGCGGCGGCGGTTGCCGTCCCAGGTGCGCCGGAGTCTGAGCGGGTCGGCGCCGAGCCGGTGGGCGATCTCGTCGACGCCCTGTTCGACCGCCCACGCGAAGGGCGGTCCGCCCGGTCCGCGGAACGGGCTGGCCGGGGGCGCGTTGCCGACGACGTCGCGGTCGCGGAAGTGGCGGGGGCCCCGGCCGTACATGAGCAGGCCCAGGGTGGCGACCATGGAGCCGGTCGAGACCCCGCCGTGGCCCGAGACGTCGAGCGAGATCGCGGCCAGCCCGCCCGTCGGGGTGCCGAGCATCCGCAGCTCCGAGCGGGTGCCGGGGCGGTAGCCGGTGTCGGTGAGTTCCTCGGCGCGGGACATCGCGACCCTGACCGGGCGGCCGAGCTTCCGGGAGAGCTCGACGGCCGCGACGGCGTCGGCGCCGAGGCCGAGCTTCGACCCGAACCCGCCGCCGACGTGATGGGCGACGATGTCGACCTTCGGCGGGTTCCAGCGCTTGGCGGCGGCGGCCTTGAGGTGCGGGAGCGCCTGGGTGGAGGTGTAGAGCGTCAGCCCGTCGGCCCGCCAGTCGGCGACGGAGGCGTGCGGTTCGAGCGCGGTGTGCGACTGACCTGCGGTGGTGAACGTGGCGGCGAAGTAGCCGGGCGCGTTCCGCTCCTCGGCGGCGTCGAGCCGACGCCGGGCGGTGCGCCCCCGCCAGGCCGAGGCGTAGCCCGACCGGACGTTGCCCCGCCACCGGCCCGGGAACCCGGCGCCTTCGGCGCTGGAGGGCGCGTTCTTCTGGGCGGCGGCGTCGGGGAAGATCGCCGGGGCGTCGTCGCGCCGTGCCTCCTCGGGGTCGACGACGGAGGGCAGCGGTTCGTAGGAGACCGTGACGCTCTCGGCGAGTTCCCTTGCCTGGGCGGGCGTCTCGGCGGCCACCGCCGCGATCGGCTGACCGGCGTAACGGACGACGTCGCCGTCGAGAAGGCGGACGAAACCCTCGTGCGGCGTCTCCTCGGCCGGGTCCGATCGGAGGCTTTGCCCGCTCATTTCGGGAAACGTCACCGTGACGCGCGCATGGGGCAGCCGGGATCGCACGATCACGCCGTGGAGCATGCCCGGGAGGGTCACGTCGACCGTGTATTCGGCCGTTCCGGTGACCTTGGCGGGGGCCTCGACCCGGGCGGGCACCGGCTCGCGGTCGTCGAACTCGCCCGCGCAGGCCTTCTGGACGGCGGTGAGGATGTTCTCGTAGGCCCCGCACCGGCACAGGTGCCCGGTCAGCGCGTCGGCGACCTCCTCGCGGGAGGGCGTCCCCTCGCGGTCTTTGCGCCACCGGTCGTGGAAGACGACCGCCTCGGTCACGAAGCCCGGGGTGCAGAACCCGCACTGGAGCGCGTCGCACTCGACGAAGGCCCGCTGGACGGGATGGTCACCACCGACCCCCTCGACGGTGGTGACCTCGGTCCCGTCGAGATGGGCGGCCGGCAGCAGGCAGGACACCTTCGGCTCGCCGTCGACGAGGATCGTGCAGGCCCCGCACACCCCGGCGCCGCAGGAGACCTTGGTGCCGGTGGCCCCGAACGCCGTCCTGATCACGTCGGCGGCGGTGTCGTCGGGGCCGGGGTCGTGCTCGCGCGGACCGCCGTTGAACGTCAGGCGCATCGGGGGCTTCCCTTCGGCTCTTTTCCGGAGTGAATGTTCACTCCGCTTGCGATCGTATGTCAAGCAGCGCCCACGTGGCCGCCTGAGCCGCCGCCAGATCGTCGTCGGTCAGCCGCAGCCCCCCGCGGCGCGCCTTGATCAGCCCGACGAGCGCGCCGTAGACGAGCGCGACCAGCATGTGCGGGTCGCCGGACCTGATCTCCCCCGCCTTCTGCCCCTCGGTGACGAATTGGACCGCCGTCTCGTCGATGGACGTCGAGGCGGTCCGGCTGTCGACGTCGAGGTAGCTCTCGTGCTGCTGGAGTTCGAGGAAGGCGAACGCCGCCGGGTGTTCGGCCGCGAACCCGACGAAGGTCCGGAACATGGCCGCGAACGTGCTCGCGTAGGACGCCCCGGCCGACCGCTCGGCCGCGAGCCGCTCGCCCAGCCGCTGCTTCCAGAGCCGGTAGACGGCGTTCCCCAGCGCCTCCTTGCTGGGGAAGTACCGATAGAGGGTGCCCACCGACACCCCCGCCCGCTCGGCCACCACGGCCACCGGGGTGTCGCCATAGGTACGCTCGTCGAACACCGCGAGCGCTGCGTCGAGCAGCGCCGCACGCGTACCTCCCGCTCGTGTCATTCCGGCAGTCTACGGTGGGCTTCGTGGGGATGACCTGGGACGAACCGGCTACCGTCGCCGAAGCGGAGGCGATCCAGTCGCGGCTGCGCCCGCTGGCCGATCTGAGCTCCGAAGGACCTGCGGAGATCGGCCTCACGGCCGGCCTTGACGTGGGCTACGCGGAGGACGGCACGGTGACCGGAGCCGTCGTGGTGCTCGACGCCTCGCTGAACGTCGTCGACCGGGCGGTGGCCCGGGAGCGGGCCAGGTTCCCCTACGTGCCGGGCCTGTTCGCGTTCCGCGAGATCCCGCCCCTGCTGACGGCGCTCTCCCGCCTGTCGGTCACCCCTGGCCTGCTGGTCTGCGACGGCTACGGGGTGGCGCACCCCCGCCGCTTCGGGCTGGCGTGCCATCTGGGCGTGCTGACCGGGCTGCCGGCGATCGGGGTGGCGAAGACGGCGTTCGTCGGGACGCACGAGACCCCCGCCGACGAGCGCGGCTCGTGGACGCCGATCGTCCTCGACGGCGAGACGGTGGGCCGGGCCCTGCGCACCCGCACCGGCGTGAAGCCGGTGTACGTGTCGCAGGGACACCGGATGAGCCTGGACAACGCGTGCGCCCAGGTGCTGCGGCTGGCCCCGGAGTTCCGGCTGCCCGAGCCGATCAGGCTGGCCGACCGGCTCTCTCGTACCTGACCGACAGGTCGGGCTTCCAGACGCCCTCCTCCTGCGCGAGCTCCCACCCGCCGTCGATGACGTCGCCCTCGACGGTGGCGGTGAAGCGCTGGGCGAAGCCCGGCTGGTCGCGCCACATCCTCCAGACGCCGTCGCCGAAGACGCACTGGTAGACCCGGTGGACGCCCCGGCCGTCGGAGTAGAGCTGAGTGAACCGCCCGGTGTCGTCGTCGGGGCCGTAGACGCAGACGGCGGGGAACAGCTCGGGCATGCCCTGGTCGCCGGGGAAGACGTCGGTGCGCTGGACGACGAACCGGTCGTCGAGCCACGTGAACGTCGACCTGACCCGGCCGAGGACCCGGCCGTCGGGGAGCGCGGTCGTGACGGCCCACTCACCGATGAGAGGCTTCAATCGCTGCATGCCGCATGCGTAGCAGAAAACTCCAGCCATGGGGGCGCGGGCACGGCCTTCTCGGCGGCACGGCTGACCTCCTCCCAGGCCGCCCAGGTCTCCATCTTCTGCCGGGAGACGTCGAAGGCGAGGTCGTAGACGGCGCTGCCCAGCAGCAGGCGCAGCGGCGGGTCGTCGCTGTCGACGAGCCTCATGACGGCTTCGGCCGCGAGTTCCGGCAGGCTGTCGACGGACCCTTCGGCGAACCGCTTCTCCAGTTCGGCCCGCAGCGGCGCGTACACGTCGAGAGGCTCGGTCATGACCAGCCCGCTGGTGTAGAGGTCGGTCCAGTAGCCGCCGGGCTCGACGATGGTGACCCTGACGCCGAAGCTCTCGGCCTCGGCGGCCAGCGCCTCGCTCATCCCTTCGAGTGCGAACTTGCTCGCGCTGTACATCCCCGTGAGGGGGAAGCCGCCCAGCGCGCCGATGCTGGAGATCTGCAGGATGTGGCCGCTTCCCTGGGCGCGCAGGTGCGGGAGCACGGCCTGGCCGACCCAGAGGGGGCCGAAGAAGTTCGTCTCCATCTGGGCGCGGGCCTCGGCCTCGCCGAACTCCTCCAGCATGCCCATGGCGAGGTAGCCGGCGTTGTTGACGACGACGTCGAGGCGGCCCATCCGCCGCACCGCCTCGTCGACGGCGGCCCTGACGGCCGCGCGGTCGGTGACGTCCAGGGGAAGGGCGAGAAAGCGGTCGCCGTGCTCGGCGGCGAGCTCCTCCAGCGCGGCGAGGGTGCGGGCCGCCCCGACGACGCGGTCGCCCGCGGCGAGCGCGGCCTGCGCGAAGGCCCGGCCGAGGCCCCGGCTCGCTCCGGTGACGAACCACACGCGATCAACGGTCATTACGGTCTCCTGTCGTCTGCCGAGACGAACCGTCTCGGCTTGCCAAGACCGTACTACGAGACGGTCCGTCTCGTCTATGCTTCTGTCATGACGACGCAGCGAAAGGCGCCCGACGCGGCCCGGCGCAACGAGGCCGCCCGCCGGGCGATCCTCACCGCCGCACTCGACCTGGCCGGCGAGGTCGGCTACGCCCGGCTGAGCATCGAGGCCATCGCCACCAGAGCCGGGGCGGGCAAGCAGACGATCTACCGTTGGTGGCCGTCGAAGGGCGCGGTGCTGTTCGACGCCCTGCTGATGCTTTCCGAAGGGCAGGACGACCAGCCCGCCGACCTGCCCGACACCGGCGATCTCGAAGCCGACCTGAAGACCGTGCTCCGCGCCACCGTCGACGAGCTGAACGACCCGCGCTACAGCGAGCCGATGCGCGCCCTGGCGATCGAGATCCTCCTCGACCCGGCCCTGGCCGCCGACTTCGCCGAGCGCCTCGACGAACCGATGCGCGAACTCAAGCGCCGCCGCCTGCGCCGGGCCCAGCAGGCCGGGGACCTCGGTCCCGGCGTCGACCTCGACGTGGCCGTCGACCTGCTCTGGGGGCCGCTGAAGAACCGGTGGCTCCACCGCGAGGGCCCGCTGACGACCGAGTTCGCCGACACCGTGGTCGAGACCGCCCTCAACGGGCTGCGCCCGGGTCAGAGCAGCTCGTCCACCAGCCGGTAGTAGTGCAGCAGCTCCTCGTCGATGCGGTCGGCGAGGCCGTAGGCCGCGAGGAAGCTCTCCCACGCCACGCGGTCCCCGTCGAGTTCCCGGTGGACGAGCGCCAGGTCGCGGTGCCGGTCGGCCACGCCCAGCGCCGGGACGTCGATGACGACGGGCTCCCCCGGCGCGGGCAGCAGCACGTTGGCGGGGGTGACGTCGCCGTGCGCCACGACCAGGTCCTCCTCACGCGGCCGCCGGGCCAGCAGCCGGTCGAGAACCGCCTCCGGGGTCAGGCCGAGGTGGTCGTCGTCGAAGTCGTCCGGGTCGACCAGCCCGCCGCACACGTTCGCGGCGGCGCGGTCGAGCACGACCGGCAACCGGCCGTCGAACGGGCACCCGGCGACGGGCAGCTCGTGCAGCAGGCGCAGTGTCCGGCCCAGCACGGCGCCGACATCGGCGGGCGCGGCGGCCTCCAGCGACGGGGCGCCCACGTCGGCGAGCACGAGAACGGGGTCGTCGAAGGCGACCACCTCCGGCACGGCGACGCGTCCGCGCAGCCAGCGCAGCCGCAGGTGTTCGGCGCCCGCGAGCGGGCCGTGCTTGACGTAGAAGACCTTCTCGCCCGACGTCACCCGCAGGGCCGTGCCGCTGGCTCCCTCGTGATCGGACGACCATGAGGCGTCGGCGTCGATCAGTGCGCGAAGTCGCTCGGAGAGCCGCATAGATCACATTCTGCGCTACTCCGCTGAGTAGCCCCCTGCTCTCGCCTGGACCGTTCCGTGTGGCCATGGTGGACTTCCGACAATTCATCCGAAGGCCACCAGGAGCCCGATATGGACGTAAAGGCCGTCTTATCCGCCGCCGCCACGGATCCGCAGCCCGAGGCCGCCGCCCCGCAGCCCGTCTGGACCATCGTCCCCGGCACACTGGCCGACTTCCTGGCCACGGCCGGCACGCTCACGCTCGGCCAGCGGCGGCTCATCGTCCGGCAGGCGCTGCTGGTGTTCGAGCAGAACTTCGCCCACCTGCCGCTCAAGGTCGCCATGCACGGCGTCAACCCCGTCCAGCGGCTGCGGCTGCTCCAGTCGCGGCTCAGCCGGCAGGAGACGCCCGACCCCGAATGGGCCTTCCACTTCGAGCTCCAGTCGATCTTCCACTCCGTCCGCGACCTGCACACCGGCTACCAGCTGCCGAAGCCGTTCGCCGACGCGGCGGCGTTCCTGCCGTTCCGCATCGAGCAGGCCGGCGACCGCTACGTCGTCACGCAGGTCAACGCCGACCTGCTGCCCGTGGGCGGCGACCTCAGGGTCGGCGTCACGGTCACGCACTGGAACGGGGTGCCCATCGGCCGGGCCGCCACCGCGAACGGCGAACGCTACGCGGGCGGCAACCTGGCCGCCCGGCACGCGCGCGGGCTCGAGTCGCTGACCCAGCGGGCGCTCGCCGGGCACCTGCCGCCCGACGAGGAGTGGGTCGTCGTCTCGTACGTCGACCTCGACGGCAAGCCCCAGGAGCTGCGGATGCCGTGGCTGGTGCTGCGCCGGACCGTCCCGGCCGCCCCGGTCGGCGGCGACGCGCCGCGCGGCGTCGACATCGAGGGCGAGCAGCTGGCCTCGATCAGGAGCTTCCTGTTCGAGGGCGCGGGGCCGTCGAACTACACCGCGACCGGCATCTTCCTCTGGCGGGCGGTCGAGACGACGTCCGGCACGTTCGGGCACGTCCGGATCACCGGCTTCAGCCTCGGCGAGTTCACCTCGCAGGCCCAGTTCGTGGCCGCGCTGCAGGCGCACGTCGAGGCGTTCGCGCAGATCATCACGTCGCTGCCGGAGGACGGGCTGATCCTCGACATCCGGAGCAACCCGGGCGGCCACATCCTGGCCGGGGAGATCCTGCTCCAGTTCCTCACCCACCGTCGCATCCAGCCCGAGCCCGCCCAGATGGTGAGCTCGCCGCTGAACCTGCTACTGGCCTCGCACACCCCCGACTACGCCCGCTGGCGCCGGTCGCTGGAGCTGTCGGTCGAGACGGGCGCGGTCTACTCCGACGCCTTCCCGCTCAGCTCCGAGGAGATCGTCAACGCGTTCGGGCAGTTCTACCACGGCCCGGTCGTGCTGATCACCGACGCGCGCTGCTATTCGACGTCGGACATCTTCGCCGCCGGGTTCGCCGACCACGCGATCGGCACGATCATCGGCGTCGACGACAACACCGGCGCGGGCGGCGCCAACGTGGTGGGCCAGGCCGACCTGCTCGACGACCTGCGCGACGTGCCCGGCAGCCCCTACGAGCCGCTCCCGGCGGGCGCCGCGATCAGCGTCGCGATCAGGCGCACCCTGCGGGTGGGCGACGCGGCCGGGACCCCGCTGGAGGACCTCGGCGTGGTTCCGTCGGTACGCCACCGGCTCACCGTCGCCGACGTGCTGGAGGGCAACCCCGACCTGATGGAGACGGCCGGGCGCGAGCTGAAGCTGCTGCCGAAGCGGCGGCTGAAGGTGAGTGTCGTCCCGGGCGACGACGCGCTCGTCACCCACTTCGACACCCTCGGCCTCGACCGGATCGACGTGTACGTCGACGGACGCCCCCGTGGCTCAGTCGACGTCGTCCCCGGGGCCGGCAGCCTCACCCTGCCGGGCACCGGTGAACAGGTCAGGGCCGAGGGATTCCTCGGCGGGGAACTCGTGGCGGTCGCCACGGCCTTCCCCCAGGCCGGCTAGCGGCGGGCCGCGGCGGACCGGCGGACCTTCTTGTCGAGCCAGGTCGGTCCGCTGGACCGGATCGTGACCGGGGCGTCGAGTTCCTGGGCGACCAGCCCGGACCACGACTCGGGCGCGTCCGACAGGATCGGGCGGGCGGTGAGCAGGCGTTCGGACTCCTGCGCCCGGCGCTCCAGCCCGCCGCCGGGCACCAGGGTCAGGCCGTCGGCGTACTCTCGGCAGACCTTGAGCTCGGGGTGCTCGTCGGCCACGTCGAGGTGGGTCACCGCGATCTCGTCGACGCCGCCGCAGACGCGGGCGGCGTAGCGGAGCGCCACGAGGTCGAGGTGACCGGTGCGGAACGGGCCCTGCCACTCGCCGGTCACGTTGTGGCGTTCGGGCAGGTGGAGGGTGGGGTCTTCGGTCACGAACGGGCCGTTGCCGTGCCTGGTCATGTACGTCCGGACCACGCCCAGCCGCTTCGCGTCGTCCATGCCGGCCTCGCCGAGCAGCTCGAACGCGTTGGTGAAGGTGGTGGTCGACCACGTCGTGTAGGGGTGGAAGCCGTGCCACTCGTCGAGGAGCACGCCCTGGGCGCCCTCGAAGACGAGCGGCCCGCCCGAGGGCAGCCGGCCGGTGCGGACGGCCCCCGCGAACTGGCGGTAGGCCTCGGCCACGTCGTCGACCGACGGGAGCCTGATCGGCTGCCCGATCTCGGCGGAGGCCCAGTCACGCAGCCGCCGGAGCAGCGGCCGCAGCGCCCGGGGGTTGCCGCAGTCGGCGACCCGGATCGCCGCGCCGGGGTTCTCGATCGCGTACGACGCCGTCTCGCCGACGCCCATGCCGCACGAGCCGTGGCGGCGCTCGCCCCGGGAACGTTCCCGGAACTGGTTGACGCGCATGTGGAACGGCGTGGTGACCAGCGCCTCGGGGTCGACGGTCAGCAGGTCGAACGGCCGGTGGACGCCGAGCCAGCGCAGGTGGTGGGCCTCGCTGGCCAGCCGGATCGGGTCGACCATCATGAACTTCGACAGGAACGTGCGCACGCCCCAGAAGGTGCCCGCGCCGAACTGGGCGAAGGTGTGGTGACGGCCGTCGGGGGTGACGACGTTGTGGCCGGCCTGGCCACCGCCGTTGTAGCGGACGACGGCCCTGATGTTGTCGTGCCGGGAGCACAGGTAGTCGACGATGGTGCCCTTGCCCGCGTCGCCGTATCCGAGGTCGGCGACGATCACGTGGTCTTCCATGGTGGCATCCACTCTCGCTAGTGGGCCTTCTGGGACATGACGCGGTCGACCACGGTGAGCGCGATCGTGTCGCAGATCGACGAGATGTCGTCGAGCTCGATCACGCGGTCGCCGAGAAGCGTGCGCCACAGGCCGCTGACCTGCTGGTCGCCCGCGTGGGAGGTGCCGCCCGGGATGATCATGTTGATGTCCCAGGTGCGGGAGGCCTCTTTGACGACGGTCTCGGTGCGGACGTCCTTGACCATGGACTCGCCGAACAGCCTGGCCACCTCTGAGCCGGCCACCGACGGGTAGGGCATCTCGTCGCCGATGACGAAGGCGACCCCCTTCACGCCGCGCTTCTCGTGGCAGTCGAGCGCGGTGTGCCGGGCGAGGAAGTAGAGGGCCAGTTCGTAGCTCTCCTCCATGCCGCCGCCCCCGCCGCCCTCCAGGTAGATGTCGCGCAGGTCCTGGTCCATCCGGTTGTCCGACTCGAACTGGCCGATCTGGAGGGGAGCGCGGTCCCACTTCGCGTCGCCGACCGCGCCGAACATGATCTGGGCGTCGGGGACCAGCGCCGTGACGGTGGAGAGCAGGCTCGGCAGGCGTTCCTGCAGCTCGCGCGGGACGCGCTGCATCGAGCCGGTGACGTCGAAGAAGACCGCGACGGCGAGGCTCTCGGGGTGCTCCTGTGAGTCGCGGGCCTCGCGGACTCTGACGTGGTAGGGGTTGAGCTTGTCGTGCACCTCCCGGAGATGGCGGGGACGCCGCCTCATCTCCTCGGTGTGGCCGAAAGCAGGTAAGCCCTGCTCTTGGCGGTAGATCTGGGCGGCGTGGAACTCGTTGTCGGACCAGTGGCCCCATCCCATGTGCGGTGACTCCTCATCGGTGGCTTCGAGCTTTCGGTGGCTTCAGGTCGTCTCGGACGGGCGCAGTAAAGCCGGATGGAGCTGGGTCGCGCCGCCCCACCGGTAGAGCCGCGCACGGGGGCCCCCACGTTCTCCCCCGCGCTCGGTGGTGCGGCCGGTCTCCTCGACGTAGCCGTCGACCGACACCACCTTCCGGTGGAAGTTGCCGGGGTGCAGCTGCTCGCCCCACACGACCTCGTAGACGTTGCGCAGTTCGGAGATGGTGAACTCCGGCCCCACGAACGACGTGGCGAGCGAGCTGTACTCCAGCTTGTTGCGGGCCCGTTCGACGCCCTCGGCCAGGATCTCGGCGTGGTCGAAGGCGAGCTTCATGTTCCTGGTGGCAGCCAGGGACATCCACGCGGCGTTCTTGGCGTCGGTGCCGGCGACGGGCTCGGGCACCTGGGGTGCGAAGGCCAGGTAGGCCACCGTGAACACGCGCAGGGGGCGCGGGTCGCGGCCGGGCTTGCCGAAGGTCTTCAGCTGGTCCAGGTAGACACGGTCGAGGTCGGTCTGCTTGAGGCCGGTCTCCTCCTTCAGTTCCCGGGCGGCGGCCTCGGCCAGGTCCTCGTCAGGCTGGACGAAACCGCCCGGGAGCGCCCACTCGCCCTTGAACGGCGGCTCGCCGCGTTCGATGAGCAGGACATGGAGCTCCTTGTCGCGGATCGTCAGGATGACGAGGTCGACCGTCACCCCCACAGGCGGGTAGGCACGCGGCTCATAGGTCTTCAGCCATTCCGCTTCCGCCTCTTTCATCACACCGTCTTTCTCAAACTGAGTATTTCTGAGAATGAGCATAACCCCGTGTCCAGCCGAACACAAGGTGTGTTCCTGAACGTTTCACCACGCTCCGTACGCCATCCCACGTCGGCTGACCTCGTGTCGTCACGTTCCCGAAACACCCTGTACGCCGAACGGAAACGCGCCCACATTGAGATCCGCCCACCCCCTGGAGATGACCTGCTCATGAGACCCCCACCCAGACTCCGGCCGCGGTCGTGGCGGTTCCGCGCCACGGCCGTCTTCGCCGCGGTGGCGGCGGCCGTCGCGCTCGCCACCTTTCCCACCCTCCCCGCCAACGCCGCCATCGCGTGCCAGGTCACCTACGCCAAGCAGTGGGACAACGGCTCCGGCTTCGGCGCCAACATCTCCATCCAGAACCTCGGCGACGCCGTCAGCCCGTGGCGGCTGACCTACACCTGGCCGGGCAACCAGACCGTGCAGCAGGGCTGGAACGGCACCTGGTCGCAGTCGGGCGCGAACGTGACGGTCGTCGCGCCGTCGTGGGCGCAGAACCTGGCCTCCGGGGCGAACGTCGGGATCGGCTTCAACGGCCAGTACAGCGGCACCAACACCAACCCCACCTCGTTCTCGCTGAACGGGACGGTCTGCAACGGCCCGAACCCCTCGCCGTCGCCGTCCCCCTCGCCGACCCCGCAGGCACTGATCGTGTCGCCGACCACGGTGAGCGTGCCCGAGGGCGGCACGGCCACCTACTCGGTCCGGCTCCAGGCGCAGCCCACGTCGAACGTCACCGTGACCTCGACGGCCGGTTCGGGTGACACCAACCTGACCGTGAGCTCGGGCGCCGGCCTGACGTTCACCTCGTCGAACTGGGCCACCCCGCAGAACGTGACGCTGGCCGCCGCGCAGGACTCCGACAGCACCAACGGCTCCCGCACGATCGCGGTCGCCTCCAGCGGGCTGACCAGTGTGAGCGTCACCGCGAACGAGGCCGACGACGACCCGGGCACCACCCAGTCGCTGGTCGTCTCGCCGACCGCGCTGACGGTCCCCGAGGGCAACACCGCCATCTTCGGCGTACGGCTGGCGATCGCGCCCACCTCGAACGTCACCGTCACCACCACGGCCGCCTCCAGCGGCGACGCCGACCTGACCGCGACCGCCGGCACCTCGCTGACGTTCACCCCGTCGAACTACGCGACCGCGCAGAACGTGACCCTGAGCGCCGCGCAGGACTCCGACAGCACCAACGGCTCGCGCACGTTCACCGTGGCATCCTCCGGCCTGTCCTCGGTGGCGGTCACGGCGACCGAGGCCGACGACGAGAGCACCACCAACTCGTACATCACCGAGTTCCAGACGCAGTACAACAAGCTCAAGGCCAGCGCCTCGGGCTACCTGTCGCCGGAGGGCATCCCCTACCACTCGGTGGAGACGCTGCTCGTCGAGGCGCCCGACCACGGGCACGAGACCACGTCGGAGGCGTTCTCCTACCTGATCTGGCTGGAGGCGCAGTACGGCCGCGTCACCCGCAACTGGGCGCCGTTCAACGCCTCGTGGGCGCTGATGGAGCAGTACATCATCCCGTCGACGGCCGGGCAGCCGGGCGGGCAGACGGCGTACAACCCCAGTGACCCGGCCGACTACGCGCCCGAGTTCAACCAGCCGAACCAGTACCCGTCGCCGCTCTCGACGAGCGTCGTCGCGGGTCAGGACCCGCTGGCCAACGAGCTCCAGTCGACCTACGGCAACCGCACCATGTACGCCATGCACTGGCTGATCGACGTCGACGACGTCTACGGCTTCGGCACCGGCCGCAGCAGCAGCCTCAGCGAGTGCGGCGACAACACCAAGCGGGTCACCTACATCAACACCTACCAGCGCGGCCCGCAGGAGTCGGTCTTCGAGACCATCCCGCACCCGTCGTGCGAGACCCAGCGGTACGGCCAGACCGGCGGCGGCTTCCAGCCCCTGTTCATCCAGGGCACCGCGGCTCCGCAGTGGCGCTACACCAACGCCCCCGACGCCGACGCCCGCGCCGTCCAGGCCGCCTACTGGGCGCTGATCTGGGCGACCGAGCAGGGCAACCAGTCGCAGATCTCGGCCACCCTCACCAAGGCCGGCAAGCTCGGCGACTACCTGCGCTACGCGATGTACGACAAGTACTTCAAGAACCCCGGCTGCGCCTCCCCGACGTGCACCGCCGGCTCGGGCAAGAGCAGCTCGGCGTACCTGCTGAACTGGTACTTCGCCTGGGGCGGGGCCATGGACGGCACGTGGGCGTGGCGGATCGGCTCCAGCCACAACCACGGCGGCTACCAGAACCCGCTGGCGGCCTGGGTGCTCAGCTCGAACGGCCCGGCCGCGCTGCGCCCGCAGTCGCCGACGGCCGCGACCGACTGGACCACCTCGCTCACCCGCCAGGTGCAGTTCTACAAGTGGCTCCAGTCCGCCGAGGGCGGCATCGCGGGCGGCGCGACCAACTCGTGGGACGGCGCCTACGCCGCCCGGCCGAGCAACCTGCCGCAGTTCTTCGGCCAGACCTACGACGTCGACCCCGTCTACCACGACCCGCCCTCCAACCAGTGGTTCGGCTTCCAGGCCTGGGGCATGCAGCGCCTCGCGGAGCTCTACTACGTGACCGGCAACACGATGGCCAAGTCGGTGCTCGACAAGTGGGTCCCGTGGGTCATCTCGAACACGACCCTGGGCAGCGGCGCGACCTTCGCCATCCCGAACGAGATGGACTGGTCGGGCGCCCCGTCGGCGAGCTTCAACAGCACGTCCGGCACCCCGGCCGACAACCCCGGCCTGCACGTGTCCATCCGCAACACCGGCACCGACGTCGGCGTCGCCGCCTCCCTGGCCCGCACGCTGATCTGGTACGCCGCCAAGGAGAACGGCTCGACCCTGGGCACCCAGGCGAAGGCCACGGCCAAGGGGCTGATCGACCGCCTGCTGCTGTCGAAGACCAGCAAGGGCATCGCGATCCCCGAGCCGCGCGCCGACTACCAGCGCTTCGACGACGTCTACAACGCGTCGACGGGCCAGGGGGTCTACATCCCCTCGGGCTACAGCGGCGTCATGCCCAACGGCGACACGATCGTCCCGGGCAAGTCGTTCCTCGGCATCCGGTCCTTCTACCTGCAGGACCCGGAATGGCCCAAGGTCCAGGCATACCTGGACGGCGGCGCCGTGCCGACGTTCACCTACCACCGGTTCTGGGCCCAGGCGGACATCGCCATGGCCCTGGCCGACTACGGCACGCTGTTCCCGGCGGGCTGACAAGCGAGACGCGGACGGCCGAAGGCCGGCCGTGGCTCGCGCTCTGAATCCGCCTCAAAAGAAACGCCTGGCGCGGGTCCCCACGGGGCCCGCGCCGGGTTCTCTGGAGTACGCCGTGAAAGCACAGTTCGCGGGGGGCCGCGAAGGAAGGGCGCGGCTGGCCTGGGGGCAGCGCGCCATCTGGGACGCGATCCAGCAGGCCGGGCCCGCCAACGCCCACTTCTTCAACATCGGCCGGCTGATCCCCTTCGCCCGGGGTCGCGGGCCCTTCCCGCTGGACGACGTCGTCGCGGCGGTGGCCGCGATGGTCCTCCGGCACGAGGCCCTCAGGGCCAGGACCTACGTCGACGAGGACGGCGAGCCCTTCCAGGTCGTCCACGGCGAGGGCGCGCTGCCGATCCGGCTGGCCGAGTGCGCCGACGACGAGGCCGACGAGGTCGCCGAGGTGCTGCTGGCCGAGCTGGCCCGCACGGCCTTCGAGCCGGGCGACGAGTGGCCGGCCCGGTTCGGCCTGGTCGTGGTGGAGGGCCGGGTCAGGCACGTGGCGTTCGCGCTGTGCCATCTGGCCGCCGACGACTACGCCGCCGACCTGGTGGCCCGCGAGCTGCGCAACCTGCTGCTGCGCGGCGGGTTCCCCGTACAGCCGTCGCAGCAGCTGCTCGACCTGGTGACCGAGGAGGAGTCGGGCGTCGGCCGCTACCGCTCGGAGGCCGCGCTGGCCCACTGGGAGAAGGGCTACCGGCGCATCCCGCCCGCCATGTTCCCCGCGGTGGTCGCCCCGCCGGCGGAGCCCCGCTGGAGCCGGGCCGTCCTGAAGTCGCACGCCCTGGAGGACGCGGTCGCGGTCGTGGCCACCCGCCACCACGTCAGCACCGCCACGGTGCTGATGACCGCGGTGACCACGCTGCTCGGCACGCTGCAGGGCCACGACGTCTGCGCGATCACCCCGATCGTGCACAACCGCTACCGCCCCGCCACCCGCAACCTGGTGGCCACGCTCACCCAGCTCGGCCTGTTCACCCTGCGCAACGACCCCCTCGCGCCGCTGGCCAAGACCCTGGAGCAGTCCCACTCCGACGCGATGCGCTCCTACCGCCACGCCCAGTACGACCAGCGCGCCTGGGACGCGATGGTGGAGAAGGTGAGCGCCGACCGGAACGTGCGCGTCTACCCGTCGTGCTGCTTCAACGACGTCCGGCCCGTCGAGCAGCGGACGGCCACGCAGGTGTCGACCGACGGCCCGTGCCCGGCCCAGGTGGAGTGGCTGCCCGGCGTGGCGCACTTCAACTGCGACTTCTGCTTCGTGGTCACCCGCCAGGCCGGGACGCTGGCGATCGCCCTGACGGCCGACACGTGCCGGTTCCCGCGCGACCGGATGGTGACGCTGATGCGCGGGGTGGAGGAGCTCGTGGTCGAGTCGGCGTACCGGGACACCCGGCCGGTGGATCTCCGCGTGCTTACGTGAGGCGGATGGCGGGTGGCCGGGCGGTGAACTGCGGTTTCTGTCCGGCTTGTCCCCAGCGCGTTCCCACGAAGACGGGCGTCGCCGGTAGTCAAAGCCTGATATTTCACGATTTTGTCAGCGATGTGAGAGTCCTCCTTGACAAGGTTCACAACCCCTCAAGGAGTTCCCGTGCGGCGTGCCCTGTCCTTAGGCGTGGCCTCGATCGCCACCCTCGTCCTGCTCGCCACCCCCGCCTCCGCCACCCCTCCCGGCATCCCGTCCTACTCCACCGCCGTCAGCCAGCTCAACGCCCTGACGGTCGCCAACGAGGCCAACGCCGGGTCGTACGACCGCGACCTGTTCCCGCACTGGAGCACCGTCTCCGGGGCGTGCAACACCCGGGAGCAGGTGCTCAAGCGCGACGGCAGCGGCGTCGTCGTGAACTCCTCGTGCGCCGCGACCTCCGGCAGCTGGTACTCGCCCTACGACGGCGCCACCTGGACGGCCGCCTCCGACGTCGACATCGACCACATGGTCCCGCTGTCGGAGGCGTGGAAGTCGGGCGCGAACGCCTGGACCACCAGCCGCCGTGAGCAGTTCGCCAACGACCTGTCGAGCCCGCAGCTCTGGGCCGTGACCGACAACGTCAACCAGGGCAAGGGCGACAAGGACCCGGCGGCGTGGAAGCCGTCCAGGACCGCCTTCTACTGCACCTACGCCAAGTCGTGGATCGCCGTGAAGTACAAGTACTCCCTGAAGCTCCAGTCGGCGGAGAAGACGGCCCTGAACTCGATGCTCGGCTACTGCTGATCTCTGGCCGCGAGGGGGCCGGTCCGTCCGGCCCCCTTCAGCATCTCCTGGCCGATGAGGTCGTCGGGGAGCGCGTCGGGGATCCGGTCGTCGAAGTGCCAGAGCACCTTGATGAACCGGGCCACCAGCACGGCCGTCGCCATGACGAGCGCGAACAGCACGTACATGAGCGCGATCCCGCGTCCCTCCCCGGTGCCGATGACGAGCCCGACCGACCCGGCCAGCAGGCCGCCCTCGGCCATGAGCGGCTCGAACAGGGCGGTGCCGTAGGGGGCGACCAGGCCGTAGCCGATCGGCAGGGTGGAGAAGGCGACCAGCTGGTTGAGCGCGAAGACCCGGCCGTGGAACCGCTGCGGGACCTTGACCTGGATGATCGTGTTGTAGATGCCGTTCAGGACGGTCAGCGAGAAGAACATCCCGAACACGCCGGCGGCGATCACGACCAGGTTCTCCTGCGCCCCCACCACGACCGCGCCCGCCGACAGCGCCACCGTCGACCAGAGCTGGCCCCGCAGGCGGCGCCGTCGCGGGCCGCCCCAGATGGTCATGAGCAGGCCGCCGACGAACACGCCCAGGCCGCCGGCGAAGGTGACCCGGCCGACGTCCTGGAGGTCGCCGAAGCTCAGCACCAGCGGCGAGACCAGCAGGAACAGCGGCGACATGAACAGGTTCACCACGGCGAAGAAGAGCAGCATGCTGCGGATGCCGCGGTTGCCCCAGGTGAACTTCAGGCCGTTGACCAGCTCGGTGAGCAGCGGCTCGCGCCGCCGCCAGCCCATCGTCTTCGGGAACCTGACCAGCAGCACGGTGACGATGGCGACCGTGTAGCTGACCACGTCGATGACGAGGATGCCGCCGAGCCCGACGACCGACATGAGCCCGGCCGCCGCCAGCGGCGGCACGAGGTTGGCCAGGCCGCCGACCATGCCCATGAGCCCGTTGGCGTGCCCGAGGAACCGTTTCGGCACGATCTGCGGGATCGCGGCGGCGTAGGCGACGCGCTGGAAGGTGAGCGCCAGCGACAGCAGCACCAGCAGCGGGTAGACGTGCCAGACCATCAGGTTCCCGGTCCACACGAGCACGCCGAGGGCGAGCTGGGTGCCGCCCGCCGCGACGTCGCTGGCCAGGATGACCTTCCGCCGGTCGAACCGGTCGACCACGGTGCCCGCGAGCGGCGCGGCGAGCATGCCGGGCACCAGCGCCAGCACCGAGAACAGCGCGAAGTTCACCAGCGAGCCGGTGGTCATGTAGATCCACAGCGGCAGCGCGAACTCGGTCAGCGCCGACCCGGTGATGGAGACGAGCTGCCCGGCGGCCAGCGCGGCGAAGCGCCGCATGCTCGGCTTCGGCCCGACGTGGACGTCGGGACGCGGCTCCCCGTCGCCCGCCGCGCCGAGGGTCGACAGGCCCTCCAGCCACCAGGTCTCCTCGCCCGTCCGCTTCTCGAGGGTCTCGGTCGCGCCGGCCTCGATGGCCCGGTGGGTGTGGGTGACGATCGTGGCCAGCTCTTCGTTGCGGTACTTCACGAAGTAGTGGGCGGCCTCGTCGAGCACGACGCAGGCGGTGGTCTCGGCCACGCAGTGCCATTCGCGGAAGCGCTCCTGGTAGTACTCCATCGCGGGGTCGCGCTCCCCCACCACCGCGATGACCGGGGCCGACAGCGGCGGCAGCTCCTTCTCGAAGACCTCGGTGAAGTACTCCTCGGCCTCCCGGGTGCCGGTCCTGCGGTTGGCCACGATGAGCTTGAGCTCCTCGTGGTCGAACTCGGTGACGTCCAGGCCGGCGGCCGACAGCGCGTTGATGCGGCCCTGGTCGCCGCCCAGCTCCTCCAGCCAGGTGCCGATCCGGGAGAACGGGCCCTTCGGGCGGGCGAACGGGAAGGCGCCGCCCAGGTAGACGGCCTCGGGGGCGCGTCCGGCGGCCTCCAGGTGGCGGGCCGCCTCGATGCTGATCATGCCGCCGAGGCCGCAGTGGCCGTACAGGACGATCGGGCCGTTGACCTTGGCGAGGATCTCGTCGGCGTACTCCTTGGCGACCTCGTTCATGGGGCGGGGCTCTTCGCCGAGTTCGTTGCCCGGTACGGCCAGGGAGAACAGCGCCCAGTCGTCGGGCAGGGCGTCGGCCAGCGGTTTGTAGATGATGGCGCTGCCGCCGCCGTAGGGGGCGCAGACGACCGTGGCGCGGGCCGGTCGCGAGGGGGTCAGGCGGTGCAGCAGGCCGCCCGCCGCCTTCTCCGTCGACGGGTCGAGGAGGCGGGCCAGGTCGCGCACGGTCGGGTGCTTGAACAGGTCGAGCAGGGTCGCGACGTGCCCGGCCTTGCGCAGCCGGGCCACGACCTGCATCGCCAGCAGCGAGTGGCCGCCGAGGTCGAAGAAGTCGTCGGTGACGCTGACCCGCTCCAGGCCCAGCACGGCGGCCCAGATCCCGGCGACGAGTTCCTCCAGCTCGGTCTCCGGGTCGGTGAACTCGGCCGCCGGCTCGACCACCGCCGCCGGGTCGGGCAGCGCGGCCCGATCGACCTTGCCGTGCGACTTCAGCGGGAGGCGGTCGAGCCAGACGTACCGGGCCGGGACCATGTAGTCGGGCAGGCGGTCCTTCAGCCAGGCGCGCAGCGCGGCGGTGTCGCCGACCCCGGCCAGGTAGGCCACGAGGCGCTGGTCGCGGAGTTCGACCACCGCCTGGGCGATGCCCTCATAGCCGCCGAGGAGGGTCTCGATCTCGCCGAGCTCCACGCGGTAGCCGCGCACCTTGACCTGGAGGTCGCGGCGGCCGAGGAACTGCAGCTCGCCCGACTCCAGCCATCTCCCCAGGTCGCCGGTCTTGTAGAGGCGGGCTCCCGGGGGGCCGTACCGATCGGGGACGAACTTCTCGGCGGTCAGCGCCGGACGCCCGAGGTAGCCGCGGGCCAGCCGTGCGCCGCCGAGGTGGATCTCCCCCGGCATGCCGATGGGTACCGGCCGGCCGTCGGCGTCGAGCAGCCGCACCGTCGCGCCCGGCAGCGGCCGGCCGATGGGCAGCAGGCCCTTCTCCGCCGCGCCGACCTCGTGGGTCGTCACGCCGACGGTGGCCTCGGTGGGGCCGTAGTGGTTGACGACCCGGACGTGCCGGGCCAGCCCGGCCGCCCATTCGGCCGGGGCCGCCTCGCCGCCCAGGATGAGGAGCTTGCGGGGCAGCAGCTCCGCCGGGTCGGCCTCGGCGAGGAGGGCGGCCAGGTGGGAGGGGGTGATCTTGAGGTAGTCGGGCGGATAGAGCCGGAAATATCCGGCCAGGTCGGGCGCGGCCGTCTTCGGCGGCAGCAGGTGCAGGCAGCCGCCCGTCATCAGCGACAGGTAGAAGACCGTGATGCCGAAGTCGAAGGCGAGCGACTGGAGCAGCGCGAACTCCGAGCCGGGCTCGACCGCGAACCGCTCCCGCACCCCCGACAGGTAGACCAGCACCTCCCGGTGCTGCACCGCGACGCCCTTCGGCCGCCCGGTCGTCCCGGAGGTGTAGATCACGTAGGCCAGATCGTCGGGCGTCACCGAGGTCGGCGGCGCGGTGTCGGCTCCCCCGCCGTCGAGGAAGATCCCGGTGACCCCGTCGGGCTGCAGCTCGGGGGTGGTCACCGCGAGGGCGATCCCGGCGTCCTCGATCATGTACGCCGTCCGCGCCGCCGGCAGCTCGGGATCGACCGGCACGTAGGCCGCCCCCGACTTCAGCACGCCCAGGATCGCCACGGCGATGTCGGCCGACTGCTCCAGGCAGACCGCGACCCGGTCGCCGGGGCGCACCCCGTGCTCCACGAGCCGCCGGGCCAGGTGGTTGGCCTGCCGGTCGAGCTCCCGGTAGGTGAGGGTGTCGTCGCCGAACACCACGGCCGGGGCGTCGGACACGGTGACGACCTCGTGCAGCAGCGTCGCGTCCGTCGGCCGCGGGGCCGTCGACTCGCCGAACGCCAGCACCCTGGCCGCCTCGCCCGCGGGCAGCAGGTCGAGGGTGGAGATCGGCGCGGTCGGGTCGGCCACGATCGAGCGGAGCAGGGTGGTGAACGACTCGGCCAGCCGTTCGACCGTCGAGGCGTGGAACAGGTCGGTGCAGTAGATGAACGAGGCGCCCATCCCGGCGGGCCCCTCGTAGAGGTAGAGCGCCAGGTCGAACCGGGCGGCGGTCACCTCGGCCGAGAAGCCGGTGACCTTGATCGCGTCGGCGCCCGCCGGCCCGGTGTGGTAGTTCTGCAGCGCGAACAGCACCTGGAAGATGGGCGTCCGGCTGACGTCGCGTTCGACGTTGAGCTCGTTGACGAGCTGGTCGAACGGGAGCTCCTGGTGCGAGAAGGCGTCGAGCGCGCCGTCCTTCACGCGGTCGAGCAGGTCGGTGAAGGCCGGGTCGCCGTCGAGGTCGGCCCGCATGGCGAGGGTGTTGACGAACATGCCGACCAGCCCGTCGAGCTCGGGCTGGCCGCGCCCGCTGACGGGGGTGCCGACGGCGAAGTCGTCCTGCCCCGACCAGCGGCCGAGGAGCACCTGCAGCGCCGCCAGGAAGGTCATGTACGGCGTCGCCCCGCGCGCGTTCCCCATCTCGGTCAGCGCGGCGACGAGGTCCGCGTCGAGCCGGAACCCGTGTCCGGCCCCCTTGGCGCTCTGCTCCGGCGGCCGGGGCAGGTCGGCGGGCAGGTCGAGCGGCGGCAGGTGGGCCAGCCGGTCGCGCCAGTAGTCGACGTCGGCCTGGAAGACCCGGCCCCGCTGCCAGAGGGCGTAGTCGCCGTACTGCACCGGCAGCGGCGGCAGCTCCCTCCCGGCGAGCACGGTCAGGATGTCGCCCAGCAGCACGTCGCCCGACCAGCCGTCGGTGACGGCGTGGTGGGCGGCGAGCTGGAGCACGTGCCGGCCCTCGGAGATCCGCACGAGCGTGGCCCGCAGCAGCGGCCCGGTGGCCAGGTCGAACGGGCGGGCCAGGTCGGCCGAGATCAGCCGCCGGGCCTCCTCGGCGTCGGCGGCCTCGCACACGGTCAAATCGACGGCGGCCTCGTCGTCGATGACGAGTTCGGGCAGGCCGTCGTCGCTGGTGGTGAACCGGGTGCGCAGCGTCTCGTGCCGGGCGGTGACCAGGGTCAGCGCGTCGCGCAGGGCGTCGGCGGAGAGGTCGCCCTCCAGCCAGACCGCGAACGGGACGGTGTAGGCGGTGGTGCCGGGACGGTACTGCTCCAGGAACCACAGCCGTTCCTGCGCGTGCGACAGCGGCGGGACCACCCCCGGTTCGCGGGGGACGATGACGGCCTTGGCGGTGCGGCGGCGGAGCCGCTGCTGGAGGAGGGCCCGCTTGGCGGCGGAGATGTCCTGGGTCATGACTCCTCCAGCAGGGCGAGCGCCTCTTCGTCGGACAGGTCGCCGAGCTCGGCCAGCAGCAGGTCCTCGACCGCCTGGCCGAGGGTCTCGACGGTGGTGTGCGTGAACAGGGTCCTGATCGGGACCGTGATGCCGACCGTGCTCTCCATGCGGGCCGCGACCCGCACGGCGAGCAGCGAGTGCCCGCCGAGCTGGAAGAAGTCGTCGAACGCGCCGATCCCCTCGACGCCCAGCAGCTCACTCCAGACGTCGGCGACCAGCGCCTCGGCGTCGGACCGGGGCGCGACGAACGTCTCCTGCCGTCGGGGTTCTGGATCCGGCAGCGCGAGCCGGTCGAGCTTGCCGTTCGGGGTCAGCGGCAGCGCGTCGAGCGGGACGAACACGTTCGGCACGTAGCCGGCGGGCAGCCGCTCGACCAGCCGCTCCCTGAGGCCGTCGGCGTTCCCGACGACGTACGCGACCAGCACGTCGCCCTTGACCGCGACGGCGGCCCTGGCGACGCCGTCGAGGGACTCCAGCACCGATTCGACCTCGCCGAGCTCGATCCGGTGCCCGCGCAGCTTGACCTGGTCGTCGTTGCGGCCCAGGAACTCCAGCGTGCCGTCCCAGTTCCACCGGACCAGGTCACCCGTGCGGTAGACCCCGCCGACGAACCGCTCGGCCGTCAGCTCGGGCCGCCGCAGGTAGCCGTCGGCCACCCCGAGCCCGCCGATGACGAGCTCCCCGGGCGCCCGCGGCGGCACCGGGTTCAGCCCGGCGTCCACGACCGCGACGGTCGTGTTGCCGATGGGCCGCCCGATGGATGTCTCCCCCGGGTCGTCGGGGACCTCCCACGCGGTCGACCAGATGGTGGTCTCGGTCGGCCCGTAGACGTTCACCAGCCTGCCGGTCCTGGCCTTCAACTCCCGCGCCAGCCCGGACGTCAGCGCCTCTCCGCCGACGAGCGCGGTGACCCGCGGGATGTCCCCTTCGAGCAGCACCCGCCAGCCGGAGGGCGTGGCCTGGACGTGGGTGACCGCGCTTTCGGTGATGAGGCGGCCGAGCGCCGGCCCGTCGAGCGCGATGCCGGGATCGGCGACGACGATCCGGCCGCCCGTGACGAGCGGCAGGTAGAGCTCAAGCCCGGAGATGTCGAAGGACAGCGAGGTGAGCGCCAGCCAGACGTCGTCGGGAGACGAACCGAGCAGCTCCCGCATCGAGACGAGGAAGTTGAGCAGCGCCCGATGCGGAACCACCACCCCCTTCGGCTTGCCGGTGGAACCGGAGGTGTAGAGGACATAAGCCGGATCGTCAGGCGACGGCCCGCCCGCTGTCTCTGGATCTGGCACCGTGGAAACGGTTGGCGCGGCGACATGCCCGCCATCGTTCGCGCCGCCCGAGATTTCGGGACGTGGAGAGGAAGCGGATCCCGGGATGTCGAGGCGGATGACGGGCAGCTCCCCGCTCCCCCACGGTTCGCGATCCGCGAGGAGGGCCTTGGGCCGGGCGTCCTCCACGACGAAGGCGATGCGGGCCTCGGGATAGGCCGGGTCGAGGGGCAGGTAGGCCGCGCCCGCCTTCATCACCGCGAGCATGCCCGTCAGCGCCCGCACGGAGCGTTCGGCGAGGATGGCGACGACGTCGCCACGGCCCACGCCGAGTCCGGTCAGCCGTGCCGCCAGTGCGTCGGCCGCCGACAGCAGGTCGCGGTAGGTGAGGTCGTCCACGGCGATGCGGTCGCTCGGGGTGATCAGGTCCAGGAGGGTGCCCTCGGGGAGGGGGAGGTCGGGTCCGCGGCCCCATTCCGCCAGGGCCGCGTCGTCCTCCGGGGTGCGCATCGTGAGGGCCGACAGCGGGGTGGTGGGGTCGGCCGCGATCTCGTACAGGCAGGACAGGAGGCGGGCGGCGAAGCGGTCGACCGTCGAGGTGTCGAAGAGGGCCAGGTCGTAGTCGAAGACGAGGTTCAGGCCATCGGCGACCGGCCAGACCGTGAGGGTCAGGTCGAAGGCCGTTTTGATGGCGCCGGCGTCGTAGGGCTCGTGGCGCAGGCCGCCGAAGGTCTCGGGGAGGTTCCCCTCCGAGGTGTGGCTGTGCAGGATCAGCATGGTCTGGAAGAGGGCCGACTGGCCGAGGTCGCGGCGGACGCCCAGCACCGACTTGAGCCGTTCGACCGGGACGTCCTGGTGGGCCAGGGCGTCGACGAGGGTGGCCCACGTGCGGCGGAGCAGGTCGTCGAAGCCGGGGTCGCCGCTCAGGTCGGCCCGCAGGACCAGGGTGTGCGCCAGGTAGCCGATCACCGACTCCAGTTCGACGCGTTCGCGGGCGGCCGTCGGGGAGCCGACCGCGAAGTCGTGCTGGCCGGTGTGCCGCGACAGCACCGCCTGGTAGGCGGCGAGCAGGACCATGAACAGCGTCGTGCCGCTGTCGCGGCCGATCGCCTCCAGCCGCGCGACCAGGTCGGCGGGGGCCTGGACGCTCAGCTCCGCGCCGATCCTCGCGCCGTCGAGGGGGCGCGGGCGGTCGAGGGGGAGTTCCAGGGCCGGTACGCCGGCCAGTTTGTCCTTCCAGTGCGCCAGCGCCGCCGCGCCCTCGTCGAGGGCCTCCCGCCGGAGCTGCCACAGCGACACGTCGCCGGCCTGGACCGGGAGCGGGGGGAGGTCGGCGCCGTCGTACAGTGCGGCTTCGTACAGGGCGGCGAGTTCGGTGATCATCACGTTGACCGAGTAGCCGTCGGCGACGATGTGGTGCATCGCGACGCAGAGCACGTGGTCGTCGGGGCTGATCTGCACCAGCGTCGCCCTGACGGGGGGAGCCGCCGCCAGGTCGAACGGGGTGTTGACGAGTTCGGCGCAGAAGTCGGCGACGGCGTCCTCGGGCAGGGCGATCCACTCGATCGTGCCGCCGCCGGGCGGGTCGATGACCAGCGTCGGGCGGCCGTCGTCGGCCGGGAAGCGGGTGCGCAGCGACTCGTGCCGGTCGACCAGGGCGCGGTAGGCGTCGGCCAGCCGGGCCAGGTCGAGGGGGCCGTGGAGACGGCGGGCCAGGTACATGTTGCTGGAGGCGTCGCCGGGGTCGAAGTGGTCCATGAACCACAGGCGTTCCTGTGCCGCCGACAGCGGCACGGGGGTGCCGGGCTCGCGGGGTTCCAGCGGGACGACGCCGGGGTCGGCGCCGATGGCGGCGGCCAGTCCGGCGACGGTCGGGTGGGCGAACAGGGCCCGCACCGGGACCGGCACGCCGAACGCCTTCGACAGCAGGGCCGCCGCCCGGGGAGCGAGCAGGGACCGGCCGCCGAGGGCGAAGAAGTCGTCGTCGGCACCGACGTCGCCGACGCCGACGACCTCGCCGAAGACGCGGGCGATGCGGCGTTCGGCGGGGGTCTCGGGGGCCCGGTGGGTGCGGGTCACCGGGACGGCCTCGACCCTCGGCGGGGTCGCAAGGCCCTCCGCCCGCCAGGCCGCCCCGCCGAGGGTGACGCCGGGGAACAGCAGGTCGGACAGGGGCCGGTCGGGGGTCTCCACGACGGCCGCAAGCAGCGCGGCGAACCGGGCGGCCAGCGCCTCGACGCGGGCCGCGTCGAACAGGGCCGAGTCGTAGGTGAGGTCGAGGGCCAGGGTGTCGCCGGAGCGCCAGGCGTCGACCGCGAGGTCGTAGCGGGCCGGGACGTGGTCGAGCGGGAACGCCTCGCCGAGCGTTTCGGGCAGGGTGTCGAGGTTGAGCACGGTCTGGAAGAGCGGCGCCTGGCCGAGGTCGCGGCCGAGGTCGAGTTCGGCGAGCAGGCGTTCGACCGGCACCTCCTCGTCGGCCATCGCGGCCAGCACGGTCGCCCGCGCCCGCGCCAGCAGCCCGGCGAACGTCGGGTCGCCCGACAGGTCGGCGCGCAGGACCAGCACGTTGCCGAGGCGGCCGAACACCGGCTCCAGCTCGACCCGGCCGCGCCCGGCGGTCGGGGCGCCGACGGCGAAGTCGTGCAGGCCGGTCTCCGCCGACAGGACCGCCTGGTAGGCGGCCAGCAGCACGGTGAACAGGGTGGTGCCCTGGCTCTGGGCGAGGGCTTCGAGCGGGGGGATCGCGAGCTGGGTGCGTACGACGGCGCCTCTTCGCGCCGCGACGGCGGGGCGGGGACGGTCGGCGGGCACGTTGAGCACCGGCAGCCCGTCGAGCCGCTCGCGCCAGCGGGCCAGCGCGTCGGCGCCGAGCCCGGCCGCCTCCCGGCCGCGCTGCCAGGCCACGACGTCGCCGTGCTGGATCAGCACCGGCTCGCGGTCGGCGGCGAGGTCCTCGGCCAGGACGTCGAGCGACCATTCGTCCCCGGCGATGCCGTGGAAGACCACGCACAGCACGTGCTCGCCGCCGACCCGCACCAGCGCGGCCCGCACCGGCGGCGCGGCGGCCAGGTCGAAGGGGGCGTTGACCCGCGCCGACAGCAGCGCCCTGGCCTCCTCCTCGGTCTCGGCGCTCAGCCGTTCGAGCGGGAGCGGGAAGCGGTCTTCGACGACCGCGACCGGTCGCCCGTCGGCGTCGGGGAAGCGGGTGCGCAGGGCCTCGTGCCGGTCGACGGCCCTGTGGAGGGCGCGTTCGAGCGCGTCGGGGTCGACCGGGCCGCGCAGGCGGCGGGTCAGATGCAGGTTCCACGACGCGTCGCCGGGGTCGAAGCGGTGCAGGAACCAGAGCCGTTCCTGCGCGGGCGACAGCAGCACCGGCGACCCGGCGGGCCGGGGCTCCAGCGGCACTGACACGGTGTCGAGCCCGTCGAGCACCGCCGCCAGCGCCTCGACCGTCGGCGCCCCGAACAGCTCCCGGACGGGGATCTCCACCCCCAGCCGCCGGGTCAGCCGCGCGGTGACCTTGGTGGCCAGCAGGGAGTGCCCGCCGACGGCGAAGAAGTCGGCCTCCGCGCCGACCCGGTCGAGCCCGAGCACCTCGGCGAACGCCTCGGCGACGACGCGTTCGGTCGCGGTGCGTGGAACGATCTCGCCCGCGCTCTTCGCGGGCGCCGGGAGGGCCAGCCGGTCGACCTTGCCGTTGGGGGTGAGCGGCAGCGCGTCGAGCGAGATCACGATCGACGGGATCATGTACGCGGGCAAACGCTCTCTCAGCGCGGTCAAAAGAGCGGCGTGGGCCGCCGCACCGACCACGTAGGCGACCAGGACCTCGTCGTGGACCGCCACCACCGCCTGGCCGACGCCGTCGAGCTCCTCCAGCACGGTCTCGATCTCGCCCAGCTCGATGCGGTGGCCGCGCAGTTTCACCTGCGTGTCGGCCCGGCCGAGGAAGTCGAGGCCGCCGTCGGCGCGGCGGCGGACCAGGTCGCCGGTCTTGTAGAGGCGCTCTCCCCCGGCGGTCGGCACGAACCGCTCGGCGGTCAGCGCGGGCCGGTTGAGGTAGCCGTCGGCAACGCCGAGCCCGCCGATGTGCAGCTCGCCCTCCTCCACCGGCCGCCCGTCGTCGTCGAGGACGTGGACGGTCGTGTTCAGGATCGGGGTGCCGATGCTGACGTGCGAGGGGTTCTTCGGCACCTCCCACGCGGTCGACCAGATGGTCGTCTCGGTCGGGCCGTAGACGTTGACCAGCCGGGCGCAGCGGTCGGCGAGCCGCCGGGCCAGCCCGAGCGGCAGGGCCTCGCCGCCGACCAGGCCGGTGACGTTCCCGGCGAACCCGGCGTCGAGCAGGACCCGCCAGCCCGACGGGGTCGCCTGGACGTGCGTGACGCCCTCGCGCTCGACGAGGTCGCGCAGCCGCGCGCCGTCGCGGGCGGTCTCTGCGTCGGCGATCACCATCCGGCCGCCGGTGACCAGGGGCAGGTAGAGCTCCAGGCCGGAGATGTCGAACGACAGCGACGTGAGGGCCAGCCAGACGTCGTCGGGTCCGGCGCCGAGGAGCTCGCGCATGCCGGTCAGGAAGTTGAGCAGGGCCCGGTGGGAGATGACGACGCCCTTGGGGCGGCCGGTCGAGCCGGAGGTGTAGAGCACGTAGGCGCGGGCGTCCCGTCGTCCGCCGGCGTCACCGGTCGCGCCGTCGACGTCGAGCACCGGCCCCCGGAAGGCCGGGAGGCTGTCGCGGAGATGCGGCCTGGTCAAGGCGGCCGCAGCCCCGGAGTCCTCCAGAACCATCGCGATCCGGGCGGCGGGGTAGCCCGGATCGAGGGGTAAGTAGGCCGCTCCGGCTTTCAGGACGCCGAGTAACGCCGCGACCATCTCGGCCGATCTGTCGACGTAGAGGGCGACGAGGTCACCGGGCCCGACTCCGGCGTCGGCGAGGCGGCGGGCCACTCCGCGGGCGGCGGCGTCAAGGTCGCCGTAGGTCAGCGTGCGGTCCCCGCACACCACCGCGACCCGGCCGGGCGACGCTTCCGCGTGGGCCTCGAAGAGGTCCAGGAAGGCCGGGACGTTCGTCAGGGTGGTTTCGATCATGCAGCCATCTCCCAGGGATGAAACAGGACTTCTCCGCGATCAAGGACTTCGGCGACAATCGCGGGATGACAGTGCCCGAACAGGCCGACAAGCGCCGCGCTCTCGTCGCCAAGCTGCTGGCGCGCAAGGCCGCCCCGCAGGGGGTCACCCCGGTTCCGCGGGACGGCGGCCCGCTCCCGTGCTCCCACGAGCAGCGCCGCATCTGGCTGGCCCAGCAGTCCGACCCGGCCGCCGCGCCCAACGTGACGCTGGGCGTGGCCCTTTCCGGGCCGCTCGATCTCCTGCGGCTGGCCGAGGCGTTCGCCGCGCTGGTCAGGCGGCACGAGGTGTTCCGGACGACGTACACGGAGGCCCCGGAGCAGGTCGTCCACGGCGCGCTGCCCGCGCCCCTGGAGTACCTCGACGTCACCGACATGCCCGACCCCGAGGGAGCGGCCCTCGACCTGGCCCTCGCGCGGAGCGGCGAGCGCTTCCCGGTCGGGCAGGGCCCGCTGCTGCGGCTGACGGTGTTCCGGGCAGGCCCCGCCGAGCACCGGCTGTTCCTGGTCTGCCACCACATCGCCGCCGACGGCGGCTCGCTGGGCGTCGTCGCCGACGACCTCGCCGCGCTCTACTCGGGCCTGCCCCGGCCGGAGCTTCCGATCCAGTACGCCGACTACGCGGCCTGGTCGACCCAGCGCGCGGAGACGAGGATCGCCGACCGGCTCCCCTACTGGCGCGACCTGCTGAGCGGCGCCCCGGGCCCGCTCTTCGAGAGCTCCGCCGCCCACGTCAGGGGAGGCCGGGCCGGGACGACCGCCGCGATCAGGATCGGCCGGGAGACCGTCGACCGGCTGCGGCGGCTCGGAGACGGCCCGACGACGCCGTTCGTGGCGCTCTGCGCGGCCTATCTGACGCTGCTGCAGCGGATGACCGGCCGGCGGGACCTGGTGACCGGGATCGTCTCGGCCTCGCGCACCCGCCGGGAGCTCGAACCGGTCGTCGGCACGTTCGTGAACATGCTGCCGCTGCGCGTCGCGCTGCCCGCAGGGCTGGGGTTCCCCGCGCTGCTCACCAAGGTCAGGGAGGCCGCGGCGGGGGCGCTGGCCAACGAGATCCCCTTCGACACCCTGGTCTCGCGGGCGGGCGTGGCCCGGATCCCGGGTGTGCATCCGGTGTTCCAGACCTCGTTCATCCACCGGGACGACCCGAAGCCCCCGCCCACCTGGCAGGGCCTGGAGGCCCGCGTCTGGGACCACGAGGTCGACGACGCCGCGCTCGACCTGATGCTGACCGCGACCCCTCGGGGCGACGAGTACGAGCTCGCCTTCACGGGCAAGCTTGACCGATTCTCCGCAGGTCAGGTCAAGGAGCTGCCGGTCGTCTTCCGGGAGTTGCTGGAAGAACTTCGATGACGGGCCCGGCACCCGCGCATTGGATCACGCCGGGCATGGGCGGCGGTAGCGCCGTCTCACTTACCGGCACAGTCTTCAGAGCCTGAATGACGTGAGGGCGTGCGGGGGCCGGTGGGAATGGCGCACCGGCCCCCACGCCGTCGCCCGGATCACGGTGACGCGGGCGCGCGCCGCCCGTGGGTCACGCCGCGGTCCGGGACGGGGGTGCGGGGGCCGGCGGTCAGGACACCGGCGCCCCGCATGGTCCTACTTCTCCTGGTGCTCGGCGCGGTCGCCGCTCCAGTCGGTGTGGTAGACGCCTTCGCGGTCCACACGGTGGTAGGTGTGGGCGCCGAAGAAGTCGCGCAGGCCCTGGATCAGGGCCGCCGGCAGGCGGTCGCGGCGCAGGCCGTCGTAGTAGGCCAGCGCCGAGGAGAACCCGGGCGTCGGGACCCCGATCGAGGCGGCCGTGGAGACGACCCGGCGCCAGGCGCCCTGCGCCTCGGCCAGCGCCTCGCTGAAGGACGGCGAGGCCAGCAGCGTCGGCAGCCCCGGGTCCTTGGCGTAGGCGTCGCGGATCCGGTCGAGGAACCGGGCCCGGATGATGCAGCCGCCCCGCCAGATCGTCGCCATGTCACCGAGGTTGATGTTCCAGCCGAACTCCTTGGAGGCGGCGGCCATCTGGTCGAAGCCCTGGGCGTACGCCACGATCTTCGAGGCGAGCAGGGCCTGCCGGACGTCGTCGACCAGCGAGTAGTTCGGCGCCGAACCGATCGGGCCCTCAAGGTCGCGGGCGGCCTGGCGGCGGGTGACGTCACCCGAGAGGCCGCGCGCGAACACCGCCTCGGCGATGCCGGTGACCGGCACGCCGAGTTCGAGGGCGTTCTGGACGGTCCACCGGCCGGTGCCCTTCTGCTCGGCGCGGTCGGCGACGACGTCCACGAACGGACGGCCCGTCTTGGCGTCGACGTGGCCGAGCACCTCGGCGGTGATCTCGATCAGGTAGGACTCGAGGTCGCCCCGGTTCCACTCGGTGAAGATCTCCGCCAGCTCGCCCGGGGAGCGGCCGAGCGCCTGCCGGAGCAGGTCGTAGGCCTCCGCGATGAGCTGCATGTCGGAGTATTCGATGCCGTTGTGGACCATCTTCACGAAGTGGCCCGCGCCGTCGGCGCCGACGTGGGTGCAGCAGGGCACCCCGTCGACCTTGGCCGAGATGTCCTCCAGGATCGGCCCGAGGGACTTGTAGGCCTCGGGCGAGCCGCCCGGCATGATGCTGGGCCCGTTGAGCGCGCCCTCCTCACCACCGGAGATGCCGGTGCCGACGAACAGGATCCCGCGCTCCTTCAGCGCCGCCTCACGCCGCCGGGTGTCGGTGAAAAGGGCGTTCCCACCGTCGACGATCATGTCGCCGGGTTCCATGTGGGCCGCCAGGTCCTCGATCACGGCGTCGGTCGACGGACCGGCCTTCACCATGATGATCGCCTTACGGGGTTTCGTGAGCGACGCCACGAACTCCGCCGTCGTGCCCGTCGCGACGAACGCGCCCTCTCCGGCGTGGTTCTCGACGAGCTCCTGGGTCTTGCTCTCGGTGCGGTTGTGCACCGCGACGACGTATCCGTGGTGGGCCAGGTTCCTCGCGAGGTTCCGGCCCATTACCGCCAGGCCAGTGACCCCGATGTCGGCCGTGCCCAAAACGTTCTTGTCCATGCGCCGCTCCTATCCTTCCGGGCAGCTCAGTAACCGTACATGCCGCCCGCTGACGACGTCGGCGTGGTGGCCGCCGACGGCTTGGGCGTCGCCGACGCGGACGCCGACGGCGCCGGCGTCGACAACGCGCCGGGCAGCGGCCCGGCGTCAGACGGCCTCAGCACGCCCAGGAGGCCGTGCTGCGCCTTGTCGATACCCGCCGCGAACCATACAGAGTTCTCTCCGCCGTTCGTCGCAGTGCCCGGCTCCAGATCCCACAGACCCTCGAGCTGGATCGCCTGCCCGTTGGCCTGCCGCAGCGGGCCGAGGTAGCGACCGGTGCGGGCGTTGTAGGCGTTGACCAGCCCATCTCCGAAGTTACCCACCAGAACGGCCCCGGCCAAGGCGCCGAATCCGCGCGGCGCCCGGATCATCGCCCACGGCGCGTTCAGCGCGCCGCGGTTGGCGAAGCGGCCGAGGAAGCGCCCGTTGGCGGAGAAGCGGGAGACGAACCCGTTGCCCTGGCCGGGCACGGCCTTGCCGGTGGCGGCGTCGCGCTTGGCGTACGCGACCATGATCACGTTACCGACGACCTCGACGTTGAACGGCGCGTAGTCGGCGGGCATGCGCGGGTCGCGGAACTGCGAGCGGGACAGCCGCACCCGGTCGAACTCCGAGTCGTACACGTGGATCTTGCCGTGCGAGAATGAGGGGGCCAGCAGGAAGGCGCCCCGGTTGGTGTTCATCACCGCCAGGCCCTTGTAGTCGGCGTTC
Organism: Herbidospora galbida; assembly: GCF_005233835.1. GTDB lineage: Bacteria > Actinomycetota > Actinomycetes > Streptosporangiales > Streptosporangiaceae > Herbidospora > Herbidospora galbida. The sequence goes on along the minus strand of NZ_SZQA01000015.1, from coordinate 65,521 downwards.
TTCGTGAACGCCGCGATGACCGCGTTCTTGGGGTTGACCTCGGCGTTCCATGCCGTGATCGCCCCCGAGGGGCTGGCGAAGATGAAGGTCGCGGGCTTGTCCTTGATCAGGAACTCTTCCTGCGACGTGTTGACGACCTGTCCGGTCGGCGTGCCGCCCGGAATGGCGACCTCGGTCTGCTCCTTCTTGGCGTTGCCGGAGTAGACGGTCGCGACACCGGTGCCGGCGCCCGAGACCCACAACGTCTTACCCATCGCCAGCCCCCAGGGGTTGACCAGCTTGGGGTCGGTGACGGGGGCCTTGCCTGGCACGTCGGAAACCAGGTTGACCTGGGCGAACCTGTTCGACCTGCCGGCCGACCCGGTAGCCTTGGCAGCGGGCTTGGCGACGGCGGCCGGTTTGGCCTGCGGGGCCGTCTGGGCGCTGGCGGGAATGCTCAGGGGGGTGCTCAGAACGAGCGTCCCGGCGGTGAGCACGGCGACGCGTGAACGCATCTGGTGGTCTCCTTCGAGGGGCCTTCTCGGTTCATGACCTAAGGTGCGGAGGTTCGCGAAGCTCCCTTACGGGCGGAGATACGCGGCCCCTCCCGAGAGGGTTCAGAGGAATATCACCGGCCTATAAACCTAGTAAAAGGGTAGGGTTTGTCGAGTTAACAAGCAGGCAAAGCCGCTTTGACCCCTCCACCTCGCTGTCTATCGTCGACGTGTGATCCTTGGAGACTCCGGAATGTTCCTCCCCCAGCCTCAGCGCTCCGTCGTGGCGATCCCCCCGCCGGGAGACGGCCCCGGCTTCTGGGCCGGCGCACCGAGCGCCGTGGTGACGCCCGACGGCACGATCTACCTGGCCTACCGGTTGCGGCGCCCGATCGGCGAAGGCCGCGGCTACGCGATCCAGATCGCCCGCTCCGACGACGGCGAGCGCTACGAGCCGGTGCTGACGATCACCAAAGACCAGATGCGGACCGAGTCGCTGGAGCGCCCGACGCTCGTGCTGACCCAGGAGGGCGCCTGGCGTCTCTACCTGAGCTGCGCGACCTACGGCACCAAGCACTGGCGGGTGGAGCTCCTGGAGGCCGACCGCCCCGAGGACTTCGACCCGGCGACCGCCCGCGTGGTGCTGCCCGGCGACCTCAAGACCGGCGTGAAAGACCCGGTGATCGTCCACCACGGCGGCCAGTGGCACCTGTGGGCGTCCTGCCACCCGCTGGAGGTCGCCGAAGAGGCCGACCAGATGGTCACCGACTACGCCACCAGCCCCGACGGGCGCGACTGGTCGTGGCACGGCACCGCCCTCGACCGCCGCCCCGGCGCCTGGGACTCGCGCGGCGTGCGCATCTCGGCGGTCCGCTTCACCGACGACGGGGTGCTGGCCTACTACGACGGCCGGGCCAGCGCGGCCGAGAACTACGAGGAGCGCACCGGCGTGGCCACCGGCCCCGACCCCTCGACCCTGACGGCGGTGGGCGTCCACCCGCACGCCCAGTCACCCCACGGCGGCCTGCGCTACCTCGACATCCTCGACCTGCCGGGCGGCGGTCAGCGCATCTTCTACGAGTGGACCCGCCCCGACGGCGCCCACGACCTCCGCACCGAACTGGTCTAGCGAGAACCCGCGTCACGGCCCTCGTCGGGCGCGGGTCGTCTTTTTTCCGTTACGGCTCCGCCCACCCCGGCACCGACGCCCGCCCCCGCCGGCCGCCGCACCCGGCGCCGGCCACCGCTACCGCGGGCGTCCGTTACGGGCCTGGCCCTGGCCGTCGGGGCGGTGGCCGACCTGGCCGCCCGAGCGGTCGCGGGGCCGGATCCAGTCGGAGAAGTCCTCCCCCGTGACCTCTTCGAGCAGCTTGATGTCCTCGGTGAAGTACGGGATGAGCTCCTGCCGCTGCTCCCACGTCAGGGGCCGCCGGGCCTTGCCGTCGCGCTGGAGCACCCGTGCGAGCGGCGCGGTCAGCACCTGGCCGCCCAGCCGGTCGCCCACCCGCACCACCTGCGACAGCACCTGGTGCAGGACCGTCTCCTGGGGGTGCACGGTCACGTTCTCGCGGGGGACCTCGGAGATCAGCCCGGTACGCACGCCGAGGTGCCCGCAGATGCGGTCGAGGGTCTCCGCCGGGCGGTCGAGCAGGTCCCGGTAGCGGAAGACGAGCACCTGCTCCTCGGTGAACAGGTCGTAGAGGTCGCGCAGCTGCTCGCCGTACTTGCCCAGGCCGACGTAGTGCCAAAAGGGGGCCCAGCCGGCCCTGATCCGCTCGGGCTCCCGGGCGCAGGCCTCGACGACGTCGCCGACGGGCTCCAGCCCGGCCGACCACAGGTGGGTCCAGTTCGAGTGGGCCCGCTCGACCGGGTCGCGGACGACCACGATGAGCCGGGCCTCGGGGATGAGCGCCTTGATGCGCCGGTGGGCCTCGCGGTCGTACAGGTAGAACGGGGTCGACTCGCCGTTCAGGTATCCCGGCCGGAACAGGGCCTCGTAGCGGTCGCGGCGCCAGACGTGCTCGCGGTAGGTCTCCGCGTCGCCGGGGCCGCCCTTCTCGGGCGGCGGCCCGTCCGAGAGGAAGAACTTCGGCTCCTTCACCGCGGCCAGATGCAGGTCCGGGTGGGCGTTGAGCGCGGCGTGCAGGGCGGTCGTGGCGGCCTTCGGGGCCCCGATGACCAGGAAGCCGGGCAGAGTCACACTAACCTCCACTTTTCCTACAAACTTAGTATGGAATTGGTCCTCCTTCAACGTCCCGGCCCTTCCCACGCTACGTGGGGATCACCGGCGGTTGGCAACCAGATCTGCGCCAAGGTATTCACAATAAGTAATCAAGCGATTACTCTTGGTAGTAACAGCAGGTCAAAAGCCTGCCTGGTACGTAAGGAGTGAGATCATGGATCTCGTCAAGCCCGCCGTCCTCGCCGCAGCGACCGTGTTCTGCCTGGCCCTCCCGGCCGGCGCGAGCACCGCGCTCCCCGCAGCCGCGTCCTCCGCCGTGGCCGTGACCGCCGCCCCCTCCACCGTCCACGCCGGGCAGACCGTCCGGCTCCGCACCAAGGCGTGCCCCAACCGGCCCGGTTACGCCTACTCGCCGGCCTGGGGGCGCAGCGTCACGCTGCTGCCCAACGGGGTGCGGGCCACCGGGACGGCCACCGTCTGGTCGGGCACGAAGCCGGGCACCTACTCGGTCTCCGTCGCCTGCCAGGGCCAGACCTATCCGACCGCGTTCGGCTACCTGACGGTCGTGGCGGCCGGGACCTCGGTGAAGTACCGGGTCCAGCACGTCCGCAAGGGCAGCCACCTCAACGTCCGGTCGGGACCGGGCCTGGGCCATCGGGTGGTCGGCAAGCTGAAGTGGAAGGCGACCGTCCAGGGTTCCCCGGTCCGTGAGAAGGGCTGGGTCAAGGTGACCACGAAGAACGGCACGACCGGCTGGTCGTACGGCTACTACCTGCGCCGCGCCTAGCCGGTCACCAGATCGTGGGCCCGTTCGGGTACGTCCCCGGCCGAACGGGCCCGCCTCCTGCAGGTCAGCGCGGCCAGCGCCGTCGTGATCGGCACCGCCGCGACCAGCCCGATCGTGCCCACCATGCTCCGGACCAGCTCCTGGGCCACCACCGGCCCGGCCAGCACCTCGCCCAGGGGCTCGTTCCCGACGCTGATGAGCAGCAGCAGCGGGAGCGAGGCTCCGGCGTACGCGAGCACGATCGTGTTGATGACCGAGGCGATGTGCGCCCGCCCGACCCGGGTGGCGGCCCGGTAGAGCTGCCGGGCCGTGTATCCCGGGTTGGCGTGGGCGAGTTCGGCGACCGTGGCGGCCTGGGTGACCGTGACGTCGTCGAGGACGCCGAGCGAGCCGATGATGATGCCGGCCAGCAGCAGGCCCTGGGTGTTGATCTGGTGGCTCGTCCCGAGGAGCCAGCTGCTGTCGTCGCTCACCCCGGTCAGGTGGGTCCAGTCGATGGCCAGCAGCGACAGCAGGCCCGTGAGGGCCAGGCTGACCAGGGTGCCGATCACGGCGACCGAGGTGGGCACGCTGACGCCGTGGGTGACGTACAGGACGATCAACATGATCGCCGCCGCGCCGACGACGGCGACCAGCAACGGCGGCTGCCCGGCCAGGATGGCCGGGAGCACGAACGTGAGCAGCAGCCCGAACGTGATCGCGAGCCCGATCAGGGCGGTGATCCCCTTCCACCGCCCGAAGGCGATCACCGCCAGCGCGAACGCCGCCCCGAACAGCCACAGCGGCGACGAGCGGTCGTGGTCGGAGACGGCGTAGGTGCCGTCCTGCAGGTCGAGCACGACCACCTTGTCGCCCTCGGCGAACGTCGCCGACCCGGGCGCGGTCGGCAGCATGGCGGTGACCTGGTGGAACACCGAGAACTCGACGATCGCCTTCTCGCCGGACACCGAGGTGATCACCCCGGTCGTCTCGGGCAGCTGCGGCTCCTGCGTCTTCTTCACCGCACCCGGCCACAAGAGCACGAGCGCGACGAGCGTCGCGGCCGCCAGCGGCAGGATCACGGCCAGCACGGCCAGGACGGTAGTGCGGTCGGCGGGCGCGGCCGGCCCGTGCGAGTGCCCCATGGCGAGGAACAGTAGCTCAGGCCGACATGATCGCGACCCCCAGGCACATCTCGTCGGCGGTCCCCTCGCCCCACACCACGTAGCGGGCCGGCTCCTTCTCCAGTTGCGGCAGCATGCTCCGCAGCTTGGCGTCGTGGGTGCAGGTCACCCGCACCACGTCGCCCTTGCCCACCTTCACCGGCGTGGGCAGCGGGCGGAGCGCCTGGTCGTCGAAGTTGTACTCGGGGACGTCGAGCAGGGTCCGCGCGTCAGGCTTGCCGGGGTTGAGCTCGACCTTGATCGACCGTCCGAGCAGGTGCATGTGCCCGGCCAGGGCGTGCAGGAGCCCTTCCTGCGGTACGGGGATGTCGCAGTGCTGGGTGGGTCCCGGTTTCGCCGGTCCGCACATCTCGGTCAGGAAGCCCGGCGTCCGGGCCGACTCTTCGCCGAAGCGGCGGCCGATGTCCTCGACGGCGGCCTTCCGGTCGCAGAGCGGCCCCGACTCCTCGGGGGTGCAGGGCAGTTCGACGGGCCCGGCGAACAGGGCGGTGCCGAGGGGCTGGAGCTGCTTGTCGCTGACCCGCAGCCGGATGGCCGACTGGTCGGCCCCGGCGCCCGCCCGGGTGTTGTAGTGGACCTGCATGACGAGCTGGCTGCCCGGCGGGATCGGGTGGCCGTACTTCGGGTCGAGCAGCGTCTCACGGTCGCCGGGCGCCCAGTGGGCCACCCACCCGGCCTGCCTGACGCCCGCGTCGGCGAAACAGGTCCAGCCCTGGCCGGGGGCGGCGGCGTCCATCTTCTTGGCCTCGGCGACCTGTTCCGGGGCCAGCCGGAAGAAGATCGCGTGGTGCACGATGGCCAGGTTGAGCGGCTGGAACTGCGCCCCGGTCAGGAAGCCGGTGCCCTGCGTGCCGGGGTCGATGAGGAAGCACCGGTAGTCGTCGGACCCGCCGTTGGGTCCTTGGGGGGTGTACGGCTCCGGCATCGTCAGCGTGACGAACCGCTCGCCGTCGCGCAGCGGCAGCGCCGGGGCCTTGGAGGCCGCGTGACCGTGCTTGGGTGTGGCGGCGGGCGGCGCCGCCGTCTCCTGCGTTCCACAGGCCGCCGTCACCACTAAGACCAAGAGCGCGGCCAGACTTCCCCGAAGTCGATTCATGCCTTCAACGCTCACGCACGGGGAGCCGCGCCGCCATCATCCTTCGGGAGGTGCGCATCGTCCGTTCGGATGGGCCGTCATGTCGACTCCCGGATGACGAGTTCGGCCGGCGGCACGATCGAGGCGAGCGGGCCGCCTCGAAGTCGTCGTAACCGGCCACCGCGACGTCCGAGCCCGATGTGGTCGCCGTCTTCGCCGCCAACGGCCTGATGGCCGCCGGCGCGCTCCAGACGCTGCGCCGGGCCGGTCGGTGGGCGGCTGGCAGACCTGGCAGACGATCCCGGCCGACGCGGCGCCGTCGGCCGGGATGCCCGTCATCCGCCCTGGGACAGCGCCTTCAGCCGGGGGAACTCGCCGGTTCCGTCGAGGCTGCCGTTGTGGACGGGCGGGCGGCAGCCCACCCGTACCGTCACTCCCACTCCAGGACCCTCCGAGTAGCGGAACTGGAGGTGGTAGGTCTCCGTCGACGTGCCGGTGCACGACCCCCGGCCCGGCCGGGCCGGGATCGCGTTCAGGTCGTCGGCGAGCGCGAGGGCCACGTCACGGCCGTGATCGCGCTGCGAGTCCTCCCCGCAGACCAGCACCCCGACGGGCCGGCCGGGCACCATGTCGAACTCCTGGCCGCGACGCCCGAGCGACCGATGGCAGGGGTCCTCACGCTGGGGAGTGGTCCACTTCCCGGTCCGGTACGCGACGGTCATCTCCTCACCCAGGTAGGCGTCGGTCGTGAACGACCCGTTCGCGGTGTCCGTGCAGCTGTTGACCTCGTCTCCCGTGGTGAGCCAGACGCGTTCCCCGCCCGCGTAGTCGACCCGCACCAGATAGTTGGTCTCGGGCCCGCCCGCCAGGGTGCAGGCGCCGGAGCCCGTTCCGGCGGGGAGGCGGTTCAGGTCACTCGCCATCCGAGTCGTCTGGTCTGCGGTCAGTCTCCGCTGCCCGCCCAGCGCCTCGCCGTCGGTCATGTTGTCCCCGGGATAGGCGCACATCAGCGCCCCGGCGGGGGTGCCCGGAACCAGCATGTCGGCCGCCCCGTCGACGGTCGTCTCCTCGGGCGCCTTCCCGGTCCACGTCTCTGGGCAGGGCGCGGGGGCGGTGAGAGGAGCGGACGTACAGGCCGCGATCAGGAGGAGGATCGCCCATGGCATCGAACGCTTCATGATCACATGACGCCCGGCGCCGGCCGGAGGTTCAACGCACAAGGGTACGGCCCCCGCCTGGGCGGGGGCCGTACCGGAGAGAAGGGGTTCTACAGAGCCGCCACCGGCTCCTCCTTGCTGAGCTCCTCGGGGCCGCCCCGCAGCGGGATCTCCTTGATGAAGGCCGCCAGGATCGGCACCGCGACCGCGAAGACGATCGCCCAGACGAACACGCCGCTGATCGCGCCGGCCAGCGACTCGAGGAAGCCGGTCTTGATCTGCGGGGGAAGCTGGGCGAGGGCCGCCGGGCTCATCTGGCCGCCCGAGGCCACCATGTCGGCCGACTGCGCGCCGAACCTCTCGCGCAGGCCGTCGGCCAGGTGGTTGTTGAACACCGCGCCGAACAGGGCCACGCCGAACGAGCCGCCGATCGAGCGGAAGAAGGTCGAGGCGCTGGAGGCGACGCCCAGGTCCTTCTGCTCCACGCTGTTCTGCGCGATCAGCATGGTGGTCTGCATCAGGAAGCCCATGCCGAGGCCGAGGACGGCGATGAACACGCCGGTCTGCCACAGCGGGGTGCTGACGTCCATCAGCGTGAGCAGGCCCATCCCGATGGCCATGATGACGCCGCCGATGACCGGGAACGCCTTGTACTTGCCGGTCGCGGTGATGCGCTTGCCGACGTAGAGCGAGACGACCATCGAGGCCGCCATCATCGGCAGCAGCAGCAGGCCGGAGTTGGTCGCGGACGCCCCCTGCACGAGCTGCTGGAACAGCGGCAGGAAGGAGATCGCGCCGAACATGGCGAAGCCGAGCAGGAAGCCGATCCACGAGATCAGGTTGAAGTTGCGGTCCTTGAAGACGTGCAGGGGCATGATCGGCTCGGGTGCGCGCCGCTCGACCGGGATGAACGCCGCGAACGACACGGCGGCCAGCACGCCCAGCCCGATGATCTGCCACGATCCCCATGGGTAGCCATGACTCTGGCCCCCCCACGAGGTGATCAGGACCAAAGCGGTGATCCCGACCGTGAGGATGATCGCGCCGAACCAGTCGATGCGGTGCTCGGTGCGCTTCTTCGGCAGATCGAGCTTGAGCCAGAGCCACACCAGCGAGACGCCGCCGAGCGGGAGGTTCACGTAGAAGGCCCAGCGCCAGTCGAGGTGGTCGGTGATGAAGCCGCCGGCGAGGGGGCCGGCGATCATGGCGAGCGACATGATCGCGGCCATGATGCCCTGGTACTGACCGCGTTCACGCGGCGGGACCAGGTCGCCGATGATGGCCATCACGCCGACGATGAGGCCGCCGGCGCCGAGGCCCTGGATGGCGCGGAAGGCGATCAGCTCGGTCATGCCGTTGTCGACGCCGCCGAAGAGCTCCGAGCCGGCCATGCCGCACAGCGCCGAGCCGACCAGGAAGATGACGATCGAGGTGAGGAAGACGGTCTTGCGGCCGTAGAGGTCGCCCAGCTTGCCCCAGATGGGGGTGGACACCGTGGTGCCCAGGATGTAGGCGGTGGTGACCCAGGTGAAGTATTCGAGACCGTTCAGTTCGCCGACGATGCGGGGCATCGCGGTGCCGACGATCATGTTGTCGAGGAAGGCGAGCATCATCGCCAGGAGCAGTCCCGGCAAGATGATCATGACTTCTCTGGACCGCGCCGGAGGTGGACTGGCGGCGGTTTCCGACATTGCGGGGCCCCCTTGTTAACCCTTGAACTTACTTGCCGACCGGCAAGTAGCCGGAGTTAAGGTAAGGTCCGTACTAGCCGCCCGTCAAGTTGAATTAAAAGGACGACCAAACGCCATGAGCGAACGTGCGTTCGCCCCTCGGGAGACCCGAGACACCCGCGCGCGCATCCAGGAGATCGCGCTCGATCTGTTCACCGAGCAGGGCTATGAGGCGACCTCGCTCCGCGAGATCGCCGAGGCGCTGGGGGTGACCAAGGCGGCCCTCTACTACCACTTCAAGACCAAGGAAGACATCGTCGCCGGCATGATCATCGATCGCATCGCGTCGCTCGACCTGATCATCGAGCACCTGCGCTCGCACGTGACGGTCACGCCCGAGGTCCGCCGCGCGGCCATCATCCGCTACGCCGAGGGCGCCTACGAGGGCCGCGCGATCACCCGCTTCATGGAGCGCAACCCGACCGCGATGAAGCACCACCCGGTGATGCTGCGGATGCGCGAGAAGGTCGTCGAGCTCAGCGAGCTCCTGATCGACCACGACCAGCCGCTGACGCTGCGGCTCAAGCACGGCCTGGCCCTGTTCGCCATCCACGCGGTCGGGTTCATGCTGCCCGATCCGAAGATCGACGAGAACGAGAAGTATGAGGCTTCACTGAAGGTTGCCCTGGAATTGATCGAGGCGACCGGGAGTTGATCCGCCCGAAAGGGTAGGTGAGTCCACATGCTGTTTGGCAAGGAACACGTCGAGCGTTACCAGGCCACCGACGGCGCCGAGGGTCACGACTGGCAGGGCACGACGGCGGCCCTGCTGACCACGACCGGCCGCCGCACCGGCACGAAGCACACGACACCGCTGATCTACCAGAAGTACGGCGACGACTATCTGCTGGTCGCCTCCAAGGGCGGCGCGGACGCCCCGCCCGAGTGGTATCTGAACCTGCAGTCCAACCCCGAGGTGGAGTTCCAGGTCCTGGGCGACAAGTTCCGCGCCCGCGCCCGGACCGCCACCCCGGAGGAGAAGCCCGACATGTGGCGGGTGATGACCGCCGCCTGGCCCGACTACGACGAGTACACGAAGAAGACCGACCGTGAGATCCCGGTCGTCGTCGTCGAACGCGCCTAGCTACCAGGCCACCACGCCCGCCTCGTTGACGAACGTGCCCGTCGGGCCGTCGTCGCCGAGCAGGGCCATCGACACCGACACGGCCGCGCCCTGGGCGGCCGTCCGGTCTCCCTGGAAACCGTTGAGGTCGGTGGCGCAGTAGCCGGGCGAGATCGCGTTCACCTTGATCGCGGTGCCGGCCAGCTCCTTGGCGTACAGGGCGGTGACCATGTTGAGGGCCGTCTTGGACGACTGGTAGGCCAGGCTGTTCAGATCCCCCCACGGGTTGGCCGGGTCGGTCGTGACCGTGAGGCTGCCGACCTCGCTGGAGACCATGACGATCCGGCCGGCGGGCGACTTGAGCAGGAGCGGCACCATCGCGTTGGTGACCGCGACCACGCCGAAGACGTTGACTTCGTAGAGGCCCCGCATCAGGTCGAGCGGGGTCTCGGTGGGCGGGCCGCCCTGGGCGATCCCGGCGTTGTTGACCAGGATGTCCAGGGAGCCGAAGCGTTCTGCCAGGAACGCCGCCGCGGCCGTGATCGTCTCGGGAGAGGTCACGTCGAGCCGCACGCAGCCGACGCCGAGGCGCGCGGCCGCCTCCTCTCCCCGGCCGGGATCCCGGGCGCCGATGACCACGTCCACGCCCCGCTCCGCCAGCAGGCGGGCCGTCTCGAAGCCGATTCCCTTGTTCGCGCCGGTGATGAGTGCTGTTGTCATGGCCCCCAGCCTGGGCGGGGGCCGTACCGCCAGACGAGAGACCCGCCGAAGCTGGGATCAGCGGTACCACCCACGCGCCCCTCAAAAGAGGAAAAATCGGCTCATGGACAGGAACGGGCTGGCCGACTTCCTCCGCACCCGCCGCGCCCGGCTGAAGCCCCGCGACGTCGGGCTGCCCGACGGCGCGCGGCGGCGGACCGCCGGGCTGCGCCGGCAGGAGGTCGCCGAACTGGCCGGCATGTCGGTCGACTACTACATCCGGCTGGAACAGGGGCGCGGCCCCCATCCGTCACGGCAGATCCTCAACGCGCTGGCCAGGGCACTCATGCTCAACGCCGACGAGCGCGCCCACCTCTGCAACCTGGCCGGCGAGGCCCCCGCCCGGCCCGGCGTCGCCCCGACGCCGCCCCAGGGCGTGCTGGAGCTCCTGGCGACGCTGACCGACATCCCGGCCTACGTCCTGGACGACGGGTTCGACGTGCTGGCCGCCAACCCGATGGCCCTGCACCTGATCCCCTACCTGCAGGTCGGCGGGAACGAGATGCGCGGCATCTTCGCCGGTCCGGTGCACCGCGAGGTCTGCCGCCACGCCGACTCGTTCGCCGCGGCGGCGGTCCGCGAGCTCAGGGCGGCCTCTGCGACCCGGCCGGAGCTGATGGACCTGGTCGCCGAACTGGCCGCGCGCAGCCCCCTGTTCACCGGCCTGTGGGCCGCCCATGACGTGGAGATCCGTCGTGAGCTGCGCAAACAGCTGCTGCACGAGGTCGTCGGCGAGATCGACGTACGGAGACAGATCCTGGCCATCCCCGACTCGGGCCAGCGCCTGATCATGTACGTCCCGATCCCCGGCACCGGCGCGCAGGAGGCCCTCAGGAGGGTTCGGGAACTGTTGGAGAGACGGGGATACGCGCGGTCAGGGTGAATCCGTCGGCCGCCGCGCCCGCCTGGAGGGTGCCGCCGACCAGCATGATCCGCTCCCGCAGGCCCGCCAGCCCGTAGCCCGACTCGCCGAAGACCCGCCCGCGCGGCGGCCCGGCGGCGTTGTGGATGACGATGACGAGCTCGTCGTCGGAGACCCGGCCGGTCACCGTGACCGTGGCCCGGGGCGCGTGCTTGCGGGCGTTGTTCAGCCCCTCCTGGACCACGCGGTAGGCGGCGTGCTCGACGCTGCGCGACAGGCGTACCCCGTCGAGCGCGAAGTCCAGGTCGACCCGCTGCCCGGTCGTGTTGCTGTCGGCCACGAGCCGCGGGATGGCGTCGATCCCCTGGGCCGAGTCGGGCAGGTCACCCGCCCGCAACACGGTGAGCAGCTCGCGGAGTTCCGTGAGGGCGCGTACACCCTGGTCTTCGATGTCCCTGGCCAGGGCGGGGTTGTCCTCCAGGTCGGTGTCCTCCTGGATCATCCCGGCCTTGAGCACCATCACGGTCACCGCGTGGGTGACGGTGTCGTGCAGCTCGGCCGCGATCCGCCTGCGCTCGCGCGCGGCGGCGTTCTCCTCCCTGATGTGGACGTCGTCCGTCAGCGTCTGGATCATGTCGCGGTAGCCGCGCACCCAGGTGCCGACCACGGCGGCCACGTACACGGTCGTGATCGCCCGCACGGCGTCGATGACGATGTTGGGGCTCATGTTGGGCTGGTAGTGGTAGCCGACCGCGAACCCGACGGTCAGCACGGCCGCCACGGCCTGCCACCACCGCACGGTCCGGTGCGCCGTCATCGAGTAGGCGGCGATCGACACCGGGACCGACTGCCCGGTGAACAGGTAGCAGACCAGCGAGAACACCAGCGACGGCCCGGCCCACCGGCGTCTGATGAGCATGGTCAGCGAGGCGATGACCGCGCTCGCGGTGGCCAGCCAGATCGGGACCACGATCGAGGAGTCGTAGGGGTCGACCAGCGCCTGCGGCAGCGTGTAGGCGAGGAGCGTGACGACGAGGGCGAGGTCGACGATCCGGGCCCTCGGCTCGGGGTCGAGGGAATCCCAGCGCTCCCGCCACCGGTGGATCGTCTCCCGCATCCCGCCAATGTCGGCTCTCCGCGGGACCCGCGAGCCCTCTGACACGCGGACTTTCCCGATCTTGTACGAACCCGCCGTGTGTCCGCGGCTCGTTTCGCTCTCCCCGAGCTTCGGGGCAGGATAGAGCGGTGAGCCTGATCGAGCGCCTGCCGCGGACCCCCGACCCTGATTCCCTCTTCGAGGCGTTCGCCGCCTGGAACGAGGAGCGCGGGCTGACGCTCTATCCGGCGCAGGAAGAGGCGCTGATGGAGGTGGTGACGGGCAGCAACCTGATCCTGTCGACCCCCACGGGCTCGGGCAAGTCGCTCGTCGCGGCCGGGGCCCACTTCGCGGCGCTCGCCAACGACCAGGTCTCGTTCTACACGGCCCCCATCAAGGCGCTGGTCTCGGAGAAGTTCTTCGACCTGTGCGCGATCTTCGGCACCGAGAACGTCGGCATGATGACCGGCGACGCCTCGGTCAACGCCGACGCCCCGATCATCTGCTGCACCGCCGAGATCCTCGCCCAGGTCGCGCTGGCCGAGGGCCGCCAGGCCGACGTCGGCATGGTGATCATGGACGAGTTCCACTTCTACGCCGAACCCGACCGGGGCTGGGCCTGGCAGGTCCCGCTGCTGGAGCTCCCGCAGGCCCAGTTCGTGCTGATGTCGGCGACCCTGGGCGACGTCACCCGCTTCGAGAAGGACCTCACGCGGCGCACCGGCCGTCCGACGGCCGTGGTCAAGCACTCCGAGCGCCCGGTGCCGCTGGTCTACTCCTACCGGATGACCCCGCTGCACGAGACGCTGGAGGAGTTCCTGTCGACCGGGCAGGCCCCCGTCTACGTGGTCCACTTCACCCAGGCCGCCGCCATGGAGCGCGCGCAGGCGCTGATGAGCATCAACATGTGCAGCAAGGCCGAGAAGGAGGCCATCGCGGCCCTGATCGGCAACTTCCGCTTCACGACCAAGTTCGGCCGCGCCCTCTCCCGGCTGGTACGCCACGGGATCGGCGTCCACCACGCGGGCATGCTGCCCAAATACCGCCGGCTCGTCGAGAAGCTCGCCCAGGCCGGCCTCCTGAAGGTCATCTGCGGCACCGACACCCTCGGCGTCGGCGTGAACGTCCCGATCCGCACGGTCCTGTTCACCGCGCTGACGAAGTACGACGGCAACCGCGTCCGCCGCCTGCGCGCCCGCGAGTTCCACCAGATCGCCGGCCGGGCCGGCCGGGCCGGCTTCGACACCATCGGCTACGTCTCCTGCCAGGCCCCCGACCACGTCATCGAGAACGAACGCGCCCTGGCGAAGATCGGCGACGACCCCAAGCGCCGAAGGGGCTACGCCCGCAAGAAGCCGCCGGAGGGCTTCGTCAACTGGAACGAGGAGACCTTCGAGAAGCTCCAGACGGCCGAACCCGAGCCGCTGAACAGCCGGTTCAAGGTCTCCAACGCGATGCTGCTGGCGGTCATCAACCGCCCCGGCAACTGCTTCGAGGCGATGAAGAGCCTGCTGACCGACAACCACGAGGAGCGCAAGAACCAGCGCCGCCACATCAGCCACGCCATCGCGATCTACCGCTCGCTGCTGGCCGGCGGCATCGTCGAGACGATGAAGGAGCCCGACGACCAGGGCCGCTACGCCCGCCTGACGGTCGACCTCCAGCAGGACTTCGCCCTCAACCAGGCCCTGTCGACCTTCGCCCTGGCCACCTTCGAACTCCTGGCCCCCGACAGCCCCACCTACGCCCTCGACGTGGTCAGCGTCGTCGAGTCGACCCTCGACGACCCCCGCCAGATCCTGCACGCCCAGCTCAACAAGGCGCGCGGCGAGGCGGTCGCCCAGATGAAGGCCGACGGCATCGAATACGAGGAGCGGATGGAGCTCCTCCAGGAGGTCACCTACCCGATGCCGCTGGAGGCGCTGCTCTTCGGCGCCTACGAGACCTACCGCCAGGGCCACCCCTGGGTCGGCGACCACACGGTCAGCCCGAAGTCCATCATCCGCGACATGTACGAACGCGCGATGACCTTCACCGACTACATCCAGTTCTACGAACTGGCCCGGTCGGAGGGCACCGTCCTGCGCTACCTGGCCGACGCCTACCGCGCCCTGTCGCGGACGGTCCCCGAGCACATGAAGACCGACGACCTGATCGACCTCATCGAGTGGCTCGGCGAACTGATCCGCCAGGTCGACTCCAGCCTCATCGACGAGTGGGAGAAGCTCGCCAACCCGTCGGAGGCCCTGGAACACCGCGACGAACTGGAGTCGAAGATCCGGCCCGTCACCGCGAACGCCCGCGCGTTCCGCGTGCTGGTGCGCAACGCGATGTTCCGGATGGTCGAGCTGGCCGCGCTCGACCAGCAGGAGGAACTGGAGGAGATGTACCCCGACGTCGACTGGGCCGCGGGGCTCGACGCCTACTACGAGGAGCACGACACGATCGGCACCGGGCCCTCGGCCCGTGGGCCGGCGTTCCTGCGGATCGAGGAGGAGCCGGGGGTCTGGCGGGTGCGGCAGGTCATCGAAGACCCGGCTGGCGACGGCGACTGGGGGGTGAGCGCAGACGTGGATCTGGCGGCGTCCGACGAGGAGGGCACCGCCGTGCTCCACGTGACGGGGATCAACCGCCTCTAACGACCGGACCAGCCGAACTGTTCAAGCCGATGCCGGGCGATCTCCGTCTCCGCTTCGGTGAACAGTTCGGCGAATTCGGGGCGAAGCACGAGCGCTTCGACGGTGAGGTCCAGCCGTCCGCGTTCCCACAGAGCCGCGAAGCCGTCCGACACCGCCGGTGAGTTCAGCAGCCGCCGGGCTGTGGCCAGGCCGCCGTGCTCGGCGAGCATGCTCAGGAAGTAGGACGCGTGGTAGTTGGCCTCGCTACGGGCGCGATCGTAGATGGAGCGCATGGCCGCCTCGAAGGCCGTGTGATCGGGATCAGATGAGCCGCTCGGAATGGGCATGTCCTGCTCCTCCCCGGACGCCGCCTCGCTGCGCCTGGAGGCATAGCCGAGAAGCGCGTCCACTGACGTGAACACCTCGTAGCCGAGCTCCTCCAGCCTGGGCAGGTCGGCCGCCTCGGGGTCGAGTTCCAGGACCACGGGCTTGCCCTGCCCTGCCTGCAGTCCCTCGGGCCAGAACGCCTCGGCCACGGCCAGGGAGCGGCCGGTGACAGGGTCGGCGATCTCGCTGTCCAGAGCCGGGTCGGCGTAGCCGAGCCGGGTCAGCTCTTCGGCCATGGCCTTCACCTGAGCGGATCGCACGTCATCGGCGTCGTCCGCGACGACCGCGACCGGTGGCAGCTCCCCGGCTGCCGCGACCGCACCGCCGTCCCGCAGGCCGGCGAGGAAGGACTGCGCGGACGCCGCCAGCAGCTCCCGCCGCGCCTCCAGGAAGTCGAGATAGCGGTCGACGCGCCAGAGGTCCGGATCGGTGGGGATCCACTGCGACGCGAGTACGCCCGGGTGCTTCTCCTCGGCTTCGGCGAAGTAGTCCTCGGGGGCCCGCTTGCCGATCACCAGGTTCGTGTTCTGGGTGAGGAAGCAGAAGTTGGCGATGGCGTTCACATCGGCACGGTCGTAGCCGGCGGGGTAGAGCAGTGCCTTCGGGAAGATGTGGTGGACCTGCAGGTTGGTCAGTTTGCCGAGCATCTCGGCGTGCAGCGGCAGGCCGGTGCCGAAATCCCGTGCACCGTGTACACGGGTCAGCATGTAGAGAAGCGGGTAGAAGCGGGACCCTCGGGTGGAGCCGTCGAAGTCGTGTGGCCGGATCTCCAGGTTGCCACCACGCCAGCGCTCCAGCGACGCGATCAGCCCGTCGATTCCGGCACGCCCGGCGGTGTCATAGTCCTGGGCGAGGATGGTCTCGGTGGAACCGGCGTGCCGACCCCACAGCGCCGCATGGACGTACCAGAACAGCACCCGGTCGCGGTAAGCGCCGTCGGGGAAGCCGCCGCCGGGAGTCAGGTGCAGCAGCCGGGAGATGACCGGAAGGGCGTAGCGCCCCATCAGCACCTGGTCGTGGTCGAGGCCCAGGCGTCCGGACGCCGCGCCGAGAAGGGTGTCCACATAGAGCACCGACTTCGCGAGGGCCGTCTCGAACTCCCCGTCGCTGACCATGTCGAGCGCCGTGAAGACCGACCGTCCGGTGGCCACGGCGGTGACGTTGCGCAGCAGCCAGTCGAGGGAGAAGGTGAAGCCCTTGTCGGCCCAGCCGTCCAGATGCTGCCTCATGACCTTACGCGCGGGCGACCACTGGGCGCAGATCTTGGCCAGGGCGAGATCGCCCTTGGACAGAGCCGTGCCTCCCGAGTTGACCCGGTTGAAGATGTCGACGACCACATCCACGTTCTTGTCGGGCCCGGTGATCTTCTCCTCGTGGAACTGCCGGTTCTCCAGATTTTTCAGCTGGTTCAGCCTGGAGAGGTAGGTCGACAGCTTGTCGGGATACTGGGCGAAGGCCTGGAAGAAGGGTTCCAGCCCGTGAGTGAAGAGCCGGGTCACGTCGACCCACCTGGCGTCGTCGCGCATCTTCGCCGGGCCGTAGAACTCGAACGTCTCGTCTTCGACGTTGAACCGGAGCCCGGTGAACGCCGAGGCGTCTCCTTCGAAGAACGCCGGAGGCTTGCCGCGCATGATCCCGTAAAGCGTGGTGATGCGCTGCTGCCCGTCGAGTAGCAGCAGCCGCACCCCGGCTTCGGCCGAAGCGCCGCGAATGGAAGCCATTTCCGGCTCGGTCTCCCACAGCAGCAGCCCGCCGACGGGATAGCCCTTGTAGAGCGAGCGCATCAGGCCCCGGACCTGGTCGCGGGTCCACACGTAGCCGCGCTGGAACTCGGGCAGCAGGACGGTGCCGTTGTCGATCTGATGGAGGAGTACCGAGAGGGTGGCCAATTCATTCGCTCCGGGGAAGGCTGGCGAGTAATTCGCGAACTTGTAAGACGCTCGGATGTTTCGGTCCGTATCGATTCTCAATGTCAGGGAGCAGATCCGTCAGCGTTTTCCCCGCCCGGACCGGATCTCCCGACCCAACTTCGAGAAGTGCGATCTGGCGCCGGAGCTCCAGCGTGCGATCGTCGTCGATGCCGAGCCGGCGCTCGTCTTCCAGCAGCCGACCGAGCTGGTCGAGGGCGAGGGTCGTCTCTCCGACAGCCGCGTGGCAGTTGGCCTCCATCAGCCGGAAACGCAGCACGAGATCGGCGCCCGGCCCATCTCGTTCGGCAAGGACGGCGGCCAGGTCGGCGAACTCCGTCGCCGCCCGCCGGTAGTCACCGGCCAGGAAGAGCACGTCCGCCAGCTCGATCCGCACCGAGATCACATCGGGGTCGGTGACGCCTAGCGCCCGTGTCGCGGGCTCCAGAGCGCCGGCGAGCACCTCGGCCGCCTGGGTGAACCGGGATTCAGCCTTGAGCAGGTGGGCGTCCTTCCTGGCCAGCCCGAGATCGCTCGGCCGGAACGGCGCCGCGTCAGGAACGGATGTGGTCGATGCGGGACGGACCGGCGCCGGCTCCGGTCGCTCCTGCGGACGCGCTCCGACTCGGCTGACGACGCCCGCGTACATCCGGGCAGAGTGCGAGCCGGACGCATCGACATAGCCGGGGAAGGCGGGCAGCTCACGGCAGAAGCCGAGCAGGCGGTCGTAGACGACGGCGGCCGATTCCGGACGGTTGTCGGGTGCCTTCTGCAACAGCCAGAGAACCAGGCGTTCAAGCCCCTCCGGTACGTCACGCCGCCGCTGGCGAAGAGGTCGGGGGGCGCGGCCGATGTGATTGTGCATCGACGCCAGCGGAGTGGCGCCCGCGAACTGGTTCTCCCCTGACAGCATCTCGTCGAGGACCACACCCAGGGCGTAGAGATCGCTCTGAGGGCTGGTCGAACCCGCCATGACCTGCTCGGGCGCCATGTATTCAGGGGTGCCCACCGCGACGCCCGTCGCGGTCAGCCGCGTCGAGCCCGGCGACAGGGCGATGGCCACCCCGAAGTCGAGGACCTTGACGGTGCCGTCGGGGCTGAGCATGAGGTTTCCGGGCTTCAGGTCGCGGTGGATCAGCGAGTTCTCGTGGGCCCTCGCCAGCACCGAGCAGACCTGGGCGGCGATCGCCGCCGCCCAGGGGACGGGAATTTCCGTCTCGTCGAGAAGGGCTGAGACTGAGCAGCCGTCGATGAGCTGCATGACCAGATAGAGGTCGTCGTCGTACGTCCCACAGTCGTAGACGGCGGGTACACCCGGGTGTTCGAGCCGGGCGGTGATGCGGGATTCCCGCACGAACCGCTGGGTGAGTTCGTTGTCCGGTCTGCCGTCGGGCAGACGGTCGATGCGGATGAACTTCACCGCGACCGGGCGATCCAGTCGCTTGTCGTAACCGAACCACACCTCGCCCATACCGCCGCCGCGCCGGGAGAGCGGATCCAGCTCGTAACGACTGTCGATGACCCGCAAACCGACCGCCCTCCATGCCCGAATCCGCGTTCCTCCGAGAAGTTACACCAGCCACGAAACGGAAATCTCCCTAGAATTCCCTCATGCCTCGCGAATATTGGGCGGCAACCCGGAATGACGGCATGAACAGACGGATTCTCACAAGTCCAGTCACCATGAGTTTCGGTTGGACTTTAGCGCCTCTATGGTCATTTGGGCTTCTCACGGTGTGCGTCACCGGACCCGCCGCCTATCGGCTCCGCAGTCGCGAGCACGGGTTGGTGGCCGGGGCCCATTTCGTTCTCCTCCTCGCGGCCTTCGCGCTCACTGGGATCTACGGCCCCGAGTCCTGGCAGAACTCGGTCGCAGCCTTCATGTGGGCGCTGGGGCCGTGGTGGGGAGGCAGCGTCCACGCCTTTGTGCTCAGGGCCCGCCTGGCCCGGCCGCCCATGGCTGCCCCGCCGATCTCCAACCCGCCGATCTCCGTCCCAGCCACTCCTGTACCCCCGGGCTCCGGCCCCTGGAATCCCTGGGGCACGCCCGCGCCGCCCGCGCCGCCGGTCTCCCCTGCACCTCCGCGGGTGCGCATGTATGGGACGTACACCGTTTTGAGCACGCTGGGTGAGGGCGGCCAGGGCGTCGTCTACCTCGGTGCGGGGCCCGACGGACGGCAGGTCGCGATCAAGGTCCTGCACGAGCGGCTCCAGGGCACGAAGGGGCACCTGCGTTTCACTCGCGAGGTCACCGCCGCCAAGCGGGTACCCCCGTTCTCCACCGCCCGGATCCTCGACGTCGGCTTCGAGGACGAGGCTCCCTACATCGTGAGCGAGTACGTCCGCGGGCCCTCGCTGGACCGGCTCGTCCGGGCGAACGGCCCCCTGAACGGCGACAGCCTCGTCCGGCTCGCCATCGCCACCTCCGCCGCGCTGAACGCCATCCATTCCGTTGAGATCGTCCACCGAGACCTGAAACCCGCCAACGTCCTCATCGGGCCCGACGGCCCGCGCGTCATCGACTTCGGGATCGCCAAGGCCCTCGACCAGGCCACCATGACGTCGGGCGTCGTCAAGGGCACGCCCGCGTACATGTCACCGGAACAGGTCTCGGGGCTGCCGATCAGCCCCCAGACCGATGTCTTCAGCTGGGCCTCGACGATGTACTACGGGGCGACCGGCCGTCAGGCGTTCGACGGCCGGACGGTCTTCCAGGTCTTCGAGGCCGTCTTGCACCACCAGCCCGACCTGCGCGAACTGCCGTCACCGTTGCGCGGCCCGCTAGCGGCCTGCCTGGACAAGGAGCCGCGCAACCGGCCGACCCCGGCCGAACTCATGCTGTCGATGGCCCGTTAGCCGGACGGCCGGAGCTGTCCGTTGATCAGCCCCTGGAGGATCTGCTCCACCAGGGAACCGCCGGTCTCCGCGACCTGACGTACGGCGCTCTCGAAGATCTCCACCTGCCGGAACACCTCGCCGTAGCGCCGCTGTTCGTCGACGGGCAGCCGCGGCAGGCGCGCCCGCCGCACGTCCACGCGATAGGCGCCGGACCCCGTCGTCGCGGCCCGCTCGGCGGAGACCCGGAGGAAACCGGCCACGAAGCGGGGGTCGAGGACGGCCGAATCCACCCGGATCAGGATCAGGTGGGGGCCGAGCGCGACCTCCTCCGTCATCACCCGCGCGGTCACCAGGCGGGTCACGACGGGAATGACGATGTCGCCGGGCCTGGCCGTCACGACGTCACGGCCATCTTCTCCCTGACCCGTCGGGCCCCGGCCGAGAGTGACGTCCTTCGCCGTGAGCAGCGGCACCGGCCCCGATTCCGTCTCCATCCGCATCGGTGTCTGCTCGATCTGGACGGTTCCGGCCCTGGCCAGCTCCGCGAGAGTGGTCATGGCCAGATCGCGGGTCTCCGGGCCGACACCCGGCAACAGCCCGGTCAGTCCGGCCGTGAACCGCCCGAGGGTGTCACGGGTCCGATCGAGATCGTCCATCCGGACAGCCGCCACCTTCGGCAGATGACGCGACGGGGTCAGGTCGACGTCGTCGTCGAGCAGATCGATGATCGGGACAGGGTGACCCACCGCTTCGATGCCGTCGGCGAACGCCTCTATCGGGCCATCGGCCATGAGAACGGTGGCGGGGACGCCGGCTGTGTCATCGGGGCGGCGCAGCACCCATATGTGGGGTGGCAGCGCCGACTGCGGGGCCGAACCGGCCGGCAGTCCGATGACCGCCTGGAGGGTGCCAGTCCGCAGGAGTTGCGCCCGGATCCGGCGTCCGGACCGCCGGTTGGCCGCGGCCGGGGGCATCAGGACCACCACTCGGCCACCCGGCGAAACACGGGCGAGGCAGTGTTGCACCCACGCGAGCTCCGATTCGCCACGCGGCGGCAGGCCGTACTGCCATCGGGGGTCGTTGGTGAGCTGTTCGTAGCCCCAGCCACGCTCGTTGAAGGGCGGCACGCACATGGCCCCGTCGACGTGAATGTCGGGCCAGGCGTCGTTGAGCAGCGCGTCCCCTTCTCGGACCTGTGTCTCCGGCCCTTTCGCCGCGATGCGGGCGGCGGCGAACAGCGCCATCGCGGGGTCGCGCTCCTGCCCGCGCACCTTGCCCCGTTCGAACAGCGCCTCCATGAGCAGCGTGCCGGGGCCGCAGATCGGATCGAGCACGGTGACACAGGGCCCGAGCAACCGCGCCATCAGTGCCGCGACGGGGGCGGGGACGGTCGACACCCGGCGGGAGTGAGTCTCGACGTAGCGTTTGAACAGGAACTCCACCGCGTCTGCGGTGCCGTGCCGGGCGGCGAGTCCGGCCGCAGCCTCGACGAGCGGCTCGGGAGGCGGGTCCCATGCTCCCAGGAGCAGCCGATTCCGCACCAGGGTCGCGGCCACCCTGCTCACCAGCCACGCGAGCTCAAGATCGTCTGCGGAGTTGCGGATCAGCTGCCAGGCTCGTTCGTCCTCGGGGAGCTCGTCGAGTTTTCCCTGCTCGCGCAGCCAGGTCTCGACTTCGGCGAGCGAGAAGAGTGGATTGGACGAGGTCCCGCCGACCGGTTCGGGAAAGTCCTGAAACCTGCGGCGCCAGTTGCTGACGGCGGCCCGGCCCACTCCGGCCAGCCGGGCGATGTCGCCCGCCGCCACCGTGGCGTTGGCCGTGGCGTCGTCGTGCATCACATACCTCTCTCCCCTAGCGGAGCCGTTCGAGCACGCCTCTGGCCCGTAGCTCGGCGACGTGCTCGGCCGCGCGCTGCGGCGCGGCCCCGCCGTGCACCAGCAGTCCTGCCTCGATGTTCCTGGCCACTCCCGACTGAGTCAGGTTGGCGCTGGACACCAGCAGCACCCGCCGGTCCGCCACGGCCAGTTTGGCGTGCATCTTCGCACCTTTCCCATCCGCCTCACCGGGTCCGGCCCGGTGGGCGGCAGGCCAGTGCCACAGCTCGACTCCGGGCACGGTCAGGAACGCCGCCGCCGGCTCGGCACCGCCCAAGGCGGAACCGGCCCCTTGGAGGGTTTCGACCACCGCGATCACCGAGACGCCCCGCCGGACCGCCGTGCGCAGGGCCTCCAGCAAAGGAGCGTACGGTTTGGCCGAATAGGTCATCAGCACCAGCTCTTGGACCGCCTCGGCGACCAGATCCACCAGCACCTGCGCGGTCGCCCGCACCGGGACTGAATGGCTACCCGGTCCGCTCCAGACCGGCTCGACCCTGATGGCCCCGGCGTGCTGGGCATGCCCGTCGGCCACTCCCCTCAGATAGGCGACCGCCTCGACATCGGGTATGGACTCCGCCTCGATCGCGGCCAGCACGTCCCGCGCCGCGTCGGCGAAGCCCGGCACCGGCAGCGCCCCGGGGATCGCGCTCCTAGGCCGTCCGTCGGCGATCCGGTCGGCCAGGACACGCAACCGGGACGGCCCCATCGTGGCGGCTGCCGCAGCCACGGCCTCGGTGAAGCGCGAACGCCGCGTCACGGCAGCTCGGGATAGAGGGCCAGGTCGGGGTCGTCGATGGGCACCACGAACCGCCGGTCGAGGAAGCGGTTGCCGCGCTCACAGGTGGTCTCGGAGACGAACAGGCACACGTGGCAGGCGGCTCCGTGCAGGAAGTCGGCCGGGGCCTGCGGCAGGCGTCCAGAGCACAACGGGTCGGACGAGCAGTGCATCGCGTCATGCAGCGCCCGGCGGGTCAACCGGACGAGGTTCGCCGGCTCGGCCAGGGAGACCAGGCCGCCGAGGGTTCCCTCCGCGTCGGGCACCGCCGTGTAGATCAGGATGCCGGTGCGTGGGTCATCAGCCGAGCCCGCGTAGATGCGCTCCGACAGGCTCGCCGAGCTGTAGCCGCATTCCAGCGCGATCGTCCTGATCAGCAGGTGGGACAGCGTGTGCAGGGCGTAGAACCGGGCCCCGGGCCAGTGCTGCATCTCGTCGAAGGTGTTCTTGATGCGGTCGCTGTAGCGGTGCGTCCGGAAGCGTCCATAGGCCTCCTTGTGCTCCCGGAGGGCGAGTGTGTTCTCGACGCGCTTCTCCCAGTCCGACAGGAGGTCTTCAGGAAGCTTGAGGAAGATCCCCTCTCCTCGGACTTCGCTCGCCGGAACCCACGTGGGCTTGTCTCTGGCGAGAGGGGCCCGGGTGACCAGGTCGGGGTCTTCGGGGTCGGGAGCGTCCAGGCGGGTGAAGCCGATGAGGGCCCGGACCTCACGGAGCCGTTCAGCCTGGATGACATCGGCGAAGACACCGAGAAGCGGTTCAGGGACGCCGTCGGGGTCGCGGCGCAGGGTGAAGTCGGCATCGGGTTCGGGCAGCTCAACGGCCGAGAGCACCTCCCATTCAGCGGTCCGCAGGTCGGGGTAGCCCTGTTCCGGGGGTTCGGGCGCGTCGATGCGGGTGCGATGCCGTTCGAGCGCCTCCCACAGGGTCTGGTCGTCCCACTTGTCGAACTCACGCAGCGCCGGCACGTTGTCACGCAGGTACGGCAGCATGCTGACGTTCTGAATGCCGTAGAGGGCCGGCCAGTGCTGGGCCACTTTGGCGGCCAGAACGCTTGCCCCCGTCTCCGGCACCCACAACGACGACAGCGTCTGGGCGAACCACTGGTTGGACGCGCCGACGACGAGAACCCGTACCGGCCGGGTGCACGTCTCGAACGTCGACAGGTGGGGGTGGCGGCCTCGGCAGGCCGGCAGGTTCTGCTCACCCCGGCGGCCCATGGCCTCGGTGATGTTGCGCCGCTGCTCGCAGCGGTCACACTTGATCTCCACGTTGGCGCCGAGATTGCCGCCCCGGTCGTCCATGCTCAGCGGCGGGAAGTCGACCTCGCACTTACCGCCTCGATGCACGAACCGGGCGTAGGGAAAGTCGTCGAGATGACCGGCCGTACACGCGAGCACGAAGCGGGCGGCCACGGCCAGCGGCTTGGGGCCCGACTTCTTCCGGGGGCAGCTCTTGTGGAAGAACCGGGCCTCGTGCGGCGCGTGCTTCCTGCTGTTCTCGAAGTCGAAGACGACCTGTGACTCGATGGGGGCCAGCGTGTTGCAGGCCGTGCACCGCATCCACGCGGGGAACGGAACCGTCGGCACCCCGACCCGGGCGGCGTCGTCGCCATCCCCGTCCGGTCTCCAGGGGGCCGGCTTCAACTTCGTGACCGTCTTGCCCAGCAGGGTCTGCACGGCCGCAAGAAGCCGGGGCTCGGCCAGTTCCGCCGGACCGGCGGCCGACTCGTAGCGCCAGTCGTCCACACCCCTGACCAGGACCGAGAAATTGGGCAGGTCGACCAGCGCCCCGACTCCTCCGGTGAACATCAGATGGCTCGGCCGTACCGCGCCGACCCTCCGCCGGTGCCCCTCGGGCCTTCCGGCCATCACCGCCCCTTTCCATTCAGAGTGGTCTCGCCGAGTTCGTCGCCCTCGGGAGTGTCATCATCGCTGTCGTCCGCCCCCGTCGAGGCGAAGACCCATTCGGGCACCCCATAGGCGGGGGCGAACATCTCCTCGACTCGGGGAACCAGGAGGTTGATCTCGTTCTCGGTCTCGCGCATCGACTGGCCGATGGTCATCGTGTCCCACCGGCCGTCTCCCGCCTGGTGCAGCAGCCCCTTGAGCTGCTGCTTGCTGGACGAGTTCGCCTGGTAGCCGAGCCGGAACTCTCCACCCTGCTCCCTGTTCCAGACGTCGGTCACCACGTTGAGGCGTTCGCGCAGGTAGTCGCGTCCGCGTTCGCCCGCCACCGCCTCCGCCCTGGCCAGGAACCTGTCCCGGACCCGGGCGGCCAGTGGTCCGCCCAGATCGACGTCCTGGGCGTCGGCGTTGCGGGAGTAGGTGTCATCCGCATTGCGCAGCGCAGCGACGAAGGCGGCCGTGACGCCTCGGTCAAGGGCCCTTCGCGTGTACGGGGTGACCGACAGTGCCTCTACCTGCCGGTAGAAGGTGGCGTGGTAGTGCTCGAAGTCCTCGAAATGGGCCAGGTCACGTGGGCGTGACCAGTTGTAGAGCGTCACCACCAGTCCGGGCCGCTCGGCGTCACGGCCGACACGGGAGGACGCCTGGATGTACTCGGCCGTGTTCTTGGGCTGGCCCGTCACCACCATCAGCCCGAACCGCGACACGTCCACGCCGACCTGCAGCATCGAAGTGGCCAGCACGACGTCCACGGGCAACCGTTTGCGCGCGGAACGCCGGCCGACGAGCTGGTGTTCCGGCCGCTTGTCGCGATAGGCGAACGCCCGCTCCTGCGCGATGTCGAACTTGCGGCGGGAGGTGTCGAACTCCGGGTCGAAGCCGACCTCCAGGTTCCTGAGCACCTCGCTGATGTCGGTGGAGGAGATCCGCGACGTCAGCTCCTGGACGGTGAGCATCTCCAGCCGGGTCGACAACCGGTTCGACAGACCCTTGCGCCTGCCG
Organism: Herbidospora galbida; assembly: GCF_005233835.1. Taxonomy (GTDB): domain Bacteria; phylum Actinomycetota; class Actinomycetes; order Streptosporangiales; family Streptosporangiaceae; genus Herbidospora; species Herbidospora galbida. Next base: position 39,866 of record NZ_SZQA01000015.1, on the reverse strand, counting down.
TGCGACCGGATGCGGGTGGTCACGTCGTCGTCGACGTAGCGCCGCATGCCGGCCAGTTCGCGAGTGGCGTTGAAGTAGCCGACCAGGGTCATGTACGGATCGGCGGGCGCCCCGTACTTGTCGAAGGTGGTCTGGCCGGCGATGAGCAGGATCTCCGCGAGCCGGATCTCGGCGGACTTGAGGCGCACCCCGTGCGCGCACACGCCGAGGTAGCGCCGGCCGGGGTCGGCGGGCGTGATCGCGACCTGGCGCGAGAAGAAGGTGTCGGCCACGTCGATGACCTGCGGCGGGAAGATCGCCAGTTCTCTCGCGAAGACGCCGAGGACCTGGGCGTCCGCCCGCTTGGTGGTGGCCGTGGAGGCGACGATCTTGGGTCCGTGGTTGTCGCCCCACGTACATAGCTCATCGACCGCGGCCTCGAAGAGGCCGACCGTGGTGCCGAGAGCGCCCGAGATCAGGTGCAGCTCGTCCTGGATGATCAGGTCCGGCGGACGCAGCCGGACGACCTGCTGGATCTGAGTGGCCGGAAGCGCGCCCTTCGCGTTGTGCCGGGGCGTGCAGCCGGTCTTGTCGTTCAGGTCGTCGTGGCGATAGCCGTGGCGGGGACACCACTCCCGGACCCGCCCGAACAGGTTCCCGGCGAACCCCTTCCACGGGAGCTGGGCGAGCTTGTCGACCGTGGCGATGACCAGGCTCGGCGTGAGCCGGTAGATCTCCTCGTCGACCGTCAGGATCGGCAGCCCCTCGCCCGGCGACATGCGCCGGGAGAACGGGCACGCGGTCACCCCTTCACCGTTGGCGCAGTAGAGCACCACCCGGCGACGGTCTTCGTCGACGTGCAGATCCTGGTGACCGCGAAGGGTCTGACCGCACCAGGGACAGGCGAGGGTCTGCAGCACATTGGGCCGTTTGCCCTCCGGAGCCGCCCGCGCGGCGTCGACCTCCTTCTGGGCCCCGTCGAACCAGTTCGGCGAGACGGTGCCACCGACCCAGAGCCCGATCCGGAAGGGTGTGTCACCCCAGGTCACCGGGTCATCGCGGCGGATCATCTCCGCGGCGCAGACGAGCGCGGCGGCCCGCTGGAACTGCTGCGCCGTGAGCAGCCGGAGCGTGTACCGCATCAGCACGGCCACCCCGTCGAGCCCGCTGCGGGCCTGCTCGGCCGTGCCCACCACCTTCTGCAGGCGCCTGATGGCGAAGGTGTACGCGGTCAGCCCCAGATAGGCCTCGGTCTTGCCGCCACCCGTGGGGAAGAACAGCAGGTCGGCGGTGCCGGTATGGTCGGCAGCCCGTTCCGGGTGGGCCGGGTCGGCCAGCGCGGGCAGGTTGAGCAGGACGAACGCGAGCTGGAACGCCCGCCACGACGCCGCCTTCGCGCCCTGCTCCTTGACGACCTCGGTGGCCTGCTCGAAGGTCAGCCCGCGTTCCTGCCGCAGCTTGGCGATCGCGCTGTGCCGCCGCTGCGCGGCCATCGCCTCGTTGGCGAACCGGAACGCCTTGAAGGCGTCGTCGTCGCGCATCAGCAGGTCGATGCCCGCCTTGATCCGCCCGGCCGCCATCCGTGCCTTGAACACCGCATTCTCGGCCACCGGCCGCAGCGCCTCGGGCAGGCCCGGAATGTCGGCGTCGCGCAGGTTCAGCCAGTGCACGTATCCGTCGGCGAGGGGCGCGAGACCGGCGCAAAGCTCCTCCCGGCCGGCGGCGGCCAGCGCGTCCATCGACAGCTCGACACCGTCGAGACCGTCGGTCGGCGCGACGGTCGCCGGCACGTTGTACTCGGGCAGCCAGGTCGTGCGCAGCTCGTGCGCGCATCGCTCGTCCGGGCCGATCTCGGCGTGGACGGCGACGTTGCGACCTGATGCGTAGCGGCGTTCGTTGCGGTAGAGCAGGCGTAGGTGGGCGTCCTCGTCGTCGTATCCGGCCTGGCCGCCGTCGAGCGGGTCGTCGATGGGCAGGAAGATCGCCCTGGCGCCGTCGAGCGCGCGTACCTTCAGCTCGGTCTGGAACAGCCAGGCCGTGTCCTTGTTGCTCGACGGCTCGACCTGGGTGTTGATCAGCGCCAGCTCGACCACCCGGCGGTCGTCCCGGTTCTGCACGGTGATCGCCAGCAGGACCCCGGGATCGTCGCCTCGTCCGCTGGTGAGCGGGACACGCGCCGACGAGCCACGATCGAGCCGGATCTCCTTATCGTGACTGACAGGTCGACGCGCCCAGGTCCGGACCTTCTTGCCGCCCTCCTGCTCGACCTCGGACTTCGTGTAGTGACCCCACGACGTGGAGACCGCGACCACGTCGACGTCGGCGGGCACCGCGAACGACAGCCCCATGGAAGAGGCCCAGAGACGACCGAGGTTCTGCGCGGTGGTGATCTCGGGCAGATCGGCCTCCGACGCATCGCCCTGGACGGCGATCTCGGTGTCAGGAACCTCGTCGGCCTCATCCCTCGAGGAGGTCGGCGAGTGCTTCGGACCGAGCATGCCGACCAGGTAGCGCTCACGGGGGCCCATGGCGCGGGGCGAGAACTCCTCGTAGTCGCCGTTCCATGGGCCGAGAAGATCACGGCAGACCAGTTCCTGGAACTCGTCCCTGATCGTGTACGACGTTCCTTCGGCGAATTCCTGTGGCTGGTCCAGCGAAGGGATGTCCGCCTTTTCCTGTACGACTTGGGCCTCCGGGGCCGGCTTCGAGGTCAGGTCGAGCGTCTGCTGCCTGTTGCCCAGGTCGGGGAACAGGTCCTCCTGGTCATTGATCATGAGGTCGGCGGTTCCTCGGTGGTGATCCGGCAAGGACGGGGGGTGGGATCGCGGACATCAGAACAGGGTTTCGTCGTCGGCGCGCTTGGCCCTCTTCTTGGCCTTGTCATGCAGGCCGCGGGCGACTTCGTCGGCATAGCGCTGATGGTTGAGTTCAAGAAGCCGGTCGACGAACTCCCGTTGCACGGCAGGGCCGACCGTGTAGCGGATCTCTCGGCCAACAGGGTGATGGCCATGGTCGAGATTGTCGATCAGGTCATCCCAGCCGTAAGCCCGACAGACGGCCTCGTCGATGGCACGATGGATTCGGCGCAGCCCGATGATGTCCTCATCGGTATTCGCGGAGGAGTTCACCATGTTGTATGTGGAGGTCAGACCTACCTGCCGAGAGAGCATTAGGTTCCGGCGAAAAGCGTCGAGCTGATCACCGAGATTCCGCATCTCCTCCGTAAGCTCGGGGAGCGGCAAGGTTTCAAAGACATCCGAGGGCGTGTAGCGAACCCTGGTCTCCAAGGTCGACGCTCGCGTGAGAGTCCACCAGTAGTGGGGAGCAGCGGACAGCAACGCGAGAACTGCCGTATCGTCAGTGGCAAAAATGCCGAGGCCGTGCGAAAAAACGCTACCAGTTGGAACCATTGCAGGCATGACGATTTTCGTGTGGAGCACTATCACGATAACCCGCTCAAGCCCTGAAATCTTCCTCAACATTGCTGGCCGCTTCTCGCCAAATTGCCACCAGAAGTCGCGGTAAACTTTTCGATTATTCTTGTCACGCTCGGGCTTTACGAGCTCTAGAACTCTAAAGTAGGGACCCGGATAGGTTTGAGCGCGACTCAAGGGCCAATCTCGAAAATTGACTACCCATCGACTATTGGAGCTATCAGGACGCGCATTTAGATCCTGTCCACTTAGATATGGAGACAAAACCTGGACATTCCTTGAGTCTTCCTCAACTAGCATACCGGCCGCCTCAGGCTCCATTACAAATCCCAAGCCAAGAACCACAGAGCCTTGAAAACATATGCCCTCATTGGCTATGAGTCGCTTCGGGTTTCCGATTACCCTGGATTCGGGGTCTAGCGACGGAGTGATACCTGCCACTGCAATACCGCCAGCAAGGCGTTCCGCCTCCTCTGCCAGAGCCCGACGGCTCGTCCATACAGCACAGTACTCGAGGACGGCACTTTTCGAGGGCCAAGGCGAACTCTTGATGGACCGTCGGATAGTGATCCCTTTCGATACAAGCTGATCGAGACCGACCTGCCGGGTGTCACCCTGCGCAAGAGTATTCGTCGCAATGATTCCCACCTGCCCGTCAGAATTAAGCAATTCGTGAGCACAGAGCGTGAAGTATGCCACCAGATCTGCACTCCCGCGAGCACCTTGCCCAATTATTTCAACAAGGTATTCTCGATAGGCCACACCCATAGCACCAGTGAGTTTTTGCCCACCCAAAAATGGCGGGTTGCCGACAATGGCGTCAAATCCGGCCGCATTTGAGTATTCACCAGCACTATCTGTAAAAACTTCCGGAAACACTAGCGGCCACTGAACCGGTCGGCGAAAGAAAGTGCCTGGCACATGGTCCTTGTTGAGCCATTCATTCCGCTGTTGACGAGCCTCCACTTCTGCGCCAACCGAACCGTTGGTGATGCGACGAACGTAATCTGCTGCATTGATTGAGCCATCACGAAGCCCAACGTCTCCTCTGCTCACGTGCGCGAGAACCGCACCCACCGTCAGATCGGCGAACAACCGCGCCTGCGATGTCTTCAGTTCTGCATCCGCCAAGATGCTCCGCTTCTTGTCTAATGCCGCCAGAGGGTTATTCCCTAGTTGAATGGCCGCCAATTTCCGGCGTTGCTGCGCGACTTCGCGGACCACAGCCCGCGCTCCGACGGCAAAGTTAAGCAGCCCCCGCTCCTCGTGGATCTCTCGCCCTCGCTTCGGGTTCATGTGCATGACCTCGAGTTGGTCGAGCGAGGTGATCCCCAGCAGCGAATCCCCCGCGACCAACCGGTCGTCGAGGAAGGTGAAGGGACGTTCGCGGTCCATCGACACGAGCCAGAGCGACAGTTTGGCCATCTCCACCGCCATCGGATTGATGTCCACTCCGTAAAGGCAGTGTTCGATGATCTGGCGGATGGCCTCGACGACTACTGGGTCCTGGTCCGCATCTCCCGTACCAGAAGCTGAACCGGCCGCCCGATAGGCAACCGCACGGGGGTCTTCTTCCCGTGACCACGCCTCCACGAGATGCCGGCTCAGGTAGCGCGCGGCGGCGACCAGGAACGCCGCCGAGCCCATGGCGATGTCGGCGACTTTGAGCGCCAGGATCTCCTCGCTCGATTTCGGCTCCCACTTCGACCGGTCAGCCGTCTGGAGCGGCCCGACCCGGTAGACCAGCGGCTCCAGCGCCCCTTCGACCACCTGCTCGGCAAGGTCGCGCGGCGTGTAGTGGGTTCCGGTGTTCTTCCGCAGCGCCGACTCGGTCACATAGAGCGCCCCGTTGAGGATGACCACGGGCAGTTCGCGCAGGTCGTGGCGGAGAATGCCGTAGAAGGGCAGCACCTGCTCGGCCAGATCACGATCACCCACCGTCACGGCCAGCAGCTTGCGCAGCGCCTCGACGCGCTCGGCGCTCGACAGGGGCGCCAGGCGCTTGGCGACGGCCGAGGCCGTGCCGATGCCGGAGGACTTGTACTTCTCCGCCAGCCTCGCGGCCAGTTCCCCACCCGACTGGGCCGCGAGTCTCTGCAGGTCGGAAAGACTGACCTCTTCCTCCAGGCCGGACTTTCCGACCAGCCCGAGAACGGTGTCGGTGGCGCGGCGCCCCTCATAGGACAGCAGGCCCTCGTAGACGTAGCCGATCTGCTCGACGTCGAGTTCCCGGAAGCTGAGCTTGCGCCGCTCCCCCGTCTTTCGGGTCCCGATCTGCACGTACTGGACCGCTTTGAGCATGTGCAGCACGGTCCGGTCGTCGATCGACAGCGGTAGCCACGCATACACGTCGGGGTCGAACATGGAGCCGTCGTGGGCATGCATCTTCAGGCGGGGATGGTCGATGCCGGCGTACACGGCATTGAAGAGAGCAAGCAGCCGGTGCCAGGCCGCCTGGGTCTGCTCCAGGTCGTTCTCGCTGCCTTCCAGTGCGCGCTGCTCCAGTTCCGCGCACAGGCCCCCGGCCGAGTAGGCGGTGGCGTAGAGCTCGTTGTCCGACGGCAGCAACCCGCGTTCTTCGGCGAAGAGGACGAAGACGATGCGCATCATGACGGTCACCGCGCCCCGGTAGACGTCGTGGGCCTCGACGTCGTCGATGCCCGGGCCGCCCGCCTCGCGGTCGCGGATGCCGGCCCGGCCGATGGCCGCCACCAGCAGTTCGACCGCCTGGCGGACCTGGACACCCAGCGCCTCGGTGATGTCCTCCTGGTTGTCCTTGCTCGACTTGAGGAGGGCGACCAGGGTCTCGTCGTCGGGATAGGAGAAGAAGCGGGCCCGGCCCAGCAGGGAGACGAACGCGCGCACGACATCGCGCTCCGCGGCCTCGGGCCAGGAGATGGCGTCGAAGGTGGCGCTCGTTGTGACACCACCGCGCGGGGCCCACACGAGAGTCCACCAGCGGCCGTCCGTGGCCAGGCCGAGTTCGACGTCGTGGTGGCGGCAGAGCTGGGCGAGGCGGTCGACGGTGGTCGCGGCCCAGGCGTCTCCCTTGACGCGGGCGGTCGGGCGGTCGTCGCTGATCAGGCCGAGCAGCCGGACCGTGCCCGGCTTGGCTTCCTCACCCGGTGTGACCAGGGCGAAGTCGGACGTCAGCCAGGTGTCGTGTTGAGGGACCTCCAGGCTGAAGGTGTCGAGCCCGGTCGTGTGCAGGGCCTCCTCCCAGCCGAGGAGGTGGCGCAGTACGTACAGGATCCAGTCGCCGGAAAGCCCACCCGCCTGCCAGGTGCCGTGTTCGAGGCGCAGCCGCTCGCGGGCGGCCTTGTCCAGGGGGTCGAGCGACGGCCAGGTGCGCCGGAGCACGGGCAGGGAGAGGAACGGGCCGGAGACCTCGACGAGGCTCAGCCAGTCTTGGTGCACGCGGGACGCGTCGGGCTGCTTGCGCCAACCGGCCTGGCTCATCGGGAGGCCTCCTGCCTGGGAACGACGAAGATCACGGCTACGGGGAAAAGGTGTTCCTTGAAGTCGCGGTAGCGGGCCGCGACGGCTTCCTGCTCGCGCCGCCTCTCCTCGTCGAGCCGGTCGAGGCGGGCCTGCCACGAGTCGCGGTCCTTCAGATACTGGCGGATCTCCTGCTCGTCTTTGGTCGCCTCGATGACCGAGAACAGGCCGTCGTCCTCTTCACCGGCGGCCAGGGTGGCGCGCAGGGTGGCCGCGAACCGGTCGAAGTTGGCCGCGATGCGGTTCAGCTCGGCTTCCTGGCGTTTAGCCAGCGCGTTGTCGAGCGAGTCGCGACGGGTGCGCATGCGCGCCTCGATCGCGTCGACCAGGCCGGGCCGCATCCGGCCCCAGACCTCGGCCAGCCGCCGGTGCAGGTGGGGAGATGCGGGCAGTCCCTGGTTCAGGCCCCGGTCGAGGATGCCGCTGAGGGTGCCCTGGGCGTCGAGGCGGCGGAACCGGCCGCTCTGCTGGGCCCAGCCGCCGGCGTAGATGACCTCTTCGTGCAGCCGCATCCCGTCGCCGCCGACCAGGACGAATCTGGCATAGGCGCCGATCAGTGTGGTCTCCAGGGCGGGATCGTCGCTGATCACAGCGGTCACCCGGTTGAGACCGATGTCGGGGTTGGAGACCGCGGCGCGCAGGAGCCGGGTCGACATGGCGACCAGCGGGTGGTTGAGGTGGGCGAGCACGACGTCGTCGCGCAACTCGGTGAGAGCGGCCGGGTCGAAGGTCACCGGGCGCTGTTTCGGCGGGGCGCCGTCTTTGGTGATCTTCTCGAGCAGTCCGGCCGAGGCCCGTTCCCACGACGCGGTCAGCGTCGGCACCTCGAAGAGCCCTTCGGTGAGGTGCTTCTCGTCGAGGTGGGGCTTGAGCGGCTGCTGTCTGGCCAGGTCGAGGGCTGTGTCGACCACCCGTTTGATGTTCCCGGGGGTGATCCGCAGCTCGCCGACGGTCTCGTCGAGCCGCGCGCGGAGCTTTTTGACCTGTGCGCCGATGTCGGTCTCGACGGGTACGTCCTCGGTGGGGGCGACGCGATCGACGTCGTCGAGGCCGACGTCTTCGCCGAGCATGCGGCGCTGGACCCGCTCGGAGATGACCGCATTGACCGGACCGAGGTCCTTCTGCTGCCGGGCCACCTTCTCGGCGATGCGGGCGAGGAACTCCAGGTCGGCCTCATAGGAGTCGACGGCGGTGGTCCAGCCGGTGCCGATGAAGTGGCGGATGTCCGGAGTGTGCCGCTGGCCGTAGCGGTCGACGCGGCCGATGCGCTGTTCGAGCTTGTTGGGGTTGAACGGGATGTCGTAGTTGACCAGCCGGTGGCAGTGGTTCTGCAGGTCGATGCCTTCCCCCGCCGCGTCGGTGGCGATGAGAATCCGCACGTCGTATTCGGCGGGGTCCTTCTGAAAGGCCTGCCGCACCTGTTCGCGCTCTTCGGTGGACATGCCGCCGTGGAGCAGGTTCAGCCGGTCGCCGCCGAGACCTTCCTGCGTCAGCAGGCCGGCCAGCCAGGTCTGGGTGTCGCGGTATTCGGTGAACACCACGACGCGCTCGTTCTCCCAGTGCGTGTCGGGGCGGCAGACGGCCTTGAGATAGGTGATGAGCTCCCGCGCCTTGGCGTCAGGCCGGACGGCGTGCTTCTTCGCCCATTGCTGCATGCGCTCCAAGAGCTCGACCTCCTGCCGGGTCGCGCCTTCCTGCAGGGGGTGGGCGCGGTTGACCGCGTCGTCTTCGGCCTCGGCGAGTGACTCGTCGTCGAGCGAAGCCGTGTAGTCGGCGAACTCCTCCAGCCATTCGGGGACGTCGTCGGACTCGTCGAAGGTGTCGGCAGCCCTGCCCTTCACGGTTTCGAGGTAGACGCCGACCGTGTGAAGGAACGCAGCCGGGCTGGAGAAGAGCCGCTTCTTGAGCAGCAGGGTCACGAGGTCGGCCGCTTTGCGGCCGCGCTGCTTGGTCAGGCGCCTGCGCCGCACCTCGGCGAACTCTTTGAGGAGCTCGTGGATCTCCCGCTCGTCGGCCGGATAGAGAACGGGCATCGCGTGAGCTTCACGGCGGCGGAACCTCTCGGAACCGTCGGCGTTCTTGATGTCCCGCTTCAGTCGTCGCACGACGACATCGGTGAGCGCGGCGGAGTCGGGCTCGATCCCGCGGGCGAACCGCTGGTCGTCGAGAGTCTCCAGCAGCGCGGTGAACGACGCCTGGTAGCCGTTGTGGGGAGTGGCGGACAGGAACAGCCGGTGGGTGAAGTGGGGAGACAGCCTGCGGATGAGCTTCGTCTGCTGGGAGTCGACGGCGTACACCTGTTTGGGAGCGGCCGGGGCGACGTGGTGTGCCTCGTCGAGGATGAGCAGGTCGAAGGCGCGCTTCTCGCCGGTGGGGTCGAGCATTTCGTCGAGCAGCCGCTGCGCTTTCCGCCCTCGCAGCCAGGGGAGGCTGACGATGGTCAGCGGGTGGATCTCGAAGGGGTTGGCCGCGCTTCCGTGGGTGCGGCGAACAATCGCGCAGCGCTCCGTGTCGATGATGGTGAAGTCGAGGCCGAACTTCTCGGCCATCTCGTCTTTCCATTTCAGCGTCAGCCCCGCCGGGCAGACCACCATGATCCGCCGGGCGCGCTGCGTCAGCAGGAGTTCCTGCGCGACCAGGCCCGCCTCGATGGTCTTGCCGAGACCGACGTCGTCGGCGAGCAGGAGGTTGACCCTGGGCGCCTCGACCGCGCGGGCGACCGGCTCAAGCTGGTAGTCCTCGAGAGCGACGCCTGACCGGAACGGCGCCTGCAACATCTTCACGTCGGCGGAGGTGACGGCCGACCATCGGATCGCGTCGAGGAACGCCGCCAGCCGCGCGGGCGGGTCGAACGCGGTCACCTCAGGTAGTGAGCCGCCGGGCAGGACCCTGCTCCCGGGTTCGACTTCCCAGATCACGTCGAGCGTGTGGCCGTATCGCCCCTCTTCGACGCTCTGCAGGCTCACCAGCGTGCTGGACGCGCCCGCCTCGACATCGCTCACCACCCAGCGCTGCCCGCGAACCGCGACCAGGGCTCCGATGGCGGGTTTGTCCGACGTCGCACTCGTCACGTTCTCTCCTCGCCAACGGCATCGGTGGGGGCTGGGGGTCCGCTGCTTCGCGACAGTTTGGCAGCCCGGCGGAACGATCCAGATCGTTTTCGCCCGGAACGGCGTGCGGTGGAATCTACGCCACCTTTTTGTAGGTTGTCCAGAGCAGAGAAAGAGTTGTGCACTCGGTTCACAGTCTGCTCTAATTTGCGCCACCTACACACCGCGAGTCGCTCGGAGCCCCCCGTGTACAACAATCACCCGCAGCCCTACCCGCAGACCGTGATCGTCCAGAAGAAGGGAGGCGGCTGCCTGAAGGCGGTCCTTGTCGGAGCCGCCGTCCTCATGGGCTTGACCGTCGTGGGCGCGATCGTCAACGGCGGCGCCGAACCCGAGGGCGCCGGCACCGCGACAATGGCCGATCCCGCCGCAGAGGGACCTGCGGAGGAGACCGAGGCAGACGCGGAACCGGAGGAGCCGAAAACCGCGGGCATCGGCGACACCGTCAGAGACGGCGACTTCGCCTTCAAGGTGACGAAGGTCGAGAAGGGCCTTGCCCAGGTGGGCGAGGGCTTCCTCGTCTCGGAGGCGCAGGGGCAGTACGTGCTGATCCACGTGACGGTGAAGAACATCGGCACCGAGTCACAGATGTTCAGCGACTCGTCCCAGAAGCTCGTCGACAAGAAGGGCCGCCAGTTCGACGCCGACTCAGGGGCCGCCGCGCTTGGCCTGAAAAACTCCAACAGCTTCCTGAACAGCATCAACCCCGGCAACTCCGTCAAGGGCATCCTGCTGTTCGACGTCCCGAGGAACATCACCCTGAAGTCGGTCGAGCTACACGACTCGATCTTCTCTGACGGAGTAGAAGTCTCTCTGACCAAATGACGTCGCATGCCGTCGCACTGGTTGACATGCGTACCAACCACCCGGAATGATCTCGCCGAATTCCCCCGGATGGATCGGTCCATCCGGAATTCCAGTGGACGTACGCCCCAAATCTGAAGAGAGGTTCGGTCTCCCGTGACGGACCAGGAGCTTGCCGCCGAACTCCGCGCGCTCGCCGATCTACCCGGCCTCGATTCCCGGGCCCGGCAGTTGCGCGACCTGGCGGAGGCGGTCGTCGAGCCCGCGCAGGGCGAACGGTGGTGCGACCTGGACCTTTTCGCGGCATTCGACCCCGCCGACTCGGTGCAGGACTTTCCGGCCGACTCCCGGTTCCTCAAGAAGCTGGACTGGATCCAGTCGGTCATCATCTTCCTCCCCATCGTCGTCACCTGGTTGGGACTCAAGGTGGCGACCACCGCATACGGGGAAACGCTGGCCGCGGGCGGGGTCGAGGCAGCGCGCAGGCCATTCCTTGAGATGTGGCAGCAAGGCTTCGACGGCCGTCTGAGCGTCTGGTGGCGTTTCGACAACATCGCGATCGGGACTCTCATCGCGATCGCGGCCGTCGTCGCCATCACCATCACCGAACGGGTCAAGCGCCGGCAGGCCGAAGACCGCGCCATCGACGAGGCGGCCGCGCTGCGATCGCGTCTGCGGGCCGCTCTGACCGAGGCGTCCCTGATCCTCAACCAGGTGCGGCTGAGCTCCCCGGCCCGGTTCCAGGCAGAACTTTCCAAAGGCGCGGCCGACCTGAACAAGGTCGGCAAGACCATCGGCAAGCTCCACACGCAGGTGGTGGAGGCCCTCAGCACCGCCCTGGGGGCGACGGACCAGGCCACGGATGCTCTCACGGCCGGAGTCGCGCAGACCCGCGACTCGATGGCGACCGTCGAGAAGCACCTCACCGCGGTGACGGCCGCGGCCGAATCGCTCAAGGCGTCCGTCGACCGGACCGCTTACGCCATCGACGCCATCGGCGAGAAGACCGACGAGGCCGTCGGCCGCGTCGGCGAACGCCTAGGCAGTGTGCTCGCCGAGAGCACCAACGGCGTTCAGAGGTCGATCGACAACCTGACGAGCGCGACCGAGAAATCGGTGCGCGAGAGCACCACGGGCCTGAACACCCGGGTCGGCGAACTGGTGGGCGCCACCCTCGCGATCGGAACCGCCGTCGGCCGGGTCGAGACGGCCGCGGCCGAGAGCGGAGACCGCATCAGCCATGTCCTGGCGGAGACCAACGGGACCCTCGGCGCCGCCGGCACCGAGGTGCGGGAGGCCTTGGACGACTGGGCCTCCACCGCCAGCGCACACGCCTCCCGGATCGAACTGGTCGCCGACACGGCGGGCCGCACCGCGCAGCTGCTCGAAGACGCCCGGGACGCGATGGACCGGCTCCCGAACGACCTCACCACCGCGCTCAGAGAGATCCCCATGGCCGTCCGGGACGTCACCGGCCTCGACGTCGCCGAACTGCGCGACGCCATCGGACGTCTGGAGAACGCGGTGCTCCAAGCGGCCACCGCAGTGGCGGCCGGGACGGGTGGAGAGCGGGCTGCAGGATGACGCCCGCACGCCGCAGCGCCAAGCCCGCCCCGCTGGTGCTCCTGGCCGGCTGGCTGTTCGCCGACCTGCTGCTGGGGCTGACGATCATCATGCTGGGGGCGCAGGCTCCCCCACCCGTACCGGCCAAACCGGCCGCCGGGAAGAGCAGCCCCTCGCCGAGCCCGTCCCCCTGCTCGAGCCGGGCAGCGGGTGTGGCGGCCAAGCCCACGAAACTCTCGTTCCGGGTGAACCCCGGATCCTCGGAGCCACAGCTTCTCGGGCAGGTGAAACGGGAGCTGCGCAAGCACCGCAAGCGCCTCGCCGGGCGTAACGCGGGCATGGTCCTCACCTTCGGCGCCGACGGAGGGGCGGGCGACGGTGTGCACCTGGCCACCCGGGTCAACGCCGCCGCCCGTAAGGCGCTTCCGCGCGTCTTTGAAAGAGCGGCGACCCGCAATTTCCACGACCTCTCCGCGCCAAGCGGATCGGTCTCCATGGAGGTCTACTTCGTCTCCGGCGGCTGCGCGCCCGCCAAGAAGAGTGCGTGAATGGCCTTCCGTCCACATGCTCTCGACCGCGAGCGCGCCACGCTGGCCCTCGGGTCCACGCCGCTCGGTCATGGCACCAGCGGTGTCATCACACGTCTGGAGGGCGGGGAGAAGCTCCTCTACAAGGAGTACGCGCCACGGGCCGGCCGGGTGAACGGCACCGCTTTGGCCGATCTCGTCGAGTCGGGGCACCGTGACCCGGAGCTGCGGTCCCGCTGCTCCTGGCCGATGGCGAGAGTGGTCGACGGAGACCAGGTGACCGGTTTCCTGATGCGTGAAGCAGCCGGAGGATTCCATCGCACGGTCGGCGCGGAACTTGACCTCGCCACCCGGCATGATTTCGCCGTCCAGGCCGCCGAGCTCGTTCTCCACCTGCACGGCAAGGGCTGGATCGTCGGGAACCTGTCGATTCACAAGATCCTCTGGAGGCACGGCGAGATCTTCCTGGTGGGCTGCGACGGGCTGCGCAGGCACGGCGCGGAACCCGTGGTGCGGCCAACCGGGATTTCCAGCGTGGACGATCCGTGGCAACCGCCGACCGGCCCGGACTTCGACACCGACCGCTATCGCCTCGCACTCCTCATCGGCCGGACACTGTCCGGAGACCCCGCCGTACGACCAGGTGAGCCGCTCTTCCTCGATCCCGGATTCCCCGATCGGGTGTCTTCTGCGGTCAGCGAGATGTTCGCCCGTGCCGGTGGCCCGCGTGGCGGCCGCCCTGCGGCGTCCGAATGGCTGCAGTCTTTGTCCGGCCGCAAACGCATCGCGGTTTCCCGTCCTCTACTCGGCGGCGTGCGGGCCGGGGTGCTTTCGGATTCCGTACCGGAAGATCCGGAATCCGAGAATCTCGTCTTCGTGACTCGGGACCCTGAGGACTCGGAGCCAGAAATCTTCGAGTTCGAAATTCTCGATGTCGAGGAAGACGAGTACGCGGTAGTCGTGGAACCGGTTGCCGAGGAATCCCCCGACCTGTCGGTACCCGCCGAATCATTGGGCCGACGGGTGATCGACTCCCCTGTCTACGCCGAGCAGCGAGAGCTGGCGCCCCGCACCCCCGTCGATGACGTAACCGTCGCCTTTCTCGTCACCCATGTGGCGGACGGCAATGGCCGGGCCTCGGTCGCGGATCTCGCCCGGCTGCTCGGTGAGGAGCCCAGCCGGATGGTCATGCTGCTCCGTTCGGTCAGGGGCCTGCTCAACGTCGAACAGACCGAAGTGATCACGCTGAAGGACAACGACCGCACGGTCGTACTGAACGTGCCGCTGCTGGAAGAACAGTTTCTCGAGGAGGACGAACCGTGACCAAGGTCAGCCGTGCCAGGCGGCGGCAGATCATCGACGCGCTAGGCCGGGGGACCGTGCCCAGCGTGGGGCTCGACCTGTTCGCGGTCGGCATGGACCGCTTCGAGCGGGCACTCGACGACGACCTGACCGCGGTCACCGCCGGAGGCGCGGGTTTCAAGGCGATCCGCGGGGAATACGGCTCGGGGAAGACGTTCTTCGCGCGCTGGCTGGCCGAGAAGGCCAAGCGGAAGAAGATGGCGGCCAGCGAGATCCAGATATCGGAGCGCACTCCGCTGCACCGGCTCGACACGGTCTACCGATCCATGGTCGGCAGCCTGAGCACGGCATCCATCCGGCCCAGCGCACTGCGGGACATCGTCGACACCTGGCTGCTCACGCTCGAAGACGACACCGGGGTCGCCAGGGGTGACAGGAGGAAGCTGTCGGCGGCGGTAGAGGAGCTGATCGAGACCCGCCTGGCCGCGACCGCCAGAAACGCCCCGGCGTTCTCGGCAGCACTGCGCTTTTACCGGCGAGCCCTGATGACGGGCGACCAGGCGACCGCCGATGGCCTGCTCGCCTGGGTGAGCGGCGAACCGAACGTCTCCGCCACCGTCCGCCGTTACGCGGGTCTCAAGGGCGACGTCGACGGAGCCACAGCCCTCCACTTCCTTCAAGGACTGCTGACGGTGCTGCGCGACTGCGGCCATCCCGGGCTGCTGGTCGTACTCGATGAGGTCGAGACCCTCCAAAAGGTCCGCAGCGACTATCGCGACCGGGGCCTCAACGCCCTGCGCCAGCTCATCGACGAGATCGACAAGGGCCGCTTCCCGGGGCTCTACCTGGTCGTCACGGGCACGCCCGCCTTCTACGACGGCCAGCTCGGCGTCCAGCGGCTGACTCCGCTGGCCCAGCGGCTGCACACCGACTTCACCACGGACCCGCGCTTCGACACCGCTCGCGCGGTGCAGATCCGGCTCACCGGTTTCGACCGTGAGAGGCTCGTCACCCTCGGCTGCGTCGTCCGCGACTTGTACGCCGGGGGCGACCCCGCCGAACGCCGGATCAGAGACCGGGTCGACGACGTCTACATCAAGGACCTGGCCGGTGCGGTCGAGGGCCATCTCGGCGCGGGCGTCGCGCCCCGGATCTTCCTCCGCAAGCTCGTCCAGGACGTGCTCCACCGGGTCTCCGAACACGAGCACTTCGACCCGCGTCGTGACTACCGCCAGGTCAGCGTCGTGGCGAGCGAACTCACCGACGACGAGCGCAACGCCTATGAGAAGCGTCGTCGCGCCGTGTCGGCCGACGACGTCGATCTCGACCTGCCATGAGAACCGCCGCCCTCCACCCCACGCTCGCCTACCACCTGACCAACACCATGGGCTGGCCGAGCCTTAGGCCCTTTCAGGAGAAGGCCTCCCCTCCGATCGCCGAGGGCCGCGACACCCTGCTCATCGCGCCCACGGCGGGCGGCAAGACCGAGGCGGCGGTGTTCCCGCTGTTCGGCCTGATGGAAGAGCGCGGCTGGACCGGCCTGACCGTCCTGTACGTCTGCCCGCTGAAGGCCCTGCTCAACAACCTGCTACCCCGGCTGGAGAGATACGCCGCCTGGCTGGGCAGGAGGGTGGGGCTCTGGCACGGCGACGTGTCGGCGTCCCGCCGGCAGGCGATCCTGCGGGATCCGCCCGACATTCTGCTGACCACGCCCGAGTCGCTGGAAGCCATGCTCGTCAGCCGAGGCGTCGACCACCGCCGCCTGTTCGGGGGACTGCGGACGGTCATAGTCGACGAGGTCCACGCGTTCGCCCGAGACGACAGAGGATGGCACCTGCTGGCCGTCCTCGAGCGCCTCACCCGGCTGGCCGGCCGGCCGCTCCAGAGGGTCGGCCTGTCGGCGACCGTCGGCAACCCGCACGACCTGATGTCCTGGCTTCAGGGTTCGGGCTCGGCCGACCGCCCCGCGGATGTGGTCGCCCCGGACGAGGAGGCCGCTGCCGCCGCCGACGTGGAGCTCGACTACGTCGGTTCCCTTCCCAACGCGGCCCGCGTCATCGCGGCGCTGCACGGCGGTGAGAAGCGGCTCGTCTTCTGCGACTCGCGCAGGATGGTGGAGGAGCTCGGTGAGCTGCTCCGGGGCCAGGGCGTGACGACCTTCCTGTCCCACTCGTCGCTGTCGGCCGACGAACGCCGCCGGGCCGAAGAGGCTTTCGCCCAGGCGCGCGACTGCGTCATCGTCTCGACGTCAACCCTCGAACTCGGCATCGACGTCGGGGACCTCGATCGGGTCATCCAGATCAACGCCCCGTGGTCGGTCGCGTCCTTCTTGCAGCGGCTCGGCCGGACGGGGCGGCGGGCCGGCCTGCGGCGCAACTGTCTCGTGCTGGCGCTGACCCGGCACGACCTGCTCGCCTCGGCGGGGCTGCTGCTCCTGTGGAGCAGGGGGTACGTCGAGCCGTTGCACGCCCCGCCCCAACCACGGCACATCGTCGCCCAGCAACTACTCGCGCTCACGCTGCAGGAGGGACGGATCGGCGACGCCCTGTGGATCGACTGGTGGCGAGGGCTCGCTCCGTTCGAATCGGCCCAGCCCATCCTCGATCACCTGATCCGCGACGGCTATCTCGAACGGGACGGCGAAGGCCTCCACGTCGGCGCCCAAGCGGAGCAACGGTTCGGGCGCCGAAACTTCATGGACCTCACCGCGGTGTTCACCGCCCCGCCCGAGTTCACCGTCATGAACGGCGACACCGAGATCGGCCGCACCGATCCGGCCCTGTTGACCGCCGCCGTCCCGGGCTCGCGACTCCTGCTGCTGGCCGGTCGAACCTGGTCGGTGGAGTGGATCGACTGGAAGCGACGACGCTGTTTCGTCAGCCCCGTCGACGGCGGCGGCGGAAAGGCCCGCTGGTCGGGAGCCCAGTCGGTAGGCACCTCTTTCGCCCTGTCCAGAGCCGTGCGGGACGTCGTCCTCGGCACCGATCCGCCGGTCGGGCTGACCCGGCGGGCGACCGGTGAGCTTTCGCTGGCCCGCGGCGAGCATCGCGACCTCGTCCACCCCGACGGCACCGTGATCGCGCGAGAGAACGGAGATCTCCACTGGTGGACCTGGGCGGGTTACCGGGCCAACGCCACGATCAAGGCGACCCTCGGCGCGCTGGCCGACCCGACCCATCCCGTGGACGACCTGTCCATCCGGCTCAGGAACGACCTCACGGGCACCGGCTGGCGACGCGGCCTCGCAGACCGGCTTCGGCCACCGGCGATCGATGACCGGGCGCTGAACGGGCTCAAGTTCACTGCACTGCTGCCGCGGGAACTCGCCGCCGACACGCTCGCCACCCGTCTGGCCGACCCGGTGGCTGCCGTTTTCGTGCTGTCGAAACCGGTGCGGCTCGTGGTCAGGTGATCTTGGACAGGTCGACGATCACGTGACGCCCGTCCTGCTGGTAGCTCAGCAGCCGGTCGTCCCCCGCCGGCACCGGGATCGCGATCCCGCCCGCCTGCACCCCCCGCGCCGCCAGCGGCTTGACCCCCAGGTCGGCCACCTGCCCCGACACGAGGTCGTAGAGCCCCGCCCAGATCTCCCCCGGCCCCGCCATCGTGCTCGACGTGACGAACCGGTCGCGGGCGGGCCGGGACACCGGCGGGTCGGTCAGCTTGGTCGCGCGCATCCCGGCCCCCGACCGCGCCGACGCCAGCCGGTCGGCGGACACGCACAGGTTCACCCCGCACAGCGATCCGGGGCGGGTCTCCCGCCGCTCGCCCGTCTCGACGTTGACGGCCGTGGTGAACGCGCGGGCGGGCGACCCCACCCACGGCCACTTCAGCACGTGCTGCCCCTGCGTGCCGGGCACCTCGGCAGGCCGGCCGCCCGCGTAGGGCACCCGCCACACGCCCCCGGCGTCGGTCGACCACACGACCCCCTGAGGCGTCAGTTCCAGGCCGGTGACGGTTCCCGTCAGCGCGAAGGCCGCGATCGCGACCGGGTCGCCGCCTTCGAGCGGCACCGCCCAGATCTCGCCGACGCGGCCGGCGCCGTCGCGGCGGGCGGTCCACCACGCGATGTGGCCCGACCCGGCGGCGACGCCCGAGGGGTGGACCACCGTCCGGGGCGGCAGGGGGAGTTCGGCCAGGTCGGTGGTCTGCCCGTTCGTCAGCTTGTACGACACCAGCGCCTCCGACCGTTCGAAGCCCTTGGCCGCGGTCGCGAGCAGGGTGTCGTCGTCGAGGAAGAGGCGAGGGGTGAGCGTCCGGCCGTCGGCCAGCACGGCCGGGATGACGTGGACGGCCTGGGGCCAGAGGTTCTGCACGGGCGGCGGGCGTTCGACGAGCACTGTGCCGTTCAGGGTGCCGTTCAGGGTGCCGGTGAGCGCGAGGGCGGCGAGCAGGACGCGCAAAGATCAGCCCCCCACCGCGCCGCAGTCGGACACGAAGGAGCCCGTCTGGCGGCAGGTCTGGAGGGCCACGTCGGCGGCTTTCAGGTAGTGCCTGACGACGGTCCCCGCGCCGCCCGTGTTCTCGTCGTAGCCCTGGCCGACGCCGCCGACGCCAATGTAGGTGCGGACCGCCTGGCCGTCGGCCTCGGTGTCCCACACGTCGAGCACGCCCTGATCACCGGACCGGTCGAAGGTCGCCTGGCCGCCGCCCGGGGTCAGGGTCGTCACCGGGCCGCCCGCCGCCGCGCTCGCGGGCGCCGCCAACAGGGCCACCGTGAAGACGGCGGCGACAGCCGATCTGCGACGCATGCAAGCACGATAAGTCACGAATCTATAAAGTGCCTATCAACCGCCGGAAAGTGCGTCTTCGACCTCAGGGACGGCGAAGTCGTCGGGGTCGTCGAGCCAGCCGTGCGGCAGCAGCACCTTCTGCCGTTCGCCGCTCTTGCCGCGCGGGCCGTCGGCCGCCTCGCCGGGCCACGGCTGGTCGAGGTCGAGGCCCGACAGGCGCTCGCGCAGTTCGTCGAGCGAGGCGGCCTGGGCGGTCAGCCGCCGGGTCTCCGCGCCGACCGAGAACGCCTTCAGATACCACCCGACGTGCTTGCGGAAGTCGGAGACGCCGTGCTTCTCGTCGCCCATCACCTCGACCAGGAGCTCGGCGTGGCGCAGCAGCATGGTCACCACCTCGCCGAGGCGGGGCTCGGCGCGCTCGGAAGACCCGTTGAACGCGTTCTCCAGGTCGCGGAACAGCCACGGCCGCCCGAGGCAGCCGCGCCCGATCACCACGCCGTCGCACCCCGTCTGCGCGACCATGCGCAGGGCGTCGTCGGCCGTCCAGATGTCGCCGTTGCCCAAAACCGGCACGTCGCCGGGCACCGCGTCGCGCAGGCGGGCGATGGCGTCCCAGTCGGCGAAGCCGCCGTAGTGCTGGATGGCGGTGCGGGCGTGCAGGGCCACGGCCTGGACGCCCTCCTCGGCGGCGATCAGGCCGGCGTCGAGGTAGGTCAGGTGGTCGTCGTCGATGCCCTTGCGCATCTTCACGGTCACCGGCAGGGGGCCCGCGCCGGCCACGACCTCGCGGATGATCGACCGCAGCAGCCGCCGCTTGTAGGGCACCGCCGCGCCCCCGCCCCGCCGGGTCACCTTGGGCACCGGGCAGCCGAAGTTGAGGTCGATGTGGTCGGCCAGGTCCTCATCGACGATGATCTTGGCCGCGCGGCCCATCACCACCGGGTCGACCCCGTAGAGCTGGATGCTGCGCGGCGACTCGGTCGGCCCGAAGCGGATCATCTCGTAGGTCAGCGGGTTGCGTTCGACCAGCGCCCGCGAGGTGATCATCTCGCACACGAACAGCCCGCCGCCCTGTTCGCGGCAGAGCGTACGGTAGGCGCGGTTGGTGATGCCGGCCATCGGGGCGAGCACCACGGGGGGCCAGACGTCGAGCGACCCGATTTTCATCCACTCATTGTCGTCCACGGCCGGGAGTGACCGGTGCACTAGCCTGGTCGCATGCTGCTGCGGCTGCGGATCGCGCTGCCCGACCGTCCCGGCGCACTGGGCGCCGTCACCCAGGCCCTCGGTGTCGCGGGGGCCGACATCATCCAGGTCGTCGTCCTCGACCGCGGCGAGGAACGCGCGGTCGACGACTTCACCGTCTCGTGGCCCGACGCCGCGCCGCGCGAGCACCTCCTGCGGGCCCTCGACGAGATCCCCGACATCAAGGTCGAGGGCGTCTGGGCCACCCGCGAGGCGCCCGGTACCTTCCCCGAGCTGGAGGTCCTCAAGTTCCTGACCACCGCCGGAGACCGCGCGCTGGCCACCCTGGTCGACGCGATGCCGGTGATCTTCAGCGCCGACTGGGCGGCCTGCGCGGCCGACGGCAGCCACGATGTGGTCTGCGCCAGCTGGCGGGCGCCCGAGTCGATCAGGTTCCCCGACCTGGTCCCGGCCCGGCCGGTGGCCGCGACGCTCGAGTCGGGCGTCCACGTCGTCAACGCGCCGTTGCCGCCGCTGGCGCTGACGCTGGTGCTGGCCCGGGTCGAGGGGCCGGCCTTCCACCGGATCGAGGTGGCGCGGCTGGCCCGGATCCTCGACATCTTCCTGCTCCTGCCGGCGATCGAGCAGAGCGCGGAGAAAGCCTTCCGGTCGGCCTCTCAGCCCACGTGATCGCGCCAGGAGTGCTGGGGGTCGTACCCCAGCACCTTCCTGGCCTTGTCGATCGAGAGCAGGGTGCCGAACTCCCCCACGTCGTGGGTGAGCTCGACGCCGGGGAACTCCTCGCGCAGGAGGTCGGCCGACGGCCGGTTCATGATGGTGTCGGCCGCCGCGATCACGAAGCTCTCCGCTCCGGTGACCTCGGCGGTCAGGCCCAGGCGGCAGCTCTGGGCGACGTCGCGCACGTCGACGTAGCCCCACAGGTTCCAGCGCCGCGAGGCGGCGTCGGCCCAGTACGACGGGACGTTCGCGTAGTCCTCGGGCAGGTGGATGTTGGACAGCCGCAGGGCCACGAACGGGATGCCCGACCAGGCCGCGACGTGCTCGGCGGTGGTCTCGGTGACGACCTTCGACAGGGCGTAGGTCGAGGTCGGCACCGGGTAGTGCGCCTCGTCGACGGGGGCGTAGCGGGGGGCGTCGTCGAAGGGCAGGCCCAGGGTGGTCTCGCTGGAGGCCCAGACGACGCGGCGCAGCTTCAGGGTCGCCGCGGCCAGGAACACGTTGGCGTTCATGGTCACGTTGCGCTGGAAGGTGACGGCGGGGGTGGCCATGCCGGGTGCGGGGATGTTGGCCAGGTGGACGACCGCCGAGCAGCCTTCGAGGACCTCGACGGCCTGCCCGTGGTCGGTCAGGTCGGCGGCCAGCACCCCGGGGCCGGCGAGGTCGGTGGCGACCACGTCGTAGCCGTGTTCGCGCAGGTCGGCGACGACCGCCCGGCCGGCCTTCCCGGCTGCGCCGGTGACACAGATGCGTTCCATGGCACGGAAGCCTTTCACATCCGGGCGAGCCGGTTGATACCGGTCGCATACAGGATTTTCGGGGCTTTTTCTCCGCGCGCCAGAGTGAGCATGGCCTGGCCGATCGCCTCGGTGGTGGTCACCATCCGCGGGAACAGCCGGGACAGGACCGGCCAGATCGGCGTGCCGATCATGTACAGCACCCGGTAGGCCCGGGTCTTGCTGGCCGCGCCGTGCAGGGCCCTGATGACGCCGGGGCGCAGCGCGAAGGCCCGGTCGAACCGCTCGAACAGCGCGTTCTCGGTCTCGCCCTTCACCCGCGCCCACATCCGGCGCCCCTCGGCGTCGGCGCCCTGGCTGGAGACGTACACGAACGTCACGTCGCGCCGCAGCGTCCGGGCCACGTCCATGGTCATCGTGTACGTCACCTGCCGGTAGTCGGCCTCCTTCAGGCCGGACGAACTGACCCCGACGCAGAAGAAGCAGGCGTCGAAGCCCTGCAGGAACGCCGCGTATCCGGCCGGTCGCGACACGTCGGCGATCACTTCGGTGAGTTTGGGGTCGGTGACGCCGCTGGGCGTGCGCCCGACGACGAGCACCTCGGACACGTCAGGGGCCCGCAGGCATTCCCGCAGGACCCCCTGGCCCACCATTCCGGTGGCCCCGAACACGATCACGCGCACATAACCGACATTACGCCTGCACGACCACGGAGGTGACGACGAGCCCGCCCTCGGCCGCCCAGCGGCCCCGGAACACCGGTAACGGCGAGTCGACGAGGATCCGGGCGCTGAACACACCGTCCCCGAAAGCCACGTGGGCGTCTTCGAACCCCAGCCAGCGCCCGGTGATCGGGAACCACGCCTTGTACACCGACTCCTTGGCGGAGAACAGCAGCCGGTCCCACGCCACCACCGGGCGGTCGGCCAGCAGCCGCCCGACCGCCATCTGCTCCTCGGGCGAGGCGACCGCGCCCAGCACGCCGTCGGGCACGGGCTGGTCGGGCTCGGCGTCGATGCCGATCGAGACCACGACGTCGTCGGAGGCCACGGCGGCGGCCCGGTAGCCGTCGCAGTGGGTCATGCTGCCCACGATCCCCTTGGGCCACAGGGGTTCGCGCTTGGGGCCGGAGAGGATCGGCGTGTCGGCGTGCCCGAAGGACGACAGGGCCTGGCGGGCGCACCAGCGGGCGGTGGCGAACTCGGCCCGGCGGCGCGGCACGGCCCGGGCGACCAGAGACTCCTCCTCGGGGAGGGGCCGCACGCCGGGCGGGTCGCCGAAGCTCTCGTGCCACACGACGCCCGGAGGAAGCACCGATCCCAGCATGAAACGCCCCCTTTCCGGCTGGACCTTACCGCGTGAACGGGGGCGGTAAAGTGACAGCCCAGGAGGTCCGATGTCTGACAGCACACCCGATTCCGCCGTCGAGGCGGAGCCGACCGACGAGTCGATCGACGGGGTCGCCGACGAGGCGAGCGCGGAAGACGAGCTCAAGCGGAAGTTCCGCGAGGCTCTCGACCGTAAGCGCCAGGCGCAGTCCGACCGCAACGGGAAGGGTGCCCGGGGGTCGTCGAAGATCCACGGCACACACGAGGCCGCCGGCGGCAAACGTTCGTTTCGCCGCAAGAGCGGGGGCTGACATCCGCTGAAAGGGGCCGCCATCGGAGGGGGGCCTTCCGATCCGCGTGATCCAGGCGCACTATGGAAAGTGACATCCTGGGCGAAATCGCATGGAGCGGCTGTGCAAGGTCACCTTCCGGCGGCGGTCCCGCTGCTGTCCCGAGGCAAGCACCGCAACCCGCGCAAGGGTGCGTGTTTCATGGAGTTCGCGTCCTACCTGGCCGGTGAGCGCTGGAGCGATCACCCGGCCTGCACCCACCCGCTGCTGGCGGCGATGGCGCGGCTTGTCAACGACTACACGACCGACACCAACCGGCAGCGGCTCGCGCCGCTGATCCCGTCGGTGATCGGACTCACCACGAACGATCCACGGGCCGACGTCCGGATCGCGCTGACCGCGGCCACGACGGCGCTGCCGGTGGTCGCGGCCGAACGGCAACTGGCCCTCGCGGTCTCGGTGCTGGCGGCCGAGCACGTCCTGGCCGACCTCGAAGGCCGGGAACCCGGCCTCGAACCGGCCAGCCAGGAGGCGCTCGACCTCGTGCCCGACGCCGCCCGATGGGCCTACGGCTTCCGCAGCGGGGTCAAGGTGTCCCGCCGCGGCTTCCGCCGCTACGCGGCGCCGAACACGGTCCAGCTGGCCGTACGCGGCGTCTCACAGGCCTGCGTCGACGATCCCGACCTGATCCTGCGCGACCTGTTGACCACCGCCATCGGCGAGGTCAGGGCCATGGTCGGCGACGATCAGGTGGAGACCCGGCCACTGGCCTTCAGGGCGGGGCGATAGAGGGCGCCCCCGGCGAGGATCGCCACGCAGGCCGCGCCGAGCATGAAGCCCCAGCTGACGTCGGTCAGGTGGTGCATGCCCCGGTAGAGCCGTGATCCGGCGATGGCGAGCGGGATGGCCAGGCCGATGGCGAGCAGCAGCCACCGCAGAATCGCGTGCCGGTGCATGTGCAGGGTGAGCACGGCGGCGACCCCGAAGTAGAACGCGACCCCGGCGCTGGTGTGCCCGGAGGGCCAGCTCGACGTGGGCGGCGCCGGGTCGAGGTGGGCGACCTCGGGCCGGGGCCGCTGCGACACGACCGTGGACGCCAGGAAGATCAGCGACTGCGACCACACGGCGAAGATCAGGAACACCGACTCGCGCCAGCGCTTGTAGGCGATCCGGAAGCCGATCGCGAAGATCGCGGTGGCGACGACGATCACCGGCGTGTCCGAGAACGACGACACGACGTCGGTGACCCCGTTCCAGAACGGCGACCGCTCCCCCGCGACCTCCCGGCTGACCTCCTCGTCGCGGGCGATCAGCCAGCTGTCGCCCAGCACCCGCACGAGCAGCAGGCCCGTGCCGAGTGTGGCGATCAGCAGGGCGAACAGCGGCAGCAGCACCCGCCGCCCGACCTCTTTGAGGTCGACCCGCCGCCACGGGCGCTCGTGCGCGCGTTCCGGGCTCTTCGGAGGGCTGGTCGTCACCATTGGGGCTCCAATCTGGTTCATCGGGGCTCTCCCGTGGCCTTCGGGGCGGCCATCTCCGGCTCGACCCCCTCGATGTAGGGTTCGACCGGCCGCCGGCCCATCCGCCGCCGCCAGGCCTCGAATCCGGCGGCCGTCGCGGCGACCACCGCCAGCGCCAGGATCAGCCCGGCCACGACGTCGCTGACCCAGTGCACCCCGAGGGCGACCCGGGTGAAGGCGACCGTCACCGACGCCAGCGCGGCCAGCGTCCAGGCGACCGCCCGCCAGACCCCGTGCAGCACGGGGAGCAGCAGCAGGACCAGCGTGACCGCCCCCAGGGCGGCGTTGAGGGCGTGACCCGAGGGGAACGACCAGCCGGGCGCCCACGAGACCGGGTCGGGCAGCATCGGCCGGGCCCGCTCCACGGCGATCTTCACGGCCAGCCCGATCAGGCCGCCGGCGGCCACGGTCGTGATCGCCCAGATGGCCAGCCGGGGCGCGCCGCGCAGCAGCGTGTAGACGGCCGCGGCGCCGACCAGCACCCGCCAGGTCTCGGGCGCGAGCGCGTTCGTGATGAACTCCATCGCCCGCGCGAAGCCGGGGTTGCTCAGCGCGTAGGAGTGCAGATCGGCGGCCACCCCCTGGTCGAACCGGTTCAGGGGCGTGAAGGCGCTCTTCACGAGGACCAGCAGCAACATGAACGGGACCATCAGGATCGCGGCCGCCAGGGTCGCGGCGGTCAGCCGGGCGCCCAGGGCGCCGTCGGGTCCCAGCAGCCATCGGCGCATCTCCGTCATGGGCCGCCGTGCTACCCCGGCGAAGGCCGATCGAACGTCGGTGGAGTCGGCCCCCTGCGGCTCTCAGCAGCCGACGCGCAGCGGGGCCTTCGCCGACCAGCGGCCCGAGGCGACGTCCTGGGCGCGGGCGTAGGCGTTGGGGGCGCCGGAGCAGTGGGGCAGGCCGGTCTTCTTGCCCCAGCTCCCGCCCGGGTAGCCGGGGAACTCGGCGGCGGCGATCACGCCGCTCCAGACCAGGTCGCCCTCGGAGCGGCGGACGTAGAGCTTGACCTGGCCGACGTTGTAGTGGGAGCCGTTCAGCTTGACCACGTGGCCCTCGGTGGTGATCCACAGCTTCGCGAGCATGCGGCGGGAGTCGGCCGCCGCGTTGTCGGACCTGGCCTGGGCGCGGACCGAGGGGATGACGCAGACGTCGTCCTCGTGGAAGGCCTCGCGCCAGACGTAGCCCTCGACGCAGGCGTGCGTCTCGTCGGCCCAGCGGGTGGCCTTGAGGGCGTTGTCGGCCAGGGTGCGGGCCCGCGTCGCCGGGGTCACGCAGACCTTGTCGGCGGGGCGGGCGGCCCGGAAGACGAAGCCCTCACGGCAGAGCTGCGGGGCGGCGGAGGCGGGTGCGGCCGTGGCGCCGAGCACGAGGGCAGCGGCCGTGAGGGTACGCAGGATCATCGGTGGTGCTCCAGGAGGGCGCGGGTGTTGCCCTCCCTTATGCACCGGGGCGCCTGCAGAATCCTTGCAAGCGAGATACGGGACGGACCCGTGTCAGGCCGACTGGAGCAGGGCATAGGCCCCGCCGGCCCGGACCAGCTCGTCGTGGGAACCGGTCTCGGTGACGCGGCCGTGCTCCATGACCACGATGCGGTCCGCGGTCCGGATCGTGGACAGCCGGTGGGCCACCACCAGGACCGTCCGGCCGGTCACCAGGCGGGCCATGGCCTGCTGGATCAGCTTCTCCGAGCGGGTGTCGAGGGCCGAGGTGGCCTCGTCGAGGATCAGGATGCGGGGGTCCCTGATCAAGGCGCGGGCGATGGCCAGGCGCTGCTTCTGGCCGCCCGACAGGCGGGCGCCGCGCTCGCCGACCACGGTGTCCCAGCCGTCGGGGAGCCGGTCGACGAACTCGGCGGCGTTGGCGTCCTCCAGGGCGCGCCGGACCACCTCGTCGGGGACGTCGGGCAGGCCGTAGGTGACGTTCTCCCTGACGCTGCCCTCGAACAGGATCGACTCCTGCGGGACGACCGACACGAACCTCCGGTAGGTGCGCAGGTCGAGGGTCTCCATGTCGACGCCGTCGAGCAGGATGCGGCCCTTCGTCGGGCGCAGGAAGCCGATGACGAGGTTGAGGACGGTGGACTTGCCCGCGCCGGAGGCGCCGACGAGGGCCACGGTCTCGCCGGGGCGTACCGACAGAGAGAGGTCCTTGACGCCGTAGGTGAAGGCGACGTCCTGGAAGTCCAGGCGGCCGGTCACGCCGGTGACCTCGGCCTTGCCGTCGTTGTGCTCCAGGTCGGGGGCCTGCAGGACCTCGCCGATCGAGCGGACCGACTCCAGGCCCTTGCTGATGATCGGGGTCAGGCTCATCAGCGAGGTGACCGCGGTGGTCAGGGTGGTGAAGAAGGTGCTGAGCATGACGACGTCGCCGGGAGTCAGGGCGAACACGCGGTAGTACGACACCAGCGCCGCCCCCGCCAGGCAGACCACGCCGAGCGTGTTGAGCAGGATCCAGGCGAGCGAGCCGAACCTGCCGTTGACGAGGTCGAGCCGCAGCCCGGTGCGCAGGACGTTGCGCAGGGTGCCGTCGACGCGGTGCAGGGCGTCCTTCTCCAGCCCGTGGGCGCGGGTGATCGGGATGAGGTGCGTCATCTCGGTCACCCGGGAGGACAGGCGCTCGACTTCGAGGCGGAAGCTCTCGTTGTCGGTCCGCATGCGGTCGCGCATCTTCATGACCAGGATCGCGGCGGCCGGGACGACGACCAGGAAGACGGGCAGGGCCTGCGGCGCCTTGACCGCGATGACGGTCACCCCGCCCGCCAGCATCACGATCGCCGACAGGCCGATGTCGCCGGCCTGCTGCGACATCGTCTCGACGCTCTCGACGTCGCGGATGACCTTGGTCTGCAGCACTCCGGCGCTGACCCGGGCGTGGTAGCCGATCGAGAGCTGCTGCATCCGGGCGCACAGCGAGGAGCGCAGCCCGGTGCTCACCTTGCGGATGGTGCCGCTGAGGTGGCGTACGTAGAGCAGGTGGAAGGGGTAGTTCAGGGTGAGCAGCAGGCAGAGCACCCCGGCGTTGAGCCAGATGCCGCCGACCGGTCCCCCGGCGACCAGGACGTCGATGATGTTGGCGGTGACCAGCGGCAGCATCCACGTGGGGCTGTGCTTGAACACGAAGGCGACCACCGCGATCAGGAGCGATGCGCGGTGGTCGCGGTAGAGGTAGGCGAGCGTCCTGATCGGATGTTCGCCCCGGTAGCGGTGGTCCAGTTCACCCATCGATGTCCCCAGCGCAAAATATCTACAGATTCAGGGTAGATCTTCGCATCTCAGGATTAACGGGTCATATCGTGGCGTAAACGACCTTCCACACGCCGCCGTAGAGGCACTGGTCGGAGACCTTCGTGGTCTTGGCCTCCGAGCAGACCTTCAGCTCGACGAGGGTCGCCTTCTTGTACGTGAAGCTGTAGGACGCCGGCGTCTTGTAGGTGCAGTCGCGGAAGGTCTTGTGGGTGAAGGGCTGGTTGCCGCCCTTCTGGTAGGTGATCCGGAAGACCGCGTAGCCGCAGCCGGAGCCCTTGGTCAGGTCGCTGATCTTGCCGCTGACCTTGACGTCGGCGTTCTCGATGACGGCGCCGGGGTTGGTGACGACGCCGGTGAGGGAGCCCTTGGTGTAGGCCCGCTTGCCCGAGCTGTAGCGCTCGAACTTCTTGGCCGGGGCCTGCTGGGCGAGGTCGGTCTTGGAGGCGACCGGGGGGTTGTCGGCGAAGGCGGGGGCGGAGGGGACGAGGACGACGGCGAGAGCTGCGACGAGGCCACCAAGGAGGCGCACGGCTGGTTCCCTTCGGGGGGTGTTCCGCTGTTGTGGTGACACCATCTCGGAATCGCCTTGCACGACGCTTACGATCCGGTTATGAAGGCCCTGAACGCCCGGCGTGTCGCCTGGGAAGCCGCCCGTGTCCTCGTCGAGGCGTCGACGGCCGAGACCTACTGGTGGGTCAGTGACATGGTCGGCCGCCACTTAGGCGTGATGTACCAACTGAAGCTGGCCGAGACGCGCCTGCGCCTCGTCGAGAACGACGAGTTCACCGTCGCCGAGACCGGCACCTGGCGGGCCCGCCTCGACGAACTGCTGGGCGACCGGCCCGACCTCATGCCGCTGGTCGCCGACCTGACCAAGGAGACCGCGGCCCGTCTTCCCTAGGCTGACCGCATGACGATCCGTCCCGTCCGTCCGGACGACCTCCCCTCCGTCGCCGCCATCTACGAGCACTACGCGCTCACCACCGTCATCACCTTCGACGAGACCGGGCTCGACGCGGAGGCCTGGACGGCCAAGGCCGGCACCGGGCTGCCGTTCCTGGTGGCCGAGGTCGGCGGGGTCGTGGCGGGATTCGGGTACGCGGGGCCGTACCGGCCGAAACCGGCTTATCGCCACACGGTGGAGGATTCCCTCTATATTTCCCCCGAGCACACCGGACGGGGGCTCGGGCGGGCGTTGCTGCGCGAGCTGATGATCCGGTCGAGGGAAGCGGGGGCCAGACAGATGATCGCGGTGATCGCCGACGCGCAGCCCGCGTCGGTGGGCCTGCACGTCGCCGAGGGGTTCACGGAGGCCGGGCGGCTGCGGGACGTGGGTTTCAAACTCGGGCGCTGGGTCGACACCGCCCTCTACCAGAGGACGCTGTCATGAGGGCGGTCGTGTACGACGCCTTCAAGCAGCGGCCGTCGGTCCGCGAGGTGCCCGACCCGGTCGCCGGGCCGGGCGAGGTGGTCGTGAAGGTCGAGGCCACCGGCCTGTGCCGGAGCGACTGGCACGGCTGGCAGGGCCACGACGCCGACATCCAGACCTTCCCCCACGTGCCGGGCCACGAGTTCGCGGGCGTGATCGCCCAGGTCGGACCGGGGGTGTCCGGCTGGTCGGCGGGCGACCGGGTGACCGCGCCCTTCATCCTGGCCTGCGGCGTGTGCGCCGAGTGCCGGGCGGGCGACCACCAGGTCTGCCCGGCGCAGACCCAGCCGGGCTTCTCCCACTGGGGGTCCTACGCCGAGTACGTCGTCGTCCGGAACGCGGCGGTGAACCTGATCGCGCTGCCGGACGACCTGTCGTTCGGGGCCGCCGCCGCGCTCGGCTGCCGGTTCGCGACCGCGTTCCGCGCCG
Source organism: Herbidospora galbida (assembly GCF_005233835.1). Taxonomy (GTDB): domain Bacteria; phylum Actinomycetota; class Actinomycetes; order Streptosporangiales; family Streptosporangiaceae; genus Herbidospora; species Herbidospora galbida. The sequence continues at coordinate 10,015 of NZ_SZQA01000015.1, read as the reverse complement.
TCGTCCACCAGGGGCGGGTCCGGCCCGGCGAATGGGTGGCCGTGCACGGCTGCGGCGGGGTGGGGCTGTCCGCGGTGATGATCGCGGCGGCGGCCGGGGCCCGGGTGGTCGCGGTCGACGTCCACCCCGACGCCCTCGCGCTGGCCGCGGCGGCGGGCGCGAGCGAGACCCTGCCGCCGGGCCGCGTCGACCGGCTGGTCGACCTCACCGGCGGCGTCCACCTGTCGATGGACGCCTTCGGCAGCGCCGAGAGCTGCCGGAACTCGATCGCGAGCCTGCGCAGGCGCGGACGGCACGTGCAGATCGGGCTGCTGCCCGGCGACACCGAGCTCCCGATGGGCCGGGTCATCGCCTGGGAGCTGGAGCTCCTGGGCAGCCACGGCATGCCCGCGCACGCCTATCCCGAGATGCTCGCCCTCATCGAGAGCGGCTCGCTGGCGCCCGAACTGCTGATCACCCGGACCGTCTCCCTGGATGAGGCTCCCGAGGCGCTCGTCCGGGGCGGCCGGCCCGGGGTGACGCTGATCAGCCCTTGAAGCCGCGCAACCGCAGGCTGTTGGTGACCACGAACACCGACGACAGCGCCATCGCGGCTCCGGCGATCATCGGGCTGAGCAGGCCGAGCGCGGCCAGCGGCAGGGCGGCCACGTTGTAGGCGAAGGCCCAGAACAGGTTGCCCTTGATGATCCGCAGCGTCCGGCGCGACAGCCGGATCGCGGCGGCGGCCACCCGCAGGTCGCCTCGGACGAGGGTCAGGTCGGCGGCCTGGATGGCGGCGTCGGTGCCGGTGCCCATGGCCAGCCCGAGGTCGGCCTGGGCCAGCGCGGCGGCGTCGTTGACGCCGTCGCCCACCATGGCGACCACGCGGCCCTCGGCCTGGAGCCGCTTGACGGCCTCGACCTTGCCGGCCGGAAGGACCCCGGCTATGACCTCGTCGATGCCGACCTGGCCGGCGATCTCGCGGGCGACGGCCTCGTGGTCGCCGGTCAGCAGGACCGGCCGCAGCCCGAGGGCGCGCAGCTGGGTGATGGCCGCGGCCGACGACGGCTTCAGCACGTCGCTGACCGTCATGACGGCGGCGCGCACGCCGTCGACGGTGACCGCGATCCCCTGCTCGGCCCGGCCGACGGCGACCTCGCGTCCTTCGACGACCCCCCGTACGCCCTCTCCGGCCGTCGCGACGAAGTCGGTGACCGGCGGGAGGTCGGTGTGGCCCTTGACCAGGGCCCTGGCGACGGGGTGTTCGGAGGCGTGCTCGACGGCGGCGGCCAGGCGGCGGACCTCCTGCTCGTCGAAGCCCTCTTCGGTGCGGACCTCGACCAGGGTCATCCGGCCCTCGGTGACGGTGCCCGTCTTGTCGAGCACGACCGTGTCGACGCGCCGGGTCGATTCGAGGGCCTCGGGGCCCTTGATGAGGATGCCGAGCTGCGCGCCCCGGCCGGTGCCGACCAGCAGCGCGGTCGGGGTGGCCAGGCCCAGGGCGCACGGGCAGGCGATGATCAGCACCGCCACGGCGGCGGTGAAGGCCGCCACCGGTCCCGCGACCGGGAGCCAGAAGCCGAGCGTCGCCACCGCGAGGGCGATCACGACCGGCACGAAGACGCCGGAGATCCGGTCGGCGAGGCGCTGCACCCGGGCCTTGCCGGTCTGGGCCTCCTCGACCATGCGGGCCATCTGGGCCAGCGTGGTGTCGGCGCCGACGCGGGTGGCCCGCACGACCAGGCGCCCGCCGGCGTTGACGGTCGCGCCCGTGACCGCGTCACCGGCCCGCACCTCGACCGGCATCGACTCGCCGGTCAGCATCGAGGCGTCGACCGCCGAGGCGCCCTCGTGGACGACGCCGTCGGTGGCGATCTTCTCGCCGGGCCGGACCACGAACAGGTCGCCCGCCTTGAGCAGTTCGGCCGGGACCCGGGTCTCCCCGCCGTCGCGCAGCACCGCGACGTCTTTGGCGCCGAGCTCCATCAGGCTGCGCAGGGCGTCTCCGGCGCGGCGCTTGGCGCGGGCCTCGAAGTAGCGCCCGGCCAGCAGGAACGCCGTCACGCCAGCGGCGGTCTCCAGGTAGATGTTGCCGGAGCCGTCGCTGCGCTCGATGGCGAACGAGAACGGGTGGATCATGCCGGGCTCCCCGGCGGTGCCGAGGAACAGCGCCCACAGCGACCAGCCGAAGGCGGCCAGCGTGCCCAGCGACACCAGGGTGTCCATGGTCGCCGCGCCGTGGCGGAGGTTGGTCCAGGCGGCCTTGTGGAAGGGCCATCCGGCGTAGACGACCACCGGGGCGGCCAGGGTGAGCGAGAGCCACTGCCAGTAGGTGAACTGGAGGGCCGGGATCATCGCCATCGCGATCACGGGGACCGCGAGCACGACGGCGGTGATCAGCCGGTTCTTCAGCGGGTCGCTCTGGGCGGCCTCTTCGGTCTCCTCGGGCAGCGTCGCGCTGTAGCCGGCCTTCTCCACCTCTTCGACCAGCGTGCGCACCGACACACCGGGCGCGAAGACGACGCTGGCCTTCTCGGTGGCGTAGTTGACCGTGGCGGTCACGCCGTCGATCCTGTTGAGCTTGCGTTCGATCCGGTTGGCGCACGACGCGCAGGTCATGCCGCCGATGGAGAGCTGGATCAGGTTGGACATGTCATCCCTCCAGCGTGAACGACGCGGTGCGGACGACGCCGTCGTGCTTGAAGTCGAAGAAGACCCGGTAGGAGCCGCCCTCGCGGGGCGCCTGGGCCATGAAGACCAGCCCGGTCATCGGGTGGACGTGCAGGTAGGCCAGGTCGCCCGCGCGCAGCATCACCAGGTGGCCCTGGGCGCCCAGGTAGGGCTCCGGGTCGACCTTCTGTCCGTCTTTGGTGACGGCGAGGGAGAGCGGCGAGGGCTGGCCGGGGTTCATCTCGCCCTGGAGGGTGACGGTGTAGCCGTCGACCGTGGACGTCCGGTTCGTCTTGGGGAACGGGTCGGGCTCGAAGTCGCCCGGGGCGGTCAGGTCGGCGCCGAGGGTGAGGGCCGGGCCGCCTTCGGGGGCGAAGTCGGCGTACATGCGGTAGGCACCGGGTTCCGGGAGGGTGAGCGGGATCGTCCAGGTGCCGTCGGGGGCCAGCTCGGGGTGGAGGTGCTGGAACCCGCCCAGGTCGCGGGGGGCCACGATCAGGTGCAGCTTCTTCTCGTGGGCGACCTGGTAGGCGGTGACCGGCTTCCCGTCGGGGCCGACGACGTGGAAGGAGAAATCCTCCCGCTCGCCGGGCTTCAGGGTGGTGGTCGCCGGGCGCAGGCGGTAGCCGTCCTGGGAGATCTGCAGGCCGCCCGGCACGCTCGCGGCGGGCTCCCCGGTCTCCTCCTCCTCGTGGGCGTGACCACCGTGGGCGGGGGCCTCCTGGTCGGCCTCGGACGTGTAGTCGGCGTAGCGGCGCGGCGGGTCGTCGTTCTGGGTGACGCCTACCGCGTAGGCCCCGCCGAACACGACGGCGAGGCCGGCGGCGAAGACGCCCAGCCTGGTCATGGCGTTCACGCCGGGCCCACCAAGGTGTAACCGGCCTCCTCGACGGCGGCCTTGACGGCGGCCTCGTCGACCGGGTTCTCACTGGTCACGGTCACCCGGCCGGTCGGCACGTCGACCTTGACGTCGCTCACCCCCGCGATGGCGCCGACCTCCTCGGAGACGGAGCTCGCGCAGTGGCCGCAGGTCATGCCGGTGACGGAGTAGGCGGTGACGGTCATGACGAATCCTCTTTCAGGTGTGCTTAGGAACGGACGAGCCGGGCGATGGCGTCGGAGGCTTCCTTGATCTTCGCGTCGGCCTCGGGGCCGCCCTTGGCGGTGGCCTCGGCGACGCAGTGGGCCAGGTGCTCTTCGAGGAGGGCGAGGGCGAACGACTGCAGCGCGCGGTTGGCGGCCGACACCTGGGTCAGCACGTCGATGCAGTACTTGTCTTCTTCGACCATCCGCTGCAGGCCCCTGACCTGCCCCTCGATCCGGCGGAGCCGCTTCAGATGGTCTTGCTTGTGATCGGAGTATCCGTGCATCGCGACCTCCCCGGGCCTTCGTCCTTGCTCAATAGTACCCCTAGGGGGTAGTGGTATAGAATCTAACATACCCCCCGGGGGTTTCGTCGAGGAGGTACCCGAATGCACGATCACCATGTTGCGCAGTACCGGCGCCTGTTCTGGTGGATGCTGGCGCTCGCCGTCCCGACGGTTCTCAGCTCCGGCATGTTCGCCATGGTCGTCGGCTACGACGCGCCCGGCCCGCCCTGGCTGTCGCCGGTGCTCGGCACGGTCATGTACGTCTGGGGCGGCCGCCCGTTCCTGACCGGCGCCGTCAGCGAACTGCGGTCCCGCGCGCCCGGGATGATGCTGCTGATCGGCCTGGCCATCACGGTCGCCTTCGTGGCGTCGATGGGCGCGAGCCTGGGGCTGCTCGACCACGGGCTCGACTTCTGGTGGGAACTGGCCCTGCTGATCGTGATCATGCTGCTGGGCCACTGGATCGAGATGCGCTCACTGGCCCGCACCACCTCGGCCCTCGACTCGCTGGCCGCCCTGCTGCCCGACGAGGCCGAACGCGCCGACGGCACCCGGGTGCCGCCGTCGGAGCTGCGGGTGGGCGACCTGGTGCTGGTCCGGCCGGGCGGCCGGATCCCGGCCGACGGCGTGGTCGTCTCGGGGTCGGCCGGCATGGACGAATCCATGATCACCGGCGAGTCGGCCACCGTCCGCCGGTCGGAGGGCGACCGGGTGGTCGCCGGGACCGTCGCGACCGACTCCGCCCTGCGGGTCGAGGTGCGGGCCGTCGGCGACGACACCGCGCTGGCGGGCATCCGGCGGCTGGTCGAGGCCGCCCAGAACTCCACCTCCCGGGCCCAGCGGATCGCCGACCGGGCGGCGGCGCTGCTGTTCTGGTTCGCGCTCGGCGCGGGGCTGGTCACGGCGGTCGTCTGGACGCTGCTCGGGCAGCCTGACGAGGCGATCACCAGGACCATCACGGTCCTGGTGATCGCCTGCCCGCACGCCCTCGGGCTGGCCATCCCCCTCGTGGTGTCGATCGCGACCGAGCGGGCCGCCCGCGCCGGGGTGCTGGTCAAAGACCGGCTGGCGCTCGAGAGCATGCGGACCGTCGACACCGTGCTGTTCGACAAGACCGGCACCCTGACCAAGGGCGAACCGGCTGTCACCTGGGTCACCTCCGACGAGGTGCTGGGCCTGGCGGCGGCGGCCGAGGCCGACTCCGAGCATCCGCTCGCGAAGGCGATCGTGGCGGCGGCCAAGGAGCGCGGGCTCGACGTCGAGCCCGCGTCGGAGTTCGTCTCCTCCCCCGCCCTCGGGGTGTCGGCCCGGGTCGGGTCACGGCTGGTACGGGTCGGCGGGCCCCGGCTCCTCGACGAAGTGGGCGCCGAGCCTGTGCGGGAGGCGGCGGGGGCGACCGTCCTCCACGTCCTGGTCGACGGCGCGGTCCTCGGGGCGCTGACGCTGGCCGACGAGATCCGGCCGGAGTCGCGGGAGGCCGTCCGCGCCCTGGAGGCCCGGGGCGTCGAGGTGGTGATGATCACCGGCGACGCCGAGGCGGTGGCCGCCTCGGTCGCGCACGAGGTCGGGATAGCGCGCTACTACGCCGGGGTTCGGCCCGAGGACAAGGCGGGAGCCGTAAAGGAACTGCAAGACGAAGGACGGCGCGTCGCGATGGTCGGCGACGGGGTGAACGACGCGCCCGCGCTGGCGCGGGCGGACGTCGGGATCGCCATCGGGGCGGGCACCGACGTCGCCATCGCCTCGGCCGGGGTCATCCTCGCCGGAGACGACCCCAGGGCCGTGCCCTCGGTCATGGACCTGTCGCGGGCCACCTACCGGAAGATGAAGCAGAACCTCTGGTGGGCGGCCGGTTACAACCTCATTTCGGTCCCCCTGGCGGCCGGTGCGCTGGCGCCGTGGGGGTTCGTGCTGCCGATGTCGGTCGGCGCGATCCTGATGTCGGCCTCCACGGTCGTGGTCGCCGCCAACGCTCAGCTGCTGCGGCGGGTGAGGCTCTCGTAGAGGTCGCGGGTGCGTTCGGCGATGGCCGGCCAGGAGAACTCCGCCACCGCGCGGGCGCGGCCCGCGTGGCCCATCCGGGCGGCGAGCCCGGGGTCGGCGAGCAGCCGGTTGACGTCGGCGGCGATGGCGTGCGCGAAGACCTCCGGGTCGCGCGGCTCGCCGTGCTCGCCCGCCTCGATGGGCACCAGCAGGCCGGTCTCGTCGTGGGCGACCACCTCGGGGATGCCGCCGGTCGCGGTGGCCACGACGGCCGTCTGGCAGGCCATCGCCTCCAGGTTCACGATGCCCATGGGCTCGTAGACCGACGGGCAGACGAAGACGGTCGCGTGGGTGAGGATCTCGATGATCTCCGGGCGCGGGCGCATCTCGGTGATCCAGATGACGCCCTCGCGGGTGGCCTGGAGCTCCTCGACCAGGGCGGTGACCTCGGCGGCGATCTCGGGCGTGTCGGGCGCGCCGGCGCAGAGCACGAGCTGGGCGGCCGGGTCGAAGTCACGGGCGGCCCGCAGCAGGTGGGTCAGGCCCTTCTGGCGGGTGATCCGGCCGACGAAGACCACATAGGGCCTGGTCGGGTCGATGCCGTGCCTCAGCAGGGCGGCGTTGCCCGTGGCGGGCGCGTACTCGTCGGTGTCGATGCCGTTGTGGATCACCGTGACCTTGTCCGGGTCGATCTCCGGATAGACGGCCAGGACGTCGCGGCGCATGCCGCCGGACACCGCGATGATCGCGTCGGCGGCGGCCAGGGCGGTGCGCTCGGCCCACGACGACAGCACGTAGCCGCCGCCGAGCTGCTCGGCCTTCCAGGGGCGGTGCGGTTCGAGGCTGTGGGTGGTGGCGACGTGCGGGATGCCGTAGAGCATCTTGGCCACGTGGCCCGCAAAGTTGGCGTACCAGGTGTGGGAGTGCACGAGGTCGGCCCCGGCGCAGCCCGCCGCCATCTCCAGGTCGGTCCCGAGCACCTGGAGCGCGGCGTTCGCCGAGGTCAGGCCGGGTGGGGTCGAGTAGGCGTCGGCGCCCTCGCGGGGCGCGCCGAAGCAGCGGACCCGCGCGTCGAGGAGCCGTCGCAGCTCCCGCGAGAGGTATTCGATGTGCACACCCGCGCCGCCGTAAACGTCGGGCGGGAACTCACGGCTCAAAAGATCGACACGCATATGCGCAGCCTAGTGTTTGCGACCGTTTTGACGGGTTAAGGTCTGCGTCATGAGGGTCATGGCAATTGTGCTCGCCGGTGGTGAGGGGAAGCGGCTGATGCCGCTGACCGCGGACCGGGCCAAACCGGCGGTGCCGTTCGGCGGCATCTACCGGCTGATCGACTTCGTCCTGTCGAACCTGGCCAACGGGCACTATCTCCAGATCGTGGTCTTGACCCAGTACAAGAACCACAGTCTGGACCGGCACATCTCGCGCACCTGGCGGCTGTCGGCGATGCTCGGCAACTACGTGACGCCGGTGCCCGCCCAGCAGCGGCTCGGGCCGCGCTGGTTCGCGGGGTCGGCCGACGCCCTCTTCCAGAACCTGAACCTGGTCTACGACGAGCTCCCTGACCACGTGATCGTCTTCGGCGCCGACCACATCTACCGGATGGACCCGCGCCAGATGGTCGAGCAGCACATCGACTCGGGCGCCGACGTGACCGTCGCGGCGATCCGGCAGCCGCTGGGGCTGTCCGACCAGTTCGGCGTGATCGAGACCGACCCGACCGGCCGCCGCATCACCGCCTTCCGCGAGAAGCCGAAGGACGCCGTCGGCCTGCCCGACTCGCCCGGCGAGATCTACGCCTCGATGGGCAACTACGTCTTCCGCACCCAGGCCATGATCGAGGCCCTCCGCGAGGACGCCCTCGACCCGGGCAGCAAGCACGACCTGGGCGGCAACATCATCCCGATGATGGTCAAGGCCGGCAGCGCCGAGGTGTACGACTTCAAGGACAACGTCGTGCCCGGCTCCACCGAGCGCGACCGGGGCTACTGGCGCGACGTCGGGACGCTCGACGCCTACTACGACGCCCACATGGACCTGATCTCGGCCCACCCGGTCTTCAACCTCTACAACGACCGGTGGCCGATCTACACCGGCCACGACCCCCTGCCCCCGGCCAAGTTCGTGCACAACGACGGCGACCGGGTCGGCCGTGCGGTCGACTCGCTGGTCTCGGCCGGTGTGATCATCTCGGGCGGCCTCGCACTGCGCTCCGTGCTCTCCCCCGGCGTGATCCTGCACAGCCACGCCCAGGTCGAGGACTCGGTGCTGATGGGCAACGTCAAGGTCGGCCGGGGCGCGATCGTACGCCGGGCCATCGTCGACAAGAACGTCGTCATCCCCGACGGCGCCCGCATCGGCTTCGACCTCGAAGAGGACCGCGAGCGGTTCGCGGTGACCAAGGACGGGGTCGTGGTGATCGGCAAGAACGAGATCATCGACCGTTGACGCAGTGAGACGAGGGTGAAGGCGGCGGCGTCGCCCGGTGCTGGGCGACGCCGAAGGCTGCCCCCGAACACGGCCCAGGTGAACATGGTGAGCTCGAAGAAGATCGCGAAGCGCCACGCGCGAACGGCCGGCCGTCAGACTTGGGCCATGGACCTGCTGTTAGCGGAAGAGCTCCTCCTGCTCGCCTACAAGTCCAACGGCTCGCCTCTCGTCGAGCTGGAAAGCCTGGACTACCTGCTCAGCGCGGCCGTGCTCGCCGAGCTGGCCGTCCGGGGACGGCTCGCGTTCCGGGACGGCCGCCTGGAGGTGACCGACCCCACGCCGGTGGGGGAGGATGAGCTCGACCGGACGCTCGGACGGCTGGCGGCCTTCGAGCGGGCGCCGGCGTTCGGCGACTTCTGGACCGCGATGTACACGCCCGACAGGCGGGCGCGGCTGCTGCGGAGACTCGCCGACCGGGGCGCGATCACCCACGAGAGACGCAGCCTGCTCAAACTGATCAGGTACGACGTGTTCCCCGAGGTCGATCCCGCCCTGCGCACGTCGGTCCGCGAACGGGTGCGTGACGTGCTGGGCGGTGCGGAGCCTGACGCGCGTACGGTGGCGCTGATCTCACTGGGGCACGCGGGCAAGGTGATCCAGAGGGCGTTCCCCGGCACCGACCGCAAGCGGGCGGCGGAGATCGCGGCACGGGACCCGATCGGGGTCACCGTGGCGGCGGCGTTCAAGTCCGCCATCGCCGAGCACATCGCCAAGGTCGCGAGTGGAGGGGCTGCCTCCTAGGAGCTGTTCGAGGTTCGGATCATGTGGTTGAGGTGAGGAGTTTCAGCCACATGATCGAGCCTCGCAGGTGGAGTCCGGCCTCGTAGCTTTCCGGGGTTTTGTCGTAGCGGGTGGCTAACCCGCGCCAGGTCTTGATCTTCTGGAAGCAGCGCTCCACGGTGTTGCGCCGCCGGTAGAGCTTCGGGTCGAAACCGACCGGCCGCCCGCCGGCCGAGCCCTTCCGCTTCCGGTTGGCCTGCTGGTCGCTCTTCTCCGGAATGACCGCGATGATCCGGCGTCGGCGCAGGTAAGCACGGTTGGCCTTGGAGGAGTAGGCCTTGTCCGCGGCCACCGCACCAGGACGGGTCCGCGGCCGACCGGCCGGACCGGGGAAACGAATCTTGTCCAGGACGGCCGGGAAGCGCGGGCAGTCGCCCGCCTGCCCCGGGGTCAGCACGAACGCCAGGGGCAGCCCGGCGGCATCGACCACGGCGTGGATCTTGCTGCTCAGCCCGCCCCGGGATCGCCCGAGCCGGGCCCTGGCCGCGCGGGCTTTGCGGCGCCGCCGTGTGATCGCACGATCCTGGCCTGAGTCCGCATCGCCCGGCGCAGCCCCGCCACCCGCCTGATCTCCTTCTCCGCCGGGTGTGACCCGCGGCCCATGACCCGCAGCACCGGCGGCTGTTCCTCCAGCGGAGCCCCCTTTTCCTCGGTCAGGGCCTGTTCCAGCGCGTCCAGGGTCTCCCCGGCCACCGCCAGCCCGGATGATTCCTGATGCGCCCGCACGATCGTGGAATCCACAC
>NZ_SZQA01000014.1 GCF_005233835.1 Herbidospora galbida | reverse complement strand
CGGCGGCGGGTCGCCGCCGCCGAGGCCGCCTTCATCGGCGGCGCCCCCCTGCAGGCCCAGACCCTGCTCGACACCCTCGACCAGGACGCCCTCGACGACGTCACCCGGGGCCGCGCGCTGGTCGTCCGGGGCAGCGCGTCGTACTCACTCGGCCTGCCGGGCGCCTTCGGGTCCGCTCCGGCGGTCTTCATGGAGGCCGCCCGCGCGTTCGCCGGAGTCGCCCCCGAACTGGCGAGCGACGCGGTGCTGCGGGCCGCCGAACGCGCGGTGACCTCCGAGCACCTGACGACCGGCACCACCCTCACCGAGATCGCCAAGGCGGCCCGGGATCTGGGCACCACCGACCCGGTGCTGACCTCCTTCGCCGTCCTGGTCCTGGACGGCTACGAGGCGGCCGTCCCCCACCTGCGGCGCGCGGCGGAACGGGTGCTCGACCCCGCGACCTCCGACGACGAGGTCCTGCTCAAGGCCATCCTGACCACCACCCTGGTCATGATCCTCTGGGACGACGACACCCAGCGGGCCGTGCTGCGGCGGGCCGGCGAGGTGGCCCGCCGGACGGGCTCCCTGTTCAGCCTCGACGCCTCGCTGTACGCCTGCTCGATGCAGGAGACCATCCTGGGCGACCTCGACCGGGCCGACGCGCTGATCGTCCAGTGCCACCAGATCCGTTCGGCGATGGGCGCCAGCGAGGACCTGTGGGAGGTCTACCGCCACCCCGAGCTCCTGGCCCGGCGCGAGGTCGACCACCTGGAGACCCGGCTCGCCCGCACGATGGAGGCCTCGGCCGCGCTCGGAGTGGGCGCGATCGAGGCGCAGGGCCGCATCGGCCGGGCCCTGATCGCGCTGGGCCGGGGCGAGTACGCCCAGGCCGGCGCCCTGCTGCGGCCGCTCGTCGACGGCGACGGCATGGGCATGCACTCCCGCCTGCTGCCCGACCTGGTCGAGGCGGCGCTGCGCTCGGGCGACCGGACCCTGGCCGAGGAGACGCTGGCGACCCTGACCCGCCGCGCCACCGCCAGCGGTGCACCCCGCGCGCTGGGCGTGCTGGCCTACTCCGAGGCGCTGCTGACCCAGGGCGAACAGGCCGAACCGCTGTACCGGCGGGCGCTGGACCACCTCGACGGTCTCCACGCCCCCAGCGACCTGGGCCGCGCGCATCTGCTGTACGGCGAGTGGCTACGCCGCCGCAAACGCCGCCGCGACGCCCGCCTTCAGCTGCGCGCCGCGCTCACGATCTTCGAGCGGAACGGCCTGGTCGGCTTCGCCGCCCGCACCCGGATGGAACTCGCCGCCACCGGCGAACAGGCCGGCGCCCGCACCGGCGGCCACGGTTCCGACCTCACCCCGCACGAGCTGACGATCGCGACCCTCGCCAGGGGCGGCGCCACCAACCCCGAGATCGCCGCGCAGCTGTTCCTGTCGGCCAGCACGGTCGACTACCACCTGCGCAAGATCTTCCGCAAGCTCGGCGTGAGCTCCCGCCGCCAGCTCAAAGAGGCCCTCGACGCAGGGTCGAGACCACGCGTTCCCCCACAGCCGGCACCATCCGACACGCACAGAGAGCGGCTTACATGAGACCCGACACGATCGTCCTCGTCCACGGCTTCTGGGTCACCCCCCGCAGCTGGGAGCACTGGATCACCCACTACGAGGCCAAGGGCTTCCGCGTCCTGGCCCCCGGCTACCCCGGCTTCGAAGTCGAGGTCGAAGCCCTGCGCGCCGACCCGACCCCCATCGTCGACCTGCGCGTTCCCCAGATCGTCGAGAAGCTCGAAGGCATCCTCGACGGCCTGGACAGCAAGCCGATCATCATCGGTCACTCGGCGGGCGGCGCGTTCACCCAGATCCTGCTCGACCACGGCTACGGCGCGGCCGGCGTGGCGCTGAACTCCGCACCCACCGAAGGCGTGCGCGTGGTCCCGCTCAGCCAGGTCAAGTCGACCTTCCCCGTGCTGAAGAGCCCGGCCAACCACCACAAGGCCGTCCCCATCGAATACGACCAGTGGAAGTACGCCTTCACCAACACCTTCCCCGAAGAAGAGTCCCGCGCCCTGTACGAGCGCTACTCCATCCCGGTCTCGGGCCGCATCCTGTGGGACAGCGTCCTGGCCAACTTCCAGCCCGGCAAACAAGCCGTCGCCGTCGACTACCACAACGACGACCGCGCGCCCCTGCTGTTCGTCTCGGCCAGCGAAGACCACATCATGCCCCCCGCCATCCAGAACTCCAACGCCAAGCACTACAAGTCCAAGACCATCACCGAGATCAAGCACTACGAGGGCTACCCGCACCTCCTGCCCGCCGCCCCGGGCTGGCAGGCCATCGCCGACGAAGTCCTCGACTGGGCCCTCGACCACGCGAAGTGAGGCCGACGACGAAGGCCCGTCCGACTGGCGGGCCTTCCTGTGTTCGGCGGAGTCGGAGAGCTATCTCTCGGTCAGAACCGGGAAGCGGTCGCTCAACTCGGTGATCTCCAGCAGTCTGGCCATCTGCGGGGTGAGGCCGGCCAGCGCCAGGGTCACCCCCCGCGACCGGGCCCTGGCCTGCGCATGGAGCAGCGCGCCGAGTCCGCCGGCGCCGCAGAAGGTCACGGCGGACAGGTCGAGGATGAGCACCTCGACACTGTGGTCGAGAGCGCCGAGAATACGTCGGCGCAGGTCGGTGGTGGTGCTGACGTCGATGTCGCCCGACAGGTGAAGAATCGTGGGCGCCGTGGTTCCGGGCACGGTCATGACGGGACTTCCTCATGGGTCGTGATGGCGGCCGAATGCCCGGCTCGCGGTAACCGTCAAGGCCGCACAGAGAGTGACAGAGTCGTGGTTCGCCGGGGGCGACGCCGACCTGAATGCCAACGCTCGAAAAGTCCTCGGTGCCCTCACCATATCCCGGGACTTCCGGAATGAGGTGTTTCCGGAAGTCGAGATATGGGGTGGCGATCGGAAAGAACCGGTCTCGCTAGCCGGTGAGGACGAAGACCGCGCTGGCCAGGTAGAAACAACCGGCGATCGTGACGGCGACCCCCGCCACCACCGGCGTCCACTCCGACACGGCGGCGGCCGCCGAGCGTCCGCGCATACCGCGCGTGAGCAGGCCGTGGCCCCGGATCGTGACGACGCCCACCGCCGTCAGCGTGCACGCCATGCCGAACCCGAACGCGAGGACCAGCACGACCGCGTCGAGCGCCCGCCCGGTGAGCAGACCGCTGACCAGCACGATGAAGGCCGACGGCGACGGCAGCAGGCCCCCCGACAGGGCCAGCGCGATCAGCCCCTTGCGCGACCAAGGGTCGGTGGCCTCCTCGCCGTGTCCATGTCCATGTCCATGTCCATGTCCGTGTCCATGCCCGTGACCGTGTCCGTGTCCGTGCGCATGGCTGTGGACGTGCGCCCGTCGGCGGAGGTGCCGTACGGCGAGGTGGACGCCGACGCCGATGACCACGAGCGCGGCCACCACCTGCATCCACGCGGTGATGGACTCCGTCCCCAGCCCGGCGACGCCGGAGACGCCGACCCACAGCAGGGCCAGCACCAGCACGGAGAACGTGTGCATGATCGCGACGATGACGCCGAGGCGGACGGCGTCGCGGTAGCGGCCGTGGGTGCCGACCAGGTAAGCGGCGGTGACGCTCTTGCCGTGGCCGGGCGCGACGGCGTGCATCGCGCCGACGCCCAGGGCGATGGCCAGGGCCAGCCAGAAGGCCCCGCCGCCGTCGAAGAACGCGACGAACCGGCTGTCGATGCCGTTCAGGCCGTTCATGCCGCCACCCTCCGGCGCCGCGTCCGCAGCACGACCAGGCCGCCGACCCCGGCGACCACCACGAACGCCAGCCAGAGGGCGACGCCGACGACGCCGGCGGAGACGCCGGACGCGGAGAAGTCCAGATGCTGGGTCGGCGTCGTGGAGGTGAAGAGCATCTGCTCCCGTTCCACCGGCGGAGCGAAGACGAGCACCGTCCGGTAGTTGCGGTCGAGGTCGGTCAGGGCGCTCAGGGTGACGTCCAGGTCGTCGACCGGCCGGCCGCAGTCGTAGTCGAACTGCGCGCCGTGGTCGGTCACGCCCACCAGGGACGCCAGCCGGCCGGGGCACGGCCTGCCGTCCTGCGCGACGGTGATGGTCTTGAGCAGGTAGTCGCGGACCACGGGCGAGCGTTCCAGCTTCTCCTCGCCGGTGAGCTGGGGCGCCGGGTCCTTGAACGCGCCCTTGGCCGTGCCGAGGGCGAACCAGTCGTCGGGGCTCGCGCTGTAGTGGATCGCCACCTGTGTTCCGGTGGCGCTGATCCGCGCCGTCGGCGGTGCGCCGAAGGGGTGCGCGGAGGCGGGCCCGGCGAGGGCCGCCAAGACCGGCAGCACGGCTGCGAAGAGCAGCACGACCACCGGCGCGCGGCTGGGGATGTTCACGCGATCTCCTGCACGAAGCCCGGCTGAATCGAATCCGACTCGTGATCTTCAGGCTGAGTGTCGCGGCCCCGGAAGAGCGAGCGTTCACATTCAGCCAGGCGTCGTCAGCGGGAGTGCGACGAGAGGGCAACCAGTGAATGAACGTCCGATTTGCTTACGTCATGCGTACGGTGGGGCCGCCGGACGGTTCGGTCCAGCGGGTCAGCAGCTCCTCGTCGTGGGTGATGGCGAGCACTCCGGCGCCGGTCTCGCGGCGGTAGGCCTCAAGCCGGGCGACGAGGTGCGCCTGGGTGGAGGCGTCCAGCATGGTGGTCATCTCGTCGCAGATCACGTAACGGGGGCGCAGCGCGAGCGCGCGGGCGACGCAGGCGCGCTGGAGCTGCCCGTCGGAGACCTCGTGCGGGCGGCGGACCAGCAGTTCGGGGGTGAGCCCCACCTCGTCGGCCAGGTCCTCGACCGGGCGGCCGGTGGCGTGGAAGGGCTCTTCGGCGATCTCGCGCAGGGTGAGCCGGGGGTCGACGGCGAGCCGGGGCTGCTGGAAGATCAGCGCGACCCGGGTGCGCAGGTCGCGGGAGGCCCGGTGCCGCCAGCGGCGGACCTCGGTCCCGTCGACGGTGAGCCGGCCCGCGTCGGGCCGGCGCAGCAGGGCGAGCACCCGGGCCAGGGTCGACTTGCCGCAGCCGCTCGGCCCGGCCAGCCCCGTGACGACGCCGGGGGCCACGGTCAGGTCGGCGGCGCGCAGCACGCGCTGCCGGCCGTAGGCGACGGTGATGCCGTCAGCGCGCAACATGGTGCTCCAGAGGGTGGTGACAGGCCACCGGCCCAGGCTCGGGCAGGTGCGAGCAGGCGGCGGTCGATCGGTCGCAGCGCGGCCGGAACGCGCAGCCCGAGGGCAGGTCGGTGAGTTCCGGCGGCCGCCCGGGGATCGGGACGAAGCCACGAGACGGCAGGGCCTCCAGCAGCCCGGCCGCGTACGGGTGGCGCGGCCCGGCGAAGAACTCCTCCGCCGGGGCGAGCGACACCACACGGCCGGCGTACATGACCGCGATGTGGTCGGCGACCCGCTCGGCGGCGCGCAGGTCGTGCGTGATGAGGAGCACGGCGCGGCCGTCGTCGGCGAGCCGCCGCAGCTCGGTCATGGTGGCCTCGACGAGTGGGCGGTCGAGGCCGCTGGTCGGCTCGTCGGCGACGATCAGCCACGGGTCGCCGGCCAGGGCGATGGCGTTGACGACGCGCTGGGCCATGCCGCCCGACAGCTGGTGCGGATAGCGGTCGAGCTGCGCCGGGTCGAGACCGGCCCGCGCGGCCAGTTCGTCGGCGGAGGCCGGGTTGCCCAGCTCGCGCAGGGCCTCGGCGAGCTGGGCGCGAGCGGTGCGCACCGGGGTGAGGTGCGCGGCCGGGCTCTGCGGGACGAGGCCGATCCTCCGCCCGCGCACGGTGCGGGCGAGCACTTTTTCCGGCGCGGCGAGCAGGTCGAGGGGCGGCGCGCCTTCCGTCCGCAGCCAGGCCGACCCGGCCACGGTGGCGTTGGCGGGCAGCAGCCCCATCAGGGCGTGCGCCATCACCGACTTGCCGCAGCCCGACTCGCCGACCAGGGCCAGGCACTCGCCCCGGCGCACCTCGAAGCAGGCGTCGCTGACGGCGTGCACGGTCGCGCCGGGGAGCCGGAATCGTACAGAGAGATTCTGGACGGTCAGGGAGGAGGTCACAGCTGCAGCTCCGATCGCCGGCGCGGGTTGGCGCGGTCGCGCCAGTGTTGGACGAGCACCGAGATCGCCAGGGTGGGCAGCAGGATGAACAGGCCGGGGAAGAGCGAGGCCCACCAGTTGCCGGCGAGCAGCGACCGCGCCCCATCGTTGATCATGTTGCCGAGCGAGGCGAGGTGCGGGGGCAGGCCGAGGCCGAGGAAGCTGAGCGCGGTCTCGTGCCAGATGGCGTGCGGGACCATCAGCACCGACGCCAGCGCGATGTGCGGCAGCAGGTGCGGCAGGAAGTGCCGCCGCACGACGCGCAGCCGACCAGAACCGCCCGAGATCGCCGCGTCCACGAACGGCCGGGCGCGCAGCGTGAGCACCTCTGAACGGACGATCCGGGCCGCGGTCGTCCAGTGGGTGAGCCCGACCGAGGCCACGACGGCGGTGGGGCTGGGCGAGAACAGCGCCACGATGAAGATGCCGAACAGCAGGTGGGGTACGGAGTTGAAACCGTCCACGACCCGCATGATCACCCGGTCGGCGGCGCCGCCGAGCACGCCGGCGGCGAGCCCGGCCACGGCGCCGACGGTGACCGACACCAGGGCCGCGACCAGGCCGATGAGCAGCGAGACGCGTAGCCCGTAGATCACCCGGAGCAGGACGTCGCGCCCCACTTCATCGGTGCCGAACGGATGCGCGAGAGACGGCGCCCGGTTCGCCGAACGCAGGTCGACGAGCTGCTGGTCGAGCTGCGCCACGGCGGGCACCAGCAGCACGGCCAGTGCGAGCGCGACGAGAACGCCGGCCGCGATCCACGACGATCTCGTCATCAGCTCACCCCCAGCACCCGCACGCGCGGGTCGGCGATCACGTAGGCGCCGTCGGCGAGCAGGTTGCCGACCACCACCGCGAGCGTGGCCAGCAGGGTGAGCGCGGCGAGCAGCGGGAAGTCGGCGGCCAGCGCGGCCTGCACCGACGCCGACGCCACCCCCGGCCAGGAGAAGACGGTCTCCACCAAAATCGCGCCGGTGACCAGCTCGGGGATGCGCGCCCCGAGCAGGGTGACGAACGGCAGCAGCGCCGAGCGCAGCGCGTGCCGCACGATCACCGTGCGCTCCCGCAGACCACGGGCGCGGGCGCCGAGCACGAAGTCCTCCCGCAGAGTGGTGATCAGCGACTCGCGGACGAACAGCAGCAGCCACGACGACTGCGAGAACGCCAGCACCGCCACCGGCAGGATCATGTGGTGCAGCACGTCACCGGCCTCCAGCGTGGTGGCGGCCGGGTCGGTCAACCCGCCCGGCGGCAGCCACTGCAGCTTGACCGCGAAAACCCACATCACGATCAGCGCGGTCCAGAACACCGGGGCCGCCTCGTTGGCGTACGCGCTGCCGGTGATCGCCCGGTCGAGCCACGAGTCGTGCCGCCAAGCGGCCAGCGCGCCGACCGCGAGGCTGACGACCAGCATGAGCACCAGGGCGCAGCTCACGGCGAGCAGCGTCCAGCCGAGCCGCTCGCCGATCACCTCGGCGACCGGCCGGTGCATGCTGCGCGAGTCGCCGAGGTCGCCCTGCACCAGGTTGCCCAGCCAGGTCAGGTACTGCTCGGCGACCGGCCGGTCCAGGCCCCAGTTCGCCCGGATCTGCGCCATGACCTCGGGGCTGGTGACGACCGCGCGGTCGCCGAGGTACTGCCTGACGGGGTCGAACGGCGAGGCCTTGGCCAGCGCGAACATGCCCAGGGTGACGGCGAACAGCAGCGGCACGGTGAACGCCAGCCGCCAGAGCACCATCCGGGCGAGCGCACGGGTCACGAGGCCGGCTTCCACTCGGCGAGGTTGCGGAACAGGCCGCCGGTGTCGTGCGCGTGCGGTTCCACCGAGGGGGCGATCCCCGACCATTCGCCGCGCACCACGTACACGTGCTTGAGGTAGACGAGATAAGCCCAGGCGGCGTCGTCGCTGATGCGCTGCTGGAAGGCGTCGTAGGTCCGCTTGCGGACGACGGGGTCGGGCTCCTCGCGGCCCTCGTCCAGCAGCGCGTCGACCTCGGGCGCCTTGTAGTGGCCGGGGTTGAAGAAGCCCTGGCCGGCGAAGGCCGAGTGGAACAGCTCGTAGTTGGTGTAGTCAGGGTCGAACGGAGCGCCGTAGCCCATGACCAGCGCGTCCTTGCTCATGCGGGGCTCGATCGCGTCCCAGTCCAGACCGGCCAGCCGCACGTCGACGCCGATCTTCTTGACGTCGGAGGCGACGGCCAGGGCGAGGTCCTTGCGTAGCGCGTCACCGGCCGGATACATCAGCGTGAAGCTCGCGCGGGTGCCGTCCTTGGCCCGGACGCCGTCGTCGCCGACGTGCCAGCCCGCTTCGTCGAGCAGCCGGGTCGCCTGCGCCTGGTCGGGCGTGGCCGAACCGGCGACCGCCGGGTTGTGCCAGGTGGTGCCGGGCGCGATCGGCCCGAACGCCGGTTCGCCGGCCCCGGCCAGGATGGTGTCGACCATCGCCTGCCGGTCGAGGGCCAGGTTCACCGCCTTGCGAATCGCCAGGTCGCCGGTGACCGGCTGTCCGAACGGGAACATGACGCCCCGGTAGTCGGCGCTCTGCACCTTGTGGACGGTCAGGCCCTGCCGGTTCTCGAAGCGGGCGGCGGCCTTGGGTGGCAGCACGGTCGCGTCGAACTCGCCGGCCGCCATCCGGGTGGCGCGCACGTTGTCGTCTCCGGCGTACGCGACCACCAGCTGTCTGATCGCCGGCGCGCCTCCCCAGTACGACGGGTTGGCCTTGAGCACGAGCTTGTCGCCGGGCGTCCGGGACACGAAGGTGTAGGGCCCGGTGCCGACCGGTTCGGCGTCGAGCGCCCGGCCCACGGGCACGATGCCCAGCGTGGCGCGCTGCAGGATCGCCGCGTACGGGTACTTGAGGCGGAACACCACGGTCGCGGGGTCGGGCGCCTCCACCGACTCGATGGCCGCGAAGTCGCCGCGGATGCCGGAGTTGTTCTTCTCGTCCAGCACGGCCTTATAGGTGTGAACGACGTCCTCGCTGGTCAGTGGGGTTCCGTCGTGGAAAGTGACGTCCTTGCGCAGGGTGAAGGTGACCGTCGTGCCGTCGGTCTCGGGCAGCTTGTCGGCCAGCGCGGGCCTGAGCGAGAGGTCGGCGTCGCGGCCGAGCAGCCCGTCGAACAGCAGCGAGCCGCCGTCGGGGGCGTAGCCGAGAACCGGGTTGAGGGTGTCCGGCTCCGAGCTGATCCCGAGCACGAACGTGTCGTCGGGGGAGCTCGGAGTCGCCGTCGGCGCGGAGCAGCCGGTGAGAGCTAACGCAGAAATCAGGACGAGAGGGGCGAATCTGGCGCGAAAGGGCGTCATGGCAGCGAAGGTAAAGCGATCATCTGGTTATTGCAACTTATTCGCAAGTACAGCAGATGACAAAAAGGGGTCAGCGGACGCGGCGCCCCGTCTCGGCGCAGGAGTAGCCGCCCAGCGCCTCGACCTCGGCGCGGAAGCCGGGCCGGTCGAGGAGCTCCCACAGCGGGGCGAGCAGTTCGTCGGTCAGCGCGCCGGCGCGCACCACCAGGTCGTAGGGCTCCTGCGCCACCGGGACGAAGTCGAGCCCGAAGGCGCGGGCGGCGGCCAGGATGCCCATGCCCGCGTCGGCGCGGCCGGCGGCCACGGCGGCGGCCACGGCCAGGTGGGTGTGCTCCTCGCGGGCGTAGCCGGGCACCTCGCCCGGGTCGATGCCGAGGCGGGCGAGTTCGTGGTCGAGCAGCGCCCGCGTGCCGGCGCCGCGCTGACGGTTCACGTAGCGCAGGCCGGGCCGGGTCAGGTCTTTGATGCCGTCGAGGTCGAGCGGATTGCCCGGCGCGACGATCAGCCCCTGGTCGCGGTGGACCAGCCTGATCACCGCGACGTCGGCGTCGGCGCCGAGCAGCCGGTCGACATAGGGCAGCGTGTAGTCGCCGGTGGACGGGTCGAGCAGGTGTGACCCGGCCACGTGGCACAGGCCGTCGCGCAGTGCCACCAGGCCGCCCAGCGAGCCGACGTTGGACGACGCCAGGGTGATCAGCGGGTCGGCCGCGCGCAGCGCGGAGGCGGCCAGGTCGAGCACCAGGTCGTGGGAGCCGATCGCGACGATGGTCCGGCCGATCTCCGACAGGCCGCGCAGCAGTTCGACCCGGACCTGCTCCCCGGCGTGGTGACCCTCGATGCCCGAGGGCACGACGAGCAGCCCGTCGGCCCGGACCAGCGAGGTCAGCACGCCCGCGCCCCGGGGCAGCGGGGTGGCGACGAGCCGGTCTTCCACCCGCCCCAGGCGCACCCTGACCCAGTCGTCCATGCCGATCGCGGAGGGCAGCTTCCTGGCCAGATGGGCCGTGGTCGACGGGCGTTCGCGCGGCGCGGCGCCCTCGAGCTCGGCGAGCAGCGGAGCCGCGAAGATGTCGAACGTCAGCGCCGCCGACACCGGGTAGCCGGGCACGCCGATCACGGGCGTCGCCTCGACCGCGCCCAGGACGACCGGATGGCCGGGACGCACCGCGACCCCGTGGACGGCGACGACGCCCGCCCCGGCGACCACGCGGGCGGTGTAGTCGTCACGCCCGGCGCTGGAGCCCGCGATGAGCAGGACCAGATCGGCCTCGCGGGTGGCCTCCCTCAGCACGGCGGTGATGGTCTCGGGGTCGTCGGGGACGATCTCGGTGACCCGGGCCTCGCAGCCCGCCTCCCGGGCCTGCGCGGCGAGCATCATCGAGTTGGTGTCGAGGATGTCACCGGGCGCGAGCTCCGCGCCGATCGGGCGGATCTCGTCGCCGGTCGGCACGATCACCACGCGCGGCGCGCGGCGCACGCCGAGCTCGACGGCTCCGGCCGCGGCGCACGCGGCGACGTCGACGGGGCGCAGCCGATGGCCCTCGGGGAGCAGCAGCTCGCCCGCGCTGATGTCCTCGCCGATGGACCTGACGTGCTGGTAGGGCGGGACGGCCGCCCGCAGCTCCGCCTCTCCGGCGGCGGTGCGGTGGACGTGCTCGCGCATCACCACGGCGTCGTAGCCGTCGGGCAGCGGGTCGCCGGTGTCGACGACGGCGAAGTCGGCGGCGGCGAGGAACACCGGGCCGGTCTCGGACGCGCCGACGGTGTCGGCCGCGCGGACCGCGATGCCGTCCATGGCGGCGGAGTCGAACGCGGGTGAGGACCGCAGCGCCCACACCGGCTCGGCCGTCACCCGGCCCACGGCGGCGGCGACCGGCACCCGGACCACGCCGACCCGGGCGGGACAGCCTGCCGCGGCGCGCGTCTCGCGCCAGACGGACAGGGCCTGCGCCGAAGGGACGTCGGAGACGAAGGGGCTTTCCGGGCTCATCGGTACAGGACTACCTCTACCTCGGTGCCCGCGTCGAGGCCGGTGGCCGGCTCGGGCACGATCACGTATCCGTCGGCCCGAGTCAACACCGACAGCAGCGCCGACGGGCCGAAGATCGGCTCCGCCACGCCGTCGCGGACGACGACCTGGACCACGTCGAGCCGACCGGCCGCCGACGCCAGGTCACGCGACAGCCGCGCCCGGACGCCGGGCTGCGGCGGCGGCGTCTCGCAGCCCCCGACCCGCCACAGCAGCGGTACGCCGACCTGCCCGAACACCACCAACGCCGACAGCGGATTGCCCGGGAGCCCGATGACGGGGATCCCGCCGCACTCGGCCAGCAGGGTGGGCTTTCCGGGCTTGATGGCGATCCCGTGGCACCAGACGTCGCCGAGGGCGGCCACCGCGCCGGCCGTCTCGTCGCGCGCCCCGACCGACGACCCCGCCGACACGATCACCAGGTCGGCGTCGGCCAGCAGCTCGGCCAGCCGCTCCTTGAGCGCGCCCGGTTCGTCGGGGACGATCCCGGCGATCACCGGCTCGCCCCCTGCGTCGGCGACCAGCCCGGCCAGCGCCGAGGCGGTGGCGTCGCGCACCTGCCCGGCGGTGAGCGCCACGGTCTCGGGCGGCACCACCTCGTCGCCGGTGGAGACGATCGCCACCCGGGGCCGCCGGTGCACGGCGACCGTCGTCACCCCAGCGGCGGCGAGAAAGCCCAGGTCGGGAGCGCGCAGCGGCCGCCCGGCGGGCGCCAGGACCCCGCCCGCCGTCACGTCTTCGTCGGCCCGCACGATGCCGCCCCCCGGCGCGACGGGCCGGGTGACCTCGATCGTGCCCGGCATCGTCTCGGCGGTGTATTCGACCATGACCACCGCGTCGGCGCCGTCGGGGATCACCCCGCCGGTCGGCATCGCGACGCACCCGCCCGGCCGGACCGCCACGGTGGGCGCGGCGCCCATCCGGACCGCCCCGATCAGGTCGAGGTAGGACGGCAGCCCGTCGGAGGCGCCGTAGGTGTCGGCCGCCCGGACCGCGAAGCCGTCGACCGTCGAGCGGGCGAAGCCGGGCAGGGCTGCGGGCGCCGTGATGTCGGCGGCGGGCACCCGGTGCAGCGCCTCGGACAGCGGCACCCGCTCCACCGGCGTGCGGCGGGCGGGCCGGAAACCGGCCCGTACCTCGGCGAGGGTACGAGCGGTGAAGAACTCCTTGCCGCTCAACGGTCTGGCTGCTCCTCTGACCCCTCGGGCCGGGGCTGCAGACGGGCCGCCGCGCCGCCCTTGTTGAGCCCGAGCACCGACACGACCGGCCCCAGCGCCACCTGGCCGAGCCCGCAGATCGACGTCTTGCGCATGGTCTCCTCCAGTTGGAGGATCCGGCCCCGCTGCGCCTCGTCGAGCGTGGACGATCCGGCGTCGAGGGTGCCGCGCAGCAGGTCGTGGGCCTTGGTGGAACCGACCCGGCAGGGCACGCACTTGCCGCACGACTCGTTGCGGAAGAAGCGCAGCACGTTGGTCGAGGCGGCCAGCAGGTCGGTGCCCTCGGCGAGCACCACCATCGCGCCGGAGCCCAGCATAGTGCCCGCCTCGGCGAGGGTGCCGAAGTCGAGCGCCAGGTCGAGCTTGTCGGGCCCGATGAAGTTGGAGGACGCGCCGCCCGGCTGTACCGCGCCCACCTCGGCCCCGCCGAGCACGCCGCCGGCGAGGTCGATCAGCGCCCGCACCGAGGTGCCCATCGGCACGCAGTAGACGCCGGGGTTCTCGACGTGGCCGGAGACGGCGAAGAACTTCCAGCCGACCGACTCGCCCTCGCCCTGCTCTGCCCACCAGTCGGCGCCGCGCTGCAGGATCACCGGCACGTCGGCGAAGGTCTCCACCGAGTTGATCAGAGTGGGCCGGCCGTGCAGGCCGTAGTTGCCGGGGAAGGGCGGCTTGTTGCGCGGCTCGCCCCGGTGGCCCTCCATGCATTCGAGCAGCGCCGTCTCCTCGCCGAGGATGTAGCCCCCGGGCGAGACGAAGATGTCGAGGTCGAGGCGGCGGCCGCTGCCGCACGCGTTCTCGCCGATGACGCCCGCCGCGCGCAGCGCCTCGATCTCGGCGTGGAGCACGCGCTCTTCCGGGCCGTATTCGTGCCTGATGAAGATCCAGCCCTGCTCGGCCCCGACCACGGCCATGCCGAGCAGGAGGCCCTCGATCACCAGGTGGGGCTGGTCGGTCAGGATCTGACGGTCTTTGAAGGTGCCCGGCTCCGACTCGTCGGCGTTGCAGATCACGTATTTGACGCCGCCCGGCTCGGCGGCGCGGACCAGCCCCCACTTCCGGCCCGTGGGGAAGCCGGCGCCGCCCATGCCACGCAGCCCGGAGGCCTCCAGCGTGGCCACGACGCTCTCGGCGCTCACCTCACCCGACAGCAGGGCGCGCAGGCTCGCGTATCGACCCGGCACGCCGGAACCCGCCGGGTAGGGGTCGTTGGGCCAGGGCTCGGCGCGGCCCGTCACGGCGGCCTCGCCGAGTTCCGCGTCGCGTGCGGCCGACACGAGCGCGTCGACGTCGGCGACCGGCGCCGGGACCTCGTTGACGGCCAGCGCCGGGGCGCTGTCGCAGCGGCCCAGGCACGAGACCTCGGTGAGCTCGATCTCGGTGTCGTCGCCGTAGCGGGCCCGCACCTCGGCGATCCGGTCGTCGGCCGACCGCAGCCAGCACGACAGGTCGTGGCAGACGTTGACGGCCACCTTGGCGGGCGGGGTGGTGCGGAAGTGGGGATAGAACGAGATCAGGCCCTCGATCTCGTAGAGCGGCCGCCGCATCGTGCGGCCCAGCTCCTCGAGCTCCTCGCGCGGCAGCCACCCCAGCCGCGCCTGGATCGCGTTCAGCGCCGGGATCAGCGACGGCCCGGGGAACTTGCCGGCCCGCGCCTCGACCCCGGGCACCCGGGGACGGTTCACCTCGAAACTCAGGGTCATTTCGCCGCCTCGACCTGGATCGCGCAGAACTTGAACTCGGGGATCTTGCCGTGGGGGTCGATCTCGTCGATCGTCAGCAGGTTGGCCGCCGCCTCCCGGAAGTGGAACGGGATGAAGCAGTTGCCGAGCTGCTCACGGTGGGAGATGCGCACCTGCAGCTCGATGACGCCGCGCCGCGACCGGACGCGGGCCATCTGGCCGTGGGCCAGCCCCCGGTCGGCGGCGTCCTTCGGGTGCATGTACACCTCGGCGATCGGCGAGATCGTGTCGAGCGCGAACGACCGTCGCGTCATCGACCCGGTGTGCCAGTGTTCGAGCAGCCGGCCGGTGTTGAGCACCAGCGGGTAGTCGGCGTCGGGCAGCTCCTTGGCCGGGAGCCACTGCGCCGGGACGAGATGGGCGAGGCCGTCGTCGGTGTTGAACCGCTCGTCGAACAGGACCACCGTGCCGTCGGAGTGCTCGGGGTCGGCGTTGGGGTAGAGCTTCCCGGTCAGCCCCAGGTTGTCGTGGCGCAGGTTCCGGTAGGACGGCATGAGCGCCACCATCTCGTCGAACACCTCGCTCGGCGAGGCGTAGGACCAGTCGAGGCCGATCCGCCGGGCGATGTCCTGGACGATCTCCCAGTCGACGCGGGCCTGCCCCGGCGGGTCCATCACCTTGCGGCCGAGCTGCACGCGCCGGTCGGTGTTGGTGTAGCTGCCGTCTTTCTCGAGGTAGGACGAGGCCGGCAGGATGACGTCGGCGAACTCGGCGGTCTCGGTCATGAAGATGTCCTGGACGACCAGGAACTCCAGCTGCGACAGCGCCTTGCGCACCTTGTTGGTGTTGGGGTCGGACAGGAACGGGTTCTCGCCGAGCATGTACATGCCGCGCACGCCGCCGGGCTTCAGCACCGACCCGATGATCTCGGTGACGGTCAGGCCCCGGTTGGGGTCGAGCTGGACGCCCCAGGCCTCCTCGAACCGCCGGCGGGTGGCGTCGAGGTCGACCCCCTGGTAGTCGGGATAGAACATCGGGATCAGCCCGGCGTCGGAGGCGCCCTGGACGTTGTTCTGGCCGCGCAGCGGGTGGAGGCCGGTTCCGGGGCGGCCGACGTTGCCGGTGATGGAGCACATCGCGATCAGGCAGCGGGCGTTGTCGGTGCCGGTGGTGTGCTGGGAGATGCCCATGCCCCAGTAGATGACCCCGGCCTCGGCCTCGCCCCACACGCGGGCGACCTGCCGGATCAGGTCGGCGTCGACGCCGGTGATCTGCGCGCCACGCTCCGGCGGGTAGTCGTTGACGGTGCGGACCAGTTCCTCGAAGTTCGACACCCGGGCCTTGATGAACTCGAGGTCGATCAGGCCGAGCCGGATCACCTCGTGCATGACCGAGTTGTAGAACGCCACGTCGGTGCCGGGCTTGACCTGGCAGTGGTAGTCGGCGTGCTCGGACACGGTGCTGGCGCGCGGGTCGACGTAGATGATCTTCGTGCCGCGGCGGCGGGCCTGCTTGAAGAAGGAACTGGCGACGGGGTGGTTCGCCGTCGGGTTCGACCCCGTGATGATCACGACGTCGGCGTTGGCGACGTCGCCGTAGGTGGTCGAGACCGCGCCGGAGCCGACGCCCTCGAACAGCGCGGCCACCGAGGAGGCGTGGCAGAGCCGGGTGCAGTGGTCGATGTTGTTGGTGCCGAACCCGGCCCGGATCAGCTTCTGGAAGAGGTAGGCCTCCTCGTTGGAGCACTTCGCGGAGCCGAACCCCGCGATCGCGCCGGGGCCCTGCTCGGCGTGGATCTCCATCAGCCGCCGGGCGACGAGGTCGAGCGCCTCTTCCCAGGTGGCCTCGCGGAAGTGCGGCAGCACCTCGTCGTAGTCGACCAGGCCGCCGGGCTTGCGCCGGCCGTCTTTGCCGTTCTTGCTCAGCTTCCCGCCGCGCCGGCCGCGCTCGCGGTCGCCGTCGCCGCGTACGTCGGCCGAGAGCGGGCCCTTCGGGTAGGACGAGTCGACCCGGATCAGGGGCACCGTCAGGCGCTGCGGCGAGGCCGCGTAGTCCCAGCCGTAGCGGCCCTTGACGCACAGGCGGCCCTTCGAGCCGGGCTGGTCGCGGCCCTCGGCGAAGGCGATCGCGCCGCGCGACCGGTCGACGTAGTAGGTGAGCGCGCACCCGACGCCGCAGTAGGGACAGACGCTGTCGACCGCGTCGAGCTCCTCGCGGGGGCGGATCGGCACGTCGTTGATCGCCTTGTTGGTCAGGGCGCCGGTGGGACAGGCCTGCACGCACTCGCCGCAGGTCACGCACGAGCTGGCGCCCATCGGGTCGTTGAGGTCGAAGGCGATCTTCGTCGAGTAGCCCTTGCCCGACCGGCCGATGACGTCGTTGCCCTGGATGTCGTCGCAGGCCCGGACGCAGCGGTCGCAGAGGATGCACGCGTCGTGGTCGACGGCGATCACCGGGTTGGACAGGTCGAGGCCCCGGCCCGAGCCGCACGGCAGGTCGGTCGTCTCCTTGGCGACGTCGAACCGGTCGGCGAGGTCGAGGAGCAGGTTGTCGCCGGTGGTCGTCTGCTTCGGGTCTTCGGCCCGCGGCGGCTGGTCGGAGATCAGCAGCTCGGTCAGGACGGCCCGGCTGCGCTCCAGTTCGGGGGTGCTGGTCTTGACCTGCATGCCGTCGTCGCAGGGACGCACGCACGCGGCGGCGAAGGCCCGCCCGCCGGTGTCGACCACGCACATGCGGCACACCCCGACGGGGTCGAAGCGCTCGTCGTGGCAGAGCACGGGGATGTCGATGTCGAGTCGCTTCGCGGCATCGTAGATGGTGGTGCCCTCAGGCACGGTCACGGCGCGGCCGTCGATCTCGACGGACACGGTCCGTACGGACGTCGCCGGCTCCTCGAGCATCGTCATCGCAACCTCACCGGTCGAGCGAGTGGTGGCATACAGAATACGGCATACAATTTGTGCGCCGCAATTGTCCTGTTGTGGAACTGTCAGGGTACGCCTGCCCTACACGTCCAGTAGCAGGTCAGGGTGGGCGGTCACGACCCGCCCCTCCTCGTCCAGACCGCGCGCCGCGTAGTAGCCGGCGATCATCGACCGCAGGCGGTCGGCGTCCAGGGCGGCACGACGGCCCGAGCCGAGCTCCAGGGGCGTCTCCAGCATCCGGGCGGGCAGCGTGTCGTCGGCGGCCGTGGCCCCCTCGCGCAGGTTGAAGGCGCGCTTGGCCAGCACGATCCGCCGCGCGGTCTCCCGCAGCTCGGCCGCGTCGACCGGCCATCCGGTGACCAGCGCGAGCAGCGCGGCCCACTCCGTGAAGGGCTCGTCGAAGACGCCGCGCAGGAACTTGCAGAGGATCATCGAGTCCATGACGGCGGCGCGGTCTTCGGTCTCGACCGCGGCGGCGACGTGGGCCGAGCCGCCCGCCAGCCGGTCGAGCTCGCCCGACAGGTCGGCCTCGTAGGCGCCGGACCGGTTGTGGTCGGCGCCCCTGGCGTTCACCGCGAGGCCGAGCGCCATCGTCTGCAGGCTGCGCGGCTCGTACCCGGGCAATTCCAGGCCCTTGACCTGCGGCGCGAAGTCGATCGAACCGTGCCCGACCACGGCGGCGGCCCGCCGCGAGCCCTGCGCGAGCAGGTCGCCGAGGCCGGGCGACCGCGTCCCGATCGCGTCGAGGGCGCGGAGCAGCGCCGCGCCGTCGCCGAACCGCAGCCACGGCTCGTCGAGCAGGCCGCGTTCGACGCACTCCATCGCCCAGGCGATGGTGCCGCCCGCCGAGATCGTGTCGATGCCCAGCTCGTCGCAGCGGGCGCTGGCGGCGAACACCTCGTCGGGGTCGGACACGCCGCAGAGGGGACCGAGCGCGAAGACGTTCTCGTACTCCATCCGCTGGCTGCCGCCGCCCTTGCGCGAGTAGATGTGCTCGCAGCCGATGGAGCATGACGCGCAGCTGTTGCGGGCCACCCCGCGCAGCTCGTGAAGTTCCTCGGCGGCCAGCCGGGGCGCGCCCTCGAAGGTCGCGGCGGTGAAGTTGCGGGTGGGCAGGGTGCTGACGGCGTTGAAGGCCAGCAGGTTGGCCAGCGTGCCGAGCTCCCGGTATTTCGCCGTGGCGGGGCCGAAGCTGCGCCGGCGCAGGTCACGGGCGGCGGCCAGGACGCCGGGCTGGTCGGCAACCGCCACCTTGGTCGCCGCCCTGACCAGCACGGCCTTGATGTTCTTCGCGCCCATCGTCGCGCCCAGGCCGCCCCGCCCGGCGTGCCGGCCGTCGTGGCTGATGGTCGCGTAGCGCACCAGGCGCTCCCCCGCCGGGCCGATGGCCGCGGTCCGCCAGTTGCGGCCGAACCTGGCCCGCGCGGCGGTCTCCGCCTCGGCCGCGGTCAGCCCGGCCAGCTCGGGCGCCGGTTCGAGCCGGACGCCGTCGCCGTCGATCAGCAGCACCGAGAGCTCGTCGGCCCGCCCTCGGATCACGAGCGCGTCGTGCCCGGTCAGCTTGCCCGCGATGGCGAACTGGCTGGACGCCAGAGCGTCGGTCAGCAGCCCGGTCAACGGCGACTTGGCCACGACGGCGAACTTCGCGCTGGTCGTCAGCGGGGTGCCGACCAGCGAGGAGAAGACGAAGGCCAGCGGCGCCTCGGGCGCGAGGGGGTCGACGCCGGCGGGCGCCAGCCGGTGGAGCAGCCAGGTGCCGAGCCCCACCCCGCCCAGATAGGACCGCAGCACCCGCTCGTCGAGTTCGTACGGAGCGCAGACGGCCTCCCGGCCCGTGACGTCCACGAGCAGGGCCCGTCCGAAGAATCCACCAGGCGCCATGGCACTCACCCTCCGGCATCCGCTGACAGGAAGGCGACGGTGTCGCCCGCCACCAGGGGCAGCCGCTCGTCGCGGGTCACCTGGTCGCCGTTGAGCGCGGCCACCACGTGTCGGCTCAGGGTCAGCCCGACCGCGCTCGCGGCGGCTCCGAGGGTCGCGGCCCGGACGGTGTGCGGCCGGTGGCTGCCGTTGCGCGCCAGCGCGCCGAAGCACTCGACCACGATCTCGGGCTCCGGCCGATCACGGGCCACCGCGTAGTCGTCGGGGGAGTTGACGTTCACCACCGACTCCAGCTCCGGATCGCGCCGGGACAGTTCGGCGTCGGCCAGCAGCCGCTCGTCGTCGAGCTGGGCGACCTCGCAGTGCTTGAAGAGCATCCCGGGACGCAGGTCGCCCTCGGCGAGCAGGTCTCTGACCAGCCCGGCCAGCGCGGTGCGGTAGCCGGCGGCCAGCGGCTGCCGGAACCCCCGGGCCACCGGGAGCGCGACGTCGGTCCCTTCGGGCAGGGCCCGCAGGACGCGGCGGACGAAAGCCGGATGGAGGAACGGCATGTCGGTGGAGCAGACGAAGGCCGTCTCGGCCCGGTCGGCCACCGCCGCGAGCCCCACGGCCAGCCCCTGCATCGGCCCCAGCCCCTCGACGGGATCCTCGACGACCGACACGTTCGAGGGCAGCGGCGGAAGCTCCTGCCCGGGCGCGGCCACCACGACGACCGGCCCGTCCACCGTCCGGGCGAGGATGGCGGCGGCCCGGTAGAGCAGGGTCGAGCCGTGCCACTCCAGCCAGGCTTTGGGCTGTCCCATTCGAGTCGAACGTCCGCCCGCAAGCACGATGCCCGCAGTTGTCCCCATGTCCGCATGCTAGGTCACGTCGTGCCGAGGGACTCCTGGTAGATCTCCGCATAGGTGCGCGAGTCTTTGATCAGGTCGTCGCAGAAGGCCGCGACGTCGTCTCCGATGAGCTCCAGAACGCCCTTGCCCGCCGCGGCGCCCTCTTCGAAGAAGTCGGCGATCCCGGAGAGCAGCGTCCCTTCGTGCAGCTCGACCGGTCCGACCTTGAAGAAGTAGCGCTGCATCTCCTTGTAGACGATCTGGTAGTCGGGCGGCAGCGCCTTGATCCGCGTCAGGTGCGCCCGCCACTGCCTCTTGCCTTCGATGATGTCCTGGATGCCCACGTCAGCCTCCCAGCCGGCCCAGTTTTCTCGCCACGTTCCTGTTCAGCTGCGCCCGCCACCGGTCGCGGAAGGTCCGGGCCCCTTCTCCGCCGGCCAGCGCCGCGCAGAAGCCCGGGATGTCGTCGCCCAGCACCTCGTGGATGGTCCTTCCGTCGGCCGCCGTCTCTTCGAGCAGCCCCAGGGCGCCGTCGAGGATCGGCATCAAATTCCGGCCGGTGAAGTTGCCATAGATGAAGAGATGGCCCTTGATCTGCTCCCACGCCGCCCGGTAGTCGGGCGGCAGCTTCTCGGCGCGGGCCTCGAACGCCTTCCAGTCTCTGGTCATATCGTTGCCCGTCATGGCGTCCCAGAGGTTCATCTCCCGCCTTCCCTGAGCTTCTCGATCCGCGAGGTGACGTACTCCCATTTCGCCCAGAAGGTCGCGAGCTCTGCGCGTCCGGCCTCGTTGAGCGCGTAGAACTTGCGGGGCGGGCCCAGCCCGGACGGCCGTTTCGTCACCTGGACGAGCCCGTTCTTCTCCAGCCGCAGCAAGATGGTGTAGACCGTCCCCTCGACGACGTCGGCGAAGCCGAGGTCGTTCAGCCGTCGGGTGATGGCGTAGCCGTAGGTCTCCTCGCTGCCGATGATCTCCAGCACGCAGCCTTCGAGCGTGCCTTTCATCATCTCCGTCAGATCGTCCATTCGAGGACCCTCCTCAGTACTCGGTACTACCGAGTACCACTACACGGTAGCACGTAGTAGTGGGGCCGCCCAGTGTTGGGCCGTGGTTCGGTTCGGCGCGACCGCGATGTCACCCGGCGGGCACGCCGGATGCGGACGATCACGGGCATGCGAAGGCTTCTCGCGCTGGTACTCGCCGTCCTGGCCACCTCCATGACCGTCCACCCCGCCCACGCCGCCGCCGACGGGACGCTGACGGTCACGTCGGCGTCCGTACCGGCCGGCTCCGACATCCGGTTCGGTTACGCCACGTCCAGGCCGAACGCCACCAACTGGGTCGGCCTCTACAGCGACCCGGGCAACGGGCCCGTGAACCAGACCTACGTCGGACCGTCCACCAAGTGGGTGTACGCCACCTCCGCCGACGGCACCGGCACGCTGCCGACGGCGGGGCTGGCCCCCGGGAACTACAAGCTGTTCTTCCTGTACAAGGACGGCTACACCTGGCTCGCCCAGCCCGTCGCGCTGCGGATCACCGGCAACGGGACGCCGCGCTTCCCCGCCTCGGCGTTCACGCTGCGCAACGCCAAGGTCGGCAGCGCCTACTCGGCGACGGTCGGCGGGCTCGTCCAGGGCGACACCACCGGCCTGACCTTCACCAAGACCTCCGGTCCCGCCTGGGCGTCGGTGTCCTCCTCGGGCGCGGTGACCGGCACGCCGACCTCGGCCGGCGACGCCGTCGTGGGGATCAGGGCCACCACCGCCTCCGGTACGGCCGGCGCGACGGTGACGATCCGCGTCCAGTCGGGCGCGCTGGTGCCGCAGTTCAGAGCGCTCAGCTGGAACCTGTGGCACGGCGGCACTCAAGTCGCGAACGGCCTGGAGAAGCAGCTGAAGTTCCTGCTCGAACGCGACGTCGACGTCGTCGGGATCCAGGAGAACGAGGGCTCCGCCGCCCAGGCCCTGGCCTCGGCCCTCGGCTGGTCGTACTTCCAGAACTCCGACGTCGCGGTGCTCAGCCGCTACCCGATCACCGGCACCACGCCCACCGTCGCGGGCAGCGCCGTCGCCGCCAAGATCGACCTGGGTGCCCGCTCCCTCCGCCTCTGGAGCGCCCACCTGGGCTACACCCCTTACGGCCCGTACGACGCCTGCTTCGGCCGGATGAGCGTCCAGCAGCTCCTCAACCGCGAGTCCAGCTCGGGGCGTACCGGCCAGATCAACGCCGTCATCACCGCCATGTCCGCCGACCTCGCGGCCTCGGCGACCACCCCGGTGCTCCTGACCGGCGACTTCAACGCCCCCTCCCACCTCGACTGGACGCCGGCGACCTCCCGCTGCGGCTACGGCTCCGTCCCGTGGCCCACCTCCACTGCCCCGGCCGGCGCGGGCCTCGTCGACTCCTACCGCCAGGCCAACCCGAACCCGTCGACCCACCCGGGCAACACCTGGTCACCGGTCTTCAAGACCTTCACCGGCGGCTACGGCTACAACTCCCGCACCGGCGAGCCGGAACCCCAGGACCGCATCGACTTCATCCACTACAAGGGCCCGCTCACCGTCGTCTCGTCGGAAGCGCTGTGGGAGGGCACGCCCTCGCAGAGCAACCCCTCGGCGAACGCCTGGACCTCCGACCACGCCGCGGTGCTCACCGTTTTCCGAATGAATTGATGCGGCCTTTCCGATTTCGTTCAGTACTCATCCAGTTCGCATCCCTACATTGAGGACACCCGAGCCTCAAGGAGCGCTGGATGCCAACGCGTGTGAACAGGCAGACCGTCGATCTGACCGCGTATCCCGACCTCATGGTCCTGTACTTGGGAATGCGGGTGAATCACCTGTACGGGATCCGGACCTTCTTCAGCTTCGGCCGGAAGATCCAGGAATCTGTCGCGGGCAAACCCGACGGTCTGCTGTTGCACGAGCCCGTCTACTATTCCTTTTTCCCGCTGAACATGGGAATGCGGCAATACTGGCGGGATCTGCCGTCCCTGCTCGCCTTCGCCCGGTCCGAACCGCATCGGCAGTGGTGGCTGGACTTCCTGCGCGACTCGGGCGGCACCGGTTTCTGGCACGAGACCTATTCGGCCAGGGGCGGCATGGAGGCCGTCTACGACGACGTCCCCAAGCCGCTCGGGTTCGGGCGGTTCGCGGGCGTCCAGCGGGCGCGTGGCCCGATGTTCGGCTCCGCGTCCCGCCTGGGCCGCTCCGACGACGGCGCCCCGGTCCTGAGCGAGACGGACCTCTACGAGTCCTGACCACCGGTCATCGGCGGTCCTCCTCCGAGGTGACGACGGCGACCGGGCAGTGCGCCCGGTGGAGCAGGCCGTGGCCGACCGACCCGAGGGCGAGCGAGGCGATCGCGCCCCGGCCGCGCGAGCCGACGACCACGAGATCGGCGGCCCGCGACTCCTCCGACAGCAGGAAGACGGGATGGCCGCACAGGGCCAGGCGTTCGACCGGGACGTGCGGATACTTGGCCGTCCAGGGAGCCAGCTGCTGCCAGACGGAGGCGACGCACTCGTCGAACATCTGCTGGATCGGCGCGCCGTAGACCACGGCGTGCGCCGCGAACGACGGCGGTTCCCAGGCGTACACGAGCTTGAGGCGGGCGTCGCGCCGGTCGGCCTCGGCGAAGGCGAATTCCAGCGCCGTCTCCGCTTCGTGGCTCCCGTCGTATCCGACGACGAGTTCTCCGTAGGTGTGCCGGGCGGGCTTGCGTACGACGACGACCGGCACGGGCGTGTGCCCCACCATCGACAGGCCGACCGAGCCGAGGATCAGCCCGGCGAACCCGCCCTTGCCCCGGCTGCCGATGACGATCTCCACGGCGTCGCCCGCCGCCTCTCTCAGCCGTTCGGCGGGCGGCCCGACGGCCAGCTTCGTACTGATCTGGAGGTCCGGGGCGCACTCCCAGGCCCGTTGCTGCGCCGCGGCGAGGATGTCCTGGTGGTACCTGTCCTGCATCGCGTTCAGTTCACCCTGGAGGACGGCCGCCGGCCGCACGTGCACGATCCGCAGGGCGGCGCGTCTGCGTGCCGCGTCCTTGGCCGCGTATTCCACGGCCGCGAGCGCGGGAGCCGATCCGTCGACCCCCACGACGATGATCGAAATCATGGTGGCCCTCTTTCTCCCTCAGACTCCACTCTTGTCCACCAATGTCGGGATATCTAGCTTTTTCACGTCTCTTGGCCTTCACCCCAGGAGCCCGGACGGACGATGGATGAAAGACGAGGAAGGAGAACACGATGAAGGCCGCTATGGGGGACCGGCTGATCGTCGAGGGCGGCAGCGACCACGAGTCCCGGAAGATCGGCGTGATCACCGAGGTGCGCCACGAGGACGGCACCCCTCCCTACCTGGTGCGCTGGGCGGACGACGACCACGAATCCCTGGTGTTCCCGGGGCCAGACGCCCACGTGGTGAGCGAGCGGAGCTCTGACGGCTAGGGCCGCCGCTCGGCCTCGCCGATCGCCCGGCTGATCGACTCCAGGTCCATGCCGCCCTGGTAGCGCAGGCCGTTGATGAACAGCGTCGGGGTGCCGCGCACCCCGCTGGCCCGGCCGGTCTCCTCGTCGTGGCCGATCCTGTCGAGCCGGGCCGGCACGTCCGGCCACGGGTCGACGCCGATCTCGGCGGCGTAGCGGGCCAGGTCGCCGTCGGTCAGGAAGCGCTGGTTGGCGAACAGCAGGTCGTGCATCTCCCAGAACTTCCCGTCGGTGGCCGCGCTCTCGGCGGCCAGCGCGGCTGGCACCGCCCTCGGATGGATGGTGCGCAGCGGGAAGTGGCGGAACACCAGCCGGGTCGTCGGGTGCCTGTCGAGCAGTTCCTGCATGATCGGGTGCAGGCGCCCGCAGTAGGGGCACTCGAAGTCGCCGTACTCGACGATCGTGACCTTGTGGACGACCGGGCCGCGCACGTGGTCGGCGGGTCCGACCGGCTCGGTCAGCAGGACCGGCAGTTCCTCGACCGGTTCGAGGGCCGCCTCCGGCGGCGCGCACACGCCGCCCCGGTCCCAGGCCATGCGGAAGATCAGCCAGCCGGCCAGCGCCGACAGCGACGAGCCGACCAGGATGCCGATCTTGGCCTGGCTCTGCACGGCCGGATCCTCGAAGGCCAGCCCGACGATGAACAGCGACACCGTGAACCCGATGCCCGAGACGGCCGCGCCACCCAGCAGCTGTCCCCACACCAGGTTGCCCGGCAGCACCCCCCACTTCAGCCGCAGCGGCAGCCACGTGCCGAGCGCGATGCCGGCGAACTTGCCCAGCAGCAGCCCGAGCACGACGCCGATCGTGATCGGCGAGGTGACCGCCCGCCGCAGCGCCTCGGCGTCGAGCACCACCCCCGCGTTGGCCAGCGCGAACACCGGCACGATCAGGTAGCTGCTCCACGGGCTGATCCTGAGCTGGAGCCGTTCGTTCACCGAGACCGCCGCCTGCACCTTCCGCGCCGCCCGCCGGGCCCCGCGCGCGCTGGGGTCGGCGGTGAACTCGTGGACGGCCTCGCCCGCCGTCAGCAGTTTGTACTCGCTGGGCGCGTACACGAAGACCAGCACCCCGAGCGCGATGCCGATCAGCGTGGGATGCACCCCGCTCTCCAGCGTGGCCACCCACAGGGCGAACCCCAAGGCGATGTACGCCGGCGCCCGCCAGATCTTCAGCCAGCGCAGCATCACGATCGCGGCCAGCAGCGCCGCCGCGACGAACAGCGCCGGCAGCGACAGGTCCTCGGTGTAGAAGACGGCGATGACGATGATCGCCAGCACGTCGTCCACGATCGCGAGCGTGAGCAGGAACGCCCGCAGCGGCTCGGGACACCGCGCCCCCACCACGGCCAGCACCCCCAGCACGAACGCCGTGTCGGTGGCGATCGGCACCCCCCAGCCACCCGCCCCTGGCCCGCCCGCGTTCAACGCCAGGTAGACCACCGCCGGCACGACGAGCCCCCCGAACGCGGCGACCGCCGGGACGGCCAGCAGCCGCCGGTCGGTGAGCTGGCCGAGGCGCACCTCGTAGGAGATCTCCAGGCCGATGAGGAAGAAGAACAGGGTCATGAACCCGTCGTCGACCCAGTGGCGCAGATCGAGCGAGAACTCGGCCTCGCCGAAGGACAGCCCGGCCTGGATGCGCCAGAACGCCTCATAGGTGTCGCCCCACGGGGAGTTGGCCCACAGCAGCGCGACAAGGGTGGCCCCGAGCAGCACACTCGTGCTGCCCGCCTCGGTCCTGAAGAACGCCCGCAACATAGAAGCCCCGATGATAGGGCGCAGAACCACTCTGACCTGGTCAAAGACCCTCGACGTCCAGGCAAAGACTCGGCTAGGCGCCCGCGCCCGGAAGGGTCTCGGAGAGTTCGATCATGTTGCCCCAGGGGTCGCGGAAGAAGGCGAGGCGGCGGCTGATGTCCTCGATCTCGAACGGCTCCCCGATCAGGTCGACCCCCCGGCGCAGCAGTTCGGCGCGGGCCGCGTCGACGCTGTCGACGTGGACGCAGATGTGCTGGTAGCCGCCGTGACGCAGGCTCACCTCCAGGTCGTCCACGACCTCCTTAGGGAACGGCACGGGTCCCGCCAGGATCTCCACGTGGAAGTCGTCGTCGTTCGCGGGGCTGAGATAGGCCAGCTTCAGGTCCCCGTACGGCCACTCCTGCAACACCCGGAAGTCGAGCATCTCGACGTACCAGGCCTTGGCGGCCTCGTAGTCCGGCACCCGGATGCCGACGTGGTGCCCGGCGAAGGACGCGAACGGGCTGGCGGGGTTCTTGGGCGGGTGGGCGGGCATCGGCATGGCGCACTCCAACGGGAAACGGGATCGCCGCCCGATCGGGCGGCACGTAGAAGTCAACAGGCCCCGGGCCTCCCGCTGAACGGCCAAGCTGGCCCCGCCGAAACCGGTTCTCGCAGAACCACCCAGATCCGGTCGGCGATACTGGGCTTATGGCACGGCCCGATGAGATCCGCGAATTTCTCCGCTCACGTCGGGCCCGGCTCGCACCCGCCGACGTCGGTCTTCCCGTGAAGGGCGGCTCCAGGCGAGTGGCCGGGTTGCGCCGGGAGGAGCTGGCGATGCTGGCCGGCGTCAGCGTCGACTACTACACGCGGCTGGAGCAGGGCCGCGCGCCGCACGCCTCCGAGCAGGTGCTCGGGGCCGTCGCCGACGCCCTGCGCCTGGGCCCGCTGGAGCGGCGCCACCTGTTCGACCTGGTCAAACCGGGCGCCGACCCGGCCGCCGACCAGCCGCCCCGGGCCCGGCTGGCCGTCCGCATGATGCTGGCCGCCCTCGACCCGGTGCCCGCCATCCTGCACGGCCCGTTCCTGGAGGTCGTCGCGATCAACCGGATGGGCGCGGCGCTGCTCGACGACTTCGACGCGATGCCGCCGGGCGAGCGCAACATGGCGCGCTGGACGTTCCTGAACCCGAAGGCAAGGTCGGTCTACCCCGACTGGGACGAGGTGGCCCCGCAGATGACCGCGATCCTGCGGGCCGCCGCAGGCCCGGACGCCCGCGACCCGCGCCTGACCCGCCTGGTCGAGGAGCTCACCGCCCAATCACCGGAGTTCGCCCGCTTCTGGGCCGACTACGAGGTCTTCCAGCACACCCACGGCACCAAGCGCTTCCACCACGACGCGGTCGGCACGATGACCCTCAACTACGAGTCGCTGATCCCCCCGGCCGACCCCCACCTGTCGTTGATCATCTACTCGGCCGCCACCGGCTCCCCGTCGGAGGAGAAGCTGCGCCGGCTCGCCGACACGTCGGCCGCTAGACCTGGCGACTCTGGACGATGAAGTACTCGGCCACCAGGACGTTGCCCAGGATGGACCCCCACACGGCCACGGTGTAGATCGCCTCGAACCCCACCGAGGGATACAGCTGCAGGCCGAGGAGCGGGTAGACGCGCAGGGTGACCGCGGCGAACGTCAGGGCGTAGTTGCGGGTCATCCACATCTGGTGCAGTCGCACCTCACGGCGGCGGATGCTCCAGTAGGCCATCGCCAGGGTGTAGAGCCACGCCGCCACCAGGATGAAGAACGCGACCTGGGCCGGGAAGCCGCTGATCGTGACCGCGGCGTTGACCGCCGCCGCGACGGACGCGATCACGACCGAGACCAGGTAGACCCGGCCGACGACGCGGTGCAGCTCGGGCCTGCGGACGCGTAGCCGCTTGACGAACTGCAACGGCCCCAAGGCCAGGGCGAGGCCGCCCGGGACGGCGTGCACCGCCAGGTACAGGTAGTGCAGGGCCACGTCCGGGTTGAGCGCAACGGGGCGTCGGCCGCGTCTCCGCTCAGGTACGGCGGTAACGACGCGACGGCGAAGCCGACCGCGAGCACCGCCATCAGCCCGAAGATGGAGCGTGCTCTCGTCGTGGACATCGGGTGTTCCTTCACTGTCTCGGCGGCCCGTGC
The DNA here is from genome assembly GCF_005233835.1 of Herbidospora galbida. Taxonomy (GTDB): domain Bacteria; phylum Actinomycetota; class Actinomycetes; order Streptosporangiales; family Streptosporangiaceae; genus Herbidospora; species Herbidospora galbida. The sequence goes on along the minus strand of NZ_SZQA01000014.1, from coordinate 148,429 downwards.
TGGCGGTACGCCGAAGGGCGGACACCCGTGTGCCGCAGGAAGGCCGACGACAAAGCGCCGGGAGACGCGAACCCGCATCGCGGGGCGATCTGCTCGATGCTCAGAGGGCTGGTGGACAGGAGCCGCCGCGCCTGCTCGATCCGTAACCGGGTGAGGTACCGGTGCGGGGTCTCGCCGGTGGCCTCCCGGAAGACCCGCACGAAGTGGTACACGCTCAGATGGACTCGGCGGCGATCGCGGCCGCCCGCGCCGGGCAGGGCGCGAAGCAGCTGCTCGACGACCGGATCGCCCGCCCGGAGGGCGGCCGACAGCTCCTCGAAGTCGGGCTCACGACCGCCCAGCGCCCCCGGCGTACAGCCGGACGTCCGCGTTCCCCGCCACGCACAGCGCGAGGTGCAGGTCGGACACGGCGGGCATGGGGAGCTGCTCGGCTTCGGAGGCGTGGTCGAAGCTCTGCACCAGCAGCGACCGCCACCCCGCGCAGTCCCAGCTGTTGTACGTGTGCCGCACATAGGCCGGTGTGTCGAAATCGGCGTACGACGATGTATCGAAGTCAGGCGAATCGAGCACACCACGAGCCTGATGAGCCGGGTCAGGCCCGGGGCAGCATCGAGCCCTTCAGCTCGCCGTGCGGGTCGTACACCACGCACATGACGTCGCGGTCGCCGTCCGCCCAGGTCTCGGCGGTCGGCAGGATCGGGTAGTAGTCCAGCTCGGCCCCCGCCTCACCGGGCCAGTAGTTCGCGAATCCCCGCTTGCAGCTGCTCCAGCCGAACTCGGCCAGCGCGGCGCGGTCGTAGGGCCCGTCGTCGGCGTGCACGAAGCCGTAGGACTGGTTGTCGGCGTGCTGGTCGCAGGTCGTGTAGAGGACGATCTCCTCGCCCGCCATCGGGGAGTACTCCGGGTCGGTGAAGCACTCGCCCGGCTCCAGGTTGAGCACTCCGGTCGTCTCGGGGGTCATGAAGTCGTCGCCCTTGCGCACGGCCGACGTGGGCGGGATGACGAAGAGCGCACCGAGCGCCAGCACGGCCGGCGCCATCGTCAGAAGGCGGTACCCCCGACGGGCTACGGTCATCGACACCCGTCCAGGCTGATGGATCAAGTGAAATATCACCTCAACGCCGGGTGTCGGCCGTACGGCGTACGGATGACGGCTCGGCTCCCCCGGCCCGACCTCGGGTGACGTTGCTCACAACGGCGCGGCAGAGATCGTCAGTTCACTTTGCGGCCAGCTTCCGGCCGGTTTCCGGCCAACCGCTTCTGCGTGGATCTCAGAGATCCCACCGTGCCCCTCGGTGGGGTGCAGTCCCCTTCCTCAGGAGTGAAGCTCGACGTGAGTGCCACCACCCGACCCTGGTCCCTCCGGACCCGGCAGGGCAAACTGATCGTGATCGGCGCCGGCGCGCTGCTCGTGGGCGGTCTTGCCTTCAGCCCGATGGCGTTCGGTGCCGCCGCACCGCCGAAGTTCCCCGCCGCCGAGATCCACAAGCCCACCCCGGTCCCCGACCGGGTCATCCTCACCCCGACCAGCACGCCTTCCTCGTCGCAGAAGGTCACCTGGCGCGCCGAGGCGACCATCGAGACCGCCCAGGCCCAGATCCTGGAGGCGCCTCGCGCGCTGGGCGAGGTCGCCCCCGCCGCCGGCGCCGTCACCAACGTGATGGCGCAGTCGAGCACCCCGGTCAACACCACCCTCGGGTACGCCTCGACCTACCACACGGTGGAGTTCGCCGGCCTCAAGCCCGCCACCCGCTACACCTACCGCGTCGGCGACGGCACCAACTGGAGCGAGTGGAACGACTTCACCACCGCCGCCGCCGCTTTCCAGCCGTTCTCCTTCATCTACTACGGCGACGCGCAGAACTACATCGACTCGGCCGTCCCCCGCGTGTTCCGCCAGGCGTTCGCCGACCGGCCGCAGGCCAAGCTGATCGTCAACGCCGGCGACCTCATCGACTCCGCCAACAGCGAGGAGCAGTGGGGCCAGTGGTTCAAGGCCGGCGGCTTCATCGACAGCCAGGTCAACAACCTCTCCATCACCGGTAACCACGAGTACAGCGGAAGCTCGCTGTCCTCGTTCTGGGTCCCGCAGTTCCCCTACCCGGACAACGGCCCGGCCTGGACCGACTACCCCGGCGCGGCGAACATCGCCAAGACCGCGTACTGGGTGGACTACCAGGGCGTGCGCTTCATCGGCCTGAACACCAACGTCCAGTCGATCCCCGAGCTGATGGCCAAGCAGACCGCGTGGCTGGAGGGCCTGCTCAAGGACAACCCGAACAAGTGGACCGTGGTGACCTTCCACCACCCCGTCTACTCCAACACCGGCACCCGCAACAACCCGGTCGTCCGCGCCCAGTGGGCCCCGCTGTTCGAGAAGTACGGCGTCGACCTGGTGCTGCAGGGCCACGACCACTCGTACGGCCGCGGCAACCTGAAGTCCGCCCGCCAGTCGGCGACCACCCACAACGGCGTCTCGTACGTCGTGTCGGTCTCCGGCGGCAAGATGTACGAGCTCAACGGCGGCGTGAACTGGACCGGCAACGGCGCCGAGGTCATCAGCACCAGCGAGAACACGCAGCTGTACCAGATGATCGACGTCGACGAGGACCAGATCCGCTTCGAGGCCCGCTACGCCAACGGCGAGCACCACGACGGCTTCGTCATCCGCAAGAACGACGCCGGTGAGCGCACCGTCACCGAGCTCGGCACCGGCAACACCGGCGAGCAGGTCACCGTCGACAAGACCAGCGTCGCCCCGGGCGAGCAGCTCACCGCCACCGCGTTCGGCTACGACCCGGCCGAGAAGGTGAAGGTCTACCTCGTCCGCACCAAGGGCACGGTCGACAGCCGGACCTACGTCGGCACCACGACCGCCGACGCGCTGGGCAAGCTGAGCTACGGCTTCACGCTGCCGGCCGACCTCGACAAGGACAGCACCTACCGGGTGTACCTCGAGAGCGCCACCCAGAAGATCACCAGCCCGGTGATCACGGTCAAGTAGTACCCGAGCCGGGCCGGCGCACGTCGCCGGCCCGGTCGGCTCGACAGGAGACCCCGTGACCCTCCGTACCCGCCTGGCGGGCGCGCTGCTCGCCGTGTCGGCGGTGGCCGCCGTGCCGGCGGCGCCGGCCGCCGCTCATCCCTTCGGCCCGCCGTCCACCGCGCGGATCAGCGTCGACGGCTCGCAGGTGGCCATCGCCTGGCTGGCCGCCGAAGACGACTGGGTCGCGCTCGGCCAGTCGCTCGGCGCGTTCGAGAACCCCGCCACCGGGCCGGTGTCCACCGCCCTCACCGGCGAGCAGAAGCTGCAGCGGTCGGCGGCGGTCCGCGACTACCTGCTCGGCCGGATCACCGTCGCGCAGGCCGGCACGCCGTGCCCCGGCCGACTGGAGTCGCTGGAGCAGCTGGTCGCCCAGGGCGCCCGGTTCGCCTTCGACTGCCCGAGGCCGGCCGTCGACCTCGACGTCACGGTGAGCGCCCTCACCGACCTCGACGAGAACTACCGCACCATACTCACCGCCGACACGCCCGCCACCCCGGCCCAGACGCTCTACACCGCGCGGCAGCAGACCACCCGGCTGCGCTTCACCGCCTCCGGCGGCGGCCCGGCCGCGGCCGTGATCACCGTCGCCGCCGGCACCGCCGCCGCGGCCCCGATCATCGGCGTGCTGGTGCTGCTGCGGGCACGACGCCGGAGGGCCGGGCAGGCCTGATCACGGCGGGAGGTCGCGCCGGCGTTCGGCCGACGCCAGCGCGTCCAGGCTGATCCGCTCCAAAAAGGCGCCGCCCCTGGCCAGTCGGCGCCCCCTGGGCGTGTCGAGCCCGAGCGTCCGCCCCTGTTCGGTGTCACCTGCGCCGCCGCGAGCTGATCAAGGTCAAGTGGTACCAGTCGATCGCCCTCGCCATGGTCACCAGGAACGTGGCCACGGCCAGCAATCTGCCGATGCCCCTGATGCTGCTCCCGTTCCTCGGCAGCGGCTTCGTCCCCACCGAGTCGATGCCAGTCGGCCTGCGCTGGTTCGCCGAACACCAGCCGGCCACTCCAGTCATCGAGACACTGCGAGCCCTGCTGGCCGGACGTCCGGCCGGGCCCGGCCTCCCGGAAGTGGCCACGTGGAGCTACCTGTGGGCCCGCAGGCTCTACAACCGGTGAGACCGTTCGATCCACCCTCGCAGCGTGGCGACGCGGTCGTCGTTGTACGGCTCCAGCCACTGCCGGACGATCCAGCCGGTGGTGAGGGGGATGGAGAACGCGGGCACCCGAGTCCGGCGGGGCCACCCCTCCGCGCTCTCCCACCGAAGGTCGAACTTGCCCGTCCAGGTACGCCGAACCTCGGTGATCCGCGCGGCCGGGACTCGACGAGTCCACATCACCTTGTGGACCTTGACCTCTGCGCCGGCGCAGGTGACACCGAACAGGGGCGCCCGCGCCAGGCGCACGACACCGATCACCAGCAAGGGCACCGAGACGACCGCGACCGCACCCGACTCGGCCGGCGTCGCCCGGAGCAGATGCTCCAATCGCAAGCCGCTGTCTTCTGTGTCCAGAACGACACTCGCCCAGAGCATGCCGAGCGCTATCAGCACGAGGCCCGAAACGGCCAGGGCGCCACGCACGATCGGGTGCGCCCTCAGCTTCATGTTTTCATGATGCGCCGGAGCGGCGCTCAGTGGAGGATCGCGGTGGTGAGGGTGTCTTTGATCCACCGTTCCCACTGGGCGGGTGTCCACCCCCGTTCGATGGTGAACAGCTGATAGACCTCGATGCTCACGAGGCAGAAGACGATGTCCGCAGCGCGGTCCACGGTCAGTCCCGGCCGCAGCGCGTGCTTGTCGGCCAGCTGCTGTACGACCGTGCGCTGCGCGAGGTAACGCTGCCCGAGGTTGGTCTGCCACTGCGCGGCCATCTCCGGGTCGGCGCCGACCGCGTCACGCACGATCTTCATGATCGGTGCCACCCGGCCGAAGACCGCGCGGGCGTTGCGCACCCAGATCGCGAGCGCGCGCCGGCCGTCCGGCTCGTCGCGCACGCGCTGGGCCCAGGTCCGATCCAGCAGGGGCACCGGCTTGTCGTCGCCGACGGCCAGCACGTCGACGACCTCCTTGAGCACCGTGGCCTTGTTTCCGAAGTGGAAGTAGAGCGTCTGGACCGCCACGCCGGCGCCCTTGGCGATCTGGGCGAGGGTCGTGGCCGCGTAGCCGTGCTCGATGAACAGGCCGGCGGCCTGGTCGATGATCCGGCGCCGGGTGGCGCGCGCCTGCTCTACGCGGCGGGTGCCAGGTTGGCCCTCCGCCTTGACACCTTCGCTCATTCGCTAGATCGTACTCTAGTGAGTGGCTAGAGCTAGCTCTAGCCAAACCCTGCCGGAAGGGGTACCTCGTGGACACCGCCGTCAACGGCTTCCACCACGTCAAGCTGCCCGTCGCCGACCTGCCGCGCAGCCGCGACTGGTACGCGCGCGTGCTGGGCCTGCACACTCACATCGAGTTCATGGAGGAGGGCGTGCTCATGGGGGTGGCGATGCGCGATCCCGGCGGCAGCGTCGAGCTCGCCCTGCGTCACGACCCGGCGCGCGCGGCCGCGCTGGCCGGGTTCGATCCGCTCGCCCTGTGCATTCCCACGTCGGCCGCCCTCGACGCGTGGCAGCAGCGCCTGGAGGACCTCGGCCAGCCGTACGGCGAGATCGTCGCCGGGCACCTGGGCCGGGTGCTCGTCGGCCTGCGCGACCCCGACGGCATCGAGGTGCGCCTCTACTTCCCGGCCGGAGGCGAACGATGAGCTTCGACACCGGGGGGTACCGGCTGACTCCAGACGACGGACCGCAGATGTGGTTCCTGGACACCCGGATGAACATCAAAGCCGGCGCCGCCCAGACCGGCGGGGCGTTCACGCTCATCGAATGGTCCGCGCCGGTCGGCTTCGCCCCGCCTCTGCACGTCCACGACGTCGAAGACGAGGGGTTCTACATCCTGGACGGCGAGATCAGCGTCCAGTGCGGCGACCGGCACTTCACCGCCGGGCCCGGAGACTTCACCTTCCTGCCACGCGGCATCCCCCACAGCTTCCTCGTCACCCAGGGCCCGGTACGCGGTCTGCAGATCACCGCGCCGTCGGGGTTCGAAGACTTCATCACCGAGATCGGCCACCCGGCGACCGGGCCGGGCCTGCCCGAACCCACCGAACCCGACCTGCCCCGCCTGATCGCCGCCGCCGAGCGCCACCACCAACGGATCCTCGGCCCGCCACCGCATCCACCCGCACAATGACCGAGCCTCGCGATCGATCCGGTCTCCGCTGTCGCCATGGCGTGGTGAGCGCGCTGATGCCTGCGGATCTCGCAGTGATTGCCGGCGGACCAAGCGGCCAGATCCAGGACGGTGGCCAGCAGTGAGGCGCCCAGGCCGGTCAGGGAGTACTCGACACGAGGAGGGACCTCCGCGTAGACGGTGCGGTCGACGAGCGCGGTGAAGAACGGCGTGCCGCCGCCCACCATGACCGGCACGGTGACCAGCACGTACTCGTCGATGTCTTCGGCAAGGGCCATGATCGCATTGACTTCCGGCCTTGGAGATACCACAGGCATGGGCGGCTGTATACGAACGGAGTCCGTCCCGCGACGGCCTCGACAGCACCCATCGCGCGGTGACAGGGTGGTCACACACCTGGGGATCGCGTCCATGCCCCGGAGGGTCGGCCGGGCAGTGTTTTGACCCCGTCCGCGCGTATCAACGCGCCGAATGAGGATAGAAGCACAGAGCGGCATTGCCGCGGGAGGGTCTGGCCGATGCCACGAGCGAATTTCGAGCGGTGGGCTATCAGCGACGACTACAACACCCTGCGAGGGCGCGTGATGCGCGGCGCGAGACTGGCGGGCCTGTCCGATGAGCGGGTCGAAGATCTCGCACTCGCCGTGCACGAAGCAGTGGTCAACGTCGTTGAACACGGCGGGGGCCGTGGGGAGCTGACGATGTGGCAGGACGGCACCGATCTGGTCATCGAGGTCAGTGACGAGAAGGGCGAGTTGACGACGGCGCACGTACGAGCCGAGCCCCCACCGCCGCCGTCGAAAGGTGGCGGGCGCGGGCTGTGGCTCATCCACCAGATCTGCGACGAAGTGGTCATATCCCGGCGAGCGGGACGGTCGACCGTGCGTATGCGCGCCCGGACGCGGGTCGTTTGACGGACCTGATTTCACACGGAGAGGGTCAGCAGTGCGATGTCGTCGTCGGCGTGCTGCGCGGGGACCGACATAGCCGTGAGCGCGTGATCGCACATCTCGTCAGAGTTTCCGGAGAAGCCCGCGAAAGCGTCACGGAGTTGCGCGAGCCGGTCGTCGAGGAACTCGTCACGGCGCTCGACCAAGCCGTCGGTGTAGAGCAGGAGCGTTGACCCGGGCGTCAGCCACACACGCTGGCCGATATAGGTGAACGTCGTCTGCAGACCGAGGCACAGGTTGGGGCGTACGTCGAGGAGTTCGGCCTCTTCGTCGGCGACGAGGAGAGGGGGAAGGTGGCCGGCGTTGGCGTACTCGAGCCAGCGGGTATCAAGGTCGTATACGGCGGCGAACGCGGTGGTGAACTGATTCCTGCCGACGCTTTCGAGAAACACGTTGACTTTCTCCATCGCCCTGGCGGGCGGCATGCCCTCCAGGACGTAGGCCCGCATGGCGCTGCGTACCCGGCCCATCAGGGCGGCGGCCTGGATACCGTTGCCGATCACGTCACCGATCGTCAGGCCGAGCCGTCCGTCGGGCAGGTGGAAGGCGTCGTACCAGTCGCCGCCGACCTGATGTCCTGCGGCTCCGGCGCGATAGCGGGAAGCCAGTTTGTACCGCTTGGACACCGGCAGGGCCATGGGCAGGAGGGACTGCTGGAGTTGCAGCGCTATGCCGTGCTCGTGACGGTAGCTCGCCGCGTTGGTCAGCGCCAACCCGGCCAGGTCGAGCAGCTCGCGCAGCCAGACCCGCTCGTCGAACCTCAACGAGGAGGAAGCGAGCCGCAGCATGGCGGTCCGTTGCCCGGTCGCGTCCACGTACCCGAACGGGAGGTCGAGCGTACCGGCGGGCGCCTCCCCGGGTTCCGACAGGGCGTGGCGCAACTGCGGAGACAGTCCCGGCCCGGTGGCGAGATGGGCGAGGCGGCGTACCTCCGGATCATCCTCGGTGGGCAACCACACCGAGCAGCCGTCGGAGTAGTCGGGAACCATGTGTCCGGCGAGGATCTCGGCGGCATGGCGCGGCTGGAGACTGCCGCTGAGCTCCTGGGCGACCGCCGACAGGGCCCTGATCCGGTCCGCTGCGTGGCGACGGCTGCGCGCGGTCGTCAGGTTGGTGCGCACGCGGGCGATGAGTTCGGCGCTGGTGAACGGTTTGACCAGGTAGTCGTCGGCGTCGGCGTCGGCGTCCAGTCCCTCGATAACGGCTTCCTGACCGGCCCGTGCCGACACCATGATCACAGGGATGTCGCGAAGGTGATCGGCGGCGCGGATGGCCTTGAGGAGTCCGAACCCGTCGAGGTCGGGCATCATCACGTCGGTTAGGACCAGCTCGGGTGGCGACTGCGCGGCCTCCAGGAACTGCAGCGCGCGGCGGCCGTCGGGAACGGCGTGGATGCGCCAGTGAGGGGCCAGGACCCGGTTCAGGTAGGCGCGCATGTCGGCGTTGTCGTCGACGACGAGCACTTCGACCGGACCGTGCTCGACGGGCGGCTGACCCGCCGTCCAGCTCATCGCCTCTTCGATGAAGCCCGCCGTCTCCGGCGCGGTCGTACACGGCTCCACCGCCCCGTCGACCGGCTCGAAGGGAATCGTCACCGTGAACACGCTGCCCACGCCTACCTCGCTGGTCACATCGATGCCCCCCTGGAGGAGGTCGACGAGTTCGCAGACCAGCGACAGCCCGATTCCGCTCCCCTCAGCGCTGCGGGACCTTCCTCCGGGCACCTGGTGGAAGCGCTCGAACAGGCGGCCCACGTCCTCGGGTGGGATCCCGGTCCCGGTGTCGGCGACTCGTAGGCGTACCGACGCCTCGGGATCGAGGTCGAGCGAAACCCGCACACCACCTTCGAAGGTGAACTTGAACGCGTTGGACAGCAGGTTGAGGACGATCTTCTCCCACATGCCGCGGTCGACCAGCACCGGGTGGGATAGCGGCGGACAGTCGACTTCGAAGGTCAGACCGCTGTGGCTAAGCACCGGGCGGAACAAGTCCGCTAGGTGGGAGGTGAGCTCGGCCAGATCGACCGCCTCTAGCCTCGGCTCGGTGGCTCCGGCCTCCGCGCGCGAGAAGTCGAGCAGTTTGTTCACCAGGTTGAGCTGCCGCAGCGCGTTGCGGTGGGCCAGCTCGACACCCTCGCGGTCACGCGGATGGGGCCCGGTCGAATCGGCGAGGGCGTCTTCCAGGGGGCCGAGCATGAGGGTGAGCGGAGTGCGCAGCTCGTGGCTGACGTTCGCGAAGAACCGCGACCTGGCCTCGCCGAGCGCGGCGAGTTGCTCCGCGCGTCGGCGCTCGTGGTCGAACGCGACGGCGTTGGTGACGGCGGCGGCGATGTGACCGCCGACTAGGCCGAGGAAGGCGCGGTAGTCGTCGTCGAGCGGGCGCCCGCTGTTGAGTCCGGCCACGAGGATTCCAGCGGACCGCTGACCGGATGACGAGCCGATGGGTAGAACCAGGGCGCGCCTGATGGGGTCGAAGCCCTCACGGGTCGGCGGTAGCTCCGGGCTGGGCGGACAGGGAGCAACCAGCGGACCGGTGAGCGCGGCGGCGAGCGGCCAGGCCGTCGCGGTGCGGGCGGCGAGGTCGACGAATACGGGGCTCAACTCGCCCCCGGGACTCAGCCCGGCGGCACTGGCAAGGGTCGCGGTGTCGCCGTCCGGTGCCAGCAGATAGATCAGCGCGAACGGGACATCGATGGGGTGGCCGCTGAACACCTCAGCGGCGGCCTCGGCCGCGTCGGCCGCCGAGATCGCGGTCATGGTGCGCTCGGCGAGTTGGTGCAGGATCGCCATGCGGCGGTCGCCGAGCACCTTGCCGGTGGTCTCGCTCACGACGGCGAACACGCCTGCGACGTTGCCCGCGTCGTCTCTGGCAGGTGCGTAGGTGAAGGTGAAGTAGGTCTCCTCAGGGAAACCGTTGCGGGTGGGCACCACCAGCAAGTCTTCGAAGTACGCGGCTCGCCCACTCTCTACGACTCCGTTGAGCATGGGCCCCACGACGTCCCACACCTCACGCCACGTCTCCTCGGCGGGCGCGCCGAGCGCCGACGGGTGCTTCTCGCCGAGGATCGGCACGAACGCGTCGTTGTAGAGCTGGGTGAGTTCGGGCCCCCAGAAGATAACCATGGGAAACTCGCTGGCCAGGCAGACTCCCAGTGCGCCGCGCAGGCCGACGGGCCACATGTCGATGGGGCCGAGCGGGGTGCCCGACCAGTCATGCGCGGCGATCATGGCGCCCATGACGCCACCGCCCGTGAGGACGGCGTTCATCGCGCGCGCCGCCGCCTGCTCTGCCACCCGCACCTCCTCGTTGCAGTCTGTCCTACAGTTGGTGGGGGGAACAGTGCCATCGGCGACCCTCGGAGAGGCGCGTTCTATGAAGCCCCGCTTGCACATTTCGTCCCGGCGGGAAGGCGGGATCGGCGTACTGGCGCCCGAAGGCGAGATCGACGCGCTGACGAAGTCGATTCTCGCTGTCGCGCTGACTGAAGCGTTGGCCGCCCCCGGCGCACGGCTCATCCTGGACCTGTCCGGGGTGACGTTCCTCGACTCCGGCGGTCTGAGCACGATCAGCGACCAACATCGCGTCGCCCGCGAGAACGGGGGCATTCTCTCCGTGTACGGAGGCGACCCCCGCCGCACCCGGGTGCTCTGGCTGACGGGCATGGCCGACTGGCTTCCCGTACATCCCGACCTGACCACGGCGCTCGCCGCCGCCCAGGAACGATGAGGCAGCGCAGGTTGTTTCGGCGGCTCTCGTGCCGATGACCCCTTCGGCCTCTGCGGCGGCCAGGCCGCCAACCTGATCAAGGCGTCCAGAGAAGCAGGAACCCCGCTGCCCCACGCCCGGCTACACGACCTCCGCCCCGGCCACGCCGACCCTGCGATCACCTTGCGCGTCTACGCTCACGTCGTCCGTCAGCGGAAGCCTCGGCCGCCGACATCTTCGCCAAGGCCCTCACAGAGGCCTGTTGGCAAGATCCAGCAACGACAAAGGCCCTCGACCGGGAAATCCCAGGTCAAGGGCCTTTCAGCTTGGAGCCGCCTTGGGGAATCGAACCCCAGACCTACGCATTACGAGTGCGTCGCTCTGGCCGACTGAGCTAAGGCGGCATGCTGGCAAGCAGCAGTCCTACTGTACAGCCTCCGCCCCCCACTCCGCGCCCACGATCAACACCGAGTCCCCTCCTTGGGCACCGCAAGATCCACCAGGTACCCGTCCACGGCCCGATCGACGCACGACGACCCCGTCAGATAAGCCGTATGCCCATCCCCGTCATAAGACAGCAGAACCCCCGACTCCAGCTCCGAAGCCAACGCCTCAGCCCACTCATAAGGCGTGGCAGGATCGCGGGTAGTCCCCACGACCAGAATCGGCGCCGCCCCCGCCCCGTTGATCTTCAGGTCGGCGTCGGCAGAGCGGGTCGGCCAGTAGGCGCAGGCCAGGCTGTCCCACATCACGAACTTCCCGAACCGCGGCGCCACCTTGGCCGCCTTCTTGGCCGCCGACTCGTAGTCGGCCACCTCTCCCGGATAGGCGTGATCAACGCAGTTGACCGCCTTGTTGGACTCCGTCTGGTTCGTCCACGATCCGTCGATCCGCCGGCCCAGCAGCACGTCGGCCATCCGCAGCAGCTGGGTTCCGTCGCCGGCGAAGGCCTCCTTGAGCGCTCCCCGCAGGATCTCCCACGAACCGCGATCGTAAAGCGGGGTGATCACGCCGAAGGCCGCCCACGTGTCGTTGATCACCCGGGAGTCGGTCTGGTTCCGCAGCGGCAGCAGGTCGGCCCGTTGCAGCAGCCGGGAGATCTCGTCGAGGGCGCCCTCGACCGTGCGGGAGGAGAAGGGGCAGTCGGCGGTGGTGAAGCAGTCTTCGACGAAGGCCCGCATCGCCACCTCGAAGCCCTTGGCCTGCACCTCGTTCAACTCCAGCGCCGAGATCCGGGGGTCGATCGCCCCGTCGAGGACCAGCGCACGCACCCGGTCGGGGAACAGCTGCGCGTAGACCGCCCCGAGGTAGGTTCCGTAGGACTTGCCCAGGTAGGTCAGCTTCGCGTCGCCCAGGGCCTCTCGGAGCACGTCCATGTCGCGGGCCGCGTCGGCCGTCCCCACGTGGGCCAGGAGGGAGCCGGCGTTCTGCCGGCAGCCGTCGGCGAACTTCTTCGCGCCGGCGACCATGGCCGCCTCTTCCTCGGGGGTGTCGGGGGTCATGTCGAGCGACAGGTAGGACTCCACGTCGGCTTCGGACAGGCAGCGCAGCGGCGTGGACTCGCCCACGCCACGGGGGTCGAAGCCGACCAGGTCGAACCGCTGGCGCAGCGTGTCGGAGACGGGCGAATCACGTACATAATCGATGCCCGACCCTCCCGGGCCGCCCGGGTTGATCAGCAGTGAGCCGATGGGGTCGCCGGTGGCGGGAAGCTTCGCGACGGCGATCTCGATCTTCTCGCCGTCGGGCTGGTCATAGTCGAGCGGTACGGCCAGAGTCGCGCACTCCAAGCCCTCATGGCATGGCGTCCACGACAGCGCCTGGTCGCGGAACGACGCCGCCTCGGGCGCCGAACACCCGGTCGCCAGCAGGGCCAGCGCCAGCAGCAGTCGCCTCACGACGATTCGTAGGTTTCGTCGTACGCCTTCCTCGGCCCGCACACGCTCGCCTTGGAGCACGCGCACCGCCGGCCGCCGTCGTTGAGCCGCACGATCACCGAATCGGACGGGACGTTGTGGCCGACGACGACCCCAGCGCCCTCAGGAGTGTCGACGGTCAGGCCCACCCGGGGGGCTCCGGCGCGGAACTCCTGGTAGAGCGGGTGCTCGAACTTCAGGCAGCACATCAGGCGGCCGCACGCCCCGGCGATCCGCAGCGGGTTGACCGGGAGGTCCTGGTCTTTCGCCATGCGTACGGAAACGGGTTCGAAGTCTTTCAGGAAGGTGGCGCAGCACAGATCGCGCCCGCACGGGCCGATCCCGCCCTGCAGCCGGGCCTCGTCGCGGGGGCCGATCTGGCGGAGCTCGACGCGGGCGCGCAGGTTGCGGGCGAGGTCGCGGACCAGCGCGCGGAAGTCGACCCGGTGGGGGGCCGAGAAGTAGACCGTGTAGACGTTGTCGGCGTCGAGGTAGTCGACGCCGACCACCTTCATCGGCAGGTCGTGGCGCTTGATGAGGCGCTTGGACACGCTGCGGGCCTCGGCGCGGCGGCGCTTGTTGGACTCGTCGCGGGTCAGGTGCTCCTCACCGGCGATGCCGCCGCAGACGGGCAGGCCGTCGACGTCTTCCGAGACCCATTGGGGGGCCCAGATCGTCTCGGCGACCTCGAACCCGGCGTCGGTCGGCACGAGGACCCGATCGCCCACCTTCGGAGAGTGGCCACCCGGATCGAGGTAGTACAGCCGCCCGTATCGGGTGAAGCTCACGGCCATCATCATGCCCAAGGGAGCCCGGCCTCCTCGTGTGGTTGCGCCTTCCCGCCACCCTACGCGCCCTCTTTACCAGGCAACCACTCCGTCCATGACACGGCCGGGAATGTCCATCACCTTCCGGTACGCGTTCTCGGAGACCTCCCCGATCTCGAGTTCGCTCTGGACGAGGATCCGGCTCCCCCCGGCGGCCAGATCGAGGACCCGCAACCAGGCGCGGCCCCGGTAGAGCACCTCGGCCGGTTCCCTGCCGGCCGGGTCGAACGCCATGATCGCGGCCTGGGGGTCGTCGAGCCGGGCCATCCCGGTGCTCACCCCGGCGATCAGCCGGGTGCCGTCGGGAGACATCCGCACCCCGTAGAACTGGACCTTCGCCCCGTCGAGCTCCCCCGACAGCACCACGCGGCGAGGCGGGGCGCCGGGCTCGTCGGCGTCGAGCACGTAGATCTCGGGCGAGTCGGCGCAGTCGAGCGTGCGCAGCTGATCGACCGGGATCTGCCCGTTCTCCTGGAGCGCGACGAAACGGCACGAACTGACCCCCTCCAGCGTGCCGAGGGTGGGCGGCACGGAGGTGGGAGCGGGATACACGACGATGTCACCACTCGGCGAGGGCCTGAGAGAAGGCACGACGATCACCGTGTTGCCGGACGGGCCGGGCGACGGAGCGACCAGCACGTCCTCAGACAGCGTGTATGTGGGCACTGGAACGATCACCGGGTCCTCCGGCGGCGCGGATACGGCGGCACTCGGAAGCGGTGTCGGCACGGGGCTCGGAACCGGCGTCGGCATCCCGGGAGGCGCGGCGCTCCGAACCGGTGCCGGCGCCACGACCACCGCCGGTTCCCGGGCGGTCACCGTCCGGCCTTCCGGCAGGGTCATGTACGCGATCTTGGACCCGTCATCGCTCGTCGACATCGACGTGAACCCGAATCTCGCCCTGACCTGGAGCCGCCGATCCTCCCCCGACTCGGCGTCGGCGACCACGACATAACCGGAATCGTCGCCGTCCGTCACACAGGGCACCGCCCCGTAGGCCACCTTCGTCCCGTCCCCGCTCACCGCGAAAGCGCTGATCCTGGTCCGGGCCGGAGGTCTGACCGGCACGTCGGTGAGGGCCCCGGCCCGCCCGTCACCGTCCACGGTGAATCGGACGATCCTGCTGGCGCATCGCACGGGCCCGCTCAAGGAGGCGTAGAAGGTCCGGTTGTCCGGAGCGGCCTGGACATGGTTGTACAGCCACCCCGGCACCCCCTCGACCCGATCGAGTTCGGCCCCGTCGCCCGCCCCTCGGACGATCAGCGCCGACTGATCCCTGACCTCCACGATGAACCGGGGAGCCGCCGTGCTCGCCGCCGTCTGGTTCAGCCCGCCCCGTGTCATCACCACGCTCCCCACGATCGCCAGCCCGACCGCCAGCGCCGCCGCCACCGGCACCAGAAAGCCCTTCCTGGCCTCCTCCAGACGCAGCGGAGGCACCTCGGAGATCGTGTCGCCCACGGCGGTCGTCGCGTCCTTCAGGCGGGAAATGACGTCGTTCATGCGTTCTCTCCAAGAATGCGCCCCAGCGCGTCAAGTGCCCGCGAGGTCGTGGACTTGACGGTCCCCCGGCTGACCCCCATCGCCTGGGCGGTCTCCTCCTCCGACAGTTCGGCGTAGTACCGCAGCACCAGCGCCTCCCGCTGCCGCTGCGGCAGCCGGTGCAGGGCCTCCAGGACCTCCCGGCGCTCCGCCCCGAGTAACGCCGCCGACTCCGCCGACCAGACGGGCGGGTCGTAGGCCCCCGCGAACCACGACGGCAGCCGTCTTCGCCGCAGCACGCTGCGCGCGTTGTTCAGCACCGAACTCCGCAGATAGGGCAGCGCAGCGGCCGGATCACGAAGCAGCCGCCACCGCCGGTGCAGCCCCAGAAACGCGTCCTGGACGGCGTCCTCCGCGCTCTCCCGATCGCCGAGCATGATCAGGGCCAGCTTGGTCAGCCCGAGCGCATGCTCCTCGTAGAGGCGGCTGATCGCCTCATCGCGATCACCGGAGGAGAGGGCGATGTCCACCGTTTCGGCCTGCATGCTTCAGAGACGTACAGAACCCTCCGAGGTTGCTCGCCCCGCCGTCCCAATGTCCAGACCGATCGAGCAGCCCGCGCTCAGTTCCCCGGTTTCCACAGGGCAAGGGTGAGCGCCTCGACCGCGATCTGCGGGTTCACGTTGGCCGCCAGTCGTTCGCGGCAGCGCATGATCGCCGCGGTGCGCTTCAGCGTCTCCTCCGGCCTGGACGCCCGCGCCGCCGCCTCCAGCTCCGCCCGCCGGTCACCGTTGGCCAGCTCGACCGGCGCCCCGAACTGCACCGCCAGCACGTCGCGGTAGAAGGCCATCAGGTCGAGCAGCGCCGTGTCGAGCGACTCGCGCTTGATCCGGGTCGCCCGGGACTTCTGCGCCGTCTCCAACTCCTTCAGCGCCCCCGCGCCACCTCTGACCAGGCCTTTGTTCAGGCCCTTCCCCGTCGAGCCCTCGCCGTAGATGGCCCGCAGCTCGGCGATCTCACTCTCGTTGAGCTCGGCGGTGGCCGCCGCGGCGTCCTCGTCGGCGGTCTTCACGAGCTTCTCGGCCGCGGCGATGCACTCGCCGACGTTGGTCAGGCTCTTGGGGATCGACAGTACGGCCTCGCGCCGCCCCCTGGCCGACTCGTCGAGCGCCAGCCGCCGGGCCCGGGCCAGATCGCCCTGGGCCGCCCTGGCCACCGACTCGGCCACCCCGGGAGCCACGTCGTCTCTGGTCACCAGGGCGTGGGCCACGGCCTGGCTCGACGGCGTCACCAGGGTCACCACGCGGCAGCGCGACCGGATGGTGATGATCATGTCGTCGGGGGCCGGCGCGCAGAGCAGCCAGACCGTCCGGGGAGGGGGCTCCTCGATGGCCTTCAGGAGGGCGTTGGCCGCCTGTTCGGTCGCCCGGTCGGCGTCGTCGAAGAGCACCACCCGCCAGCGGCCCATCGTCGACCGCCCGGCGGCCCGGAGGATGAGCTCGCGGGTCTGCTTGACGCCGTACGAGAGCCCCTGGGGCCGGACCGACTCGAGGTCGGGGTGGGAGCCGATCATCACCTGGTGGCAGGCGTCGCAGTGTCCGCACCCCTGGTCGGGGCAGAGCAGGGCGGCCGCGAAGGCCTTGGCGGCGTCGAAGCGGCCCGAACCGGGCGGCCCGGTGAAGAGCCAGGCGTGGGTCATGCCCGCGCCGCGACCCCCGGCGAGCACCTCGGCGGCAGCGGCGGCGGCCCGGCGCAGGACCGTCGCGGCCTGTTCCTGGCCGACGAGGTCATCGAACACGTCCACCCGGAAAGGCTAGTCCCTGATCGCGGGCATCGTTCCGGTGTTGGCCTCGGTCTCCCGGGGCACCGGGTCGGGCAGCACCTCACGGACCCGATCCTGGATCAACCGGGACACCTCGGGCTGGCTGAGCGTGCCGTCGACGACGAAGTAGCGCTCAGGATCGCGGGCGGCGAGGGCGCGGAACTCCGAGCGGACCCGCTCGTGGAAGTCGAGCGGCTCCGACTCGATCCGGTCGGCCGGGTGGGCGTGCCGCCGCAGGCCCACCGACGGCGGCACGTCGACCAGCACGGTCAGATGGGGCACCAGCCCACCGGTGGCCCACTGGTTGACCTGGGCGACCTCGTCGGCCCCGAGGACGCGACCGGCGCCCTGGTAGGCCAGCGACGAGTCGACGTAGCGGTCGCAGACGACCATCGACCCGCGCTCCAGCGCCGGCCTGATGACCTTCTCGACGTGTTCGGCCCGGTCGGCGGCGTAGAGCAGCGTCTCGGCGTGGGCCGACAGGCCCTGGTGGGTGGAGTCGAGCAGGATGGCCCGCAGCCGCATGCCGACCTTGGTCGACCCCGGCTCGCGGGTCTGGACGACGTCGAACCCCTGGTCGCGCAGCCAGATCGCGAGCAGCCGCGACTGCGTGGTCTTGCCGGAGCCCTCACCGCCCTCGAAGGCGATGAACATGCCCGGCGCCTCTTCCTGGGGCTCGGGCGCGAACCGCTCGCCGCGCAGCGCGGCCAGCAGGTCGACCCGCAACGGCACCTCGGGCCGGTCGTCGAGCCGCCGCAGCGACAGGACGCCGATCACCACGGCCACCACGGCCCCGACGAGCAGCACCAGGTTGGCCCCGTCGAACGCGTAGGCCAGCCCGTTGACCGTCAGCTCGTGCTCGCCGAAGAAGCCGCCCACGAGCGCCGACACGGCGACCACGCCCAGGAACACGACCCGGGCGGCGGCGTGGAGGAAGTCGACCGGCCGACGGCCCTCTGACTCGGCCTCGATCACGGTGAAGCCGATGATCCAGGCGATGCCGGCGAACACCCCGGAGACGAAGGTCAGCACGGCCACGAGCACCAGGTTGTGGATCAGGCCCATGGCCGCGACCGTCAGCCCGGCCAGGATGATCGAGAGCCCGAAGAACCGTCTGCGCGACAGCTCCGTCAGCCACCGCAGCCCGAAGAACGACCCCACGGCAGCCCCCACGAACACGGCGCAGAACACCGTGGCGTATCCGGCGTCGCCGCCGCCGAGCACCCCGACGTAGGCCCGCCCGACGGCCACCACGATGGAGACCGCGGCGAACACGCCGATCATGCCGACGTAGAGCCGCTTGACGGCCCTGTTGGCCGCCGCGAGCCGCCAGCCGTCGGCGAGCTGGGTCAGCACCGACGGCTTGGGGGCCCCGCCCGCGTTGCGCAGGTCGAGGGTGAACACCAGGGCGGCGGTGGCGAGGTAGCAGATCCCGGCCACCACGATCATCACCTTCCCGGTGCCGGGCCCGAACCCGGGGATGATCGCCGCGAGCACGTTGACCAGGCCCGCCACCAGGGCGAACAGGAAGGCGGCGAGGGGCGCCATGGCATACCAGGCGAGCAGGCCCACCCGGTCGGCGTCGGCCCGCCGGTCGGCGGGCACCAGCCCGGAGACGGCGGCGTCGCGGCCCGCGCTCCACACCAGGGACGCGCACTCGATCAGGAACATCGCCAGGATGAGCCACTGGTGGCCGCCGATGACCAGCGCCAGCAGGACCACCACGAACCGCACCGCGTCGGCCGCGGCCATGGCCAGCCGCCAGTCGACCTTGGAGACCAGCAGCCCGGCGAGGGGCCCCAGCAGGACGGCCGGGAGCAGCTTGGCCAGGAAGACCCCGCCGATCACCAGGCTCTGCGTCGGGTAGCCGTCGCCTTGGGTGAGCGTGCCGGCCAGGGCGGTCAACGCGATCAGAGCCAGCCAGTCGCCCAGCCCGCCGACGGACATCGCGGTCCACAGGCGGCGGAACGGAGCGATGGCCAGCACGTGCGACTGCTTACGGGCCCGGCCGGGGGTGCTCATGGTGTCAGCGTATCCAGGTGCTCGCTGCGGGTGGGGGGCTGGAGCGGGCCGGTTTGCCCCGGCTGCTCATCGCCTGAGGGTATTACGAACCGCGAAGTGCCGCAGTAGTCATGCGCTTTAGCCCCGACTTCGGCGGGAGCGCCAACCCATCGCCGGGTCGCCACGTCAGGCGTGCTCCAGCCGGATCAGCGTGACCTCGGGCGGCGCCCCGACCCGGACCGGCGGCCCCCAGAACCCGGCGCCTCTGGTGACGTAGATCTGCATCTCGCCGATCGTGTCGAGCCCCCGGACCACGGGCTGCTGGAGCGGCACGATCCGGTCGAACGGCACCATCTGCCCGCCGTGGGTGTGGCCGGAGAGCTGGAGGTCGACCCCCCACTTCGCCGCCTCGGCGCCGATGACCGGCTGGTGGGCCAGCAGGACCGTCGGCACCCCCTCGGGCCGGCCGAAGAGGGCGGGGTGGAGGTCGGGACCGGCCTGCATGGTGGCCCCGTTGACGTCGTTCACCCCGGCCAGCGTGATCGCCTGGACGCCGTCGTGATAGATCGGCAGGCGCTCGTTCGCCAGCGTGCGGATGCCGTAGGACCGCAGGGTGTCGATCCACTCGTCGGGACCGCCCTGGATGTAGTACTCGTGGTTGCCGGTGACGAAGTAGGTGCCCTGGCGAGCCTTGATGTGGGTCAGCGGGGCGGCCAGATGGCCCAGTTCCCCGACGCTCCCGTCGACGAGATCGCCCACGATGGCCACGATGTCGGCGTCGCACCGGTTGATCTGCTCGACGATGCGCTCGGTGTGCGCGATGCCCGTCAGCGGGCCGAGGTGGATGTCGCTGACCAGGGCGATCCGCAGGCCACTGGCCCGGGGGTCGAGGTTGGGCAGCTTGATCGGCACCCTCTCCAGCACGGGATCGCCCAGCCCCGATTCGAGGCCGAACCCGACGATCGTGCCCGCTCCGACCCCGGCCACCACGGCGGCCGCGCGGTTGATGAACAGCCGGCGGTCGGGCCGCTTGGGCGGCTCGACGACGTCTTCGACCTCGATCTCGATCTTCCTGGGCCCGGACGGCGACCCGACCGTGGCCGGGATGACCTTCGGCGGCGGCGCCGCCTTGACCGGATCGCCCTTGAAGAAGTGGCCGAGGACCAGCCGGGGGATCTCCAGCGCGAGGCAGATCAGCGTCACGTAGAACATGACCGCGACCCAGATGAACCCCGGCCAGGCCAGCAGGTGGACGAGCCACGACGACGCCACGCGGGTGCCGACCAGCGCCACCAGCAGCAGCACGAGCAGGAGGACCAGCACACCGGTCAGCGCTTTCCTGGCCCGGCCCGGCAGGGTCGTCGACCGGATCAGCCGCCGGTAGAGGTAGAAGTGGACGGCGAAGACCACGCCGAACACGACGACGAGAAAACCCACGGTTACCCCCTATCGGACCGCGCTCATGCTACGAGCAAAGAACCCGCGTGGCGCAGCCGGGAGAGCCGCCTGTGGACAACCTGTCGCTTGTGGACAACCGCCGCCTGCGCGGCGGACCGCGCAGGCTGACAAGCTGTAAACCCCTACTTGGCCTTGGTGTTCGCCCGAGCCGTCGGCTTCGCGGTCGTCGACTTCGCCGCCGCCGTCTTCGCCTTCGTGGCGGTGGTGGCCTTCTTCGCCGGAGCCTTCTTGGCGGGCGCCTTCTTGACCGGAGCCTTCTCGCGCCGGTCGGCGAGCAGTTCGGCCGCCCGCTCGATGGTGATCTCTTCGACCGTGTCGCCCTTGCGCAGCGACGCGTTCGTCTCGCCGTCGGTCACGTAGGGACCGAAGCGGCCTTCCTTCACCACGACCGGCTTCTTCGACGCCGGGTCTTCGCCCAGCTCGCGCAGCGGCGCGGCGGCGGCCCTGCGGCCCCGCTGCTTCGGCTGCGCGAACACCTCCTTGGCCTGCTCGATCGTCATCGTGAGCAGCTCCTCCTCGGCCGTCAGCGACCGGGAGTCGGTGCCCTTCTTGATGTAGGGACCGAACTTGCCGTTGTGGGCGACGACCTCCTCGCCGTCGATCACCCCGACCACGCGGGGGATCGTCAGCAGCCGGAGCGCGTCGTCGAGGGTGATCGTCTCGGGGTCCATCGTCTTGAACAGCGAGCTGATGCGCGGCTTCGGCTGGTCGGCCTTCTTGACCCGCTTCTTCGGGGCGTCGGCGGCCGGGGCCTCCTCGGGCAGCACCTCGGTCACGTAGTGGCCGTAGGGCCCGTTGCGCACCCAGATCGCGTGCCCCGTCGACGGGTCGACGCCCAGCTCACGAGCGCTGGAGGGCTGGGCGAACAGCTCTTCGGCCTTCTCGGCGGTCAGCTCGTCGGGCGTGACGTCGCTGGGCACGTTGACCTTCGAACCCTCGCGGTCGAGGTAGGTCCCGTAGCGGCCGACGCGGATGACGATGTCGGTTCCCTTGATCGGGAACGAGCTGATCTCCTTGGCGTCGATGTTGCCCAGGTCGCTGACCAGGTCTTTCAGACCCTCGTCACCGTCGCCACCGTCGCCGAAGTAGAAGCGCCGCAGTTCCGGCACCCGCTCGGCGCGGTCGTTGGCGATGTCGTCGAGGACCTTCTCCATCTCGGCCGTGAAGTCGTAGTCGACCAAGTTGCCGAAGTGCTGCTCCAGCAGGTTGACCACGGCGAACGCCAGGAACGACGGCACCAGCGCGGTGCCCTTCTTGAACACGTAGCCGCGTTCCAGAATCGTCCCGATGATCGACGCGTAGGTCGACGGCCGCCCGATCTCGCGGTCTTCCAGCTCCTTGACCAGCGACGCCTCGGTGTAGCGGGCGGGCGGCTTGGTCGCGTGGCCGGCCGGGGCGAGCTCCAGGACGTTGACCGCCTGGCCCTCGGCGAGGTTCGGCAGCCGCTTCTCGGAGTCGTCGCGGTCGGTCGACGGGTCGTCGGCGCCTTCGACGTAGGCCTTCAGGAAGCCGTAGAAGGTGATGGTGCGGCCGGTCGCGCTGAACTCGGCCTGCTCGCGGTCGGCCAGGACCCGCACCGAGACCGACTCGCCTTCGGCGTCCTTCATCTGAGAGGCGACGGTGCGCTGCCAGATGAGCTCGTAGAGGCGGAACATGTCGCCCGAGAGCCCGGTCTCGCCGGGGGTGCGGAACTCCTCACCCGACGGGCGGATCGCCTCGTGGGCCTCCTGCGCGTTCTTGACCTTGCTGGCGTACACCCTCGGCTTGTCGGGGACGTAAGCCGACCCATAGAGCTTGATCGCCTGCGCCCGAGCGGCCGCGACGGCGGTCTCCGACAGCGTGATGCTGTCGGTACGCATGTAGGTGATGAACCCGTTCTCGTAGAGCTTCTGGGCCACCTGCATGGTGAACTTCGCCGAGAACCCGAGCTTCCGGCTCGCCTCCTGCTGGAGGGTGGTCGTCCGGAACGGCGCATAGGGCTTTCTCGTGTACGGCTTGCGCTCGACCGAACGTACCGAATAAGAGGCCCCGTTCAGCCGACCGGCCAGCGCGGTGGCGGCGGCCTGGTCGAGGTGGAGCACGTCTTTCCTGGTCAGCAGGCCGTCGGAGCCGAAATCGCGGCCCTGGGCCACACGCTTGCCCGCGACGGACAGCAAAGTCGCACCGAACCGGCTGGGATCGTCACTGTCGAGCCCGGTGTCGAAAACGGCGGAAAGGTCCCAGTAGGAGGCGCTCGTGAACGCGATGCGGTCGCGCTCCCGCTCGACCACCAGCCGCGTCGCGACCGACTGGACGCGGCCCGCCGAGAGCCCCTGCTTGACCTTCTTCCACAGGACCGGGCTGACCTCGAAACCGTAGAGACGGTCGAGGATGCGCCGGGTCTCCTGCGCGTCGACCAGACGCAGGTTGAGGTCGCGCGGGTTGGCCACGGCGTCGCGGATCGCCTGCGGGGTGATCTCGTGGAAGACCATCCGGTGGACGGGCACCTTCGGCTTCAGCACCTCGCGCAGGTGCCACGCGATGGCCTCGCCCTCGCGGTCTTCGTCAGTGGCGAGGTAGAGCTCGTCGGCCTCTTTGAGAAGCTGCTTCAGTTTCGATACCTGCGACTTCTTGTCGCTGTTCACGATGTAGAGCGGCTCG
Organism: Herbidospora galbida; assembly: GCF_005233835.1. Classification (GTDB taxonomy): domain Bacteria; phylum Actinomycetota; class Actinomycetes; order Streptosporangiales; family Streptosporangiaceae; genus Herbidospora; species Herbidospora galbida. Next base: position 125,358 of record NZ_SZQA01000014.1, on the reverse strand, counting down.
AAGTCGTCGTCGACGTTCACGCCGAGCTTGGCCCAGGCCTGGCTCGCGTACTCCTCGGGGATGGTGTCGCCCTTCCCCGGAAGATCGCGGATGTGGCCGATGCTGGACTCGACGACGTAACCGCGCCCGAGGTACCCGGCGATCGTCTTCGCCTTCGCGGGCGACTCGACGATCACCAGGCGGGTTCCGCCGGCGTTGCCGTTGTTCGCTGGCACGCTGCTACCTACCTCGCTGTTCGCTGCTGATCCCCGTCGGTGTGGGCCTTTCACGGTAACCCGTCACGAGCGGCCCTCCCCCTCGGGCTACCCGGGTGGGCCCCGGTCTGTAACCACCTGGACCCGTTATCCCACGAGGACGCAGAATAGAGCCCATCGGACTCCACCGTCCCCAACGGGAGACTAATCGCTGTGCTCGACTACTCCTACATGGAGCTCTTCCTTCCACGCGGAACCTCACGTGAAGCGGCTCGTCAACTCCTGACGGAACATGCCGAATACGGCCATTGGGAACTCCACCGTCTGCGTCTCTATTCCGACGGCAGCCGCAGGGTCTGGCTGCGACGGAAGATCATACGCGCGGTCAGCACTCTTTAAACATGGCTTTGCCCGCCCCGGGCCGCGCCCCCGAGACGGGCAAAGCTTTCCCGCCTCCCCCAGCGGGAACCGCCCGGCCAGGGGAGACACCTTGTTGACTCGCCGCCTGACGGCGGCGGCACGTCTTACTTGCGGCGACCGATTACTTGCGGCGACCGAAGCGCAGGCGACGGGCGCCGGCGAACATGGTGGCCGAGGCGGCGAACATGGCGCCCAGCAGCAGGGCGGCCAGTGAACCCGAGTTCATGCCCGTGATCGAGTCGGGCTGGGCGGCGCTCATCAGGCCGAGCCCGCCGACCGGCAGGGCCGAGGCGGCCGAACCGAGCGAGCCCGCGACCGGCAGGCCCTGGGCCGCACCGGTGACCGGGGCCAGCGGGCTGGCCTGCGCGTTCTTGCCGGGAGCCTTCTTGCCACCGGCGGCGGCCGGGACGGCCGGAGCGCCGGGCAGGCCGGGCAGCGCCGGGAGGCCGAGCATGCCGGGCAGGTCGCCGACCAGCGGCAGACCGGCGGCGCTCATCTTGGTGAGCTGACGGGCCGAGCTCATCGCCGGCAGGGCGGGCAGCGGGCCGGAGGTCTCGGCCGCGTCGACCTTGCCCCAGCTCTGGGTCAGGTTGTCGTAGCCGTCGCCGGTGGTGTGGTGGACCGAACGGCCGACCCGGCTGCCCCCGAGGCACCCGGCGGCGGCGTCGCCCAGCCCGGCGACCGCGTTGCCGCACGCGTTGATGGGCGCGGTGATCGGCGCGATGACCTGGTTCCCGGCGAGCACGCCGGACTTGCCGTCGGTCTTGTTGCCACCGCCGCCGGGCCCGCCCTCGGCGGAGACGTTGCCGGTGCAGTGGGCCTCGGCCCCGCCCGCCGCCGCGACGGCGTTGCCGCACGCGTTGATGGGCGCGGTGATCGGCGCGATGACCTGGTTGCCCGCGACGACCCCGGACCGGCCGGAGGTGGTGTTGCCGCCGGCGCCCTTGCCGCCGTTCTTGGCGGTGGCGCCGCCCTTGCACCCGGCGAAGGCCTCGCCGAACAGGGCGACCGCGTTGCCGCAGATGTTGATCGGTGCGGTGATCGGCGCCACGATCTGGTTGCCCGCGACGACCCCCGAACGGCCGTCGGTGGTGTTGCCGCCCGCACCGGTGCCCGGCGTGGTGTTGACCGCCTCGGAACCGCCCTTGCATCCGGCCAGCGCGCCCCCGATGGCGTTGCCGCAGACGTTGACGGGAAGGTTGACCGGGGCGATCACCTGGTTGCCGCTGCCGGCGCCGAAGCGCCCGTCGGTGTCGTTGCCGGTCGAGCCGGGCTTGCCGTGACCGTGCTGGTATTTCGGACCGGGGTCGCCGTTGGTCGAGGTCGAGCCGCCCTTGCAGCCCGAGAACGCGTCGCCGAAGACCGCGACGGTGACGCCGCAGACGTTGATCGGCGCACTGACCGGCGCGATGACCTGGTTGCCGCCGAGGGCGGCGGAGCGTCCGGACGTGGAGTTGCCGCCGGGGCCGGCCCCGGTGTTCTTGACGGTCGAACCGCCCTTGCAGCCCGCGACGGCGTCACCGAAGATCGCCACCGCGTTGCCGCACGCGTTGATGGGGGCGCTGATCGGCGCCGTGACCTGGTTGCCGCCGAGCAGGCTGTGATCGCCGTTAGTGGTGTTCTTGCCGGCGCCGCCCTGACCCGAGGTCTTGACCTCCGAGCCGCCCTTGCACCCGGCGTCGGAGTTGCCGAACAGCGCGATCGCGTTGCCACAGGCGTTGATCGGCGCGCTGACCGGCGCGTTCACCTGGTTTCCGCCCAGGACGCTGCTCTTGCCGGAGGTGTTGCCCTGGATGCCCTTACCAGAGGTGTTGCTGTTGTCGACGGACGCGCCGCCCTTCGACGTGGCGGTCGAGCCGCCCGCCACCCCGACGGCGTTGCCGCTCAGGTCGATCGGGAGGGACACCGGCAGGTTGACCTGGTTACCGCCACCGATCGAGCTCTGGCCATCGGTGTCGGCGACCGCGGTCCCCGTGCCGAGGGCCATGACGCCGGCCGCGAGGAGAGCCGCGGGGGCAGAGCCCTTCGCCCACGTTCGCATGATGAAAACTCCATTTGTTCTGGGGGTACCTGACAACTCGCGACAGAAGAACTCCAGGCCGAAGGCACAGCGGTGCCATGGAGCGTCACGAGGATTGGGGAATTCCGCGACTCCGCGCGGAGAAAGAGATGCCTGCCTGACGGGGAAAAGTCAGGGCTCAGGCGAGACCGACCACCGGGTCGCGGGATCAGTCAGGGGAGAACGAAGGGTCGTCCGCCGCTGTGCGGACGACCGGGGGAAGCACGGCCGCCATGGGAACAGGCAGGGCCGCGGGCCGCGGGCCGGAGAAGGACCGAGCGACATCCCCGAAAAGGATGGAACCGCCGCCGTTCGGGGGAACGAGCCCGTTGCCCTGAGAGTGTTCGGCGGAGGCGGGTGGAGGCGCGACCGGCGTGGACGAGCTGGTGAGCCCGTCGACGTTGCGCCCGGCCATGGCCTGCGCGTCGCCCGCCGTGGGGAATCCGTCGGCGACCTGCACCGACCCGGCGACGACAGGTGAGGGGACGGTGCCGGTGGAGGCGTGTGCCTCACCGGCGAACCCGAAGACCACTCCGAGCACCCAGCCGACGGCGATCAGACCACCGACGACCAACAGGCGACTCAGCCGGGAATCGGCCGCGAACCGCGCCATCCGAGCTTCCCGGCTCCCGGCGGGGACGGCCGCGTCTGCATGCCGGTCAACGACGGGCGCGAACGCCCCTCGCTGAACACTCGGCATGCGGAACACGCGACCTCCCAGTTGCCGTCGAGCCGCCCAGTGCGGATCAACCCCTCAACGCGGAGTAACTTTACAGCCACGCCAAGTGATCGCAACCCGATACTCAGGAGTAGTCAAGGAATCGATCAAGCACCCGCACCCCAAACTGGAGCGAATCGACCGGCACCCTCTCGTCCACGCCATGGAACATCCCAGAGAAGTCCAGGTCAGCGGGCAGCTTGAGCGGAGCGAACCCGAATCCGCGAATTCCCAGCCGGGTGAACGCCTTGAGGTCGGTGCCGCCGGAGAGCATGTAGGGAACGGCCTTCGCGCCCGGGTCCTCCTGTTCGAGCGCGTCGGCCATGGCCTTGACCAGCCGCCCGTCGAACGAGGTCTCCACGGCGATGTCGTGGTAGTCGAACTCGCGCGTCACGTTGGGCCCGAGAAGCTCGTCGATCTTCTCGAAGAACTCCTCCTCCGCACCGGGCAGGAACCGCCCGTCGACCCGCGCGGTGGCCGTCTGGGGAATGACGTTGGCCTTGTATCCCGACTCCAGCATCGTCGGGTTGGTCGTGTTCCGGAGGGTCGCGCCGATCATCCGGGCGAGCGGCCCGAGCTTGGCCACGGCGGCCTCGGCGCTCTCGGCCTCGATCTCGATGTCGAAGGCCTCCTTGAAGAACGACCGGACCGTGGGGGTGATCCGGATCGGCCACTCGTAACGCCCGATCCTGGCGAGGGCCTCGGAAAGCTCGGTGATGGCGTTCTCGTGGTTGAGCATCGATCCGTGGCCGGCCCGCCCGGTGGCGGTCAGCTTCATCCAGGCGATGCCCTTCTCGGCGGCCTCGATGAGGTAGAGGCGCTTGTCCTCGGCCAGGGTCACGCTGAACCCGCCGACCTCGCCGATGGCCTCGGTGGCCCCCTCGAAGAGATGGGGATGCTTGTCGACGAGCCACTGCGCGCCGTAGCTGCCCCCGGCCTCCTCGTCGGCGGTGAAGATGAGCAGGACGTCCCGCTCGGGACGACGCCCTTCCCGCAGCCGCTTGCGGACGGTGGCGAGGATCATGGCGTCCATGTCCTTCATGTCCACCGCCCCCCGCCCCCAGACGCACCCGTCGGCGATCTCGCCGGAGAGGGGATGATGCCGCCAGTCTTCGGCGCGGAAGGGGACGACGTCGAGGTGGCCGTGGAGGATCAACCCTTCACGGTCGGGGTTGGTGCCCTCGATCCTGGCGATGACGTTCGCCCGCTTGTGATCGCTTTCCAAGATCGTGGCCTCGATGCCGACCTCGTCCAGCTTTGCCGCTACGTACTCCGCCGCCTCGCGTTCCCCCGGCCCGCGGTTGTCGCCCGCGTTCGTGGAGTCGATGCGGATGAGTTCCTGGCACAGGGTGACGACGTCGTTCTCGCCGGTGACGGCGGTCATGGCGTTCCTCCAGAGCGTGGTTCGGCTTGCGGTTCCCATCCTGCCGGTTGGATCTCGGGATGAACCACGCGGCCGGGAGTGCTAACCTTTAACAGCCGACGCGGGGAAGACGTTCCGTGTGTGGGTCACCGGTCCGGGTGGCGGAATAGGCAGACGCGCTAGCTTGAGGTGCTAGTGCCCAGTGATGGGCATGGGGGTTCAAGTCCCCCCTCGGACACAAACCGTAACCCCATGGAGTCCTGGTCAGCCGAAGAGGCGACCAGGACTTTTTGCTGTGCCGGGTGGTAGGCCGGTGTCAGGCCGAGATGGGCGTAGATCTTGGCCTTGGCTGCCGGTTCGGCACGGTGATAGGTGGCCGCCGCGGCAGCGCGGATGTCCGCGCGGGACAGGGTGCCGCGCATGGCCATGTGCAGGTGCGGCGCCAGGCGTTTTGCATCTCGACCGAGGCATTCCGCCACGCTCTCGTAGCCATGGCACGAAAGGCCTGCACAGGTACCTCAGTCCAGTAGTCCGGGGATGGCACCGGCTTGAACACCGGCGCGCCGCCGATCCGTCCGAGTGCCGCGATGCCACCGCCGCCCGAGCGCCAGAAGAGGAAGCGATCACCTACCTGGAGTTCGTCACGGAATCTTCCCACTCGCCAGTCTCCGATCGGCTGGCCATCTCGACGAGCGGCGGCCAGGTCGAAGGTCTTGGGATTCCAGGTCAGCAGCCAGTAACGCATGATCCTCCTTGGACACGGGCCTCAACGCTTACCGAAAGGCTCGCCCACGTCTACTCGCCGATCAAGAAGATCTCCAGGCGGCACCCTCGACCAGTCAAGATCTCCTGATTCCTCTCGACTCCCCATGAACGCATGGCTTCTCGGCAAACGTCACCTATGCCTCGGTCGAGGTCACCGAGCACGGGGTCGCCATTCGTACGGACAGCGAATTGGTCAACCCCGGCTGCGCTCGCGAACTGGGCCTTTAGACCGTGCGCACTGTGCTCCCCGAGGCCTAATGGTGAAGAGAGGGGAGCCTTCGTCACCGACGCGGGGGACAGGGGAAGTGCTGAGGAGGCGGTTATGACGATGTTCGTCGATCGCCATGATGCCGGTGTTCGGCTGGCGCAACGTCTGGCTGGGCTTGCCGGGGAGAAGCCGGTCGTCCTCGGGTTGCCTCGGGGTGGTGTGCCTGTGGCGTTCGATGTGGCCCAGTCCTTGGGTGCGCCGCTGGATGTGATCGTGGTCCGCAAGCTGGGAGTGCCGTTCCAGCCTGAGCTCGGGTTCGGCGCGATCGGTGAGGGCGGCGTACGCGTGGTCAACCCGGAGGTCGTCCGGATGACCGGTGTGACGGAGCAGGACGTCGCGACGGTGGAGGAGCGTGAGCGGCAGGAGGTGGAGGCTCGGGCGCGCCGCTTCCGGCCCGATCGGGAGCGGCTCGACCTCACGGGCCGGACGGTCGTCATCGTGGACGACGGGGTTGCCACAGGAGGCACGGCTCGGGCCGCCTGCCGGGTGGCTCGGGCGCACGGCGCCGTACGTGTGGTCCTGGCGGTTCCGGTCGGCACTCCGGACGTCCTCGCGAGGCTGCGTCAGGACGCCGAAGAGGTGATCTGCCTGGAGACGCCCTCCGCTCTTTGGGGCATCGGCGTCTGCTACTCGGATTTCACGCAGATCACCGACGATCAGGTGGCCGAGCTGCTGCGGAAGGCTTCCGCTCAGCCGGAGGTGATGGTGGACGTCGGCCCTGTCCGCCTGCCGGGACAGCTCGTCGTCCCGGAGAACGCCGAGTGGGTGGTGGCGTTCGTGCACGGGAGCGGCAGCGGCCGGCACAGTCCGCGCAACCGGTACGTGGCCTCGGTGCTCAATCAGGCGGGCTTGGCCACCTTGCTGTTCGACCTGCTCACGGTCGACGAGGAGTATGACCGCGGCAACGTGTTCGACATCGAATTGCTGGCCGGGCGGCTCGGGCGGGTGACGACCTGGCTGGCCGACGAGCCTCGGGTGGCCGGATTGCCGATCGGCTACTTCGGCGCCAGCACCGGGGCGGCGGCCGCGCTGTGGGCGGCGGCGGAGCCGGGCAACCCGGTGGCCGCCGTCGTCTCCCGTGGCGGGCGCCCGGATATGGCCGGGGCGCGTCTGCCGGCGGTGCGGGCGGCGACGCTGCTGATCGTGGGCGGCCGGGACGAACTGGTGCTCGATCTCAATCGGAGGGCGCAGCAGCGGTTGCGCTGCGAGAACCGCCTGGAGATCGTCCCTGACGCCACTCACCTGTTCGAAGAGCCGGGAGCGCTGGAGATCGTCGCCGGTCTGGCGCGTGACTGGTTCACCGGCCTTCTTCCGGCCGGGTAGGAATCGCAGGGGAGGGGGATGAACTGGTTGAAAGGACACGCCAGCTGACGACGCATCGAGCCGGTGAGAGCGACACCACATCTCGGGGGAGACAATGTCGCACACACGAGTACAGAGCATCGAGCACACCGTTCAAACCACCAACCGGTGGCTGGCCCACCTCTCCGAGGCGATCGGCACCGAAGATCGCGACTTCTCCCAGCGGGTGCTGAGGGCCTGGCTGCACGCGGTCAGAGACGGTCTGACCGTCCAGAACGGGGCCAATTTCGCGGCGCAACTGCCGGATCTGCTGCGCGGGGTGTACTACAACGGCTGGGACCCCAACCGGGTGCCGATCCGCCGCAGCCGGGAGGAGTTCGTCGAATACTTCGCCCGTTCCGGCCGCATCGCCCTCCACGACGTCCCGAAGCTCGCTCCCGCGGTCACCGAATTCCTCTGCGGAGAGCTCTCCGAATCGCCGGTCATGCATCTGCTGGAGCGGTTGCCCCACGACGTGCGCGCCGTGTTGTGGCGCGCGGAAAAGAACGACAAGGGCTGACTCGCGCGGCCGAGGAGCGATCCGAGCGGCCTGATCGCGCCCGGTCAGCCCGCCGCAGTCCTGCTGATCGTGCCGCTTTACTCCTGCGGCAGCAGCGTCCCCAGCGGACCGAGATCCAGGTTGAGCTCAGAGGGCGAGAGCCCGAACCGTTCACAAACCTCCGTCATGGCCTCCTCCAGCCGCATCAACGTCAACCCCAGCACCTCGATCTGCTCATCGGTCAGATCCGTCTGCTCCATCCGCCGGATGGCTTGACGCTCCACCAGTTGCCGCACCAGCTCCACCAACGTCAGCACCAACCGAGACAGATCCCGCTCCATGGCCTCGGAATCGGCCTGAATCCGCATCCGGGCAGTCCGGACAGGCTCGCTCATGCCTCCCCCAAGTTCTCGCGCACCGACATGATCAGAACCCGCAGCGAGATCCGCACCAGGTCGATGTCCGCGATGGACAACACCAGGTCCCCACTGACCACCACGCCGCCCGCCAGCAACCGGTCCAGCAGGTCGACCAGAGCCACCCGCTCAGCCGGAAGCCGCCCTTGCTCAGCCAGGGCAGCGCCGCGAGGGCCGTCAACCGTCACCGCGCACCTCCAGGTCGGTGAAGGAGTAAGGCGCCCAGGGCCCGGTCAGCTCGATCTCCACACCGCGGTCGCGCAGGTCGTCGACCGTCTTCAAGAACTCGTCGTCGCGGGATCGCTCGACGAGGTAGGCCCCGTTGAGCAGCATCGCCTCCTTGCGCCCGGACAGTTCAGGGTCCTGAGCACGATGCCGGTGACTGGCGACGGCGACCGTCGAGAGCGTGGCGTGCAGGTGTTCGGCGTGGGCGGCGGCCTGCCTCCACGCCTCCTCCCGGCTTCGCAGCCCCGCCTGGCGCCTCTTCAGGTAGGCCGTCCCCGGGCCACCGAGCGAGGGCGCCGTCCGGGAAGGCCCGGGTGCGCTCAGGTCGACATACGCCTTCACGCCCCACTCCCGGCGCCCGGCCACGCTGGAGAGAACGTCCACGAAATCGTCATGGCGTTCCCGAAGCAGGTCCTTCACCTGTTCGTCGCCGCGATACACCGTCACCAGGCGAACGGGCGCCACGGGAGCTCGGTCCGCGACCTCCTCCACCACGTGGTGGTGGGCTCCGGCCGTCTCGCCGAGCCAGTCGAGGTCTTCCATCGACCGTCTCAGCGGTTCGGCGCCGAACTGGTCGAGCGGGACGGTACTCACGTAGGCGACCAGTCCCTCGCACGGAATGGTTCGTACCTGGGTGTCGGCGACGCCGTGCAGCCCCTCCACGTCTGAAGACGGGGTCTCCTCGGTCACCGCGTACAGGTAGGTGCCGGTCTCAGTCATGGTGCTCTCCGGGTTCGAGGGACCGGTTCTCCAGGGCGTCGAGGCGGGCGCGGAGCCGGCGGTTCTCGTCCTGGAGGGCCTTGCTGTCGCCGGTCAGCCACGGGTCGTGCTCCCACCAGTCGATGCCCATCTCCTTGGCCGTGTCGACCGAGGCGATCACCAGGCGCAGTTTGATCGTGAGCAGTTCGATGTCGAGCAGGTTCACCTTGATGTCCCCGGCGATCACCACGCCCCTGTCGAGCACGCGTTCCAGGATGTCGCCGAGGTTGGCGGACTCCCGGCGCGCGGCGGGCGGGGAGCCCGAGCGTACGGCCGGCGCGTAGCGTGAGCCGTCGGTCATCTCATCAGCCTCCCGTGCCTCGGCGGTACCTCGCCTTTCTCCGGTACGACAGGAGGTTGCCCTCCTTGTCGAGGTCGGCCTCGTAGAGCGCCAGGATGTCGCCGGAGGAGGGGATGCGGCGGTCCTCGACGACCTCGACCACCACCAGCCAGCCGGCCTCCGCCGGTTCGACGAGGGTGACGCCCTCCGCCTCCTTCGAGGTGAGGCCGGAGATCAGTTTCACTCCCGCCTCACCTGCGCTCACGGCCGTCAGGGTGCCCATCGGGTCACTCTCCCTCCGACTCCTGCGGCATCATGCGTTGCAGGACCGCGTTCATGGCCTCGGACGCCTCCTCCTCGGTCAGTTCGCCCGCGGCCTGCGCGGCCTCGATCTGCTCCAGCTCCCGCCTGGCCACCGTCGGGTCGCGGAGTTTGCGCTCGGCCTCGTCGCGCAGCAGCTCTCCCAGCCGGATCACCCCTCTGACCGGTGCCAGCGGGAGCGTGAAGATCGAGGAGAACAGGCCCATCACTCCGCGTCCTGGTCCTGCGAGACGATGAAGTCGTACGGCGCCATCGGCCCGTACAGGCTGAGTGAGACCTGGTCGCCCCACTTCTGCCCGAGGCTCTCGACGGCGCGCTCCAGTTCGTCCTGCCGGCTGTTCTCCACGAGCGCGGCGAGGTGGACGGCGTCGAACTCGTGCGACGGCGGGCGGGCGGCCAGCATCACGCTGACGGGCTCGACCTGGTCCCACATCGCGGCGGTGTCGGCGTCGCGCTTGTCCTCGATCGCCTGGTTGATGATCTCGCCGAGGCGGATGCGGTGGTCGCGGGAGGCGTCCTCGGGGAGGGCGTTGATCTCCTCGCGGAGCTGGTCCGCCTCGGGGTTCTCGGTCAGGATCTCGGCGAGGATCGTCTCCTCGTCGAAGCGTCCCTTGATCACGAACTGGGCGCGTCCTTCCAGCTCGTTGAGTGCGGCGACGAACTCGTCGTGGTACGGGGCCAGGAACTCCTCGACGACGGCCTCCCGGCTGGCCACTACGGCGCCGAAGCGGATGGGCAGCACGGGCACCTCGGCGGCGGTGGCGTTGAGGAGCTGCTCGTGGGCGTACAGATCCTTGGGCGTGCCGAGCGGACGGCCCGCACTGACGTCGCTCACCAGGGCGGCGATCTTGCCGTGCCTGATCGACTGGATGGCCCCGGGCGGGTCTCCCACGCCCCTGGCCTCCGTGTCGACCTCGATGTCCTGCGGGACGACGCCGTAGATGTAGGTCGCGGACTCGGCCATGTCAGCCCTCCTGCCTGCTCTGACGGGGAATCGCGCCGGAGAGGTCGTTCAGCTTGTCGCCGGCGGCCTCCAGCGGGTTGCGCTCCTTGGTCTGCTGCTCCAGCTGCTCGACCTTCTCGACCTGCGGCGCCTCCTGGCTGCCGCCGCCGCTCGTGACGCTCTGCACGACCTCCGGCAGTCCGGGCTTCCTGGACTTGGTGAGGTCGAGCCGGCCCGTCGCCTCGGCGAAGCGCAGGTAGGTGTCCACGCTCGCCACGACGATCCGGGCGTCGATGCTGAGGATCTCGATCCCGATCAGCGAGACGCTGACATAGGCGTCGATGACGAGCCCCTTGTCGAGGATCGTGTCGATGACGTCGGCCAGGCCACTGCCGGAGGAGCCCTTCTGTACGCCGCCTCCCGGCCGGCTTCCCACAGGCTGCACCGTCATGAGTTACCTCTCCCTGGTGGTCGTTGCTCCTTCGGGTCGGGTGAGGCGCCGTACCGGCCGCGCGACGTTCGCGTTCGGCCGTTCCCGGGCGACGACGGGCGCCTCACCGGCGGGGGGTGTGGCGGCGGTGCGCAAGGCGCGTTCGACGAGGGCCCCAAGGAGGCCGCGCAGTTCCTGGACCAGCCGCGCGAGCGGCTGCGCAGGGACCGGTGCCTTCGGTGTGGCCATCGCGCTCATCCCTTCCCGAACAGGCCCACCATCCCCGCAAACCGCTTGAACAACCACATAGCCGATCACAAGAGACAAATTTGACCTTCGCCCTGCGACCGTCCATCCAGGAAATTCAACGAGAACTTTGCCGCTTTCCTATTGCACCTGGAGCAGCTCCCGCATGGCGTTTGTCTCGACGCGGGAGAGTTCATGAAGAATGGCGCCGGCCCGGTCGAGACCTGCCGCGTCGCCGTTCTCTCCGGCCTCGGCGATCAGGGCGGCCACCTCGGTCCACAAGGGCGCGGCCTCGGCGTACAGCCGGTGCGCGGTGCGCAGATGGGGGTCGTCCACCCATTCGGCGCATTCGCCGAGGAAATCGCGGTAGAGGGCGCGGAACAAGGAGCCGCCGGTGCCGCCTTTCTCCATGAGGAGAGCGGCCTGCGGCAGGTCCCGCCGCGGGTCGCTGATGCGCGACAGCCATTTGGGCACCTGCTTGGCGGCTTTCTCGATACCGCGATATCCGAGGTTCGCGATGGGAGGAGAAAGAAAGGTCTGTGCGCAATCCCTGAGGGCGGAGACGATCTGGGCCTGCCACGCGGGCCGGCCCTCCGGCACGGTGATGGTGAACGACCGGTTCCTGGCGGTCATCGGGCCGCGCTCGGCGCGGGCCCTGGCCAGGCTCTCCCGGCTGGTGCGGACCTGCCCGCCCTGCTGCTGGGTGTCGATCAGGTGGACGTCATGCGCGTCGTAGCCGTACAGGGCGACGACGTGGCCGCCGAAGTGGACCTTCGACCCGAAGTACTCCAGGTGGTAGGAGTCGAGCTGCAGCCCGACCGGACGCCCGGCGTCGACCGGCCCCGCCACGTTCTCCCACGCCTTGCGCGGCGAGGTGGTCTCCTCGACCCGGAGCGTCAGGCCGAGGCGGGCGGTCAGGTTCCTGGTGAGCTCGAAGGGCTTGACCCGGCCGCCCATGAAGGGGAAGGGCATCGCCTTGCCGTCCCAATAGACGAACGACAGCCCCGAGCCGAGCCCGAACAGCATCGGTTCGGACAGATCGAGCCCTTCGTGCCGGAGCAGCACCCCGAGGGCCGTGGTCTCGCAGTGGCGCACAGGACAAGCCTGGACCCTCTCACGGTGTGAGAGTCGAGCCCTCCCGGACGCCCGTCCGGTACGCCCCCGGCGACACCCCGTAGGCCGCCCGGAACGTCCGGCTGAAATGCGCGTCGTTCTGGAAGCCCCACCGGGCCCCGATCGACCGGACCGCCAGGGTGTCGCAGCGGGGATCGGTCAGGTCGCGGCGGGCGCGGGCCAGGCGGCGGTCGCGGATCCACGTCGCAGCGGTGAGGCCGTGGCGCTCGAACAGCCGCTGGAGATTGCGCAGGGACATGTGGTGGGCCTGGGCGATGGACGTGGGGGACAGGCCCGAGTCGGGGAGGTGCTCTTCGATGAAGGCCTGAACCTTGATCAGCGGAATGTCTCCGGGCTTGGCGACGCCGGCGTGGTCGGCGAGCAGGCCGGTGATCAGTTCGAGGATGGTCGTGGTCGGCGGGGCCGGGGCGGGCCGGGGGCCGGCGAGCCGCATGAGCAGGCCGGCCAGCAGGCCGTTGACGCCGGTGCGGCCGGGGATCGGCTGCGACAGCAGGCGTTCGACCGTGCCCGTCGGGAGGGGGATGGCCCGGTGCGGGAACTGGACCACGATGCCGTGGGGCGGCTGGCTCGGGGTGGCCGCCGACCAGGCGTGGAAGGGCCGCGAGGTGTCGTACAGGGTGAAGTCGCCGGCGTTCAGGGCACACTGGCGACCCTGTTGCTCCAGGCCCGACCTGCCGGTCACGGTGTAGTTGAGCTGGTAGAACTCGGGGTCCGACTGGCGGATGCGCCGGGTGGTCCGGCGGGCCTCGAACGACGCCGAGCGGACCCGGGAGATCTGGATCAGCCCGAGGTCGACGGCGGTCATCTCGGCCCAGAAGTCGGCGGCGTGGGCGCTGGCGGCGTCCACCGACACCACTGACTGGCCGACGGCCTCCCACCAGAAGTCGAACCGCTCGCAGGCCGGTAAGTGGTCCAGCCGAATGAGAGTGGTCTGCACGTTTTGGACGATATGTCAGACCTTCAAGATCCGCTGAAGGTTTCACGCGCGGGACACGATCCTGCGAGGTCGACGCCCGGCACCCAGGCGCACGTCTGGGAGACCGCCGGAACCGATGCGATATTCCGGGTGCCGGCCCCACTCCCCCAGGAGGATCGACATGCGCAAACTGCTCGTTTCGGCCGCTCTCGTCAGCGGCGTGTTCCTCACCGTCTCCGTCACCGCCGCGCCCGCGCAGGCCGACAGCATCCGGTACGCCTACTACCTCCAGGCCGACTGCTACAACGGCGGCAACCTGGGCATCCAGTGGGGCTGGTGGACCAGCTACCGGTGCGTCTACCAGACCATGGGAGGCAACCAGTGGTTCTGGTTCCTGTACGCCTGACCTACTACGGCCCGCACAGATCTACGCCGGGAGAGGCGTTGTAGATCGCCTCCGCGGCGCGGGCGGCGCACTCGCGGAAGACCTCCCGCTGGTCTTCCGTGAGGCCGCCGAGCACCTGTTCCTCGGCGTCGGCCATGCGCTCCTCGCCCTCAGCCTGGACCTTGCGCCCCTGCTCGGTGGCGACGATCCGGCGGGCCCGCCGGTCGCGCGGGTCGGGCTGACGCTCGATCAGCCCGGCCTTCTCCAGGTCATCGATCACATAGGTCAGGACGGTCCGGTCGACGGCCAGCCTGGTCGCGAGCGCGCCCTGGGTGCGGACCTCCTCGTGCACCACCACCGACAGCAGGTTGAACCCGCGAGCCCCGTGGGGGAGGTCTTTGAACGTCTCGTCGGCGAACTGCTGCCAGTGTCGCAGGACCACGCTCATGGACCAGCCGAAGGTGGATGCATGCCGGGGAGCCATGCGATCCACCCTAACCCGGCCGTTGCTGTTAGCGTGGGGGCCGATCACGCCGCGCTCCCGGAGGCGTTTCCCCAATGGCTGGGTTGTTAACGGCGCGGCGCGTCCGCCGGCCGTCGATCTTTCACCATCCCGCTCGTGTGGTCGTCGGCGGGTTCGGGTTCGCCATCCTGGTCGGCACCCTGCTGCTGTCGCTGCCGATCGCCACGACGTCCGGGACCTCCCCCGGGCTGATGCCGGCCCTGTTCACCGCCACCTCGGCGGCCTGCGTGACCGGTCTGGTCATGGTCGACACCGCGGCCCACTGGTCGGTGTTCGGCGAGATCGTGATCGCCGTGCTCATCAAGATGGGCGGCCTCGGGATCATGACCCTGGCCACCCTGTTCACCGTCCTGATCGCGCGGCGGCTGAAGCTGCGCACCCAGATGATCGCGCAGGTCGAGACCCGCGCGATGAACATGAGCGACGTGCGGCGGGTGGTCCGCAACGTCGTGCTGTTCAGCCTCCTCTGCGAGACCGTGGCGGGCACGATCCTGACCGTCCGGTTCGTCGTCGCCTATGACGAGTCCGTGCTGCGGGGCGCCTACCTGGGCTTCTTCCACGCGATCTCGGCGTTCAACAACGCCGGTTTCGCCCTGTGGCCCGACGGCCTGATCAGGTTCGCCACCGATCCGTGGATCTGCCTGACGATCGCGATCGCGGTCATCGTCGGCGGCCTGGGGTTCCCCGTCATCTTCGAGCTGGTGCGGATCTGGCGCCACCCCGGCCGCTGGTCGGTGCTGACCCGGATCACCCTGTTTGTGACGACCATCCTGCTGGCCGGGGGAACGCTCGTCTTCCTGTCGGCCGAGTGGCACAACCCGAAGACGCTGGGCGCGCTCGACGACCCCGGGAAGCTGCTGGCGGCGTTCTTCACCGCCGTGATGCCACGATCGGGCGGGTTCAACAGCATCGACATCGCCTCGATGGAGCCGTCGAGCTGGCTGGCCACCGAACTGCTGATGTTCATCGGCGGCGGCAGCGCCGGCACGGCCGGCGGGATCAAGGTGACCACCTTCGGGCTCATCATCCTCATCGTGTGGGCCGAGATGCGCGGCGAGAACCACGTCAACGTCGGCCATCGTCGGCTGTCGTCGTCGGTGCAGCGGCAGGCGATCGTCATCACGGCGATGAGCGCGGCGCTGGTGGGCCTGTCGACGTACGTGCTGCTGGTGATCAGCCCCCATCCGCTGGGCGAGGTGCTGTTCGAGGTCGTGTCGGCCACCGGCGTGGTGGGCCTGTCGACCGGCATCACGGCTGATCTGCCGCAGGCGGGGCAGGTGCTGCTGCTGATCCTGATGTTCATCGGGCGCATCGGGCCCCTCACTCTTGGCTCGGCGCTGGCGCTGAAGGAACGCACGCGCCGTTACGAACTTCCCGAGGAGCGTGTGATCGTTGGCTGACAAGAGCGACGCCGTCGTGGTGATCGGCCTGGGCCGGTTCGGGAGCTCGCTGGCTCTCGAACTCACCCGCCGCGGCACCGAGGTGCTGGCCATCGACAGCAATGCCAAGACCGTGCAGCATCTGGCCGGGAGCATCACCCACGTGGCCACCGCCGACGCGACCGACCTGGAGGCGCTGCGCCAGCTGGGCGTGCCCGACTTCTACCGGGCCGTGGTCGCGATCGGCACCGGCCTGGAGGCGAGCATCCTGACCGCCGCCCTGTTGGTCGAGATGGAGATCGAGGACATCTGGGCCAAGGCCATCACCAAACAGCACGGGCAGATCCTGCGCCGCATCGGCGTACACCACGTGGTGTTCCCCGACAACGACATGGGCGAGCGGGTGGCCCGGCTGGTGAGCGGGCGGATGCTCGACTACATGCAGGTCGACGACGACTTCGCGCTGTGCAAGACCCGCCCGCCGCGCGAATACGTGGGGCGCCCCCTTGGGGAGTCGAACCTGCGGCGCAAATACGGGGTCACGGTGGTGGCCGTGAAGAGTCCGAACGAGGATTTCACGTACGCGACCGCCGACACCGAACTCAGCTACGGCGACGTGATCCTGATCTCCGGCCGAACCGACGACGTGGAGCGCTTCGCCGAACTCCCATGAGCGCTCACGAGCGGCGGAGAGTGCGGCCGGCGGCGGCGATGACCACCGTGGTCAGCACCCAGCCGCTCATGGTCAGCGCGAGCGCCACCAGCTTGGAGACGCCGAGCGGGTCCCAGGCCTTCTCGTGGCCGAGGTCGACCAGCGGGATCAGCAGATCCAGCGAGTAGAGCCAGGCGTCCCAGGTGGGGTGTTCGTCGGCCTTGACCGGGCACAGCCCCGGACTCGCCGGCAGGCAGCCGGTCACGCCGACCGTGAACCACAGCCCGGCTCCCAGCAGGAGCAGCACGGAGATCGCGAGGGCCCGGCCGGGCGCGTAACCGTAGCCGACCACGAGATCCTGCAGGTTGCCCCACAGCCGGATCACCGGGTTCTTCGCCTGGTAGGAGCGCCGGATCGAGGCATGGCGGACGACGCGCGCGTCCGCGTCCTGCCCGGCGAGTTCGAGACAGGCGGCGAGCTTCTCGTAGGGGCCGGCGGCGTATACGGGGGTCGCCCGGCGTAACAGGTTCAGCCGGTCTTCGACGGGGAGGTCGGAGTCGAGCCGCTCATAGTGGAATCCGGAGAGGTTGATCGGCGCCGTGGACGGCCAGGAGGCCGCTCCGTCGACCAGTTCCGTGACGTGCGCCGACGCCAGCGAGACAGCGTGGACGGGCGGTGCGGCAGGCTTCAGGACGAGGGTCTCCGCGACGAGGCCGTCGGCGGTCAGTGCCGACGGGCCTTCCGCGGCCAGATGGGTGCCCTCGATCCGGACCGTCCGCCCGACGTTCACGCCGTTCAGCCCGAGTTCCCGGTGCAACTGCGCGCCCCGCAGATCGACGTCGCCGTCGACGCGCGCGCCGGTGCAGCGCACGGCCAGGCCACGCCACTCGCCCTTCGGGTCGACGACCGTGCCGCGCGAGGCTTCGTCGGCGCTCAGGCCCTTCAGTTCGGCGTCGACAAGACGCAGATCACCCTTGATCGCGCTGCCCGCGAGATCGATCAGCCCTGCGGTGGTGCATCGGTCGGCGATGAGGTCACCGGCGACCTGGAGGCCCGTGGCCGCCATCGCCTTGCCCCGGGGATTGGTCAGCGTCGCGTCTCTGAGCACGAGGTCGACGCCCACGGACGCGTTGGTGAGCGCCATCGTCCCGGTGACGGTCAGTGACCCCCCAGCCTGCAAGGAACCCTTGAGAATCGCTCGGCGCAGGTCGAAGGCCACCGCGGCGCCGTTTCGCAGCGTGGCGTCGATGAAGTTCGTGTTGCCTTCGATCTCCGCAGCGGTCAGCACGACTCCACCGTCGGCGGTGCAGTCCCTGGCGATGAGATGGTTTCCGATCCGCGCGCCGTCGGCGTTGAACGCGGCCTGCTTCTCCACACCACGGAGTTTCGCCCCGGAGAGGATCAGGTTGCAGGCGATCTTTGCGCCGTGCAGGTTGAGTGGGCCGTCCAGATCCACGTCGGCGAAGACCGCGGTACCGTCCACTTCGAGATGGTCGGCACGGACCGCGTCGACGCCCTTCTTGACCTGGGTGATCCGGGTGTTCTGCAGATCCACCTGGCAGCCGACGATCATGTGGTGGAGGCGTATGGCGCCGTGGATTCTGCCGTTCAGGCACTTGAATCCCAGCGCGAAGCGGCTGTGGTCGAGGTCGAGTGCCATCTCCAGCGGCCGCGAGATCTCTATTCGATCCAGCAGTACTTCGCCCGCCACACTGGATCCCCCAAGCATCACCCCTCCCGTCACCCGGATGCCCGACTCGCCGAAGACGGAGCCGCCGACGACAAGCCTCGGGGCGTGGACGGCCCAGCCTCCCGGCATGTCGAAATGGGCGTCCCTGAGGACGAGATTTCCGTCGGCCCGGAGGTTGACCATGCTGATCGCACCGATCGTTCGGGCCCCGTGCAGGACGAGATGGTTGGCGACGTGCGCGGCGTCGAGCTGGATGGCCACGCGGTCATGACCCGCGTCCACGGTCGTCGCCTTGATCCGCAGATCGCCGCCGATCTCGGTGTCCTCCAGCACGACAGGACCGAAGAACCGGGTGTCATCCAGCCACACCGGGCCGTCACAGCGGATCCGCGCGGCGTCGAGACCCGGGAGGCGGCACTTCTGAAACCCCATGAACTGGAGTTTCGCGTCGTTCATGAAAGGCGTCTGGTCGAAGACACACTCGATGAAGAGGAACGACGCGAGCTCGGCGCACCCGGCGTCGAAACGACCGGTTATCCGGGCGCCCTTGAGGATGAGCCGGGGCGGCTTGCCTGGTTCTTGTTCGGGGCCGTGGATCAGCAGGTGGGCGAGGGCCTCGGCGCGGATGATCTGGTCTTCGCCCCAGTACTCACCGTTGGGTGAGCCGACGACCGGACTCAACCCGCCCAGGTCGAGCTGGGTGCCGTGGGTGAAGGCGGTCCACAGCCGCTGCTCTGCCGGGCTCCAGTCCGCGGGCGCAGACATGTCACGCATATCGGTCACGTCTTCATTCTCTGCCGAAGACATCGCCTTGGATGGCAAATCGCCGCAACCGGCCCCCTCCGGAAACCCTGCACAATTCCATGGAATGGCCCGAATATTCGCAGTAGTTGAAATAAACATACTGTGTCACCATTATTTCATGCGTCGCCTCCTGATCGCATTGTTGGCCGCGGTATTGCCGCTTTCCGGATGCGGCTGGTTTCAGGGCAAGGTCTCCATCACTCCACTGGCGCTGCCGATCGAGATCGGTTTCGACCTGGTGAAGATGAATTCTGCGCCGCGACCCGGGAGCGGTGTCCCGCCTTCATGCCGGTGATCGACGGAAAGGGCGTTCCCTACCGGTACGCCATCGAAGCCCTCCACGGACGCATCCCCCCACTGCCCGGTGGAACCAAATTGCTCGTCGGATAGGGCTTTGGTGGCGGCATGCACGATATGCGTAAGCACGCCCAGGATTTCCACGCGTGACTTGTGCCGTCAAACGCGATCTCATAACCACGAACGGATTGTTCGGGGAACGAGGAGAATCGTGCGACACAATATTGCCCGGATTGCCGTGGTCGCTATGGCGTTGGCCGGAATGGCGCTCCCGGCGCTGCCCGCGCTGGCGGCCGACCGGCCCGATTTCCGGATCACCCGGTTCCTCGGTGAGCAGCGGCTGCCGCACCTGACCCAGGTCGAGGGGACCACGTTCGGCGGGATCTCCGGGATCGACCGTGACCCGGCCACCGGGACCTGGTATTTCATCTCCGACGACCGCTGGCGCTACCAGCCGGCCCGGTTCTACACGGGCAAGCTCGACATCAACAAGCGGACCGGCGAGTTCCGCGGGGTGTCGCTCGACAGCGTCTACACCCTGAAGCGGCCCGACGGGTCGCCCTATCCCGCCTACGCGCAGCCCGAGTCGGCCGATCCGGAGAGCATTCGCTGGGATCCGCTGAGCCGCAAGCTCATCTGGTCGAGCGAGGGTGACCGGCCCGATCCGCAGAACACCGCCATTCCGCTGTCGCAGCAGTTCATCCGCTGGGTCAACCGGCAGGGTGAGCACGTCCGGGGCCTCCAGCTGCCCGGCAACCTGCTGCTGACGAGCGAGAACCGGGGGCCGCGCCGCAACTTCGGCATCGAGGGCCTGACGCTGACCAAGCACCGGATCGCCGCGATCGTCGAGGGGCCGCGTTTCGAAGACGGGACCCCGCCGGCCGTCGACGGCGGCGCCCCGGCCCGGATCACCGTGTGGAACCGCAACGGCCGGGTCCGCGGTCAGTACGCCTACCCGATCGAGAAGCTGCCCGCCGCCCCGATCCCGCCGACGGGGGCCACCGACAGCGGGGTCTCGGAGCTGCTGGCCATCGACGACCACCGCTACCTGGCGCTGGAGCGGTCGTGGATCGAGGGCGTCAACTACCGGGTGCGCCTCTACGAGATCGACCTGCGCGGCGCGACCAACATCCTGAACCGCGACAGCCTGATGACCCGCATGTTCTACCGGCCGGTCCGCAAGACGCTGGTCCTCGACATCAACCGGCCCGAGCCCACGCAGAACCTCGAGAGCCTGGCCTGGGGACCGCGCCTGAAGTCGGGTGAGTGCACCCTGGTGATCGGTTCCGACGACAACTTCTCCGCCGAGGAGTCGACCCAGTTCCTCCTGTACGCGGCCAAGGGCTGCCCCGTCGGACACGCGAAGGCCCGTCAGAAGTAGCGGAGCCAGATGTAGGCCCACGCCATGGTCGTGCTCAGCAGGGTCACCACGATTCCGTACCGGGTGAACTGCCAGAACGAGATCGGGTTGCCCGTCCGGGCGGCGATGCCGATCGCGACCACGTTGGCGCTGGCCGCGACGGCCGTGCCGTTGCCCCCGAAGTCGGCGCCGAAGGCGAACGACCACCAGAGGGCCTGTGAGGTCTGCGGGTCGGGGGCGGCGGCGGCCATGCCCTCGACGACGGGGGCCATCGTGGCGACGTACGGGATGTTGTCGAAGAACGCCCCCAGCACGGCCGAGCCGAAGAGCAGTGACGTGGCGGCGGCGAAGTGGTTCTGGCCGAACAGGTCGACGGTCCACTCGCCGATCGCCCGAATCGCCCCGGTGTGGGTGAGGCCGGCGACCATCACGAACAGGCCCATGAAGAAGACCAGCGTGGGCCATTCGACCTCTTTGAGGACGTCCGAGAGGTCGACCTTGGTGACCAGCAGCATCACCCCGGCGCCCACGAGCGCGATGATCGACGGCTGCAGGTGGACGACGGCGTGCAGCCCGAAGGCGACGACCACGGCGCCCATGACGATCAGCGACTTGACCAGCAGCCGCTTGTCGGTGATGGCCCGCTTCTCCTGGAGGGCCATGACGGCCGCGACGTGCTCGGGGTGGTACTCGAAGGACTTGCGGAACAGCGGATAGGTGAGCAGCACGAACGCCACGAAGATCACGACGACGGCCGGGGCCATGTGGATCAGGAAGTCGTTGAAGGTCAGGCCCGCGCGGCTGCCGATGATGATGTTGGGCGGGTCGCCGATCAGGGTGGCGGCGCCGCCGATGTTCGAGGCGAGGATCTCGGCGATCAGATAGGGCTGGGCGGGGATGCGCAGCCGGTTGCAGACCATCACCGTCACCGGCGCGACCAGCATGATCGTGGTGACGTTGTCGAGGAACGGCGAGGCGACGGCCGTGATGGCCATCAGCATCACCATCAGCCGGTACGGCCGCCCGAGCGACCGTTTCGCCGCCCAGATGGCCAGGTAGTCGAACAGCCCGGTCTGTTTGACCACCCCGACGATGACCATCATGCCGAGCAGCAGGAAGATGACGTTCCAGTCGACGCCGGAGTGCTCGGAGAAGAACACTTCCGCTCCGGGCGCGAATCCGAGGACGGTCATGACCCCGGCGGCGATGAGAACGACCTTGACCTTGTTCGCCTTCTCCGTGGCGATGAAGTAGAACGCGATCACGAAGACGACGACGGCGAGGATTGCGCTCATCCCGGCCTGACCAGCGGAACGGTGGGCATGCGAAAACGACCTCCGGGCAAGTGAGGGGTTGGGCGCCGGCGGGGACCGCCCGCACAGTCGCGGCCGCCGGCGCCCAAGTCAGAAAAGGTCAGGCCTCAGATGGACAGGCTGATCAGCAGTCGTTCGAGCGTGATCGCGCCATGGAGTGTGCCGTCGTCGCGGACCACCGCCACCAGCGGGCTGCGGGCCCGCGCCATTAGCGCGGCGATCTCCAGCAGCGTCGCCCCCATCGGGACGGTCACGGGTCGGGCCACGGGTTTGGGCAGGCAGTCGCCCACGGTCAGGTTGCCGATCTCCTGCCAGAACACATCGGCGTGGGTCTCGTCCAGCGTCCGCGCCAGGGCGGGGTCCTCGTGGATGCTCAGCGGGATGGCCAGCCGGAGCACCTGGGTGCCCGGCAGGACCGTCCAGGGCCGGGACTGCCCGTCGACCACGATCAGGCCGGGGAGCCGGTTCAGGACCATGATCCGGACCGCGCGGACGACCGAGTCGGTCGACGTCACGGTCGGCAGGGTCGCTGCGATGTCGCGCGCTTGCATGTCACCATCCACTCGCGCCGGACGGTAGGGCGCGTAGATTTCGGTCACGGCCTGTCACCTCCGGATTAGGAACTCCTTCAGTCTTCCTGCTGGCCTTTTGTCCGACTATGGGGTCTGGCACCCATCTTTGCCGCCCCACAACCTGCATGGACAGAACGGGCAATGCTTGCCAACCTGGAGCCATGGGGCCCTTGTTCTGGCGACTGTGTGTGATCAACGGCGCGGTGTTCACGATCGGCACGCTCGCGCTGGCGTTCTCTCCGGCCACGGTGTCGTCGCCGGTCCTGCTCCGCGAGATCCTGGTGCTGGGCGCCGGGCTGGCCATCATCCTGATCACCAACGCGCTGCTGCTGCGGCGCAGCCTCGCCCCGCTGACCACCCTCACGGCCCTCATGCACCGCGTCGACCTGCACACCCACGACCGGGCGGTCGACCGGGGCAACGGCGACCTGACCTACCTGATCGACTCCTTCAACACCATGCTCGAACGGCTGGAGACCGAGCGGTCCTCCGCCAGTGCGCACGCCCTGGCCGCCCAGGAGAACGAACGCCAGCGCATCGCCCGCGAACTGCACGACGAGATCGGCCAGAGCCTGACCGTAGCGCTGCTCGGCCTCAAGCGGGTCGCCGACCGCGCGCCCGCCGAACTGTCGGAGGAGCTGCAGCTGGTCAGAGACACCGTCCGGGGCAGCCTCGACGAGGTCAGGCAGGTCGCCCGGCGGCTCCGCCCGGGGGTGCTCGAAGACCTCGGCCTGCACAGCGCGCTGACCGCGCTGGCCGCCGACGTGGCCCCCGCCGTCGACGTGACCCGCCGGATCGAGGCGCTGCCGCCGCTCACCCCCGAGGTCGAGCTGGTCATCTACCGCATCGCCCAAGAGAGCCTCACCAACGTGGTCCGCCACTCCAAGGCCTCGTCGGTACGGCTCTCGCTCCGCCCCGACGGCCCCGACCTGGTGCTCAAGATCACCGATGACGGAATCGGCGGCGCGCGTGCCGAAGGGGCCGGAATGCGGGGTATGCAGGAACGGGCGCTGCTGATCGGCGCCCGCCTGACCGTGACGTCGGCGCAGGGCACCGAGGTCACGCTGACCATACCCGGGGTGATCGGATGACGCGGATCCTGCTGGCCGACGACCATGCGCTGGTGCGCCGGGGGGTGCGGCTGATCCTCGACGCCGAACCCGACCTGGAGGTCGTCGCGGAGGCCGCCGACGGCGCCGAGGCGGTCGAGGCCTGCCGGGGGGAGGACGTCGACCTCGCCGTCCTCGACATCGCGATGCCCCGGATGACCGGCCTGCAGGCCGCCAGGGAGATCTCGAAACGGTGGCCGGGGATCCGCATCCTGATCCTGTCGATGTACGACAACGAGCAGTACTTCTTCGAGTCGCTCAAGGCCGGCGCGTCGGGCTACGTGCTCAAGTCGGTCGCCGACCGCGACCTGATCGAGGCCTGCCGGGCCGCCGTACGCGGCGAGCCGTTCCTCTACCCGGGCGCGGTCACCGCGCTGATCCGCGACTACCTCCATCGGCACCGCCGGGGCGAGGCCCTCCCCGACCAGATCCTCACCCCGCGCGAGGAGGAGATCGTCAAGCTGATCGCCGAGGGCAACTCGGCCAAGGCCATCGCCGAGACCCTGGTCATCAGCCCGAAGACGGTCGACCGCCACCGGGCCAACATCCTGGCCAAGCTCGGCATGAGCGACCGGCTCGACCTGACCCGCTACGCCATCAGGTCCGGTCTGATCGAGCCGTGATCGACGTCTCGTCGAGCACGACGGCGTCGCGCCAGGGAGCTCGCCCGGAGAACTCCACGAGACCGACGGCCAGCGCGATGAGACCCACGAGAGAGGAGATCACCGCGAGGCCCAGGCTCGGCGGAGTGGCGGCGTTCCAGACTTGCACGACCTCCGTGGACGGCGGGCCCTCCATGTAGAGGATCTCCAGTTGCCCGCCCACCCGCGCGCCCGACACCGTCTCGGTGCTCCCTGTCTGGGGCACACCCTCGGCGGTCGTGAAGGCGACCTGCATCCCCCGTCCGCCGACTTCGGTGATGGTCCCGGTCGCGGGCGTGCCGTGGGTCGGGGCGTACCAATCGCCGTAGAACATGGCGGCGGCACCCAGCAGGAAGAGCAGGGCGAAGACCATGGCGGCGGCGCCGCGGACACGGTGGCTCACCGAGGAGGGGGCGACCCGCGCGCTCTCCTTCGCCTTGGCGAGGGCCTCGTGATATTCGGCTAATCCGGCGTCTCGGTCGAACGCTGCCATGGCACCCCGCTTAATTGTGAAGATCACCCCATTCGTTCGGTTTTACCCAGGAGGTACCGGGCGGAAACGGGAGCGCAGGCGGCGCAGCATGCGGGCGTCGTCGAAGCCGGACTCTCTCGCCGCCGCCTCGACCGTCGTGCCGTGGCCGATCAGGTGTTCGGCGTGTTCCACCCGGAGGGCCTGCTGGTAGCGCAAGGGGGTGAGACCGGTGGCGCGGGTGAACAGACGGGTCAGGGTGCGTTCGCTGACCCCCGCGTGGGCGGCCAGGCGGGACAGCGGCAGGGGTTCGGTGAAGCGGGTGTCGATCAGGTCCTGGACCTGGTGGACGGTGTCGTCGAGGTGATTTCGATGCCGGAGCATCGCGCTGGCCTGCGGTTCCGCGCCGTTGCGGCGGGCGTAGACGACCATCTCGCGGGCCACCTGGGCGGCTCTGGCCGGGCCGTGGCGGGTGGCGACCACGTGGAGGGCCAGGTCGACGCCGCTGGCGATGCCGGCCGAGGTGATGACGCGGTCGTCCACGGTGAACAGCACGTCGCGGACCACGGTGGCCCCGGGGTGACGGCGGGCCAGGTCGTCTTGAAGGTCGTGGTGGGTGGTGCAGCGGCGGCCGTCGAGCAGGCCGGCCGCGCCGAGCGCGCGGGCGCCGGCGCAGACGCTCGCGACCACGCCGCCCGCCTCATGGTGGCGTCGCAGCCGCGCCAGCAGGCGCTCGGAGAGATCGGTCTCGCCGCGCCAGCCGGGCACCACGACCAGGTCGTCCACGCCCAGGGCGGGCAACTCCCGCGCGGCCACGACTGGCAGGCCCTGGGCGCTGGTCACCTGCGGTCGGTCGGCGACGTAGGCCAGGCGGTAGCCGGCCGTGTCGAACACCTGGGCCGGACCGGCCAGGTCGAGCAGGTGCACGTTGTCGACCAGGGCGAAGACGACCAGTGTCATACCAGCTCGGACACCGTCGCGATGCGAGCGAAGCGGTCGCGGAGCACGGCCTCGGTGCGGGCCGTGATCTCCTCGGGGGAGAAGCCGCCGACACCCTCGGTGGTGGTCGCGTCGGTCACGAAGACGACCTGATAGCCCAGGTCACCGGCCAGGCGGGCGGTGGTCTCCACACACTGCTCGGTACGGATCCCGCACACCACCAGCTCCCCCACTCCGGCCTCGGTGAGCTTCTGCTGAAGGTTGGTCGTGGTGAACGCGTTGTGAGAGGACTTCTCGATCAGCAGGTCGCCGGGGGCGGGCCGGTCGAGCTCGGGCATGAGCCGGACGAACCCGTTCTCCGGGTCGAACACCCCACCGCTGCCGCGCTCGGCGTGCAGCACCCACACGACGAGATCGCCGTTCGACCGGGCGGCCCGGACCAGCCGGTTCACCGGGTCGAAGATCTTCGGGTTGCCGATCGTGTCCCACTCCGGGCGGGCGCGGAAGGATTCCTGGACATCGATGACGACGAGGGCTCGCTTCATGTCCACCAGTCTCACCTCAGCGAACGCGCCGACGACAGACCGGATCGGGTCCCGCCCCGGACCGATCCGGTCACGTGCGCGACAGGAACTCGCGGGTGCGCGGGTGCTTCGGCGCGCCGAAGATCTGGTCGGGATGCCCGCGCTCCAGCAGCACCCCGTCGGCCAGGAAGCACACCGTGTCGGCGATGTCGCGGGCGAAGCCCATCTCGTGGGTGGCCAGGATCATCGTCATGCCCGACTGCTTGAGCTCCCTGATCACCCCGAGCACCTCGTTGACCAGCGTCGGGTCGAGCGCCGAGGTCACCTCGTCGAGTAGCAGCAGGCGGGGCTGCGTCGCGATGGCCCGGATGATCGCCACCCGCTGCTGCTGGCCGCCGGACAACTGGTCGGGGTAGTCGCGCGCCTTCGACTCCAGCCCGAACCGGGCCAGCAGCTCGCGCGCCTGGTCTTCGGCCTGGACGCGGCCGACGCCGTGCACCTTCCGGGGCGCGAGGGTGATGTTGTCCAGCACGGTCATGTGCGGGAACAGGTTGTAGGCCTGGAAGACGATCCCGATCCGCTTCCGTACGTCGTCCGCGTCGGCCCGGACGTCGGTGATGTCCACGTCGTCGAGCAGGATCGCGCCGTCGTCGACGGTCTCCAGCAGGTTCACGCAGCGCAGCAGGGTCGACTTCCCCGAGCCGGAGGCCCCGATGAGGCAGACGACCTCGTGGGTGTCGACGGTGAGATCGACGCCCTTGAGGACCTCGTGGTCCCCGTACCGCTTCCAGACCCCGTCGATCGTGAGGAGGGTCATGACGCGCCTCCGCGCTGACGTGCCGCGCGGGCGGCCAGGTGGTCGGTGAAACGGGCCATCGGCACCGTCAGCGCCACGAACAGCAGCGCGGCGGTGACGTAAGGGGTGTAGTTGAACATGTCGGCCGCGTGGATCTGCGCCTGCCGCAGCGCCTCCAGGGGTCCGAGAAAGGCGACGAGCGCGCTGTCCTTCTGCAGCGACGCGAAGTCGTTGAGCAGCGGCGGCACGACCCGCCTGACGGCCTGCGGGACGACGACGTACCGCATCGTCTGCCCGTGCGACAGCCCGAGCGACCGCGCGGCGGCCTTCTGGCTCGGGTGGATGGAGTCGATCCCCGACCGGAACACCTCGGCGACGAAGGAGGTGTACGACAGGATCAGCCCGATCGTGCCGAGCACCACCGGATCACTCGGCACCCCCTGCAACTGGAGCGCCGGTACGCCGAACCCGGCCAGGTAGACCAGCAGGACGACCGGGATGCCGCGGAACACGTCGGTGTAGATCGCGGCCAGCGCCCGCAGCGGGAAGAACACCGGCGAGCGCAGCCCGCGCAGCAGCGCCACCCCGAGCCCGAGCAGGAGGATGACCGGCTCGGCGATCAGGAAGATCACCACGTTCAGCAGGAAACCGCGGAGGATGTCGGGCAGCGACGTGACCAGGGCGTCCCAGCTGAAGAAGGTCTCCCGCACCCGGGGCCAGCCCGGCGAGGCGAGCAGCCCGAACACGACCAGCCCGGCCACGACGACCGTGGAGATCGTCGCGACCGACACCGAGCGCCGCCCCTGGGCCCGGAGAAGCTTCTCGCGCTCCTTCTGGCGGTCGCTCTTGACCCAGGTGGTCGTCACGAGAGTTCGGGCGCGCCCGCGGTCGAGGTCAGCCACTGCTGCTCGATCGCGGCCAGTTCACCAGACGACTTGAGGTCGGCCAGCGCCTTGTCGACGCAGCCGACGAGGGTGTTGCCCTTCTCGAAGAGCAGCCCGAACTCCTCGGGGGTGCCGCTGGACGCGGCGAACTGCCCGACGATCTTCGAGCCCTCGACCTGCGCGGCGGTGACGTAGAACGCGGTCGGCAGGTCGACCACGATGGCGTCGATCTGCTTGTTCTTCAGCGCGCTGACGGCGTCGATCTGCTGGTTGAAGACGCTCGGGTCGTCACCGGGCTGGATGACCTCGCGCACCGCGCTCAGCGCGGTCGTCCCGGCCTGTACGCCGATCTTCGCGTCCTTGAGCGCCGCGAGGTTGGCCGCCGAGGCGAACTTCGAGTCGCCGAGCGCCACGACCGCCTGCTTGACGGTGTAGTAGCCCTCGGAGAAGTCGACCGCCTTGGCCCGCTCGGGCGTGATGGAGATCTGGTTGATGTCGAAGTCGAACTTCTTCGGACCGGGCGCGAACGAGGAGTCGAACGGCACGGTCTCCCAGGCGACCTCCTGCGGCGTGAACCCGAGCCCCTTGGCGACGGCCGCGGCGACCGCGCCCTCGAAGCCCTGCCCGTTGGCGGGGTCGTCGTCCTTGAACCAGGGCTCGTACGCCGGCTTGTCGGTGCCGATGGTCAGCTTGCCGGGCGTGATGAGCTTGAGGCTCTCCTTGGCGCACGCGTCCACGGCCGGGCCCGAGGGGGTGAGCTCCGCGACCGCTGGCGCCGTCTCTTCGGGAGCGCAGGCGGTCGCGAGGATGAGCACACCGGCCGCCAGGAGAAGCGTGGAACGGTGCATGAGGGAGCCTCCGGGGTCGTACGTGACTAACCCCCCGATGATGTCGGAAATGTCCGACCTCGGCAAATACCTGGGGCGCATCGGCGCACGTACGATCCGGTTCCAAAATGATCACGGGTATCGGTTTCGGCGAGTTTGGCGCGTTCCCTTAGGGAGTGCGGCATACGTGGATAGGCCAGCCCCTGACCGTGCTGGCCCTGGTCGTTCTCGTCGTGAACGATCACGTGCTGAAAGCTGCCTGGCCCGGGTTCGTGACCGGGAAGCTGAGTGACGTCGCCGGGCTGATCCTCTTTCCCGCGCTGCTCGACCTGGTGGTCAGGCGCGCGAAGGTCTCCATCGCCGTCACCGGCGTCGGGTTCGCACTGGTCAAGACGACCGCGACCGGCGCGTGGCTGGCCTCAGAGGCGTGGACGGCCGTCTGGGGGCCGTCGCGAGTCCTCGCCGACCCGACCGACCTGCTGGCGCTGCCCGCGCTCTGGGCGGCGTGGTGGGCGTACACGCATCCGGTGCCGGTCCACAAGGCGGTGGTGTTCCTGGTCGTGCCGCCCGCCGTGCTGGCGGTGGCCGCGACGAGCGCCGCGCCGTTCGACTGGCCCTACAGCGCCTACGCCGTCGAGGCGGACGGGGACGCGATCGTCGTCCACACCCGGGGCGGCTACGGCATGGGCGACGACCTGGTCTCCTACCGGACCCGCGACGGAGTCACCTGGGACAAGTGGATCCAGCACAAGGAGGCCTGGCCGACGGCCAGGGACTGCCACGGCACGGCCTGCTACCGGGTCGTGCCCGGTCACCTGCGGGTCCAGGAGATCCGGGACGGACGCTGGACCACCGTGTGGGAGATCCCCGACGAGGCCCGGGACCGGCTGCTGCGCCGCAACGCCGACCCCGCGTTCGGCCATTCGGAACCGACGGAGTCGCTGGCGGTCGCGGTGACCGAACGGCTGGTGGTGGCCGCCAACGGCACCGACGGCATCGCCCTGCGGGACGCCCGGGGCGCCTGGCACCGGCTCGGCGTCGGCCCCGACGGCCTGACCGCCTCCGGCGCGGTGCCCCTGACCACGCCGGGCCGTTACGAGGTGTACGACCTCGTGGTACTGGGAGCACTGGCCGCCGCATTGCTGGCGCTGTGCGCGGGCGCCCGCCGCCCCGCGATCCTCTTCGGCGGAATCCTGCTGCTCGCGGGCTTGCGGATGGGACTGACCATGGTGGAGTCGACGTTGGGATTCCTGGGCATGCCGCCCGCGATCATGTTCATGGTGGGAGGGGTCGGGCTGTTGTCGTGGGGCGTCAGCCGGGCCAGGCCGCCCGGACGGCTGATCGTGGTGAGCCTGGTCTCCGGACTGGTGGCCGGGACGGCGGTGCTGGCGCCCTACGCCGCCTGGAGCGCGGGCGCGCTGGCGTTCTACGACGACGCCGATCAGGCGGCGCTGTTCGCGTTCGTGCTGGTGACCGCGGCGGGAGTCGCGGGCGGATTCCTCACGGGGAGCCGGCGATGAGCCGCGCGTCGTGGCTCGGCCACCCCCTGACGGTGCTGGCCCTGGTCGTGCTCGTCGTCAACGACCACCTGCTGAAGTACACGTGGCCCGGCCTCGTCACCGGGAAGCTCAGCGATGTCGCCGGGCTGATCCTGCTGCCCGCCGTGCTCGACCTGGCCCTCCGCAGGCCCGCGGTCTCGATCGCGGTCACCGGTGCCGGGTTCGCCCTGGTCAAGGCCACCGCCACCGGGGCCTGGCTGGCCTCCGAGGCCTGGACGCTGGTCTGGGGCCCCTCGGTGGTCCTCGCCGACCCGACCGACCTGCTCACCCTGCCCGCCCTGTACGTCGCCTGGTGGGCCTCCCGGCACCCCGTGCCCACCGGGCGGACCGTCGTCGTGCTGCTGACCCCGGCCGCCGTGCTGGCGATCACCGCGACCAGCCCCGCGCAGCCCTATGTGCCGCCCATGGCGTTCGCCACCGAGGTGCGCGACGGTGCGATCATCGTCGAGCTCAAAAGCGACGAGCGCTTCGTCTCGCGCGCCTACCTGACCCGCGACGGGGTCACCTGGGAGGAGTGGACGAGCGCCGTCCGGAGTTCCCCGACGCCGTCCTCCTGTGCCGGCGATCGATGTCTCCGCGTCGTCCCGGGACGTCTGAAGGTCGAGGAGTCGACGGGCGGCGGGGCTTGGACGACCGCGTGGGAGCTCTCCCCCGAGGTGCAGGACCGGCTGGTCCGGGCCTACCCGCCCGACGAGCCCGAGGACCTCCAGCCGGTGGAGTCGCTCAGCGTCTCGGCGATCCCCGGCCTGGTCGTCGTCGCCAACGGAGCCGACGGGGTCGCGGTCCGCGACGCCTCCGGAACCTGGCGCAGGATCGGCATCAAGGACTATCAGCTCGATCCGGCCGCCACGGTGCCCACCGACGCCCCGGGTCGCTACGACACCGCCCTCCCCCAGAACGCCCTCTTCATCGGCGTCGTGGTCGGGCTGTTCGCGCTCGCGACGGGCATCCGCACGCTCGGGTTCATCGTCGGCGTGGCGGTCGGCTGGGTGGCCGCGTGGTTCTGGCTGGCTCCCCGGGCGGAGTTCCACGACATCGTGTCCGGGGGATACGCGCCGCCGCTCTATCCCGATGTCAAAGTGCTGGCTCTCGCGCTGATCCTCCCAGTGGCGGCCTTCGCCCTGATGATGTTCTTCGCCGTCCTGGCCAGGCCGCCTCTGTGGATCCTGCCGGTCGGCCTGGCCACGGCCGGGCTGACCTGGCTCGTCATCATGGCCCCGTTCGCGGCCTGGAGCGTCGGTTGGGTCCCTGCCTACGCCCAGGCCACGGTGCTGGCCGTGGTGCTCAGCACGGTGGTGGGGGCGTCGGCGGCCTGGGTCACGGGGCGATACTCAACACCGCGGCCCCATTCACTCGGTCAGCGGCCAGGTCCCTGAGCGCCCGGTCGGCGCGGTCGAGCGGGTAGGGCGTGGTCTCGACGGTGAGCGGGTGCTCGGCGACGAACTCCAGGAAGGCGCGGCCGTCGGCGCGGGTGTTGGCCGTCACCGAGCGCAGGTCCCGCTCCTGGAACAGGTGCCGGTCGTAGTTCAGCACCGGGATGTCGGTCAGGTGGATGCCGGCGACGGCGAGGGTGCCGCCCCGGTCGAGGGCTTCGAGCGCGGTCGGCACCAGGTCGCCGACCGGCGCGAACAGGATCGCGGCGTCGAGCTTCTCGGGCGGCTGGTCGTAGGCGCCGCGCGCCGACGCCGCGCCGAGTTCGAGGGCCAGCCGCCGCGCCTCCTCCGCCCGGGTCAGCACGTGGACCGTCGCCCCCTGCGCGATCGCGACCTGAGCGGTCAGATGGGCGGACGCGCCGAACCCGTAGACGCCCAGCCGCCCGCCGGGGGGCAGTTCGGCCCGCAGCAGCGACCGGTAGCCGATGATCCCGGCGCACAATAGCGGCGCGAGTTTCTCGGCCGGATAGTCGTCGGGCAGCGGATAGACGTAGTCGCGCGGCGCGACGAGATATTCGGCGTAACCGCCGTCGGCGTCCCATCCCGTGTACGTCGAATTCGGGCACAGATTCTCGTCGCCGCGCAGACAGTAACGACAGCTCCCGTCGGTCGACCGCAGCCACGCCACCCCGACGCGTTCACCGGTGCCGGCGATCCGCCCGACCGCCTCGTGTCCGGGCACGGTCCGGGGCCGGTGGACGTCGAGGTCGCCGTCGCGAAGATGCAGGTCGGTACGGCACACGCCGCACACCTCGACCTGGACGAGCACCTCGTCCGGCCCCGGCTCGGGAACCGGCAGCCGGGTGAACTCCAGCGTGCCCGGCCGGGCCACCACCCAGGCGTTCATCTCCACACGTCCGACGATAGGCGGCACCCCGCAAGGAATTGACAAAAGGTGGCCAATAGCCGCATTTGCCGGAAGACAAAACGAATATCGCACCCCTTACTGGTGCTGTGGCCACCATCATGTCGAACACGACGCGTTATCTCTGCGCGGCCGGATATCTCGACACCCGGTTCCGCGAGGCGGTCCTCCGGGAGCTGACCCGCGACCCCTACCGGGGCGTGGCCCCCTCGGCCGGCGACTTCGACGTGGTCCCGGTGGTGCGGCACTGCCTGCGGGCGCGGCGGTTGATGGCGTACCGGGATCTGCTCGTCTCCCTGGTGATCGCGGCCGGGATGGTCCTCGACTTCTGGCGGATGGTGAGCTGGCTCGTCGTGCTGGGCGGGTTCGTCTGGTTCCGGCACTCCCGCCGGGGCGGCCCGGTCGTCGTGATGACCCTCGGTGTGCTGCTGATGGTCAAGGTGCCGTGGCTGGAGGCGCTGGTCAGCGGCCAGCCGGTCGACCTGGGCACCATGCCGGTCGGCATGTCGGCGATCGCGCTCACCCTGGTCGTGGTGGCCGGATTCCGGGTGAGGTCGGGGGTGATCCTGGCGAAGCGGCTGCGGGCCGGCGCGGCCGCGCCGCCGGTCGACGACCCGAGGCTCGACTACCTGGCCCGCGCCCAGCACGGCAACCTCACGCTGTCGAAGCGGGCGTTCATCGGGTGGGGAGAGGTCAGGGAGACGTGGCCCGCGCCCGGACTCGAACCGCCCGAGGGGACCGACGTCTTCGTCGCGCCGGGGGTGCTGGAGCCCACGTCACCGCTGCTCGACCACGCCCGCCCGGTGATCACCGTGACCGAGGGCGCCCGCTGCTACCGGCGGGTGGTCCTCCAGGACGACGAGATCATCGTCACCGCCTTCCTGCGCGCCGACGGCCGTTACGGCGAGGTCGTGGTGACCGTGCTGCCGCCGGTGGCCGACGACTACCGGCTGGCCGACCTGCTGCCGCGCGGCCTGGTGAAGATCGCGCGAGGCGCGCTGTCGGTCCGCCGGGAGGAGCTGGCCGTGGACGTCCTGCTCGCGCCGCTGCGGCTGGTCCGGCTCCTCGCGCCCAAGGCCAGGAGACCCGACGTCGCCCATGACTACGGGGCCCGCCTGTCCGTACGCGAACTGGGTGCCGGACCCCTCACCTGCCTGCAGGAACTCGACGTGCAGCGGCAGGTCACCCAGCTCAGGGAACGGCTGCAGCCGCGCACGCGGCTGACCCAGATCATCCCGGAGAAGATCCACTGACCACGCGGTCGTAGTTCTCCCGGGCGGCGGCGATCTGGGTCTGGTGGGCCTCGGTCCAGGTCACCAGGGCCTGGATCGTCTCGTGCAGGCTCTCGCCGAGCGGGGTCAGCTCGTAGTCGACCCGGGGCGGGACGACGGGGAAGACGGTGCGCTTGACCAGGCCGTCGCGTTCGAGGTGGCGCAGGGTGCGGGCGAGCATGCGCTGGCTGATGCCGTCGATCTCCCGCTTCAGCTCGGTGAAACGCATCGTCTTGTTGTCGAGGAGCGCGATCACCAAGAGCGACCATTTGTCGGCGATGCGGTCGAGAATCTGCCGCACTTCGCAGTCTTCGCGGCTGTCCCATTGGAATGCGTCGTAGTCGGGGCCGGTATCTCCACAGTGACCGGGTGTCAAAAAAGTCCCGTCTTCCATAGCTCGCAATGGTTACCCAGGATGGAGTCGCTTACAAGAGGTAACCGACTCAGGGGGCCACACATGCGCACGTGGGGTGTGCTTTTCGTGCTGTGCGGGACGATTTTCATGGAAGGCGTCGACGTCGCTCTGCTGAACGTCGCCCTTCCGGCCATCAGGGCCGACCTCGGGTTGTCGACGGGGGTGCTGAGCGGGGTGGTGTCGGCCTACGTGCTCGGGTTCGGCGGGTTCATCCTGCTGGGCGGGCGGGCCGCCGACATGCTGGGCCGCCGGCGGATGTTCCTGCTCTGGCTGGGGATCTTCGCGATCTTCAGCGGCTTGGGCGGGCTGGCCACCGAGGGGTGGATGCTGCTGCTGGCGCGGTTCGTCACGGGGGTGGCGGCGGCGTTCATCGCCCCGGCCGGGCTGTCGCTGATCACGACCAACTTCGCCGAGGGGGCCTTACGGAACCGGGCCCTGATCATCTACGGCGCGGTCGGCGGCGCCGGATACTCGCTCGGCATGGTCACCGGGGGCGTGCTGACCACGTTCGGCTGGCGGTGGGTGTTCTTCGCGCCGGTCATCTTCGCCTCGCTGCTGCTCGCGGCGGCCATCCCGCTGATCCGCGACAACGGCGAACGCGCCGGGGGCCGCTTCGACCTCGCCGGGGCGTTCACCGTGACCGGCGCGATGCTGCTGCTCATCTACGGGGTGGTCCGGCTGGAGCGGCCCGACCTGTGGGCGGTCCCGATCTTCGCGGCCGGGCTCGGGCTGGTGGCGGCGTTCGTCGCCGTCGAGCGGCGGGCCGCGTACCCGCTGCTCCGACTGGGCCTGCTGAAGACCGGCACGATCGCCCGCACCAACGTCAGCGCGATCCTCTTCATGGGCTCCTTCTCGGCGTTCCAGTTCCTGGTCACCCTGCATCTGCAGGAGGAGCGCGGCTGGTCGACGCTGGAGACCGGGCTGATCATGGCGACGATGGGCGTCGACGCCGTCCTCGGGCCGACGGTCACGCCGTGGCTGATCAGGAAGTACGGCACGGTCCGGGTGATCTGCGCGGGAGCGGGTGTCGGGGCGGTGGCCTACCTGCTGTTCCTGCCCACGGGCATCGACCGGGCCGCGCTGGTGATGCTGCCCGCGCTGCTGCTCGTCGGGGTGGCGTTCGCGCTGGCCTACGGGCCCTACACGATCGCCGCGACCGACGGGGTGGCCGACCGGGAGCACGGCCTGGCCGGGGGGCTGCTCTACACGTGCACCCAGTTCGGCATGGCCCTCGGGATCTCGGCCGCCACCGCCGTCTACGCGACCGGGTCGCTGCACGCCGCCCTGTTCATCCCCGCGGTGGGGGCGGCCCTGGCCGGCGCGCTCGTGCTCTCCCGGCGGCCGGCCCCCGTGCTCGAACCCGCCTAGAAGGTCCAGTCGCGGATCTCGGGCGCGTCCTCCCCGTGTGCGCGGGTGTGGGCACGCGCCCGCAGGCGCGCGTCGGTCATCTCCTGGCGCAGGGCGGCGTACCGGACCCCGAGCCCCTCCACCCGGTCGATCACGTCTCTGACCAGGTGGAACCGGTCGATGCCGTTGAGCATGGCCATGTCGAACGGGGTCGTGGTGGTGCCCTCCTCGCGGTAGCCGCGCACGTGGAAGTTGTCGTGGCCGTTCCGTTTGTAGGTCAGCCGGTGGATCAGCCACGGGTACCCGTGGAAGTTGAAGATGACCGGCTTGTCGGTGGTGAAGAGGGCGTCGAACTCGGCGTCGGGCAGGCCGTGGGGGTGCTCCCCGGGAGGCTGCAGGCGCATCAGGTCGACGACGTTGATGACGCGTACCCGCAGGTCGGGCAGTTTCTCCCGGAGCAGCGAGACGGCGGCGAGGGTCTCCAGCGTCGGGACGTCGCCCGCGCAGGCCAGCACCACGTCGGGCTCCTGCCCGGCGTCGTTGGAGGCCCAGTCGACGATGCCGAGCCCGCGGGTGCAGTGGACGACCGCCTCCTCGCGGTCGAACAGGTCGAGGACCGGCTGCTTCCCGGCGACGATCACGTTGACGTAGTCACGCGAGCGGAGGCAGTGGTCGGCGACCGAGAGCAGCGTGTTGGCGTCCGGCGGCAGGTACACCCGCACGACGCTCGCCTTCTTGTTCAGCACGACGTCGAGGAAGCCCGGATCCTGGTGGGTGAACCCGTTGTGGTCCTGCCGCCACACGTGCGACGACAGCAGGTAGTTGAGGGAGGCCACCGGCCGCCGCCACGGGATCTCCCGCGCGGTGTCGAGCCACTTGGCGTGCTGGTTGAACATGGCGTCGACGATGTGGATGAACGCCTCGTAGCAGTTGAACAGCCCGTGCCGGCCGGTCAGCAGATAGCCCTCCAGCCAGCCCTGGCACAGGTGCTCCGACAGCACCTCCATGACCCGCCCGCCCGGCTGGAGGTTCTCGTCGGTCGGCAGCGTCGCCGCCTGCCACGCCTTGCCGGTCGCCTCGTAGACCGCCTGGAGCCGGTTCGACGCGGTCTCGTCGGGGCCCATCAGCCGGAACGAATGCGGGTTGGCCGCGATGACGTCGCGCAGGAAGGTGCCGAGCACCTGCGTCGGCGAGGTCGACGCCGTGCCGGGCCGCTCGATCGCCACGGCGTAGTCGCGGAAGTCCGGCAGCACGAGCGGCCGGAGCAGCTCTCCCCCGTTGGCGTGCGGGCTGGCGCTCATCCGCTTCGGACCCTTCGGCACCAGCCCGACGACCTCGGGATAGGGCCTGCCCTGGTCGTCGAAGAGCTCCTCCGGCTTGTACGACCGCATCCAGGCCGCCAGCTGCTCCCGATGCTCGTCGTTGGTGCGGACCTCGGAGAGCGGCACCTGATGGGCCCGCCACGTGCCCTCGACGGGCTTGCCGTCGACCTCCTTGGGGCCCGTCCACCCCTTCGGCGTCTTGAGGATGATCATCGGGAGGTGTTCCGGGCGGGTCGCGATCTCGTTGAAGACGGCGTCGAGGGTGCTCGCCATCAGAGGGTGGACGGCGTCGGGGTCGTCGCCCTCGACGACGTAGGGGCGGTAGCCGTACCCCTCCATGAGCTTGGCGAGCTCGGCCGGGGGGATCCGGGCCAGGAACGACGGGTTGGCGATCTTGTAGCCGTTGAGGTGGAGGATCGGCAGCACGACCCCGTCCTTGCGGGGGTGCCGGAACTTGTTCGAGTGCCAGCTCCCGGCCAGCGGCCCGGTCTCGGCCTCGCCGTCGCCGATCACGCAGGCCACGACCAGGTCGGGGTTGTCGAACGCGGCGCCGTACGCGTGTGCCAGCGAATAGCCCAGCTCACCGCCCTCGTGGATCGACCCGGGCGTCTCCGGGGCGGCGTGGCTGGGGATCCCGCCGGGGAAGGAGAACTGGCGGAACAGGCGGCGCATCCCGGCGGCGTCCTGGGAGACGTCGGGATAGAGCTCGCTGTAGGTCCCCTCCAGCCACGCGTGCGCCACCGTCGCCGGGCCGCCGTGCCCCGGACCGGCGATGTAGATCATGTCCTGGCCGCGCTCGGTGATGATCCGGTTCAGGTGGGCGAAGACGAAGTTGAGGCCCGGGGTCGTGCCCCAGTGGCCGAGGAGACGCGGCTTGATGTGCTCTGGAAGGAGCGGCTCGGTCAGCAGGGGGTTGTCCAGCAGATAGATCTGCCCGGCCGAGAGATAGTTGGCGGCACGCCAGTAGGCGGAGACCTGCTGCAAAGCGTCCATGTCCGGGCTCTACCCGGGTTCGCGGTGGAGTGTCGCGGTTTTCGAGGTCTTCACCGGATATCGCGGGGAAGTCTCCATGTCGTGAGAGTTCTGACGGTCAACGCCGGTTCGTCGAGTCTGCAGCTCCACCTCGTCTCCTCGGGGGAGGTGCTCGCCACCCACCACGTGGAACAGGCCCCGACCTCGGCCGACGCGCTCCTGGAGTTCCTCGACGAGAGGCCCGACGCGGTGTCGCACCGGCTGGTGCACGGAGGGCCGATCGTACGGGAGCCCACGCGGGCCACGCCGGAGCTGGTCGACCGCCTGTCGGAGATCTCCGACCTCGCCCCGCTGCACCTGCCGCCCGCGCTGAAGCTGATCAAGGCGTCGCTGGAGGCGCTGCCCGACGTCCCACAGGTGCTCTGCCCCGACACCGCCTTCCATGCCGGCCTGCCCGACGTGGCCTCGACCTATCCGATCCCCGCCGACTGGCGGGCCCGCTTCGGCCTGCGCCGATACGGCTTCCACGGCCTCTCCTACGCCCACGCGCTGCGCAGGGCCGGCGAGCTGGTCGAGGCGTCCCAGCTGGTCATGTGCCATCTGGGCGGTGGGGCCTCGGTCTGCGCCGTCCGCGACGGACGGTCGATGGACACCTCGATGGGCTTCACGCCCCTTGAAGGCGTCCCGATGAGCAAGCGGTCGGGCAGCGTCGACCCCGGCATGCTGCTCTGGCTCCTCGACGGTCGGCTCACGCTCGCCGAGCTGCGCGACGGGCTGGAGCGGCACTCCGGTCTGCTGGGCCTCTCGGACGGGTTCTCCGGCGACACCCGCGACCTGGTCAAGGCGGGCGACACGTTCACCATCGACGTCTACTGCCACCGCGTCGCCCGCGAGATCGCCGCCGCCGCTACCTCGCTCGACCGCCTCGACGCCCTCGTCTTCACCGGCGAGATCGGCTGGGACCAGCCGGAGGTCCGCGCGGGGGTCTGCCGACGCCTGGGCCTGCTGGGGGTGCGGGAGCCGGTGGGCAGCAACCGTACCGACGACGGCCTGATCAGCACCGACGGGGTGCCCGTGCTGGTCGTCGAGACCCGGGAAGAGCTCCAGCTCGCCCGGGAAGCAGGTTTTGTTCTGACG
The DNA here is from genome assembly GCF_005233835.1 of Herbidospora galbida. Classification (GTDB taxonomy): domain Bacteria; phylum Actinomycetota; class Actinomycetes; order Streptosporangiales; family Streptosporangiaceae; genus Herbidospora; species Herbidospora galbida. The sequence continues at coordinate 86,576 of NZ_SZQA01000014.1, read as the reverse complement.
TAGCCGGTTATGAGTCGGGGCATCCCCCCTGGTCTTTAGGGGTCTCATGTCGCGCACCGGATGGCCCGGATCGATCGCGATCCTGGTGATACTCGGAATCCTGGCCATCGGCCTGCCACTGGCGAACGCCGTCGTCGCCGACGACGCCGTGCCGCTCGCGGCGGGCACGGTCATCGAGGTCGGCCAGGAGTTCGACGGCGGCTCGCGGCCCGTCTCCATGCTCGTGCCCGCCGGATGGGCGCTCGACGAGGGCGCGTCGTCGCTGTCGGAGTCGGTGTCGCTGGTCAGCGGCGGGGCGACCGTCCAGCTCAGCGTGATCGACGCCGAGGCGGCCACCCCGCAGGAGCTCTGGACCGGCCAGCACCTGATCTTCAAGGCGCAGGGCGTGCCCGTCAAGGCCGAGAGCCCCGTCCCGATCACGACCACGCAGGGGGTCCCCGGCCTGGCCGCCATGATCAGGGTGGACGACCACATCGGCACCCAGGCCGTCTTCGCCGCCCCCGAGCAGGGCGCGAGCGTCCTGGTGGCCGGCGACCCGGCCGCCATCGCCTCCCGCAGCGACGACATCACCCGGATGATCGCCTCGATCCAGTTCGCCGGAGCCCCCCGATGACCGGCCGCCCGGCCTTCTGGGTCTGGCTTCTCGGCGTCGTCATGGGCGTCCTGCTCGTCTACACGACGCTCGTGCCGCAGGCCCGGGTGTTCACGATCGGCACCCTGATCGCCCTGTGCGTACTGGTGCCGGTCCTGCTGGTCGCGTTCTGGCTGTTCACCCGCATCCGCCCGCTGCGCGCCGCGCCGATCGGCTACGCGTGGATGGCCCTGGCCTGGGGCGGCCTGGCCGCGTTCGCCGTCGCGTTCCTGGCCAACACCGCCTTCAGCGCCATCCTCAGCAAGACGACCGCCCCCCTCTTCGCCGACCGCTGGGCCGACGCCATCGTCGCGCCGCTCGACGAGGAGACCGCGAAACTGGCCGGCGTCGCCCTGATCGCGCTGATCGCCCCATGGGTCATGTCGGGCGCCCTGGCCGGATTCGGCTACGGCGCGATCATCGGCCTGGCCTTCCAGATCGTCGAAGACCTCCTGTACGTCTTCAACACGATCATCGCGACCGGCGGCATCGAGCAGAGCGGCGACACCGTGGAATCGCTGATCGCCCGGCTGGTGTATTCGGCCTGGTGGAGCCACTGGGCCATGACCGCGGTCGCCGGAGCGGGCCTGGGCTACGCCATCGCCCGCACCGACCGCACGCCCGCCACACGGGTCACGGTGGCCGTCTCGGCCTGGATCGTGGCCATGTTCATGCACGCCTGGTGGGACTCGCCCCTGCTCCCCGACTCGACCTTCGCCAAGGGGATCCCCCTGCTGGTCATCGCGATCGTGGTGTTCATCGCGGCACGCCACCTCGACCGGCGGTCAATCGCGTACGGAGATCCCCAGCGCGTGAGCCATACGTGGGGCAAGGTCGAGTAGCTGGGTCATCGAGATCGTGGCCCCCCGCAGAGACTCGACGCCGTCGGCGATCCCGATCGACCGGGCCTTCCTGAAGTCGACCTTGGTGAACGTGGCCTTGTCGAACCTGACGTCCTCGAGGTCCGTGCCGGGAAAGGTGACCTCTCTGAGCTTGGCGCCGGCGAAGTCGACCTCCCGGAGCAGGCAGTCTTCGAAGGTGACGTTCCGCAACGTGGCCTGCCGCAGGTTGACGGAGTCGAGTTTGCAGTTGTGGAAGACGACCTGGTGAACCTTCGACCCGAACATGGGGACACCGGACATGGCGCTGGAGAGGACCTCGACGTCGAACCAGTCGCTCTCGGCGAGGTTCACCCCGATCCACCGGACGGTGTGGAACCAGACGTCGTTGTAACGGCTCCGGTCCATGCGGCTGTCGTTGATCGTGACCTGCTGGACCGCCGACTCCATGAACCGGGCGCCGACCGTGTTGACGTCGTCGAACGTGGCGTCACGAAGGTGGACGCCGTCGTAGTCGCCCTCCCGCTCGAGCTCACCGGTCAGAAGTTCGAGGTAGGGGGCGTAGGGGAGGTCTTCGAGTTCGCGCGGCATCGCGCCATTCTCGCAATTTAGCGCGCCGGTACGTCGATCCGCCCGAACACCAGCGACCCCGACGCCCGCTGGTCGTCGCCCGACCAGAACTCCGCCCACAGTTCGCCGAACTCCGTGCGGGACAGGTAGCCGTCGTCGTCGCCGTCGAGTTCGTCGAAGACGTCGTCGGTGTCGGTCGGCACGCCGGTCCAGCCCACGATCATCTGGTTGTACTCCCGGGCCGAGATCAGGCCGTCGCCGTTCGCGTCGACCGCGTCGAACATCGACAGCGCCGTGGTGGCCATCGCGTGGGGCATCTCGTTGAGCCGGTCGACGATCACCATCACGTCGTCGAGGGTGACCCGCTCGTCGCCGTCGCGGTCGGCCGTCAGGAGGGTGGCCCACCAGTTCATCATGATCGAGTAGATGCGGCCCTTCGGCTGCCCCTGGATCGCCGCCCACCGGCTCGCCAGCGCCTCGAAGTCGGACTCGGTCAGGTAGCCGTCGCCGTCGACGTCCATCGCGCGGAAGACACCGGTGATCTTGCGGTACTGGAACTTGGTAGCCATCGGGCCACTCCCTTCACAGGTGGGGGGACCTTGATGGTCACCAACCCGGGCGAGCGGCCACGATGACACCCTGAGTGACAGTTGTCTTACTGGGAGTGATCCGCCGTGAAGCCCATGATCTGGCGCCACGCGTCGTCGCAGGCCTCGGCCCATTCGGCGAACGAACGGTCGAAGAACGAGTGGGGGGCGCCGTCATAAATGACAGACGTGTTGGGTGTGCCTGCGGCGTCGAGGGCGGCGGTGAAGCCGTCGAACTCCTCCGGGGTCGACGCCGTGTCGGCGCCGCCGCGCAGCAGCAGGATCGGGGCGCCGGGCGTGGACGGCACCTCGCCGATGCGGCGGATGGCGCCGTAGAAGCCGATCGCGCCGGCCAGTCCGCTGCCGTGGGCGCCCAGCCGCCACGAGTGGGAGCCGCCGAAGCAGAAGCCCACGGTGAAGACCGGGGCGGGCAGTTCGGCGCGGGCGGCGGCGACGTCCTGGTCGACCTGTTCCGGGGTGACCTGGGCGATGTGGGGCTGCCAGTCGAAGTCTTCGCCCCGATCGTCGGTTTCGGCGGTGCGGCCGAAATAGTCGATGGCGATGGTGTGGAAACCCGCCTCGGCGAACCGGACGGCCAGGTCCCGGTAGTAGGGATGGAGGCCGCGGATGTCCGGCAGGATGATCACCGAACGGCCGTTGGGCTCGGCGGGTTCGGCCCGGTAGGCCAGGAAGCGGGTGCCGTCTTCGCTGGTCAGCGTGGTCTGCTCATGAGAGGCGACCGCCCCCGCCACCGGCGGCGCGGGTGGCCTGCTGTCGGTGCTGTGACACATGGGGCGATCTTGTCACACGGGTTTCGGCAGGCCCGCGATCACCATCCCGATCAACTGGTGGTAGCTCTCGTCGATGGCGTACGGGAGACCGAAACCGCCGACCGTCTCGATGACGACGAACCCGTGGATGGCGGCGCGCAGGGCACGCGTCGCGTGGATGGCCTGTTCGCCTTCGAGCCCGTACGACCGCAGCGCGGCCAGGATGATGTCGATGATTTTCTGGCCGGCCTTCGACAGCTCCGGCGAGGCGGTCTGGATCATGGCGGCGTAGCGGCCGGGGTGGTCTTTCGCGTAGCCCCGCCAGGCGTCGGCGTAGGCGCGCAAAGCGTCTTCGCCCGACCGGCCGGCGACGGCGGCGGAGCCTCGGTCGGCCAGTTGGTCCATCACCCTGATCGACACGAGTTCGGTGAGTTCGGCCAGGTTGCGCACGTGCTTGTAGAGCGAGGGCGTGGCCACTCCCGCCCGGGCCGCGACCGCCGACAGGGTGACGGCGGCCGGGCCGTGCTCGTCGACGATCGCCATGGCGAGGTCGACGACGATCTCGGGCGTCAGGCCCGCCCTAGCCACGCGTGTGCTCCGCGAGGAACGGCAGCATGACGTCGGCGACTTCGTCGGGGTACTGCGCGTGGGGGTAGTGCCCGGCGCCCGGGATCATCGCGACGGTCCCCGCCGGGGTCTCCGCGACGATCCCCTCGGCCTCGGCCCTCGGGTCGCCCCAGTCGGGGTCGCGGTCGCCCATGACGACCAGCGCGGGGGCCTTGAGCAGGGGCAGTTTCCTCCCCGCGTCGACCGGCGGGTTCATGCCCATCTTCGCCACGACGTCCATGTGCAGCGTGGTCTCCAGAGTGCTCAGGTAGGCCTGCCAGTCGGCGGGCTTGCGGCCCGGGTAGGCGTGGTCGAGGTATTTCTTCCACAGTTTCACGCTGCGCAGGGCGGCGGTCGCCATCAGCAGCATGATCCCGCGCCGGTGGTGCCCGTCGCGCAGCAGGGCGCCGAAGTCCGTCTTCTGCGCCCGCGTGAACGGCCCGACCAAAACGACCGCGGCGACCAGCTCGGGCGCGTCGACGGCCGCGATCGTCGCCGACCCGCCGGCGAACGAGTGACCCACGACGACGGCCGGACCGCCGAGCTCCCTGATCAGCGCGACGAGGTCGTTCGCGATGTCGGTACGCGTGTAGGAGGCCCACGTGGTGGACGAGTCGCCGTGGCCGCGCAGGTCGACCGAGGCGACCCGGTAACCGGCCGCGACCAGCTTCGGCGCCAGGAACCGGAAGGCCTTGCGGCTGTCGCCCATCCCATGGGCCAGGACGACCAGAGGGCCGTCGCCGTCGATCTCGTAGGCGATCCGGCCACCCTCGTGCTCCAAATAGCTAATGCTCATAGCTGAGAAGCTAATAGCTTTAGCCGCTCTCGTCAAGGCAGCGGGCGGCCCTGCTCTGGAAGTAGCGCTGTCGCGGCAGGCTCGTGGACGCCTCCGCGGCGTCGAGATAGGCCTTCCGCGCCGCCGTGCGATCGCCCGACATCTCCAGCAGATGGGCCCGTACGCCCAGCACCCGGTGGTCGACCGGCGAGATCGTCTCCAGCGCCGCCAGGCCGGCGGCCGGCCCCTCGCTCATGGCCAGGGCCACCACCCGGTTCAGGGCCACGACCGGGGTGGGGGTCATCTCGTAGAGGACGTCGTACAGGGCGCGGATCTGGGGCCAGTCGGTGGCGGCGGGGGCCGGGGCCTCGTCGTGGAGGGCGGCGATGGCGGCCTGGAGCTGGTAGGGGCCGGGCTCGCCGCATGGGAGGGCCTCTTCGAGCAGGGCGACGCCTTCGGCGATCTGCGCCGGGTCCCACAGCGAGCGGTCCTGCTCGTCCATGGGGATCAGGGCGCCGCCGGGACCGGTGCGGGCGGCGCGGCGGGCGTCGGTGAGGAGCATCAGGGCCAGCAGGCCCGCCACCTCGCCGTCGCGGGGCAGCGTGCGGCGGAGCATCCGGGTCAGCCTGATCGCCTCGCGGGCCAGTTCGACCCGTTGCAGGTCGGGGCCGGAGGTGGTCGCGTAGCCCTCGTTGAAGATCAGGTAGAGGACGTGCAGCACCACGCCCAGGCGGTCGGCGCGGTCGCGGGGCAGGCCGAAGGGCTGGCCGCTCTCTTTGACGGTCTTCTTCGCCCGGGTGATGCGCCGGGTCATGGTCGCCTCGGGGACCAGGAAGGCGCGGGCGATCTCGGCCGTGGTCAGGCCGCCGACGGCGCGCAGGGTCAGCGCGATCTGCGACGCCGGCGACAGCGACGGGTGGCAGCACATGAACAGCAGCACCAGGGTGTCGTCCCCGGCGGCGGGCGGGTCGGCCGGCACGGGGGTCCAGCGGGCCGACGCCTCCTCGCGCTCCCGGCGGGCCTGCTGGCTGCGCAGCAGGTCGGTCAGGCGGCGGGCGGCGACGGTGATCAGCCACGCCTTCGGGTTGTCGGGCACCCCGTCGGCCGGCCACTGGGTGGCGGCGGCCAGGAGCGCCTCCTGGACGGCGTCCTCGGCCGTGTCGAAGTGGCCGTAACGGCGCACCAGCGCGGCGAGGACCTGCGGCGCGTGCTCGCGCAGCAGGTCCTCCACGCCGGGCCGGTCGGTCATTCGAACATGTCGTCGAAGTGCTCCATGATGGGCCGCACGTCGACGTACTGGCCCTCGGCCTCCTGGCCGGGCGTGCGGGCGAGCCGGGCGGCGATCTCGGTGGCCCGGTCGAAGCCGGCGCACTCGACGATCGTGTAGCCGACCAGGACCTCCTGGGTCTCCGGGTAGGGGCCGTCGGTGACGACCGGCACCCCGCCCTTCATGGAGATCCGGCGCGCGTGGACGGGCGCCGACAGGCCCTTGGCGTCGACGAACTCGCCCGACTCGACCAGGTCGTTGTTCCACTTCTCCATGAACGCGTGCATCTCGGCCACTTCGGGGCCGCCGGTCGCCATGGCGTCGAAGTCACGCTGTGAGCCGTACAGCATGATCATGTATTTCATGATCTGTTCTCCCTTCGCTCACCCGATACGTCGGAGCCGGGGACTCCCGCCGGACATGTCCGGAACGACAAAATACGGGGCATGACGGAGGTCACATTCACCCATGTCGGCGGCCCGACGTTACTCATCGAGTTCGAGGGTCTCCGGTTGCTCACCGATCCGACCTTCGACGCGCCCGGCCGGACCTACGACTTCGGCTTCGGCACCTCGTCGACCAAGGTCGCCGGACCGGCGCTCACGCCGGAGGAGATCGGGCCGGTCGACGCGGTGCTGCTCACCCACGACCACCACGACGACAACCTCGACGCCGCCGGGCGGGCCTTCCTGAAGGACGTCCCGCTGGTGATCACCACCCACTCGGGGGCCGGCCGGATCGGCGGCACCGGGCTGCGCCCTGGCGAGAGCACCCGCCTGAACGACGTCAAGATCACCGCCACCCCCTGCCGGCACGGGCCGCCGCTGAGCCACCCCATCGTCGGCGACGTCATCGGGTTCGCCCTCGAATGGCCCGGCCAGGCGCACGGCCCGTTGTGGATCACGGGAGACACCGTCCTGTACGCCCCCCTGCGCGAGACCGCCCGCACGCTGAAGCCGGGCACGGTGGTCTTCCATCTCGGCGGCGTCCGGTTCCCGATCACCGGGCCGCTGCGCTACACGATGACCGGTCGTGACGCGGTGACCCTGCTCGGCGACATGGCTCCGGCCAACGTCTTCGCGGTCCATTGGGAGGGCTGGTCGCACTTCCGCGACGGCCGGGAGGGCATCGTCCAAGCTCAGCTGCCGTTGACCTGGTTCCCCATGGGCGAGGCGCTGACGGCGGAGGTCTAGTTTTCGAGCGCACGGTCTGGGGCATTCGCCCGATATGCGAGTAATCGTGGTTGGTGCGACCGGAAACGTCGGCACGAGTGTCCTCGCGGCGCTGGAAGCGGATCCCGAGGTCACCTCGATCATGGGGGTGGCCCGTCGGCTACCCGGATTCACAGGGGGGAAGACCAGCTTCCGCGCGGCGGACATCTCCACCGACGATCTGGTGGAGATCTTCACCGGGGCAGACGTGGTCATCCACCTCGCCTGGCTCTTCCAGCCCATGCGCAACCCGATCCTGACCTGGCGGAACAACGTCATCGGTGGGATCCGGGTCTTCAACGCCGTGGCCGAGGCCGGCGTGCCCGCGCTGGTGTACGCCTCCTCCGTCGGCGCCTACTCGCCCGGCGGTCTCGTCGACGAGAGCTGGCCCACCCACGGCTGGCCCGGGGCGCCCTACGGCCGCGAGAAGGCCTACCTGGAGCGGGTCCTGGACGTCTTCGAGCGCGACCACTCCGGCATCCGGGTGGTGCGGATGCGCCCCGGGTTCATCTTCAAGCGCGAGGCCGCCACCCAGCAGCGCCGGCTCTTCATGGGCCCGCTCGCCCCCCGGCCGGGCCGGATCCCGGTGGTGCCCGACATCCCGGGGCTCAAGTTGCAGATCCTGCACACCGACGACGCGGCCCAGGCCTTCCGTCTGGCGGCCACCCGGCCGGTGCGCGGCGCGTTCAACATCGCCAGCGAGCCGGTGCTCGACATGCCCATGGTGGCCGAACTGGTCGACGCCCGGCTGGTGCCGGTGCCCGCCGGGCTGGCCCGCCTCGCGGTCTCGGCGGCCTGGCGGCTGCGGCTGATCCCGACCATGCCGGGGATGCTGGACATCGCCCTGCACATCCCGGTCATGGACACCTCGCGGGCCCGCGAGGAGCTTGGCTGGACGCCGACCCACGACTCCCAGGAGGCGATCCTCGCCTTCCTCAAGGGGCTGCGCGAGGGCGCGGGCATGGACACCGGCCCACTCAAGCCGGAGGAGGGCCTGCCGGGACGCGTCCGCGAGGTGTCGTCGACGGGGGTGGGCAGCCGCCCCTGAGAGGTCAGCTCACACCGGCCGGGACCGGGGTGTCCTCCTTCTCCACGGTCTCGCGCAGCGGGGCCGGGCGGAAGAACAGGGTCGCGATGACGCCGAGGGCGGCGATCACGGCCGAGACGAGGAAGATGTGGCCGGTCGCGTCGGCGAAGGCCACCGGGAGCGGGTTCTTCACCGCGTTCTCGGCGACCTGGTCGGCCAGGATCGCGCCGAGGACCGAGACGCCGATGGTGCCGCCGAGGGAGCGGAAGAAGGTGATCGCGCCGCTGGCGGCGCCCAGGTCGTGCAGGGCGACGGTGTTCTGCAGGGCCAGCACCAGGTTCTGCATCGACATGCCGACGCCCGCGCCGACCAGGACCATCGCCGGGATGATCCACCAGATCGAGGTGGTGTGGTCGATCCGGGACAGGCCGAGGAAGCCGACGGTGAGGATGACCGAGCCCGAGATGATCCACGGGCGGACCTTGCCGGTGCGGGAGATGATCTGGCCCGAGATCGCCGAGGAGAGCAGCACGCCGGCCATCATCGGGATCGTCATGAGCCCGGCCTCGGTGGGCGTGAAGCCCCGGCCGACCTGGTAGTACTGCCCGAGGAAGACGGCGCCGCCGAACATCGCCATGCCGACCGCGAGGCTGGCGAGGATGGCCAGGGCCGGGGTGCGCCGCTTGATGACGTGCAGCGGGACGACCGGGTCCTTGACCCGCGACTCCACGAAGGTGGCCAGGCCGAGCAGGACGACCGAGCCGCCGACCATGACGGCGCTCTGCCAGGAGATCCAGTCGAACGAGTTGCCGACGAAGGTGATCCAGATGAGCAGCACGCTGACGCCGGCCGCGATGAGGCCCGCACCGGCGTAGTCGACGGTCACGTCGCGGCGGACGGTCTCGACCTTGAGGGTCTTGAACAGCAGGGCCCACGCGATCACGCAGAACGGCACGGCGATCCAGAAGCACCAGCGCCAGCCGAGCCACGAGGTGTCGGCGATGACGCCGCCCAGCAGCGGGCCGCCGACCGTCGCCACGGCCATCACGCCGCCGAGGTAGCCGTTGTACTTGCCGCGCTCCTTCGGCGGGATCATCGCCGCGATGATCACCTGGACGAGCACCTGCAGGGCGCCCATGCCGAGGCCCTGGACCGCCCGGAAGCCGATCAGCTGCGCGGTGTTCTGCGCGAACCCGCAGGCCAGCGAGCCGAGGAGGAACAGGCCGACGGCGACCTGGAGGAGGGTCTTCTTGTTGTAGAGGTCGGCGAGGCGCCCCCAGATCGGGGTGGTCGCGGTCGCGGTCAGCAGAGAGGCGGTGACGACCCAGGTGTACTGCGACTGGGTGCCCTTCAGGGCCGTGATGATCTGCGGCAGCGCGACCGAGACGATCGTGCTGGAGATCATCGCGACGAAGAGCACGAGCAGGAGGCCGCTCAGGGCCTCCAAGATTTGGCGGTGATTTTTGCTCACGAGGCAAGTTTACCCATTGCGCAAATTTGCGTGCCCAGTAGGGTGCCACTCGTGGGACTGAGAGAGCGGAAGAAGGCCGAGACCCGGCAGGCGGTCCACGAGGCCGCGCTGCGGCTGACCGTCGAACTGGGCTTCGACGCGGTGACCGTCGAGGCCATCGCCGACGCCGCCAACATCTCGCGGCGGACGTTCTCCAACTACTTCGCCGGCAAGGAGGACGCCGTCCTCTACGGCGAGGAGCAGCGCATCCAGGACCTCGTCGAACGCATCCGCCGCCGCCCCGAAGGCGAACGCGCCTGGCCCGCGCTCTGCCGCGCCTCCGCCGAGCTCTACGAGGACCAGGGCAAGGAGGCCGACCGCGAATGGGCGATGCGCACCCGGCTGGCCCGCCGGCACCCGGCGCTGCTCGCCCGCCAGCTGGCCAACCAGGCGCTGCTGGAACAGGAGATCGCCGTCGAGGTCGCCGCCCGCGAGGGCCTCGACGATCACACGCTGCGTCCGCGCGTGATGGCGACGGCCTTCCTGGCGGCGCTGCGCGTCGCGATCATCGTGTGGCTCGACGAGCGCGAGTCACGCCCTCTGGGGGAGGTCCTTCAGGCCAGCCTCGCCGAGATGGGCGACAGCTTCACCGGGACCTGAAAGTTTCGGAGTAACGTCTCAAACATTTCTCTGTCGTTTCCCGCTGGCAATGCCTATCCTGCCGATACGAGAAATTTCACTGCCTGTCCTGCCTGGGCAGGCTGTCACTTTCCGTGCCCCCTGACCGGGTTCATGGTGGCTCGAAATATTTCGAAACGGTGGTGGCCGTGCGGGTTGACCGACACCTCACGCTTCCCGACCTGCTCGCCCGCCGGGCCGCCGAGCAGGCCGAGAAGACGGCGATCGTGGTGGCCGACGTCGGGGAGATCACGTTCGGCGACTGGGACCGGCGGGCCGACGCGACGGCGCGGTCACTCGTCGAGCGGGGGCTGTCGCCCGGCGACCGGGTGGCGCTCGTCTTCGGGGAGCGCGACTGGATCGACTACGCGGTCGCCTGGTGCGGGGTGCTCCGGGCGGGCGGTGTGGCGGTGCCGCTCTCGGAGCGATTAGCCCCCGCGGAGATCGACCACGCGATGGCCGACTGCGGCGTCGTACAGACGATCTCCAAAGAGACCTCGGCCGAACTGGCCGCGAACGACACCGCCCCCATGGGGCGGGGACTCGGGCCCGAGAAGCTGGCCCAGATCATCTACACCTCCGGCACGACCGGCCGGGCCAAGGGCGTCGGCGCGACCCACGCCAACCTGGCCTTCGGCACCGATCCCCGCCATCGCCGGCTCGCCCATTCCCGGCACTTCCTGCACGCCTTCCCGATCGGCACCAACGCCGGGCAGAACATGTTGGTCAACGCCCTCGACGCCCACCCGGCCGCGCTGACGACACCGATGTTCACGCCGGGGCGCTTCGCCAGGCTCATCGAGACCCACCGGGTGGGCACGGTGTTCGTGGTCCCGTCGCACGCGATCCAGCTGCTCAACGCGGGCGTGCACGAACGGCACGACTTCAGCTCGGTCAGGCTGCTCGGCTCGACGGCCGCGAACCTGCCGCCGTGCGTGGCGGCCGGGATGGCCAAGGCGTTCCCGAATGCGACGATCGTCAATTACTACACCTCGACCGAGGCCGCGCCCGCGCACACGGTGATGATCGTCGACCCGGCCCGGCCCGCCTCGGTCGGCCGCCCCACGCAGGGCGGCGACCTGCGGATCTCGGGGCCCGACGGCGAGACGGTGAAGCCGGGGGAGACCGGCGAGATCTGGCTGCGCTCCCCCGCCGGGAGCCGCGTCTACTACGGCGACCGGCAGGCCACCGACCGGGTGTTCCGCGACGGCTGGGTGCGCATGGGCGACCTGGGCTATCTCGACGACGACGGCTACCTCTACCTGGTCGACCGCGAGGGCGACGTCATCGAGTCGGGCGGGCACAAGGTGTCGACGCTCCAGGTCGAGGCGGCGCTGCACGAACACCCCTCGGTCGCCGAGGCGGCCGTGGCCGGCCTGCCGCACCCGGTGCTCGGCCGGGTGACCGGGGCGGCGGTGGTGACCCGCGCCCCCGTGACGCCCGCCGGACTGCGCGCCTTCCTGCTCGACCGGCTCGCGCCGCACGAGCTCCCCAGCCGGCTGGTGTTCGTGGCCGAACTGCCCAAGAACCACCTCGGCAAGGTGGTGAAGCCCCGCCTGCTCGACCTGATCGGGCCGGCCCACACGCCTCCGGGACGGACACGATGAAGGCCTCTCCCATGCAGCAGGGCATGTGGACCGCCGCCCGGCTCGGGGCCGGGACCGCCTACCACCTCCCGGTCTCGATCTGGTTCGACGGCGACCTCGACGTGCCCGCCCTGCTCGCGGCCTGCGCCGCAGTGGTGGCCCGGCACCGGGTGCTGTCGACGCTGGTGACCGAGTCGGGCGATGTCGTCGAAGGGCCGGCTCCGACGGTGTCGGTGACCGCCGAGGCGACGCCCGAGTTCGTCGCCGCCGAGGTCGCGCGGCCCTTCGACCTCGACCACGGCCCGCTCGCGCGCTTCACGCTCGCGCCCGCCGGCGAGGGCCGCCACCTGCTGCTCTTCGTGGCCCACCATCTGGTGTTCGACGGGCTGTCCCAAGACGTCCTCGTACGCGACCTCGCCCGCCACTACGGCGAATCGAGGGCGTCACGGGAGCCGGTCGACTTCGAGCCGCCGGCTCCGACGCCGCTCGACGTCCCCCCGGTCGGGTTCACGCTGCCCGGTCAGCGCCGGTCTGACCGGTTCGGGCCGGGGGAGCAGATCAGGGGCGACGCCGCGGTGCTCGCGTCGGCCGCCGCCGTCGCGGAGGCGGCCGGGGTGACGACGTTCGAGGCGCTGCTGGCGGGCGTCCACGCCCTGCTGTTCCGGTACGGGACCGAGACCCCCGCCGTCCTGGTCGACGTGACCACGCGCGGGCGCGAGACCCGCGACCGCATCGGCCCCTACGTCAACGAGCTGCCGGTCATCACCTGGCCGCGTGACGCGCTGCCCTTCGACGACTTCGCGCGGGAGGTGCGGGCCCAGGTCCGCGGCCTCGACCGCACGGCCCGGCCGTCGCGTACGCCGTCGACCCCCGTCTCGCTGAGCTACCGCCGCGCCGGGAACCCGCCGGACTTCCCCGGCCTCGACGTCACGGTCGAGCACGCGATGTTCGCCGGAGAGGTGCGCGGCCCGCTGCACCTCCAGGTGGTCGACGGGCTCGGCACCTGGCTGCGGTTCAACCCCGAGGCGCTCGACCGGGAGACGGTCGTCCGGTTCTGGGACGCGCTGGGCACGCTCCTCGCGCACGCCGCCGCCGAGCCCGGGGTGGCCGTCGGCGAACTCGACGTCATCCCGGCCGCCGACCGGGAGAAGCTGCTCGTCACCTGGAACGACACCGCCGTCGACCACCCGCCGGTCACGCTGCCCGAGCTGTTCGCGGCCCAGGTGCGGAAGGCCCCGCACGCGGTCGCGGTCCGCCACGACGACCGGACGCTGACCTACGCCGAACTCGACATGGCCGCCGGGCGGCTGGCCGGACGGCTGCGGCGGGCCGGGATCGGCCCCGGCGACCTCGTGGGGTTGAAGATCCCCCGCTCCGACGACCTGCTGATCGCGCTGCTGGCGGTGCAGCGGACGGGGGCGGCGTACCTGCCGCTGGATCCCGGCCATCCGGCCGAGTGGATCGAGATGATCGTGGCGGACGCGCAGCCGAAGCTGGTGCTGACCGACGCGCGTACCGACGACCACGAGGGCTATCTGCGGCTGATCGCGCCCGACGACCTCGCCTACGTCGTCTACACCTCGGGCCCGGCCGGGCGGCCGACGGGCGTCGAGGTCACCCACGGGAACCTGGCGAACCTGCTGCTGTCGATGCGGGACCTGCTCGGGCCGGGGCCGGACGACCGGTTGCTCGCGCTCACCTCACCGGCGGTCGACATCTCGGCGCTGGAGTTCTACCTGCCGCTGATCACCGGCGGCCGGGTGGTCATCGCGGGAACGGGGGCCCTCGCCGAGCCCGCCGAGGCGCAGGGGGTGACGTACGCACCGGCCACACCCTCGCCGACGCCGGAACTCGGGCAGCGGTTCGACCGCGTGGTCAGCCTCTACGGATCGGCCGAGACGACCATCGCAAGCATGCTCTCCGAAGACGGCTCCATCGGGCGGCCGATCGCCAACACCGTCGTCCGCCTGCTCGACGAGAAGCTCCGGCTGGTGCCGGTCGGGGCGCCGGGTGAGCTGTGCGTCGGCGGCGCGGGGGTGGCCGCCGGCTATCGATGGCAGCCCGAGCTGACCGCCGAACGGTTCGTGAAAGACCCGTTCGGAGGGCCGGACGACCGGCTCTTCCGGACCGGCGACCTGGCCCGTCACCGCGACGACGGCACCATCGAGTTCCTCGGCCGGACGGACGACCCGGCACCCGTGCGCGCTGCCGAGTTCGTCGAGCCCCGCACCGACACCGAGACGCTGGTCGCCGGCGTGTGGGCCGAGGTGCTCGGGCTGGCGGAGGTCGGCGTCTTCGACGACTTCTTCGCGCTCGGCGGGCATGCGCTGCTGGCCGAGCGGGTGGCCTCGCGGCTGCGGGAGGCGCTGGAGTTGGACGTACCGATGAAGACGGTCTTCGAACGGCCCACCGTGGCCGGGCTGGCACTGGCCGTCGAGCAACTGCGTGATCTGGAGATGGCATGACCGATGAGCTCAGGGTCCGGCTGGCCGGCATGATCGCGGACGCCTCCGGCGGCGTGATCAGTTCCGACGAGGTGCTGGCCGGGCGGCACACACTGTCGGCGCTGGGGCTGACGTCGCTGGCCCGGATCAGCCTGATCGACACCATCGAGGACGTCTTCGGCCTGGAGTTCGACCTCAGCGGCGACCTGTCGTCGTTCGAGGACGTCGACACCCTCGTCGCGGCGCTGAAATGAAGATCGAGTTCTCCGGCGCCACCGAGGGGGAAGCGCCGCTGACCTGGGGGCAGCGGCTGATGTGGCGGGCCGTCCACCTGATGGGCGCCAGCCAGAACTACCTGAACTGCCCCTTCGTGTTCCCGGTCTACGGGCGCAAGGACCTGTCGGTGGTGCTCGACGCGCTGCGGGTGCTGATCGAGCGGCACGAGGCGCTGCGGACCACCTTCTCCGACGCCGGGCAGCGGGTCTTCCGCGACGGCGTGCTGGAGGTCGAGCTGGTCGAGGCCGGCACCGATCGCGGGCTCCGGGTGGCCGACCGGGTGGCCGCCGAGATGGCGCACATCGTCTTCGACCACGGCGCGGAATGGCCGCTGCGCTGCGCGATCGTGCTCAAGGACGGCCGCCCGTTCGCGCTGGCCTGCGTCTTCACCCACCTGGCGGTCGACTACCAGGCCCTCGCCCTGCTGGCCGAGGAGTGGAAGGCCCTGTTGAAGGGGGCCGCGCTGCCGCCGGTGGCGTGGCAGCCCCGCGACCAGGCCGGGCTGGAGGCCTCCGACGCCTGGCAGGCCCGGTCGGCGCGGTCGATCGCCTACTGGCGCGACGTGCTCGCCGACGTCCCGCTCGACGTCTTCGACCATCCGCCGGGCGAACCGGAGGACCCCCGGTTCATCGAGGTCATCATGGACTCGCCCGCGCTGGCGGTGGCCGCCACCCGGCTGTCCAACCGGCTCACGGTCAGTTCGACCAGCGTGATCCTGGCCGCCTGCGCCGAGGTGCTGGCCGAGGTCAGCGCACGCTCGCGGGTGGTCATGCAGCTCGTGCACAGCAACCGCCGCGACGCCAGGACCCGGGGGATGGTCGGCACGGTCGGCCAGGACGCCCTGATCGTCCTCGACCGTCCGGAACACGACTTCGCCGAGTTCTGCCGCACCACCCATCGGGCCGCCCTGCAGGCCTACCGCAACGCCCACTACGACCCGGCCGCGATGACCGTGATGCGCGAGAAGGCCGGCGGTCACGACCTGGACGCCTTCTTCAACGACCGCCGGGCCGCCCCGGGCTGGCCGGCCCTCCCGCCCGACACCGACCTGTCGGTGGCGACGACCAGGACGTACACGAAGAACGCCTGGCCGGGCGTCAGGTTCAAGGTGTTCTTCACGGTCGGCGCCGACGCGGGCACCGGCCTGCTGAGCCTCATCGCCGACACCGCCTACCTCCCCAGGGACACGGCGGAGTCGATGTTGCGCAGTGTCGAGACCCGGCTGGTCGGGGCCGTCTAATCGGCGATCGGGCGGCCGAAGTCGATCGCCGCGAGGATGCCCTCGTGGGTCGTGGTCCGCAGCTGGGCGTCCGGCCGCAGGCCGAGCGCGTCGTTCACGGTCGAGAACGCGATCCGGAGCGCCACGAACGTCGTGATGTCGAAGATCTGCGCGTCGGTGAACCCGGCGGCGCGCAGCTCCTCGACGTCGGCCTCGGTCGTCGCGTGGGGCCGCCTGGTGACCTTGCGGGTCCACGCGGCGACGGCGCGCTCGTCCTCGGTCAGGCCCTCGTCGGCGCCGGTGAGCACCGTGACCGCCGTCTCCGGGTCGGCCCAGGACGCGAGCTTGTTGCCCCACGCGAGCGCGCAGTAGGAGTTCCCGTAGGCGACCGCGCAGGCGGCCACCATGATCCCCCGCAGCCGCAGCGGCAGCCCGCGCGTGACCACTCTGGCCAGGCCGAAGATGCCCTCGGCCACCTCGGGCCGGTAGCCCCAGAAGCGGGTGGCGTTCATGACGTACCCGAGCTCTTCGAGGTCGACCTGGGCCTCCGCCGGGTCGGCCTCCATGTCGGCCAGGAAGCTGCTCATCACGCCCCCTTCCGGGCCAGGTAGCCGACCACGTCGATGGCCGCCCGGAGCGGCAGGCCCGCGCGCAGCCGTTCTTCGGCCCCCTTGATCGCGGCGTCGGCGAACGCGTCCTCGCCGATGTTCTGGATCGCCTCGTACGCCGGCCCGGTCGCCGCCAGCGCCCGCGCGTAGGTCGCCGGGTCGGCGAACTCCCACGCGAACGGCACGGTCACCCGCCGGACGTCGGTGAACCCGAACGTCTCCAGCAGTTGCTCACCGGCCCCGGGACGTCCGAGGGCGACCATGTTCCGCTGGTTGTCGACCTTCGGCGCGGTGGCCAGCCGGAACGGCGCCAGCGCCCACGCGCCCGTCGACTTCTTGATGTGCCCCCACACGGTCAGCCCGAGCCGGCCGCCGGGCTTCAGCACCCGGTGGATCTCCCGCAGCGCCAGCGGCGTGGTGCCCCAGACCCCTCGGAAGCTGGTGACGGCGTCGAAGGACGCGTCGTCCCAGGGCAGGTCGTGCATGTCGCCGACGCGGACGTCCGCGTCGGGGTTGCGGTCGCGGGCCACCGCGACCAGCCGGGCCGAGGCGTCGATGCCCGCGCCCAGGGCGCCCCGGGCGGCGGCCAGCTCCAGGGCCAGCCCCGCGCCGCAGGCGACGTCGAGTATCCGGTCGCCGTCGCCGATGCCCAGGTGCTGGTGCATGGCGACGTATTCTCTGCAGTTCCCCGGTTCGCTGAGCGTCGCGAAGTCGACCGCGCGGCGACCCCACCCCTCGTCGACCAGCGTCCAGGCCGTCGAATCGTACATTTCCCCTGTTTCCTAACGAAGCAGCGCGGCGAGGGCGGGGTTGTCGATCCCCGCCCCGAGCATCCGCGCGGAGGCGAGCGCCGTCCGGTCCCCGAGACGGGCGTTGTGCAGATGGGCGCGCACCACCCATTCGCGCATGTCGCATCGGGCGGCCAGCGACCCGAGCGTGGTGACGAGCGGGCGGGCCCGCTCGGTGTCGCCTGCGTCGAGCGCGCAGGTGATCGTCGCGTCGAGCACGTTGGCGTGCACCCACTGGTAGCGGTCGGGCAGCCGGTTGCAGCTGTCGGTCGCCTGGCCCAACCAGCGGAAGGCGGCCACGTGGTCGCCCCGGTTGCGGCTGAGGAGACCGAGCCCCCGCGCGGCGGTCCCCTCCCAGCACGGGTCTTCGACCTGGCAGGCCAGCACCCACGCCCGTTCGAGGCCGTCGGCGGCGGCCTCGACGTCGCCCATGCGCAGGTCGATCTCGGCGTGCAGCGCGGTCGGCCACGGCAGGAACGCCATCCAGCGCTGCTCCTCGGTCAGCTCCAGCGAGCGTCGCAGCACCGTGTGCGCCTGCGAGCGTTCGTCGCGCATCAGGTGGACGCGCCCGAGGATCGACAGCGACCACGCGTGCTGCTTGTGGTCGCCGCAGCGGGCGGCCCGCTCGATCGACTCCTCCAGATGCCCGATCGCGGCCCGGTAGTCGCCCTGGTCGGAGGTGTTCTGACCGAGCACCCCGCAGATCGCCGCCGTCTCGGCGTCGGTCTCCGCCATCGCGGCGGCCTTGGTCAGCCACATGGTCGCGGCGGTCCGCCGGCCCGCCTTGACCTCGACGAAGCCGAGCTCCCGGTGAGCGGTCACCGCGACCGAACGGTCGCCCGCAGCGGCGGCGTGCAGGATCGCCTCGTGCAGCGCCAGCGAGCCCTCCTCGTCCCGCCCCTGCAGGGCGTGGACCAAGGCGCTGCCGAGCGCGCAGTAGGCCCGCGCCTTCAGCGCCGCGTCGCCGGTGCGGGAGGCCTCGGCGACCGCCGTCCGCAGACACTGGACGCCGGCCGCCACGGCCCCCGCCATGATCGCGGCCCGGCCGGCGTTGAGCTGGCTGACCGCGGCGGCCCGGCCGCTGAGCGGCGGCAGCATCGGCGAGTCGGAGCCGACCGTGGCCGCCTCCCGCAGCGCGGGGGAGGTCTTCACGCCCAGCTCGCGCCGCATCAGGTCTTCGCACACGGCGACCTGCTTCAGCGCGGCGGCCCGGTCGCCGGCCATGGTGAGGCTGCGGACCAGCAGCTCGTGGTTGCCCTCGTCGAGCGGGTTGTGCTCGACCGCGCGGGCGGCGTACACGACCGCGTCTTTCGCCCGGCCGGCGGCGAGCAGCCGGGCGGCGGCCTGCCGGAGCCGGGCCTCGATCATCCCCGCGACCCGGTGCCGGGCCACCAGGAGCCATGACTCGAACTCGAGGGAGGACGCCAGGTGCACACCCTCGAGCAGTTCTCCCCCGAGTTCGAGCAGCGGCGCCGGATCGGCGTCCTGGTCGAGGAGGACGCGCACGTCGACCGTGACGTCCTCGCCGAAGTCGGTGCGCACCGGGTCACCCGAGAGGGCCTCCTTGAGGCCCAGGGCGCGGCGCAGTTCGGCCAGCGTCCAGCGCAGCGCGCCCAGCGGGTCGTCGGCGTCGCCGAACAGCAGCTCGGCGAGGCGCTTACGATTGGGCGGCCGTTCGGCCAGCAGCAGATAGGCGAGCAGGGCCCACGCCTTCCGGCCGCGCGGCGGTTTCGCCGGCTCGCCGCCGATCTCGACGGCGGGCGGCCCGAGCAGCCGGATCGACACCATGAGCCCACTCTCACATCGATGGAGGGCGTTGGCCCAGATCCACTTTCAGTTCTCGTGGGTGGTCGGACGCCCGGCGTCCTTCCAGGCCTTCAACCCACCGTCGAGGTGGCCCACGTCCTGGTAACCGAGCGACTGGAGCGTGCGGGCGGCCAGCGCCGACCGGCCGCCCGAGGCGCAGAACAGGATCACGGTCCCGGCCGGGTCGAACTCGGCGCGGTGGTACGGGCTGGCCGGGTCGGCGTAGAACTCGAGCATCCCCCTGGGAGCGAGGACGGCCCCCGGGATGGTGCCCTCCTTCTCGACCTCGCCCGGCTCCCGCAGGTCGACCAGCGTGACGCCGCCGGCGTCGACCGCCTTGGCGACCTCGTCGGCCGACAGGTTGTCGATCTGCGCGCGGGCCTGGGCGATCAGGTCCTTCACGGACTCGCTCATTGTGATGTCCCCCTCTTGGACTTCGTCTTCGTGACATCCCCGACTATCCGGGGGTGCCGTGTGAACCAGCGTGTGCGTTCTCACCCGCCCGCACATCCGTGGTGAGTACGGAGATACTCGGGCGTATGACCACCGAGCCGACCCCGCGCGAGCTGGAGATCCTCGGGCTCGTCGGGGAACGCCTGCAGAACCGCGAGATCGCCCGCCGCCTCCATCTCTCGGAGCGGACCGTGGAGAGCCACGTGTCGGCGCTGCTGCGCAAGCTCGGCGGCGAGAACCGGCTGGCCCTGGTCGAGCACGCCCGACGGCTCCGCCGCCGTGACCTGCCGGTGGCGCTGTCGTCGTTCATCGGCCGCGAATCGGAGGTTCCGCTGGTCGGCGAGCTGCTGGCGACCCATCGGCTGGTCACGCTCACCGGCCCGGCCGGGACGGGCAAGACCCGGCTGGCCCTGCACGTGGCGGCCACGCTGCCACGGGCGGTGCTGGTCGACCTGGCCGCGCTGTCGCCCGGCGACGACGTGACGGCCGCCTTCGAGGACGTGCTGCGCGGGGCGGCCGGGCAGACGCTGGTGGTGGACAACTGCGAGCACGTCCGGGTGGCGCCGCTACTCGCCGATCTCCTGCGGAGCGGGTCCGACGTACGGGTACTGGCCACCTCACACGGGCCGTTGGGCGTACCGGGTGAACGGGTCTGTGAGATCGGCCCGCTGCCGCTGCCGCCGGAGTCGTCGCGGCCGGAGGATGTCCTGTCGGCCGCGTCGGCGCGGCTGTTCGCCGACCGGGCCGCGTCGTCCTCGCCGGGTTTCGCGGTCACCGAGGACAACGCCCGCGACGTGGCCCGGGTCTGCATCCGCCTCGACGGCCTGCCGCTGGCGCTGGAGCTGGCCGCCGCCCGGGTGCGCGCGTTCACGCCGGCCGAGCTCGTCGGCCTGCTCGACAGCAGGTTCACCCTGCTCACCGACGGCCCGGTCGGCCGCCACCGCACCCTCGAAGAGGCGCTGCGCTGGAGCTACGACTTGCTGCACGCCGACGAGAAGCTGCTGCTGGCCCGCCTTTCGGTGTTCCCCGGCGAGTTCGACTACGACACCGTCACCCGGGTGCTCGCCTACGAGCCGCTCGACCGCCCGGCGATGGCCCGGCTGTTCCCCCGGCTGCTCGACCGCTCGCTGCTGTCTCGCCGCCGGGTCGGCGAGACGACGCGCTACCGGCTGCTCGACAGCGTCCGGCACTTCGCCGCCGCCCGCCTGGGCGAGGGCGCGACCGAGGCCCGCGACCGGCACGCCGACCACCACCTCACCCACGCGGTCTCGCTGGTCGCCGCGTTGCGCGGCGCCGACCAGGCCCGCGCCAACCGCTGGTTCAACCGGCACTGGCCCGACCTGCGCCAGGCCGTCAGGCACACCGACGACCCCTGGCCGTTCCTGACCGGCGTGGGCACCGCCTGGGAGATCATCGGGGCGCGGGCCGACCTGTTCGACTGGCTCGCCGACCCGGTCGCGACCGTGCCGGCGCTGACCACGGCCGCGATCGTGCACTGCTTCCAGGACGTCCCGAAGGCCCTGGCCTTCGCCCGGCAGGCCGCCGAGCTGGCCGAATCACCCGACGACCGAGCCATGGCCGCCCTCGCGCTGGGCTGGTGTCTCATGTACGCCGACCGCACCGCCGCCCTGCCCCATCTGGAAGACGCGGTGACCCGCTACGCGGAGACGGGCGACACGTGGCACCGCGCCCTGGCCCTGACGGCCCTGGGCCACGCCGCCGGGTCGATCGCCCCCACGGCGGAGGCGGCCGATCTCTTCGGCGACCTGGGCGACCAGGTCAAACGGGCCAACGCCCTCAACCACATGGCCCTGCGGGCGATCGAGTCGGGCGTACGCCTCGACGAGGCCGCCGTCTGGCTCACCGAGGCCGAGCGGCTGGCCGTGGCCAGCGACAACGACCACGAACGCCTGCACGCCCAGGTCTTCCGCGCCGCCCTGCTCGACCCGGACGAGGCCCGCGCCGACTACGCCAGGCTGCTTCCCGAGTTCCGGCGGATCGGCGATCTGCGCTGCGCCGACCGTTGTCTGCGCGGGCTGGCCGAATCGTGATCCTGCGGTTCGGTGGACCGCTCCTATCATGAGGTCGTGAACGCGGAGCCTGGCATACCGGCGTCGATCGACAGCTATCGCATCCTCCACCGCATCGGGCACGGCGGCCAGGGCGCGGTCTACCGGGCCGAAGACCCCGGCGGCGCCCCGGTCGCGCTGAAGGTCCTCCACGACGAACTGTCCAAAGACGCCGACCACCGGCGGCGCTTCCTGCGCGAGGTCGAACTGGCCCGCCGGGTCGCCCCGTTCTGCACCGCCCGGGTGCTCGACATGGGCGTCTTCGGCGACCGGCCCTACATCGTGAGCGAGTTCGTGCCCGGCGCGTCACTCCACCACGTGGTGCAGGAGGAGGGCCCCCGCACGGGCGGCGGCCTCGAACGCCTGGCCGTGGCGACCGCGACCGCGCTGGCGGCGATCCACCGGGCCGGCATCGTCCACCGCGACTTCAAGCCCAGCAACGTGCTGATGGGCCCCGAAGGCCCGGTCGTGATCGACTTCGGCATCTCCCGCGCCCTCGACCACACCGCGACGATGTCGGGCTCGATCGGCACCCCCGGCTACATGGCCCCCGAGCAGATCGAGAACGGCGAGGTCACCCCCGCCGCCGACGTGTTCGCGTGGGCGGCCACGATGGCTTTCGCCGCGACCGGCAGACGCGCCTTCCCCGGTACGACCGTGCCCCAGCTGATCAACGCCATCATGACCCGCGAACCCCGGCTCGACGGAGTGCCCCCGGGCCTCCGCCCGCTGATCGAGCAGGCCCTGAACAAGAACCCGGCGCTCCGCCCCACGGCCCCCGAGCTGGTCAAGGCGCTGACGGGCGACGAGTTCGCGGTCGAGACGATGCCGCTGGCGCCCCCGGTCAAGAACCGCAAACCGGCCTGGCTGGCCGGCGCCCTGGCGGTCGTGGTGGCCGGCGGCGTCCTGACCTGGCAGCTCTGGCCCGACGGAGACAGCGCCACGACCGGCGACGGCGCCCGCATGGGCACCACGCTGACCCCCGCCCCCGTGACCTTCGGTCAGCCGGTGGGCGGCCCGGTCGATGTGCAGGAAGACGACGTGCGCAACATCGGCTTCATCGACGTCGACGGGGTGCCGACAGCGGTGAGCGGCGGCGACGACAACACCGTCCGCGTCGTCGACCTCGACACCGGCTCGGAGCTCCACGCCATGGCGGGCCACGAGAAGTGGGTCAGAGACGTGGCCGTCGGCCTGCTCGACGGCACCGAGATCGCCGTCACCGCCGCCGACGACGGCTCGCTGCGCATCTGGGACCTCCGCAAGGGCACCCAGCTGAGCAACCCGATGCTCGGCCACGAGGGCGGCGTCAAGGGCGTCGACATCGGCACCCTGAACGGCGACCCCATCGCGGTCAGCGGCGGCGTCGACGGCACCGTCCGCGTCTGGGACCTGCACAGCGGCGAACAGATCGGCGAATCGATGACCGGCACCACGAAGGCCGTCTGGGCGGTCGCGCTGGCCGAGGCGAACGGCGTCCCGATCGTGGTCAGCACCGGCGACGAGGGCTGGGTCCGGGTCTGGGACCTGACCACGCGGCAGCAGCTCGGCGAGCCGATGACCGGCCACATCGGCTGGGCCAGGTCGGTCGAGATCGGCGAACTCGACGGCAAGCCCGTCGCCGTCACGGGCGGCGAGGACAAGACCGCCCGCATCTGGGACCTGACCACCCGCACCAGCCTCGGCACCCCGCTGACCGGGCACACGAGCTGGGTCTGGGGCGTGGCTCTGGGCGAGTCCGGGGGCAAGCCGATCGCCGTCACCGCCAGCGAGGACAAGACCGCCCGCGTATGGGACCTGGCCGCCGGCGCCGAAATCGGCGGCCCTCTGGAGGGCCACACCGACCGCGTGTACTGCGCGGCCTTCGGCTCGGTCGGCGGAAAACCGGTCGCCATCACCGGCGGCCGCGACGAGTCGATCCGCGTCTGGGATTTGTCGCCACCGCTACCCGGCTGACAACGCGATCAGGCAATTCGTCATCCGGAATCGCGGTTGCGACAATCGGGTGTTCCAACAGGAATTACCAAGTGCGTTTTCGATATTTTCGTTTCGGGGTAGAGTTCTGACTACGGCAACATGTGGCGATGGAGGTCTCGGATGGGCGACACGTCGTTGGCCGCCGGTGACACCAGGACATTCCTTCCGGAAGAAGATCCCGGCAACCAGGCCGCCATAGTCGATCTGGTCGTGGAACTACACAGGCGAGGGCGCCCGGTCGCCGACCGCCCCGCCCTCCTGACCGGCCCAGACGGTTCCCCGCAGCTGCCACTGCCCCCGGCGCTCTATGACGCTCTGCTGAAAGTGGCCGAGGCCCTCTCGCAGGGTCTGGCCGTGACGGTCGCGCCACAGCACACGACGTTGTCGACCTACCAGGCCGCCGAACTCCTCGGCATTTCCCGGCCGACTTTCGTCAAGCTCCTCGAAAGCGACGAGATCCCTTATCAGCGGTCGACCGACCGCCCGGGAGCACACCGGCGGGTAAAACTCCAAGATGTCCTGATTTATCAGGAAAAGCGACGCGCGGAACGACGTCGAATCTTGGATGAACTCACTCAAGAATCCGTGGAATCGGGCACATACGACAAGCCGTCGGACGATTTCTGAGACGTTTTCCCCGGAACTTACTTATGCTGTCTGCGTGCCATTCTCCGCCGTCTTGGACGCATGCGTTCTCTATCCGAACGCCCTGCGTGACACCCTTCTGCGGCTCGCGGAGCGAACCCTGGGATATCGAGCCGATCGACCCTGACACGTTCCTGCTCCATGAGCCGGAGTGCGCCCCGGCCGCGCTCCTCAACGTGTTGAAGGAGCAGGCCGGGGCGACCGGCAGACCGCCGCACCCCGCGATGACGCTCGAAGACGTCCTGTCGTCACTGGAGAAGTGCGGGGTCCCGGGGTTCGTCGCGGAGGTCCGTTCGCACCTGCACCGCGGTTAGCGGGCCAGGCCTCGGGCGATGACCAGGCGCTGGATCTGGTTGGTGCCCTCGAAGATCTGCATGATCTTCGCTTCGCGCATGTACCTTTCCACCGGGAACTCGCGCGTGTAGCCGTATCCGCCGAACACCTGGACCGCGTCGGTCGTCACCTTCATCGCCGCGTCCGTCGCCACGAGCTTGGCCACCGACGCCTGCCGGGAGAACGGCAGGCCCGCGTCCTTTCGCCGGGCCGCGTCGACGTACGTCGCCCGCGCCGAGTCGACCGCCGCGGCCATGTCGGCGAGCAGGAAGCCGAGGCCCTGGTGGTCGATGATGCGCTTGCCGAAGGTGGTGCGCTCCTTCGCGTAGGAGACCGCGGCGTCGAGGGCGGCCTGGGCCAGGCCGGTCGCGCAGGCGGCGATGCCGAGGCGGCCCGAGTCGAGGGCGCTGAAGGCGATCTGGAGGCCCTGGCCCTCGGCGCCGATCAGCCGGTCGGCCGACAGGACCGCGCCGTCCCAGTGGGCGCTCGTCGTGGGCACGGCGTGCAGGCCCATCTTCTCTTCGGGCTTGCCGAAGGTCAGGCCGTCGACCTGGCCGGGAGCCAGGAAGCAGGAGATCGACTTCTCGCCGGTCCGGGCGAACAGCGCGTAGAAGTCGGCCTTGCCGCCGTGGGTGATCCACGCCTTCGCGCCGTTGATCTCGTAGCCGTCGGCGACGCGGGTCGCGCGGCAGGTCAGGGCGGCGGCGTCGGAGCCGG
Source organism: Herbidospora galbida (assembly GCF_005233835.1). Classification (GTDB taxonomy): domain Bacteria; phylum Actinomycetota; class Actinomycetes; order Streptosporangiales; family Streptosporangiaceae; genus Herbidospora; species Herbidospora galbida. Next base: position 61,244 of record NZ_SZQA01000014.1, on the reverse strand, counting down.
CCTGGGGTTCGGACAGGCTGTAGCCGCCGACGAGGTCGCCGGCGAGCATGTCGGGCAGCCACCGTTCGACCTGCTCGGAGGTGCCGAACGTGGCCAGGGGATAGCACGACAGCGAGTGGACGCTCACCGCCACGGCGACGGACGCCCAGCGCGCGGCGAGTTCTTCGAGCACCTGGAGGTAGACCTCGTAGGGCTGGCCGCCGCCGCCGAACTCCTCCGGATAGGGGAGGCTCAGCAGGCCGGCCGCGCCGAGGGTGGCGAAGAGGCCCTCGGGATAGGTCTCGGCGCGCTCGTGCCGGTCCACGATGGGCAGCAGTTCCTTGTCCGCCACATCACGGGTGAGGTCGAGCAGGTCACGGGCCTCCGGGGTGGGGAGGAGCCGGTCGACGGCCACAGGGATCTCCTGACATCGGTCGTTGGTAATCCCGATGGTCTCAGAGGCCTGTCCGCTCCTTCGCGGTGGTCAACTCGTCGAGCAGGTCAGGCAGGGTTCCGAACGGCCGGGTCACGTCGACGGCCCGAAGCCGTCGAGTCTCGCCAGGTGGGTGGCGCCGGCCAGGACCGGTTCGACGTCCCGTTCGGGTTCGATCTTCAGCTTGATCCGCACCTATTCGTCGGCCACGTAGCCGGTGGCCGCGTCGAGAAGGTGCGGGATGGAATCCATGACCCCGGCGGAAGCGGGCGAGCGGTTCACCGGATTCGCGCAGTCGCGCGTCGAGGATCGCGTTCTCCAGCGCCGGGGCGACGTCGTATGCGTCGGCGGAATCGGGAAGGGAGGGGATCAGAAACGGCGCAGCACGTCGGCGACGCCGTTGACATGTTCGGGGCTGTAGCGCGGCTCAGCCATGGCCACGCATTCGCCCCACCCCTCGGCACCGCCGGTCACCGCGCGGGGCAGCGGGACGTCACGAGACGTCTCGACGCCGGACGAGGTGCGGAACGGGGCCGCCGGCGGCATGGAGATGCGCCGGAGTTCGATTCCTTCGAGCTTGATGGGGAGAGAAGGTACCGCTGTGCCCCCGTTGATGGGGGCACGCCAATCGTGATCTCTTATCGCGGTAGGTCTTTGAGTTCGACTCAGGTGTGAGGCGGTGCGCGGGCCCGATGTCCGGGGGCGCCGGCGACGTGGGCGGAGGTTGGCAGCCGCCACGCGCTGTGCACCTGAACCGGCCGACTATCTCTGACCAGAATCACCGGCACGAATTCGACGAGCAGATAATTTCTCGTTGTTTTTATCGTCCGCGTCACCGTGGCATCTCCGCCCGGCGCGAGATCGCCGGGCCACCGCGGTAGATTGATGCGCCCGGTGGCGGTCTCCTCAGCGTCGACCACCACGTCCGGCACCGGCGTCACCGACAGGGCAAGAGCCGTACCTGCGGGAACGAACAATCCGATGACGGCGACGGCGAGCGAGACGACAATCGCCCATGTTCTGTCGATCAGTCTGCTCACAACACACCCCCACAAATATCGAGCTCATTTGATTATCGCCCCGGGGGGTGGCGCCTTATTTAGTGACACCCCTGAACTACCCCCGGCGATCACGCCTGTAAACAAACTTCTGCAGGAAAAAATTCGAGCGCCGCGATGTGCGCTTGTGTCCCTTTTTTCGGCGTCGGTACGCTGGCTAAATCCGGATATCCCGGCGAAGGGTCAGCCATTGTCGGCCCCGCCCGACAGGTGCGCCGTGTGCCGACAGATCAGGCTTTCTCGTACGGCCCGGCCGCGAATCATAAAAGGACATGAGACCCATGAGTCCGAATCGGCTGATCTGAACGTTTCAGTCACGACCTCGGATGACATTACGGCGATGTCGACGATGGTTGACCGGTTGAGTCTGGATTTCTACGTTCTGGGCCTGACGCTCCCGCAGATTGGACCGGCTATGAAACGTTTCGCCCTAGTCGCGGCAGGGCTGCTGGTGGCCGCGGTCGCCTTCCAGGGTCCGGCCAGGGCCGCCGTCGCCTGCCGGATCGACTACTCCGTCGGCAGCTCGTGGCCGGGCGGCTTCTCGACCACCGTCACCATCAACAACCTGGGCGACCCGGTCGACGGATGGCGGCTGACCTGGACGTTCACGGCCGGGCAGCAGGTCACCCAGGCGTGGAACACCGCCCTGACCCAGAGCGGCGGCAACGTGACGGCCGACGACGCCGGCTACAACCGGCAGCTCGCGACGGGCGCCTCGACCGCGTTCGGCTTCAACGCCTCGATGAGCGGCACCGACAACCCCACGCCGACCAACTTCGCGCTGAACGGCGTCGCCTGCAACGGCACCCAGCCCAGCCCGACACCGACGCCGACCCCCACACCGACCCCGACCCCGACCCCAACGCCCACTCCCACGCCGACGCCCACGCCGACGCCCACGCCGACGCCCACGCCCACGCCGAGTGGCGCGAAGCAGGTCGAGGACCTCGACCGGGGGGTCATCTCGGTCCGCAGCGGCAGCGCGAACCTCGTGTCGTGGCGGCTGCTCGGCACCGAGGCCCGGGACACCTCGTTCAACGTCTACCGGTCGGGCACCCGCGTGGCCACCGTCTCCAACTCCACGAACTACCTGGACAGCGGGGCGGCCTCCGACGCCACGTACACGATCAGGGCTCTTAACGGCGGCGTGGAAGGGCCCAGCTCGGAGACGTCGCTGAGGTTCTCCAGCGGCTACCTGGACGTCCCGATCTCGCCGCCGAGCTCCAACTACACCGCCAGCGACGCCAGCGTCGGCGATCTCGACGGTGACGGACGCGTCGACCTGGTCCTGAAGTGGGAGCCGAACGACGCCAAGGACAACTCCCAGTCGGGCGTCACGTCCCCGGTCTACGTCGACGGGATCAAGCTCGACGGCACCCGGCTGTGGCGGATCAACCTCGGCCGCAACATCCGCGCGGGGGCGCACTACACGCAGTTCCAGGTGTACGACTACGACGGCGACGGCCGCGCCGAGGTCGCCATGAAGACCGCAGACGGGACCGTCGACGGCCGCGGCACCGTGATCGGCAACGGGTCGGCGAACTACGTGAACTCCGGCGGCTACATCCTCTCCGGCCCCGAGTTCCTGACCATGTTCAACGGCCAGACGGGCGCCGCGATGTCGACCGTCGACTACGTCCCGGCCCGGGGCACCGTCTCCAACTGGGGCGACAACTACGGCAACCGGGTCGACCGGTTCCTCGCCGGTACGGCCTACCTCGACGGCCAGCGCCCCTCACTGATCATGTCCCGGGGCTACTACACCCGGGCGGTCGTGGTGGCCTGGGACTTCCGCAACGGCTCGCTCACCCGCCGGTGGACCTTCGACTCCAACAACGCCACCTCCTACGCGGGCCAGGGCAACCACCAGCTGTCCATCGCCGACGTCGACGCCGACGGCCGCGACGAGATCGTCTTCGGCGCCGCCGTCATCAACGACAACGGCTCCGGCCTCTACAGCACCGGCCTCGGCCACGGCGACGCGCTGCACGTCGGCGACCTGAACCCGGCGCGGCAGGGCCTGGAGATCTTCAAGGTCAGCGAGGACACCTCGAAGCCTGGCTCGTGGATGGCCGACGCGCGGACCGGCCAGATCCTCTGGCAGACCGCCTCGGGCGGCGACAACGGCCGGGGCGTCTCGGGCGACGTCTGGGCCGGCAGCGCGGGAGCCGAGTCGTGGTCGGCCCGCGACACCACGCTCCGCTCGCCGACCGGCGCGAGCCTCGGCCGGGAGCCCTCGTCGATCAACTTCCTGGCCTGGTGGGACGCCGACCCGGTCCGTGAGCTCCTCGACGACGTCCGCATCGACAAGTACGGCACCGGCGGCGAGACCCGCCTGCTGACCGGCTCGAACGTCCACTCCAACAACGGCACCAAGGCGACCCCGTCGCTGTCGGGCGACATCCTCGGCGACTGGCGCGAAGAGGTGATCTGGCCGACCAGCGACAACCGGGCGCTGCGGATCTACTCGACGCCGACGGCGACCGGCGTCAAGATCCACACGCTGCTGCACGACCCGATGTACCGCGTCGCGCTGGCCTGGCAGAACACCGCCTACAACCAGCCGCCCCACCCGAGCTTCTTCATCGGCGACGGGATGGCGACCCCGGCCAGGCCCAACGTGTACGTCCGCTGATCGGCGGCAGGCGGCCCCTGAACGGGGCCGTCTGCGGGCAATGATCTTGGTCGTGCGCTCCCCGGAATCTACGCTTGATGAATGTGGCCGTGGCGGCGCAGACGCGTTCAAGATCATGTCATTGCCAAGCACATGCGGCGGTTCTACCGCCATGTGTCTCCCCAGGATCCCCCGGAGGAGGTCGCGCGGCGGTACGCGGTCTACTTCTGGGACGACTACAAGGCCACGCTGACCGACCGCGCCAGGATCGGCACCCACACGTTCGACGTCGGTCTCGGCGTCAGACGGGGCTCTTTCGACGTGATCACCAAGCGCGTGTCGCTCATCTCCGACACGCTGCTCCTGTCGGACGACTGGCGCGGGAAGTACCACGAGATTCACAGATACCGCTCGGACAAGCCGATTCTCGGCGACTTGCCGACGAACTACTTGGGAGTGGCGGAGGCGGCCCGGAAAAGGGACGGCTACGCCGAGGCCTGGGACGACCGGTACGTCGGATTCACCACGCCCGATCTCGCAGGTCTCGGCACCTGGATCAGAGACGCCGAGCCCCTGCTGCGCGCCGGACTGGCGTGGTACCTGCCCAGCTACAGCGTCCGCACCCAACGCCTGGAGGACGGACGCGCCGTCGGCAGGGCCAAGCCCGTCAAGCACAAGAACGCGATCGACTTCCTCGTCGAGGGACGCAGGGCGATCGAGGTCTCCGGCGACCGGCCGGTCAAGAGCAGAGTCGTCCGGCCGGTCCTGGAGATCGACCTGCCGTTCATCGACGGGGTCGGTCTGCGCGACTTCAGCAGGATCACCGTCGAGGAGTTCGGGTCCTACGAACGTCTCCGCAGCCACCTGCGTCAGACGTTCGACCGACTCGACCAGGCGCATGACGCCGTCCAGTCCGAGCGGGAGCTGGCCCGGATCGGCCTGGAGATCGAGGGGCACATCCTCGACTGCCGTGACGAGATGGCGAAGGTCCGGAGCACCCGGGCGGTCGCCGCGAGCGGGGCCGTCGTGGGCACGGTGAGCGCCACTCTCGTGGCCGTCCACGGACCGGCGCTCCTGCCCGCGCTGGGCATCCTCGGCGCGACGGGCGGACTGTGGGGCGTCATCCAGGCGATGAACCAGAACAGCCTCCACGCGATCCGCAGAGGCCCCTGGTACTACGTCTGGGCACTCGACCGAGCGGAGAAACGCCGCAGAGCGCGCGGCTGACGAGGCCGGACGTGCCCGTGCGGCTAGTTGCCGATCTCGCCCTTGCGGTTGCAGCGGGGGCAGATCCGGTAGCGGCCTTCGAGGACGCTTGACGGGAGAGTGCCCTTGCCTCCGCAGCGAGGGCACTTCCTGAGCGGGTTGGTGGTCGCCGCGACGTACAGGATGAAGACGACGGCGAGGATGAACAGGACGGGCATGAGCGTGTCCATGGGACTCCCCTTTCGGGAGAGTTACTGGACACCCAGCGTGCCGACCCGAACCGCGTCTGTGCGCCCTCTCTCTGGCGCAGACGGCACGTAACTCCCGTTTAGTCGGCGATGTAACTCACAGAGTTCACGTAGTAGCCGGCCGCCTTCGTGCCCCGCACGTGCAGGAACATGGCGCCGCCCTCGTAGGAGTAGGCGCAGCTGTAGCCCTTGGGCTCCTTGGAGCAGCCCTGCCAGTGGTAGGGGACGCCGTTCGGGTCCCACTTGACCTTGAAGAGGGTCTTGACGGCCTTGGCGGTGGCGACCTCGCGGGCGCGGTTCTTGTCGTGGAACCACCATGACTGCACGAAGTGGTGCGCGGCCGAGCCGGGCTTGGTCATGTGCTGCGGCATCCACGCCTTGACGACCTTGTTCCCCTTCACCTGGAGGAGCAGGCCGTTGAGGTCACCGGGCACCTTCACGCTGGTGTACACGAATCGGCACGTTCCAGCGGCGGTGCAACCGGCGAACTTGTCGGGTGCGCGGTACTTGTACTTGAGCGACTTCTCGACGACCTCGACGGTGGCGTAGTCGGCCATCTTCCACTGGTCCTTCTTGACGAACCCGGCGAAGAACTTCTTGGCGACGGTCGTGGGGGTGGCCGCCTGGGCGGCCGGGGCGGCGACGGTGAGCAGGGCGGTCGCGGTTAACGCGGCACCGGCGAACAGTGATCTTGAGGACATGCGCCAACCCTAGAGCCGCCCGCTTTACACCCGATAGCGGATGACTTGCCGGGGTAGTCGATAGGGATGGCGATCTATGGCTTTCACGCCTCCCATGAACAGGTTTCCCCCGGTGATCTTCTGGACGCCGTCCGCCTCGCCGACGAGGCCGGTTTCGCGATGGCGATGTGCTCCGACCACATCGCGCCCTGGAGCGCCCGGCAGGGCGAGTCGGGGTTCGCGTGGTCGTGGCTGGGCGCCGCGCTGCAGGCCACGACCCTGCGGTTCGGCGTGGTGAACGCGCCCGGCCAGCGCTACCACCCGGCGATCGTGGCGCAGGCGATCGGGACGCTCGCGGCGATGTTCCCGGGCCGTTTCTGGGCCGCGCTCGGTTCCGGCGAGGCGTCGAACGAGCACGTCACCGGTGACCGGTGGCCGCGCAAGGAGATCCGGCAGCGACGGCTGCGCGAGTGCGTCGACGTGATCAGGGCCCTGCTGAACGGCGAAGAGGTCAGCCACGACGGGCTCGTCACCGTCGACCGGGCCAAGCTGTGGTCGCTCCCGGCCGAGGCGCCGAAGCTGATCGGCGCGGCGGTCAGCGTGGAGACCGCCAGGTGGGTGGCCGAGTGGGCCGACGGGCTCATCACGGTCAACAGTCCCCACTCCAAGCAGGTCCTGGACGCCTACCGCGAAGCCGGCGGGCGGGGTCCGGCGGCCGTACAGGTGCATCTGAGCTGGGCGCCGACCGAGGAGGAGGCGCTGGCGACCGCGCACGACCAGTGGCGGTCGAACGTGGTCGGCCCGCCCGGCAGCTGGGACTTCGACACCCCGGAGATGTTCGACAGCGTGGGCCGGTTCGTCACCCCTGAGGAGGTGACCAAATCGGTCTTCGTCTCCGCCGACACCTCGCGGCACGCCGACTGGCTGCGCGGGTACGCCGACGCCGGATTCGACGAGGTCTACCTGCACCACGTGGGCAAGGAGCAGACCCGGTTCATCGAGACATTCGGCGCGAAAGTGCTGCCCGAGCTCACTACAGGGTGATCGCCCAGGAGTGACCCTGCGGATGGTCAAGATCTCCTCTGACCTGTGCGCGGAGCGCCGGGGGGCGACTCGTCAGCGATCTACGCTCGCGCTGACTTGTTCGCATCCCGGTGTTTCCGGGCGATGTGAGGATGACCGATGCGGTTTCTCAAATATGTGATCGGCATGGCCATGGCGCTGCTGATCGGTTCCGTTGCCCCGGCTCAGGCGGCGGACAGCACCGTCACCTTCACGATCGTCGGCGGCGCGCTCACCATCAGCGCTCCGGCCAGCGTCAACCTCGGCAACACCGCTTCGGGCGCCACACTCCAGGGCACGATCGGCCCGGTCACGGTGAGCGACCTGCGCGGTTCGCTCCTCGGCTCGTGGACGGCCCGCGTCACCTCCACCGACTTCACCACCGGTGGCGGCACCGCGAACGAGACGATCGCCAAGGCCAACGTCGCATACGCCTCGGGCCCCGCCACCTCGTCGAGCGGTGTCGGCACCTTCGTGCCCGGTCAGCTGACCGTGCTGCTGGCCCAGCCGGTGGCCGCCCAGATCACCGCGTTCGCCGCGAGCGCCCTGGTCGGCAACAACACGGTCACGTGGAACCCCACCCTGCGCGTCACCATCCCGAACTCCGCGGTCGCCGGCACGTACACGGGGACGGTGACCCATTCGGTGGCATGATCGCGCCGCTCTTCACCGGATCCTGATCTCGCCTCTCCTGGTTCTGCTTTCCGTCCTGACCCTGACTGGCCAGGCGGACGCGGAGCCGGGCGGGCAGGTCGGGATCCGGCTCGTTGCGGCGCCAGAGGACAGATCAGACGATCCGCGCGCGCGGGCCTACATCGTCGACCACGTGAAGCCGGGGACCGTGATCCACCGGCGTTTCGCCGTGAACAACACCTCCCCGAGGTCGCAGACCTTGTGGCTGTACGCGGCCGGGGCGGAGATCAAGAAGCGGAAGTTCACCTTCCTGCCGCAACAGACGGGCAACGAGCTGTCGTCGTGGATCGCGTTCGACCGCCCGGCCGTCACGCTGCCTCCCGGCGGCGAACGGGTGCTCAAGGCCACCATCCGGGTGCCGCAGACCGCCTGGAAGGGCGAACGGTACGCCGTCATGTGGGCCGAGGCCCGCGCGCCGGCGACCAAGGAGCGGAACGTCCAGGTCCACAACCGGGTGGGCATCCGCGTCTACCTCGACGTCGGGACCGGTGGCGAACCGCCGACCGACTTCCGCGTCGACAAGCTCTGGGCCAGTCGCGACCAGGATGGCAAGCCGCGCCTGGAGGCGCAGGTCACCAACACCGGCCTGCGGGCCGTCGACATGACCGGTGAACTGCGGCTCTCGGAGGGTCCCGGCGGCACGTCGGCCGGGCCGTTCAAGGTGACCACCGGCGTGACCATGGCGCCCAAGGACGTGGGACAGGTCGAGGTCCTCCTCGATCCCTCACTGCCCGTGGGGCCGTGGAAGGCGGACCTGAAGCTGACGAGCGGACGTACCACCAGAATCGCGAGCGGGACGGTGACGTTCCCCGCCGCCCTGAACACGACGGCTGCCGTGAAACTGAGCAGCACCGCCTTTCCCTCGCTGACCGCCCTGCTCACCACAGCGGGCGCGCTCGCAGTGGCGGGCGGTGGCTACCTCATCTGGCGACGAGCCCGGAGGACACCGTGAGACCACGCGTGACGGCGACCCTGGTAGCAGTGGTCGCCGCCGTCGTGACATCGACCCCCACCTGGGCGGTCGGAGACCCGGAGACGCCCGCAGTAGCCTATCAGGTCGTGGACGACACCCCGCGGGAGGAAGCCGGGGATGAGGGCGCACCCCCGGGCGGCATCCTGGATGGCACACAGGAGAAGTCCGCCCAGGGTGGCCCACCACCCCCGGCACGCTCGGCACCCCGTCGAAAACCCGGAAAATCCCGCGATCACTCGGCGAAACGACTGGCCAACGCCGGTCTGGCCATCACCGCCCCCACGTCCAGAGCGCTCGGCAGCACCACCATCGGAGGCCAGCTGTCCGCCCAGCTCGGCACGGTCGCCGTGTCCGACACCCGTGGCTCGGTGACCCAGATCAGCTACACGGCCACAGTGAGCGCGACCAACTTCACCACCACGGTCGGCGGCAACACGTCCACGATCTCGAAGCCGAACATCTCCTACTGGTCGGGCCCTGCGACCGCGGTCTCGGGCGTCGGGGTCTTCACACCGGGACAGCTCGCGGCGGCGAACGCGATCGCCCTGACGGGGTCGCACACGGCTTTCGCCGTGACATCGGCGGTGGGAAACACCTCGGTCTCCTGGAATCCGACCATAATTGTCAGAGTTCCGTCTTCGGCGGCGGCGGGTTCCTATTCGGGCACGATCACACATTCGGTCGCGTGATTGGAAAACGCGATCCCGTTAGGAAATGTCGGAAATTACAGGCTCATCTGCCGTTCGAGGTTGCGCAGGTTGTGTTCAGCGCGAGGTTGGCGCGGTCGCGGTCGAGCACCGGGTAGAGGAACAGCTGGCTACCGGGGGCCCCTCGATCACCCCCTCGGTGTCGATTCCATGCTCCGGCTGGGCGAGCCCATCGACGGCTCTTATCTGCTGCGCGTCATGGGGAGCGCGGGCGGGATCATCCACGTCCGCGACGGGCTGGTCGTCGCGGCGACCACCCCCGCCTCCTCCGGGGCCGGAATCCCTGCTGATCCGCTCGGGACGGGTGAGCGAGGCGGCCTGGAACGAGGCCTTCACCGCCGGCCGACGAGCGGCTGGCCACCGAACTGGTCGCCCGCGGCAGCGTGGCACAGAACGCTCTGTAGGCAGAACTGCACTCCCTGCGCGACCGCGTGACGGGGGTGATGGAGACGGCTGTCGCCACGGTTGCTGCCGGGGCGGCTTCATCGTCGTGTCCGCGGTGGGCTCCATCGCGCTGCTCGCGATCCTGGCCGACGAGGGCCTCGGCGTGGCCCGGCTGCACGTCGAGTCGCGCCCGACCGTCGAACGCCTGAGCTCCCTGCTCGCCGACGAACGGGCCCGCGCGTAGCGGACCCGCGATCAGGCCGCTCTACGCCGTGAGACGGCCACCCCCGCCAGGCAGAGCGCGCCGCCCGCCAGGGCCAGCCAGGTCGGGGTCTCCCCCAGCAGCGCCCAGGCCATCACGATCACGATCGCCGGAACCACGTAGGTGGTGGCGCCCATCTTCCCCGCCGTCGTCCTGGCCAGGGCGTACGCCCAGGTGGTGAAGGCCAACGCCGTTGGGAAAACGCCGAGGTAGACCAGGTTCAGCGTGGCCGACAGCGGCGCCTCGGCGGCCTGGCTGATCAGCTGCCCGGCGAAGGGCAGGCAGACGACCGCGCCGATGAGGCAGCCGAAGGTGGTCACCTGGAGCGCGGAGGCGTGCCGCAGCGCGGGCTTCTGCACGATCGTCGCGATCGCCCACGTCACTGCGGCCACCACGCAGAGCGCCACGCCGAGCACCGAGGCCCCGCCGCCCTCGGACATGGAGAAGCCGACGACGACCGCGCCGGTGAACGAGACGGCCATGCCGATGAGCAGCCGGCGCGGGAAGCCCTCGGCGAGGAACAGCCCCGACAGCAGGGCGATGATGATCGGCCCGATGTTGACGACCATCGCGGCGGTCCCGGCGTCGACCTCCTGCTCGCCCCAATTGAGAGCGATCATGTAGATCCCGAACCAGAGCACGCCCGAAACGGCGATCCCGGGCCAGGCCGCCCGCGGCGGCAGCCCTTCGCGCCGGGCCAGCAGGATGACCAGGAGGGTCAGCGACCCGGCCAGCATCCGCCCGAGGGCGAGGGCTCCGGGGGAGTAAGAGAGCACGGCGTGCCTGATGGCGACGAACGCGGACGCCCAGAGCACCACGGTCACCCCCGCGGCGATGAGGGCCCTGCGGTCGGTTTGTTCCACGGTGGGCACTTTAGGGGGACACCCGCTCGCTACGCATCACGGTTTCGCGCCCTATTGACAAGGAAGTTTTTTACGTACAAACTTGTTTTTGCGATGAGAGACGTCCTGTACCTGGAAGAGATCGAGCAGGCCGAGGCCCTGCTCAAGCCGCAGCGCATCGAGGTGCTGCGGCAGCTCGCCGAGCCGCGCACCTGCGGCGAGGTGGGCGCGATCTTGGCGCAGACCCCGCAGCGGGTCTACTACCACGTGAAACGCCTGGTGGAGGCCGGGCTGGTCGAGCAGGTGTCCGAACGGAAGGTGCGCGGCATCTCCGAGGGCATCTACCAGGCCACCGCCCGCTCCTACTGGCTCTCACCCCGGCTCGTCGGCCACATCGGCCTCGGCCGGGCCCGCGACGAACTCAGCCTGGGCCACCTCCTCGACCTGGTCGAAGAGGTCCAGGCAGACATCGCCGCACTCGACCGATCGGTTCCCGAGCTGCCGTCGATCGGCGTCTCGGGCGACATCCGCGTCCCCCCGGAGCGACGGCCGGAGTTCCTGGCCGAGCTCCAGGAAACCCTGCAACGACTGTTCACGAAGTACGGCGGAGCTGAAGGCGACCCTTTCAAGCTCGTCGTGGCCTGTTACCCGAACCAGCAAGGAGAAGACTCATGAGCCAGTCCCCCACCACGGCCGTCCGGATCCAGGCCCCGCTCAAGACGGTGTTCCACGCCCTGACCGACCCCGCCGAGCTGCGCGTCTGGTTCGCCGAGCACGCCGAGGTCGACCTGCCCAGCCGGTACGACTTCTGGGGCCGGCACACCCTGGAGGGCGACGCCCCCCACCAGCGGGTGCTGGAGGCGGCCGACGACGTGATCAAGTTCGCCTGGACCCTCGACGGCACCGAGACCACCGCCGAGATCCGGCTCACCGAGACCGACGGCGAGACCGTGGTCGCGGTGTTCCAGTCCCACTTCGACCGCTCGCTCATCTTCTCGGGCAGCACCAGCCCGCTCGCCAGCCTGGAGACCTTCTGGGCGCTGGCGCTCGGCAACCTGGCCGACCACGTCGAAGGCCGGCAGCTCGGCCCGAAGGTCGACTACACGGCGAAGGTCGGCGAGTTCTCCGCCACGCTGGAGATCGACGCCCCGGCCGACCGCGTCTACACCGCGCTGACCGACTCCGAGCAGGCCACCGCGTGGTTCGGCTACCCGATCGGCATCGAGCCGGAGGTCGGCGGCCGATTCGCGATGGGCGGTCTCGAAGCGGCCGGCGACCACGCCGCGAGGTTCGTCTCCCTCGACTCCACCTCGGCGACGATCGACTGGGGCGGCATGGTGACGAGCTGGGAGCTCGAGGGCTCCGGCGGCAAGACCACCCTGACGTTCGTGACGAGCGGGTTCGACGCCGCCCAGCCGCCCTACGCGGCGTGGGGCGGCTGGCTCAGCGGCCTGGTCGAGCTGCGTCGCTACCTGGAGCAGCCGAACTGGCGGTCGGTGTTCGTGCAGAGCTGAGCATCCGGGGCAGCCTCGGCGGCTTGAAGAACCCTTCGGCGATGGCCGAGGCGATGCCCACCCTCACGAGGTCGCGGGTGTCCCCGTACGCGAGGAAGCGGGGCACCCACTCGGGGTGATACTTCACGTTGGCCCGGTAGAGCGCTTCGAGCTGCCACCAGCGTGACAGGAACAACAAGGTGCGCCGCCAGGCCCGGATCACCGGGCCGGCGCCCATCTTGGCGCCCTCCTCGAAGGCCGACCGGAAGACCGCGAAGTTGAGCGAGATCCGTTCGACCCCGAGCCAGGCGGCGTTCCTGACCAGGCCGGCGACCATGAACTCGACCAGGCCGTTCTCCGCCTCCCGGTCACGGCGCATCAGGTCGAGCGAGAGCCCCCGGTCGCCCCAGGGCACGAACGACAGCAGCGCCGCCTCGCCCCCGTCCCTGCCGAGGCTCTCGACCAGCACGCAGCCGGCGTCGAGCGGGTCGCCGAGCCGGCCGAGTGCCATCGAGAACCCGCGTTCGGTCTCGGTGTCGCGCCAGGCGTCGGCGCGTTCGCTGATCAGCCGCATCTCCTCGGGGGCGATGTCGCCGTGGCGGCGGACGCGGAGCTGGTAGCCGGCCCGCTCGACCCGGTTGGCGGCCTGGCGGACGCCGCGCATCTCCCGGCCCTGCAGACTGAACTTCTTGACCTCGATGACGGCCTCGTCGCCGAGTTCGAGCACCTTCAGCCCGGCCCGCTGGTAGGCCCTGGCCCCTTCGGCGCCGCAGCCGATGGCGGCTGGGGTCCAGCCGAACTCGCGGGCCTGCTCGATCCACGCCCTGATCGCGTGGTCCCACGCCTCGGGATCGCCGAGCGGATCGCCGCCCGCGAGGGTCACCCCGTTGACCACCCGGAACGACACCGCGGCCTTGCCGCTCGGCGAGAAGATGACGCTGCGGTCGCGCCGGGTGGCGAAGTAGGCCAGCGAGTCGCGTTCGCCCAGCAGCGCCCGGAGCCGCTCCTCGTCGCCGGGCGCGAGCACGGCCCGCCGCCGCTGCGACCGGAACAGCACCCCGAACGCGACCAGCAGCGCGATCGCGCTCATCAGCCCGACCAGGAACGCGACCCAGGCCGGCGGATGGCCGTAGCCCTCGACCTCGATGACCCCGCCGAGCACCCGGCTGAGCACCCAGATCGCGCGGGCCGACCGCATCAGGTCGCCCGGGAAGAAGATCGTGAGCAGGAAGCCGACGACGTAGGACACCCCGAGCAGCGCGATCAGCGTGGCCGTGGCCTTGCGGAACGACGCGGGCTGCGTCTTGGCGAAGAACTCGCTCCGCCCCCACCACAGGTAGCCGATCAGGATCAGCGCGATCGCCCCGGAGACCAGCACCTCGCTGAGCAGCCGCCCCCGGTCGGGGATCTCCGCCCGCGGCGCGATCGCCACCAGCGGCGTGGAGATCACGCTGAGCAGCACAGAGAACGCCAGCAGCGCGACCAGCAGCAGCCAGGCCACCCGTTTGCGCCGCGCCAGCGCCCCGGCGAGCAGCCCGAGGAAGGCGGCGTAGGCCAGGTTGGGCGTGAGCGGCACGGCGAAGTCGTCGACCAGCGCCGTCAGCGGCCGCGCCATCTCCCGCAACGGCGGCACGATCGCGATGGCCGCCGAGTAGACCGCCAGCACCGTCAGCGCGATGGACGCCACCCGCGGCACGTCACCCCGCGCCATCGTTTCCCCCCAAGACCGGCGACGAAGGGGACATACCCCATTTCCCCAGGTCAAAAGCGGGTGGTGTACGCGGCGGCGCGATCCGCAGGCAGATCAGCGCGGCCACCAGACCGCAGACCGTGGCCAGCAGATGACCGAGGTCCCAGACGGTGCGGCTGATCACGATCGGCGCCCCCACGCCCAGCGCCAGCGCGATGATCCCGACGGCCCGCCACCGTCTCCGCATCAGGATCACGGCGGCCACCACCCCGGCGACCATGATGTAACTGACCCCGACGTCGGTGGAGACGGCCAGCCGAGCCGGAGCCAGGCCGTTCGTGATGGCGTGATACTCCACGAACGCGGTCAGCAGCGACCCGACCACGTGCCCGCAGAGCCCGATCACGATGATGCGCGGCGTACCGTAACGCTGCTCGGCCCAGGCGATGACGGTGGCGTACACGACCAGGTAGAAGGCCAGGAAGGCGCCCCGATCGGAGACCCAGAGCGCGCTGTCGGCGAGCACCACGAGCGGATTGTCGGACAGCCGCGCCAGATTGGTGCTCTGAAAGGTCGTCAGCACGTCGATCAGATCGGGCGGCCCGGTCCGCTGCAGAATCGTCGAACTCGTGAACACCACGACATAGGTGAACGTGGCCGGCGCCGAGAGCACCCACTGATGAACGAACCGGGTGTAGGGCGACCCCGCCGCAACGGCGAGCCGAGCCCCCCGCGACCACCGGGAGACCCCGCGGAGGAGATACCAAAGCACCACCACCAGCACGAACACCAAACACAAGATCACACGGCACCCCGGCTTCCCCCTGTGGTCGGAGACATGTCCAACCCCCAGTCGGATACGCGGGGACACCTCCCTTCTTTACCGTTTGAGCAATCCACGGGAGGTAGAGAAATGTTTGGACTCACTGCTGTCGTCGCGGGGCTGGCGCTGCTGCTCATGGGCAATATCGCCGGGCTGTTCTACGCCTATTCGGTGTCGGTCGTTCCGGGGCTCAACGCCACGCGGGCCGATCACGCCGTCGCGGCGATGCAGCAGATCAACGTCAAGATCCTCAATCCGGTGTTCTTCGCCTCGTTCATCGGGGCGCCGCTGGTCGCGGCCGTGGCCGGGGTGCTGCTGCTGAGTTCGGGGCAGCGTGGCGCGGCGATGTTCTTCTTCGCGGCGACGGCCGTCTACGTGCTCGGCGCGTTCGTGCCGACGGCGATCGTGAACGTCCCGCTGAACAACGCGCTGCTGGCGGCCGGGGAGATCACCGACCCGGCGCGGGCCGCGCAGGTCTGGGCCGAGTTCGCGCCGAAGTGGGCGCCGTGGAACCACCTTCGCACCGTGGCCAGCTGCGCCGGGCTGCTGCTGACCGGCGCCGCCCTGTTCGTCTGGGCGGGGAACCGCTGACCCTCCCTATGCTGGGGAGGTGCGCGAGACCTTTGAACTGGATGACGAGTTCATCCCGCTCTGTGACCTGCTGAAATATCTGTCCATCGCGGAAAGCGGCGGCGAGGCCAAATACATGGTCGCCGAGGGCTACGTGCTGGTCGACGGCGAGGTCGAGCTGCGCAAGCGGTTCAAGGTCCGACCCGGCCACGTGGTGAGCGGCGACGGCTTCGAGATCGAGGTCGTCGCCGCCGCACACTAGTTCTGGCGCGGTTCCGCCACGAAGACGACGCCCTGGCCCGACACCTCGAAGGTGCCCGCCGAGGCGGCGTGGAAGGCCGAGTCGCCCGGACGCAGCTTGAGTTCGCCGGCCAGCACGACCGCTCCCTCGACGCACACCGCGATCCGCGGCACGCCGCCCGGCAGGGTGCGGCCCTCGCCGGGGACGATGCGGCGCAGCTGGAACTCGGGGCAGTGCGGCAGGTAGAGGTCGCCGACGGGGACGATCTCGGCGGGCTGCTCGTCGGGGTCGGTGATGCGCAGCAGCTCTTCGATGTCGATCGGCTTGGGGGTCAGCCCGGCCCGCAGCACGTTGTCGGAGCTGCCCATGATCTCGACGCCGAAGCCGCTCAGGTAGGCGTGCAGGACCCCGGCGCCCAGGTAGATGGCCTGGCCGGGAGCCAGTTCGTGCTGCCGCATGAGCAGCGGCGCCAGCACGGCGGGGTCGGCCGGGTAGCCCTCCGCGAGGGTAGCCACCAGCGGGTCGCACGAGGCCCGCACCACGTCGGCGACCAGCGCGGGCCGCTCGTCGGCGGGCCATTCGAGCAGCAGCCGCAGCGCGCCGAGCACGTCGCCGGCCGCCAGCCGGTCGACCACCGGCCGCAGGGCGGGCAGTTCGAGCGCCCCGACCAGGGCCGCCGCCTCGGGGCCCGGCCGGAAGCCGGCCAGCGCCGAGAACGGGGTCAGCGCGACGATCATCTCGGGCTTCGGCCACGGGTCGGAGTAGTTCTTGTCGCCCCGCAGGAACCCCTCGGCCGCCTGGTCGAGGGTGGGGTGCACCTGCATGGAGAGGGCGGCGTCGACCGCGATGAGCTTCATCAGGTAGGGCAGCCGCTCCCCGAACCGCTCGACGACCTCGGGGCCCAGCTCACCGGCGGGGTCGGCGGCGATGACCTCGTTGAGCGCCTGTTCCACGCCGTCCCGCGTCAGCCGCGAGGGACCCGACGGATGCGCCCCGAGCCACATCTCCGCCTCGGGTCCGGTCGCGGTACGGCCGGTCAGCGCGGCGATGGCCGTGCGGGAACCCCATCCGTAGTCCTTGATCGGGTTGGTGAGCAGGTCCACGTCGTCTACGTCCTCAGGAGTCGGTGTCGTTCCCATCGAGGGTGCCAGAACAGGATGTCATTCGCGTCCGAGTGCCAGTGCCGCGGCACCGAGCAGTCCGGCGTCGCGGCCGAGGCTGGTCGGCTCGACCTTCAGGCGGCGGAGGAACCCGAGCCCGGCCTGGTCGGCCACCGCGCGCCGCAGCGGGGTCAGCAGCGTCGTGCCGGCGGCGGCCACCCCGCCTCCCACGACGACGTTGTCCACGTCGAAGAGGGCCGCCGTCGTGAGGATCGCGGTGGCCAGCGCGCCGGCGGCCCGGTCGAACGCCTCCACGGCCACCGCGACGCCGCGCTTCGCGTCGGCGGCCAGCGCCCGCGCGTCGACCGGCCGCCCGGCCCAGAAGGTCGGCTCGACCGCCTGCTGCCAGCCGTTGGCCAGCGCCCACCGGACCATCGACGGCCCGGACGCGATCGTCTCCACGCACCCGACCGCCCCGCACCGGCACGCCTCCCAGCCCTCACCGGCCCGGATGTGCCCGATGTGCCCGGCGTTCCCGGTCGGCCCGAGGTGCGGCTGCCCCTCGAACACCAGCCCGCCGCCGATGCCGGTCGACACGACGATGCCCAGCAGCGCCCCCGCCTTGAACCGGCCCCGCCACCACTCGCCGAGCGCCATCAGCTGCCCGTCGCCCGCGAGGTGCACCGGCACCCCGGGCAGCAGCTGGGCCACCGTCTTGACCAGCGGGAAGTCACGCCAGACCGAGATGTTGACCGGGCTCACGGTGCCCCGCACCGCGTCGAGCGGCCCGGCCGAGCCGATGCCGACGCCGGTCAGGCCCTCTTCGGAGATCAGCCCCGGGACGACGATCCGCGCCACGATGTCTTTCAGCGTCGCCGTGGGGTCGGGGCCGACCGGCATCTCCAGCTTGGCGGTGATCGTCCCCGTGGGTTCGACCGTCGCGGCGGCGAACTTCGTACCTCCGATGTCTATCGCCAAGACGGTCATGGATTCCCCTGTCTATTCGTTGACGCAGCGGAGCACCGGATAGGCGGTCAGGGCCTCCGGGCCGAGATCCTTCCCGGTCACGACGAAGGTCGCGGTCTCTCCGGGGAGCAGGGTGACGAGCATGTCGTCGACGGCCGCGGCCGGGTCGAGGCGGTCGGGGAACAGTGCCAGGTCGCGGACCAGGGTGCGGGCGGTGATCTCCACCCGTACACCATCACTGAGCTGCTCTGTCGTCACGTCGTAGGCCGCCTGCGGGAGGTCGCTGGTGAAGAACCGGAGGGCCCGCAGGTCGCCGACGGAGGCGCTCACGAGTTCCTTGGACGGGTCGCCGGGCGTCATCGACGCGGGCAGCGGGACGGTCATCGCCGAGCGGGGGGCCAGCCGGACGGGGAAGCGTTCGCGCGCCAGTTCCCCACCCTGGACGGTCAGCCGGACCACCGACAGCTCGGTCTCCCATTCATCGGAGGTGTCGTTGACCACGGCGACGGTTTCGGGGTTCTGGAAGGTGACGAGACGGTCGGCGAAGCTGCGGCGGAGGGCGTACCAGAGCGGCTTTCTGCGGCCGTCGCCGTCGACGGCGGCCCACGACGTGACGGGCCAGCAGTCGTTGAGCTGCCAGACGATCGTGCCCATGCAGTAGGGCATCAGCGAGCGGAAGCGCTCGACGCCGAACGCCATCGCGTGGGCCTGGTTGAGCTGGGTGTAGTAGTGCCAGTCGTCGAAGTTCCGAGGCTGCGGCAGGTGGTCGCCGAGGCCGCGCAGCAGTTTCTCGTTGCCGTCGAGGGCCTTCTGGTGGTGCATGACGCCCTTGGACGTCGGCGTCAGCGGCTCGTCGGAGACGGCGCGGCGCAGCGTCGCGAAGGCGGGCGGGCCCTGAAAGCCGAACTCGGCGACGAAGCGCGGGGTGTAAGTGCCGTAGAAGGTGTAGTCCTCGCGGTTCCAGACGGTCCAGATGTGGGTGGTGCCGCGCGAGGGGTCGTTCGGCGGGGCGTCGGGGCTGCCCGAGTAGGGCGAACCCGGCCAATAAGGGCGCGTCGGGTCGAGCTCGGCGACGATCGCGGGGAGCAGGTCGAAATAGAACCCGGCGCCCCAGCTCCGGCCGTCGAGGGTGTCCTGCCAGCCCCAGTCCGCGTGGCCCTCGATGTTCTCGTTGTTGCCGCACCACAGCACGAGCGAGGGGTGGCTCGACAGCCGCGTGACCTGCTGGCGGGCCTCCGCCTCGACCTCGGCCCGGAACGGACCCTCCTCGGGGTAGGCGGCGCAGGCGAACGGGAAGTCCTGCCAGACCAGCACGCCGAGGGCGTCGGCCTGGGCGTAGAAGTCCTCGCTCTCGTAGAGGCCGCCGCCCCAGACCCGCAGCGTGTTGGCGCCGGTATCCACAGCCTGTTGAAAACGTTCGGCGACCCGCTCACGGGTGACCCGGTTGGGGAAGCAGTCGTCGGGGATCCAGTTGAAGCCCTTCATGAAGACCGGCTGACCGTTCACGACCAGCCGGAAGGCCTCACGCTCCAGAACCACCGACCGGAAGCCGATCTCACGCGTCCACACGCTGTCGCCGGCGGTCACGGTCAGCGTGTAGAGGGCCTGCTCGCCGTGGCCCCGGGGCCACCACAGATCGGGCTCGGGCACGGTCAGGGTGATGACGGCGGTGCGCTCGCCGGGCGCCAGGCGTACGCGATCTTCAACCCCGGCGACGGACGCGGTCACGTTGAGCGGCGCCTGAGCGGCGCGGTCGACGGTGATGTGGACCCGGACCTTCCCGTCGCGGCCGTCGAGGGTCACCAGCGGTCGGACCTCCGCGAGCCGGGCGGACGACCAGGTCTCCAGGTAGATGGGCCGCCAGATGCCCGAGGTGACCACCGTCGGGCCCCAGTCCCAGCCGAAGTTGCAGGCCATCTTCCGGATGAACTGGTAGGGCTCGCCGTAGGCGCCGGGCCGGTCGCCCAGCGCGGCCCGCTGCTTCTCGGCATAGCCGTAGGGCGCCTCGAACAGCACCTTCAGCGTGTTCTTCCCCTCCCGGAGCAGGTGCCGGGCCGGGAAACGGTAGACGCGGTGCTGGTTGGCGGTCTGGCCGATCTGGACCCCGTTGAGGATCACCGTCGCGGCCGTGTCGAGGCCCTCGCAGACGAGGTCGGCCCGGTCGTCGCCGGGGTCGGTCCAGTCGAAGGCGGTCTCGTACGACCAGTCGGTCCGCCCGATCCACCGGAGTCTGTTCTCGTTGTCGTCGAGATAGGGGTCGGGGATGACCCCCGCGTCGAGCAGGTCGGTGTGCACGCATCCCGGCACCGTCGCCGGCAGCCCCGCCACGACCGGGCGGGGCTGCCCGGTCGACGAGACTGCGGTGACGGTCCATCCTTCGTGCAGCGTCCTGATCACGACGCGTCCTCCCATTTCGTGTGCAGTTGCGGCACCGACGCCAGCAGCTTCCTCGTATAAGCGTGCTCCGGCTGCTCGAACACGGCGTCGGTGGGTCCGTACTCCACGATCCTTCCCTTGTGGAGGACGACCGTCCGCTCACTGATGTAGTTCCCCAGCGCGAGGTCGTGGGTGATGAACAGCACCCCGAGCCCGCGCTGCTTGAGGTCGGCCAGCAGGTTCAGCACGTCGATGCGGGTGGACGCGTCGAGCATCGAGATGATCTCGTCGGCGACCAGGTACTCGATGTCGAGCAGCAGCGCCCGCGCGATCAGGAGGCGCTGGAGCTGGCCGCCGGACAGCTGGTGGGGGAACTTGTTCAGCACCGCACCCGGGCTGAGCCGGACCGCGTCGAGGGCGGCCTCGATCTTCGCGGTCCACTCCTTGTCGGGCACGCCCTTGAAGTAGACCTCGCGGATCATCGCGAAGACCCGGTCGGCCTTGAAGACCGGGTTGTAGGAGCTGAACGGGTCCTGGAAGACGCCCTGGACCTTGCGGTAGTAGTCGCGCTTGCCCATCTGGCGCACGTCGCGGCCGTCGATGGAGATCGTCCCGGAGGTCGGCGGGAGCAGCCGGAGCACCATCTTGCCGATCGTGCTCTTGCCGCTGCCGCTCTCGCCGATGAGCGAGACGACCTCGCCCGGCTTGATCTCGAAGCCGGCCTCGTCGACCGCCGTCATGGTCTGCCCGCCGAACGCGCCGATCCGGTAGACCTTGGTGACCCCGTCGAGTTTCAGCATCAGGCGGCCTTCCAGCAGGCGACGACGTGGTCCTTCTCGACCTCGACCGGCGGCGGGTCCTCGGCGCACTTCTCGAACGCCAGCGGGCAGCGGTCGCGGAACCGGCATCCGGGCACGGGGTCGAGCAGCGACGGCGGGTTGCCGGGGATGCCGGTGAGGCGCTTGTCGGCGTAGCGCACCCCGACCTCGGGGAGCGAGGAGATCAAGAGCTGGGTGTACGGGTGTTTCGGCGCGTTCACCACGGTCGAGGCCGGGGCCTTCTCGGCGAGCTTGCCCGCGTACATGACCATGATCGTGTCGGCGAGCTGGTTGGTCAGCGAGATGTCGTGGGTGATGAAGATCATCGACTTCACGAAGCCCCGGTCGCGGAAGCCCTTCAGCGTCGTCACGACGGCCTTCTGGGTGGAGACGTCGAGGGCCGAGGTGATCTCGTCGGCGATCAGCAGCGACGGGTTGAGCAGGGTCGAGATGACCATGACCATGCGCTGCTTCATGCCGCCGGACAGCTCGATCGGGTACTTCCCGAGGACGTCCTTCGGCAGTTCCACCAGGTCGAGGCGGGCGTGCAGCTCGTCGAGGTCGAGCTTCTCGCGGCGCGACTCGAGCAGTTCCCTGACCATGCGGCCGATCTTGCGGGTCGGGTTCATCGCGCTCATCGAGTACTGCGGGATGAGCGAGACCTGCTTGAACCGGTAGGGGTTCATCTTGACGTCGTCGCCGATCGGCAGGACCTGGCCGTCGAGGGTGACGCTGCCGCCGACGTGCTTCATCCGGCCGTCCAGCCGGATGAGCGCCTTGCCGAGGGTGGTCTTGCCGCAGCCCGACTCGCCCGCGAGGCCGAGGATCTCGCCGTCGCGGAGGCCGAACGAGACCCCGTCGAGGGCTTGGACGTCGCCCTTCAGGGTCCGGTAGTAGACCCTGAGGTCGTCCACTTCCAGGGTCATCTACAGCTCCCTCAGCTTGGGGTTGAACACCTCGTCGAGGCCGACGTTGGCGACGTACAGGGCGCCGACGATGAGGGTGATGCCGGCCCCGGGTGGGACGAACCACCACCACAGGCCCAGATGCATCGCGCTCCACTGGTGGGCCTGTTGCAGCATCAGGCCGAGGGAGACGGCGTCGGTCGGGCCGAGGCCGATGAAGTCGAGCGACGAGGCGATCAGGATCGACCCGCCGAACAGCAGGATGAACGTGAGCAGCAGGTAGGAGCTCATGTTCGGGGCGATCTCGCGCATGATGATGCGGCCCGACCCCACCCCGCTGAGCCGGGCCAGGTCGACGAAGTCGCGTCCGCGCAGCGAGAAGGTCTGGGCGCGGATCGACCGGGCCGCCCACGGCCACTGCGTCAGCCCGATGAACAGGGCCTGCATGCCCGCGCTCCGGACGCCGATGTAGGCGTTCAGGATGAACAGCACGGCCAGCGTCGGCAGCACCAGGACGATGTTGGTGAGCATGTTGAGGATCTCGTCGATCCAGCCGCCCTTGTAGCCGGCCAGGAACCCGACGACCATGCCGATGACCGCCGCGATGCCGCCGCCGAGCGCGCCGACCAGGAACGTCGTGCGCAGCCCGTGTACGAACTGGGCCCACAGGTCCTGCCCGAACGTGTTGGTGCCGAGCCAGAACTCCCCGCCGGGCGGCTGCATCTGCATGCCGACGTACTCGGTCGGCGGTTTGTCGATGAAGAACGGCCCGATCACGCCGATGCCGAGCAGTACCAGGATGATCCCGGCCCCCACCAGCAGCTTCGTGTTGCGGATCGCGAAGTACAGCGCCTCCGCCTTCATGCCGCGGCACCCGCCATTCCGACTCGCGTACGGGGATCGACGATCACGTAGACCACGTCGATGATGAAGTTGGCGATCAGCACGCCCAGCACGATGAACAGGAACGCGCCCTGGAGCAGGAAGAAGTCCTTGTTCTGGATGGCCGCCAGGATCAAAGACCCTAGTCCTGGGTACGAGAACACGATCTCCGTCACCAGCGCGCCGGCGACCAGCACGCCCAGTTGCAGCGCGAGACCGGTGATCTGCGGCAGCACGGCGTTGCGGAAGGCGTAGCGCCGGATGAGCTTCTGAGGTGCCCCGAGCGCCGACATGTAGTTGGCGTAGTCGGATTCGAGCTCGTAGATGATCACGTTGCGCATGCCGATCGCCCAGCCGCCCAGCGCGACCAGGAACAGCGACGAGAACGGCAGCAACCAGTGCCAGGCCAGGTCGACGAAGAAGTCCCACGTGAACGAGGGCGTCATCGAGAAGCTGTAGCCGCCGGCCACCGGGAAGACCCCCCACACGACGCCGAAGCCCCAGGCCATCAGGGCGGCCAGCCAGAGGTAGGGCGTGGCGGTCAGGACGTACGAGACGGGCAGGACCGTGTTGTCCAGCACCTTGCGGCGCGCGGCGAGCGCGCCGAGCCGGTTCCCGACCACCCAGCTCAGCAGGATCGACGGGATGAGCAGCGCCAGCGAGTAGGGCACCGCCCGGGTGAGCAGGTCGGCGACCGGCGTCGGGAACGCCCACAGGCTGATCCCGAAGTCGCCGCGGAACAGGGAACCCCAGGAGTTCAGGTACTGCTGCCACCAGGGGAGGTCGAAGCCGAACAGGTTGTTGTAGTAGACGCGCAGGGCTTCCTGGGCCTCCGGCTGCGCGACCCGGGCCCGGGCCAGCATGCTCGCGACGGGGTCACCCGGCATGAGACGCGGCACCAGCCAGTTGACGGTCACGGCCATGAAGAAGGTCAGCCCGTAGATGAGCAGTTTCCTGCCGAAATAGCGACGCAAGAGGGGTTCTCCCTAGGGAGGCCCTCCCCGGCTTCGCAGCGCCGGGGAGGGCCGAGACGGGTTGGCTAGGGAGCGACCGGCTGCAGCGACGCGAGCGACTCGAAGCCGCCGAGTTCGAGCCAGTTACGCCACATCGTGGGCGCCGACTTGGGCGCGCTGCCCTCGCTGGAGGGCCAGTTCTTCCAGACGCTGCTGCTGACCTGCGACCAGAGGCCGTTGTACCAGAGCGGGATGACCGGCATCTCGTCGAGCATGATCGCCTCAAGCTGCGAGGAGACCTTCTTCATGCCCTCGATGTCGTCGGTCTTGGTGCCGTCGAGCTGCTGCACCAGCTTCCAGGCCTCTTCGTTCTCGTACCGGGCGAAGTTCACGGTGTTCTGCTGCGCCTGGACGGGGAGCTGGAAGACGTACTCGAAGTAGGTGTACGGCGAGTTCGACAGCTGCCGCTCGTTGTTGATGACCAGGTCGAACTTGCCCGAGTTGCGGGCCTCGACGAGGGCGTTGTAGTCGGGGAACTCGGCCTCGACGTTGATGCCCGCGGCCTTGGCGCCGGCGGCGATGACCCGGATGGCCTCCATCCAGTCGGTCCAGCCGGCCGGCACGATCAGCTTGAGCGCGATCGGCGAGCCGTCCTTGTTCTCGACCATGCCGTCGCCGTTGCCGTCCTTGTAGCCGGCGGCGGCGAGCATCTGCTTGGCCTTGTCGGTGTCGAACGCGAAGCCCTTCTGCCCGACGACCGCCTGGTCGACGAACTGGTCCCACTGCGGCAGCAGGCCGGTCGGGCTGGCGGGCTTGACCAGGTTGCCGTACACGCCCTCGACGATCTTCTTCACGTCGACCGAGGTGGCCAGCGCCTTGCGGAAGGCGGCGTCGTTCAGCGGCTTCTTGGTGGTGTTGGGCACCAGCCAGGCGGTGTTGGCCGACAGCATGTAGGGCGGCTCGGGGTAGAACGTGGTGATGCCGAAGTTGCCGCTGACCAGGTTGGCCGCGCCCGGCAGGAAGTTGTTGGAGAGGTCGAGGCCCTTCTGCAGCAGCAGGCCCATCGCCACCTCGTTGGAGGAGTTGACGATGTCGACGATGTACTTCGGCTTCGGGTCGAGGTTCAGCTGGGCCTTGCCCCACCAGGTGTCGTTCTTCACCCAGGCGACGCGGTCCTGGTCGTGGCTGTGGTACTTGTACGCGCCGGTCCCGACGGGGTTCTCGTTGATCCCGTCCAGGACGTCCTTCTCGGCCCGCCCCTCCCAGATGTGCTTGGGCACGATCGACCGGCTGTAGATGTTGAAGTCCCACTGCTGGTAGTTGGCCTTGGAGAAGGTGAACCGCACGGTCGACGCGTCGGGCGCCTCGATGCCCGAGAGCCAGTTCCACAGGTTGTGGTAGGGGACCGTCTCCATCTTGCCGAGCTCGAAGGTGAACTTGACGTCCTCGGCGGTGAACGGCTTGCCGTCCGACCAGGTGATGCCCTGGCGCAGCTTGACCTCGTACGTCGTGTCGTCGACCCACGAGCCGCTCTGGGCCAGCCACGGGGTGAGCTTCCCGGCGACCGGGTCGAAGTGGAACAGCGTCTCGTAGACCAGGCCCTTGGTGCCGGTCGCGGAGTCCCACTCGCGGATGGGGTTGAAGTTGGCGGGCGGGCCCCACTGGGTGCCGCTCGTGTAGAGGGTCTCGTTCCTCGGGAAGGCGCCGCCTTCGGCGGCGGGAGCAGGTGCGGCCGGCGCCGACGCCCCCGGGGCCGGAGTGGGGGTGCCACCGCTCGTACACGCGGCCGCGAGTAAGCCCGCTGCCACGATAGGGATCAGAAACCGGGTAGCGCGGTTCCGCATCGTCTCTACTCCTTGCATCCACACACAAACTGGCCAACCCCGATGGGTCGACCGGCGGGAGCTCCCGGCCGACGTGTTGGGAGCGCTCCCAAGGGAGATCCCAATGCGTGATTCATGGCTGAACCGGATAAGTACCGAGACCGTAAAATCCACATGACGGAGGTGTCAATAGGCTGATATACGCTGAACCAGTTAAGTCGCACGACGGGGTGGGTTCGTGAAAAGACCGACGATCTCTGATATCGCACGTCAGGCAGGGGTTTCGAAGGGCGCGGTGTCCTACGCGCTCAACGGGCAGCCCGGTGTATCGGAGTCCACCCGGCAACGCATTCTTGCTATAGCCGATGAAATCGGCTGGCGACCGAACAGCGCCGCCCGCGCCCTGAACGGCGCCCGCGCCAACGCGATCGGCCTGACGCTGTGCCGTCCGGCCCGCATCCTCGGCATGGAACCGTTCTTCATGGAGCTCATCAGCGGCCTGGAGGCCGAGCTGTCGGCGCGCGACTTCGCGCTCATGCTCCAGGTCGTCGGCGACCACGACGCCGAGATCGCCGTCCACCAGCGCTGGTGGGGCGAGGGCCGCATCGACGGCGCGTTCCTGGTCGATTTGCACGTCGACGACCCGCGCGTCCCGGTCATGGAGGAGCTGGGCATGCCGGTCGTCGTCATCGGCGATCCGTCGGGGGCGGGCTCGCTGGTGCCGGTCTGGTCCGACGAGGGCGCCCCCGTACGTGAGACCGTCGACTACCTCACCGCCCTCGGCCACCGGCGGATCGCCCGAATTGCGGGCCTACCGAAACTCGTCCACACCACGCTGCGCGACCGCGAGTTCGCCCACGCCTGCGCCGGGCTCGACGAGTGCCCGGTCGTGCACACCGACTACACGGGCGAAGAAGGCGCACGGGCCACGCGGCGCCTGCTGTCGTCGCGGGTCAGACCCACCGCGATCGTCTACGACAACGACATCATGGCCGTCGCCGGCCTCTCGGTCGCGCAGGAGATGGGCCTGGCCGTCCCCGCCGACCTGTCGATCGTGGCCTGGGACGACTCACCCCTGTCTCAGGTCGTACGCCCTCCGCTGACCGCCCTGACCAGGGATATCCCGGCCTATGGGGCACACGCCGCGCGTATGCTGCTCGACCTGATCGACGGTTCGGTGACCGGTTCGTTCGAAGACCGGGCGGCCAGTCTGAATCCTCGCGGAAGCACCGGACCGCCGGTTTCGGCCGGGCATTAGGGGATTCGTCGTTACACTTTGCAGCGGTGACCGGGGGTGGCCCCGGACGGTTTCCCCCGGGGGTAGGGCGTTGAGTCAGGTCGACGTGCGTCCAAAGCTGGTTCCGCCGCCGCTCCAAGAACGGCCCCGCCGCCTGTGGGTCGCGTGGGTGCAGGTGCTGATCGCGGCCGTCATGGGCGTCGTGGTCGGGGCGGTGAGCTTCGTGGTCACCGGCTATGTGAAGGTCACCACGAACGTCAAGCACGAGTCGGTCCCGACGGCCGACCTCGGCCACCGTCCTGACAAGATCAACCCGGCGCTGAACGTGCTCATCGTGGGCTCCGACCAGCGCAACGGCGCGAACGCCAGATACGGCGACTTCGCCGGGGAGCGCACCGACACGATCATCCTGGCCCA
This sequence comes from Herbidospora galbida, assembly GCF_005233835.1. Lineage (GTDB taxonomy): Bacteria > Actinomycetota > Actinomycetes > Streptosporangiales > Streptosporangiaceae > Herbidospora > Herbidospora galbida. The sequence goes on along the minus strand of NZ_SZQA01000014.1, from coordinate 33,809 downwards.
CATCTCCCCCAAGCGCGACGGCGCCACGTTGATCAGCTTCCCGCGCGACTCGCTCGTCCAGTTGCCGGCCTGCCGGGCCCACAAGGGCTTCCCCGGCCAGAACGCCCACGTCGGGATGATCAACGAGTCGTTCAACTCGGGCGGCATCGGCTGCACGTGGAAGACGATCGAGACGCTCACCAAGATCCACATCGACCACTACGTGAAGGTCGACTTCACCGGCTTCAAGGCCATGGTCGACGCGCTGGGGGGTGTGCCGGTCTGCGTACCGGAGCCCGGGATCAGCGACAAGAAGGCCCTGCTGACCCTCGCCCCCGGCAAGCAGACCCTCAACGGTGAACAGAGCCTCGGTTACGTACGCGCCCGCTACAGCCTCGGCGACGGCTCCGACATCGGCCGCATCCAGCGCCAGCAGATGTTCCTGGCCGCGATGGCGAAGAAGGCGATGAGCGGCGAGACCCTCACCAACCCCGGGGCGCTGCTGGCCCTGCTCGACGCGGTGACCAAGTCGATCACCACCGACCCCGAGCTGACCCCGTCGGTGCTGAAGGACCTGGCGCTGAGCGCCGAGGGCCTGAAGGCGGGCTCGATCCGGTTCATCACCACGCCGTGGCACTACTCGCTGACCAGCCCCGGCCGGGTCGAGTGGGTGCAGCCGCAGGCCAAGAACCTGTTCACGATGGTGGCCAAAGACCAGCTGACCTCGAAGGTCGACGCGGGCGAGCAGAAGATCCCCAAGAGCCAGATCCACGTGCTCGTGCAGAACGGCTCGGGCCGCTCGGGACTGGCCACGAACGTGGCGGCGATCCTGGAGCAGCGCGGCTACCACATCCTCGGCGTCGAGGACGCGCCCAAGCCCTACGCGAAGACGTTCGTGAAGTACACCCCCAACGGCCAGACGCGCGCGGCGCGGGTGTTCCGCGAACTGGTGAAGTCGACCACGTTCAACGTGCGGGGCGGCACCACGCAGCAGGTCGTCCTGGTGCTCGGCGCCGACTACCAGGGCCTCAAGGAACCGAAGACGACCATCGAGGACGTCGAGGGCTTCGACGCGACCCACGACACCTGCACTACACGGTAAGCGTTAGGGCAATCCCGAACAGGGCATACGGGACGTCATGCGCGAAAACCGGAGCCTGCGCAGGGCCCTCGCCCTGACGCTCGCTTCGACGCTCCTGTGGGGCGTCGCGCACATCTGGACCGGCCGGACGCGCACCGGCCTCACCCTCGCGGCCGTGTGGCTGACCCTGCTGTCGGCCGGGGTGACGGTCCTCGGCAACGCGCCGACGCTGCCGCTGCGGCGACTCGACGTCGTCGTCGCCGCCGGGGCCGCGCTGGCCGTGGCGTGGGTGGCAGTCATCGTCTGGTCGTGGCTGGTGATCCGCCCCCGGCGGGTGCGCTTCGGCCTTCCCCTGCTCGCCGTCGCCGGGCTCTGCGTCCTGGTGGCCGCGCCGCTGGGCTACGCGTCGCGGCTGGCGTACGTGTCGAACGAGGTCGTCAGCTCGGTCTTCGTCGCCGACGACCCCGCGCCCCAGGTCGTGACTCCGGTGGTGGACCCCTGGGCCGGCCGCGAGCGCCTGAACGTCCTGCTCGTCGGCGCCGACTCGGCCGAGAACCGGCCCGGCGCCCGGACCGACAGCATGACGGTGGCGTCGGTCGACACCCGCACGGGGGAGTCGGTGCTGTTCTCCCTGCCGCGCAACCTGCAGAACGTGCCGGTCGACGGCTTCCCGCCGGCCGCGCTGCTCAACGAGGTCTTCCAGTGGGGCGAAGACCACGGGCGCTCCGGCGCCGACCTGCTGAAGTCGACGGTCGGCGACATCCTCGGCCTCGACGTCGACTACTACGCGATGGTGGACATGCGGGGCTTCGCCCAGATCATCAACGCGATGGGCGGCGTGACGGTGAAGGTGCCGCACGACATCGTGTTCGGCGCCTACCGCGAGGGCCTCATCAAGGCCGGCACCCACCACCTCAACGGCACCCAGGCACTGTGGTTCGGACGTTCCCGCACCGACAGCGACGACTACCAGCGCATGGGCCGGCAGAAGTGCCTGCTGAACGCGGTCGCCGAACAGGCCGACCCCCTGAAGGTGCTGCGCGGCTTCGAACGCATCGCGGACGTCACCAAGCGCTACGTGTCGACCGACATCCCGCGCAGCCTGGTGCCCGACCTCATCGACCTGGCCCCGAAGGTCAAGGGCGCCGACATCAAGAGCCTCCAGTTCGTGCCGCCGCTGATCCGGACCGGCGATCCCGACTGGGAGCTGATCCAGGAGAAGGTCGACGAGGCCCTGGGCGAGCGCACCCGACCGATCGCCGCGACCCCGGCTGCCAAGCCAAAAGCCGACAAACCGGTCGACCTGGACGAGTCCTGCGCCTGAAGCCGGGAATCAGATGTCCTAAAACCTATCGGACTTGACGGGAATCTTGGATCGCCCTTTAATACTCCCTAACCCGACTTATTAAGTAGGAATCAGGGAGAAGCGTATGAAGGCTCGCAGGGTTCGCGGGGTCGTCGCCGCGCTGGCCGCGGTGATGGTCACCTCGCTCGCGGCCGCCTGCGGCGGGGGCGGAACGACCGCCGAAGGGGGCGCCTCGGCTCCCGCCGGCGGGGCACCTGCGGAGAAGAGCGAGCTCCGGCTCGGGTTCTTCCCCAACATCACCCACTCGACCGCCCTCGTCGGCGTCGAGAAGGGCTACTTCACCAAGGCTCTGGGCGACAACGTCACCCTGAAGACGAGCACCTTCAACGCCGGTCCCGCCGCCATCGAGGCGGTCTTCTCGGGGGCCATCGACGCCACCTACATCGGCCCGAACCCCGCGATCAACGCGTGGGAGAAGTCGAAGGGTCAGGCGATCAAGATCGTGGCCGGGGCGGCGTCGGGGGGCGTCTACCTGGTCGTGAAGCCCGAGATCAACACCATCGAAGACCTCAAGGGCAAGAAGGTCGCCACGCCACAGCTCGGCAACACCCAGGACGTCGCGCTCCGCTACTACCTGGACGAGAAGGGCATCAAGACCGACACCAAGGGTGGCGGCGAGGTGTCGATCGTGCCGCAGGAGAACTCGCTGACCCTGCAGACCTTCGCCACCGGCGACATCGACGCCGCGTGGGTGCCCGAGCCCTTCGCCAGCCGCCTGATCCAGGAGAGCGGCGGCAAGGTCCTGATCGACGAGCGCGACCTGTGGCCGAACAAGCAGTTCGTGATCACCCACCTGATCGTCCGGCAGGAGTGGGCCAAGGAGCACCCCGACCTGGTCAAGAAGCTGATCGAGGGCCACGTCGAGTCGACCGCCTTCATCAACTCCGACCCGGCCGGCGCGGCGACGGCGGTCAACGCCCAGCTCGAGAAGCTGACCGGCAAGCCGCTCAAGCCCGAGGTGCTCGACTCGGCGCTGAAGAACATCACGTTCACCAACGACCCGATCGCCTCCTCGCTGGTCGGCAGCGCCGACCACGCCATCAAGGTGGGGCTGCTGAAGCCGATCGACCTGACCGGCATCTACGACCTGACCACGCTGAACGGGATCCTGTCCGCCAAGGGCGAGACGGCGGTGAGCGACAAGTGACAGCTCCTACCCAGGAGCTCGGCCACGGCCGGACGGAGGGCCCCGTGCCCGCCGTCCGGCTGGACGCCGTCTCCAAGGTGTACGGCCGGGGCGCCACCAGCCTCCTCGCCCTCGACCAGGTCTCCCTGTCCGCGTCACAGGGCGAGTTCGTCTGTCTCCTCGGCGCGTCGGGTTGTGGCAAGAGCACCATGCTCAACCTCGTCGCGGGCCTCGACCGGCCGACCGCCGGGACCATCGAGACCGGCGGCAAGCAGATCGCCATGATGTTCCAGGAACCCGCCCTGTTCCCCTGGCTCACCGTGACGGGCAACGTCGAGCTGGCCCTGCGCAAGCTCGACCGCAAGAAGCGCAAGGAGCGGGCGGCCGAGCTCCTCGACGTCGTCCACCTCGGCGGCTTCGCCAAGAAGCGCCCCCACGAACTGTCCGGCGGCATGCGCCAGCGCGTCTCCCTCGCCCGCGCGCTCGCCCAGGAGGCCGACATCCTCCTGATGGACGAACCCTTCGGCGCCCTCGACGCGATGACCCGCGACCTGCTCCACGACGAACTCGAGCGCATCTGGCGTGAGCGCAACCTCGCGATCCTGTTCGTCACCCACAACGTCCGTGAGGCGGTCCGCCTCGGCGACCGGGTGGTTCTCCTGTCCAGCCGCCCGGGCACCGTCATCGAGGACTACACGGTGGAGCTCGAACGCCCCCGCCGCACGGAGTCGGCCGAGGTCGCCAAGCTGGCCGGCGAGATCACGGTCCGGTTGAAGGAGGAGGTCAGCCGCCATGGCCGTTGAGAGCCCCGAAAAGATCAACGCCCAGATCGCCGGCCTCGACGCGCTCGAGATCCAGGTCAAGGCCAAGCGCAACCTCCCTGCGGCGATCTGGGGCCGCCTGTGGCCCATGCTGCTGGCCATCTCGATCGTGCTGGCCATCTGGGAAGCGGTCGTCCTGGCCGAGTTCTGGCCCGAATACGTCTTCGCCGGCCCGGTCACCGCGCTCGGCGAGCTCGGGACCCGCCTGGGCGAGGCCGAGTTCTGGCACGCCATCGCCACCACGATGCGCCGGGCCGTCTCGGGCTTCCTGCTGGCCATCCTGGTCGGCGTCGTCATCGGCGCGGCCGTCTCCCGGGTCAAGCTGCTCCGGGCGGCGTTCGGGTCGCTGATCACCGGTCTCCAGACGATGCCGTCGATCGCCTGGTTCCCGCTCGCCATCCTGCTGTTCGGCCTCACCGAGAACGCGATCACCTTCGTGGTCGTGCTCGGCGCGGCGCCGTCCATCGCCAACGGTCTCATCACCGGCGTCGACTACACGCCGCCGATCCTGCTCCGGGCCGGTCACGTGCTCGGGCTGCGGCGGATCTCCCTCTATCGGCACCTGATCCTGCCCGCTTCGCTGCCGTCGTTCCTGGCGGGACTGAAGCAGGGCTGGGCGTTCGCGTGGCGGTCGCTGATGGCGGGCGAGATCCTGGTGATCATCGCCAACCAGCCCTCACTGGGCGAGCAGCTCCACTACGCCCGAGAGCTGGCCGACTCGGCCCGCCTGCTGGCCACGATGATCATCATCCTGCTCATCGGCGTCGTGGTCGACGTGCTCTTCGGCGCGGCGGACAACGCGCTGCGTCGCCGCTGGGGTCTGGACCAGCGGATCGGCTGACAGGCATGCGCCTGTCCGCACGCACCCATTACGCGCTCCGGGCGGCGGCCGAACTCGCGGCCGCCCCTCCGGGGCCCGTCCCGGCGGAGCGCATCTCGACCGCCCAGCGCATCCCGCGCCGGTTCCTGGACAACATCCTGCTGCAACTGCGCCGCGCGGGACTGATCCACAGCCAGCGCGGCCCCGACGGCGGCTACTGGCTGGCCCGGCCCGCCGACCAGATCACCCTCGCCGAGGTCATCGTGGTGATCGAAGGCGTGCCCCAGGACAACGAGGCTTTCTTCGGCGCCTCCGAGCCGCTGGAGAAGGTCTGGGCGGCGCTGCGCGAGAACGAGACCCGCGTCCTCACCGGAGTGACCCTGGCCCACCTCGCCGGAGGGTCTTTGCCGACCCTGTGACACATACCTCACCTAAGCCTCATCAGTTATGGAAGACTCCCAGTCCAGGTGTGTCGGGGCCGGTGCAGAGGCAGGCTTTGATGGGTAGTCCGGGGCAGCTCGTCGTCAAGCGTTATCGGCTCGTCCGGGCGCTGGGGCAGGGCAACACGGGCATCGTCTGGGAGGGCCACGACGACCTGCTCGACCGCCCGGTGGCCGTCCGCGAGGTGCTGCTCCCGGCCGGGCTCCGCGAGAGCCGCCTGACCGCGCTGCAGCAGCGCATCGCGCGGGAGTCGCGGCAGGCCGAGCGGCTGCGGCATCCCGGCATCGCCGCCGTCTTCGACGTCGCCGAAGAGGACGACACGCTGTACGTCGTCATGGAACTGGCCCGGTCGCGGTCGCTCGACGGGATCGTGGCGAGCGACGGGCCGCTGGAGGTGCCCAAGGCCGCGTACGTCATCAGGACCGCCCTTGCCGCCCTCACGGTGGCCCACGCGGCCGGGGTGAGGCACGGCGACGTGCGGCCCGCGAACATCCTGGTCGGGCATGACGGCCGGGTCGTGCTGGCCGACTTCGGCGTGGGGGCGGTCGCGGCCGACCCGGTGTTCGCCAAGCGGGTGGGCGAACGGTCGCCCGCGCACGGGGAGTCGTGGAGTTCGGCGCGCTCGGCCGCCACGTTCCGGGCGCCGGAACGGACCGATCCCGACGCGCCCGTCAGGGAGACCGCCGACCTGTGGTCGCTGGGCGCCTCGCTCTACTTCGCGGTCACCGGCAAGCCCCCGGTGCTGCCGCAGGAGAAGCCGCGGACCCCCGCGAAGGACGTCGAAGTGTCGGCCGCCCCCGAGGAACTGCGGCCGGTGCTCGCCGCGCTGCTGGCGCGCGACCCGAAGCGGCGTCCATCCCATGAGACCGCCGACCGAATGCTCGCGGCGTTCGAGCCGCCGCCGGCCCCGCCCGAGCCGAAGCCGGTGCGGGGCAGCGGGCGGATGCGGTTCATCGCGGTCGGCGCGGCCGTCGTCGTCATCGCGGGCGCGGTCAGCGGATGGGCCCTGTTACGTCCCGAGTCGACCGTCATCACCACCCGCACCGCCGCGACCGACCCGACCACCGCGCCCGTCGTGCTCCCGTCGCCGTCGCCCTCGCCGGTCGAGGCGCTGAGGTTCAAGCTCATTCCGTACGACTCCCCGGCCGGCTGGCACGCCATGGCGCCCCGGACGTGGAAGCGCACCGTCGGGGAGTACTCCGTCTGGTGGGTCGACCCGCGCAGACGCGGCCACCTGTCGATAGAGGTGACCAACCAGGTCGGCACCGATCCGCTGGCCGCCCTCCACGAGGCCGAGGCGTTCCTTTATCCCAACGTGGAGGCGTACACGAAACTGCGTCTGAAGACCGTCGGGTCGAAGCTGGGGTCGGCGGCCGATTGGGAGTTCACCTGGCGCCAGGTTCGTAACGCGCGAGACACACACCTGGTGAAGGGGGAGACGTACCACCAATATCGGCGCGTCATCTCCACCGAAACCACGACAACGGTGCTCACCTGGACGACCACCGCCGCCGAATGGGAGCGCATGCGGCCGACATTGCTGCGGGTCTTCCGGGCCTACTCGCCCACGCAGATCTGAGGTCCATGGCAAACTGATTACGACAATCATTTTCATCGTCGTGATCAGGGAGACCACCCGTGCGTGTTGCCTTCGTCGGCAAGGGCGGCAGCGGCAAGACCACCCTTTCCTCGCTCTTCGCCCGCTACGCGGCCACCCGAGCCCGGGTCGTGGCGATCGACGCCGACATCAACCAGCATCTCGCGCTCGTCCTGGGCGCCGCACAGCAACCCCGCCCACTCGGCGGCATGCTCACCGAGATCAAAGACCACCTGCGCGGCGACAACCCGCGCATCCCCTCGGCCTCGGTCATGGTCAAGACGACCCCGCCCGGCCGGGGCTCGCGTCTGCACACCCTCGACGACGCGTTCTTCCCGTCGGTCGAGGTCGAGGGCCTGCGGCTGATGGCGACCGGCCCGTTCGGCGAGAACGACCTCGGCGTGGCCTGCTACCACTCGAAGGTCGGCGCGGTCGAGCTCTACCTCAACCACCTGGTCGACGGCCCGGGTGAGTACGTCGTGGTCGACATGACCGCCGGGGCCGACTCGTTCGCCAGCGGCATGTTCACCAAGTTCGACGTCACCTTCCTCGTGGTCGAACCCACCCGCCAGGGCGTCAGCGTCTACCGGCAGTACCAGGAGTACGCCGCCGAGTTCGACGTCGCCGTCGCGGTGGTCGGCAACAAGGTCCAGACCCCCGACGACCGCGCGTTCCTGCGCGACCAGGTCGGCCCCGACCTGCTCACCTGCCTCGACCACAGCCCGGCCGTACGGGCCATGGAACAGGGCCGTGCCTTCACCCTCGACGACCTGGAGCCCGGGAACCTCGCCGGTCTCCAGACCCTGCTCGACCGAGTCGACGCGGCCGAGAAGGACTGGGCGAAGTTCGGCCGTCAGGCGCACGAGTTCCACCTGCGCAACGCGCGCGCCTGGGCGGACAAGGCGACCGGCGTCGATCTGGCCGACCAGATCGACCCCGACTTCATTTTCGGGAGTGTCGCTTTGGAAAACGAGACGCGGGCGGCCGAAGGCCGACTGTGGCTCGCGCTGTGAACCTGCCTGAAATAACGTCGTAAATGCCCCAACCGAGAGGAGAAAGCCTCATGTCGCTGACCGTTCCGAACGATCTGCTCGACCAGGCCAGGGCCGGTGACGTGGACGATGCGGCCTTCGTGGCCTGCGTCCGCGACTCGTTGCCGTACGCATGGGGGCTGATCAGCGAGCTGGTCAGAACGCGGACCGAGTCGGGCGCGACCTTCGCCGACAACCAGGTCCCGCCGCCGGACGAGGCGGCCCGGGGGCAGCTGCTGCGCTGCCTCGCCAGTGACGCCATGCGGGGCGCGCTGGAACGCCACTTCCAGGTGAAGCTGGCGTTCCAGAACTGCCACCGGGTGGCCGTGTTCGACCCGTCGGCGACCGCCGAACTGGCCGACTTCACCACCGCGCGCGCCCAGATCCTCAACCAGCAGCCGGAGCTCGTCGACTGCTAGTAGCGCGTTGACCAGGGCAGAGCGAGACGCGGACGGCCGAAGGCCGGCTGTGGCTCGCGCAATGAACCTGCCGAGAAACAGGGTGACGCCCGCCTAGACTTGATCGCCATGAGGTCCGAGTGGCGACTGCTCGTCTTCGCGGGCGTCTTCCTGGTCGCGTACGCGACCCCGATCCTCTTCCCGCACCTCCCCTATGACTGGAAGCTGACCTGCTGGCTCGCCCAGCTCGGCTGCTGGCTGCTGTTCCTGGCCGAATACGCGGTGCGGTTCGCGCGGGCCGGCGACAAGAAGGCCTTCGCCAAAGACAACGTCCTCGACCTGCTCGTCATCCTGCTGCCGCTGATGATGCCGCTGCGGATGCTGCAACGACGGCTCGGCTTCCAGCGCAAGGTGCTCACCTTCACCGCCACGACCACGCTCGTGCTCGGTCTGGCCGCCAGCCTCGCGGTCCTGCGCGTCGAACGCGACGCCCCCGGCGCGACCATCCTGACCTTCGGCGACGCCACCTGGTGGGCCGTCACGACGATGACGACCACCGGCTACGGCGACACCTACCCCGTCACCCCCGACGGCCGCCTCATCGGCGCGGCCCTGATGCTCGGCGGCGTGGCCCTGCTGGGCGTCGTGACGGCGACGCTGGCCTCCTGGTTCGGCCGGAGATTCGACACCGGCGACGACACGGAGAAGTTGCTCCGCGAGGCGCTGAAGGAGATCGGCGAGCTGAAGGAGATGCTCAGGTCCAGAGGCTGAGCTGTCCTTCCCCTGCCGCCGGGTCGCGGTGCCGCTTCAGGTGCCGCCACTGTGGCAGGTCGTCGAGGTACGACCACGACAGCCGGTGGTGTTCGCACGGCCCGTGTTCGGCCAGCGCGGCCTGGTGGGCCGGTGAGGGGTAGCCCGCGTTCTCGGCGAACCCGTAGACGTCGGCGCCGTCGAGGGTGGCCATGAACAGGTCGCGGCGTACTTTGGCGAGCACCGAGGCCGCCGCCACCGACACGCAGTTCAGGTCGCCCTTGATCTCGCAGCGCACCGGCCACGGCGCGCCGAGGTAGTCGTGCTTGCCGTCGAGGATCACCACGTCGGGTTTCACCGGCAGCGCCTCCAGCGCCCGCCGGGCGGCCCGCCGCAGCGCCTCGGTCATGCCGAGCGTGTCGATCTCCTCGACGGAGGCCTCGCCGTGCCCGTAGCCGACCACCCACGACTCCAGGAGAGACACCATCGCCTCACGGCGGCCCGGCGCGAGCATCTTGGAGTCGGTCAGCCCCTCGGGCGGTTCGCTGAAGTCGGTCACCACGGCGCACACCGACACCGGCCCGGCCCAGGCGCCGCGGCCGACCTCGTCGACCCCGGCGACGAGCTTGTTGCTTCCCGTGGTGAGCAGGCGTTCGAGTGTGTACGACGGCACCGGCCAAACCTAGTCGCCGAACCCGTTCGTGGTGGACAGATAGCCGAGATCACTGGCCAGATAGCGGGCGGCGACGTGCAGCGCCCGCAGTGAGGCGGCCACCGAGGCCCGATGCACCGACGACTCGCGCGCCACAGCGGTGATGACCCGCTCGACGGGCTCCCCGGGGAACTCCCTGACCACCACTCCCCGCACCCCGGCGGCCAGGCACAGGGCGGGCACCGCGGCGATCCCGATCCCCTTGGCGACCAGGCTCAGGATCGTACCGAGACCCTCGAACTCCCAAGCCACGGGCGGCGCGCCGCCGACCTCGGTGAGCAGCCGGTCGACGGCGGTGCGGGACGGCTCCCCCTCGGGGGTGGCCATCCACGCCTCGTCGCGCAGGTCGGCCGGGTCGACCGGTTCGTCGAGGTTGGCCAGCCGGTGCTTGCGCGGCACCACGAGTACCAGCGGGTCGCGCAGCAGCGGGAACACCGTGAGGGTCTCGCGCCGCCGCACCCGCCCCCACCAGTCGTCGACGAGCGCGATGTCCGCCTCACCCGACTCGACCTCGCGCATGCCCCGGCCCGACCGGCTCTGCGACAGCCGCAGGGCGAGTTGCTTGTGCCGCCGCAGCGACTGGGCGAGCGCGGGCGCGAAGGCGACGGCGGCGGTCGGGAACGCGGTGATGACGACCCGCCCTGTTGGAGTTCCAGCATGGGCCGACAGGTCGGACTCGGCCGTCTCGACCATCGCCAGGATCCGTTCGGCGTGCACGACCAGACGCCGCCCCGCGTCGGTGAGCTCGGCGCTGTGGCTGGTCCGGTCGATGAGGGCCGCTCCGGCCTCCCGTTCCAGCGCCGCGAGCTGCTGCGATACCGCCGACGCGCTGTAGCCGAGGGACGCGGCCGTGGCGGCGATGCTGCCCCTCCGGGCGAACTCGCAGAACAACGTCAAACGCCGCAGATCCAGCATCGGATCTCCTTATGCCCGGCACCGAAAAGCCTCGCTTGTCCTGATGCCCGTACCCGCACAAGGTGGGTACGTTCCACAGCATTCAGGAGGAATCAGTATGCACGTCACACTTTCGGCGACTCTGGCCGCAAACGAAGACATCGCCCGAAGACGGAGGTCCGGGGAGCGGGTGCTTCACCTGGCTTTCGGTGAAGCCGGGCTGCCCGTGCACCCCGCGCTGCTGGCCCGGCTCGCCGACGCGGGGGGCAGCAACGGCTACGGCGAGGTCGCGGGCCTCGCCGCGCTGCGCGAGGCGGCGGCCGGCTACTGGTCGCGGCGCGAGCTGCCGACCGACCCCGACCTGGTGGTCTGCGGACCGGGCAGCAAGTCGCTGCTGTTCGGCCTGCTGGTGGCCATCGGCGCGGACCCGGGCGAGTGGAGGTCTCCCGGGGACATGGTGCTGCCGATGCCGAGCTGGGTGAGCTACGCCGCCCAGGCGGAGATCGTGGGCGTGCGCCCGATCCTGGTGCCGACCCCGGCCGGCGAGGGCGGCGTGCCCGACCCCGACCAGGTCAGGTCAGCGGTGCTGCACGCCCGCGCGCAGGGCCGTACGGTCCGCTCGGTCCTCGCCACGCTCCCCGACAACCCCACCGGCCGCCTGGCCCGGCCGGAGACGGTGCGGCGGCTGGCCGAGGTCGCCCGCGAGCTCGACCTGGTGATCATCTCGGACGAGATCTACCGCGACCTCGTCCACGACCCGCAGGCCACCCCTTTCCTGAGCCCGGCCGACGTCGCGCCCGAGCGCACCGTCATCACCAGCGGTCTGAGCAAGTCGCTCGCGCTGGGCGGCTGGCGGATCGGCGTGGCCCGGCTGCCGCACACGCCCGACGGGTGGGCGTTGCGCCAGCGGCTGCTCGCGGTGGCCAGTGAGATCTGGTCGGCCCCGGCCGCGCCGGTGCAGCACGCCGCCGCGTACGCGTTCGCCGAGCCCGAGGAGATCGTGGAACGTATCGACGACTCGCGGCGGCTGCACGCCACCGTGGCCCGCGCGGTCGCCGACCGGTTCGCGCGCGCGGGCGCGAAGGTGGACGTGCCGCAGGGCGGGTTCTACCTCTATCCGCAGATCCCCGGTTTCGACAGCTCCGACGAGCTGGCCCGGACCCTGCTCGACCGCCACGGCGTCGGCGTCCTGCCGGGCACCGCGTTCGGCGACGAGCCCCGTTCGGCGCGGGTCCGCGTGGCCACCTCACTGCTGTACGGCGAGACCGCCGAACAGCGTCTCGCGGCGCTGCACGGATCGGATCCGCTGTCGCTTCCGTGGGTGGCCGAATCGCTCGACTACCTGGAGGAAGCCCTCGGCGGGCTGACCACGAAAGAGCCGTCGAGAGCGCGAAGGGGGATGTTCCTGGCGCCCGCTCCGGCACGTTGACGATCTTTGTCGAATCTTTACCCTCGGCGGCCGTGCCGAAGCCGTAAAGAAACACCTCTGACCTGCGGTTTTAGGGCTATGGTGAGCGCTCAACCTGGGGTTCCACAAGATGTCGTGTGTCATTTGGCACCAGACATGTCATCGAGACCCCATCATGTGCTCATGCCCGCTTTTGTCACCCTGTCCGGGCGCTTCGTGCGCCTGGAACCGCTCACCCTCGCGGCCGTCGACGATCTTGTCGCCGCGGCGAGCGAGGACCGCGCGACGTACTCGTTTACTCGCGTTCCCGCAGGCCGGGAGGAGATGGTCTCGTACGTCGAGGCCGCTCTGGCTGAGCAGGCGGAGGGCCGCACGATGCCCTTCGCCATCCGGTGGCTGCACACCGACCGCGTGGTCGGTGCCACCCGTCTGATGCACCTGGAGTACTGGCAGGGCCCGATGCCCTGGCCGCCGGGTACCAAAGGCGTGGTGGGCGAGGTCCCGTCGGTCGCGGACATCGGTTACACCTGGCTGGGCGCCTCCGCCCAGGGCACGGGTGTGAACCGGGAGGCCAAGTATCTCTTGCTCTCCCACGCGTTCGAGACGTGGCAGGTCCACCGGATAACTCTCAAGGCAGACGTACGCAACAACCGATCCCGGGCCGCCATCGAGGCCCTCGGCGCACACCTCGACGGTGTGCGGCGAGCGGACAGCCGAGGCGCCGACAACACGGTCCGAGATACGGCGTATTACTCGATCCTGCGCTCTGAATGGCCGGCGGTACGAGAACGGATCCAAGCGCGTCTTGATTACGCGCACGCCGCCTGACCAGCCATTCCTTCGAGCCGAAACGGAACGAGCGGCCCGCCCCCATGCCGGAGGGCGGGCCGCTGCGTGTCCGGGTGACCATCGCCCGCACCGGCCGCTGTCATCTCACGTCTGCTGCGGAAGTGCTGTCCAAGTGACGTGTCACCAGTCGCTTTGGAGCGATTGTCCCCTATCTATATGGATCGGTGGAAGATCAGACGGTGTAGCCGAACTCGTCGTCCCACGCGTTGTAGATCTCGTGCCAGGAGCCGCACTTCGTCGGGAAGTTGCTGTGCAGGCCGATCTGGCAGACCTTGACCTCGACCTGGGCCACGTCGTAGCGGGTGAACTTGATGTTCTTCCAGCCGTCGGTGCCGCACTGCTTGTAGGTCTTGTAGCTGGAGGCCCAGTCGTCCTCGTGGTCGTCCCACGAGACGTAGCGGAAGGCGACGTAGCCGCACTTGCCGCCCTGGTGCTCGGTCCGGAAGTCGCGGTCGACGAGCTTGCCGCCGATGCGGACGGTGTTGGACTCCTCGTGGTCGTACTCGACGTCCACCCAGCCCTTGGCCTTGGCCTTGCCGTTGCTGCTGTAGTAGTAGCCCCAGTCGTCGTCGTAGTCCCAGTCGTTCGCCGAGAGGGGGGCGGCGTTGGCGGCGGAGGCGACCGCGCCCATGCCGAGGGTGAGGGCGGTGGCGGTGGCGGCGGCGCCGAGCACGTTGCGGATGCGCATTGGATTCTCCAGGCTTTTGAGGACGATCCCCGTTTCCGGGTACGGCTCATTGATAGGTCGCCCTGCCTGCACGGGACTTTCACCGTCCTTGAGACCTCATTGCGAGCGACCTGACGCCGTATCATTCGGAACGAAACTTCCGATTGGCACAAAGAGGGCTTCTGATGGCTGGTCAGCTGCGCTTCGCGGTACTTGGACCCGTCAGAGCCTGGCGAGACGACGCCGAGCTCGATCTCGGCACTCCGCTCCAGCGGTCCATCCTGGCGATGCTGCTGCTGCGCGAGGGCCGCGCGGTCACCCCCAACGAGCTCATCGACGCCGTCTGGGGTGAGGAGGCGCCGCCTCGCGCGCTGGGCGCGCTGCGCACCTACGTCTCCCGGTTGCGCACGGCGCTGGAGCCCGACCGCTCTCCGCGTACACCACCGCAGTTGCTCACCTCGGTCGGCAAGGGCTACGCGCTCAGGCTGCCCGACGACGCCTTCGACCTGGCCCGCTTCGAGAAGGCGGCGCACGCCTGCGAGTCGGCCCGCAAGGCGGGCGACGCCGCCCGGGCCGCCGAGACGTTACGCGAGGCCCTCGCGTGGTGGAGCGGCGAACCGCTCGCGGGCGCCGTCGGCCCCTACGCCGAGTCGCAGCGCGAACGGCTCCTCGAACGCCGCATCGCGGCCGTCGAGACGCTGATGGACCTCGACCTCGAACTCGGCCGGCACGCCGAGGTCATCTCCGAGCTGATGGTGCTGACCGCCGACCACCCGCTGCGCGAGCGCCTGCGCGCCCAGCTCATGCTCGCCTACTACCGCTGCGGACGGCAGGCCGAGGCGCTCAACGTCTTCACCGACACCCGCAACGCCCTCATCGAGGAACTCGGCATCGACCCCGGCGCCGAACTCACCGAACTGCACCGCCGCGTCCTGGCCGCCGACCCGACGCTGGCGTACGTCACGAAGGCCAGGCCCGCCCCCGAGGAGCACGCCGAGCCGACGCCCGTCGTCGAGATGCCGAAACCCGCGCAGCTCCCCGCCGCCGTGACCGACTTCACCGGCCGCAAGGCCCTGGTGAACCGGCTGCTCAACCAGCTCGGCGTGGCCGACGGCGTGCCGATCGCGGCCATCTGCGGCATCGGCGGCGTCGGCAAGACCACCTTGGCCGTGCACGTCGCCCACCTGCTGCACGACACCTTCCCCGACGGCCAGCTCTACGCCGACCTGCGCGGATACGGCCGCGAACCCACGCCGCCGGAGACCGCGCTGGCGGCGTTCCTGCGCGCGCTCGGCATCCCCGTCGACGTCATCCCCGACGGCCTGGCCGACCGCGCCGCACTGTTCCGCTCGCTGCTGGGCGACCGGCGCATGCTGGTGCTGCTCGACAACGCGCGCGACGCCGACCAGGTCGAGCACCTGCTGCCGGGCGCCCCGGGCTGCGCCGCCCTCATCACCAGCCGGGGCAAACTGGCCGACCTCCCGGCGGCCCGGCTGCTCGACCTCGACGTCATGGAACCCGACGAGGCGCTGGCCCTGTTCTCGGCCGTGGCCGGCCCCGAACGCGTCGCCGCCGAGCGCGCCGCCGCCATGGACGTGGTCGCCGCCTGCGGCTTCCTGCCGCTGGCGGTCCGGATCGTGGCCGCCCGGCTGGCCTCCCGCCCGTCGTGGACGGTCGCCTCGCTCGTCCCCCGGCTGGCCGACGAGAGACGCCGACTCGACGAGCTGAAAATCGGCAACCTGGCCGTCTCGGCCACCTTCGCCCTCGGATACGGCCAGCTCGACCCCCGCCAGGCCCGCGCGTTCCGGCTGCTGTCGCTGCCCAACGGCACCGACATCTCGACCCCGGCGGCAGCGGCCGTGCTCGACCTGAGCCCGGTCGAGACCGAGGACGTGCTGGAGTCGATGGTCGACGTCAGCCTGCTCGAAGCGCCCGCGCCGGGCCGCTACCGCTTCCACGACCTGCTGCGCCTGTTCGCCCGCCGCCAGGCCGAAGACACCGAGACCCCCGAGGCCCGCCACCAGGCGCTGCGACGCCTGCTCGGCTTCTACCTCGGCTCGGCCCGCGCGGCCCACCGGCTCGCGTACGAGGGCAGCAAGGTCGCCGACAACCTCACCGTCATCGGCACCCGGGGCCACACCTTCGGATCGGCCGACGAGTCGGTGGCCTGGCTGGCCGCCGAGGCCGACGACCTGTTCGCGATGCTGGGCCAGATCGCCGAAGAAGCGAGCCACGGCGGGCCGGAGGCCGGTCGTGGCTCGCGCCATGAACCTGCCGCGGAGATACGCGCCGACCTGCCCGCCGCCGCCGACCTGCTGGTCGCGATGGAACCGCTGCTGGAGGCGGGCGCGTTCGCCCGCGAGTTCGACCTGCGCACCCGCGCCCTCATCGAGGCCGGCGACGACCCGACCCGGCTGCGCGCCCGCTACGTACGCGGCCGGATGCTCTTCGGGGTGAACCGGCTGGCCGAGGCCGACCAGGAGTTCCGGGAGTCGCTGCAGATCGCCGAACGGACCGGCGACCACGCGCTGCTCGGGGAGACCTACAACGCGCTCGGCGTGGTGATCGGGCGGCTCGGCAGGCACCCGGAGGCGCTCGACTGGTTCGGCCGGGCCACCAAGGTCTACCGCGAACTGGGCAACCTGGCCGGGGAGGCGCTGGTGCTCAGCTACTCGGCCCGCGACCTGCTGCTGCTCGGCCGGGCCGCCGACGCGGTCGCCGTATCGGAACAGGGCCTGCAGATCTTCGGCGAGATCGGCAGCGGCCCCGGCGTGGCCAGGGCCCGCTACCACCTGGGCGTGGTGCTGTCGTACGTCGGCCGCCTGAACGAGGCCGTCGTCCACCACGCCGAATGCCTGGAGTTCTTCCGTGCCAGCAACCAGAAGGTCTGGGAGCAGCGCGTCTGCAACCGGCTCGCCACCACCCTCACCAAGGCCGAACGCTTCCAGGAGGCCGCCCGGCACGCCGAGCAGGCCCTCCAGGTCAGCCGGGAGATCACCCATCCCTACGGGGAGGCCCAGTCGCTGACCGCGCTCGGCAAGGCGCTGCGCGGGCTCGGCAGCCGCACGCGCAGCCGCGACGCGCTAGAGAAGGCCCTCGACCTTTTCATCCGGCTCGGGTCGGCCGAGGCGGACGACGTCCGGAAGCTGCTCGCCGATCGCGTCGAGACCTAGGTCGTCATCGAGCCTGGTCATCCGGACGTGGTTGATCACCTGGGTTCCCTTCGGGTGCGAACGTGGACGTGCCCGGCCGATCGCTGCTCTCACCCGGCGCGTTAGGGGGCCCGGTGGGATCCACACGGTGCGCCTTGGTGATCGCCAGCCGCCTCTCTGAAAACGACCGGCCGGGCCGGGCGAGGTCCCTACCCCCGGGTTCCTCGCCCGACTTCACTCTCTTACGGCGCACTTGACGATCGATCAACGCCCGATTGCGAAGAAGCCCTCGGCCACCAGCCGGCGCACGCTCTCGGTGTCGGCCAGGCCCGGTTTCCCGGTGAGCTCGCCGATGGCGGCCAGCAGCGGGCCGGTCTTCAGCTCACCGTCGACGACCCCGGCGAGCGCGGCCTCGACGGTGCCGACGTCGGTCGTCCGGCGCAGTCCCCGGGTCTGGCGGAGCCGGATCACCGACGGGTCGTCGGCGCCGGGCGGGCCGACCCGCTCCTCGATCACGCCCTCGGCCAGGGTCAGCGCGGCGTCGCGCAGTTCGTCGTCGCTCAGCCGGTGGGCGGTGGTGATCGCGTCGAGGACCCGGTCGACGTAGGCCCCCACGGGGAGCTCGACCTGGTGGGTGAGCTGCTCTATTCGTACGACCGGATCGAGGGAGCCCGAGTCGTCGAGGGTGATCCAGCCGAACCCGACGCCCTCGACCTCCTGCTCCTCGAACCACTCCATCCACTCGTCGTAGCGGTCGCGGTAGACCGGGGTACCCTGCTCGGCCGCGTCGCGCAGCCACAGCTCCACGTATTCGGCCGGGTCCTGGACGTCGCGCTGCACCACCCAGCCGTCGCAGCCGGTCCCGGAGAGCCAGCCGCCGACGCGGTCGCGCCAGTCTTCGCCGCGCACGTGCAGCCAGTTGGCCAGCAGGTGGCAGGTGCCCCCCGCGGCCAGGTGGGCGGGCGCGAGCCGGACGAGGTCGCGGCAGAACTCGTCGCCCCGGTATCCGGTCTCGCGGTAGGTCAGCCGTCCGGCCGGGGAGATCACGAACGGGGGATTGGACACGATCAGGTCGTAGCGCTCGCCGTCGACCGGCTCGAACATCGAGCCCTTGCGCGTCTCGACGCCGGCGACCCCGGAGAGCCCCCAGCTCAGCCGGGCCAGGTGCAGCGCGCGGGCGTTGACGTCGGTCGCCGTGATCTCACTCGCCCGGTCGGCGAGATGGAGCACCTGCACCCCGCACCCGGTCCCGAGGTCGAGCGCCCGTTCGACGGGCTTCCGCGAGACGAGCTGCGCCAGGTTCGCCGACGCCCCGCCCGCCCCGACCACGTGATCGCGCCGCAGCGCCGGGTCGCCGGGCCGGACCTTCCGGTCGGACACCACGTAGCCGCCGGTCTCCCAGGGCTGGATGTGCACGTTGGCCTGGACGGTGTCGCCCACCTTGATCAGCAGCCCGCTGCGCAGCAGCTCCTGCAGCGGCAGATCGGCGGCGGCCGTGCTGACCGGCACCCCCAGCCACCACAGGCGGATCAGGGTGCCCAGCGAGTCGCCGTCACGCGTCGCGCGCAGCGCTGGCACGAGCTCCTCACGCGCCAGCGCCGAGGCCGCGGTGTCGCCCAGCCTCTCGCGTACGCCGTCGATCGTGTAGCCGATCTCCTGGAACCGGTCGCGAAGCCGTATGAGCAGGTCAGATGGTGCGTCCACACAGAGCAATCTAGCGCCGTAAGCGCTTTGCAAGTTGCGGTCAAGCAGGCTGGCGTATGACCCGGACAACCTCATCGGGGAGTTTGCCATGCTTATACCGTGCCTGGCGTGCGGCTCGCGATTCCGGCCCGACGACTACTTCCGCGCCTGTCACGACTACAACCGAGGCCGCGACCTGGTCTCGTGGACGTGCCCGGCCTGCGGAAACCGCGACGACCTGCGCGTGCTGCCGGGGGAGCTGGGGTTCGGCTACCCGGCCCGTGGACGCTACGCGGTGAACCGGACGATCGCGGTGCCGGGCATGCGCCGCCAGCGGCACGACCTGCGGCTGGAGATCTCCCTCGACAAGCGCACCTGGCGGGTGCTCAGCCGCTGAGGCTGGCCCAGGCGGCTTCGGCGAGCGAGCGGATCTCCTCGTCGGTCGGCTGGTGGGCGCCGGCGAACCACAGGCGGCACATCTCCTGGGCCGGGCCGAGCCACAGCACGTAACACATGGTCGACTGGACCGTCTTGAGCGACCCCGACTTCATGTGGGGCTTCCACCAGTCGGCGACCTGGCGGAAGAACGTCCGCCGCGACTCGGCGACCTCGTCGCCGCCGGGCTCCTCACGCCGGGGCGGCCGCTCGCTGATCAGCAGCCGGGCCCGTTCGGGGTGTTCGCCGCACCATTCCATGTGGAAGGCGACGATGGCCTCGATCCCGGCGCGGGCGTCGTCGTTGGCGAGAAGTCGGGTGATGAACGCTTCCTGGTACATCGCCAGTGTTTCGGCGTAGAGCACCCCGAACACGTGCTCTTTGCTGGCGAAATGGTGATAGAAACTACCTACGCTCACGCCGCTTTCCTCGCGGAGGCTGGCGAGAGTGGTGGCGGAGACGCCGTCCTGGCTGAACCGGCGCAGGGCGCCGTCCATGATCCGGGTCCGCCCGTCTCGACCGATCTTCGCGCTCTTCACACCATCAATGGTGGCCTAACAGAGCTTTGTTCTGCAAATGCGAGGCTCGCTCTGACCTGAACCGACCCGTGTTCGACGGCCATCTCGGCCTCCGGCCAGGCCCTGTTGATCATGTTGAGCACCCGCCGGTTCTCCCCCATGACGTCCATGGTCACCCAGCGGATCCCCGGGGCGCGGGCGAGCAGTTCCCTGATCAGCCGGGAGCCGATCCCCTGGTTCTGCCAGTCGTCCGCCACCACCACCGCGATCTCGGCCTCGTCGTCCTTCCGGTACGCCATCGCGTGCCCGATCACCAGGGAGTCGACGGTGGCGAGTAAGGCGTCGCGGCGATCGTCCCTGGCCAGCATGGCCCCGATGAGCGTGTTCGTGGGCCGGGTGAGCCCGGCGAAGAAGCGATGCGTCTGCGTGCGCAGGGAGAGGTCGAGCAGGAACTTCCGCACCCCGTCCGCGTCATCCGGCCCGGCGGGGCGGACGTCCACCTGAGTTCTCTGCATGGACTCAGGGTTTCTTGCCCAGCTGGGTATGTCAAGTAGACTCAGAGGGAAGAGGAAGTGATGATTTACGATGCGTGCCATGACCGATCCGCCGCGAAGCGCCTTCCGGCTGGACAACTGCTCCATCGAACGCACTCTCTCGGTGCTCGGCGAGAAGTGGACCTTCCTGGTGCTGCGGGAGGCCTTCGCCGGCGTCCGCCGCTTCGCCGACATCCAGGCCAACACGGGCGCCCCCCGCCAGGTGCTCAGCGCCCGCCTGGCCCGGCTCGTCGACGAGGGCACCCTGCGCAAGGTCCCCTACCAGGAGCCCGGCCAGCGTCAGCGGGACGAATACCGGCTGACCGACAAGGGCCGCGAGCTCTTCCCGATCCTGGTCGCGCTGCTCCACTGGGGTGACCGCTACCTGGCCGACCCCGAGGGCCCGTCGCTCCTGGTCACCCACCGCGACTGCGGCGCCCCGGTCACGCTGGAGCTGCGGTGCGCCGAGGGCCACGAGGTCGGCGGCCCCAGAGAGACCGTCGCGCTGCCCGGACCGGGATCCCGCGTCAGGGGCACCGCCTAGGGTCCTTAGTCTTTAGGACGTGTACCGGTTCCTGCTGACCCCTCGCTGGCTGGCGCTTCACGTCGTGGTGCTGCTGGTGATCCCGGCCTTCGTCTTCCTCGGCCGGTGGCAGTTCGGCCGGTGGGAAGACCGTTCCGCCGCCGAAGACCGCAACGCCACGAACCTGGCCGCGCCTCCGGTGCCGGTCACGACGCTGACGAGCGTGGGCGGGGCCGTACCGGAGAAGGACAAGTTCCGCAGGGTCACCGCCACCGGCACCTACGACACAGCCCACGAGCTGCTGGTCCGCCGCCGCACCCAGAACAGCCAGGTCGGCTTCTACGTCCTCACCCCGCTCAAGACCGCCGACGGCGCCGTGCTGGTCAACCGCGGCTGGGTGAAGGCCGGCGCGACCATCGACACCCTTCCCGACGTCCCGCCGCCCCCTGGCGGCGAGGTGACACTCACGGGCCGTCTGCGCCCCGCCGAGACCACCGAGACGACCGGCATCATCGACCGCAAGGGCCTCCCGGCGGGCCAGGTCCTCCTCATCGACGACCGCCCCATCGCCGCCCTGGTCGGCTCCCCCCTCTATGGCGGGTACGTCGATCTCATCGAGCAGCGGCCGATTTCCGAAAACGCCCCCGAACCCGTGCCCGCCCCGGAATCGGGCGGTGGCGGAGGGCTCAATCTGGCCTACGGAGTGCAGTGGTGGCTGTTCATCGGGGTGGCGATCGGCGGCTGGATCCTCCTGATCCGCCGAGAGCTTCACGACCGGCGCGAAAGTACTGATAATGGTGGGGCGGCTGAGGCGACGAGCCCCGCCGTGACGTGAACCAACGGATACCAACCGGAGACCTGCCAGCTTGTTTGGCGTTATTCCTTGGCCCTAACGTTGAATGCTGTGAGTACCCCGCTGCTTCCCGACCCTGAGCCGAGGCGGCGGGATTTTGTGATCATCTCTGTCGATGATCACGTGATCGAGCCGCCCGACCTCTTCGAGAACCGCCTCGCGTCCAAATACCACGACGCGGCCCCCCGGGTCGTCGACACCGACAGCGGCCACCAGGTGTGGCGCTACGGTGGCACGACCTACCCGGCCGCGGGCATCGACGTCGGCGCCGGCCGCCCCCGCGAGGCCTGGACCCTCGACCCGGTCCGCTTCGACGACATGCGCCCGGGCTGCTACGACGTCGACGCGCGCATCGAGGATATGGACCGTGCCGGAATCTGGGCGGCCCTGAACTTCCCCGGCATGCTGGCCGCCCAGGCGGGCGTGGCCTTCGCCCGCACCCGCGACCAAGACCTGGGCTTAGCCCTGGTGAAGGCCTGGAACGACTGGCACGTCGACGTCTGGGCCGGCACCTACCCCGAACGCGTGATCGCCCTCCAGCTCCCCTGGCTCCCCGACCCCGAGGTCGCCGCCAAGGAGATCAAGGCCAACGCGGCGCGCGGTTTCAAGGCCGTGGTCTTCCCCGAGTTCCCCACCCGCCTGCGCCTCCCGTCGATCCACAGCGGCCACTGGGACCCGTTCCTGGCCGCCTGCGAGGAGACCGGCACGGTCGTCTGCCTCCACACGGGCGCGTCGTCGTGGGCCCCCGTGCCCTCTCCCGACACCCCCATAGAAGCGATCACGACCCTGATGCCGTCGACGGCGATGTTCGCCTGCGCCGACTGGCTGTGGTCGGGCATCCCCCTGCGCTTCCCCAACCTCCGCATCCTCATCGTCGAGGGCGGCGTGGGCTGGCTCCCCATGCTGGCCGAACGCGCCGACTACGCCCTCGACCACCCAGTGTCGAGCGAGTCGGCCTGGGACGGCGGCCTGCGGCCCAGCGAGGTCCTCCGCCGCAACTTCTTCTTCGGGACGCTCGACGACACCGCCCTGAGCGGAGTGCGCATGGCCGTGGGGATGGAACACGTGCTCTTGGAGAGCGGCTATCCCCGGGCCGAGTCGTCGTGGCCCGACACCCAGCGGTCGGTGGCGCGGCGGCTGGGCAGCCTGCCGCCCGCCGACATCGCGCGGGTGGCCTACGGCAACGCGGCCCGGCTGTTCGGGCATCCGCTGCCGTCTAGGGCGTGGCTCCGCATGGAAGAGATCTGAGCCGCTAAGCCCTGCGGCGGTCGACTCCCGGCTCGGGGGCCAGGGCGAGGTTCCTGCGCTCCCAGTCGACATAGCGGCCGCTCTCGCCCAGCAGTGACGTCGCGAGCCAGAGGAACACGCCGAAGTCGTCGACCACGCCGAGCGCCAGGAACAGCGCCTCGGGCACGACGTCGACCGGGCTGACGATGTAGAGGATCGCGGCGCCCATCAGGGCCAGCTTCCCCTTGCCGAGTTCGCGGTAGTCGCCGCGCATCGCGCCGGCCAGCATGCGGGGCAGGGCGCGGATGCGGGCGCCCAACCCGGGGCTGCCCGGCCTGGAGATGTCCTGGTAGGCCTTGTACGCCTGCGCCGCCCGTCGTGCCTTGACCATGAGTGCCTCCCTGCCCGGCCATTTGCCCCGATAACGGAGGACTTTGCGGCGTTGGTTCCGTTACCGCGGGGCCAGATTTCTTACCGTTTGGTCCATCGGCTGGTCACCAAGGTCGAGCGGGGCCAGAACGGGCGTGGTGAGGCCGTTCTGAACGTACTCGTTCACCCGCGCCCGGCACTGCTCCGCCGTGCCGTGGATGATCAGATCGTCGACCACCTCGTCGGGGATGGCCTTCAACGCCGCCGCCCGATCACCGGCCGCCCAGGCCTCGTGCATCGGCCGCAGCACCTCACCCCGGCCCAGCCAGTCGTGGAAGGCGGCGTACACCGGGACCGTGAGATAGCCGGCGATCATCCGCCGCCCGATGGCCCTGACGCGGTCGGCGTCCTCACTGACGATGACGAACAGCCGCGCGATCAGCTCGGTCTCGTCGCGGATCTCGCCCCTGACTTTCTGTACGTCACCCGGAGACAACCAGTTGGTGATCGCACCGTCGGCCTCGTCGGCGGCGAGCCGCAGCATGCGCGGTCGAAGCGCGGCCAGCACGATCTTCGGCGGGGTCTCGGGCGCCTGCTCCAGCTTGAACCCCTGGACGGCGAAGGTCTCATAGGTCTCGGTGACCTTCTCCCCGTCGAGCGCCTTCCGCAGGAACCGCAGGGTGTCGCGGGTGCGGGCGAAGGGCTTCACGAACTCCCCCGCGTTCCACCGCTCGACGATGGCGGGGGAGGACGCGCCGATCCCGAGCAGGAACCGCCCCGGCGCCCGATCGGCGACCGTCGCCGCCGTCATGGCCAGCAGCCCGGGCCCGCGTGTGGAGACCGGCACGATCGCGGTCCCAAGCCTCAGCTCCGGGGCCCACTCGGCGGCCAGAGTCAGCGGAGTGAACCCGTCGTTGCCGTTGACCTCGGCCGACCATGCGTCGGTGTAACCGAGAGAGGGCAGTTCGGCGATCAGCTCCCGATCGAGACCGCTCCCCGCGAACGGGATGGTGATTCCCCAGCGCGCCACAGTGCCCTCCCGGCTCTTCGGTTTGAGGCCACGAGCATACCAACCGTTCGGTACGTCAGGTAAATGCCCTCTGAACTGCTAGAACGAAGAAATGGCAGATATCCCGGTGGAAGTGAGAACGTCCTGTCACGCGGAAGTGCGCGGCCCTTTGGCAGAGGTGACCTGCGAACGAAGCGAAACCATCCGGCTGCCCCGAGCCGTCCTGTCCCGCCTCCTGCGCCCGACCCGGCCGGCGTCATCGGCGGTACCTCAGTGGATCCCGTTCCCCGTGACGATTCCGGTGCTGATCAGACCGCTCGCTCTGGTCACGGTGCGGGAGAGCACACTCGTGTACGCCCCGACTCCCACCGCGCTGCCGGCAGTCGCCATCGGGATCCCACCCGGGAAAACGCCGACCATCGAAATCCCCGTCGCCACACTCCTGACGCAGCCTGTGGACACACAAGCTGTGGAGACCCCACCCGTGGACCGAAGTGCCGCGAACAACCTGGCGGCGAACAAATCGACCGCTGCGAAACCGCAGCCTGTGGATGAACCTGCTACAGAGATGCCAACTGTTGCCGGGGAAGAACCATCCACCGCGCTGCCCGAGCAGAATGCATCGTCCCAAGGCCAAGCCACTGCGCCGGATCACGGTCCCGGCCAGCCCATCAACACAGCAGCGCACGCCCAGTCCGTACAGGACAGGGACCCGAAGGCTCCGAATAGGCCGCCCTTCGAAGAGCCCCCGAATCGCCCCGCCGACCCGGCAAATCCGCCTGCCCAGAACTCACCCACCGGGAATCCGGCCGCCGAAGCGCAAGCACCGGTCAACCCGACCGCACCCGAGGCGAACTCACCCGAGCCAGCCGCTCCCGCACCTGCCTCCGAGCCCACAACCAGACCCGCGACCCAGCCCGCAATCCGCCCCGCCACCGAACCGCCCGCCGAACCTGTTGCCGGTCCCGCCTCGGAACCTGCTGCCGCTCCGGCCGTTCCGCCCGCTAAGGCGCCGGGAGCCCCGGCGCCGGTGCAGATCAACTCGGTCCCGCTGGCCGACGGTGCCATCGCGCGGGCGCGGAAGCGGATGGGGCAGGCGGCGGCCAATCATCGCCCGACCGATCGGCAGGCCGTTGTGGTCGTGCTCTTCACGGCCGTGATCGCCGTCGCGGCGGGTGCGGTGCTCAGGCGGCGCCGGCGTTAGGGAGGAGTCGGTCGATCTCGTCGAAACGGACCTGGGCCTCCTTGAGGGGCCCGGGGTCGACGGCGCCCTCGATCCCGTATGGCTGCGAGATCAGGTGGATCACCACGATCCCGGTCACCACCGTCGCGACCCGCACCACGTCGGCGATCACCGACGGCAGAGTCGGCCGCCGTCGCAGCGCCCACGGCAACGTGATCACCAGCAGCCCGGAGATGACCATCGACACCATGAACACCGATTCCAGGCCAGAGGTCGCGTTGTCGGCCCGAACGGTCCGCGCGTGGGACACCTCCGCCGCACGCGCCAGGGCCTCGGCCCGCAGCTCGGAGTCGGTCGCGGGCAGCTTGAGCATCGCGGTCCGCAGCGAGTCGAGGGTCACGCCGGTCCGTGCGTCGAGCGACGCCTCCCGCATCCGGGGCCAGTCGAGTTCGACGGTCTGCGTCGTGTACGCCCGCACCAGATCCCGCACCTCGGCGGACTGCGGCAACGGGGCCACCGCCCAGTAGAGCTCGACCAGGCTCTCCGACTCGGCCCGCACGTCGGCGTCCGACGCCGAGATGGCGTCGCGGCACAGGACCACGGCATAGGCCACCACCACGAGGAACACCGCGAGGGCCAGGTTGACCGCGAAGTCGATCGGCCCGGCGCCGCCCTCCTCGTCGGCCCGGCCGCTCCGCCGCAGCCACGTCAGCACCGCGAACAGGGCCACCACGACAATCGCCACAAACCCGAAGACCCACGCCATGTGACTGAGAGTAATCAGATCATTCCCGCAATTCGCGGACCACCTCGATGAAATCTCGTGTCACACCACGCAAACCAGGCAGGTAGGAAAGCGCGACCAAACGATCGACCAAGGGCACACTCCGGTCGATGAGCCGATAGGTGCGCTCGCATCCGGGCGAGGTGTCGTGCACCCAGAAAAGCACCACTCCCATCGACAGCAGCCACAGGAGTTCGGGCAGTTCGGCCCGCAATTCGGGGTCCATTCGATCGGCGCAGCCCTCGACCACCTCGCGATAGAGCGCCACCGAGGAATCGCGCGCCGGCGCCGATTCCGCGCTGAATGGGCTCAGTGGATTGTCGGGCTCGGCCGCGTGCTTGAAGAATTTCACCGCGAACGCGTGGTAGGGCTCGGAAACCCGTACCCACGCGCTGAGTACGCCCTGCAGCCGGGCTGCGAACGCCCTTTCCCGGGCGAGGATTTCCCGGCTGGCCGCCTCATGGGCCGACTGGGCCTGGTCGTAATAGGCCTGGATCAGCTGCTCTTTCGAGGCGAAGTAGTAATAGGCGCTGCCGACGGAAACCCCCGCCTCGGCCGCGATCGCGCGCATTGTCGTCGCGTCGTACCCCCGCTCACGGAAAAGCCGCAGTGCGGTCTCCACGATGAGATCCCTGCTCGACCTGGGCACATCGGTCACTGTACGTCTCCAGCCCCCGTCAGGTCATGAACCCACCAGATGATGGCCGAGTTACCCCAAATACTCGGCCTCTCCGAGGGTGGCTCACCCCCAGGCGTGGGAGTTAAGCCAGAGATCAAGCTCCCCCACCGCGCTACGGAGAGTAATGGGGGAAGTAGAATGACCCAACGCACGACCGGCCTCAGTGTCGCCGGGTTGACCGTTCTCGCCTTGGTCACACTCCCCGGCCCAGGGGCCGCCGCCGACGCTCAACGCGCCAGACCGCAGCTGACCTTCCGGCCGGTTGAGGCACCTCAGGGGGTGCGCACCGCGTTCCGTACCGGAGTGCTGAAAGTCCGTTACTGGACCTGGCGCCGGGCGATGAACACCCGCCTCCACCACAACTACGCGATGAACCGAATACGGAAGGCGGGCCTCGGCTGGCGTTCCACCGGCAACTGCGTCGACAAGCACCGCCCGACGTGCACGTCGCTGCACACCGTCAGGCTGGGCACCCTGCTGAAGACGATCGAGCTGAAGCGGATGTCGGGCTGCCGGCTGATCGTGACCGGCGGCACCGAGACCGGGCACGCCGTCGGCACCTACAGCCACGGCAACGGCTGGAAGATCGACCTGGCTCCCAGCCGCTGCCTCGACCGCTACATCACCCGCAAGCTCGAACCGAGCGGCAAGCGCGGCGACGGCTCCCAGCTGTACGTCTCTCCCGAGCAGGACCTGTTCGCCCGGGAGAGCGACCACTGGGACATCCTGTTCCGTTAGGCGGTGTATTCGGTGGCGACGATCAGCTCGGCGATCTCGGCCGCGTTCAGGGCCGCGCCCTTGCGCAGGTTGTCGCCACACACGAACAGGTCGAGCGTGTTCGGGAAGTCGAGGGCCTGCCGCACCCGGCCGACGTAGGTCGGGTCGGTGCCCACGACGTCGATCGGCATCGGGTAGATCCCGTTGGCCGGGTCGTCGACCAGCACGACGGTCGGCGCCGCCTCCAGGATCCGGTGGGCGTCGGCCACGGTGATCTCGCGCTCGAAGGTCGCGTGGACCGCGAGCGAGTGGGTGGTGATCACCGGGACGCGCACGCAGGTGGCGGAGACCTTCAGATCGGGGATGCCGAGGATCTTGCGCGACTCGTTGCGCAGCTTCAGCTCCTCGGACGCCCAGCCGTCTTCCTTGAGCGAGCCCGCCCACGGCACGACGTTGAACGCGACCGGCGCCGGGAAGGTGTCGTCGCCGTCACCGAGCTTGTTCTGCAGGACCTTGCGCACGTCACCGGCCGTGGTGCCGACGGTGCGGTCACCGGCCAGGGCCTCGACCTCGTCGTACAGACGGGCCGAACCGGCCACGCCCGCGCCGGAGACGGCCTGGTAGGACGCCACGACGAGCTCCTTGAGCCCGAACTCCTCGTGGAGGGCGCCCATGGCGGCCATCATCGACAGGGTGGTGCAGTTGGGGGTCGAGACGATGCCCAGCGGCCGGTTGGCGGCGTCGCCCGGGTTGACCTCGGGGACCACCAGCGGAACCTGCGGGTTCATCCGGAAGGTGCCCGACTTGTCGATGACGGTCGCGCCGCGCTCGGCCGCGATCGGCACCCACGTGGCCGAGACCTCGTCGGGCACGTCGAAGATCGCGATGTCGACGCCGTCGAACACCTCGGGGGCCAGGGCCTGGACGACGACGTCCTCGCCGCGGACCTGGAGGACCTTGCCGGCCGAACGGGCCGAGGCGACGAGGCGGATCTCGCCGTAGACGTCTTCACGCCCGGAGATGATCTCGCGCATGACGGTGCCGACGGCACCGGTCGCGCCGACGAGGGCGAGGGTGGGCTTGGTGCTCATCGGCCGGTTCCTCCGTAAACCACAGCTTCAACCTGGTCGGCGTCGAGATTGAACGCCGAGTGTGCGGCGTTGACCGCCGCGTCGACCTGGTCCTGGTCGACGATGACCGAGATGCGGATCTCCGAGGTGGAGATCATCCCGATGTTGACGCCCGCGTCGGCGAGCGCGCCGAAGAACTTGGCGGTGACGCCCGGGTGGGACCGCATGCCCGCGCCGATCAGCGAGACCTTGCCGATCTGGTCGTCGAACAGGAGCGTCTCGAAGACCACCTGGTCCTGCATCTTCTTCAGGGCCGTGAGCGCCGTGGGGGCGTCGCTCGTCGGCAGCGTGAAGGAGATGTCGGTCCGGCCCGTCGCCGCCGCCGACACGTTCTGCACGATCATGTCGATGTTGATCTCGGCGTCGGCCAGCGTGCGGAAGATGGCGGCAGCCTCTCCGACCTTGTCGGGCACGCCGACAACGGTGATCTTGGCCTCGCTCCGGTCGTGTGCCACGCCGGAGATGATGGGCTGCTCCACTTCGGTTCCTTCGGTCGCGGGGTCGGAGGTGACCCAGGTGCCTTCCTTGGTGCTGAACGAGCTCCTGACGTGGATGGGGAGGTTGAACCTCCGCGCATATTCCACGCAGCGCAGGTGCAGGATCTTCGCGCCGCACGCGGCCATCTCGAGGGTCTCTTCGTACGAGATGCGGGGGATCTTGCGCGCCTTCGAGGCTATGCGGGGGTCGGCGGTGAAGATGCCGTCGACGTCGGTGTAGATCTCGCACACGTCGGCCCCGAGGGCCGCGGCGAGGGCGACGGCGGTCGTGTCGGAACCGCCGCGCCCGAGCGTCGTGATGTCCTTCGTGTCCTGCGAGACACCCTGGAACCCCGCCACGATCGCGATGTGGCCCTTGTCGAGGGCGTCACGCAGCCGGCCGGGCGAGACGTCGATGATGCGCGCCTTGCCGTGGGTCGAGTCGGTGATCACACCGGCCTGCGACCCGGTGAAGCTGCGCGCCTCCTGACCCAGGTTGGCGATCGCCATCGCGAGCAGTGCCATCGAGATGCGCTCGCCGGAGGTCAGCAGCATGTCGAGCTCGCGGCCCGGAGGCAGCGGCGACACCTGCTGGGCGAGATCGAGGAGCTCGTCGGTCGTGTCGCCCATCGCGGAGACGACGACCACGACCTCGTTGCCCGCTTTTTTCGTGGCGACGATCCGCTGCGCGACACGCTTGATGCTCGTGGCATCGGCGACGGACGAACCACCATACTTCTGGACAACGAGCGCCACTGGATCTCTCCGAACGAATCAGGACGTGGAGCTCACAGTCTAACTGCGGGCCTCTCAGGGCCAACTGAGTTAGCCCAGCATGTGGACACCCTCAGACCACGGTCACCTCTTCGGCCACATCGAGCCGCGTGTGGGCCACCAGCGCCTGCAGGGCCCGCAGGGCCGCCCCGGCGTGGTTGCCCCAGGTGTTGAAGTAGGAGTACTGCCACCACCAGATGGCTTCGAGCGGCCGGCCGGCCTTGTAGTGGCGCAGCCCGTGGATCAGGTCGGCCGCCACCGCGGTCAGGTCGTCGGACAGCCGGTAGGGGGTCACCGTGGTGTCTTTGTAGGGGTCGAACACCTCGGCGTAGTCGTCGACCGGGCCCAGCCGGGCCGCCAGCGCCACCCTCAGCGGGTCGATGTCGGGATCTTCGCTGAGGGCGGGCTCGACGTTGCCCTGGAGGATCACGTCATGCACCGCGGCGAGCTGGGAACCGGCCAGGCTGACCTGGGCGACCTCCACGAGCAGCAGCGGGAGGATGGCGTTGCCGCCCTCGCCGCCCGCCAGCCTGGTCAGGCCGTCGAGGTAGTTCTGTGCGTGCCCGGCGACCCGGTCGGCCAGGTCCTTCCACTCGTCGTCAAACATCCAGCAGTCTCCGTCCTTCGAAAGCGCGGCCCAAGGTGACCTCGTCGGCGTACTCCAGATCGCCGCCGACGGGCAGACCGCTGGCCAGCCGAGTGACCTTTAAACCCATCGGTTTGACGAGCCGGGCCAAATAGGTGGCCGTGGCCTCGCCCTCGAGGTTGGGATCGGTGGCGAGGATGAGCTCGGTCACCTCGCCGTCGGCGAGCCGGGCCATCAGCTCGCGGACCCGCAGATCGTCGGGACCGACCCCGTCGATGGGACTGATCGCGCCCCCCAGCACGTGGTAGCGCCCCCGGAACTCGCGCGTCTTCTCGATCGCCACGACGTCTTTCGACTCTTCGACCACGCAGATGACGTGGGGGTCGCGACGCTGGTCGCGGCAGATCCGGCACTCCTCCTCGGCGGCCACGTTGCCGCACACGCGGCAGAAGCGCACCTTCTCCTTGACCTCGAGAAGGGCGTGGGCCAGCCGTTTCACGTCGGCGGGGTCGGCCGACAGCAGGTGGAACGCGATGCGCTGCGCGCTTTTGGGACCGACGCCGGGCAGCAGGCCCAGCTCGTCGATCAGGTTCTGGACGACGCCTTCGTACATATTTAGAAACCTGGGAGCTGGCCGAGGCCTTGCGACAGCGGGCCGAGCTTCTCCTGCTGGAGCTCGCCGGCGGCGCGGACGGCGTCGCGCACGGCCGCGATGACCAGATCGGCGACGGTCTCGGCCGTCTCGGCGGCGTCACCGGAGTCGATGACCTTCGGGCTGATCTTCAGTTCGAGCAGCTCGCCACTGCCGTTGACGGTCGCCACAACCAGGCCCCCGCCCGCGCTCCCCTGAACCTCGGCGTCGTTGAGCTCCTGCTGCGCCGAGACGAGCTGCTGCTGCATCAGCTGAGCCTGCTCCAGCAACTGCTGCAGGTTGACTTCTGGGTTCACAATCGTGCGCTCCTCAGCGACCGGCGACGTAGTTCGTCCCGACGAGCCTACGGTGTTTGCCGCTCATCTGACACCGGAGCACGGAGCGTGTTCATTGGTGCGGCCCTGGCCGGGTCCCGGCCCCCCTCCAAGCGTCCGAGACCCGGCCTTTTCCACCCCGGGTCGGCCGCGGCCCGGGGTGGCGAACCAAACGTAGCCACCGGAACGTTGCATACAGGTTGCGATCAATCGGTTACTCCTGGAGATTGTGGATCAGCATCCGAGAGGGGTGGGGCCTGTGAGATCACGCGACATGATCATCTCGGCGTCGTGGCGCCGTTCACTCGCCGCCGGGGTCGACCGCGGTGTCCACGCGGCCCCGCTGGTCTACGACCGCACCGACATCCCGGCCGCCCGCGCCGGCCATCCGCTGCATGATCTGATGCCGCTCCTCCGTCACACGCTGCTGCAGATCGCCGACGAGGCGGCCCACATCATGGTGGTCACCGACGCCGACGGGAACATCCTCTGGCGCGACGGCCACAGCGAGGTCCTCCGCCAGGGCGACCGCATCGGGCTGGCCGAAGGATTCGCCTGGGCGGAGTCGGCCGTCGGCACCAACGGCATCGGCACCGCCCTGGCGGACGGCGTCCCCACGAGCGTCTACGGCGAGCAGCACCACATCGAGATCCTTCACGGCTGGTCGTGCGTCGGCGCCCCGATCGTCGATCCCGACACGGGCGCGGTGCTGGGCTGCGTCGACATCAGCGGCATCGCCAGCTCCCTGCCCCCGGCCACGGTCGCCCTGGTCGGCGCGGCCGCCCAGCTGGCCGAAAGCCACCTGGCGCTGCGCATGAGAGAGAGCGACGAGCGCATCCGCACCCGCCACGCCGCCCGCTCGGGCCTGCTCGTCTCGTGCAGCGGCCGGGTCATCGCCGGAGAACGGTTCCGGGGGGAACGTGTTTCACTCCCGTCCGAGGGCGGCCGGGTCGTCCTTCCCGACGGCCGCGTGGGCGACGTGGAGTTCCTCGGCGACTCCTACCTGGTCAACTGCCGCCGCGGCGCCCCGCCCCGGCTGACGCTGACCCTCCTCGGCGGCAGCCCGTTCGCCGAATACAGCGGCCGGCGCGTGACCCTCTCACTGCGGCACGCCGAGATCCTGACCCTCCTGGCCACCCACCCGCGTGGCCTGACCGCCGAACAGCTCTCCTTCCTCCTGTACGGCGACGACGGCAACCCCGTGACCATCCGCGCCGAGATCCACCGGCTCCGCGCGCAACTCCCCGGGGCCGTGGCCGCGAAGCCGTACCGCCTGGTCGGCGAGGTCGACACCGACCTCCAGACGGTCCGCAGGGCGCTGTCCACAGGCGACCTCGACACGGTCGTCAACCGCTACCAGGGCCCGCTGCTGCCCCGGTCCGAGTCCTTCGAGATCCGCCGCGAAAGGGACGAACTGGAAGCCCGCGTGAGGTCCGAGATCCTGGGCAAGGGCAACGCGACCCACCTTTGGAGTTATGCACAGACCAGCGGAGGCCACGACGACGTCGCGATCCTGGAGCGCATCATGTCGATCGTCCCGGCGGACGACCACCGACACGCGGCCGCGTCGGTCCGCCTCACCCACTCCTTCTAAGGAGAACCTTCGATGATCGGCACGCTCCTCATGGCCGGCCTCCTCGCCCTGTCGGCCCCCGCCGGCGGCTCCGCGGGCCGCGACGGCGGCACCCTCGACGGCTTCGCGATCACCCACGTCCCGGCGGCCACCGGCCCCTCGGTGAGCGACTTCGAGTCCGAATGGGAAGACGTGACCTTCGCGACCCGCGTCTGGGAACGCGAGACGCCCGACGGCCACCAGGCCGATCTCCGGGTCGCCGTGCTGCGCGGCGAGGGCCTGACCGACCTGCCGTCGCTGCGGGAGTTCCTGACCGAATACGACGAGCGCGAGACGTGGGACCTGACGGAGTTCTCGAAAGACGGCACCCCGGGCCTGGCGACCGAGACCGAGGCCTTCTGGCTCGACTCACCCGGGGTCGCCCTGACAGTACGCATCACCGAGAACCCCCTGACCACCGACGACCTGATGGACGTCGTGCGGGGGATCAGCGGCTAGGAGTGGTCGATCTCCTGGATGACCCGGCCGCCCAGCTCCTTCTGGAGCAAAGCCAGACCTGAGAGGCCGTCGGAGTCGACGTCGGCGTCGTTGTCCGGGTCGACGTCGTCCACGTCCGACTTCTTCGCCCGCGCGGGCACCGCGTCCGGCCAGGCCTGCCGGGCGGGCGCGGAAGCCGCCTGACGGGGCGCCGGAGGCGCC
>NZ_SZQA01000013.1 GCF_005233835.1 Herbidospora galbida | reverse complement strand
CGACGGCGTCCCGCAGCAGGTGCCGGGTGGTCGCGGCCGGGGGGCGGTGGGCGGGGTCCTTGGCGAGCAGCGCGCCGATCGCGCGGGCCAGCGCGGGGGTCGCCTGCGCCATCGGCGGCGGGTCGTGCATGACGACGGCCGCCACGACGGCGGCGGGCAGGTTGCGGTGGAAGGGGCCCCGGCCCTCCACGGCCGCGTAGAGGGTCGCGCCGAGCGACCACAGGTCGGACGGCGGCCCGGCGGGCAGGCCGCGGAACCGTTCGGGGGCCATGTACGCCGGCGACCCCGAGCTGTCGGCCGGGTCGGCCCCGAACGGGGCGGCGATGCCGAAGTCGGCCAGCATCGCCCGGCCGTCGTCGCCGACCAGCACGTTGGCCGGTTTCACGTCCCGGTGCAGGATGCCGTGGGCGTGCGCGAGTTCGAGGGCGTCCAGGATCGACAGGCCGATCTCGGCGACCCGGGCGCTCGGCAGCGGCAGCAGCTTGTCGAGGGAGGTGCCCGGCACGAGGTCCATCACGATCCAGGGCGCGCCCTCGTGGGGCACCACGTCGTGGATCTTCACGATCGACGGATGGTTGAGCCGCCCGGCCGCCCGCGCCTCCCCGATCGCCCGGGAGGTGTATTCGGCCAGCTCACCGGGCCCGAGGTCGCTGGGCGTCCGCATCTGCTTGACCGCGACCTCGCGCCGCAGCAGCTCGTCGTGGGCACGCCAGACGGTGCCCGCGCCGCCCTTCCCGAGGGGTTCGGCGAGCCGGTAGCGGCCGGCCAGCAGGGTCACGCGTGACCCCACAGCGTGTCGGCCGCGACGCGGGCGGCGGTCTCGGCGCCCGAGCGGATCTGGTCGGCGGTGCGGTCGCCCAGGTCGGCGTACTCGACCCGGCCGACGAAGTCGCCCACGCGGAAGTAGACGTCCACGCCGATGATGCGGCCTTCGGCCGAGGTGACGTCCCAGGTGAACGCCTCCTCACCGACGCCGGTGAGCGGGCGGATCGCCGAGGTGACGGTGGGAATGCGGCGCTTGGTGCCGATCTCGTACCAGACGAGGGACGAGTCACGGGGCATGTTGGCGATGCGGCGCTTGATGCCGCCGTACAGGGAACGGGCCGCTTCGGGGTCGAGGTCCCACCAGTCGGGGGTGTCGGAGTCGGTGGCGGGTTCGAGGCGCAGGCCGGTGCCCTCGACCGTCCACTGGCAGCCGCCCTCGATCTCGGTCGGCCGGGCGTCCTGCCCGAGCAGCGCCTTGACCTGCCCGGCGGGGATCACCCGGCATAAGTCGACCTCCTGCGCGAACACCGGCGCGGGCGGGCGCTGCGTCACGGGGGCGGCCGCGCCGCCGGACTCCCACGGCGCGACGACCACCACGGCCGCCGCGACGACGGCCGCGGCCCCGGCGGCCACCGCGACCCACAGGCCGTTCTTCTTCCGGCGGACCGGCGCGATGTCGGGGTTCCCGCCCCGGACGATCTCCTGGAACAGCCGCCCGGCGGTCGCGGCGTCGGGCCGGTCGGCCGGGTCGCGCGCCATCAGCCAGGTGATCAGGGTGCCGAGCGGCCCGCCGACCCTCGGCGCGGGCACCGGCGCGGTCAGCGTGGCCTGGATGACCTGCACGTGGCTTCCCTTGTACGGCGGCACGCCCTCCAGCGCCGTGTACAGGGTCGCCCCGAGCGACCACAGGTCGGCGGCGGGCCCGCCGGGGTCGCCTTCGAGCCGCTCCGGCGCGATGAAGCCCGGTGAGCCGATCAGCATCCCGTCGCCGGTCAGGTTGGTCGTGTCGGCCTGCCGGGCGATGCCGAAGTCGGTCAGCACCACCCGTCCGTCGACGGTGAGGAACACGTTGCCGGGCTTGACGTCGCGGTGCTGCACGCCGTGGGCGTGCGCGGCCGACAGCGCGTCGACCATCCGGGCCCCGATCTCGGCCACCGCGCCCGGCTGCAGCCCGCCGTGGGCGGAGATCTCCGCCGAGAGCGGCCGCCCGTTGAGCCGCTCCATGACGATCCAGGGACGGCCGTCCTCGACCAGGACGTCGTGCACGCTGACGACGGCCGGGTGCCGCAGCCGTGCGGTCACCTCGGCCTCGCGCATCACCCGGGTGACGAGCTCCGCCCGCTCCCGCTCCCCCATCCCGTCGGGAACCCGCAGTTCCTTGACGGCGACCTCGCGGTCGAGCATCTCGTCACGGGCCAGCCAGACGGTGCCCATGCCACCGGAGCCGAGGGGACGCAGCAGGAGGTACCGGGAGGCCAGTCGTTCCCCGATCGATTCGGCCATACCGGGAGAATAGCGAAACCCAACCGGCCCGAATTGACCATTCGTCAACCCCGGTCGCACTCTGGGGCCAGAACCCCAGGTCGGTCGCGCGCGCTCAGTCGACGACGACCTCCGCCGAACCGCCCACGATCTCCACCCCGGCGACGGTCTTCGGCCCGCTCGACCGCACGACCAGCCGTCCTTCCTCGTGTACGGCCGTCACGACCGTCTCCCCGTCCACGTCGCGCACCACGGTCCGGGATTCGCCGCCAGGGAGGCCGTACACGAGAAGGGAGATCTCCGGGGTCTCGGTGACGGTGTCGCCGGGGGTCGTCGTGGGGACGAGGGCGCCGAGGCGTCCGTAGAGGGGGATCCGGTCGAGCGGCGGGGAGACCCGGAGGTAGCGGCCGCCCTCGTGGTGGTCGCCGGTCCAGTGGTCGACCCACGTCCCGGCCGGGAGGTAGACGTCGCGGGTCCCGTCGGCCGAGGTCATCGGGGCGACGAGGAGGTCGGGGCCGAGGAGGTACTGGAGGTCGGCCTGCCAGCTCACCGGGTCGCCGGGCCGGTCGACGCACAGGGCCCGCATGATCGGCAGGCCCGTCTCGACCGCCTCGACGGCCGTCGAGTAGAGGTAGGGCATCAGCCGGTAGCGCAGGCGCAGCGCCTCGACCGCGCCGCGTTCGGCGTGCTCGGGGAACTCCCACGGCTCGCGGCTGGTGGTCCCGTGGAAGCGCACCAGTGGAGACAGCGCCCCGAACTGCGCCCACCGGACGAACAGGTCGGGCGTGGGCGTTCCGGTGAACCCGCCCGCGTCGTGGCTCCAGAACGGGACCCCGGACAGGCCGTGCGACAGGCCGCCCCTGATGGTGCTGCCCATCGCCGGGTAGGTCGCGTCGACGTCGCCGCTCCACTGCGCCGGATGCCGCTGCCCGCCCAGGTACGACGACCGCGCCCAGACCAGGCCGTGCCCGGCGACCTCGCGGGTCACCTCGGCGACCAGGTCGTTGAACAGCAGCGAGTAGACGTTGTGCAGTTCGGCGCCGCTCATCCCGTTGTAGGCGACCGCGCGGGCGGGCACCCCCTCGGCGAAGTCGGTCTTGAACACCTGGACGCCCTGCTCCAGCAGCCCCTTGAGCAGCCCGCGGAACCAGGCGCGGGCGGCGGGGTTGGTGAAGTCGACGATGCCGCAGGCCGGGTAGGAGCCGTGCCAGGCGTCGGCCACGTAGGGCTCGCCGTCCCGGGTCAGCAGCAGGTATCCGCTGCTCGCGGCCTCCTCGAAGGCCGGGCTCAGGTGGGAGACGTACGGGTTCATCCAGAGACAGACCTTGAAGCCCTGCTCGGCGAGCTCCGCCAGCATGCCCTCCGGGTCGGGGAACGCCTGCCGGTCCCACCGCAGGTCCGACCAGTGGCCGTCGATCTGCCAGAACGTGTCGAGGTGCAGCACGTCGCACGGGATGCCGCGCTCGCGGATCTTCCGCGCCCGCGCCAGCACCCGCTCCTGGCTGTCGCGGAAGAACCCCGAGGAGATCCACGCCCCGAACGCCCACTTGGGCGGCAGCACCGCCGGCCCGGTCAGGGCGCGCAGCCGCCGCAGCACGTCGGCCGGCTCGGGGCCGCCCAGGACGTAGTAGTCGATCAGGTCGTCGGGAACCACGATCTGCACGTCGCTGTGGGTCGACTGGCACATGTCGAACTCGACCGGCATCCCGCTGTCGACGACGATCCCGTATCCCCGGCTGGACAGGTAGAAGGGCACGTTCTTGTACGCCCGCTGCGACTCCGCCCCGAACGCGTCGAAGTTCCACATCAGCGGCCGTTGCCCCCGCTTGTCGAGCGGCGTGAACGACTCCCCGAACCCGCTGAACGCCTCGTCGGCCGGGGCCAGGAACGTCTCGTGGTAGGCCACGGTGACCCCGTCGGCCTGCGACCGGCCGAAGGGAAGCGTGCGGAGCCGTCCGGAGATGTCGGGGCGTCCGGGGTCCTGCTCGGCCAGCACCCGCCCCGTGGTGTCGGTGAAGCGCAGGTTCCACGGGTTCAGCCGGATCTCGGCCCGTACGGCCCCCGCGTCCACCACGACCGTCTCGTCGCCGACGGTGACCTGCGCGGCCGACGGCACCGGCCTGGTCAGCCGCAACGCCCGCGCCGAGCGCGTGCGGGCGTCGGCCTGCTCGCTGAGCTTGACCCGGACGATCCCCTCGCCCGCCGCGCTCACCTGGACGACGAGCGACTCATCGGTCGAGGTCACCCCCTTCAGGGTGACGCCACACCCGTCGGAGGCCACCACCTCGGCCCGCGCCAGCGTCGCGATCCCGCCTTCGCCGTGCTGCCGCACGGGCAGCTCGGGCGGGTCGGCGACGAAGTACTCGCGCGCGATCAACGGGGGGCGATACGGCATCGTCGCACTCCAACGGTATGGCGGCCTCTGTGGGAATTAGTTTGCCGTCCATCCCAACAAACGTCAACGAGGACCAGCCCGGTTGACACGGCTTTCCGGGGCTAATTAGTTTGCAGAGCAAACAAACAAGAGGGGGACGATGTACTTCGGCGGCGACTACAACCCCGAGCAGTGGCCCGAAGACGTCTGGCACGACGACGTCGCCCTCATGCGGCGGGCCCGGGTCAACCTCGTCACGCTCGGCGTCTTCTCGTGGAGCAGCCTGCAACCCGCGCCCGGACGGTGGGAGTTCGGCTGGCTCGACCGCGTCTTCGACCTGCTGCACGACAACGGCGTCCAGGTCGACCTGGCCACGCCGACCGCGTCGCCGCCGCCGTGGTTCGGCCGGAAGTATCCGGACACCCTGACGGTCACCGCCGACGGCACCCGGCTCGGCCACGGCAGCCGCGACACCTACTGCGTGAGCGCGCCGGCGTACCGGAACGCGTCCAGGGAACTGGCGTCGGCGCTGGCCGAGCGCTACGGCGGGCACCCGGCGCTGGCGATGTGGCACGTCCACAACGAGTACGGCACCTGGTGCCACTGCGACCACGTGGCCAGGGCCTTCCGGACGTGGCTACGCGCCCGCCACGGCGACCTGGCCACCCTCAACGAGCGCTGGACCACGGCGTTCTGGTCGCAGGG
Organism: Herbidospora galbida; assembly: GCF_005233835.1. GTDB lineage: Bacteria > Actinomycetota > Actinomycetes > Streptosporangiales > Streptosporangiaceae > Herbidospora > Herbidospora galbida. The sequence continues at coordinate 177,009 of NZ_SZQA01000013.1, read as the reverse complement.
TTACTCCGACTGGGACGAGATCCAGCCGCCCAGGGCGACCCAGTGGCTGCCGAACCCGTCGCACCTGCTCGACTTCCGCCGGTTCCTCTCGGACGAGATGCTCGCCCACTTCACCGAACAGCGCGACCTCCTGCGCCCGACGGGCAAACCGATCACCACGAACTTCGCCTTCGGCTCGTGGGTGCCGGTCGACCACTGGAAATGGGCCCGCGAGGTCGACCTGGTGGCCGTCGACGACTACCCGACGGGCGACCTGGCCGAGGAGTCGGCCTTCACCGCCGACCTGGCCCGCTCATGGGCGGGCGGCAGACCGTGGATCCTGATGGAACAGGCGGCGGCCGTCGAGTACACGCCGAGACGCACCCTTCCCCGCCCACCGGGCGACCTCGCCCGGACCACCCTGATCCACGTCGAACGCGGATCGATCGGCGCGATGTTCTTCCAGTGGCGCGCCTCCCGGGGCGGCGCGGAGCAGTGGTACCACGGCATGGTCCCCCACGCGGGCCCCGACACCCGCACCTTCCACGAGATCGTCGCTCTGGGCGAGACCCTCGCGGCCCTGCCCCCTCGACCGACGCCGGGCCCGGCGGCGAAGGTCGCGATCGTCTGGGACGACGAGGCGTGGTGGGCGCTGCAGAACCGGGGTCTCCCCTCCCAGGATCTCGACTACCTGGAGGCGGTCAAACAGCCGCATAGGCTCCTCTACCGGGCCGGGCACCACGTCGCCTTCGTCCATCCGGAACACGACTTCTCGCCCTTCGACCTGGTCGTCGTGCCGAGCCTGCTCCCGGTCACCGACGCGGCCCTGGCCAATCTGGCCGCCCACCGGGGCACTCTTCTCATGGGCTACTTCTCGGCCGTCACCGACGAACACCTCCGGGTGCGGCTCGGCGGCCGGCTGCCGGCCTTCGGGATCACGATCAAGGAGCAGCGCCCGCTCGCCGCACCGCTGACCCTCTCGGACGGCACGGAGGCCTCGCTCTGGAGCGAGGAGATCGCCCTCGACGGCGCCGTGGCCGTCGTCGCCTACCCCGACGGCACCCCCGCCATCACCCGCTTCGGTAAGGCGTGGTACTTATCCACCCGATTGGCCGACAAAGCCTATGAATGCCTCCTGACCTGCCTTTTACGCCCTTCTTACTCCTCAACCGGTACACATGGTGAGAGGTAAGGGAACCATCACGGCGGGGGAGAACGATGCTCAAGGTGGTGCCATCGCTCGCGAAGGTCAGAGACATCACGTCGGCTCTACGCCGGCGGGCGTCTCACCGTGAGAGCAGGGGCGATTCGACGGTGATCGACCTGCGGGCGTACCGCGACGCCAAAATCATCAGATTTCCCCGCACCGGTGGCCCGACCACGGTCGCCTGAACGGCCGTATCAACCCTTGAAGGCCGCGCGGCAATCGGCGCGCCGCGCGGCAGCACCACAGTGACGGGGTGCCGGCCGTGCCTGAACACGGTCGCCACCCCGTCACATGCTTTCCACGGCGGGCTCAGGCCTTGTGGAAGTAGGACGAGGCCGGCACACCGCCCCTCAGGAACTCCTGGAAGGTGATCCGCCCGACGGCGCGCTCGGGCGTCAGCTGGTAACCGGCGCGGAACGCCTTGCTCACCCGGCCCGGCACGAGCAGTTCGACGATCGGCTTCCGCTTGCCCTCCGCCGCCATATAGAGCTCGACCATCTCCCGGAAGCTGAGCACCTGCGGCCCGCCCATGTCGGCGACGCGGCCCGCCGGGGCGCCCATCGCCAGCGTGGCGAGCTGCGCCGACACCTCCGAGATCGCGATCGGCTGCGCCGCCCACCCGAGCGGGACCGGCACGATCGGCGACTTGGTCATGGTCCGGCAGAGCGAGGCCATGAAGTCGTGGAACTGGGTGGTCCGCAGAATCGTGTACGGCAGCCCGGAGGCCTCGACCAGCTGCTCCACCGCATGCTTGACCTGGTAGTACGAGTAGGGATGCCGGTCGACCCCCACGATCGAGATGTAGACGACGTGGGTCCCGGGCGCCAGCGCCTTCAGCAGGTTGCGCGCCGCCTGCACGTCGGTCTTGCCGGGCGGCTTGCTGGCCAGGTGGACGACCGTGCCGACGCCGTCCGCGGCCGCCGCGACGCCCTCGCCGGTGACCAGGTCGCCCTGATAGGGCCCGCCGGCGCTACGGGCCAGATTGCGCACCTCCCGGCCCGCCCGCCGGAGGTCCGCGATGACCTGACGGCCCAGGATTCCGGTGCCGCCGGTGACGAGAATCGTACCGTCCATGATGGTTTCCCGCCTTTTGAGGCATTTTCAGGATCCATACCCCATCACGACGCGCTGAACGAACTCACCCCACAGGCTCATGAATCCGGGGCCCAGGTCTGTCAGGATGGGGGGGTGAGCCATTCCCCGGCCGTGGTCCAGCCCGACCAGGAACTGATCATCGAGATCCTCAACGAACTCGACATCGACTTCACCTTCGACGCAGACGGCGACCTCGCGATCTCCACCGAGGCGCTCACGGTGTTCTTCCTGTTCGGATCGGAAGGCGACCTCTTCACGATCCGCACCTTCTACGACCGCCACTACTCCGTCGACGAGAAGCCGCTGCTGCTCACCGCGCTCAACGAGTGGAACGCCGACACCATGTGGCCCAAGGTCTACGCCTTCACGCCCGACAACGGCGTGATCCGCGTGATCGGCGACGCCCAGCTCTACATCGGCGCCGGGGTCACCTACGAACACCTCATGACGATCGTCGCCCACTGGGTGCGGTCGGCGATCAAGTTCCACCGCTGGCTCAGCGACCGTCTGGCCTTCGAAGAGGACGACGCCGAATAGTCCTGCCCAGCGCTTCTTCGAGGGTCTTGCGCGGGTACGGCGATCGCGCCACCGCCGCCTCGATGTCGATCTCGCCACGGTTCAGCCGCTCACACAGCGTGACGATCTCGGTGATCTCCGCTCGCTGACGCTCCACGAAATCGGGCGTCACCGGGTCGCCGTGGCCCGGCACGATCACCTTGGGCGCGGCTTCGAGCATCTTCTCCAGCGCCATGGGCCAGGCGCCCGGGTAGGAGTCGCCGAACTGCGGCGGCGCGCCATGCTCCACGAGGTCGCCGGCGAACAGCACCCCCGCGTCCGGCACGTGGACGGTGAGGTCGTGGCCGGTGTGGCCGGGCCCGGGGTGGCCCAGCAGGACCTCCCTGCCGCCGAGGTCGACGCTGAACGGCGCGCGCAGCGGCAGCACGACCGGCGCGGTCGCGATGCCGGGGAACTCGCCCGACCACTCGCTGACCTGCTTGTGGGCCGTGTCGACCAGGGCCTCCCGGCAGCCTTCGGTGGCGAAACAGGTGCCGAAGGCCGCCGTGCCGAAGGCGTGGTCGAAGTGGGCGTGGGTCAGCACGACCGTCCAGGGCAGGTCGGTGACCTCCCTGATCGCGTCGGCCCATGCCTGGCCGAAGGCCTCGTCGATGCCGGTGTCGACGACGAGACAGCCGGTCTCCCCCACGACGAGCCCGAGGGTGAGGTCGAGTTCGGGGTGCCGGCGGATCCAGACGCCGTCCGCAACTTCGATCATGGTCAGTGCTTACCACACCGGAACCCGGCCTGACCGAATTTCCCTCCGAGAACACCCCCGAAAAATCCGGATCGGACCGCAGGAGTCCGGAGCCGTCCGGCGCGCTCAGGCCTTGGCGAGCGCCGCGCGCAGCTCCTCGGCGGTGAAGCGGGACACGTAGGCGGGCCGGTCACGGTCGTGCCGCCATCCTTCGGACAGCGGGCCGACGTCCACGACGTCGAAGCCGAAGGAGTCGGTCAGGTCGGCGACGACCTTCTTCGCCTCGGGGTCGTCGCCCGCGATCGGCAGCGCCCGCCGGCCGGGCGTGCCCGGCGGGGTGCCGTCGGACAGCAGGTGGGCGGCCATGATGTTGTTGAAGCCCTTGACCACCCGCGAGGTCGGCAGGTGCTCCTGGAGCAGCCCCGACGGGGTCTTCGCGCCGGAGTCGATCTCCGGGAACCGCCCGTCGCGCTCGAAGTAGTAGTTGTTCGTGTCGATCACGATCTTCCCCGCGAGCGGCTCCACCGGCACCCGCCGGTACGCGTGAAACGGCACCGTGACGACCACGATGTCCCCCGCCTCGGCCGCCCCCTCGACGGTCGACGCGGACGCGGCCGGCCCGAGCGACTCGACCAGGTCCGCCAAAGTCTCCGGCCCGCGCGAGTTGCTCATCACGACGGTGTGCCCGGCGCCGACGGCCAGCCGGGCCAGGGCCGACCCGATGTGCCCGCTACCTATGAATCCGATGACCATACTCGGGGGAACCCGGGGCACAGCGGCGGAATTCCCGGTTCCGCCGGGCATCGGCCGACCTGGACGGCACCTTTAACCGTCGATCGCGACCACCCGCAGAGCGCCCTTGGTGACCATGAGCACCCGGCCGCCACCCAGGTCGTGGATCGCGTAGATGCGCCGCTCCCCCGTCCAGACCGGCCCTTTCGCGCTGATCAGATGACCGAAGGGCTGCGCGACGAGGAACGGCAGGACCCGGGGCCAGTCGAACGGGTGGTCGACGCCCGAGACCTCGGGCGTGGAGAGCCGCAGCTCCACGACTCGGCGGGACTCGGTCCTGGCCAGGCATCGATCGGCGTCCACGACGCGGAACACCTCGGCCAGGTCGGCACGGTAGAGCGGTTCCGGCAGCCGCCAGGCGTGGGCTTCGGTTCCGTCGCGGGGATCGAGCAGCCAGGCCCGGTCGTCGTAGCCCGACAGAGCCAGGTCGCCCCAGGCCACCGGCAGCACCGTCGCCGTCCTGGCGGGGGCCCGCCACACCACCGTCCCGGTCTCCAGGTCGACGGCCCCTACCGGCGTGTACCCCCGCCAGCCGCCGAAGAGGACCAGCGATCCGCACACCACGGCGTGCGCGCTCCACGACCTCATCGGCGCGCACCAGGTCACCGCGCCCGTGGCCAGATCGAGGCAGTGCAGATGGGAGCCGCCCACCAGGAGCCGGTCTCCCGCCAGGACGATCTCGCGCGGCCACCGCTCGGTCGGCACGTCCCACCGCACCGAACCGTCGCGGGGGTCGAGACACACCAGCCGAGTGTGCCGCTCGTACACGACGATCGCGTCGGGACGGACCGCGAGGGTTGCCGCGTGGCCGGCGATGTGGAGCGATCTCTCCCAGACGTGACGCACGGGGCGATCTTACAAAACCTTGTCTCTCCCGTGGACGACGTACTACATTGTCTCCTACAGAGACGATGTTCTGACGTGGTAGAAAGTGACCCACCAGGAGGCGGACAGATCGAGTTGAGGCACCATGACCGAGCGATTCCTCGGCGTACTCGGCATCGGCGAGGCGCTGGGGGTGAGCCGGCATGCGGTGCACAAATGGCGGGCCCGCTACCCGGCCGGCTCGGCCCACCCCTTCCCCGACCCTGACGTCGAGATCGACGGCGCCCCCGGCTGGCGCCCCGACCGCCTCGACGAGATCGTCCGCTGGCGCGAGGGCCTGCCCGGCCGTGGCGCCGGCGGCGGCCGCCCGTCGGCGGCCCGTCAGGACTACCTCAAGGCGGCCGTCGAACGCGGCCTCGACCGCGACGAGGCGCTCCGCGCCCTCGCGACGTTCACCGAAGAGTTCCCCGAGATGACCGAGCCGGAGATCTGCGCCTGGCTGATCGAGAGCTGGCGCCGCTGACCCCATTCGCGACAGAAGGCGATGACGCATGCCCGGAACCACCGCACCCGGATTCGAACCCGTCCTCGACGCGTTCGAGGACAACTTCGCCCACCACGACGAGATCGGCGCCGCCGTCTGCGTGTACGTGAACGGCGAGAAGGTCGTGGACCTGTGGGGCGGCTCCGCCTCGGAAGGACGGCCCTGGACCGAGGACACCCTCCAGGTCGTCTTCTCCACCACCAAGGCGATCACCGCCGCCTGCGCCCTGCACCTCGTCGACCGCGGCCTGCTCGACCTGGACGCCCCCGTCGCCGCCTACTGGCCGGAGTTCGGCAAACCCGACATCCCCGTACGCTGGCTGCTCACCCACCAGGCCGGGCTGGCCGCCCTGGACACGCCCGTCACCCCCGCCGAGGCGATCGCCTGGAAACCGGTGGTCGCGGCCCTGGAGGCGCAGCAGCCGCTATGGGAGCCGGGGACCGAATCGGGCTACCACGCCCACACCTTCGGCTGGCTGGTCGGCGAGGTGGTCCGCCGGGTCTCGGGGCGCTCGCTGGGGACGTACCTGCGGGAGGAGATCACCGGCCCGCTGGGGCTGGACTTCTGGATCGGGCTCCCGGCGTCGGAGTACCACAGGGCCGCCCGGATCATCTCCCCGAAGATCGACATGTCGGTCGACCCGGCGACCCTCCCCGAGGCGCTGCGCCCCTACTTCGACCCGACGTCGCTGACGATGCGGGCCTCGATGGCCGTGACCCCGTTCCTGGACCACAACGACCCCGCCGAACTGGCGGCCGAATTCCCCTCCTCGAACGGCGCCGGCACCGCCCGGGGGCTCGCGGGCTTCTACGCCGCGCTGCTCGACGGCCGGATCCTCAGCCCCGGCCTCCTGGCCCTGGCGACGACCGAGCAGGTCAACGGCGTGGACAAGGTCCTGCGCGTGCCGGTCAGGATCGGCCTGGGCTTCGGGCTGCCGACGCCGGACATGTTCTGGCACGGCCCGACGGCCTTCGGGTTCTCCGGCCACGGCGGCTCGCTGGGCTTCGCCGACCCTGCACGCGGCCTGGCCTTCGGCTACGTCATGAACCACGGCCGCGACCCGATCACCGACAAGCGCGCCGAAAACCTGGTGCGAGCCGTGCTCGCCTCCCTCTGCTGACCGCGGCACCACTGCCCGATCCGGCACAATTCGCGGCGTGATAGGCAATCGGATCACTCATCGCCTCGTCGACGGCGTCCGCGTCCCCGGCACGTGGCGGCACGCCTTCATCCGCAACGGCGGCACCCACTTCCTCACCGACCTGTTCATCTACGCCGACGGGCTCATCGACTGCTGGGGCCTGGTCACCGTCGAGGAGTTCTCGGACAAGCTCCGCAGCGGGTGGGTCGCCACCGACATCCCGGACGGCGCCGAGGCGTCCGCGCACGAACTGGCCCGGTGGACGTTCAGCGAGCCGTCCACCTGGCTCACGCCCGACCTGCTGCTGGCCGAGGTACGCGACACCATCGACGAACTGAACGGCCGCCCCGACTCCACCGAACGCTGCCTCGCGGCCGTGGACGTCTTCCTCGCCGACCGCAAGGACGTCCCGCTTCAGGTCCTGGTGGCCGGGCCCGGCGGCAGCACGTGGTCGTGGCCCGTCAGGCCCGTCACCCAGGAGGTGTACGACAGCGCCGTCGAGTATTTCGAGGAACGGGCCCGGTGGATCGCCGAGCAGCCTTCCCGGGTCCCGGCCGACGGACCGGTGACGTCGTTCGCGCCCGCCGTCCACCTGTACCACTCGTTTCCGCGGGAGCCGGCGCCCGACCCCGGGCCGCTGGGCCTGCGCCACGACTACCCCGCCCCGATCGCCGTCGGACCGGTGACCTACCCGTCCGCCGCCCGCGCCTACTGGGCGCTCTCGGTCGCCGACCCCGGCGTGCGGGAGGCGATCAGGACGGCCGAGACGGTCGCCGAGGCCCGTGCGCTGGCCGTCGACGGGCCGCGCCGCGACGGGTGGGAGCACGCCCGCACGGCCGTCATGGCCGACCTGCTGCGCGCCAAGTTCGACCGGCATCCCGCCCTGGCGGAGATCCTGCTGGCGACCGGGGACGCGACCATCGTCTACGACGACATGGAATCGGGGTTCTGGGGCGACAACGCCGGCCGGGGGCGCAACTGGGCGGGGCGTCTCCTCGAACTGGTCCGCTCGGAACTGCACGCCCGGCGGGCCGGCCTCCTGCCGTGACGGCGAGCCGGTGGTGCGGCCGGTCGGCGCCGGGTGCCGGGCGCACCCGGGGCGGCGGACGGTGCCGGGGTGGGCTGAGCCGTAACGGAAAAATTCCCGGGCCGGCCCTTGGACGGGACGGCCCGGGATTCGCGGATCAGCTGCAGCCGCTGGTGCTGCCGCAGCCTTCGCAGACGTAGCAGCTACCGGCCGGGCGCATCTTCGTGCCGCAGGTCATGCACAGCGGCGCGTCGGCCGTGAAGCCCTGGTGGCCCTCCAGGTGGCCCTGCTGCGAGGCCCTCACCGGCTCGGCGATCGGGACCGGCTTGGTCACCGGCGGCTCGATCGGGGCCGACTGGGCCAGGGCGGCGGTGTCGAGCTGGGCGGCCGGGTCTTCGCCGCGCTGCTGCGCGGCCCGCTCGGAGGCGGAGAAGATGCCGAGCGCGGCCCGGTCTTCGTAGGCCAGGTGGTCGAGCGCCAGGCGGCGGAAGATGTAGTCCATCACCGACTGGGCCATGCGGACGTCGGGGTCGTCGGTCATGCCGGCCGGCTCGAAGCGCATGTTGACGAACTTCTGCACGTAGGTGTCGAGCGGCACGCCGTACTGGAGGCCGATGGAGATCGCCACGGAGAAGGCGTCCATGACGCCCGCGAGGGTCGAGCCCTGCTTGGACATCTTCAGGAAGACCTCGCCGAGACCGTCGTCGGGGTAGGACGAGGCGGTCATGTAGCCCTTCGCGCCGCCGACCGTGAAGCGGGTCGTGATGCTCGGGCGGCTGTTGGGCATGCGGCGACGCGTCGGGCGGGAGACCTCGATGACCTTGGTCTCGGGCTCGACGACCGCGGCCTCCTCGGTCTTCTTGTTGTTGCCGGCCGACAGCGGCTGGCCGACCTTGCAGTTGTCGCGGTAGACGGCCAGGGCCTTCAGGCCGAGACGCCAGCCCTCGAGGTAGACCTGCTCGATGTCGTCGATCGTCGCCGACTCGGGCAGGTTGACCGTCTTGGAGATCGCGCCCGACAGGAACGGCTGGGTCGCGGCCATCATCCGGACGTGACCCATGGGCGCGATCGCCCGCTCGCCCATCGCGCAGTCGAACACCTCGTAGTGGGCCTCCTTGAGACCGGGGGCGCCGACCACGTGGGAGTTCTGGGCGATGTACTCGACGATCGCCTCGACCTGCTCCTCCTGGTAGCCCAGCTGACGCAGGGCGCGCGGGATGGTCTGGTTGACGATCTGCATCGAGCCGCCGCCGACGAGCTTCTTGAACTTGACCAGGGCCAGGTCGGGCTCGATGCCGGTGGTGTCGCAGTCCATCATCAGGCCGATGGTGCCGGTCGGGGCGAGCAGCGACGCCTGGGCGTTGCGCCAGCCGTTCTTGTCGCCCAGCTTGAGGCACTCCTGCCACTGCTTGGTCGCCTCGGCGTGGATCGCCTTGTCCATCGCGTCGATGGTGCGGACGGCGTCGTTGGCGGCGGCGTGCTTGCGCATGACCCGCTTGTGCGGCTCGGCGTTGCGCTCGTAGCCGTCGTAGGCCCCCACGATGCCCGCCAGCTCGGCGCTGCGGCGGTAGGACACCCCGGTCATCAGCGACGTGATCGCCCCGGCGATGGCGCGGCCGCCGTCGGAGTCGTAGGCGTGGCCCGTGGCCATCAGCAGCGCGCCCAGGTTGGCGTAGCCGATGCCGAGCTGCCGGTAGGCGCGGGTGGTCTCGCCGATCTTCTCGGTCGGGAAGTCGGCGAAGGTGATCGAGATGTCCATCGCGGTGATGATCAGCTCGGTCAGCTTGACGAACCGGGCGATGTCGAACGTGTCGTCGTCGGTGAGGAACTTCAGCAGGTTGATCGACGCCAGGTTGCACGAGGAGTTGTCGAGGTGGACGTACTCCGAGCAGGGGTTGGACGCGGTGATCCGGCCGGTCTCGGGGCAGGTGTGCCAGTCGTTGATCGTGTCGTCGTACTGGACGCCCGGGTCGGCGCACTCCCACGCCGCCTTGGCCATCTTGCGGAAGAGGTCTCTGGCGTCGATCTCCTCGATGACCTCGTGGGTGAGGCGGGCGCGCAGGCCGAACTTGCCGCCGGTCTCGACCTGGCGCATGAACTCGTCGCTGACGCGGACCGAGTTGTTGGCGTTCTGGTACTGGACGGACACGATGTCCTTGCCACCGAGGTCCATGTCGAACCCGGCGTCGCGGAGCGCGCGGATCTTGTCTTCCTCGCGCGCCTTGGTCTCGATGAACTCCTCGATGTCGGGGTGGTCGACGTCGAGGACGACCATCTTGGCCGCCCGGCGGGTCGCGCCGCCCGACTTGATCGTTCCGGCCGAGGCGTCGGCGCCGCGCATGAAGGAGACGGGCCCGCTGGCCGTGCCGCCGGAAGAGAGCAGTTCCTTCGAGGAGCGGATGCGGGACAGGTTCACACCCGAGCCCGAACCACCCTTGAAGATCACGCCCTCTTCCTTGTACCAGTCGAGGATCGACTCCATGGTGTCGTCGACGGCCAGGATGAAACAGGCGCTGACCTGCTGCGGCGACAGGGTGCCGACGTTGAACCACACGGGCGAGTTGAACGCGAACAGCTGGTGGACCAGGGCGTGCTTCAGCTCGTGGTCGAAGATCTCCGCGTCTTCGTCGGTGGCGAAGTAGCCGTTCTCGACGCCGGTCCGGGTGTAGACGCCCGTCACCCGGTCGACCAGCTGCTTCAGGCTCCACTCGCGCTGCGGCGTGCCGAGCGCGCCGCGGAAGTACTTGGTCGTCACGATGTTGGCCGCGTTGACCGACCAGGCCGCCGGGAACTCGACCCCGCGCTGCTCGAAGTTGACCGAGCCGTCGCGCCAGTTGGTCATGACGACGTCACGGCGCTCCCACTCCACCGCGTCATAGGGGTGGACGCCCTCGGTGGTGAAGATCCGCTTCACCTTCAGCCCCTTGGCCCGCCCACGCCGTGCGCGCGTGGATGTGCCGTTGACCGTCTCCGTCATGACTCCCCCTTGGCATGTGCCTTGAGTTGCTGGATCTCTGCCTCGAAGTCGGCGAGGGTCTCGAACCCCCGATAGACCGAGGCGAAACGTAGATAAGCCACCTCATCGAGGTCGCGCAGCGGCCCGAGGACCGCGACGCCGACCTGGTGGGCCGGGATCTCGGCGACACCTGACGCGCGGATGCTCTCCTCGACCCTCTGCCCGAGCTGCGCGAGCGAGTCTTCGCTGACCGGCCGCCCCTGGCAGGCCCGCCGGACCCCGGCGATGACCTTCTCCCTGGAGAAGGCCTCGGTCACCCCGCTGCGTTTGCTCACCATCAGCAGAACCGTCTCCTGCGTGGTGAACCGCCTCCCGCATTCGGAACAGGTGCGCCGGCGGCGAATCGCCCCGCCGTCTTCCGTCGACCGGCTGTCGACGACCCGGGTGTCGGGATGACGGCAGAACGGGCAATGCACGCCGTCGCCTCCTCACTGACCAGACGCTCGCGCACGCCCCCACATGTGATGAGGTGCGGCAAAGGAAACACAATCTATGGTTCGCTCAGTTGACCACGACCACTAGATGTTGTGGTTCCCCAACCCTAGAAGTGAGTCCCCTAGATCGCAACTCAAACCCCACGCCCCTCAAGGGCCTACTGACCTGGGACGTCGCGGGGAAGGTAGAGCGTCGTGCCTGGCCGGATGAGGGGGTCGGATAAACCGTTGAGATCCATGATCTCGCGAACGACGGCCCCCGGATCGCCGCCATCGCCGGCCGATATGGCGATCCCCCAGAGGGTGTCACCTTCCTGGACCGTTACATGCGGCAACCCCTGGACCGAGCGGGTCGTGGACGCGGTCACGGCAGCCCGCGTGCCCAGCCAGAGGACGGCCAAACTCAATCCCGCGATGAGCACGACGAGAACGATCCGACCGCGCCTGGTGAGCCGGAGGGGCTGGGTGGCTTCCTGACCTGTACGCCCGCCTCCGGGGGCGGCGGGGACGATCGGGTGTGGCGGGCGCTGGACGTCACCCCATCGCGGGGGCCTGGAAGAGGCGCTTCCCACCGGGGCGATGGAGGTGACGTCGCGACCGAGGGCGTGGTCATACCGAATGGCGCGGCCACGGCCGAAGATCCCATCGCGGCCCCAGAAGCCCTCGCGGCCCGAGGCCCCGTTCCGGCCTGAGGCGCCGCCATCATCCGAGGCGCCGTGGAGACGGGAGAAGCCCGTAGCGCCGTTGGAGCCCCGATACGAGGACACCCGCATGCCAAAGAAAGCCTGCGACTCCCACTCCGGGCGGGTCTGCCCCTCGGGGTCCCGACCCGGACCGGCCTGCGCCTCCGCGCCTTGCCGTGGCCCTACCCGACCCGCCGAACCTTGCCCTCGCTTGGCCTGCGCCGCCGGCCCCCGCTTCAGGCCCTTCTGAGCATCTGCACCCCGCCCCGGACCGGGCTGAGTCTTCGCGTCTTGTCTCGGGCCGGACCGGGCTTCGGTTCGCCGGACCGGGCCGGCCTCGTTTCCGGACTCTCCGGCCAGTGGCGACGGAACCAGAGTGAGGTGGCCGCGCCGTAGATGGGGGCGCTCCGCCGGGCGCGGATCCGCGGCCCTCGGCGGTCGGATGTTCGAGTGTGCGGGTGGAGTCGTAGGGGTGTCCTTCTGCGTGGGCTTCATCGTGAACCTCCTCGACTGCCCTGCAAGAAGGGAAGAAAGATCGCGCAAATCGAACACGATGTCGATCGAACTCCCGTACGATGTTGTACACCACGCCACCGACGTTTTCGAGGGCAATCGAACAACTGTTTGATATTGATCTTGAATCGCGGTAGCGTCGCTCTGTGCGACGCGAGGAACACGGATTGGGAGGTGCCCAGGTGAACAACGACGGGCTGGCCGGCCAGCGCGACGAGAGCGTGAGCGATCTGGCGGTTCGCCGCCGCGACTCGCTCGGGCTCACCCCCAGGCAGCGCAAGATCCTGGAGGTGATCCGCGACTCGGTCCAGCAGCGGGGCTACCCACCGTCGATGCGCGAGATCGGTGAGGCGGTGCAGCTCACGAGCACGTCGAGTGTGTCCCACCAGCTCACCGCCCTTCAGCGCAAGGGCTACCTGCGGCGCGACCCCCATCGCCCGCGCGCCCTCGAGGTGCGCCTGCCCGGCGAGCCGGTTCTCTGGGTCGATCCCGACGCCGCCGTGGAAGACTCCGCCTTCAACCGTCCGACGGCGGCCTATGTTCCCCTCGTGGGGCGCATCGCCGCAGGTGGGCCGATCCTGGCCGAGCAGAACCTCGAAGACGTCTTCGCCCTGCCCAAGCAGCTCGTCGGCGAGGGCACCCTGTTCCTCCTCCAGGTCTCCGGCGACTCGATGATCGAGGCCGCCATCGCCGACGGTGACTGGGTGGTCGTCCGCCAGCAGCCGGTCGCCGACAACGGCGACATCGTCGCCGCGATGATCGACGGCGAGGCGACCGTGAAGACCTTCAAGCGCAAAGACGGCCACGTCTGGCTGGTCCCCCACAACCCCAACTACGAGCCCATCCCCGGCGACGAGGCAACCGTCCTCGGCAAGGTCACGGCCGTCCTCCGCAAGCTGTAGTCACGACGGGTCGAGGGCGCCTGACCACCCGGACAGGCGCCCTTCCTGTGTCTGCAGCGAGGCTTCCCGCCGCCCGCGCGATCCCCGAACCAGATAGCCCGACTACACGGACGGGCGGCTTCCCGTGCCCTGTCGCGAGGCGAGCGCCCCCGAGCCGAAGCGCTCCGCCACGCAGACCAGCACCCCGCCCACGTCCTGCAGCGGCGCCGAGCGCCGCCCACATGATCCGAACCAGAGCGCCAAGCCTCATGGACAGGCAGCCCTCGCCTCGGTGCTGTGAGCACGTTTCGCGTCAGGCCCTCTCGAACCCTTCGCTGAGGGTGCGAACCGGAAATCGGGTTCCACCCTCGCAGGCTGGGCGTCAGTGGGCATACTGCGTTCCGCTGGTTCTCCGGTGGTGGTAGAGGAGAAGCCTCCGGGGCGGGTTGGGTACCCGCGTGTGTTCACCCCGGGGGCTTCTTTCTTGCCCGCCGGAACATCGGTTGTCAGCCAGCCCTGATCTACGCGGACGGTCCGATCCTCCCGGACGGGAAGGGTGCTCTCATGCGCTCACCCAGCTGCGGCCTGGGGGCGGTAAATGCCGATGCAGGGCGGGATGTCCCGTCATACGCTGTTTGCGTGGACTTTGATCGTTTGACGGTGGAGCAGGCCCGGAAGCGCGACGGCACCAAGTGGGTGCAGGCCGGTCCTGACGTGATCCCCGCCTGGGTCGCCGACATGGACTTCCCCGTGGCCGACCCCATCCGCGACGCGATCATGCATCGGGTCACCACCGACATGGGCTACCCCGACTGGCCCTGGGAGCAGCCCGGTCTCCCGCTGCCCGAGGTGTTCGCCGAACGCATGGCCGCCCGCTACGGCTTCCATCCCGACCCCGTCCACGTCAAGCCGTTCACCGATCTCAACCAGTCGCTTCAGGCGCTCCTCGACGTCCTGACCGAGCCGGGCGAGGGGGTGCTCACCCACACGCCGACCTACAACGCCTTCCTGATGACCATGGAGGCGATGAACCGGCCGCCGGTCCCGATCCCGCTCGTCCCCGACGGTGAGACCTGGCGGGCCGAGCTTCCCGCCGACCCGGGTGGCGCGCGGGTGCTGCTTCTGGTCAATCCACACAATCCGACAGGACGCTGCTTCACCCGTACAGAGCTGGAGGAACTGGCCGATTACGCCGACCGGCACGACCTCGTGGTGATCTCCGACGAGATCCATTCCGATCTCGTGTTCGCCCCGAACGAGCACATCCCGTTCGGCCTGCTGCGCCCCGAGCGCACGGTGACGATCACGTCCGCCAGCAAGGCCTTCAACATGGGCGGACTGCACTGCGCGATCGCCCACCTCGGCTCTCCCCGGGCGCGGGCCGCGCTGGCGACGCGGCCGCCGGCGCTCTACGGGCAGCCGAGCGTCCTCGGCGTCGCGGCCACGGTGGCGGCCTGGCGGCAGTGCGACGCCTGGCTCGACGGGGTCGTGGCCGTCCTCGACCGCAACCGTAAGACGCTGGCGCAGCGGCTGCCGGCGGGATGGACCTACCGGGTTCCGGACGCGACCTATCTGGCCTGGATCGACACCGGCATTCCCGACGCGGCGGCCGTTCTGGAGCGCGAGGCCCGCGTCAAGGTCGCGCCGGGGTCGATCTACGGCGCTCCCGACACCTGGATCCGGCTGAATTTCGGCACCTCGGGTCCGATCCTGGACGAGATCCTCGACAGAATCCGGATATGAGCGACGTCGCGCATTATCTCCGGTTACTGGAAGACCAGTGGGAACTGGCGGACTGGGGCACCATCACCTGGATCTCGGGACTGGAACCCGCCGACGTGCTCGGCGTTCTCGGCGGCGATCCCTCATCCGGACGCACGCTTTCGTTCACCGGCGCCTATGACTCGGCATCACGCGAATTCGAGACCCGGGGCGCCCACTGCACCGAGATTCTCCTTGACCGGGCCGGGTCGTGGCTCGTCTGCATCGAACCCCTGGGAGACGAGGGTTCGGACCCCGACACGGTGTCGGCCCTCTCCCAAGGCGGAATCGCCTTCTCCCTTCTGTTGCACCCCGCGTCCTCCCACCGGTTCACCTACGCCGCCGGCGGCGAAACACTCCTGATCGTCGAGTGGCTGAGCGAACCGATGATCAGCGGTCCGATATCCGTGGACGAGGTGATCGGCGATGTCCCGCTCCTGAGCGAGGACCTCGATTCCTCCGACTGGCAGGCGAACGTGCTGGCCCTCGCCGAACACATCACCGGATTCCGCCTCACCACCGAATGGCTCGGCGAAGAGCACCCGTGTCACCGCAACTCCCGCCCGGCCCTCAGCTATGGAAGCGCACGCGGCTGATCAGCCGTTCGCCCAGGTCCCCCACGGCTGGGACGTCCCATCCCTCACCTGCGTCCACCGCCGACGGCGAATGGGAGGCCTGGTATCTCGACACCCTGGCATGGACGACGCGTTTCGGGGCCACTGAAACGACCGGCCCGCCCGAAGCAGGCCGGTCGCCTCAGAGCGTCAGCTGCAGGAGATCGGTGAGGGCACCGCGTTGGTGCCGTTCCACGTCCCGTTGAAGCCGAACGTCACTGCGCCGTTGGCGGGGATCGAGCCGTTCCAGGTCATGTTGTTCACCGTGACCTGCGACCCGCTCACCGTGTGCTGGCCGCTCCACAGCTGGGTGATGGTCTGCCCGTTGGGGAAGTTCCACCGGACCGTCCACCTGGTGATGGCCCCGGCCGTCGGCCGTACCGTCACCGCGGCCTGGAATCCGCCCGGGTGCTGGTTGGTCACCTGATAGGTCGCCACGCATCCACCCGGAGACGGCGAAGGCGAGGGCGATGGCGACGGACTGGGCGAAGGCGACGGGGAAGGCGACGGAGACGGGGAAGGTGACGGAGAGGGCGACGGGCTGGGCGACGGGCTGGGTGAGCCCGAAGGCGACGGCGAGGGTGAGGTCCCCGGCGGCACCGGGGCGATCAGATACGGCTGCAGGATGTTCTGCTTGGCCGTCTGGACGGTCACCCAGTCGTCCAGGACGATCCCGCCCGTGTCACCCGAGTTCGGGTTCCACGACCAGTAGGTGAACGACATCCCGTTCACGCCCGTCCCGGTGTACTTCATCAGCTCCGTCAGCCAGATCCGGTCGACGTTGCTCGTCATCGTCGTGCCGAACTCGCCCATCATGATGGGCGCGATGTTCTGCTTGTACAGGTAGCCCCAGTACCGGTCCCAGATGGCCGGCATGTTCGCGGGGTAGGTCGGGTCGGAGAACCAGGACTGGTTGTAGACGGACGTCGCGTACTCATGCGGCGAGTACACGAGCCGGTTGGCCACGTTGAGCCGAACCGGGAACTGTCCGGCCTTGGAGAGGTTGCCGCCCCACCATCCGCAGTCCTCGTCGTTCGAGGTGTCGTTGTCCCACACATTGGACAGACCGCCCGACGGGCACGAGACGCCCTCGACGAAGATCAGCCAGTTCGGCTGGACGGCGAGGATGGCGTTTCCGGCGCGTTCGGCGGCCAGCCGCCAGTCGCGGGTCTCGACGCCGCAGCCCCAGCAGGCGCCGGTGGCGTTCGGGTTGGTGCCGTCGGCGTGGGGTTCGTTGTGCAGGTCGGCGCCGATGACGGTGGTGTTGCCGGCGTACCGCTGCGCGAGCATGCGCCAGTCGGCGATCCAGGTCGCCTCCGAGACGGTGGAGGTGTACCAGAGGGCCGACTGGCCGGCGCTGGTCGGGCGGTGGCGGTCGAGGATGACGCGCATGCCCTTCGAGCCGGCGTACTCGATGACCTTGTCGAGGATCTGCAGGGGTGACAGGCCGACGAGGTCGGGGTTGGTGAAGTCGTTGATGCCGGTCGCGACCGCGCCGGGCTTGAGCGCGTCGTTGGAGAACGGGATGCGCAGGGTGTTGTAGCCGAGCTGGGCCATGTGGTCCAGCTGGGACCGCCACGTCACGCTGGCCCACAGACCGTGGAAGGTCTTGTTGTCGGTCTCCATACCGAACCAGTTGATGCCGGTCAGGCGGACCGTCGCGCCGGTGCTGTCGACGATCTTGTTGCCGTTGGTCCGCAGGTAGCCGGTCCCCGTGCCGGCCGCGTTGGCGGGGGCGCTGATCGCCACGAGGAGTCCCGTGATCAGCGTGAGCCCCGCCAACCAGGCGGTGAATCTGGACAAGAGTGCCTCCAAAGCGGGGGCACGCCTGGCCGTCGAGCCGGAACGGGTTCAGGCATGCCCCGCCGAGGCATGCCCTGACCGCACGCCCGACGATGTTCGAGATATCGGCTCGGGCGCCAATGCTGCTCCTACGGAACGATGTTGACCAGCTTGGGCGCCCGCACGATGACCTTGCGGGGGGCGCCGTCGAGGTGAGCCTTCACCTTCTCTGAGCTCAGGGCCAGCACCTCCAGATCGGTGTCCGAAATGTCGGGTGAAACTTCCAGGCGGTCACGCACCTTGCCCGCCACCTGGACGACCGCGGTCACCGAATCCTGCACCAGCAGCGCCGGGTCGGCGACCGGCCACGTGGCGCGGGCGACCGAGGGCTGGTGGCCCAGCCGCTCCCAGCCTTCTTCCGCCGTGTACGGCGCCACGATCGACAGCATCACGGCCAGCGCCTCGGCCGCCTCGCGCACGGCGGGGTCGGCGGCGCCGGGGCCCGAGTCGATCGCCTTGCGGGTGGCCGAGGTCAGCTCCATCAGGCGGGCGACCGCCACGTTGAAGCGGTGGGTCTCGACCAGCTTGGTGACCTCGTCGATGGTCCGGTGGACGACCTTGCGCAGCTCCAGGTCACCGGCCGCGACGTCGGTCCCGGCGCCGGACGCGTCGGTCATCACGCGCAGCGCGCGGGCCAGGAACTTCAGCGACGCGGCCGGCGAGACGTCGGCCCAGTCGATGTCGTCTTCCGGCGGGCCGGCGAACACCATGGTCAGCCGGACCGCGTCGACGCCGAAGTTGTCGATCTGGACGCCCAGGTCGACGCCGTTGCCCAGCGTCTTCGACATGGCCTTGCCGCCGTTGATGACCTGACCCTGGTTCAGCAGCCGCAGGAACGGCTCGTCCCAGGTGATCATGCCCATGTCGTGGAGGACCTTGGTGAAGAACCGGCTGTACAGCAGGTGCAGCACCGCGTGCTCGACGCCGCCGACGTACTGGTCGATGGGGCCCCACTTCTCGGCCTTGGCCAGGTCGAAGGGGCCGTCGTCGAACTTCGGGTCGAGGTAGCGCAGGAAGTACCACGAGCTGTCGACGAAGGTGTCCATCGTGTCGGTGTCGCGCTTGGCGGGGCCGCCGCACGACGGGCACGGCACGTTGACCCAGTCGGTGGCCGAGGCCAGCGGCGAGACGCCCTTGGGCGCCAGGGCCTCGCCGCGCAGGTCGGGCAGCACGACCGGCAGGTCGGCGTCGGGGACGGGGACCTCGCCGCACTCGCCGCAGTGGATGATCGGGATCGGGGTGCCCCAGAACCGCTGGCGCGACAGCAGCCAGTCGCGCAGGCGGTAGTTGACCGTGGCCTTGCCGGTGCCGCGCTCGGCCAGGATCTCGATGATCTTCTCGATGGCCTCGGTCTTGCCCAGGCCGTCGAGCGGGCCGGAGTTGACCAGCTTGCCCTCGCCGGGCGTCGCCTTGCCGCTCTCGCCCGGGTCGGCCATGCCGGTGTGGACGACGACCTTCACCGGCAGGTCGAACTTCAGCGCGAAGTCGAGGTCGCGCTGGTCGTGGGCCGGGACGGCCATGATCGCGCCATGGCCGTAGTCGGCCAGGACGTAGTCGGCGGCCCAGACGGGGATGCGCTCGCCGTTGACCGGGTTGATCGCGTGGACGCCCAGGTAGACGCCGGTCTTCTCCTTCTCGGTCGACATGCGCTCGATGTCGGACAGCTTGGCGACCTCGGCGCGGTAGGCCTCCAGGGCCGGGCGGCGCTCCTCGGTGACGATCTCGGCGGCCAGCGGGGCGTCGGCGGCGACGACGAAGAAGGTCGCGCCGTAGAGCGTGTCGGGGCGCGTGGTGTAGACGGTGACCGGGTCTTTGCGGCCCTCGATCTCGAACTCGACGTCGGCGCCGGTGCTGCGGCCGATCCAGTTGCGCTGCATGGTCAGCACGCGGTCGGGCCAGCCGCCCTCCAGGCGGGCCATGTCGTCGACCAGGCGGTCGGCGTAGTCAGTGATCTTGAAGTACCACTGGGTCAGCTCGCGGCGGATGACGTCGGCGCCGCAGCGCTCGCACTTGCCCGCGACGACCTGCTCGTTGGCCAGCACCGTCTGGTCGTTGGGGCACCAGTTGACCAGGCCGCCCTTGCGGTAGGCCAGGCCGCGCTCGAAGAAGCGCGTGAACAGCCACTGGTTCCACTTGTAGTACTCGGCGTCGCTGGTGTGCAGGCGGCGGGTCCAGTCGAAGGAGATCGCGTAGCGCTGGAAGCTGGCGGCCTGCGTGTCGATGTTGCTGTACGTCCACTCGGCCGGGTGGGCGTTGCGCTTGATGGCCGCGTTCTCGGCCGGCAGGCCGAAGGAGTCCCACCCGATCGGGTGCAGGACGTTGTAGCCCTTCAGGAACCAGTAGCGGGCCACCACGTCGCCGATGGCGAACACCTCGGCGTGGCCCATGTGCAGGTCACCCGACGGGTAGGGGAACATGTCGAGCATGTAGCGCCGCGGCCGAGGGTCGGCGTCGTCCTCCACGACGGCGAAGGGCTTCAGTTCCTCCCAGCGGGGCTGCCACTTGGCCTGGAGCGCCTGGGGGTCGTATACCTGCTCGTCCACGTATGATCTCCTGATTTATCGACGCCTGCTTCTCCGCATAAGAAAACCCCCCGGGCTCAGGCACGAGGGGCGGCCGCGTCGAGGCTGCTGTCAGCTCGCTCGACGCGGCCCGGTAAGAAGCAGGTTCGCGGCACGCATAGGCCAAGGGTAGCGCAGAACGCAAGGCGCGACTCGCGCATCGAATCCGCCCGATCGAACAGGCTTCGACGAATAGGCGTGGATCTTACACCGAGAGTAAAGTGACGATATCGGATGGTGATAGATCCATTGTGACCTCGGTTGTCCCTTTCGTTTACCCTCATCTCGTGAACCCTGTCGACCCGAGGCATGGCCCGGACTTCCCGCAGGCGGACCTTCCGATGCAGGATCCGCCGACCGACCCCACGGGCGAATCGTTCAGGGGGCTCTTCTCCAGTTTGGCTGCGCCGCCCCCCAGCCCGCATGAGATCATGCCAAGCACGTCTAATTCGGGCATGATCTCGGGAGGTTCCATGCCCTCGGAGCACAGCGATCCACGGCGCGGCCCGGCCTGGCCGGAAGTCCCGCCAGCCTGGCCCGAGGTGCCGCCGCCCGCCGCCTCGTACCCGCCCAATCCGGTCGCCGCACCCCACGGCCGACCTGAGCAGGCCCCCTTCGGCGGCCCCGGTCCTTCACCCGGCGGCTCGTTCCCGCCCAGTCCGGTCGCCGCCTGGCCCGAGGCCCGGCACGAGCCCCGGCCCGACCACCAGACCGGCCCCCAGAGCCCGCCGATCCCCCAGGCCCCGTTCCAGGAGCATCCGCCGTTCCCGGTGCCGCCCCCGCCGCCGCCCCCGGTGAGCCCGTTCGGCCCGGCCGACGACTACCCCGCCTTCGGCGGCGCGAACACCCCCGACTTCCCGCCCGTCAGGGCCGGCAGCGGACCGGTGTTCCCCCCTCCGATGAACCCGCCGGGTTTCCCGGAGCAGCAGGCCGCCCGGCAGCCCGCCCGGACCAACACGGGCCCCGGCTTCCCCGAGCTGCCGCCCGAGGAGGGGCCCTGGGCCTCGGCGCCCAACGTCTTCCCGAGGGCCGACGACCGAAACCCGTCGTTCCCGCCCCGGCCGGTCGAGCCCGGCCCGCAACCGCAGCAGCAGCCGCAGCCGCAGCAGCCGTTCTCCTACCAGGAACCGGCCACCACGTTCGGCACCCCGCGCGGCCCGTTCGACCCGCGCGTGCCCCAGCCGCCGATGGACCAGCAGCCGTTCCCGCCCGCCCAGGCCGTCCAGACCGCCGCGCCCGCCACCGACCGCACGGTCACGATGGGCCCGCCCGGACAGGCGGCGCCGCCGCAGCAGACGGCCCAGCAGCCGGCCCCGCCGATGAACCCGCCGGCGCCCCCGCAGCAGCCGCAGCAGCCGCAGCAGCCGCAGCAGCAGGGTTACGGCGGCCCCACCACGGGCGAGCACCTCGTGCAGCAGCTCCCCGGCGACGACCCCTACAAGCCGTTCGTCACGGCGGGCCAGATCAGCGGCCCGAAGACGCCCCCGGCGGCCCGGCAACAGGAGCTGTGGGAGACCGTGTGGGGCGACGGTCAGCACACGACCGACGATGACGACGACGACGAGAAGGGCAAGCCGGTCTGGCTGTTCGCGCTCGTCGGGTCTGTACTGGTCGCGCTGATCGTGGCGCTGCTGTGGGCGTTCCTGGCCGGGCCGCTCAGCTCGGCCGCCGAGCCCACCGCCGCCCAGCCGGCCAAACCGTCGGCCAAGCCGTCGGCCGCCAAGCCGGCCGCGAACGCCGGGTCGGGCGGCATCCCCGAGTACGAGGGCGAGAAGTCGGCCGTCAAGGGGACCGTCACCGACGAGGCCGCCGGCATCTCGGTCTCGCAGCTCGGCGGCCAGTGGAAGACCGACGCCGACACCCAGACGGTCATGTCGACGTACGGCTACTCCACCCGCCAGTTCGTCAGCGCCGGGCTCACCTCCAAGGGCAAGCCGTGGTTCGCCACGGTGATGACGGGCAAGCTGCCCGCCGACCTGGCCTCGCAGTACAAGTCGCCGACCGACATGCGGCCGGTGCTGAACGGCGTGGTGTTCAAGGCCCGGCAGTCGATCTTCCCCAGGCCGAACAAGGTCGCGAAGGTCGGCGCGCAGAAACTGCCCGGCGGCCTGGGCCAGGCCGCCGCCTACAAGGTGACCGACGACGGCGGCGGGACCCTGGTCGTGGTGGCCGCGGTCAACACCGGCGCCGAGGTCCCGTCGATCGTCTACATACAGGTCCCGGATCTGCGCGACGACCTGCTGCCCGACGTCAACACGATCCTCGACTCGATCAAGAAGTCCTAGAACTCGCAGGTCATGTGCTTCGTCCCGTTGATGAAGCTGGAGAACAGCCGCTCGGGTGAGCCGCCTTCGATGGCGGGCACCCGGGTGAGCAGCTCCCGGAACATGACGGTGATCTCGCGCCGGGCCAGGTGGGCCCCGAGGCAGAAGTGGGGCCCGGGGCCGCCGAACCCGACGTGGGGGTTGGGGTTGCGGCCGATGTCGAACCGCAGCGGGTCGTCGAAGACGGCGGCGTCGCGGTTGGCCGACCAGTAGTAGAGGACGACCTTCTCGCCCTTCTTGTACTCGTTGCCGTTCATGACGTAGTCGCGCGTCACCTTGCGGCGCATGTAGTTGACCGGGCTGGCCAGCCGGACGATCTCCTCTACCGCGCCGGACGCGAGGCCGTCGACGTCGGTGAGCCAGCGCGCCTTCTGGTCGGGGTTGACGGTCAGCAGGCGCAGGCCGTACGAGATGGCGTTCCGCGTGGTCTCGTTGCCTGCCACCACGAGCAGGATGAAGAACGAGCCGAGTTCCTGCAGCGTGAGGCGTTCGCCGTCGATGTTGGCGTTGACCAGCGACGAGATGAGGTCGTTGGTGGGGTTCTTCTCCCGATGGGCGGCCAGGTCCTGGACGAGCTGCTGCAGCTCCAGCCCGGCGGTGAGCAGCGCGGTGGCGATGGCCTCGGGGTCGCTGACGTATTCGGGGTCCTGCGCGCCGAGGATCATGTTCGAGCGGTCGAAGACGAACCGGTAGTCCTTCTCCGGGATGCCCATCATGTCGCAGATGATCTTCAGAGGCAGCCGGGCCGCGACCTCCTCGACGAAGTCGCAGCCGGGCCCCTTCTCCAGCAGGTCGTCGACGATCTTCGTGGCGGCGACCGCGACGTCGTCCTCGAACTGCCTGATCATCTTGGGGGTGAAGGCCCGGGACACGATGCGGCGCAGGCGGGCGTGCCGGGGGTCGTCCATGCTGATCATCGAGCCGAAGTACTCGACGAACTCCGGCGGCATGTCGACGATGTTGGTCGCGCCGCCGTCACCGGAGCAGAAGATCTCGGGGGTACGGCTGGCCTCCAGAATGTCCGCGTGCCTGACCAGGGCGTGGTAGCCGAGGCCCTGACTGGCGAAGGAGACCGTGGGTTCCGCGTAGAAGGCGGGTCTGTCGAGGTCGCGGAGCAACTGGAAGGAGTGTTCCCGGTCGGCCATCGGCCGCTTCCAGAACTCCCAGTCCGACAGGTCGACATCGGCGGCCGAGGTGATCGGCGGCATCGTCATGAGTGGAGCCTCCGGGGGAGGAAATCTGCCTCACAGAACAGAACGACATTCGGTATTAATGCTGCCATACCAACTCTGCCGCGCGCTCGGCGATCATCACAACGGGCGCGTGGGTGTGCCCCCGGTTCAGCGTCGGCATGACCGACGCGTCGACCACCCGCAGCCCCTCGACGCCGCGCACCCGCAGTTCCGGGTCGACGACCGACTCCTCGTCGGCGCCCATCCGGCAGGTCCCGGCCGGGTGGTAGAGCGTCTCCGACCTGTCGCGCACCCACTGGGCCATCTCGTCGTCGGTCTTCGGATCGGTGTACGGCTCGATCGTGCCGTCGACGTAGGGCCGCAGCGCCTCGGCCTCGGCGACGCGCAGGCAGGCCTTGAGCCCGTCGACGAGCCGGCGCAGGTCGGCGGGCGCGGTCAGATAGCCGGGGTCGATGACCGGGTCGCGGCCGTCGAGCGTCACGCGGCCCCGCGACTCCGGCTGGAGCAGCACCGCCGCGACGGTCAGGCCGTGCCCGGCGGGCGGGGTGCGGCCGTGGTCGACGAACACGGCGGGCGCGAAGATGAGCTCGACGTCGGGGGCCGGTTCGGCGTCGGAGGTCCGGATGAAGGCGACCGCCTCGGCGACGTTCGAGGTCAGGATGCCCTTGCGGCCGACCAGGTAGCTGAGCAGGTTGGGCACGCTCTCCGCGCCGGTCATCGTGATGGGCTTCGGGCAGCGGAAGTAGGCGCCGGTGGCCAGGTGGTCCATCAGGTTGGCGCCGACGTTCGGCGACTCGCGCACCACCGCGACGCCGTTGCGCGTCAGCACGTCGGGGTCGCCGATGCCCGACAGCATCAGTAAGTGCGGCGAGCCGATCGCGCCGGCCGACAGGATGACCTCCTTCCTGGCGACGACGCGCTCGCCCGCGCCGTGTTCGACCGCGACGGCGCGGCCGTCTTCGACCACGATCCGGTCGACCTGCGCGGCGGTCAGCACGGTGAGGTTGCCGCGCGACATGGCCGGGCGGAGGTAGGCGTCGGCGCAGCTCCAGCGGTGACCCCGGTCCTGGGTGACGGGGGTCGGGCCGTAGCCGTCGTTCGAGCGGCCGTTGAGCTCGTCGAGCCGCGTCATGCCGAGTTCGGCGCACGCCTTCAGGAACGCGCCGGTCGCCTCGTTGGGCGAGCGCAGCTCCGAGACGTGGATCGGGCCGCTGGTGCCGTAGACGCCGCCGACGTTGGAGCCGACGCGGTGCTCGGCGCGGCGGAAGTAGGGTTCGACCTCGTCGTACGACCAGCCGGGGAGGTCCCACTGGTCGTAGTCGACGGGGTTGCCGCGGAGCCACATCATGGCGTTCATCGACGAGCTGCCGCCGAGCATGCGGCCCCTCGGCCAGTAGATCTCCCGCCCCGACAGGCCGGGCTGGGCGGCGGTGGTGAAGTTCCAGTCGTAGCTCGTGCCGAACAGTTTGCTGAAGGCCGCCGGCATGCGTACCTCCAGCTTGCGGTCGCTGCCACCGGCCTCGATCAGGGCCACGGTGACCGACGCGTGCTCCGACAACCGGGCGGCCAGCACACAACCGGCTGAACCCGCTCCGACGATGACATAGTCGAACTCCATCCCTCGTACTTACTCCTCACACTCCGGCCCGTCCAGGTTTTATGGTGAGCTACGTACCGGTAGGTATGTCGATCCCCCAAGCGAGACGCGGACGGCCGGAGGCCGGCTGTGGCTCGCGTCATGAATCTGCCCCAAGACAAGGAGTGAGCCATGCTCAACCTGTCGATCGTGCTGGAGGACAGCGCCCGGGAGGCGCCCGACCGCACCGCCGTCGTCTTCGGCGACCTGAGGTTGTCCTACTCGTTCGTGAACACCGTGGCCAACCAGGTGGCCAACCTGCTGGTGTCACGGGGCGTCGGGCGGGGTGACAAGGTCGCCCTCGCGTGCCCGAACTCCCCCTACTTCCCCTTCGTCTACTTCGGGATCCTGAAGGCGGGGGCGACGGTCGTACCGCTGAACGTGCTGTTGCAGGGACGCGAGATCGCCTACCACCTCGACGACTCGCAGGCCAAGGCGTTCTTCTGCTTCGAGGGCACCCCCGAGCTGCCCCTCGGCGAGCGCGGCCTGGCCGGGTTCGAGGCGTCCGGGGCCGAGATCTTCTTCGTGCTGCCCGCGACGCCGCTGGCCACCGAGTCGGAGTTCGGCGAGACCCTGTGGGCCGCCCTCGGCGGGATGAGCGGGGAGTTCGAGCCCGTGCAGACCGACCCGTCGGACACCGCGGTCATCCTCTACACGAGCGGCACCACCGGGCAGCCCAAGGGCGCCGAGCTCAGTCATCAGAACATGCTGCTCAACGCCATGGTGGCCGACACGATGTTCCCCTCGGCGGGTGACGACGTCTATCTGGCGACGCTGCCGCTGTTCCACTCGTTCGGCCAGACCGTCGTCATGAACGGCGGCTTCCGGCGGCGGGCCACGCTGGTGCTGCTACCCCGGTTCGAGCCGGTCGAGGCGCTGCGGCTGATGAACGCCGAGGGCGTCACCCTGTTCGCCGGGGTGCCCACCATGTACTGGGCGCTGCTGACGACCGTCCACGCGGGCGGCGGGCAGGTCCCGACCACGCTGAAGACCGCCTGCTCGGGCGGCGCGGCGCTGCCGGTCGAGGTGCTGAAGGACTTCGAGACCACCTTCTCGGTGCCGATCCTCGAGGGGTACGGGCTCTCGGAGACCTCCCCCGTGGCCTCCTTCAACCAGCCGGGCAAGGTGGCGAAGGCCGGCTCGATCGGCACCCCGATCTGGGGCGTCGAGATGAAGCTCATCGACGCCACCTGGAACACCGCCGAAGAGATCGGCGAGATCGCGATCCGCGGCCACAACGTCATGAAGGGCTACTACAACCGGCCCGAGGCGACCGCCGAGGTGATGAACGACGGCTGGTTCCGCACCGGCGACATCGCCACCCGCGACGAAGACGGCTACTACTTCATCGTCGACCGCGCCAAGGACATGATCATCCGTGGTGGGTTCAACGTTTATCCGCGCGAGATCGAGGAGGTGCTGATGACCCACGAGGCCGTGTCGCTGGCCGCCGTCGTCGGCGTCGCCCACGAGTCGCACGGCGAGGAGATCAAGGCCTACGTCATCCTCAAGCCCGAGGTGACGATCACTGAGGAAGCCCTGGTGGAGTGGGGGAAGGAGATGATGGCGCAGTACAAGTACCCGCGCATCGTCGAGTTCCGCGACGCGCTCCCGATGACCGCGACGGGCAAGATCCTCAAGCGCGAACTGCGCTGAGACGCACCGGAGGCCGCGCCGGTTCCCTTCCGGCGCGGCCGTTCAGTGCCGGATTTTGGATGATTCCGCTGTGGCGAAGCGGGTAGGGAGGCGCGCGTGCCGCCGTAGTCGATGTCGGGGAGAGACAACTCCATGCGCGCGCTCACCGGTTCGTTACTGCTGCTCGTGACCGGCGCACTCATCACCGGATCGGTGATGGTGCCCGTGTCCACGGCCAGCACAAGCACACCATCCAAACGCACGACACCGTATGTGAAGGGAATCCGGTACGAAGCCGAGACGGCCGCCATATCCCGGGGCGTGGTCCAGAAACGCCTCTGGGGATACACCGGGCGTGGTTACGTCAACGGCGCAGACCGCCGCGGCAACTTCGTCGAGTGGACGGTCACCCCGCTGGCAGCGGGCAACAACCACGTCCACATCCGCTATCTGACCAGCCGGACCCTCCGGGCCGACCTCCTCGTGAACGACGAGGTCGTCGCCGAGGACGTGCGGTTCCGGCCGTCCCGCTGGTGGCGCACCCTCGCCCTCGCGGTCGACCTGCCCGAGGGCGAGTCGTCGATCCGGATCGTCGCCACCACGAGGCGGGGCAACCCCCACCTCGACAGCATCACCCTGTTCCCGGTCACCCCGGCGCCCACGGCCGAGCCGACGCCGGAACCGACGCCGGAACCGGAGCCCACGCCGACTCCGTGCGTCAGTCCGATGCCGCCGGGCGGCGAGACACCGCCTCCCGCGCCGGAGCCGAGCCCGCCCGACGACGGCTGCGTCGTCCCGGAACCGTGCCCGACCTGGAGCCCGGAACCCACGCCCTCGGTCCCGCCGTCGGAGACGCCGACCGCGATCCCCTCGGAGACCCCCTCCGTGACGCCTTCGGCGACGCCCTCCGAGACCCCCGCCGCGATGCCGGATGTGGCCGCGCGGACGCAGACCGAGGCAACCACGGGCCCGCTGCCCACGCCGAGCGAGAGCGTGCCGCCCGTCCCGGCGCCGACGCCGACGGTGACCTGCACCCCGCCGCCGCCGTGTGACCTGGAGGTCGTCCGGCCCATCGATCCGGTGCCCGGCTTCCCGGCGCCGACCGCCGTGCAGACCCTGCCCGGCGTCCCGGAGGGCACCACACCGGTGCCGACGCCCGAGCCGACTCCGTCGGGCCTTCCGGACACCACTCCCACGCCGGACATCCCGACGCCGACCCCGTCGAGCGTTCCGTCGGGCACGCCGGAGCCGACGCCGTCCCTGACGGTCACGCCGGCCCCGACGCCGACCTGCACGCCGCCGCCGCCGTGTTCGCTGGTTCCGGTGCCGCCCCCGGCGGCCGAGCCCGCGACGACGTTCACCACGCCGGAACCGGTCCCGTCGGTCACGCCGAGCGAGACGCCGACCGGCCTCCCGACCGTCTCCGAGACGCCGACGCCGCCCGTCACACCGACGCCGACGCCGACCTGCACCACCCCCCCGGTGGAGACGCCTCCGGCGACTCCGACGCCCGAGCCCACTCCTCCGGTCGAGACGCCGACCGTGGAGCCGACCCCGACCGTCGAACCGACCCCGACCGTCGAACCGACCCCGACCCTTGAACCGACGCCGACCGTGGAGCCGACGCCGACCGTGGAGCCGACGCCGACCGTGGAGCCGACCCCGACCCCGACCCCGACGCCCACCGCCCCCGGTGGCGGCGGTGGCGCGCCCGGGACGCCCGAGGTCGTGTCGGAGCAGTGGACCGTCCCCTGGGACATCGCCTGGTCGCCCGCCGGTGACTTCGCGCTGGTCACCGAGCGGGACAGCTTCAAGGTCTTCCGCGTGACCAAGGACGGCGCCAAGACCGAGGCCGGGTCGGTGCCCGAGTCGATGGGGACCGGCGGTGAGGGCGGCCTGATGGGCGTGGCCTTCTCGCCGGGGTGGAACGGCGACAGTGACAAGGAGGTCTTCTTCATGCACTCCTCCTCCGACGGCAACCGCGTCGCGAAGATGGAGTACGACGGAACCTCCCTGTCGGCGTACACGCCGATCCTGACCGGGATCAAGAAGAGCACCTTCCACAACGGCGGCCGGCTGAAGTTCGGCCCCGACGGGTTCCTCTACGTCTCCACCGGAGACGCGCAGGAGACCAGCCTGTCGCAGGACCCCGGCTCGCTGAACGGCAAGATCCTGCGCATCACCAAGACCGGCGAGGCGGCCGAGGGCAACCCCGACGGGTCCCGCGTCTACTCGCTCGGTCACCGCAACGCGCAGGGCCTGGCCTGGGACTCCGAGGGCCGGCTCTGGTCGGCCGAACTGGGCGCGAGCTCGACCGACGAGCTCAACCTGATCGAGCCGGGCAAGAACTACGGCTGGCCCACGTGCGAGGGCGAGTGCTCCGAGCCCGGCATGACCAACCCGAAGAAGACCTGGTCGACGGCCGAGGCGTCGCCGAGCGGCATCGCGATCGTCGACGACGTCGTCTACATGGCGGCGCTGCGCGGCAAACGGCTCTACGCGATCCCGCTCACCGGCACCGAGGCGGGCGACCCGGTCGCCCACTACACCGACGCCTACGGCCGCCTGCGCGCGGTCGAGCGGGTGCCCGACGAGCAGGCGATCTGGATCACCACCAGCAACACCGACGACAACGGCGGCCAGCCCGACGGCTCCGACCGCATCGTCAAGGTGAGCCTGAACTCCTAGGGAAAGAAGAAGACCCCCGGGCCGCGGAGCCCGGGGGTCTTCTCTTCGGTACGGTCAGGGCCAGTCGAGCGAGGGCCGGAGCGCGACGTGGGCCTTGCGGTCCTCGTCGAGCTTGACGCCGAGCACCTGGTGGAGCTGGACCTTGTTGCGCTCGAAGCCGACGATGCAGCCGGCCATGTAGAGACGCCACACGCGGGCGGTGCCCTGGCCGACCTCGGCGACGGCCTCTTCCCAGTGGTCGTCGAGGTTCTTGCACCAGTCGCGGAGGGTCAGCGCGTAGTGCTCGCGCAGGTTCTCCTCGTGGCGGATCTCGTAGCCGAGGTCCTCCATCTCGCGGACCAGCGTGCCGACCGACTCGAGTTCCCCGTCGGGGAAGACGTAGCGGTTGATGAAGCCGGTGCGGTTGATGGACCGTTCTTTACCGGACGGGCGGGTGATGCAGTGGTTGAGCAGCCTGCCGCCCGGCTTGAGTTTGTCGTACAGGAAGGAGAAGTAGCTTTTCAGTTGGTTGGCGCCGATGTGCTCCGTGAGACCGATGGAGCTGACCACATCGAAGTCGCCTTCCGGTACGTCGCGGTAGTCGGAGAATCGCACCTCAGCGAGGTCTCCGAGGCCTTCTTCCGCGATGGCCTTCTGCGCCCACTCGGCCTGCTGCTTCGACAGCGTCACGCCGAGCGCCTTCACTCCGTACTCCTTGGCCGCGTGGCGGACCATGCTGCCCCAGCCGCAGCCCACGTCGAGCAGCCGCATGCCGGGCTTCAGGTCGAGCTTCTTGGCGACCAGGTCGAACTTGGCGAACTGGGCCTCCTCCAGCGTGCTGTCCTGCCGCGGGTAGACCGCGCAGGTGTACGCCATCGAGGGGCCGAGCACCCATTCGTAGAACCTGTTGGACACGTCGTAGTGGTGGTGGATGGCCTCGGCGTCGCGCTGTTTGGCGTGCCGGCTGCCGAGTTTGGCCATCGCCGACTTCCGCACCTCCTGCGGGGGCAGCGGCACCCGCATGAGCAGCGGCTTGGGCCCGAGGGCCCTGATGGCGGCGACCTTCTCCGAAAGCGGCAGATCGTTGATCGTGAGCGACCACATCCGGTCGAGCAGCGAGTACATGTCGCCGTGCACGTCGAGGTGCCCGGAGACGTATGCCCTGGCCAGCCCCATTTCGCCGGGTGCCTGCGCGAGGTAGGCCACCGCGACCGGAGACTTCACCTCGAGCCTGATGTCGGCCATCGACGGGCCCGCCTTGCTCCCGTCGTAGGCGTGGAACTCGATGCCGGCTCCCGTGCCGACGACCTTCTCGAAGATCTCGGCGAGTGTCATGCGTGCATCACCTTCCCCGTACACACTTCTCATACAGGTCAAGCAGCCGACCTCCGGGGTCGTACGCCCGCTTGACCGGCCAGTAGGCCTCCCCGTTGTAGAACTCCCAGAACTCCTCGCGCTCGTAGTAGGACGACGAGTAGAGGGATTTGTGTCCTTCGAGCTGGTGGACGGCCTGCTCGATCGCACGGTTGTAGTAGCCGTCCTGCTGGCCCCGGGGCAGGGCCACCATGCCCCAGAATCCGAAGTTCACATAGAGGCGTCCGGTCTCCAGCGGATAGAGGGACCAGTCGCGCGTCGCCCTGAGGGGGCACATCCACACGGGGGTCATCCCGACGTGGTTGACATAGAAGTCCAGGAACTCGGCGCCGCGATCGATCGGCACCTCGATGTCCTGGATCACCGACTCCTGCGGGGGGTTGCCCCGCCATCGGTCGATTCGGGCGGTGATGCCGTGCCGCTGGTCGAGCCCGACGAGCTTGCGGTACACGTCGGACCGCATCCAGCGCTTCGGCATCAGGGAACGCACCAGCGGCTGCTGGACGCCGAACGCGCGGGAGCACCAGAACCAGTCGGTGTCCCAGCGCCAGAGGTAGTCGCGAATGGTGAGCCAGTCGCGGCTGCGGCTGCGCATCGACTGCCAGTAGATGCGCATGCCGGTGTAGTCGGACGCGTAGGGCGCCCGGTCGGCGAAGGTGCCGACGGTCACGTACATCTCGTCGGGCGAGTGGTAGGTGCCGTCGACGAAGTCGACCTTCTCGCCCTCGTGCTCCATCCGCTCGCAGATCTCCTGCATGGCCAGCATGCACTTGGCCGCGTCGGTGAAGCGCAGGTGGGTGAGTTTCACGTACGGCTTGACCGGCGCCAGCTTGATCTTGATGCGCAGGGCGTAGCCGAGCGTTCCGTAGGAGTTCGGGAAGGCGTTGAAGAGGTCCGCGTACTCGTTGTCCGCGCGCGCGACGAGGATGCGCCCGTCGCCCGTCAGGATCTCCAGTTCCTCCACCGATTCGTGGGGCAGGCCGTCCTTGAAGCTCGTGGACTCGATGCCGAGGCCGGTGACCGCGCCCCCCAGCGTGATCGTCTTGAGCTGCGGCACCACGTAGGGCATCAGGCCGTGGGGCAGGGTGGCGTCGACGAGGTTCTCGTACGTCGTCATGCCCTGGACCTCGGCGGTCATCGTCTCCGGATCGACGTGGATGACCTGGTCGAGGTCGCGCGCCGAGAGCTTGGCGCCGTTGGCCGGCTCGCGGAAACGGAAGAGGTTCGTGGTGGCTTTGGCCAGCCGTGGGGCCGACCCGTCGGGAATCGCCGCGTAGGAGTCGCGAA
This sequence comes from Herbidospora galbida, assembly GCF_005233835.1. Classification (GTDB taxonomy): domain Bacteria; phylum Actinomycetota; class Actinomycetes; order Streptosporangiales; family Streptosporangiaceae; genus Herbidospora; species Herbidospora galbida. The sequence goes on along the minus strand of NZ_SZQA01000013.1, from coordinate 144,726 downwards.
TCTGCTCGACCGCTCTCCTATGGGTGGTCATACTGGTCATGCGCTCGGGCATGACGCCACCCCCATATGTAGTCGTGATAGAGATCTTCCCAAGCGCACCATATCCCCCTAAACCCCCGCATACCAGACTCGACACGTTAAGCGCCGGAAAACTGTCCACACCTGGTCAACGGCGTTTTACAACGGGATTCACCCCGTTCACCACGTTGATGACGGGCGCCCCGCCGACGGCCGCCGCGAGGTTCCCGACCACACACTGGATGAGCCGCGTGGTCGACTGCGGGGTCACCCCGGCGGCGTGCGGCGACAGCAGGATCCGCTCGTCCGACCGCAGCGGATCGCCGGGCGGCAGCGGCTCGGTGGTGAACACGTCGAGCGCCATCCCGGCGAGCTGGCCCGCCTCGATCAGCGCCTTCTCGTCGACGATCCCGCCCCGCGCCGCGTTGACCAGGAACGAGCCGGGCTTCATCATCGCCAGCCGGTTCGCGTCGAACAGGCCCCGCGTCTCGTCGGCCAGCGCGACGACGATCACCACGATGTCGCTGGTGGCGACCAGCCCGTCGAGGTCCTGATAGGCCGCGCCGTAGGTCTCCTGCTTGCCGGAGCGGGACCAGTAGGCCACCTCGCAGCCCATCGCCCCGAACATCCGCGCGCAGGCCGCCCCTATCGGGCCGAACCCGACCAGGCCGACCTTGCACGACGAGAGCTCCCTCGGCTGGAGGGTGAGCTGCGGCCACTCGCCCGCGCGGACCGCGGCGTCGCCCTGCCCGAGCCGCCGGACCAGCGCGAACGCCGCCGCGACACACCATTCGGCGACCGCGATGGCGTTCACCCCGGCCGTGTTGGCCAGCGGCACCCCGGCGTCGGCGAGCGCGCCGAGGTCGTGCCCGTCGACCCCGACGGCGGGCTGCTGGACGAACGCCAGCTTCGGCGCGCGCGCCACCGCCTCGGCGTCGAGGACGAGCTGGGAACTCCAGTCGCCGACGACGATCTCGGCCTCGGGGAGCAGGTCGAGCACCTCGGCCCGGTCCCGGGTCTCGGGGGTGACGACGTCGATCCGGTCGCCCAGACCGGACAGGAGCCCGCGAACCGCGTCGGCGGGCAGCGGCGGCAGCGCCAGCAACCGCCAAGGACGCCCTAAGTCGGTCATGCGCTCAGACTGCCATGCCGCGCCCGACACGCTGCGACCGGGTTGCGAGTCGTTGCCGAATGTTGTTCTACTGAGCTCCGTGACCATGGAGACGGGCGGCCCGCTGGCCGGATTTCGGGTGCTCGAACTGGCGGGCCTCGCCCCCGGCCCGTTCGCCGGGATGATGCTGGCCGACCACGGCGCCGAGGTCCTGCGCGTCGACCGGGTCGCCGCGGTGACCGACAAGCCCCGGCGTGAGGTCATGGACCGGGGTAAGCGCTCGATCGGGCTCGACCTGAAGTCGCCCGAGGGCGTGGCGGCCTTCCTCGAACTGGCCCGGCACGCCGACGCGGTGATCGAGGTCTTCCGCCCCGGCGTGGCCGAACGCCTCGGCATCGGCCCCGCCGACCTGCACGCCGTCAACGAGCGCCTGGTCTATGGACGGCTGACCGGCTGGGGCCAGGACGGCCCGCTGGCCCCCCGGGCCGGGCACGACATCGACTACGTCGCGGTCTCCGGGGTGCTCTCGCAGCTCGGCCGGGCCGGCGAGAAGCCCACGCCGCCGATCAACATCCTGGGCGACTTCGCGGGCGGGGGGCTGATGCTGGCGTACGGGATCCTGCTCGCCCTGCTCGAACGCGAGCGCACCGGCCGGGGCCGGGTGGTCGACGCCGCCATGGTCGACGGGGCGGCGGTGCTGTTCTCCATGTTCTACTCGCTCACCCAGTCGGGCTTCTGGGGACCGAGGGGCACGAACCTGCTCGACGGCGGGGCCCCGATGTACGACACCTACGAGACCAAGGACGGCGGGTTCATGGCCGTCGGCGCCCTGGAACCCCAGTTCTGGGGTGAGCTGGTGGCCCGGCTCGACGTACCCGACATGCCCGACCAGGACCCCCGAAATTGGCCGGCGATCAGAGAGCGCCTCACCGAGGCGTTCAAGACGCGCACCCGCGCCGAATGGGAGGCCGTCTTCGCCGACTCCGACGCGTGCGTCTCCCCCGTTCTGGACATGGCCGAGGCGCCCGACCACCCCCACAACGTCGCGCGCGGCACCTTCGTCGAGATCGGCGGCCTGGCGCAGGCGGCCCCCGCGCCCCGCCTGCTGGGCGCCGCGACCGGCGACCTGGCCCCCGCCACCCGCCTCGACGACCTGACCGCGTGGGGCCTGCCCGACGACACGGCGACCCGCCTGCGAGCACAAGGAGTACTGGCCTGATGGACCTGCTGGAGGCCCTCTACACGACCCGCGCGATGCGCCGGGTCAAGCCCGACCCCATCCCCCTCGACATCCAGAAGCAGATCATGGACGCCGCCGTCCGCGCCCCCAGCGGCGGCAACGCGCAGGGCTGGCGCTTCCTGCTGGTCGACGACCGGCAGGTCAAAGACCAGCTCGCGCCCCTCTACCAGGACGCGCTGGCCCGCCTCTACGCCGGCCACTACAAGCGCCAGCGCGAGATCGCCGAGGAGACCGGCGACCAGCGGTCGCTGAACGTCATGAAGTCGTCGCAGCACCTGGCCGACCACTTCGCCGACTATCCCCTGCTGCTGTTCGCGTTCACCCGCAACGACCCCAGCGGCGGCTCGATCTTCCCGTCGGTCTGGAACGCCCAGCTCGCGGCCCGCGGCCACGGCGTCGGCACCGCCCTCACCACGGTCATGGGCCTGTTCCACGGCGCGGAGGCGATGAAGATCCTCGGTGTGCCCGAGGGGAAGGGCTGGGAACTCGCCTGTACGGTCACCTTCGGCTACCCGACGGGCAGGTGGGGCGTGGCCCCCCGGCGTCCGGTCCACGAGGTGAGCTACCGCAACCAGTGGGGCGAGCCGGTCGGCTTCGAGGCCGACGAGCCCCTGTGGAACTATCCGGCCTCGGAGTAGGTGGGCCGGGCCGCGATGTAGAGGTCGACGCCGGCCTGGTGGTGGACCTCCAGGTCGGTGGTGAAGGAGCGGCGGTCGGGGTGCTGCCAGAGGAACTGCCAGGCCTCGATCAGCGTCTGGGGCAGCGGGCCGCGTACCTCCAGATGGAGGCAGGGCACCCCGGGCACCCGCACCGCGACCATGCCCTCGGGCAGCCGCGCGGCGGTGTGCACGGCTATGCCGATAATCTGGGTATATGCCCCGGTGTGATCGCTTTCGTAGTCGGTCAACACGGCGTAGATGTTCTCGTCGACCCGTCCCGGCACGTGGGCGAAGGCGCCCGGCGCACCGGCGCGCTGCCACAACCCCGGAAGCGCGGCACGCTCCGGGTCGGCCTCGGCCTCGTTGGTGGTGCGGATGGCGTAACCCACGACGAGCAGCTCAGGCCTGTCGGCAATGATCAAGATCGTTCCCCTCGACGAATGGTGATCAGCCGCAATCTTATGTAACCCGAGCGAGAGGCAGACGGCCGCAGGCCGGCTGTGGCTCGCGCCATGAATCTGCCTCAAACAACTAGTCTGGACAGACGTGCGATTCCTCAACGACATGACCCCGCCGTACGACCTCACCTACAGCGACGTCTTCATGGTCCCATCGAGGTCGGACATCGGGTCGCGACTCGCCGTCGACCTGTCCTCCCCTGACGGCACCGGCACCACCGTCCCGATCGTCGTGGCCAACATGACCGCCGTCGCCGGCCGCCGCATGGCCGAGACGGTCGCCCGGCGCGGCGGCATCACCGTCATCCCGCAGGACATCCCGATCGACGTCGTCTCCGACGTGATCTCCTGGGTGAAGAGCCGGGACCTCGTCCACGACACCCCGATCACCCTCACCGCCCACGACACCGTCGGCGAGGCGCTGACCCTGCTGCCCAAGCGGGCCCACGGCGCGGTCATCGTGGTCGACCTCGACAACCGGCCCGTCGGGGTCGCGACCGAGGCCGACTGCCAGGGCGTCGACATGTTCACGCAGCTCGGCGAGGTGATGACGCCCTCGCCGCAGGTGCTGCCCCAGGGCATCGACCCGCAGCGGGCCTTCGACCTGCTGCACGACCGGCGGCACAAGCTCGCCCCGGTCGTCGACGGGGAGGGCCGGCTGGTCGGCGTCCTCACCCGCACGAACGCGCTGCGCGCGACCCTCTACCAGCCCGCCGTCGACGGCTCGGGCCGGTTGCGGATCGCGGCGGCGGTCGGCATCAACGGCGACGTCGCCGCGAAGGCCAAGGAACTGGTCGAGGCGGGGGCCGACGTGCTCGTCGTCGACACCGCCCACGGCCACCAGGAGAAGATGATCGCCGCGCTGAAGGCGGTGCGCGCCCTCGACCCGGGGGTGCCGATCGCGGCCGGGAACGTGGTGACGGCCGAGGGCGTCAGGGACCTGGTCGAGGCCGGGGCCGACATCGTCAAGGTCGGCGTCGGGCCGGGCGCGATGTGCACCACCCGCATGATGACCGGCGTCGGCCGCCCGCAGTTCTCGGCCGTGCTCGAATGCTCCCGCGAGGCCCGCCGCCTGGGCCGCCACGTGTGGGCCGACGGCGGTGTGCGGCACCCGCGCGACGTCGCGCTCGCGCTGGCCGCCGGGGCGTCGAACGTGATGATCGGCTCGTGGTTCGCCGGGACCTTCGAGTCGCCGGGCGACACCCGTACCGCCGCCGACGGCCGCCGCTACAAGGAGAACTTCGGCATGGCCTCGGCCCGCGCGGTCAAACTGCGCACCGCCGAGGACACCCCGTTCGACCGGGCCCGCAAGGCGCTGTTCGAGGAGGGCATCTCCACCTCGCGCATGTACCTCGACCCCGCCCGCCCGGGAGTGGAGGACCAGATCGACGCCATCGTGGCGGGCCTCCGGTCCTCCTGTACGTACGCCGGCGCCACCAGCCTGGAGGAGTTCCACGAGCGGGCGGTCGTGGGCGTGCAGAGCGCGTCGGGCTACAGCGAGGGCATGCCGCTCCACCAGAGCTGGTGATTTACCGGGCCGTGCGGGTAGTGGGCGGGTCTTCCACCGAACGACTGAGGAGAAGGCCCTGATGTACGAAACGCCCACGCACGGCCCGGCCATGCCTCTGGCGGACCGGCGCCTGCTCGTCAGCTACGACCGCTACACCGCCGCCCAGAAGACCGTCGACACGCTGTCGGACGCCGGCTTCCCGGTCCAGGAACTCGCCATCGTCGGGACCGACCTCCGTACGGAGGAGAAGGTCACCGGCCGCCTCACCAACGGCCGCGCGGCCTTAACCTGGGCCGTCAGCGGCGGGGTCTTCGGCCTCGTCGTCGGCCTGTTCCTGGGCCTGTTCACGACCACGACCACCTCGTTCGTCGCGCTGGTCCTGTGGTCGATCCTGTGGGGCGCGATCGCCGGAGCGGCGTTCGGCTTCACCAGCCACCTGTTCCAGGGCGGCGTCCGCGACTTCACCTCGCGCAACGCGATCGTGGCCGGACGCTACGACGTCCTGGTGACGTCGGGCGTCTGGGAGCGGGCGCAGACCATCCTCCAGGGCGGCCTGGCCCCGGCCGACACGGTCGTCGTCGAGCGCCCGCCGAGCGCGGGCACCGTGCCGCCCACGACCGCGCCGCCCACGACCTCCGACGGGACCACGGCCGAGCACGAGATCCCGGCCCAGCGCCGGGCCGAGGACGCCGACGCCGACGCGGGCACCAAGCACCGCTGACCCGAGAGGGCGACACGCCCGGCGGGCGGCTCGGGGGTGCCGGTAGAGTCGTGCGGTCCGGCCCGCAGAGCGGTCGGCGGCCGGTCGGGGGCGGCGCGTCACTCCGGCCGGCGTGTCCGGGCGAACCGAGCGGCGCGCCATGAACCAAGGAGACCCACGTGGCACTCGAGAAGCCCGAGATCGACTTTCCGGAGGGCAAGGCGCCCGCCGACCTGGAGATCGTCGACCTGGTGGTCGGCGACGGTCCTGAGGCCAAGCCGGGGCACACCGTGAGCGTGCACTACGTCGGCGTCGCCTTCTCCACCGGCGAGGAGTTCGACGCCTCGTGGAACCGCGGCGACACCTTCCAGTTCCCCCTCGGCGGCGGCCGGGTCATCGCCGGCTGGGACCAGGGCGTGGCCGGCATGAAGGTCGGCGGACGCCGCCGCCTCACCATCCCGCCGCACCTGGGCTACGGCGACCGGGGCGCCGGACGGGCCATCAAGCCCGGAGAGACCCTGATCTTCGTCGTCGACCTGCTCGGCGTGAGCTGACGTTCGCCCGTTCGTCACGGCCCGGTTCCCGAGAGGGTGCCGGGCCGTGGCATTGGAAGGTCGGGTACGGCAGGATTACGGTGTGTTGCTGATCGATCTTGCCAGGACCTCCGCGGCCGTCGCCGCCGACTCGGCCCGGCTGGCGAAGATCCGCCACCTGGCCGAACTGCTCGCCCGGGTGGGGCCGGAAGAGGCCGAGATCGCCATCGCCTACCTGTCGGGCGAACTCCCCCAGCGTCAGATCGGCGTCGGCTGGCGCTCCCTCCAGGACCTGCCCGAACCCCGCCTGGCCGCGACCGCCACCCTCACCCAGATCGACGCCTTCCTCGAACGCATCAAGGCCCAGTCGGGCCCCGGTTCGCAGGCCGCCCGGCGCGGCCTCGTCGCCGACCTGTTCGGCGCCGCGACCCGCCAGGAGCAGACCTTCCTGAGCCGCCTGCTGACGGGCGAGCTCCGCCAGGGCGCGCTCGACGGGGTCATGATCGAGGCCATCGCCAAGGCGGCCGACGTCCCCTCCGCCGAGGTGCGCCGCGCGCTGATGCTCCGCGGCTGGCTGCCCGCCGTGGGCGCGGCCGCGCTGGCGGGCGGCGTGACGGCGCTGCGCGACTTCCACCTGGAGGTCGGCCGCCCGGTCGCCCCGATGCTGGCCCAGAGCGCCCCCACCGTGACGGCTGCCCTGGAGAAGATCGGCGGCCCGGCGGCGATCGAGTGGAAGCTCGACGGGATCCGCGTCCAGGCCCACCGCTCGGGCGACGAGGTGCGCGTCTTCACCCGCACCCTCGACGACATCACCGAGCAGGTCCCCGAACTGGTCGAGGCGGTCCGCGGCCTGACGGCGACCGACATCGTGCTCGACGGCGAGGTCATCGCCCTGCGTGACGACGCGAGCCCGCTGCCCTTCCAGGTGACCGCGAGCCGGGTGGCGACCAAGGTCGGCCCGCGCGAGGTGCCCCTGAGCGTCTTCTTCTTCGACGCCCTGCGCGTCGACGGCGCCGACCTGCTCGACCTGCCCGACGCCGACCGCCACGCGGCCCTCACGGCCGCCGTGCCGCCGTCGCTGATCACTCCCCGGCTGGTCACCGCCGACGCCGAGGAGGGCGAGGAGTTCTTCGCCGAGGCGGTCCGCAAGGGCCACGAGGGCGTGGTGGTCAAGGCCCCCGGGACCGTGTACGCCGCCGGGCGGCGCGGGGCGGGCTGGATCAAGGTCAAGCCCCGGCACACCCTCGACCTCGTCGTGCTGGCGGCCGAGTGGGGCCACGGGCGGCGCGAGGGGAAGCTGTCGAACCTGCACCTGGGGGCCTACGACCCGGAGACGGGCGGGTTCGTGATGCTCGGCAAGACCTTCAAGGGCCTGACCGACGACCTGCTCGCATGGCAGACCGAACGCTTCCTCGAACTCGCCGACGGCCCCACCACCGACTGGACGGTGCCCCTCAAGCCGGAACAGGTCGTCGAGATCGCCTTCGACGGGGTGCAGCGGTCGACGCGCTACGAGGGCGGCATGGCGCTGCGGTTCGCCCGGGTGCTCCGCTACCGGCCCGACAAGCGCGCGGAGGACGCCGACACGGTCTCGGCGGTCCGCGCACTACTGCCCCCGGCCTGACACGCCCCGTGGCGGGGCGGGGGGTGCCGGGGTGGGCGGAGCCGTAACGGAGCGGGCTCCTACTTGATGAGCCGGATCGTCAGCGGGTAGCGGAACTCTCCGTCGGCCAGGGCCGAGATGCCGCCGACGATCGACAGCACGATGCCGAGGACCCAGAACAGCGGCACCAGGACGATACCCACGACCGTGAACGGCAGCAGGATCGTGGCGCCGAAAACCGTCAGGTGGAAGTTGAGGGCCTCCATGGCGTGCCGCCGGACGTAGGGCGAGGTGCGGCCGGCGGTCAGCAGCATGATGAGCGGGCCGACGACGAACAGGCCGGTCAGGGTGATGAGATGGGCGGCGGCGCCCACCACGCGGTCGGACGCGTCGGCGGCGCGGGCCGGTTCGTCATGGGGCTTCGGGTAGACCGTCAGCGTGGGCGGGCGGTCGTAGAGGTCGGCCATGACGGGCATCAGGTCGGCGTGGGTCTGCGCGGTCATCGCGTGGTCGAGCCGCAGGTCCATCTCGTCTTTGTCGAGCCGCCCCTCGGCGTAGGCCGCCTTGACGTGTTCGACCACCTGGTCGCGGTCGGCGTCGCTGACGCGGAGCCGGGCGGGTGGAACGGGTCCGCGCCCCGGCGGTGCGGGTGAGAACGACGTCGCCATGAAACCCCTGCCCTTCTCCGAAGAAACGTGTCTTTCGAGTCTGCCTCCTTCCATGGTGACCGAAGCCGTCACGGCGAAGAATCGGGGATGACCCCGACGCGCCCCGGAGATCCGCCAGAGGGGCGCGCTCCGCCCGATCGGACGGTATACAAGGGGTATGAGATGGCGTGACCGCTACGGACTACGGCGTAACCGGGGTCCGAAAGTGCAGCGTTTCGACCGGGAGGCCACCGATCAGGACATCGAGTCCCTGATCGAGTTCGCCAAGTCCCGCATCGGCGTGGAGTTCTACGTCGAACCGGAAACCTTCGCCACCGACACCACCGCCGTCGCGGTCGCCCACGACGGCGAATGGACGCGCCGCCGGGTGGGCTCCCCCGCCGTCATCCGGAAGGTCGCCCGCGACCTGCGGCTGCCCGTCTACGACGTGCAACTCGTCGGCTACCCGGCCCGGATGAGGGCCTACAACGAACGCCGCCGCCAGGCGGACGAGGTCTGAACCGGGCCGGCCGCCGTTCGCGGAGGCGGCCCGGACACCTCGTGCGGCGCGTCATCTCCCGGTCGCGTGGGCCGGCCCCGGTTCGGCGAGCCTCCGCAGGAGCGGGGTGAACCAGCTCATCAGCGGCGGTCCCATCTCACGGTCGAGCTGTTCGGGTGTCGGCATGCGCTCGCCGACGTCGTCGGGGGTCAGCAGCCGGGCGATCGCCTCGGTGAGGATCAGCGCCATCGTGTAGCGCGGTTCCGCCGCGAGCGCCCGGTCGAGCGCCATCGAGGCGAGGGCGCAGTCGCCCGTCCGCCAGGCCGCGGCCGCCAGCAGCGCCGCCGCCGGAGTGACCAGGCCGGGTGACAGCCGGCGGGTCAGGTCGCGCCACAGCGTCAGGTGGGCGGGGCGGTCGTCGATGAGGGTCCAGGCCTCGTCACGCACCCGGATCAGCCACAGCGCCAGGCCCAGCCGCGCGGCGTCGTCGTCGGACAGCCGGCCGCCGCGCTCGTAGCACTCGACGGCCGACCGCACCCGGGCGATGCCGTCGGCCAGGTAGGCGGCCGGATCGGCCTTCTCCACCCAGCCCCACACCTCGTGTTCGGCCCGCTCGGTCGCGCGGTCCATCGCCGCGCGGGCGGCACCGGTGACGGGCGCGACCGTGCGTTCCAGCGCCGCGCGGTCGGGCAGCGCGACCATGCCGCGCACCACCGCTTCGGCCGCGACGGGATGGGCCGCGGCGTCGTAGTGGATCCCGCCCGGCGGGCACGCGTGCAGGTGGGACCAGTAGCGGCCGTCGTGGGCGCGTAACGCGTCGTGGACGGCGACCCCGGCCGCCGCCAGGAAGCGCGCCGCGTCGTCGAGGGCGGGCGCGGTCAGCGCCGCCTCGCCGTAGGCGGCGAGCACGGTCGCGTCGGCCTTCTCGCGGGCGAGCAGCGGCCGCAGGTCGTCGAGGGCGCCGGGGGTCAGCGGCAGGTCCCAGCGGGTCGCGACGCGGACGGCGGCACGTTCGAGGCCGATGACGACGAGACTGTCGGCGGGGTGGAAGCCGAGCAGGTAGGGGATGGCCGCCAGGATGTCGGCCGGGGACGACAGGCGGAGCCGGTGGTCGGTGGGCATGGGGCGATCGTGGCGGCGTACGGGACATGAGAAACGGACATGGATCCGGTTGTGGAAAACCGTGTTCGCTGTGGGCATAGCTCTGGAAACCGCAAAAGGAACCGCGCGGCATGGGACGGTTGTGCGTCGAGGGGAGCAGCGTTGACGGGCATGCGAGATGTTCCGGTCACCGATGAATGGTCCGGCCACGAGCGGGCCCGGCTGGAGAGCCTGCTGGCCGGGGAGACGGTCATCGTCAGCATGAACCGCCGCCGCGGGCATCCGAACCTGATCGCGTGGGCGCGAACCGCGGGCCTGTACGTCCGCATCGACACCCGCAGCGACTGGGCCAACCCCCACGAGAAAGACGACGTGCTGCGCGGCGAGCAGCTGCGCCGCTTCGAGTCCTACCTGACCGAGCGGCCCGAACTGCTGGCGCGCGTCCCCGAACTGCGTGGCAAGGCCCTCGGGTGCTGGTGCGTCCCCGGGCCGTGCCACGGGCAGGTGCTCAAGCGGCTCGCCGGGGGCGTGGTGGCCAAGCCGTCGCTGTCACCGGCCGAGCGGGCCGCCCTGGCCGAGGCCGAGGCCGAGATCGAGGCGGCCGGGATCGGCGGGCTCGGACGGGTCGGCCACGCCCTGACCCGCATCCGCGACCTGCGGCTCTACCGGGCCGCCTACGGGGGGTTCGACGACTACTGCCGACAGCGCTGGGGGTTCACCCGCCACCACGCCAACCGCCAGATCGCCACCGCCGGGCTGATGGCCAATATGGGCCGCAAGCCGGAGCCCCGGCTGACGGCCGTACGCGACCTGATGGGCGAGCTCGACGGCGAGCCCACCCCCGAGGCGATCCGCAGGTGGATCGGCCTGATCGACGAGGGGATCGCGGAGCTACAGGCGGCGCGGCGGCGGCTGGAAGGCCGGCTGCCCAGGCCCCTGAACTAGCATCCGGTCGCGCACCATGATCGCCGCCCCGGCGACCGCGCACGGCATGGCCGCGATCGCGAGGAACGGGACGAGGAACGTCACGAAGACGGCGACACCGAACCCGAGCGACATGCCCCGGTTCGCCTTGAGCACGGCGAACCGGTACTTCCGCCGCACCCCGCGCCGCTCCATGGCGAGTGCGGTGAGCTCGACGGTCAGGAAATATCCGGACACGAGCGCACCGATGACCGGCACGACCGTCTGCCCGACGAACGGGACGAACCCCAGCACGAACAGCGGGATCGTGAACAGCAGGACATAGCAGAGGGTGACCAGGCTGTCTTTGATCGACCGGAGGATGCTGAGCACGAGCGGCGTGTCGTCGTGGTGGACGGGCCCGCCGAGGCTCTCCTCGACCTGCTCGGAGATCTTCTCGTAGAACGGCTCCCCGATCGCCAGCGAGACGGCCGTGAACAGCACGATCGACAGCAGCGCCCCGACGATGACCAAAAGGACCCCGACGAGGGTGCGGAAGAACTCGCGCCATCCCCAGTCGTCGGCGAACGGCGTCATCCAGGCGGCGACGTCGGCGGCGTTGACGGCCAGCAGCACGAGCAGCCCCGCGAAGACCGCGAACGCGATCAGCGCCGGAATCAACCCGAACAGCCACCAACGGGGATGCCGGGCCATCCACCCGATCCCGCGCAGGTAGCACCCGACACCATCGAAGAACCCACCGGCCTGCCTGCGCACCGGCCCACCACCGACCATGAGGGCGAGGCTAGCGAATCCGCGCCCTGACCGCGATCTACCGACTTGCGCCGATCGGTCTAGGCCCGCGTCGTCCAGAGCGAGGTGACCTCGACGCCCAGGTCGGACAGGAGGCGGCGGACGAGAGGGAGGGAGATGCCCAGGACGTTGCCGTGGTCTCCCTCGATCCCCTCGACGAACCAGCCGCCCAGGCCGTCGAGGGTGAAGGCGCCCGCGACCCGCAGCGGTTCGCCGCTCGCCACGTAGGCCGCGATCTCCGCCTCTGACGGGGTGCCGAAACGCACGGTCGTCGCGCAGGTCTCGGCCGCCTCGCGGCCCGAAGCCACGTCGATCACGCTGTGGCCGGTCAGCAGGCGTCCGGTTCGTCCGCGCATGGAGAGCCACCGTTCCGTAGCCTCGCCGGTCGACGCGGGTTTCCCGTAGGCCACCCCGTCGAGCTCCAGCACGGAGTCGCAGCCGATCACCAGCGCGGGGCCCGACAGCGTGTCGGCGACCGCTCTGGCCTTGGCTTTCGCCAGGACGAGGGCGAGGTCGGACGGGGTCGGGGCGGTGATCGCCGACTCGTCCACGCCGCTGACGATGACTTTGGGCTCCAGACCGGCGGCGCGCAGAACGCCGAGGCGGGCCGGGGAGGCGGAGGCGAGAATGAGCTCGGTCACGTCAGCCCACCTTAGTCCCGAAGTCGCTTTCATCGTTTGTCAACCGATATGCGGGCTGATGGTCATGAGGAGTACCTTGTCCGGGTTGATCGGCGGCGGGGAGGCCACGTGGCGAAGGCGAAGACGCGCGAGAGGGCGCGGTACTGGTTCGACAACACCATGTCCCGGGGAACCGGGGCACTGATCGGCTGGCTGGCCGCGTTCTGCGCCGCGCTGATCGTCGCGGCCGCGATGCTGGCCGTCTGGCTGACGCCGGGCGAGGTCGAGAACGGGGTGCCGGGCGCGCTCTGGACCTCGCTCATGCGCACGCTCAGCCCCGGCAAGATCGCCTCCGACGACGGCACCGCGCCCTACCTGGCCATCATGCTCATCGCCTCGCTCGGCGGGCTGTTCTTCGTCTCGCTGTTCGTCGGCCTGCTCTCGGCCGGGCTCAAGACCAAGGTCGAAGACCTGCGCAAGGGCCGGTCGCGGATCATCGAGTCGCAGCACACCGTCATCCTGGGCTGGTCCGACCAGGTCTTCACGATCGTCGCCGAACTGGTGAAGGCGCGGGAGCAGAAGTCGGTCATCGCGATCCTCGCCGACAAGGACAAGGTCTCGATGGAGGACGACCTCCGCGACCGCATCCCCGACACGGGTCGCGTCCGCGTCGTGTGCCGCACCGGCCGGCCGACCGAGTCGGCCCACCTCGACCTCATGAACCTCGGGGCGGCCAAGTCGATCGTCGTGCTGTCCCCCTCCGGGGAGGATCCCGACGCCCACGTCATCAAGACCCTGCTCGCGCTGGCCAAGCGCCGGGGCGACCATCCGCCGGTCGTGGCCGCCATCGCCGACTCGGGCAACATGGCCGCGGCGCGGCTGGCGGGCGGGCCGGGCGTGCACCTGGTCGACTCCGACGACACGGCCGCGCGGCTCATCGTGCAGTCGTCGCGCCAGTCGGGCATGTCGGTCGTCTGCATGGACCTGCTCGACTTCGACGACGGCGAGATCTATCTGCGCAAGGCGCCCTCGCTGACGGGGAAGACCTACGGCCAGGCGCTCAGCGCGTTCGAGAACGCCACCCTCATCGGCCTGAAGCGGGCGACGGGCGTCGAGCTCAACCCGTCCACCGAGACGGTCATCGCCGACGGCGACGACGTCATCGTCATCGCGCAGGACGACTCCACGATCAGCCTCGCGGCGCGGCCGGCGGCCGTCGACGAGACGGCGATCGTGCGCGCGAGCCGTACCAGGCTGGAGCCCGAGCGCACGCTGGTGCTCGGGTGGAACGGCCGCGCGAGCACGATCGTGCGCTACCTCGACGGCTATGTCGCACCGGGGTCGGTGCTCGACGTGGCGGCCGGGCATCCCGACGCGGGCGCGGGACTCGGCGGGCTGCGCAACCTCACGCTGAACGTGAAGGAGTGCGAGACCACCGACCGCTACGCGCTCGAATCGCTCAGCGTCGGTCTCTACCAGCACGTCATCGTCCTGTCGGACGACCGCTTCGAGCCCCACCACGCCGACACGCGCACGCTGATGTCGCTGCTGCAACTGCGCGACATGCAGACGGTCATGCACGAGCGGTACTCGATCGTCAGCGAGATGCACGACGAGAACAACCGCGAACTCGCCGAGGTCACCGAGGCCGACGACATCGTCATCAGCGACACCGTCATCGGCCTGCTGCTCGCGCAGCTGGCCGAGAACCGGCACCTGTCGGAGGTGTTCGGCTACCTCTTCGACTCGCGCGGCTCGGAGATCTATCCGAGACCGGCGAGCGACTACGTCACCGAGGGCCGTCCCGTCACGTTCGCGACGGTGATCGAGTCGGCCCGCCGCAGGGGCGAGACGGCCATCGGCTACCGGCGGGCCGATCGCGTCAGCGAAGCGCCCCACTTCGGTGTCGTGCTGAACCCCGCCAAATCGGCCGAGCTCGAGTTCTCGGCCGGTGACAAGGTGATAGTGCTGGCGGAGCGTTAGACGCGCTGGCCCCGCTGCGGCTTGCTCTTCGGCTTGGCACCACCCTGCGCCTGAGCGCCACCGAAGATCTTGCCGAGGACACCGCTGAGCATGTCGCCGAAGCTGCTCGTGCTCATCGCCGACTCCTGGCGGCGGAGCTCACGGGCCATCGCCGTGGCGTCCATGTGGTTGGCCTCGATCCGCTGGGCCATCATGGCCATCGCCATCGGCGCGACCATCGCCATCATCTTCGTGATGGCGCCCGAGTTCATCCCCATGAACTGGGCGATGCCCTCGGCGGCCTGACGGCTGCCGGGGACCCCGAGGACGTGGGCCAGGATGCGCTGGCCGTCCTGGTCGTTCGCCAGGGCGGCGATGTCCCGGAAGGGCTCGGCGGCCGAGTGGTCGTCCATGGCGGCACGCAGCGACTGGGCCCCCTTGGGCTCGCCGCAGTTGCGGGCCATGCCGCAGATGACGGTGGCCAGACAGGCCTGGATGGCCGGCTTGGCCGACTCGGCGTCGGTCCCCAGGAGGGACGCCATCTGCTGGATCCCCTGCGGGCCCAGCTTGGAGATGATCTCTTCGTGCATCGACTGACTCGACTGACTCACGGTCGGTTCTCCCCCGTTTCAGAAGTGTTCCGCGAGTGATCTGCCCGGCGCGATTTAGGGGTAATGCCTGCTTTGCACCAAATCACCGCTTTCGCCTGCGGGTCGGCTGGTGGAATCCGCCGGTACGGCTCCCGCCCTTCTGAGACGATCGCGTCGCCGAGCGAGGGGACGAATCGATGAACTGGCGTCAGCACGCGCACCGTCTCGCCGACCAGGTCACCCATCCCGGCTCCCGCTGGCGGGAGGCGGTCGCCGAAACTCCGCGCCACCTGCTGGTCCCCGCCTGGTGGCGGCCGGGCGCCGAAGGCTGGACCGCCTGCCGCGGGTCATCCGACGAAGAGGGCTGGCTCCGGCACACCTACGCCGACCAGACCCTGGTCACCCGGATCGGGGAGCTGCACGCCGACGACGCCGCCGAGGGCCGGGTGGCACGCGGCCGCCCCACGTCGTCGTCGACGCTGCCCGGACTGGTGCTGCGGATGTTCCGGCACGCCCGCATCGGGCCGGGCGACCGCGTGCTCGACGTCGGCACGGGCAGCGGCTACGGCGCCGCCCTGCTCTGCCGGCTGCTGGGCGACGACCGGGTCACCACGATCGACGTCGAACGCCGTCTGGTGGACGTGGCGGCGGAACGCCTCGCCGACCTGGGCCACCGCCCGCGGCTGGTGAACGCGGACGCCACGACGCCGCTGCCCGGGGAGTACGACCGGATCGTGGCGACCGTCGCGGTCCGGCCGATCCCGGCGGCGTGGCTGGCGGCGCTGCCGACCGGCGGCCGCTTCGCGACGACCATCACGAACACGAGCCTGATCGTCACCGGCGTCAAGACACCCGACGGCGGCGCGGCCGGCCTGGTCGAGCGGGACTGGGCGATGTTCATGACCACGCGTACGGGCACCGACTACCCGCCCCTCATGGCCGGGCAGGTGGCGGCGGCCCGCGTGGCCGAGGGCGAGGAGGTGACGACCGCCCGGTTCCCGATCCTGAACCTCCTGGACGCGTGGGAGATCCGCAGCATGCTGGAGGTGAACGTGCCGGACGTCGAACACGTCCACACCGAGGAGGGCGACGTCCGGACGGCCGTCATGGTGCACGAGGACGGGTCGTGGGCGCGCGCCGAGTCCGTCGGAGGAGCGC
The DNA here is from genome assembly GCF_005233835.1 of Herbidospora galbida. GTDB lineage: Bacteria > Actinomycetota > Actinomycetes > Streptosporangiales > Streptosporangiaceae > Herbidospora > Herbidospora galbida. Next base: position 128,601 of record NZ_SZQA01000013.1, on the reverse strand, counting down.
CGGCGACGGTGCACCAGGGCGGGCCGCGGCGCCTGTGGGACGAGCTCGACCGGGTGCGCGACCACTGGCTGCGGCACAGCGCCCTGCCGCTCTACGGAGCCGAGGTCACGGTCTCCCCCGACGGGACGATCCACCTGAGGCGGGAACGGTGGTCGGCCACCATCGGGTGATCAGGTGCCGAGGCCGGCCTGCCTGGCCCGGACCACCGCCTGGGCGCGGTCGGCCACCTGGAGTTTGGCGAAGACGCTCGTCAGGTGGTTCTTCACGGTCTTCAGGCTGAGGTAGAGCGCCTTCGCGATCTCGGCGTTGGTCTTGCCGTTGGCGAGCAGGTCGAGGATCTCGCGCTCCCGCTGGGTCAGCTCCGGGAAGGGTCCGGTGCCTGGGCCGGTCGTCAGGAAGCGGCGGATGCGCCGGGCCACGGCGGGCCCGTAGACGGCCTCGCCTCTGGCGACCGCGGTGACGGCGGCGAGGAAGTCCTCCCCGGCCGTTCCCTTCAGCACGTAACCGCGTGCGCCGGCGCGCAGCGCGGCGAAGACCGACGCGTCGTCCTCGGACATCGTCAGGACCAGCACGCCCAGGTCGGGCCGCTGGTCGATGAGGCGTCGGGTCGCCTCCAGGCCGCCGACGCCGGGCATCACCAGGTCCATCACGACCACGTCGGGGTTCAGCGACAGGGCCATCGCGACGGCCTCCTCGCCGTCGGAGGCCTCGCCGACGACCTCGGCGCCGCCCACCTGCTCCAGGAGGGCCCGCAGGCCGTGTCTGAGCAGGGGGTGGTCGTCGGCGAGGAGTACCTTCACAGCGGGAGCACCGCCTTCACTGTCGTGCCGTTCGTCGAGGTCCGGCGCAGGGTTCCGCCGAGTTCGGCCGCCCGGTCGCGCATGCTGCCGCTGCCGACTCCCTCGACGAGGGGGTCGGGCAGGCCGCAGCCGTCGTCGGTGACGGTCACTGTCAATTGTCCGGCCTCGGCGGTCGCGCTGATGTCGATGCGGTCGGCCCGCGCGTGCTTCAGGGAGTTGGCCAGCGCCTCCTGGACGATCCGGTAGGCCGCCACCTCCACCGCCGCCGAGAGTTCCGGCAGGTCGGACACGGTGACGGTGACCTGGGGGCCGATCGCGTCCAGCGCCAGGTCTTCCAGGGCGCCGGCCAGTCCGAGTTCGTCCAGAGCCGGTGGACGCAGGCCCTGGACGATCCTCCGGACGTCCGCGACCAGCGTCTGGGTCAGCTCGCGCACGTTCCGGACCTCCTCGCCGGGGGTCGCCGCCTCGATCAGGTAGAGGCCGATGCCGATCGCGGCCAGCCCGGGGCCGAGGCCGTCGTGCAGGTCGCGGCGCAGGCGGCGGCGCTCCTCCTCGCGGGCCCTGACCAGGTCGGCGCGCGACTCGCGCACCTCGCGCGCCAGCCGGGCCGCCGCCAGCGCGACCGCCAGGTGCCGGGCCAGGTCGGTGAGCACGGCCAGGTCGGCGCGGGACAGCGGCTCCCCCGGGGAGCGCGGGGCCGCTCTCAGCTCGCCCTCGTGGTGCCCGCTCGCCGTCAGGGGGAGCTGTACGGCTCCGCCCACCCTCCGGCCGGTCTCGGACACGGTCACCCCGTCGGCCGACACCACCGCCACCCACGGCAACCGCAGGCTCGAGGCGACCGTTTCGGCCGCGTCGTCGAGGAGACGGGTGGGGTCGGCGGCGGCCTCGAGGCGTACACCCAGCTGGTTGAGCGCGGTGACCGGGTCGCCGCGGTGGCCGAACAGCCACCGGCCCACCGCCTTCTGCAGCGCGGCCCGCAGCGGCGCGAACGCGACCGCGACCACAGCGGTGGCGATCAGGGCCTCGGTCGAGGCCACGAGCGCGTGGGCGGTGGCGACGACGCCCAGGTAGACGGCCAGCAGCAGGCCGGTGAGGAGCGTGTAGACGAGGGTCCGGCGCAGCAGGATCTCGATGTCGAACAGCCGGTAGCGGAAGATCGAGACGGCCGTGGCGACGGGGACGAGCGGCAGCGCCACCGATAGCAGCACCACCCCGATCTGCGGCTCGGCGGCCAGCAGGGAGTCGGCGACCACCGCCGCGGCGAGCGTCACCACGGCCGCGAAGACGGGCAGCAGCCGCCGCAGGTCGCGCCGCAGCCGGGTGGCCAGCGCCGCCGCCCCGCCGATGCCCAGAACCGTCACGACGACGGCGAAGGCGGTGCTGACGTGCGGCTCGGTCGGGACGAAACCGAAGGGGTTGGGGCGCTCGACGCCCCAGACCCAGATGTGGTCGCGCAGCATGAGCACGACGTGCAGCCCCGCGAGCGCGGCGATCATGAGGCCGGCCGGGAGACGCCAGCGGCTCGACGGGAGGCGGCCGTCGGGCAGGTAGAGCGGAAGCAGCAGCAGCGACCCGAACCCGGTCAGGAACACCCAGTTCGTGAGCCAGCCCGCGGCGAAGGTGCCGGGCCAGCCGTGGACCTCCCCGAAGGCGGCGTAGCCACCGGCCAGCGCCTGGAGGGCCAGCCCGGCCCCGCCGAGGCAGAAGAGCCACCCGACCGGGTGGCGGGGGCGGGCGGTGACGATGAGGGCGCCGGTCAGGGGGTAGGTGAGGCCGACGATGGCGTCCAGGACCAGATAGTCGGTGTCGGCGTGCTCGACGCCCGCGGTCAGGACGACGCCCACGACCACGGCGACCGCGCAGAGCACGGGCACGATCCAGGGCCATCGGACGGTCGGCATGCGGCAATTGTCAGGGATATCCGCAGTTGGCGGAATGGGACCAGAGTCCCGTGGGTCCCGGGACCCGCTCCGGAGTCCGCGAGCTCCGGAGGGCGCCGCACCGGCGGGGAGGACCGTCTGGAGTGAGGCGGGACCACAAGGGGACCCGGTGTTCAGGCGGTCGGGACCGGTCGCCGGGTCTGCTTGCACCGTGAAGACCGACATATCCCGCCAGCTCACCACGTTCGCCCTCGTGCTGCCCGTTCTCGTGCTCCCCGCCGTCGCCTACGCCGTCTCCCAGGGGGTCGACCTCGACCACATCGGGGAGGCGCCGATTCCCGTACAGCTCGCCCTCTACGGCCAGGCGCTCGCCCCGGCCATCGCCGCCGCCGTCGCCTTCCGGGGGCGCGGGTTTCCGTGGGGGTTCGTCAAGGTCCCGTGGATGACGCTGCTGACGGCCTGGGCGATCCCCGTCATCGGGGTCGGGCTCGCCTACGGCACCGGGTGGCTCACCGGGCTGGCCTCGTTCGGCGCCCACGGGCTGCCGATGCCGCCGCTGCTCATGGTCGTGGTGGGGCTCGTCCCCGGGCTGGCGCCCTATCTCCTGCTCGCGCTCGGGGAGCAGCTCGGGTGGAGTTCGTTCCTCGTCACGCGGCTCGGGGAGCGGCACTCCGCCGACGTCGTCGCGGTCGTCGTCGGGATCGCGTGGGCGCTGTTCCACGTGCCGCTGATGCTGTTCGTCCCGGGCGCGGTGGACCCGGGGGTGCCGATGGCCTACGCGCTGCTCTGGTTCACCGCGCAGTCGGTCGTGCTGGCCTTCCCGCTGGTCTGGTTCCGGCTCAGGACGGGGTCGATCTGGCCGGTGCTGGTCCTGCACGCCGCGCTCAACGCCGCGATCTACTTCGTCGGGCAGGCCATGACGCAGCCCCACTCGCCCTGGCTGCTGGGTGAGGGCGGCGTGCTGACGACCGCCGGGCTCGCCGTGTCGGTGGCGGTGACCGCCCGGTGGTGGCGTCAGTCGCGGGTCAGCCCGGCCGCCGCGTAGGCGTCGGCCTCGTCGAGGGTCTCCTGGTCGAGCAGGGCCGCGACGATGCCCTCCAGCCGGTGGCGGTTGTCGGAGATGAGGCGCTGCGCGTCGGCGTAGCACTCGTCGACGATGCGCCTGGCCTCGTCGTCGACGGAGGCCAGGGTCGCCGACGCGGCCTGCGGCGGGCCCTCGGTCGGGAGAATGGTCAGCGGGCCGATGAGCGGCGACATGCCCCAGCGGCCGACCATGCCGCGGGCGATCGAGGTGACCTGTTCGAGGTCGTTCTCCGCGCCCGTGGTGACGATGCCGAACACCACCTGCTCGGCCGCCATGCCGCCCAGCGCGCCGGTGATGCGGCCCCGGAGGTAGCGCTCGTCGTAGGCGTACCTGTCGTCTTCGGGGGTCGACAGGGTCACGCCCAGGGCGCGTCCCCGGGGAATGATGGAGATCTTGCGGACAGGGTCGGCGCCCGGCAGCAGCATGCCCAGGAGGGCGTGGCCCGCCTCGTGGTAGGCGGTACGGGTGCGTTCCTCCTCCGGCATGACGATGGCGCGGGCCGTACCGAGCTGGAGTTTCTCCAGGGCGTCGGCGAAGTCGGCCGGGCTGACGGCGTTGTGGCCGCGGCGGGCGGCCAGCAGCGCGGCCTCGTTGACGAGGTTGGCGAGGTCGGCGCCGGTCATGCCGGGCGTGCTCTTGGCGATGACCGGGATCTGCACCGCCGGCGACAGCGGGACGCCGCGGGTGTGGACGCGCAGGATCGCGACGCGCCCCTGCTGGTCGGGGGGCGCGACGACGATGTTGCGGTCGAAGCGGCCCGGCCGCAGCAGCGCCGCGTCGAGGACCTCCGGACGGTTGGTGGCCGCGATGACGATGACGCCCTCGTTGCCGGTGAAGCCGTCCATCTCGGTGAGGACCTGGTTGAGGGTCTGCTCGCGCTCGTCGTGACCCCCTATGGTCGAGGCGCCACGCGTTCGCCCGATCGCGTCGATCTCGTCGATGAACACGATCGACGGCGCGACCTTCCTGGCCTCGTCGAACAGTTCCCGCACGCGGGAGGCGCCGACGCCGACGATCATCTCGATGAACTCCGAGGCGCTGGCCGAGAAGAACGGCACGCTCGCCTCTCCGGCGACCGCCCGCGCGAGCAGGGTCTTGCCGGTGCCGGGCGGGCCGGTCAGCAGCACGCCCTTCGGGAGCTTGGCCCCCAGGCGGCGGTACTTCCCCGGTTCCTTCAGGTAGTCGACGATCTCGATGAGCTCGTTCTCGACCTCGTCGATGCCGGCGACGTCGCTGAAGTTGACCCGGACCTTGCCGCTCTCGACCGGTTTGGCCGCGCGGTTGCGGCCGATCCCGCCGAGGCCCCCGCCACCACCGCCCATCATGCTGCCGGCCCGGCGCATCAGCCAGATCCACACGCCCGCGAGCAGCAGGATGGGCAGCAGGGAGAGCACCAGGTTCCAGAAGGTGCCCCGCTGACCGTCGGCGGGTTCGGCCTGGATGGTCACGTTCTGCTGACTGAGCTGCTGGAAGATCTGTTCCTGGTTGGCGAAGACCGGCACCACCGTGGAGAACTTGGTGAAGGTGTCGCGCTGCTTGTCGCCGGGGATCGGCTGCGCCTTCTTCAGGTCGCCCTGGATGGACAGGCCGGTGGCGTAGATGTCCTTCACGTTCCCGCCGTTCACCTGCCGGGCGAACTCGGTGTAGGAGATCGTCTGCCGGGCCTCGCCGTCGAAGAACGAGCTGATGATGAAGAAGGCCGCGTAGGTGAGCGCCATGGTCAGCGCGAACCGCCACCAGTTGACTTTGGGGCGGTTCGGCTTGGGCGGTGGCAACCCTTCTGACCGCCAGGGCTTCGGCTCGTCCCCGTTCTTCTCTGGACGGCTGTCCGGGCGGTCGCGGTCCCCCTCCCGGAAATCGTTCGGCGGCTCACCCACGTCGGCTCCTCGGCTCTATGGCAGGCGTCAGTGGTGTCGGGCCGCCTCGATGGCCTCCTTGAGCTGGTTCTCGGCCTCCTGCGTCAGGGACGTGTGGATGATGCGCCCGCCCATGGGCGCGACCTGCGGCAGCACCTTGTCGCGGGTGCTGTCCTCGACGAGCAGGAACAGGGCCGCGCCGCCCGGCTTGAGGCCCTCGGCGACGTCCTTCATGAACTTGTCGTCGACCCCGATGTCCGTCTTGGCGCCGACCAGGGCGCCGGTCGCGGCGCCGACGGCCGCGCCGATCAGCGGCATGAAGAAGATGAGGCCGATCAGGCCGCCCCACAGGGCGCCGCCCGCCGCCCCGGTCGCGGCCATGTTGACGGCCGGCTTCATCTTGATCTTGCCCTCGGCGGTGTGCTCGACGATGGCGGCGTCCGTGAGTGTGATCAGGTGTTCCTGCTGGAGCTGGAACAGCTTGTCCCTTACCTGTACGGCGGTACCGAGGTCGTCATACGCGATGGCGATCAATGTAGCCATGATGGAGCTCCCCCCGAAGTCCAGATAAGGGGATATTTCCCCAGATGAGACCGGGTCTAAAGCACCTTGATCTTGCTCATCACCGTGTTGATGTCGCGGTAGTTCTTCTTCTGGCTGTCCGGGATGCTGATGAAGACCAGCGCGGGCTTGGCGGCGGGCACGTCCACGAGCGCGATCGCGGCGGTCGACTTCCGCTTGTCGCCCTTGATCGTGTACGTGACGTCGTAGCCGAGCACCCAGGCCGGGCGGTCGTCGATCGTGGTCAGATCGGCGGACGTCCACTTGAGGGTGGCGCCGGCCGGGTGGTGGTTGAGCGTCCAGCGGGCGGCCAGGAAGGCGGTGTCCTTCAGGTCGTCCTGCACCTCGATCGGCACCGGGCAGGAGACCAGCAGGCCCCGGTAGGCCGACCCCTTGACCTTGGGCAGCTGCTGGCGGGACGCGAACGGCGAGGCCGAGGCCAGATCCCAGTCGCCGGCGAAGCGGGGGAAGGCCACGCCCGAGCGCTGGTCTTTGATCGAGCCGCGGATCTTGGCGGGCTTGCCGGCGAAGGTCCGCAGCTTCTTCTGGTCTCCGGGGAGCTCGGGCACCCGGGGGTCGTCGAGCGCGTCGGTCATCGCGGTCGAGAGCGCGCTGACCGAGGGGGACGGCGGCGGGCTCGGGAGCACCGGCGAGGGCGAGGGCGGCGGCGCGGTCGTCGCGGCGACCGTGACCGGGTCGGCCTTGGGGGCGGGCGCGGCCGCGGCGGCCTCACCGGGGTCGTTGCGGGTGAGGACGACCCCTGCGGCCACCACTCCCAGGGCGGCGACGACCGTCACGACGGCGGCGGTCCGGTAGACGAGCCGCATGGGCAGATCGCCCAGGCCTTTGATCGACGGCGGTGGTGGAGGGTCCGGGATCGTGATCTTCGGTAACGGGCTGGTCTCCGCTTCCGCCGCAACGTACGAAGGAGTGGCCTTCGTCCCATAGTCCCCAGGTGGCACGTCGGCGAGCGTACGGCAAATCACGGCAATTCGGGTGCGATAGCCATCACACTTCGGGAACGAGGTTTGCGGCTCATAATGACTGGGTGCAGGTAGAGCTCCGGTTCGCCCCGGGATCGGCGATCCATCACGATCTTTCCGCCGTGCGCCAGGATGGCCGGTGTCTCTGGGTCGCCGGAGACGAGTGGGCGGGGGTCGAACGGCTCACGTGGCGCGACGGCGCCTTCCAGGATCACCAGACCTTCCGGCTGGCCGACTTCGTCGACCTGCCCGCCGGTCCCGACGACGAGGCCGACATCGAGGGCCTGGCCCGCGCCGACGGCTGGCTCTGGGCCGTCGGCTCCCACAGCCTCAAGCGCAAGCGCGTCAAACCCGGCCAGAACGGCGACAAGGCCCGCAAGCGGCTGGCCACGGTCCTGCGCGAGGAGAACCGCTTCGTTCTCGTACGCCTCCCTCTCGTCGACCGCGACGGCCTGCCCGTGCCGGTGCGCAGAGACGGCGCGCGCCGGGCCGCCATCCTGTGCGGACCCGGGCGCAACCTGGCCGACATGCTCGAACACGACCCCCATCTCGCGCCGTTCCTGCGGCTGCCGGGCAAGGACAACGGCGTCGACATCGAGGGCATCGCGGTCATCGGCGAGCGGGTGTTCGTCGGCCTGCGCGGGCCCGTGTTGCGCGGCTGGGCCGTCATCCTGGAGATCCGCCCCGAGCCCGACCCCCACGACGAGAGCCGGCTGCGCTTCGCTCCGGTCGGCGACGCCCGCTACCGCACCCACTTCGTCGACCTCGACGGCCTGGGCATCCGCGACCTGTGCCCGCTCGGCGCGGAGATCCTGATTCTCGCCGGGCCCACCATGACCCACGACGGTCCGGTGAAGATCGTGCGCTGGACGCCCGGCAACGGCTTCGCCGACCCGCCCATCCACGTCGCCGACCTGGCGACGGGCGTCAGAGACGACCGCCCCGAAGGCCTGGCGGTGCTGGGCGACGGGCAGCTGATGATCGTCCACGACAGCCCTTCACCCTCGCGGCTCACGCCCGAAGGTGTCTGGGCCGACGTGCTGACCGTCTAGGTGTTGCGCAGCGGGCCCCGGCCCGCCGGGCGGAAGCCGCCCTCGCGCAGCCACGGCGCGGTGGCGACGACCGTCACCGAGCCCGGCGCGATCTCGGTGAACCCCGCGTCGCGGACGGCCGGCAGGTCGGCCTCGGCCAGCTTGGCCCAGTCGTAGGGGCTGGCCGTCCGGACCGACACCGCGAACCCGGTCTCGGCCCACGCCGCGCGGTCGGACGGCGTGGTCGCCCACCACGCCAGCTGGGCGGCGTGCCCGGCCTGGGCCATCGCCTTGCCGGCGGTCATCTCCAGGTGGGGGTTGATCCACAGCACGCAGGGCGCCCCGGCGGGCCCCGGCGGCTCGGGGTCGTCGAGGTCGGTCCCGGACACCTGCAGCCGCGACAGGTCTTTGGGCCAGCCGTCGAGCGGGATGGGCGGGTGGACGCGTACGGCGGCGGTTCCGGCGGTCACCGTCTCGCCGGGCAGCTGGAGCACCCGCGTCCATTCGGCGCCGCGGGCCCGGCGGACCACCTTGCGGATGCCGTGGCTCTCCCAGCCCCGGACGGCCTCGGCCCATTCGCCCTCGCCGCCCGAACGGTGGTCGTTGACCATGCGCAGCACGGCCAGCGCGGCGGCTTCAAGCGCGTCGGTACGCCGTGGCGGAGTCGCCCGTTCGATCCGGACCACCAGCGGCAGCACGTATTGGCTCACCGGCCAATACTGCCAGCCCCGCGCGCGATCCGTATCGACATGATGGCGGCAAGTGCGCAAAGTCCGCCCGATACGTACCAGGCGAGGTCGTAGGTGCCGAGGTGGTCGCGGGTCACCCCGGCCAGGGTCGCCGCGAAGGCCGCGCCGATCTGGTGGGAGGCGAAGACCCAGCCGAACACGATCGGCCCGTCGTCGCCGTAGATCTTGCGGCAGAGCGCCACCGTCGGGGGGACCGTGGCCACCCAGTCGAGGCCGTAGAAGACGATGAACACGACCATGCTGGGGTGGGCCGAGTCGCTGAAGAGCTGCGGCAGGATCAGCAGCGAGGCGCCCCGCAGGGCGTAGTAGACGCCCAGCAGCACCCGCGCGTCGATGCGGTCGCTCAGCCAGCCCGACAGGATCGTCCCGGCGATGTCGAAGATCCCGATGACCGCCAGCAGGCCCGCCGCGACCGGCTCGGCCATGCCGTGGTCGTGGGCGGCCGGGATGAAGTGGGTGCCGACCAGGCCGTTGGTCGACGCGCCGCAGATGGCGAACCCGCCGGCCAGATACCAGAACGACCGGGTCCGGGCGGCCCTCCGCAGGGTCGACAGGGCGCGCGTGGCCGGTCCGACCGTGGCGGGGACGGGGGGCGGCGGGGGCTCGGTGGCGCCGTACGGGAGCAGCCCGACGTCGGCGGGGTGGTCGCGCAGCAGGAAGAAGACCAGCGGCACCACCGCCAGCGCCGAGCCCGCCACGACCAGTGCGGCGGTCCGCCAGCCGCTGCCCTCGACGAGCAGCGCGAGCACCGGCAGGAAGATGAGCTGCCCGGTCGCGCCCCCGGCGGTCAGGATGCCGGTCACCAGGCCCCGGCTGCGCACGAACCACCGCTGGGTCAGCGTGGCGGCGAAGACCAGCGCCATCGAGCCGGTGCCGAGCCCGACGAGCACGCCCCAGCAGAGCACGAGCTGCCAGCTCGCGGTCATGAAGACGGTCACGCCGCTGCCGAGGGCGACCAGCGCGAGGGCGTAGGTGACGACCCTGCGCATGCCGAAGCGGTCCATCAGGGCGGCGGCGAAGGGGGCGGTGAGGCCGTAGAACATGAGGTTGATCGACACGGCGAACCCGATGGTGCCGCGCGACCAGCCGAACTCGTCCTGCAGCGGCGTGATCAGGACGCCGGGCGTCGCCCGGAACCCGGCCGCGCCGATGATCGCGATCAGGGCGATGCCGCCCACGATCCAGGCCCGGTGCACGCGTGCGGGCCGGGTCACCCCCCGTGTGATGGTCATGCCGGACATCCTGCTCAAGAGCAGGTGGAGGGCACTAGTGGCCCATAAGCCAATATGTGAAAGAATCGGGCCATGCTCCATCGTGTGGCCATGCTGGTGCTCGACGACTTCGCGACCATGGACGTCGGCATCCCCGGCCAGTTCTTCGGCATCGCCGAAGACGCCGACCGGCGGAAACTCTACGACGTCAGGACCTGCACGCCCGGCGGCGGGCCGGTCCGCTGCGCCGCGGGCTACGCCATCGTGCCGGACCACGACCTGTCGCTCCTGGAGGACGCCGACACGGTGATCGTCCCGGGCGTCCACGGCGGGTTGCCGTTCGAGGGCTCCCTCGAACCCGGGGTGGCCGAGGCGCTCCGGGCGGTCGCCGGGCGCAAGCGCATCGTGTCGATCTGTACCGGCGCGTTCGTGCTGGCGGCGGCCGGGCTGCTCGACGGGCGCGCCGCGACCACCCACTGGCGCAACGCGAACCGGTTCCGGCGGCTCTACCCCGACGTGCTGCTCAACCCCGAGGTGCTGTTCGTCGACGACGGCGACATCCTCACCTCGGCGGGCGTCGCGGCCGGCACCGATCTGGCCCTGCACATCATCCGGTCCGACTTCGGCACCGAGGTCGCCAACCGGGTGGCCCGCCGCTGCGTGACCGCGCCGTTCCGCGAGGGCGGCCAGGCCCAGTTCATCGAACGTCCGCTGCCGCCCGCCCAGGGTGCCTCGACCGAGTCGACCCGGGCCTGGATGCTGTCGCGGCTGGCCGAACCGCTCGACCTCAACGCGCTGGCCGCGCACGCCCGGATGAGCGTGCGCACCTTCACCCGCCGCTTCCGCGAGGAGACCGGCCTGTCACCCGCCCGCTGGCTCAACCGCCAGCGGGTCGAGCACGCCCGCCGGCTGCTGGAGACGACCGGCCTGCCGGTCGACGAGGTGGCCCGGCAGGCCGGGTTCGGCACCGCCGTGTCGCTGCGCCAGCACCTGCACGCGGCGGTCGGCGTCTCCCCCATCGCCTACCGGCAGACCTTCCGGCCTCAGGCCGCCCTGCGCAGCACCACCAGCGCGACGTCGTCTTCGTGATCGGGGCGCATCATCGCGTCGATCACCCGGTCGCAGTAAGCCTCCAGGTCGTCCTCGACGCTGCCCGACAGCTCCTGGAGCCGGGCCATGCCCTCTTGCAGGGTCAGGTCGCGGCGCTCCACCAGCCCGTCGGTGACCAGCACCAGCGACTCGCCCGGTTCGAGCGTGAACCGCGCCTCGCCGGGCCGGTGCAGGCGGGCGCCGAGCAGCGGTCCGGGCATGCTCAGATAGTCGGTACGCCGCTTCGAGACCAGCAGCGGCGGCAGGTGCCCCGCGTTGCACATCACGATCTCACCCGTCGACGGGGTGAGCAGCAGCAGCGCCACCGTGGCCAGCTCACGCGGCAGGAACCGGAGCATCAGCAGGTTGACCTGCCGCAGGATCTCGTCGAGCGGGTGGCCCTCGCTGGCGTAGGCGCGCACGGCGTGCCGGATCTCGGCCATCACGGTCGCGGCGTGCAGCGAGTGGCCCATCACGTCGCCGATCGCGACCATGAGCTTGCCGCCGATCTCGATGACCTCGTAGAAGTCGCCGCCGATCTCGGCATTCGAGCTGGCCGGCACGTAGCGGGCGGCCAGCTCGACCCCCTCCACCTCGGGCAGTGACCGGGGCAGCAGGGCCCGCTGGAGGGTGAGCGCGATGCGCCGCTCCTCGTCGATCGACCGCAGCGCCTCGACCGCCAGCGCCACCCCCATCGAGAGCTGGCTGAGCACGTGGGCGTCGTCGTCGCCGAAGGCGAGCGCCGCCTCCACGAGCACCCCCACCGGTGGCCTCCCCTGCACCCGGGCCAGCGCGACCTTGACCTCCTCGGCCGCGACCGACGGCGCCAGCACCCCGGCCCAGTCGGACCCGGGGGTGGTGCGCAGGGTCGGCCCGCGCGGCACCCCGCCGGGGTCGAGCAGCGGCGAATCGCCCGCGACCATCCCGTCGAGATCGCAGGTGACGAAGCGGCTGCCCACCTCGGTCGGCGCGAACACGGTCGCGGGCCCGCCGAACATCCGGAGCGCGCCCTCGGCCGCCGCCCCGAGCAGTTCGTCGAGGGTCCCGGCCATGTTGATGGCGAGGGTGGTGTCCGACAGGCCGGCCAGCCGCCCGGCCAGCCGTTCGGCCTGGCGGCGGGCGCGGGCGTACCGGAGGGTCGCGTTGACCGTGGCCAGCAGCACCTCGGGTTCGACCGGTTCGACGAGATAGCCGTCGGCGCCGCGGGCCAGGCCCTGCGTCCGGTCGCCGACCCCGACCGCCGACGCGGTCAGGTGGATCACCGGCACGGCCGCGCTGACCGGGTCGGCCTTGATCCGCTCACACACCTCGAACCCCGACATGTCGGGCATGCGGACGTCGAGCAGCACCAGGTCGGGCAGCGACTCCTTGATCAGGCTGAGCGCCTCGCCGCCGGAGGCGGCCTCGACGACCGCGTACCCCGAGTGCTGGAGCCAGGTGGCGATGACGTAGCGGTTGGCGCTGATGTCGTCGACGACGAGGATTCGTTCAGGCATCGCGTTTTCCGATCTCGCCGACCGCCCGGAGCAACTCCCCCCGGGTCAGGCGTGACTTGTCCAGGGCCACACCGTCGATGCCGTCCGTGTCGGTCGAGGTGACCACGATGACGCGGGTGGCGGCCAGGTCGGGGTCGGCGCGCAGCTCCCTGATGACCTCCTCGCCGGTCAGGCCGGGCATCCGCAGGTCGAGCAGGAGCAGGTCGGGCCGGGCCCGCCGGACGGCCGCGAGGGCGGCGTAGCCGTCGGCGGCGTCCTCGATCTCCTCGGCGACCCCGTGGAGGAGGCCGCGCAGCATGGTGCGGAAGGCGGCGTCGTCGTCGGCGATGACGACCCGGCCCAGCCGGATGCGGTCGAGGCGCGGGAGGCGTACCTCGAAGACCGTGCCCTCCCCGACCACGCTCCGGACCGACATCTCGCCCCCGAGGATGGCGACCAGGCTCCGGGCATAGGGCAGGCCCAGGCCGGTTCCTGTCACCGAGGCCTGGATGGGGCCTCTGACCTGGTGGAACTCCTCGAAGATACGCTCGATCTCCTCATCGGAGATGCCGATGCCGGTGTCGGAGACCCGCAGCAGGACGTGGTCGCCGTCGGCGTGGGCGCCGACCCTGACCTCGCCGCGCTCGGTGAACTTCAGGCCGTTGGTGAGCAGGTTGCGCAGCACGCGGGTGAGCATCAGCTCGTCGGTCTGCAGGATCTCCACGCCGTCGGGGTCGTCGACGACCAGCGTGACCCCCTCGCGCGCCATCGGCCGCAACGTCTCCTTGAGGCGGCGCAGCAGGCCGCGCAGCGACACGTCGACGACCTCGGGCTCGATGCGGCCCGACTCGGCCTTGGCCAGGTCGAGCAGCTCGTTGACGAGGTTGAGCAGGTCGCGGCCCGACTCGCGGATCAGCTCGGCCTGGCGGCGCTTCTCGTCGTCGAGGGGTTCGCCGAGTTCGAGCAGCATGCGGGCCAGGCCCAGGATCGAGCTGGCCGGGGCGCGCAGCTCGTGGCTGACGTTGGCCAGGAACCGGCTCTTGGCCTCGCTCGCCTCGCGCAGCTGGGCCGACTTGTCCTCCAGCTCGGCGTAGAGGGCCACCACACCCTGGTTGGTGCGTTCGAGCTCCTCCGACAGCTGGGTGTAGAGGGCCATCACGCCCCGGTTGGTCTCCTCCAGCTCGTCGCGCTGCGACTGGACGTCCTCCAGCGCCGCCATGAGTTCCTGGTTCTGGGCGCGCAGTTCGTCGAGCGGGCTCGGCTTGGCCAACCCCGCCAGGAGGGCGCGCAGGTTGCGCAGCCAGTCGCCGGTGTAACGGCCGGGGGGCAACCCCTTGCTCAGGATGACGTCCTCCCCCTCGTGCGACACCTCGTCGACCAACCGGGCCGCCGCCGCGAAGCCCGGGGCGGCCGGGCTGAGCGGACCGTAGCCGCGGACGCGGACCCGCAGCGAACCGTCGATGGAGAAGGCTATTCTCGCGCCCCCCGCCTGGGTGAGCACCTCCCGGCCGACCTCGCTGAGCGCGGTCGCCAGGCGCACCTGGTCTTGCTGGTCGAGCCCCGCCGCATCGGCCACCACGCGGGCGCGCTGCCGCAGTGTGAACACGTCGCCCTCGCCTGTGACCTCGATCGACAACAGCTCGCCCGATGTCATGACGGCATCCTGGCGACCAGCACACCGGCGTCGTCGCGGCGGACCCCGAGATCCCGCAGGAGGGTCCCGGCGATCACCGGGGACCGGCGCGTGACCAGGCCCGGATAGTCGCCGAAGGTCCAGCGCTGCCGCAGGCCGTCGGTGTGCATGACGATCAGTGCCCCGGGAGGGAGGGGGTAGTCGTACTGTCTGATGGCGGCCGCGCGGTGCCCGGCGATGCCCGGCAGGGAGATCAGCCCCCGGTGGTCGCCCCGGTGGACGACCGTCGCCGCGATGTTGCCCAGCCCGGCGAAGGTGAGGGTGCCGCCCCCGGCCTGGGCGATGGCCACGGCCACGCCCCGGGTGTGGGAGATCTCACCGTGGACGTGCTTCACGAGCTGCGCGGGCGGCCCGGCGGCGGCCTCCTCGAAGGCCCGGACCGCCGCGCCCGCCGCCGAGGCGGCCAGCGGGCCGTGCCCCAGCCCGTCGCAGAGCAGCAGGCTGATCGTGTCGTCGTCGGTACGCCAGGCGTAGGCGTCTCCGCCCAGGTCCTCGCCCGGCATCGGCCGGGTCAGGCCGGTGATGTCGAGGGGGGCGGGCTCCCCCATCCGTACCGCGAAGACCGTGCCGAGCCCCGGCCGTGAGTAGACGTCGAAGGAGTCGGACAGGCGGGTGATGGCCCCCAGGCCGATGCCCAGGCCGCCGCGGGTCGACAGTCCCTCGACGGGCGGCGGGTCGAAGCCCGGCCCCGAGTCGACGGCCACGATCTCGACGTGTGCCGTGCCCCGGCGGACCAGGACCGTCCCGCTGCCCGCGTGCCGCTGGACGTTGGCGGCCAGCTCGGCCGCCACGATGGCGACCTCGGCGACCCTGCCCTCGGGCAGCCCCGCCGCCCTCGCCCGGTCGACGGCCGCGCGGCGGACCGCGCCGACCGCGCTCTCTTCGGTGACGTCGATCCAGACGGCGGTCACCGGGCCCACTTGACCACCGTCACGGTGGTTCCGTCGCCGGGCGCCGTCTCGATGACGAACTCGTCGACGAGCCGGCGGGCCCCGCCGAGCCCGAGCCCCATGCCCGAGCCGCTGGTGAAGCCGTCGGTCAGCGCCTGCGCGACGTCGGCGATCCCGGGGCCCTTGTCGTGGAAGACGGCCCGCACGCCCTTGCGCAGGCCGTTGTCGAGCTGTTCGACGAGGGCGCCGCCGCCCCCGCCGTAGGTGAGGGTGTTGCGGGCCAGCTCGCTGGCCGCAGTCACGAGCTTGGTCTGGTCGACGAGCGACAGCTTGGCCTCGACGGCCGCCGCCCGCACCGCCTGGCGGACCCGGACGACGTCGGCGTCGCCCGTGATGGGGAGTTCCTGGGCGGTCATCTCCCCACGCCGCCGGCCGAGCTCAGCAACCGCATGCCGCGTTCCACGTCGAGGGCCGTCTTGATCCCGTCGAGGGACAGCCCCAGCTCCACGAGGGTGATCGCGACCGCCGGGCGCATGCCCACGACCACCGTCTCGGCGTCGAGCACCCGCGAGAGGGCCGCGATCGTGGCCAGCATCCGGCCGGTGAAGGAGTCGACGATGTCGAGGGCGGTGATGTCGATCACGACGCCCCGCGCGCCGGTGTCGACGATCCGGTCGGCCAGGTCCTCCTGGAGCGCGATCACCATGTCGTCGCGCAGGTCGACCTGGATCGAGACCAGCAGCATCGGGCCGATCTTCAGAATCGGGAGCCGTTCCATCACAGGCCGCGCTTGGACATCTCGGCCGCGACGTCGACCCCGATGCGGCCCAGGGCCAGCATCAGCGCGTCGGCCAGCGTGGCCTTGGTGGCGATGTCGCCGAACTCGATGCCGAGCGCCACGATCGTCTGGGCGATCTGCGGCCGGATGCCGGAGATGATGCACTCGGCCCCCATCAGCCGCGCCGCCACGATCGTCTTCAGCAGGTGCTGCGCGACCTGCGTGTCGACCGCGGGGACGCCGGTGATGTCGATGATGGCGTACTCGCTGCCGGTGTCGACCAGCGTCTGCAGCAGCTTCTCCATGACGACCTGGGCGCGCGCCGAGTCGAGCGTGCCGACCAGCGGCAGCGCGACGACCCCCTGCCAGAGCTTGACCACCGGGGTGGCCAGTTCGAGCAGCTGCTCGGCCTGGTTGGAGATCACCTCTTCGCGGGCCTTCGCATAGGTCTCGAAAGTGAACAGCGCGAGCTCGTCGATCACGTCGGAGAAGGCGAGGAACTCCTCCCCCGCGCCCACCGACTCACGCACCGCCTTCTTGAGCGCGAAGACGCTGACCGCCGTCTCACGCGGGCTGAACCCCTGCAGGGCCCTGGCCCGGGACAGGTCGACCAGCAACGCCCGCGCCTCGCCGTAGGCGGCGGAACGGGTGTCGGCCCCCTCGGCCGCGCTCACCGCCGACAGCACGGCGTCGAGGATCTCCCGGAGCTCCTTGTCGAGCTCGATCTCCGAGACCCTTCCACGCAACGAGGCCGCCACGTCGGCCCGCCAGCGGCGGACCAGATCGTCCTCCACCGCCCGGCACCGCTCGATAAGGTCACCGAAGGGTTCCGAGGTCATGTGGCCTCCAAGTCGTACCGGATACGCATTATTCGCAACCACCACCCTAGAGAAGTCGCCGGTACTGCGACATGTTTCTGAATAGAGGCCTCCCTGTGGTAGGTCTTATGCGCTTACGAACAGAGGGAGATCATGGACAACCTCCGGGTTCACGTGGCTCCGTCGGGGGCCTACGCCGTGATCACCGTGGCCGGGGACGTCGACGCCACCACCACAGGGCAGCTGCACGAGGCCGTCACCCGGGCCCGGGAGATCTCGGCCCACCTGGTGCTCGACCTCGCCGAGATGTCCTTCATGGACAGCGCGGGCATCCGCGTGCTCCTCGACGCCCTGCACCACACCCAGACCCAGGGCGGCAGCATCGCCCTGACCGGCCCCCGGCCCTCGCCGCGCAAGGTGATGGAACTGGTCGGCCTGGCCGGCCACATTCCTATCTACGACTCGCCCGCTGAGGCTGTCGCCGCCGGCCCGGCCTGAACCGCGCGTTCTCCTCGGCCTCACGGGCCTTCCGCCGACGCCTGCTGACGAACCATCCGGCCCCCAGCACGGCGATGCCCAGCGGGGTCTTCGACAGCCACCGGGTCACGAACACCTGCAGAATTCTCTTCATGTGTATGGCCACTGCCCCGGATCTCCGCAGGTAGGCCCCCTGGCTATGCCCCGGCCTGGAACGCCCGCCGATAGGCCGACGGCGAGGTCCGCATCGCCCGGGTGAAGTGGTGCCGGAAGGTGACCGGGCTGTCGAACCCGCAGGCGGCGGCGACCTCCTCGACCGGCGTCGTGGTCCCCTCCAGGAGCGGCAGACTGGCCGCGACCCGCTGCGCGATCAACCATTTGAGCGGGCTGGTGCCCGACTTCCGGGCGAAGTGCCGCAGGAACGACCGCTCCGACATGTCGGCCTGCCGGGCCATCTCACCGACCGTCACCGGCGCGGCCAGCCGCGCGAGCGTCCACTCCATCGCCCGCCCGACGGCGTCCTCCTCGGTCGGGGTGACCGGGGTCTCGATGAACTGGGCCTGCCCGCCCTCCCGATGCGGCGCGACGACCAGCCGGCGGGCGACCGCGTTGGCGACCGTGGGACCGTGGTCGGTCCTGACCAGGTGGAGGAGCAGATCGAGCCCCGCCGCGCTGCCCGCGCTGGTCAGGACGTCGCCGTGGTCGACGTAGAGGACGTCGGGGGTGACGGTGACGGCGGGGAAGCGGGTCTTGAGCAGGGGGGCGTACCGCCAATGGGTGGTGGCCTCCCGGCCGTCGAGCAGCCCGGCGGCGGCCAGCGCGAACGCGCCCGAGCAGATCGAGACGACCCTCGCCCCGCTCCGGTGGGCGGCGCGGGTGGCCTCGACGAGGGCCGGCGAGACCTCTTGGCGGACGTCGCGGACTCCCGGGATGACGACCGTGCCCGCTCCCTTGAACGCGTCGAGCCCGTGTGAAGGGGTCATCGTGAAGCCGCCGACGACCTTGAGCGGGGTGATGGTCTCGGCGCAGACGGTCAGGTCGTACCACTCGACGCCGTCGGGTCTGGCGACGCTGAAGATTTCGACGACGCAGCCGAGCTCGAACGGGGCCATGCCGTCGAAGGCCAGGACGGCGACGCGATGGGACATGGCGGGATCTTAGCGGAAGTGGGCGTTTCCGCCACTTCTGCCGCTTTCGTCGGTGGGTCAGGCTTGGCGGCATGTCAGCGATTCTGCGTACCCCAGCCGCCTCCCCCGCCGTCGCGTTCGCCCACTTCGCGGGCCGACTGGCCGTCGAGACCGATGTGGCCGACGTGGCCCGTGACCTGGCCGACGGCGTGACCGGGGTGGTCGTGGTCGACGTCCGGAGCCGGGAGAGCTGGGACCGGGGGCATGTTCCCGGGGCCGTCCACATTCCCGTCGGCGAGATCCCCGCCACGACGCTGCCGTTCGAGCAGACCGTGGTGGTCTATTGCTGGAGTCCGGGGTGCAACGGGGCCCAGCAGGGTGGGGCGGCCTTCGCTCGGCTGGGCTATCGGGTGAAGGAGATGATCGGCGGGTTCGAGTACTGGGCGAAGGAGGGGTTTCCCGTCGAGCTGGGGGACGGGACGGTCGAGCGGCGGAAGGCCGACCCGCTGGTGGGGAACCCCTCAGCGAAGGTTGTTCAAGGTCCAGTGGGGGACGTAGGGGCGCTCGGTGTGCGGGCGGGCGTGGTCGGCGGTGCGGAGGAGGGCCGCGGCTCTGGCCAGGCGGGCTCTGAGGGTGATCATGGCGTGGTTCCCGAGGTCGTGTAGTGGTCGTGCTTCGTGTGGCCAGCCCCGCGGGGCCGGTGGAGTATGAGTGCCACACCGGCCCTGCGGGGACGCAGGTCGCGCGGCGCCGCCCCCCTTTGGGGACACGCGCTGTGTCTCCTGCCGCCGCGCGGGTTCCCGCCTGGGCGGCGGGGACAGGTAGAGAATGCGGGACGGCACTTGGGAGGGAGATGGCCTCTACTTGATGACGACTAGGAGGGCCGGTCGGGGCACTTCCCCGTCCCAGGCACCCTCCCCAGTCCGATAGACTCGTCTCACACCTTCGGGGCTATAGCGCAGCTGGTAGCGCACCTCCATGGCATGGAGGGGGTCAGGGGTTCGAATCCCCTTAGCTCCACGGGTAATGGGATGGCTCGTGGTTGTTGGCCCTTCGGGACCAACTGCCACGGGCCATTCCCCTTTTGCGTACACGGGGGGACGACCCCCCGAACCCCCGATACGAGAGGGCTTTCGCCCCCTCGCGCTCCCCCGGCCGCTATGCGGCCCCTGCGTCGCTGTCGCTCCGGGTCGCTTCGCTCCTTGCCAGGGGCTCCGCCCCTCGCGCTCCCTGGTAAGGCCTCGCTATCGCTCGGGCTGCTCTCGCTTCGCTCGACTCTTCATGTGGGGGGTTCTGTCTGGGGTGGGACGACGGGATACGAGGCTCTGTGAACGAGCAGGGACGCGAGTGTGCCATGGCCGTTCCGCTGGGCTATCTCAGCTGCGGTGAGTCCTTCACGTGTGATCGCGGTGATGTCGGCACCGGCATCGAGGAGCGCACGGGCCGAGCCCTCGTATCCATAAGCCGAGGCGAAATGAAGTGGCATCCAGCCGGCGGAGTCACGGGCGTTGACATCTGCGCCCAGCTCAAGGAGCACGAGAAGCATGTCTGGTAGCTCTCGTCCTGCTACGACGTTGTGCAACAGCGATGGGACATCGAGGGTTCCCCCGAATTCGACCAGGACTCGAAGAACGCCAATCCGACCGAAGCGGACGGCGAGTTCCACGAGAGGTGTCCCATCGTCCACGACATTGGGATCAGCGCCGCTGAGAAGCATGCCGCGGAGCCCCGCCGTGTCGCCGTCGAAGACGGCCCACCCCAGAGATTCGTCATCCACCGGATAAGTATCGCCGCCGGGCCTTTGAGGCCTCCGCATCGAGCGGCACGAGGGGCATGATGAAGAGCGCGGGGTGTCGCGATGTGCACGGTTGTCATCGACGAGACTTTCGCTGTGGTAGATGGTGCAGGGGTCGGTGCGGGCTAGAGGCCGGAACACTCCCTTCTTTGTGAAGGGAATCGCCTTCCGTGACATTGTGCGAGCCAGAGCTGATCATGAGCGCAGGGAGTTCGTATGCGAAGAATTCGTTCGGAGGCGGGACATTCGACGGTCCGCGTCATCATCACCGATGACGACGCGAGAGACGTGTTGACGCCATGCTCCGCAGCTTCGAGTGCTCCTGGGAGATTGATGCGACGGGATTCCTGTGGGCAATCGATGTACCGCCGAACGCGGACTATGCGTCCATGAGAACTACCCTCCTCCGTTTTGCGGATGAAGGGAAAGTCGACATCGAAGAGGGCGCCCTCGCCAGAGCTCATCGCATTGGACTCGGCTTGCCAGAGTCGGGCCGTTGAATGAGGCCACGTGAAGCCTCGCTGGGCTTCGTTCCGGCTTTTCGTCGGATCGGTGGCGCTGCGAGGTGACACCTCAGAGGATTCTGGCCGTCTCGGTGGGCCGTCCGAGATTCCATCATTCGCGGCGTGTGTCGGTCTGGATGGACGAGTTCGAGTAGGCGAGCGTTAACTCCACTGGTGAATGAATGGCCCGTGGTTGTTGCCCCTTCGAGGCACCTGCCACGGGCTGGGTGTGCGGCCAGGTCAAGCGAAGCGCGGCCTTCGCTTGACGGCGGCTACGCGTTGATCGCCGTGATGACTCGAAGGTGTGATCGACAGCCCATTTCGACCGCCACCGCGACCTCGCGCAGGGCGACGTTGGGCGGGGCGGTTGTGCGACGAAGTCTTCGAGATCCGCTACAACGACGGCCTCCGTGACCTCGACCCCGTCCGGCCAGATCACCCCGCCCTTCGAGGAGGGCACGAGACGGAGCTCCCCGACTATCGCCCATACGCGAACGGGATCGCGCTCGGCGAGGACCGGAACCTCGCGTGATGCCCGCACCTGATGCTCTGCGTGGTCGGTTCGGGGCACCGAATACGGCGCCCCGAAAAATCCTGGTTGGCGAAGGCCGAAAAAGCACCCTAAGATCCGCTACCGGTATCCAGAGCCTTGTTGAACCGCCGATTCCAGGAGCCCATGTGACGCTGCTCAGCAGGCGAAGCTTCCTTCAGGCGAGTACCGCGGTGTTACCCGCGGCCGTGTCCGGTGCACTGCCCGCGTGGGCCGGCAGCGCTCCGGCGGTGGAGGTGTCCGGGGTCGCGCCCGCCGCGCTCGCGGGGTTCGATCGGGTCCTGAAGACCTACATCACTGAGCGTGACATCTCCTGCGCTCAGCTCGCGATCGTCAAGAACGGCAAGCTCGTCCTGGCGCGTGGTTACCGGTATTCCAGCGACGGCCGGGCCGTCCCCGCGGTGTCGCCCACCTCGCTTTTCCGGATCGCGAGCCTGAGCAAGCACATCACCGCCGCCGCCATCATGCGCCTGGTCCAGGACGGCAAGCTCACCCTGGGCGCCTCGGTGGCCCGCCTGCTCGGCCTGTCCACCGCGGCGGATCCCCGGCTGGCCGATGTGACGGTGTGGCGGCTGCTGCAGCACACCGGCGGCTGGGACAGCGCCATCTCGAAGGACTATCTGTATCTGGACCACGTGATCGCCGGCGCGCTCGGCGTACCGCTGCCGATCACCCGGGGCGACATCGTCAAGTATGCGAGCAGCCGCCCGCTCGACTTCGCTCCCGGCAGTCGCTACGCCTACAGCAACTACGGCTACATGCTGCTCGGCCTGATCATTGAGAAGGTCTCCGGCCAGAGCTACGAGTCCTACGTCAAGCAGAAGCTGCTGGCGCCCGTCGGCATCACCCGGCTACGGCTCGGCCGTACGCTCCGCGCCGAGGCCGCGCCCGGCGAGGTGTTCTACGAGTCGCGTTTCACCGCCAAGACCGTCGCGGATTCTCAGGGCGCCGTCGTACCCGCCCCCTACGGCGGCTTCAGCATGCCCAACCGTGGCGCCGGGGGCGGCTGGCTGGCCTCCGCAGTGGATCTGGTCAGGTTCGCGAAAGTCTTCGACGCTCCTGGTCCGGTGCTCAACGTGACCTCCATCGGCAAGATGTTCGCCAAGCCGGAGATCGGCGTCACCTCGAGCGGTTCCTGGTACGGCGCGGGCTGGTGGGTGCGCCAGGTGACCGGGCACCTCAACACCTGGCACGACGGCTCGCTGCCCGGCACCTACACCTATCTGGCCCGGCTGCAGAACGGCTTCACCTACGCCGCGCTGTTCAACCGCCGGGAGGAGAGCGGCAGCCTCGACTTCGATGTGCTGAGCCCGCGGATCAACGCCGAGATCGGCAAGGTCACCACCTGGCCCACCACCGACCTCAGCTCCCGTTACTTCTGAGCGGCTCTCCCGCACCCGCCTGGCCAGTCATGGTCACGGCGGGGGCGGGTCCGGCGGGCTCCTGGAGGCTGCAGAACGCGGTCGTGTCAGGGGCGCCCGGAAGGTCAGAGGACTCGTCGGCTGCTCAGGAGTCCGCTTGTTCTTCGACGTCTTCCGGACTCAGCGCCCGAAGGTTCTTGGCCGTCGGCGAACCCGCGGTCACCCCTGTGCGCTCCTGATCACGGAGGGCTTGCGGGGTATCCGGCAGGCTGTCGGCCAGGGCGTGCAGTTCTCGCTCCTGCCGACGAACTTGGACCCGGTCCGTCGTCTCCGCCGCTCCAGGAGCGCTTCATGCGGATCGACCCTGCGGTGTGATCTGGCAGTGCGGCTGACCATCCGACCTTTGGGGGTTCTTGCCGCTGCGGGGGACAAACGTAACAACTTATGCTTCCCGTCATGGTGCGGGTACATGTGCTGGGATCCATAGGCGCGGAAGTCGCAGGCCGTACGGTCGAGATCGGCACGACGCTCCACCGGGCGGTGATGGCGCGGCTGGTGTGCGCGCAGGGGCACATCGTGTCCACCGACCGATTCATCGACGACCTGTGGAAGGGGCAGCCGCCGCCGAAGGCGCTCGGTGCGTTGCAGGTCTACGTCTCGAACCTGCGGCGGATCCTGGAGCCGGGCCGGGCGCCGCGGGCAGCCGCGAACGTGCTGGTGAGCGCACCGCCCGGGTATCGGCTCCGGCTCGACCCCGACGACGTGGACGCCTGGCGGTTCCCCCGGCTGGTCGACACCGCGGCCGGTCTCCTCGCCAGGGGCATGGCCGCCGACGCCCTCGACACGGTCGAGGAGGCGCTGTCCCTGTGGACGGGCGAGGCGTACGCGGAGTTCGCCGACCAGGAGTGGGCCGTGCCGGAGGTGGTGCACCTCCAGGAGTTACGGACGGTCGCCGTCGAGTACCGCGCCGAGGCGTGCCTGGCGCTGGGCCGCCACGCCGAGGCGGTCCCCGAGCTGGAGCGGCACGTCACCGTCAACCCGTTGCGGGAGAACGCGGTACGGCTGCTCGCGCTCTCGTACTACCGCGCCGGCCGGCAAGGGGACGCGCTCGCGGTCCTGCGCCGCACCAGGGAGCTGCTGGTGGAGCAGCTCGGGGTGGACCCGGGGGCCGCGCTGCGCAGCCTGGAAGCGGACATTCTCGCCCAGGTCCCCTCCCTCGACCTGATCGTGGCGGAACCCGAGCTGGCGCCGCTGGTGGTGCCGCCGGTCCGCCTGGAACCGCCCGCTCCGCGGGGGATGGTCGGCCGGACCAGAGAGCTGGCCCGCCTCACGGCCGCGGCCGGCCAGGCCGCCGAGGGCGGGTTCCGGCTCGCGTGGCTCGGCGGCGAGGCGGGCTCGGGCAAGACCACCCTGGCCGACGCGCTGGTACGGCACCTCGCGGCGCGGGACTGGCAGACCGTCGTCGGCCGATGTCCCGAGACGACGGGTGGCGTGCCGCCCGCGTGGGCGTGGAGCGAGGTGCTGCGCCATCTGGCGGCGACCACGCCGCCGCTGCCGGAGACCGCCGCCCGGCTGGCCCCGTTGCTGACCGACGACGCCGCCCCGGTCGGCCAGTTCTGGCTGGCCAGAGCCGTGGGCGACTATCTGGAAGGCGTTCGGGGACCGCTGCTGATCGTGCTGGAGGACGCCCACCGGGCCGATGAGGAGACCCTCCAGCTCCTGCGCCATCTGGCTGTACGGCTGGCAGGCACGCCCGTTCTCGTCCTGCTCACCCACCGGCCCGGGGAGGGCGGCGCCGACCTGCTGGCGACGGGGGCCGCGCTCACCGTACAGACCGTGGAGCACCTCACCCTGGGCGGGCTGGGACCGGATGAGATCGCCCGGCTGCTCGTGGAACGCTCCGGCCTGGAAGTGAGTCAGGCCATGGTGCGCCGGGTGAGCGAGCGTACGGCAGGCAACCCGCTGTTCGTGAGCGAGACGGCGCGGCTGCTGGCGGTGGACGGGCCGATGGCCGTCAACGCGCTGCCGCCGGGGGTGCGGGATCTGATCCGGCGGCGGGTGGCCCGCCTGCCCGGGGCCGTCCAGACGACGCTGCGCAACGCGGCGGTGCTCGGCCGGGAGGTCGACGCCGATGTGCTGATCGCGATGCCGGGGGCCGACGAGGAGACCGTGCTGGACGGGCTGGAGGCGGGCGTGCTGGCGGGGCTGCTGGACGAGCCCCGGCCAGGGCATGTCCGGTTCGCGCACGTGCTGGTCCGCGAGACCCTCTACGAGGAGATTCCCCAGCTGCGCCGCACGCGCATTCACGGGAAGGTGCTGACGGCGCTGGAGGCCGTACGCCCCCGGGACGTCGGAGCGCTCGGGCACCACGCGCTCGCCGCCGCGACCGGCGCCACCGCGCTGACCGCGGCTGAGCACGCGTCCCGGGCGGCGGCCCAGGCGTCCGCCCTGTACGCCTACCGGGACGCGGCGGGCTTCCTGGAGGGTGGGCTGGGCGCGCTCGATCTCGCCCCCGACCCGTCCGACGCGGTCCGGCTCGACCTGCTGTGCCACCTGGTGTCCGCGCTGGCGCACGCCGGTGACGTGGAGCGGTCGCTCGACGCCCGCGCGAGAGCGATCGCCACCGCGCGGCGGATCGGTGACCCACGGGCGCTCGCGCGGGCCGTCGTGGCGTTCGACGCGCCGACCATCTGGACCATCCAGCCGGCGCGCAGGCTCGACCCCGATCTGGTGAACATCCTCGAGGACGCGCTGCCGGGGGAGGCCGGCGGGCCGCGCTGCCGCCTGCTGGCCATGCTGTGCCAGCTCATCGAGGGGCACGACGCCGACCGCCTGGAGAAGGCGAGCAGCGAGGCGTTGGACATCGCCCGGAGCCTCGGCGACCCGCAGCTGATGTGCATGGCGCTCAACGCCCGGTACTGGGCCTGCCACGGCCCCGGCCGGCGCGAGGAGATGGAGGAGGTCGGGCACGAGTTGCTGCGGGCTTCCGCGTCGGCCGGGCTGCTCGGCTACCAGACGCTCGGCCACATGGCGCTGTGCATGGTCATGCTCGGCCGCAACGACTGGGCGGCCGCCCGGCACCACGCCGACCAGGCCGCGGAGCACTCCACGAGCGGCCAGCTCGCGCACTCCCTCGGCATCATCGCGTTCCTGGACGCGCTGCACCTGCTGGTCCGGGGAGAATTCGAGCAGTCTGAGCGGGCGTACACGATGCTGGGCCACCAGATGACGGAGATGGGGGCACCGATGTGGGCCCCCATGGGCCCGGTGGGCAGGTCTGTGGTCTGCCTCGTGGCCGGGCGTTTCGACGACGCCCTGGACGCGATCACCCCGATCTACGAGCTGATCCCGGACGGCACCGGAGAGTTGTACACCCGCGCGCTCGTGGGACTCGGCCGCCTGGAGGAGGCCCGGGCCGTGTGGCCGGCGGACCTTCCACGCCGGGACTACGCCTGGCTGCTGGACTTGGCGGCCCGGTCGGAGAACGCGATCGCGTTGGCGGCCCGGGAGACGGCTGAGGAGTGCTACCGCCTGCTGCTGCCGGAAGAGGGGGAGATGGCGGGGCTGAACTCCGCGTCGATCACGTTCGGACCGGTGGCCCACACGCTCGGCGATCTCGCGGTGTTCCTCGGCAGGCCGGAGGCGGCGGCCGGGCATTACCGCCGGGCGGTGGAGGTCGCCCGGCAGGTGGGTTCTCCGCACTGGGAGCAGGGGGCTCGTACGGCGCTGGCCCAGCTCCGGCGAAGCTGACCTTCCAGCCCTCGTTCCTTCGCGATCACGTCGTGACGCCGGCCATCTGGGCTGCGACAAGGCGGGCGTAGCGGCCTTCGCGGGCCAGTAGCTCCGCGTGCGTGCCGTGCTCGATCACCCGCCCCCCGTCCATGACGAGAATCAGGTCGGCGTCCTTGACGGTGCTGAGCCGGTGCGCGATGACGATGCGCGTCTGGGTCAGACCGGCCAGGCGGGCCTCGATCTCCGCCTCGGTCGCGGCGTCGAGCTGACTGGTGGCCTCGTCCAGCAGGAGAACCCGGGGGTGTGGCAGCAGCGCACGGGCGAGAGCGAGCCGCTGACGCTGTCCCCCGGACAGCCCGCCGCCTTCGACCAGAAGCGTCTCGTAGCCCATCGGCATCGCGACGATCTCATCGTGCAGGCAGGCGAGTTCGGCGGCCTCGGCGATCCGCCGCTGCGAGGCCTCCGGGTCGTTGAACGCGATGTTCTCCTTGATCGTCCCCGTGAACAGGGACGGCTCCTGGGTGACGACCCCGAACTGGCGGCGCAGCGAACGCCGGTTGAGCTCGGCCGCGGGGACGCCGTCGTACCGGATCTCGCCCTCGGTGGGGGTGTGCAGGGCCAGCAGCAGCCGGGCGAGCGTGGTCTTCCCCGAACCGGAGGCGCCCACCAGCGCGACCTTCTGGCCGGGCCGTACGGTCAGGGAGACCTCGCGGAGCACCCACGGGCCGCGCGGGTCGTGCCGGAAACTCACCCTGCGCAGCTCGATCGCACCGCGCAGGCGCAGCACCTCGATACCGGCGGACCGCTCCGGCTCGGTGGCCAGGATGTCGGACAGCCGGTCGAAGTGCGCGCCCGCCTCCTGGAGGTTCTGGAACGCCGTCAGCAGCGAGCCGATCGGGGTGAGCGCGGCGGCCGCGACGGAGTTGAGCGCGAGCAGCGTCCCCAGGCTCATCGAGCCGTCGAGCACCCGCCACGCACCGGCCCACAGCAGCCCTAGGGGCGCCAGGTAGCGGATCGCGGTCAGCGCCGAGTCGACCAGTCCTTTGACCAGGCCGCCGCGCACGTCAGCGTGGAGCTGGAGGGCGAACTGCTCCGACCAGCGTTTCATCGCCAGCGGCTCGGCGCCGGACGCCTTGAGGGTCTCGATGCCGCCGATGGCTTCCAGCAGGCGGCTCTGGGTGGCGGCCAGGGCGACCAGCTCGCGCCGGGTGAGGTCGCCGACGCGGCGGGCCGTGCCGAGCAGGATCGCGGCCTGGACCAGGACGAGCAGCAGCAGGAAGCCGCCGAAGAACGGGTCGGCCAGGACGACGAGCACGAGGAAGACCAGCGCGAGCGGCCCGTCCAGCAGGGTCGCGAGGACCTGTCCGGTCAGCGTCTCGCGCAGGGAGACGACGCTGGCGGACCGGTTCACCAGGTCGCCTTTGCCTCGGGTGGTGAAATACCGGTAGGGCAGCGCGACCAGATGGGAGACCAGATTCTCGGTCACCTCGCCGTCGGTGCGGGCCCGCAGCGCGACCAGCAGCACCGAGCGCAGGTACGCCACCGCGAACTGGGTCACCGCGGCGGCCAGCACGGCCACCCCGGCCAGCGTGAGCAGCCGCTCGCCGCCGTGCGGCAGGATCCGGTCGACGACGAGCTGGAACATCGTCGCCAGGCCCAGGCCGAGGATCTGGAGCAGCGCCGAGGCCGCCAGCACCTGCGCCAGCAGGCCTTTCCGCCGGAGCAGCAGGGTCCGCAGGAACTCCCGGCGCCAGGCGTGGGCGGCGCCGGAACGCGCCCGGCGGAAGCCCGGCGCCGGCTCGAACGCCAGCAGCACACCGGTGAAGCCGGCGTCGAACTCCTCGGCGGTGAGCCGGCGGCGGCCCTGGGCCGGGTCGATGACGTCCACCCTGCCGGGGGCCCACCGCTCGACCACGAGGAAGTGCCGGAACTCCCAGTGGATCACGGCCGGCATCGGCACCCGGGCCAGATCGGCGGGCTCCAGCGAGAACGCCTTCGCCCGCAGGCCGTACTGTTCGGCGGCGGCCACGATGGCGAGCGCGCTCAGGCCGTCTCGACCCACCTGCAGCTGGTCGGTGACCTCTTGGATCGCGGTGCGGCGGCCGTGGCAGGACAACACCATGGCCAGGCACGCGGCGCCGCACTCGGTCGCCGCGTGCTGCAGGATCACGGGGGCTCGTCTCATCTCAGGCCACCGTCGACGTGGGACCGCGCCAGCAGGAACAGCACCAGCAGGGACAACGCCGCCACCAGCCCGATGACCACCAGCCACAGCAGCGCGAGCATGGTCGCGCCCAGCGCCACGGGCCGTGACCGCACCGCCCGGACGCGCGCTTCGGCACGGAAGACGCGCTCGCCGCTCACAGCGAACCCGTCCGCGCCGTGGTGCCCCAGAACCACTCGATCTTCGCGGCCAGGCGGCGCTCCGCCAGCCACTCCTCGAAGATCCGCTGTTCGACGCGGCGGCGGGTGCCCGCGTCGAGCACGGCGTCGCTGATGGAGATCACCTTGACCAGGGACCTCGGCGTGGGCGCGAACACCTCCCCGGCCTTCGCCCGGCCGATCTCGGCCACCGGCACGTCCTCGATCACCAGCCGGGTGCCCGGCATGAGTTCCGCGTCGCAGTCGTCGAGCTCGGCCTGCCGGGCCGACTCCGCGTCGGGAAAGCCCCAGCTGGCGATCCGGGCCGTGCCGAACTCCGCCCGATTCTCCGCGAAGTACGGTTCGACCCGGCCGGCCGTCACCCGCTCGCGTACCCGCGCGACGGCCGCCTCCCCGGCCACCAGCTCCCGCAGGTCCACCTCGGTGAGGCAGCGCTGATCCATCCACTCGCGGGTCCGCTCGACGGTGAGCAGGCCGCGGGCCCGGCGGAAGGCGTCCACCGCCTCCTGGAGTTCGTCGTCGGTGAGCTCGACGGGGGATTCCTCCAGCTCCGCCTGGAGCAGGGCGGCGGTGACGATCCGATCCATCAGACGGGCCTCGTCCCACAGGAAGTCGAGCCGGGCGACCGCTTCCGCCACGGTCACGCCCACCCCGTCGATTCGCAGCAGGAGCAGTTCGCTGGCCCGGTGCACGCCTCGCAACGGCCACGGCAGGGCGGATTCCGGGCACCATGACAGCGAGATCGTGCCCTCTCCCGCCCGCTTGATCAACAGGTCGTAGTGGAGCGAGTCGTCGTACTCCTCGCGCTGGCGCAGCAGCCGGAAGCGCACGTCCGGATGGCGTTCCCGCAGGGTTCGCAGCGCCTCGCCGGGGTCGCTCCCCGCCAGGTCGCGCAGGGTGTCGAGCGCGTCGGACAACATCACCGGTCTCCTTTTCCGCCGTGGACCTCGCCGTACAGCAGGAGGTCGCAGAGGGCCTCGCTGATCGGCAGGCCGGTCGCGCTCTCGATCCAGAGCCACTGGCCGCTCGGGTTGACCTCCAGGAAGACGTAGCGCCCGTCCGGGGTCAGGATCAGGTCGATCGCGCCGTAGCGGAGCCCGAGCCGCTCGACGATCTCGACGCAGCGCCGGGCCACGTCCGTGGGGAGCCGGTGCGGCTCGTGGCGGGTGCTGCCCAGGTCGTAGCGGCGCCAGTCGAACCGGGTGTGGTTGCTCTCCTGGGAGTGGATCTCCGCGGCGAAGACCGCGCGCCCGACGACGGTGACCCGGAGCTCCACCTGTTTGACGACGTACTCCTGGACGATGACGGGCGCGAGGCGGATCGCGTCGGCGTGGATCACGTCGTGGGTGGACACGGGCTCCGAGAACCGGCCCAGCTCCGCACCGGCGTTCGCCGGGGGCCGGGGGTCGTGCAAGGGCTTGGTGATGATCTGGCCGCTGTGCCGGTCGTAGAAGTCGAGGAACTCGTCCGGGTCGGTGGTGACCAGCGTCGCGGGCAGGTCGAAGCCGAGTCGGCCGGCCAGCGCGAGCTGCGATGACTTGCGCTGCGCGAGCATGATCGTCTGTCTGCGGGCCGGGACGTGCCTGCAGTCGAGCTGGTCCCACAGGTCGGCGGTGAAGGCCGAGCACTCGCCCTCGACGTAGACGCGAACCGCGGGGTCGGTGATCTCCGGATGGGCGGCGGGTGGCTGCGGACGGCGGAACCAGACGGCGGTCAGCGCGTCGAGGTCGAGCGGGTGGCCGTCCGTGTGGAGTGTGCGCCGCACTTGGGTTCCTGGGCCGTAGGCCGCGTTGATCCGGGCCCGGGATGGGTAGTCCGCCGGGTCGAACATCACGGCCTCGACGCCGCGGGCGGCCAGGATCGCGGCCACCTTCTCGGCGTGCGCGTCCCCCTCCGCCGTCAGGATGAGAATCTCGCTTGGCATTTCAGTCCTCCTGGGACGGGACGCGCGGGGCACCGGCCGGCACCCCGCGCGTCACACCGGATCAGGCGCCCGTGAAGTCGTCCCGGTCGCGCCAGCGGCCGCCCGACGGGGTCATGACGATGCTGGTCAGGTCCGGGTTGTGGCCACCGTTGACCAGACGCAGGTCGCCCTCGTTCAGCTCACGGCCGACGGCCGCCAGGTCGTCAATCTTGATCTTGGACATGCTTGTCTCTCCTTGGCCGTACGGGGACGGCATTCTTGTTCGCTGCGAAATCGGCACCGCTGGGCGGCGCCCGGTGATCGGTTGAGCACCTGGTGAAGACGGTAAGAATCGAGACTTGGTCGCTTCTTGGAGAGCGCTTAGACCGCGACCCGCTTCGGCGGCGTCCTCGACCACGATCAGGTACGCCGTTCGCCGTTCCGGCGGCTGACTTGGAACGTGCTTAGGAGGGACTTAGCCGTGACGGGCGAGGCAGTACGGCCGTTCGAGGTGCTCGAGCAGCGGTAACCGGGGAGCCCGAGGCCGAGTTGGAGGTGGGCTAGCCGAAGATCTGTCCCATCCGCATGACAGTGCCCGGTCGCCGGCACGGCTGCCGGCGGCCGAGCGGCTGGCCCGAGCGCGGGCGGATCGTTGGATCGGCAACACCCGTGCTCTGATTCCCCGAACCATTTTTGTCCAACACGCCCGGCCGAACCGGGAATCTGACGAAACTCAAGGATCTCAATGCCGGAAATCATCCGAGCCGCAGAAGATTCCATATTCGTGCAGTACTATGAATTCACCATCACGGATCATGGCGGGCCTGACGACCCGGATGCGAAGTCATATGACAATTCTTGGAATGACCGGAGCGCCGAGCCTGAATGGCTGGTGGCAGCGTATTCGCTTTGAGGTGTGGCCTTCCGACCCAGGGCCCGGCCACGACGCAGAAGTGATCACCACCAGCTTCTATGTAAGCTCTGGGTCCATCGCCATCGACGACATGCTGACTGACGCGGTGAATCCCGCCATCGAGTTGGGCCCGCCGAAGGCAAACTGGAGCGTGAGAGGGCACCGGACGGTACTCGTGCCGCTGGACCATTTCCCCGAGGATGCAGATGAAGAGCTGGAATCCTACCTCTTCCAGTTCTGGCCGAGCGCTCCGCCTGCGCGCTGACAATCGGCCGAAGAGAGGCACCTCGACACCTCGCCTTGTATGGCCGAGCCATCCAAGATTTTTGGGTCGGGATCTGCCGTTCTTCTTAGCCAAGTACGGCCCACCGAATTTTAGGGGGGACGACCCCTCGAACCCCGCTGGTGACGGAATCGGCGATGGTCTCGATCAGCACGTCGTTGTCACTCTTGATCGCTAAGTCGAAGGCGGTTTCCTCGTCGTCAGGAACTTCGACGACGGCATCTTCGCGGGCAGCGCCACCTGCCGCGGTCCCCTACTCGCGAACGGCGTACTCCCGAGGGGGTACGCCGTTCCGGAGAATCAGCGGTTCCGTCAGGGCTTGTGCTGGTCGATCCCGTAACCGTTGCACTGCCGCCCACCGTTGATGCAGTGTTTCACCAGCTCGGCCTGCCGGTTACCCGCCCACGCCTCCATGAAGTCGTAGTGGAAGGAGTAGCTCGCACCGGAGGAGTAGGCGAGGCCGTCTGTCTTCCCGCCCGGAAGCTTGTAGGGGACCTTGATCTCCAGCATCGGCAACGGAACCGGGAACGCCGCCGGGCAGACGCCTTTCACCGGGTAGGCCATGTGGCTCTTGTGGTCGGACGAGTCCAGGTCGCGGCCGTTCCAGCAGCTCGGGGCCTTCAGCCGGACGATCAGCGAACTGCCTGACGGGCAGGACTTCGGGAAGGTGGTGAAGGTGCCGCCGCCGCAGGTCCACGTGCCCTGGAAGTCCGCGGCGGAAGCCGTACGCATGTCGCCCACGATGAGCCGGAAACCGGCCGGGAAGGGCTGGACCGTCCGGTAGTCCTTGACACCCGACTTGTAGTACGTCGTCACGATCGTCGGATCCACCACCTTGCCGTTCTGGTACAGCGTGGGGATCCAGTAGGCGGACTTGTCCATGGTGTCCTGGCAGCTCGACCCGCCTGCCAGCAGGGAGCCCCTGGTCGACTTGGCGTTCGTGGTCGGATTCCCGGCGAAGGTGTGGTTGTGGGCCGCGCCCGGCAGGCCCGGATAGACGATCGGGTCGTCGGACAGGTGGTGGGTGACCTTGCAGTTCGCGTGGATCTCGCGGTACTGCGCGAACGGCGGCGGTCCGGAGAACGTCGGGACCGGGAGCGGCTTCGCCGTGGGGAACGGCGTGGCCACCGCCGCGGGGGCCGCCTGGTGCGAGGCGTGCGGGCCCGCGGCGGCCGAGGCCGGAATCAGGAACGGGCGCGCGGCCAGCAGCAGGCCCGCGGCGAGCAGAGTCGTCCCCGCTGCCCGGCTCCATTGGCGCCGCCGCGTGTGGTCTGACATCGATTTCCTTTCACAGTGGGACGCTTGGGGCTGCCGGGCAGAGTCGCCAAAGAGATCACCGAAGGGCGAATCGCGCGGCGGCGGGTCGAACGTTAGCCACCCGGCCGCTTGCGGATTTAGGCAGAAAGTCCCGTACGGGCTGAGCGTCATGGCCCAATTCCCGGGTCAGGCGCCCCCGGTCCAGACCAGGACGGCCTCGGTCCTGCTGCTCACGTTGAGCTTGCCGAAGACGCTGTTGAGGTGGTTCTTCACGGTCTTCTCCGTCAGGCCCAGACGGATGGCGATGGACGCGTTGCTCAGTCCTTGGGCCAGGAGATTCAGCACGTCGCGCTCGCGCCTGGTGATCCCGAATCTCGTCTGCACGGTGTGCCGTCGCTCGGCCCGTTCGCGTTGCTCCTGGTCACGCTCGGCCTGCCCCCGTACGAGCGAGGTCGCGACCGACGCGGCCACCGGCGAGAGCCAGCCCCGGCCCTCGGCGACGGCCAGCACGGCACGCAGCAGTTCCGGTGGGTCGAACTGGCCGTGTACGAGATATCCACGCACGCCGCCGCGCAGCATCGAGGCGATCACGTCTTCGGTGTAGTCGCTGGTCAGCGCCAGCACCTTCGTGTACAGGCCCATCTCGCTCACGACCGAGAGCCCGTCGGCGATGGGCATGCGATGGTCCAGCAAGGTCACCGCAGGACGCAGACGGCGTGCGGCCGCGAGCCCCTCGTGCCCGTTGCTCGCCTCGCCGACCACCCGGACCCGGTCGTCGGCATCCAGGAACGCGGACATGGCGGCGCGGACGATCGGGTTGTCGTCGACGATCAGTACGTCGATCACGTCCATCACTCCAGTGGATCGAGCGGCACGCAGACCGTGACCACGGTGCCCGCCCCGGGGTAGGACCTCACCCGCAGGTGGCCGCCGACGGCCCGCGCCCGTTCCGCCATGCCGACAAGGCCGAAATGTCCCTGCGACTGTAACCGTCCGAGCTCCTCGGGAACGACGAAGCCGATGCCGTCGTCGCCGACGATCAGCTCCAGGAGGCCACCTGACTGGATCAGCCGGATGGTGACGTGGGAGGCGAACGCGTGCCGCTGCACGTTGGTCAGTGCCTCCTGGAGAACGCGGACGATCTCGTACCGGACGGCGACCCCGGGCTCGGCGCACGCCACCGTCACCCGCGTGGCGACGCCCGCGTCGTACTGCCAGGATCGTGCGACCTCGTGGACGGTGTCCTCGAAGGATCGGTCCGGTACGTCCCCGCGCAACCCCTCCAGCAGTTGCCTGGCCTCCCTCGCGGCCACCTCGGCGCCCCGGGAGACGGTCTCGGCGAGCTGCTCGGCCAGAGCGGGGTGACGGCGCAGGGACGACGGGAGCGCCAGGGCGGCGAACGACACTCCACGCAGGGTCTTGCTGACGGAGTCGTGCAGCTCGCGGGCGAGACGGGCCCGTTCGTCGGCCGCCGCGGACCGCTGCGCGGAGGCCGTCACCTCCACCGTCAGATCGACGTAGCGCACCAGCGCGGAGGTGGCCACCGCCCCACCCATGCCCGCGAGCACGCTGAGCATCGGAAACGCCATGACGAACGCGGCGACGTCCGGAGAGTACGGCGCCGCCCGCAGAGCCCAGGCCGCGGCGGCGAACCCGAAGGCGGCCTGAACGGCCCAGATTCCCAGAGCTCGCATGCCGAGCAGCGCCCCGGCCAGCGCCGCGGACCCGGCCGCGAAGCAGAAGTACGCCATGCCGCCTTTGCTCAGCAGCAGAATGCCCGTTGCCGCCAGCCAGTCCACTCCGATGACGGGCAGCGCGCGACGGACCACGGCCGGGTGCCGGGTGAGCACCGTCACCTCGGCGACCGTGGCGAGCACGGTCACGGCGATTACCGACAGCACCCGCCAGAGGTCGGCCACCAGCAGCAGCCCGGCCCCGGCGGAGGTGAGCACGACCGCGGCCCTTCCCAGCATCACCGCACGGCAGATGGCGGCCGGCGCGACCATCTCACCTCCCCAGTGCGATGTCGTCGAGGTAGAACTCGTACGCCTGCGGGAGCTGCTCGCTGGCGATGGCGAGGTCGATCCGGCGCAGGCGGCCGGGCGACAGGGTGCCCACGTGTACCACGAAGGAAGTCCAGCGCTCTGGGGGCGCCTGGAGCGTCACGGTGGTGGCGCCCGCCCGTCCCCCCGAGGGTGAGGCGGACAACCGGAGGATGGTGCCGTACTGCCGGCCGCCGTAGACGCGCAGGCGCAGCCGGCTTTTCGCGCCGATCAGCACGGGTGAGCCCGCCAGGAGTGTCACGGTCGCGGGCTGATCGCGGGTCTTCACCCGTCGCTGGATCCTGATGGCCGTCTCTTCACCGTCGGGCACCGGACGGCCGGGGTCGACGTTCGTCCCGCTTCCGGATGCCTGCCATCCCGTCCCGAGGGCCGACGCGTAGATCGAGCAGGCCGGGACGGGCGTGACCTCCACGATCCCCGAGCCTGGCGGGGCGGTGCAGGAGGGCACGCGCGGGCGCCCGGGCGTGGCGGTCGGACGCGTCGGGGTCGGACGCGAAGTGCCCGCGCTCTTGCGGACCTCGGGTGTCGATGGAGGAGGCGCGGTGGTCGGGACCTGGCTGGACGCCGAGCTTCCCGGCGTGCCCGACGCCTCCGCGCGGTCGTCCTGCCGGGGAATCAGCAGGGGCGGCACGGCGACGGCGACACAGATCACCACGGTGACGAGCAAGGCGTACCGGGTCCGCTGGCCGAGACGGCGCGGGGAGCCGCTGATCGGCCGCCGACCGGCGCTCATCGCCGATCTCCTGCCCCGACATCACCAGGAGTCACATCCACGTCCTTGCTGCGCACATCAGAGTACTGACATCTTCCGCCACAATCTGCTCATCGTGTCCAGACATCTGTCCCAATTCGGCAGGTGAGCGCGCCCGTCCCGGAAACTGGGCCCACCCGCCCCCACCTTCTGGGACTTTCGACCCAGCCCGCATCCCTCTGCCATCAGGGCGGTATCCCAGGAGCGGCGGTCGGCTGACCGCCGATGCCGAAACCGTCTTGCACGCTTCGGAGGAGCGAGTGTCGCATCCCCTTGTGCCGGTGTCGGGCGTTTGCATTGCGTTCTGCCGGTAGATCTGGAGGTCGCCTCATCCGAGATCGGTGCACACTGCGCGCGGGTCCGACCTGGAGAGCTCCGTATGGCCGTCGAGGTTCACCGTGCGCAGCAGCACCACGAATCGGGTGAGGCCCGAGGTCTACCTGGGCAGTCGGGACGCCGTCGGCAGGCAGGCGCGGACGCCTCCCTCGGCGCCGCGGGTGAAGAAGGAGATCCGTTGCTCGGCGGAGCCGTGGTCGCCGACGTCGGTCCACGGGGTGCGGTCGCCCATGCGGCGCAGGGCGGCGCGGAGTTCGGCCACGTCTCCGTCCTCGAAGAGGAGCGTCTTCTGGGCGGCGGCGCCGAACAGTACGGCGCCGGCGAAGCAGTCGGCCTGTAACTCCTGGGCGCGGGGTACCAGGGAGCGCTGGATCCTGGCCTGGACGGCGTGCCCCCACTCGTGGGCGATGACGAGGTAGACCCAGGCGTCACCGGATCGGTAGCCGCCGGCCATGAGGTCGAAGTCCCAGGCGATGAAGTCGCCGGGCACGCAGTAGAAGGCGTTGCCGAAGCCCGTGCGGCTACCGCCGCAGGCCGGCGGCTGCCGCACGCCCCGGCGGAAGGAGCCGAAGACCTTGGGGGGCTGATAGGTGCCGGTGAAGAATCTGGTCCAGTTGCGGGCCCAGTAGGCGTTCGTCACGTTCGTCGCGGTGGTCATGTCGGCGTTGATGTCGTCGGGAACGCGCGGCGCCGCGCTCGCCGGAGTGGCTGTGAGCAGGGACGATGTCAGGAGTGCGGCAAGGGCCGCCGATCGGATGCGCATGGAGGTCCCGGTGTCCGTGGGGGGATGGGACTCCATTGGAAACGACCTCACACAGAGGCGAATGTGGCGTTTTTCATAGATGCGGGAACGATGTCAGATGCGCATCAATGGTTTCAACGCCCGGACTTCACCTGAGGGAACTCCTGCCGGAGCCGGGCTACCGCACGTCACTCCTGGCCTGGGAACGGGGTGTGCCGGCAGTCGGAGAGCAAGGGCAAACATGCCACGCTTCGCCGTCCGCCTCCGCCTGGCCGTTGACGAGATCGCAGTACCTTTCCTGGACCGATCGCGGTGGGATACTCAATCGGATCCTGATTTCCGGTTGGACTGCAAGGGCCATTTAGGCGCTCTCCCGCCTGCCGGCCCGTCTCATGTCGTCGGGCGGGGGTTAGCCTCTGGATTCGTCCAGGCTTGCCGGACCTTCTGTCTGAGAGGGGCGTCGAATGCATGCCACATTTCACGGCGAATTGATCGCCGGGTGCCCCGAAGATCTGATGGCGAAGGTTGAGCAGATGATCGATCACGCGGCGGACGAGTTGGGTGCGATCATTTCGCCCGAGACGGACAGCTCTGAGCTACTTGGACTCTACGACGAGATGCGGGGCAAGCTGCAGGACGTCGCGTATGTTGCGAATGTTATTCAGTTGGTCCACCCCGACCAGGCGATGCGGGACAGGACTCGTCATCTGATCCATTGCCGGTCGCGCCGGGCCGCCCATTGAGGCAGCGTGCCGTTCATGGCGCTCTCGGCGAAGGAGATCCTCTCCTCCATGTCGCGCCTGCAGATATCGGCACTGACGTCGTCCGTCGTGAAGGTCTCCCACAGACCACCAGGGGTCAGGAACCTGCCGGCGTGATCCGTCCCGAGCTGCTCGTCCACCACCAGGAGCGCGCCGAGGGCGTCCTCCTGGTCGTATCGCTTCTCCACCTGCGGAAGATAGCGATCAAGATAGGCGGACAGGACGCCCGCGTCCTCCGCTTCAGCGAACCGGGCCAGCGCCACGCAGTAGCCCGCCCCCGCGTACACCACTTCGCTCTCCAGCAGCAGGTCCGTCAACCGGTCGCGGAACCCTACCCGCCGATCCAGTGCGATCAGCCAGGCGGCCGTGAGCCGGGCCCGCCACTCGCCTTCGAGCAGAGCGCCGAGATCATAATCGGTGATCCGGCGGGCGTCCCTGGCGAGCGAGCGCCCGAAGCCGATCGCCTCAGGGTCGGGGAGCCCCAGGAAACCTCCCAGGAGCTTCAGATAACGCTTCCTCCGGCCCCATTCCGGGACGACGAAGCGACGCACCAATCTGATCATCTCGTCGTCCGGTGGCAGCGGCATGCGCACGCGGTCATCCTGCCACGGCCGTCGCACGAGTGAACCTGGCCGCCACGAGCCGCAGGTGCTCGATCAGTTCCGGGGGTTCGGACACGTCGAAGTCCAGATCGAGCAGGCCGAGGTGGACCGCCAGGGTGTGGATGGTCTCCGCGCCCGTGTCCAGCACACAGGTGTCGTCGTCGATCGCCTCCACCACCCCCACCGCCGGGTTGATCCGTTCCGTCACCACGTCAGCGGGCGCGTGCACGACGATCCGGGCCCGGTGACGCCAGGCCGCGGAGGAGACGCCCCGCGCCACGTACGCCGCCGCGCCGCCCTCCGGGGGATCGCGCGGGGGGAAACGGGGGCCGGTCGGGGTCCGCGGGGTGAGCCGGTCGACGCGGAAGGTCCGCCAGTCGTGCCGGTCCACGTCCCAGGCCACCAGATACCAGCGGCGGCCCCACGACACGATCCGATGCGGCTCGGCCGCGCGCGGAGTGCTCGATCCGTCGTGGGCGCGGTAGTCGAACCTCAGGCGCTCCCTGTTCCGGCAGGCGGTCGCGAGTATGGACAGTACCGCCGCGTCGACGGTGGGCCCGGGACGGTCGGCCGGGACCGGTTCCGTGGACGCCCGCAGCGCGTCGACCCGGTGCCGCAGGCGGGACGGCAGCACCTGTTCCAGTTTGGTCAGCGCGCGGGCGGAGGTCTCCGCC
Source organism: Herbidospora galbida (assembly GCF_005233835.1). Lineage (GTDB taxonomy): Bacteria > Actinomycetota > Actinomycetes > Streptosporangiales > Streptosporangiaceae > Herbidospora > Herbidospora galbida. The sequence continues at coordinate 89,491 of NZ_SZQA01000013.1, read as the reverse complement.
ATGCCGGCGACGGACTCGACGGCGGTGCGCAGGCCGATCGCGACCGCGACGGCCTCCTCGTCGTCGAGGAGCAGGGGTGGCATGGCCGTGCCGGCGCCGAGGCGGTAGCCGCCGTCGGTGCCCCGGCTCGCGTGGACGGGGTAGCCCAGGTCACGCAGGCGTTCGACGTCGCGGCGCACAGTGCGGTCGCTGACGCCCAGGCGGTCGGCGAGGTCGCGGCCCGGCCAGTCGCGGCGGGCCTGCAGGAGGGACAGCAGGCGCAGCAGGCGCGCCGAGGTTTCCAGCATGTACGCCACATTGCCAGCCCTTCCGGACAAAGGCTGACCGGAAGTCCCCGTAGCGTTGCGGTCATGAGCGAAGAGATCACCCCCTTCCGGATCGACATCCCTCAGGCCGTCCTCGACGATCTCCACCACCGGCTGGACGCCACCCGGTGGCCGGACCAGATCCCGGACACCGACTGGGACTACGGGGTGCCGGTCGCGTACGTGCAGCGGTTGGCCGAGCACTGGCGGCACGGCTACGACTGGCGCGGCTGGGAGGCGAGGCTGAACGCCCACCCGCAGTTCACGACCGAGATCGACGGGCAGAACGTCCACTTCCTGCCCGTCCGCTCGCCGCGCGAGGACGCGCTGCCGCTGCTGCTCACCCACGGCTGGCCGGGGTCCGTCGTCGAGTTCCTGGACGTGATCGGGCCGCTCACCGACCCGCCGGCCGGGCAGCAGGCCTTCCACCTGGTGATCCCGTCGCTGCCGGGGTTCGGGTTCTCCGGTCCGACCCGGGAGCGGGGATGGAACCGGTTCCGTACGGCGAAGGCGTGGGCCGAGCTGATGCGGCGGCTGGGCTACGACCGTTACGGCACCGCCGGCAACGACGCCGGGTCGATGGTCGCGCCGGAGCAGGGCCGGATCGACCCCGAGCACGTCGTCGGGGTGCACGTCACGCAGATCTACTCGTTCCCGTCGGGCGACCCCGCCGAGTTCGAGAAGATCACGCCGGAGGACCAGGAGGCGCTCAAGGTCCTCGCGTGGTTCCGCGACAACAAGATGTCGTTCAACATCCTGCACTCGCAGCAGCCGCAGACCCTCTCGTACGCCATCACCGACTCCCCCGCCGGGCTGCTCGGCTGGCACGCCCAGCTGATGGGGGAGGATCTCGACCCGGACTTCGTCCTGACCAACGTCATGCTCTACTGGCTGACCGGCACCGCCACGTCGGCCACCCGCTTCTACTACGAGGACGCCAGGGCCGAGGCGCCGGTCGGGCCGACGACGGTGCCGATCGGGCTGGCGATGTTCAAGGGTGACTTCGTGTCGATGCGCACCTTCGCCGGGCGCGACCACACGGACATCCGGTCGTGGCACTCCTACGACGAGCCCGCCGGGCACTACGCGGCGCACCTGGCGCCGGAGGTGCTCGTACAGGATCTTCGGGACTTCTTCGCGGGGCTGTGAACGGGCGTCTCACCGCTGCTCAGGGGTGCAGGTGAGACAACCGTGACTTGGCACGCGAGGGGGTGGGGGCCGGTCGCGCACGGGGTCGGATCGGCAAAGACCTAGGTCACGCGCTTCTGCCGGAGAGATCACAACTTTTGTCGATCTGCGCAAAAGCCTCTGGGCAAGTCGACGATCTAGCTCTATATTACGGCGCAGAGCAGCACTTATATCCCCCGTGTTACATGGAACGACCCGGCACCGCCGTCCAGCCGGCCATATCGGCGGTGCCGTAACCCCCTGCGCCGCCCTGACCGCGGCTCCCTCACCGAGATGGGACTGGCCATGCGGAAAATACCCCTCTTATCCGTCTCAGTGCTCACCGCGCTCTCCTGCCTCGCCCTGCCCGCGCAGGCGCGGGCGGCGGTGCCGCCGCAGGAGCCCGGTGTCACTCTGCGCACCTATGACGTCCAGGTCGAGCTGAACAAGCTCTGCACGCTCAAGCCCGGTCAGACGCCCAACGTCGACAAGCTGATGCCCACGATCGACTGGACGTCCGACGCCGACTTCGGTCTCGTCGACATGTTCGTCACCGAGGTCATCGCCAACATCAACATCGCCACCGCCGGCGCGTACGAGTTCCGGCTCACCAGCGACGACGGCTCCCGGCTGCGCATCGACGACACCGTCGTGATCACCAACGACGGGCGGCACGGCGCGATCTCCGTGGACGGCGCGATCAACCTGACCACCGGCTACCACGCGCTGCGCGTCGACCACTTCGAGCACCTCTACGGCCAGCAGCTCAGGCTGGAGTGGAAGCCCCCGGGCGCCTCGCAGTTCACCCTCGTGCCGACCTCGGTGCTGAGCACCGACGCCGACGTCGTGCGGGTCACCGGCCCCGGGCGCAAGGAGTGCGAGAGCGGCGCCGACTCCCCCGGCGACGGGCTGCCGCTGACCTCCGTACACCCCGACTTCGCGCTCACCGACCTTCGGCCGAACGGGTTCCAGCCGCAGGTGACCGGCATGGACTGGCTCCCCGACGACCGGCTGGCCATCACCACGTGGGGTGGCACGGACAACAAGCTCGGCGAGGTCTACCTGCTCGACAACGTCACGGGCGCGACCTCGCCCGCGCAGGTGACCACCAAGAAGATCGCCAGTGGGCTGCAGGAGCCCATGGGCATCAAGTACGTCGACGGCAAGCTCTACGTGTCGGAGAAGTCCCGGCTGGTGGAGCTGAACGACACCAACGGCGACGACGTGGCCGACAACCTGCGGACCGTGGCGACCTGGCCGTTCGGCGGCAACTTCCACGAGTTCGCGTTCGGGATGCTCTACCGGGACGGGCACTTCTACCTGAACCTGTCCGTCGCCATCAACTACGGCGGCGCGACCACCGACCCGCAGCCGGCGCCCGACCGGGGCACCACCATCAAGGTCAACAAGGAGACCGGCGCGGTCGAGTTCATCGCCGGAGGTCTGCGTACACCCAACGGGCTTTCCTGGGGTCCGAACGACGACCTGTTCGTCATGGACAACCAGGGCGGCTGGCTGCCGGCCTCGAAGCTGGTGCACGTCAAGCCGGGCCGGTTCTTCAACCACTACACCAACCCCGACGGCCGGTTCGACGACAACGCGGTGACCAAGCCCGTGCTCTGGCTGCCGCACAACGAGATCGCCAACTCCCCCAGCACGCCGCTGCTCGTGAAGCAGGGCCGGTTCGCGGGGCAGCTGCTGTTCGGTGACGTCACCTACGGCGGCATCCAGCGCGGCTTCCTGGAGAAGGTCAACGGCGAGTACCAGGGCGCGGTCTTCCGCCTCACCCAGGGCCTGGAAGCCGGGATCAACCGGATCAGCCTCGGGCCCGACGGCGCGATCTACGCCGGCGGTCTCGGCGCGGGCGGCAACTGGGGCCAGGAGGGCAAGCTCACCTACGGTCTGCAGAAGCTGACCCCCAGTGGCGACAAGGCCTTCGACATCCTGAAGATGCGCGCGATCGCGGGCGGCTTCGAGCTGGAGTACACCCAGCCCCTCTCGGACGCGACCGCCGAGTCGCTGGCGTCCAAGTTCCAGATCACCCAGTGGCGCTACGCCGCGTCCTCCACCTACGGCGGCCCCAAGGTCGACGAGGAGCCGCTGGCCGTCACCTCCGCGGAGCTGTCGACCGACAAGAAGAAGGTCACGCTGAAGATCGCGGGCCTGAAGGCCGACCGCGTGGTGCACCTGCGCTCGCCGCGCCCGTTCGCCTCGGCGTCGGGCCAGCCGCTGTGGAGCACCGAGGCCTGGTACACCCTCAACACGCTGATCGACGGCCCGCAGACCGACACCGTGTACGAGGCGGAGAGCGCCTCGCACAGCGGCGGCGCCAACCTGGCCACCGACCACCTGAGCTACACGGGCAGCGGCTTCGTCGCCGGCTACGGCAACCAGGGCGCGGCCACGCAGTTCGCCGTGACCGTCCCCCGCGAGGGCACCTACCACGTGGGCCTGCGCTACTCCAACGGCCCCAACCCCGCCCCCGGCAACAAGTCCGTGAGCGTGTACGTCAACGGGACCAAGATCAGGCAGGTGCCGCTGCCCAGCACGGTGTCGTGGGAGCAGTGGGCCACCCGGGTCGAGCCGCTGACCCTGAACGAGGGCGTCAACCTCATCACGTACAAGGTCGACAGCGGCGACACCGGCCACGTCAACCTCGACTCCCTCACCGTCGCGGCGCAGCGGGTCTTCGAGGCGGAGAACGCCACGCTGGCCGGCGGCGCGAAGGCCAACAAGGACCACCCGGGCTACACCTACAAGGGCTTCGTGGACGGCTACTGGAACCAGGGCGCGAGCACCTCGTTCAGCGTGTGGTCGGACACCACCGGCCCGCACAACGTCGCCCTCCGCTACGCGGCCGACACCACCAGGTCGCTGAGCGTGTACGTCAACGGCACCAAGGTCAGGCAGTCGCGACTGGCCTCCACGGGCGGCTGGGACACCTGGGGCCTCCAGACGGAACAGCTCAACCTGGTCCGGGGCACCAACGAGATCACCTACCGGTACGACGCGGGCGACGGCGGCAACGTCAACCTCGACCACATCTCCGTCTCGCTCGCGCAGCGGATCACGCTGTTCGACGGCACGAGCCTGGCGGCGTTCGAGAAGCGCGCCGGCGGCACGGCCACCTGGCCGATCGCGAACGGCTCCGTCGAGTCCCTCGGCGGCGACATCCGCACCCGTCAGACCTTCGGCGACTTCAAGCTCCACGCCGAGTGGCTGGTGCCGGACTACCCGTCGAACGTGACCGGGCAGCAGCGCGGCAACAGCGGCATCTTCCTCCAGGAACGCTACGAGGTTCAGGTCCTGGAGTCGTTCGGTGACGCGGCCCCCCTCATCAACGGGGCGGGCTCCATCTACAACAAGCGCGCGGCCGACACCAACAGGGCCACCGCCCCCGGCACGTGGCAGACCTACGACATCACCTTCCGCGCGGCCCGCTACACCAGCACTGGTGTGAAGGTCGACAACGCCCGGGTGACGGTCGTCTGGAACGGCCAGGTCGTCCACGACAACGTGTCCGTCGACGGCGGCACGGGCGACCACATCGCCGAGAGCGTGGCGACGGGCGGCATCCGCCTCCAAGATCACGGCGACGCCGGCGAGAACCCCCGTTTCCGCAACGTGTGGATCGAGCCCGTCTCCTAGGCACGGCTCCATGCAGATGAGAAGGGGCCCCGGATCCGATCCGGGGCCCCTTTCTCGTTGAGGGGAGGAGGATGGGCCGCGGACGGTCCGGGAGTGACCGTCCGCGGCCCAGTGGAGGTCCCGCGTCAGTTGCGCAGGGTCCACTGCTGGTTGGGGCCGCCGTTGCACGACCACAGGATGATCCTGGTGCCGTTGGCGGTGCCGCCGCCGAAGGCGTCCAGGCACAGGCCTGACTGGACGCCGGTGATGGTGCCGTTGGAGTTGACGTTCCACTGCTGGTTCGTCTGGCCGTTGCAGTCCCAGATGATGACCTGGGTGCCGTTCGTGGTGCCCTGGCCGTTGGCGTCGAGGCACTTGTTGCCGAACACCTGCAGCTGCTTGCCCGAGGTGTACGTCAGCCGCTGGTTGGTGCCGCTGCCGCAGTCGTACAGCTGCGCCTGGGTGCCGTTGGCCGACGAGCCGCCGGTGATGTCCACGCAGCGGTTTGACTGCGTGCCGACGATCTGCTGGCCGCCGCCGCTGCTGCCGCCGCTGCCCTGCCGGACGAGGGACGTCGACGCCGCCGAGCGGTTGCCCTGGGCGTCCACGACGAAGAGCCGGTATTCGCCGTTCGTCGTCGGCACGGCGATGGAGGTGGCCGTGCCGCCCGCCCTGGTCATCGTGGCGCCGGCGGTGAAGGTCGTCGAGCCGGCGGGGGCCAGCCAGACGCTCTTGCTTGAGTCGCCGGTGCTGCGGATGGGGATCGAGGTCTGGCCGCTGCTGGTGTACGTGCTGGCGGGCAGGACGTAGTCGGGCAGGGACAGGTTGCTCTGGGGGATGATGCCCCGGTAGGCGTCCTCCAGGCCGGAGTTCACCGCGATGCCGTAGGCCGGGGCCGGCCAGACGTAGTCGGACGACACGATGATGTCGTGGACCGTGCTGTTCGGCAGGACCTTGTTGGAGACCTTGTTGATCGGCCCATAGGTCTGCGTGATGCTCAGGTCGTGCTTGCGGCCCCAGTCGTCGGAGTTGATGAGCCACGTGATGTTCTTGTCGACGCTCAGGACGTTGTCGCGGAACACCATGTTGCCCGAGCCCTCGTCCGGGTGGAGTCCGTATTTGTGACCCGACGGCACGCCCTGCATGTAGTTGTTGGTGATCGTGGTCCCCGGCTGGTTGCCCAGCGTGTAGACCGGGGCCGTGTCGCTCAGGCGCTGCACCGTGTCGATGAAGTGGTTGTGGCTGATGGTGTTGCTCTTCGCCGTGGTGGTCGGCCGGTTCGGCGCGATCGAGCCGGACGAGCCGTCGAAGTTCCACCATCCCCAGCCGAGGGTCACGCCGGCCCACGGGGACTTCTCGATGCGGTTGCGCTGGATCGACACGGTGTCGGCGAAGTAGGCCGAGATGGGGCTGTGCCCCCAGAACAGCACCGCGCTGTCGTACAGGTAGTTGTTCTTGATCTCGATGTTCTTGGGCGCGCCCTCGACCGACGCGGTGTACTTCTCGCGGTTGGACGAGGTGTGGTCGCCGATGTAGACGTGCTGCGGATGGCCGACGGTGATGGCGGATCCGGCGATGTCGTTGGTGTAGTTGCCGATCACCTGGGAGTTCACCACGTCGTTGACCATGTTGATCCCGTCGACGCCGGTGTGCTGGATCCGGTTGTTCTGCAGCACGAGCCCGTCGGCGTTGTCGATCTGGATGATGCCGGGCGCCGTGTCGACGTTGCGGTAGTAGTACGCGTGGAAGTTCTGCTTCGCGTACGCGAGCGCGCCGAGGTTGCCCTGCTGGGCCTGCTTGAGCACCGAGCCGGCCACGTTGAACAGGTTCCAGTCGGAGTGCTGCACCGTGAGGCCCGAGAAGGTGATGTTCCGGGCGCGGGAGCTCGTGGAGGTGCCGGCAACCTTGATGAGGGTCGTCACGTTGTTCGGCGCGACGACGCTCGCGGTCGACATGTTCTCCGAGGCGGCCTTGTAGTAGTACAGCGTCTTGGTGGTCTTGTCGAAGAAGAACTCACCGGCCGTGTCGAGGAACTCGTAGGCGTTCATGAGCTTGTGCGTGCCGCCGACCTGCGCGTTGCCATTGAAGGCGCCCTGGGCGATGGCCGCGCCGGGCTGCTGGAAGGTGGCGATGCGGCCGGAGCCGTCGGAGGTGACCTGGCGGACGCCGACGATGGCGGTGGTCCAGGTCGTGCCGGTCTCGATCTCGATGTCGTCCTGGTTGCTCGCGATGGCGGGGAAGTCGCTCAGGCTGTAGCGCGACCCGGCGCACTGCGAGCCCGACTCCCACGCCCACGACGCCTGGCCGGCCGTGACGTTGTAGGTGCCGGTGCAGCCCTGGGAGCTGACGGTCTTGGTGGCCATGAACGCGCGCTTGTCGTTGACGTAGAGCGCGCGGAGCTTGTTGCTGCGGTTCAGCGGGGCCTTCCAGATGTTGCCACTGTGCTGCGTCCACCCCGTCACCGGTACGCCGCCGGTCAGGATCGGCGTCTCGTTCTGGTAGGCGGCGTAGATGACCCGGAAACCGTTCGTGCCGGAGTCGGCCTGGGTGAACTCGATGGTGCTGCCGACCGAGTACGTCCCGCCGCGGAGGTAGACGTAGATGTCGCCGGTCATGTTGGCGTTCACCGTGCGGACGACGTCCCTGGCCTTCTGCACGGTCTTGAACGGCGCCGAGATCGTGCCCGCGTTGGAGTCGTTGCCGTCAGGGGCGACGTAGTAGGTGGCCTGGGTCGCCGCCGAAGCGACCCCGCCTCCCAGGCTCGGGACCATCACGGCGGCGACGAACACCGCGAGCGCGGCCAACACCTTCCCGGTGGTGGATAAGACTGCCTTCACGCCCTTTTCCTTTCGCTGGTTCATCACCTGTCGCGAGGTCGTCCGCCCCGTGCCACGCCGACGAAGAATCCGCAGCAGATGGAATGTGGTCATCTGACATCCCAAACGTATGACGTATGCCGACTGACGTCTGAGGTAATGTTGCACCAATAGGGGTGTCTGGCAATAGTGGTCGTCTCGGGGGCAGACACCCCTCCATCCGCTTCCGCAGGAAACCCGTGGTCGCGGATGTAACTTTCACGCACCGGGAAGCCCCGCCTACCGGCGCAGCCCCTCCGTCACCACGGCGACGAGCCGGTCGAGCGCGGCGGGATCCGACAGGCACCCGGCCATCAACGCCTTGACGTCGGCGTGGGGACGTGACCGTTCAGTAGCCGTCTCTCTGAAGGAGCGCACGACGCGTTCGTCGTCGCCGGGCCGGCGCTCCCCAGGCGGCCGACCTTCTCACGCTCCAGATCGTCCGCCCCGATCGCTAGCCTTCGTGCCATGTCGAAGGCGTTGGATTTCACCTGTTCGTGCTGTGGAGACAGGCATGACGGCCTGCCGTTGTCCTATGCGACGGAGGCCCCCGACTACTGGAAGCCGGGGATGGAGGATGACTCCCTGAATCTGCTGTCGTCCGACCAGTGCGTCATCCAGGGGCGGGCCTTCTTCTTACGCGGGCTGATCGAGATCCCTCTCGTCGACGCCGACGACGTCTTCACCTGGAACGTGTGGGTCTCGCTCAGCCAGGAGAACTTCATCCGGGCCTGCGAGTTCTGGGGGATCCCCGGCAGGGAGAGCGAGCCGCCGTACTTCGGGTGGCTGTCCACCGAACTGTCGATCTACTCGCCGTCCACGATCAACCTCAAGACCAACCTGCACACCCGCCCCGTCGGGGAGCGTCCGGTCATCGAACTGGAACCGACCGATCATCCCCTCGCGGTGGAGCAGCGGACGGGGATCACCCTCGACCGGGCGCGGCAGATCGCCGAGATCCTGCTGCACGGCGGTGCAGCCCGCCACTGACGGGCCTTCGCCGATTTCGCACATGATCTCCCCATCATCCCCGCCACCTCTCGCCGGTCGGCGGATCGAATGGCGGCGTGAGGTTCTTCGTCGCGCAGTTGGCCCGGTTCGCGTGGGCCGAGGCGAGGGCGTGCGGGTTCGCGGTCGGGTTGTTCGCCGGGCTGGCCCTCTCCTCGGTGGTGCCGCTGCCCGTGCCGCGTTATGACGCGCTGCTCCTGTACGCCGTCGCGCTCACCGTCCTCTTCCGGGTGATGCGGTGGGAGACCACCGAGGAGGTCGCCGTCATCGCCTGCTTTCACGTGGTCGGGCTGGCGTTCGAGCTGGTCAAGGTGCGGCTCGGGTCGTGGAGTTATCCCGAGGACGCCTACACCAAGTTCTTCGGCGTACCGCTCTACAGCGGGTTCCTCTACGCCGCCGTCGGGAGTTACGTGTGCGCGGCCTGGCGAATCCTGTCGCTCAGCCTGGTCGCCTACCGGGCGGTTCCGGTCACGCTGCTCGCGGTGGCGATCTACGTCAACTTCGTCAGCCACCACTGGTGGGTCGACCTGCGGGTTCCGCTGGCGGTCCTGCTGGTGGTCGTCACCTGGGGGACCTCGGTGCTGTTCACCGTGGGCGGGCACCGCCATCGGCTGCCGCTGGCCCCGGCGCTGCTGCTGACCGGGTTCTTCCTCTGGGTGGCCGAGAACGTCGCCACCTACCTCGGCGCGTGGGAGTACCCCCATCAACGCGACGGCTGGCGGCTCGTCCACACGGGCAAGATCGGGGCCTGGGCGCTGCTCGTCACGGTCAGCTTCGTGATCGTCGCCTCGTGGCGGGCCGCGCGGGAGCGGCGGGTCACGGGCGGGTGAGGCGGGTCTTCAACGCCGACACGTCGGCCGGGTCCATGCCTGCGGCCAGGAGGTACTTCTCGGCGTCGAAGCCGTCGAGGGCGTCGTACACGGCGGCCCTCAGCGTCGTGCCCTTGGTGCGCAGGATCTGCTCGATCTCGGCCGTCTGGTCGTCGATGCCCAGTTCCGCGTAGAGCGGGACCAGGCGGGCCGTGCTCTCCTCGTAGTCGGTCGCGATCGCCTCCGGGGTCACGCCGACCAGCGACAGCAGGAGCATGACGACGAGGCCGGTCCGGTCGCGTCCCAGGCCGCAGTGGACCAGCACGCCGCCCTCCGGCGCGCGGGCCACCGCCGTCGCGGCGGCCACGCACTGCGCCGGCTTGGACTCCAGGAAGTACCGGTAGTAGAGCGGCGATCCGTCGAGTTCGTGGTCGCGGATGTGGCCCCAGACCCGCTCGTCGGCCATGTCGTCGAGGTCGATCCGCACCGTCGTGAGGCCGGGGGGCCGGAGATCGGGAGAGTACGACTCGCGGAGGTCGACCACGGTCCGCACCCCGTGGGCCGTCGCGGCCGCCCATCCGGCCGCCGTCAGGCGCTCGGGATTGTCCGAGCGGACCAGCGCGCCGAACGACGTTTGGCCGCCGTCGTGAAGTGGGAGACCTCCCAGGTCTCGGGTGTTGTGACACCCTTCCCAGGACAGATGGGGCACGAAGGGTCCTTTCAGGCCAAGAGACATTGCCGACCATAAACCGACATTTATCTGACTGGCAGCATTGACCTTCACGACACGTCCAGTCAACATCGTTGCCGCAGGTCGCCTGCGTGAAATGTCAATTTAACGCAGATATATCTTGACTTGTGAGCCCAGAGGGCCTATCACTTGGTGGGCAGAAGTCGGCGATCTCCCATATGGCGGCATGATGACAACTGAATCCGGTTCGGCTCAAAGTCGCGACGAATACCGGGCTATGCAGGCCGAGGCGTTCAACCGCATCGGGTCACGGTACGACGACGCCTTTCCCCACAAGGAGGGGCAGATCGCGGCCGGGGAGTGGCTGATCAAGCAACTCCAGCCGGGCGCGCGAGTGCTCGACGTCGGATGTGGCACCGGAGAGCCGACCGCCAAGCAGTTCGCCGACGCGGGCTGCGAGGTCACCGGGATCGACATCTCGCCCGTCATGCTCGACCTGGCGCGCAAGAACGTGCCCGAGGGGACGTTCCTGGAGCGCGACGTCACCGAGATCGACGCCTCGCTCGGGCGGTTCGACGCGGTGGTGGCGTTCTTCTCGCTGCTGATGCTGCCGCGGGCCGACATCGCGACGGCGCTGCAGAAGATCCACGACGTGATCGTGCCCGGTGGGCTGCTGGCGCTGAGCATGGTCGAGATCGACCTCGACGACGTGCCGTTCCAGTTCCTCGGCGCGCCCGTCCGCGTCACCGGCTACCTGCGCGAAGACCTGCGTGCCCTCGTCGAGGAGACCGGGTTCACCGTGGTCGTCGAGACCGACATCTCCTACGCGCCGGCCACCACGCAGGCGCCGCCGGAGATCCAGCTGTTCCTCAACTGCCGGCGGAACCAGTTCTGAAGACACAGTGACTCACACACAGTGATCGACACCGAGGGTCTGGCATTTCTCGGTGACACGGCACGGGCGATCGGCGACTGCCTCGACCCGGAGCAGGCCGCGAGGCTGCTCTGCGAGGCGGCCGTGCCCCGGCTGGCCGACGCCGCCGCCGTCTACCTCGACGGGGGTGCCGTGCACCGGCTCGATCCGCGCGGGCGGTTGCCCTCGCGCTGGTCGGGCGATCCGGCGGCCACGGTTCCCGAACTGGTGGGCGGACGGCTGCTGACCGTGCCGCTGCGGGCCTACGGCGAGGCCGTCGGGTGCGCGGTGCTGGCCCGGGACCGTGAACGCGGCGAATTCGACCAGGACGACGTGCTGGTCATCGGGCAGCTGGCGGTCCCGGTGGCGCTCACGATCTTCCACGGGCGATTACACCGCCGGCAACTCGAGACGCTGGAGATCCTGCAACGCGGGATCCGGCCCGGTCAGCCTCCCTCTCTGCCCGGTCTGGAGATCGCGTTCCGCTACCAGCCCGCCGCCGCGCGCGTCGGCGGCGACTGGTTCGACGTCATCCCGCTGCCCGGCTCCCGGGTGGCCCTGGTCGTGGGCGACGTCATGGGTCACGGCCTCGACGCCGCCGCGATCATGGGGCAGTTGCGCATCGCCGTACAGACACTCGCCTCTCTCGACCTGCCGGCCGAGCAGGTGCTGCAGTCGCTCGACGAGATGGCGCAGCGGCTGGCCGCACAGACGATCACGACCTGTGTCTACTGTGTGTACGACCCCGTCCAGCGCCGCTGCACCATCGCCAGCGCCGGTCACCTGCCCCCGGTCCTGGTGAGCGCCGACGGCAAGGCCGAGGTGCTCCAGCCGCCCGCGGGCACCCCGATCGGGCTCGGGCGCAACGCGTTCGAGACGGTGGAGATCGCCGCCGACGACGACAGCATGCTCGTCCTCTACACCGACGGCCTGGTCGAGGAGCGCGGCGAGGACATCGGCGTCGGAGTCGAGCGCCTGCGGCGCGGCCTGACCGGAGTGCGGCCCCTCGAAGAGGTCTGCGCGAGCGTGGTCCCGGCCACGCCGATGCGCGACGACGTCACCATGCTGGCGATCCGGTTCACCGGCATCCCCAGCGAGGACGTCGCCCAGTGGCTGCTGGAGCCGCAGGCGCAGACCCCCTCGCGGGTGCGCGGGCTGGTGCGGCGCACGCTGGCCGGATGGGGGCTGCACGCCCTCATCCCGACGGCCGAACTGCTGGCCTCCGAACTGGTCACCAACGCGGTGCGGGCGACGGCCCGGCCGATCACGGTACGGCTGCTGCGCACCGACAGCCTCCTGTGCGAGGTCAGCGACGACGACCACCGCATGCCGAGGCTCCGCGAACCCGGCCGCTTCGACGACGAGGGGCGCGGGCTGTTCGTGGTGAACGAGCTCGCCGACCGATGGGGCACGAGCCGGGTGGCGGGCGGGAAGACGGTCTGGTTCAGCCTGCCGGTGAAGGGCGCCTGAAAGACCCGGAAAGCCCGCCCGGCCGCCGCTTGCCCCGGAAGGATGGGGTCCATGAAGCGCCTGGCCGACCTCGTCCGCGACGACAACTTCGACCTCTACGTGCTGGGCCTGGTCGCACTGGTGTTCACCGTGCTCGGCGTGGTCGGGCTGGCGGAGACCTCGGTGCTGATCTCGGCCACCCTCGCGCTGCTGGCGCTGCTGGCCTTCTCGCAGATCAAGTCGCGCCGCCAGGTGGCCCAGCTCGTCGCCGACCGGTCGGCCCTCCGGGAGGACTTCCCGCCCGACCTGGCCGCCCGCCGCGCGCGGGCCCGTGACTACCTGTTCATCGGGCGGTCGATGGCCCGGACGGCCAACACGATGCGCGCCGACCTGAAGGCGCTGCTGGAGAGCGGGGCGCGCATCCGGGTGATGATGGTCGACCCTGACGATGAGTCGGTCATCGCGGCGGCGGCCCTGATCGGCTACAGCGGCTCCGATCCGGCGCTGCTGGCCGGGCGCATCCGGGGCGTCCTGGCCGAACTCGACCATCTGCGCTCACTCACCGGGGGGAACCTGGAGATCCGGCTCACCCGGTTCGTCCCCTCGGTGGGTCTCCAGGTCGTCGACGGCCAGTACATCTGCGCGCAGCGGTTCGAGCACCGGCCGACCGGCGAGAGCGGGCCGATCCTCGCTCTGGAGCCACGCGACGGCGTCTGGTTCCACCGCTTCGCCGCCGAGGCAGAGCGGATGTGGGACGACGGGATCCCCTGGTCCGGTTAGTCAAGATCGCCGGATTGTGGAACGTTTCAAACGCGGGCACCGATAGTTCACCGACGTATCACCAGAAACGAAGGAGATGTGGTGTTCCGCCGATTACTGACTGTCTTCCTCTTGACCGCGACCTCGCTCGTGGGAGTCGCCGCGCTCCCGGCACACGCCGACAAGACGTTCCGGGGCGAAGGTGACGACGTCATCCGCATCAAGGCGACCAAGACTCCCGGCCTGATCACGTTCGACCACACAGGGGAGTCGAACTTCATCGTCCACACGATCAACCCCAAGGGGAAGAAGAGCGACCTGCTCGTCAACGAGATCGGCGACTGGTCCGGCACGGTCCTCTACAACGGCTCCAACAGCTTCGCCGCCCCCGGCACCGCCGGCCTCCAGATCCAGGCCGACGGCCCCTGGACCGCCACGTTCAAGCCTGTGAGCAAGGCCCGCTGCTGGTGCTCCGCGACGATCCGCGGCGAGGGATCCCAGGTACTCAAGCTCACCCCTACCAGGGGCCTGCGGACCATGAACGCCACCCACAACGGCACGTCGAACTTCATCGTGTACGGCTTCCAAAGCCTCACCGACTACCCCGACCTGCTGATCAACAAGATCGGCAAATACCGGGGCAAGGTCCTGCTGACCCAGGGCACCCGCCTCGTGACCGTGGACGCCGATGGTGTCTGGGTTCTGCGACGGAACTAGTACTGATTCCCCACTCAGTCTGAGTACGAAAACGGTGCTGGGGAGCGCGCCCATGGAAGATCCTTTGGGGCATGAAATGGTGGATTTTCCTGGTTTCTCTGACTTTCGCGATATTCGCCGCCTGGCTGACCTTCTCGACCGGCGTGGCCCCCAGCACCGTCCTGGCGATCGGCGTCGGCGCGGTCAGCCTGATCTGGCTGCTCATCCTGCTGACCGTGCCGTGGAACCTGTACTTCTCGGCCCGCCGGGTCGTCCACGAGACCGCGCTGTCGCGGGAGCGGGGCATCGAGGTGCCCCAGGCCCGTGAGGACGAGGCCCGGGGCATCGCGAAGCGGATGCTGCGGCTGGCGGTGCTCGGGCATGTGGTCTCGGCGGCGGTGATCGCGACGGTCACGTACTTCTCCGGGGAGTACGTGGGCTACTACTTCGCCGGCTTCTACCTGCTGGCGACCCTGTTCCGGCCCACGGGCGCCTACCTGGCCCATCTGAAGGACCGGGTCGGGACGCTGATGGAGGAGCTGCACTATCCGCGGCAGGACGTGGCGACGCTGCGTACCGACGTGAAGGACCTGGTGGAGGCCCGGACCGCCCTGGAGGCGTCGATCGAGACGCTGACCGAGGACCTCCGGCGGGTCCGCGACGAGCTGGCGGCGGCGCGGTCGGTGCTGGAGGACGCCGACCACGACCTGAACCGGAAGATCACCCTGATGACGCGGCGCTTCGACGAGACGGTCGACGGGCTGAGCGACAACCAGGAGCTCATCACCGGCCTGAAGGCCTTCCTCCGCCTGGTGCGCACTAGCTGACGGCCGGCATGGTCCGCAGTTCCCCGCCCTGGAGGGAGCCCAGCAGCCAGCCCTTCCCGTGGGGCACCACGTTGGCGGGGGCGGGGTCGATGCCCGACAGGCGTCGCTCGATCCGGCCGTCGGGGGCGATCACCAGGATCGAGCCGGCGATCGGGTCGTCCTCGTCGGCCAGGAGGGCGGCGGGGAGGCGGGCGGCCAGCCACCGGGTCCAGACGTTCGGCAGGATCCGCTCGTCGAGGAGGGGCACCCGGTCGTAGACGCCGAGGAGCAGGCGGCCGTCGGGGAGCCGGGTGAAGCCGTCGCCGATGCCGGGGACGCGGTCGAGGAAGGTCGTGGTCGTCCCGTCGGCCAGTGAGTACCTGGTGACGCGGTAGCGGGTCGACTCGACCACGAGCAGCGCCCGCTGGTCGTCGGTGACGACGACGCCGTTGGGGAAGTACAGGCCTTCGGCCAGCACGGTCGTCGTCTTCGCCGCGGGGTCGTAGCGGAGGAGCCGGCCTCGGGGGCGGCCCTCCAGGAAGTCGTACACGGAGAAGGCGGAGCCATCCAGGGTCGAGTTGTTCAGCCTGCTGTTGGAGTCGGAGAAGTAGACCGTCCCGTCGGCGGCGACGGCGAGGTCGTTGGCGAACCTGATCGGCTCGCCGCCGGCGGTGTCGGTGAGCAGGGTGACGGTGCCGTCGGGGGCGACGGACTGGAGGCCGACGCCGTGGTTGGCGACCAGCAGGTGGCCGCGCGCGTCGAACACCAGCCCCAGGGGACGCCCGCCGACCTCGGCGAAGGGTTCCGGCCAGCCTCCCGGCCGGAGACGCACGATCCGCCCGTCGAGCAGACCGGTGTGGATCCGCCCGGCGGAGTCGACGGCCACGTCCTCCGGGCCGGGCAGCGCGGCGAGCGAGGAGACCCCGGCGGCGGGCGTGACATGCGCGATCTCCGACGGCGGCCCGGGGTCCCAGGCGATCGGGTCGAAGGGGTCGACGGGCGGGCGGAGGAACACGACGAACGCGCCGGCCAGCAGCGCCGCCGCGCCCAGCCCGATGACGGCTGCTCTCTTGAGGTTCACGCCGCCGAGTCTCGGGCGGGGGTCACCGGCGCGGAAGCGTGCCCGCACGCACCCGTGGTGCGGCCGGCCTCACCCGTTCAGGTAGCGCAGCACCGCCAGGACCCGCCGGTGGTCGTCGGGATGGGCGGGGAGGGCGAGCTTGGTGAAGATGCCCGAGCAGTGCTTCTCCACGGTCCGTTCGGCGATGCCGAGCCGGGTCGCGATGGCCTGGTTGGTGCGGCCCTCCGCCATCAGCGACAGCACGGCCCGTTCGCGTTCGCTGAGCCCGTTGAGCGGGTCGTCGGGTCTCTCTCGACGGCCGACGAGCTGGTCGATGACGACGGGGTCGAACGCCGCCCCGCCGTTTCCGACGCTCCGCACCGCGGCGGCCAGTTCGGCCAGGTCGGTCACCCGGTCTTTCAGCAGGTAGCCCACGCCCTGGGCGCCGCCGTCGAGCAGTTCGACCGTGTAGGTGAGGCGGACGTACTGGGACAGGACGAGCACCCCCGTACCGGGGTGGAGCCGCCGGATCCGCCCCGCCGCCCGCAGCCCTTCGTCGGTGCGGGTCGGCGGCAGGCGGATGTCGACGATCGCGACGTCGGGGCAGTGGTCGTCGACGGCCCTGAGGAGCGCGGCGGCGTCCTCGACGGCCGCGACGACGGTGAAGCCGGTCTCGGCGAGCAGCCTGACCAGGCCCTCACGCAGCAGCGCGCTGTCTTCGGCGATGGCTACCCGCACGGCAGCACCGCCCTGACGACGGTGCCCGCGCGGTCGTCCACGTGGTCGTCCACGTGGAAGGTGCCGCCGCAGACGGCGACCCGGTCGGCCAGGCCGCGGAGCCCGGTGCCGCGCGCGGCGTCGGCCCCGCCGACGCCGTCGTCGCGGATCTCGACCGACAGCAGCCCGTCGGCGGCCACGACGCGCACGACCGCCTCGGTCGCCCCGGCGTGTTTGGTCACGTTGGCCAGCCCTTCGGCGACGACGTAGTAGGCGACGGTCTCCACCTCCGGCGGCAGGTCGCCGACGCGGGCGGTGACCCGCACGGGCACGGGCGACAGCGCGGCCAGCTCCCCGACCGCCCCGGCGAGCCCCCGTTCGGTGAGCACCGGCGGGTGAATGCCCTGGGTCAGCGCCCGCAGGTCGCCGAGCACCGCGAGCAGGGCGTGCCGGGCCTCCCTGATCAGCGGCACGGGATCGCGGGACGCCTCGGCCAGCGAGAGCGTCATCGGGATCGACAGCAGCCGCTGCTGCACGCCGTCGTGCAGGTCGCGCTCGATGCGCCGCCGCTCGGCCTCGGTCGCCTCACCGGCCTGCCTGATGCGCAGGCGCAGGTCGGCGGCGAGCCTCTCGTTCCACAGCGCCAGCCCGGCCGCCGCGCAGGCGGCCTCGATCAGCTCGGGCTCCTCGAAGAGCACGGGGTCGTGGACGAGTACCGCCAGCCGCTCCCCCGCTCGGTCGACCCGCGTGGCCCCGCCTTCGGGGACGTCGACGACCCGCCCGCCGAGGTCGACGTAGCGGCCGGCGGCCCAGTAGCCGACCCGGAGCGTCGGATCGCGCAGCGTCGCCGCGAGCTCGGCCTCGATCCCGCCGGCCGGGACGTCGCCCAGCCGCACCACGAGGTCGGCCACCGCGCCCCGCCGCATCCGGCGATGGAGCAGCCCGGCCAGATACCCGGCGGGCACGAGCGCGAGCGCCGCCTGCGACAGACCGGTGGCCAGGGGGACGTCCGCCACGGGCTTCAGCGCCAGCACCACCACGACCGCCACCAGACCCGCCAGCGTGACCGGGTTGAACACCCGCCGCCGCGCCGCCGCGCTCCCCCGCCATCGGAGGACCTGCACCGCGACGACCGCCGCCCCGCCGACCGCCAGCCCCGCGAGCGGCGCGAACGCCGCGACGACCAGGGCCCCATAGACGACGCCGACCCCGGCCCGCTGCGCGGTGGTCCCGGCCCGCCCGGTCGGGAACGTGATCAGCCAGTGCCCCAGCACGGCCGCCCACGCACCGCCGACCACCGGCACCACGGGCCCCAGCTTGGCGAGCAGCCAGAGCGACCCGACGCACAGGAGCAGGGGCCCCACGCGATGGCGCGGCTGGACGACCCATCCCACGATCCCGGCGACGAGGTAGCCGGCCCCGACGAGTAATTCGCCCACACGGGGAGTCTAGAAGCCATCTCGATGGACATCACAAAGTAAGTCAAGCCTTACTTTCCGTATCCCTCGTCTCCATACTTGGGCGGGTGGAAACCGAACAGCAGATCGTTGACGGCCTGTACGACCGCCTCGACGCCGCCGTCTCCGACACGCTGGCCGCCCGCGACCGCGCGCTGACCACGTCCGACGACCTGCACACCCGCGACGTCGAGCTGTCCAGGCTCACCCGCAGGCTCGGCGAACTCCGGGCCGCCGAACGCTCGCTGTGCTTCGGCCGCATCGACACCCCCGCCGGGGACTTTCTGCACATCGGCCGCGTCGGCCTGCGCTCCCCGGACGGCGAGGTCGTCCTGGTCGACTGGCGCGCCGACGCCGCCCGCCCCTTCTACGCCGCCACTCCCGCGACCCCGCTGGGCCTGCGCCGGCGCCGCCACCTGCGGCTGCAGAACCGCAGGGTCGTGGACGTCAGCGACGAGATCCTCGACGGCTCGGCCCCCACCCCCGACGACGTGGTCGGCGACGGCCCGCTCGCGGCCGCGCTCAGCCGGGCCAGGACCGGGCGGATGCGCGAGGCCGTCTCGACGCTGCAGGCCGAGCAGGACGCGATCGTCCGCTCCCCGCACCGGGGCGTCACCGTCGTGGACGGCGGCCCCGGCACCGGCAAGACCCTGGTCGCGCTGCATCGCGCGGCCTATGTGCTCTACGCCTTCCCCGCCCTCGCCGGGCGCGGGGTCCTCGTGTACGGCCCCAACAGCCGGTTCCTCGACTACATCTCCGACGTGCTGCCGTCGCTGGGCGAGAACGACGTCCGGATGGCCACGCTGGCCGACCTCGTGGGCGTCGCCCCGACCGCCGCCGAACCCGAGGAGGCGGCGCGGGCCAAGGGGGTCGCGGGCACGGCCGCCTCGCTGGCCGCCTGGGTGCGCGCCCGGCAGCCGCGCGGCGTCCCGCTGGAGGTCAAGGTCGGCCAGGAGACGCTGGTCCTGACCCCGGCCGAGGTCGACGCGGCCCACCGCCTCGCCACCCGCGAGGGGCTGGCCCACAACCCCGCCCGCGAGAGGTTCCGCGAGCACGTGGTCGACGCCCTGGTCGACCTGCTGGAGCGGCGCACCGCCGACGCGCTGGCCCGGCTCGACGCCGAGGTCGCGTCCATGCTCGGCGTCGACCTCGACGACGCGGTGGCCGGCGATCTCAGGTCCCTGGGCCTGGACGACAGCCCGGCGGCGGAGCCCGAGTTCGACTGGGACGCGGTCCGCGAGCAGCTCCTCGACGACCCCGCCGTCGACCAGGCGACCGAGGCGGTGTGGCCCCGGCTGCGCCCCGAGGACGCGCTCGGCCGCACCGTCCGCACCCGCGCCGACCTCGCGCTGCTCGACGAGGCCCGCGCGCTGATCGACGGCCCGCCCGAGGAGGTGTACGGCCACATCGTCGTGGACGAGGCCCAGGAGCTCACCGAGATGGAGTGGCGGATGCTGCTGCGCCGTTGCCCGTCCCGCTCGATGACGGTCGTGGGCGACTTCGCCCAGTCGGGCTCGGCCACCACGGTCCGCTCGTGGCCCGAGGCCGTCGGCGACCGGTTCGTCCACCACACGCTCACGGTCAACTACCGCACCACGGCCGAGATCCTCGGCCACGCGACCCCGCTGCTGGCCCGCATCGCCCCGGGCCAGGGGCCGTCGCGGTCGGTCCGCCACGGCGAACCCCCGCGCACCCTGACGGGAGGCCCCGACACCGTCCGGGCCCTGGCCGCCGACGAGGACAACGGCCTCGTCGGCGTCATCGCCCCTCCCGGTATGACGGAGGCCCTGGAAGGGAGCGGCGCGATCGTCGTCGCCGCTCCCGACGCCCGGGGGCTGGAGTTCGACACCGTGGTCGTCGTCGACCCGGCCGCGATCGAGGCCTACCGCGAGTCGGGCCCCAGAGACCTGTACGTCGCCCTCACCCGCGCCACCCGCCGCCTGTTCGTCGTCACTCCGGCCGCAGGCTGATCGCCTCGCGCGGACAGCACTCCGCCACCTCCTCCGCCAGGGCGATCTCGGCCGGATCGGTGAGCTCCCCCGTCCGCGCGGCGGCGACGTGGTCGGCCCCGAGGGTGAACAGCCCGGGGGCGGTGGCGGCGCAGAGCCCCGTGCCGAAGCACAGCGCCCGGTCGACCTCCAGACGCCGCCCCATCAGAGGATCACCGGCAGGGCGCGGTAGTCGTTCAGCGCCCAGACCTCGTGGCGGCGGACCTCCTCGCGCGGGATCGCCAGCCGCAGCCCGGGGAACCGCCCGACGAGGGTGGCGAGGGTCATCTCGCTGATGAGCCGGGCCGCCGCCGCGCCGAGGCAGTTGTGGATGCCGTGGCCGAGCCCGAGATGCCGCGCCCCCGTCCGGGTGAGGTCGAGCCGGTGGGGGTCGTCGAAGACGGCGGGGTCGCGGTTGGCCGCCGCGACCATGACCATGACCGGCTCGCCCGCGGCGATCACCTGGTCGCGGATCCGGATGTCCTCGGTCGGGAACCGCCAGGGCGTGGAGGCCACCGGGGACTCGTACCGGAGCAGCTCCTCGACGCCGGTCCCCGCCAGGATCCCGGGGTCGTCGGCGACCAGCTTGAGCTGCCCGGGATGGTCGAACAGCGCGAGCACGGCGTTGGTGAGGAACATCTTGGTCGTCCCGACCCCCGCGATGATCATGATGATGACCAGCGCGTCGAGCTCGTCCTGGGTGATCCGCCCCTCCTCGTCGGCGGCCCGGATGAACGCGGAGGTGAGATCGTCGCCCGGCTCAGCGCGCTTCAGCGCGACGAGCTCGCGCCCGTAGGCGATGATGCGCTCCCGCGCGCCGGGGATGCGCGGGAAGTCGGCCGGGTCGGTGGAGATGAGCAGGTCGACGTCGCCCGCGAGCTGCTCCCGGCGCTCCAGCGTGAACCCGAGCCGCGTCGAGACGACCCGGGAGGGGATCAGCGCCGCGAACTCCGCGACCAGCTCCCTCTCCTGGCCCGGCGCCCAGTCCTTGATGGTGTCGTCGACGATCGTCCGGATGTCCTCCCGCCACCGGTCGACGCTTCGCGGCGTGAACGCGCTCATGGCGCAGCGGCGTACTTTGGTGTGCTGGGGCGGGTCGAGCCCGGGAATCGTCTGCGAAAGGACGGTGCCCGCGCTGACGGAAAGGCCCGAGGCCTGGAATTCGGGGCTGCCGCGCCACTCGGCGGTGCTGAACCGGGGGTCGCCGAGGATGGTCACGGCGTCGTCATACCTGGTCACGACCCACATGGGGACGTTTCCGACCGGGAAGACGTATCGGTGGACGGGTGAGTTCTCCCGGAGCCAGTCGAGCGCCGAATAAGGGTCACGGAAATAGTCGGGACTGAACAACTCGAATGGGACGACCGTATTCGACATGCGGTTTCCTTTTACGTTGATCAGGTCGCCCGCATCGTACATTTCAAAATTCGCCGCGAGAACGCCGCCGACCGCGCGGCGTTGTCGGAGCCCCTGTCTAAGATCACGTCCCATGTCCTCGGATGGGTTATGGCGGATGGTCAGGATCGGCGTCGTCGGTCTGCTCCTCGCGGCGGCGGTCGCGGGCCTGGTGTTCGGCGATGCATGGCTCTGGACGGCCGTCCAGTGGTCGCCGCCGCCCTTCCTCGAGTTCTACGGGGTCGACGAGTTCGACGTCGCGACGATCGTCGCGCTGCTCGGGGCCGCCGTGCTGAAGGCCGCCTTCGTGTGGTCGATCCTGCGGCCCCCGATGCGGGGACCGGTGACCCGCCGGGAGAAGGCGCTGCGCCTGCTGCTGTACGCGGTGGTGGCGTACGGCCTCGTGGGGTGGCTCCCCATGGGCCTGCTCCCCGACGCGGTCGTGGCGGTGTTCCTGCTCGTGCTGTGGACGGCGGTCGACGTCCTGTTCCTGCTCGTCATCCGCTGGCGGTCGCGCCTGTTGCGCGCGACGGCCGGAGTGCTGTTCACGGTCGAACTGATCGGGCTCGCCAACGAGGTGCTCGACGAACTCGACCTGCCGGAGCTCGGACCGCGCGGTTACGTCGACCTGGTCTGGTTCGCGGCCGGTGCGGGGGTGACCGTCGTCACGCTCGCGGGGCAGCGGCGCGACGGCCGATGGAGCGGCGGCACCCTGGTCGCCGGTTGGTCGTCGCTGGGCGTCCAGGCGCTGTCGTTCGCCCTCTACCTCCTCACCGGCGGCCGGATCCCCGGCCCTCCGCTGCCGGTGACGGTCCTGATGGACGCGGCGGAGTTCGTCAGCCTCGTGTGGATCGCGGCGACCGCCCGCGAGATGCCCGCCGACCGCCGTCCGATGCGACCCTCACCCGCGCGGCGGCGCCTGACCCGCGCCGCGACGGCGATCGTGGCCGTCGTACCGCTCATGGCGCTGGTCCACCCGGAGCAGACCCCGCACCTCACCTTCAGCGGCTGGTCGACGGACTGCTACGACGGACGCGGCTTCGGCGACCTGAACCCCGCCGAACGCGAGGCCGCGTTCCTGTGCCGGGCGCGCAGCGTCGAGGGCGGCCCGCCACTGTTCCCCGACACCCTGTCGGACCAGGGCGTCCTCGCGTACGGGCGGGCCCTCTGCCACGCCCGCGACCGCGACGAGCAGGAGGCGATCCTGACGAGGGCCGGAAGCGAACAGCCCGCCGGGGGCGCCGACCCGTCGCACCTCGTCTACGTCTGCCCGGAGATCGTCGGCAAGTCCCAACCCGACCTCCTGCTGACCGCCGAGGAGACGGAGGCCGCGGACGCCGCCTGGCTAGCCGAGGAGAACGCCCGGTGCCGCGACCCGTGGCCCCGGACGAAGGGCGTCGTCCAGGCCTCGGTCAAGTACTTCCTGTTCGCCGACGGCGACCCCGGCTACATGGTCTACGACCCCGACGACGAGACCCCCGGTCCCACGATGGAGGAGGCGATGGACGAACTGTTCGCGTCCGACGACGCCATCGTCGCGGCCGACGGCAGCGCGGCCCTCATCGGCCACGTCGCGGACGTCATCGACCTCTGCCTCACGGTGAAGGCCTTCCGCACCCCGCCGCCGAAGCGCACGGCGGGGTGGGATCACGTCGCCGAGGTCCCGATCGTCAGCCGCACCGGCCAGCTGACCGTGCCGGAGATGAGCTACGACGGAGTCGGCGCGGGCGCCCCGATCCCGAACCTGGCGATCGAGGGCGAGGGCCGCTACCGGCTTCGCGTGTACGTGCGGGTCCGGGCCGGAGAAGAGCAACACCTGGTCGTCGTGTTCCCGGGCACCTCGAAGAAGAGGCTCAAGCTGAGGTGACGACCCGCGTGGTCCAGCGGCGCTCGTCGGTGCCGAGCAGGGTGATCCGCCGGAGGAGCTCGTCCGGGGCGTGGCCCTTGGCGTCCACGCAGACGTGCAGCCCGGCGGCGGAGCGGCAGTGGCCTCCGGGCATCTTCAGCGGGCTGACCTGGATGGTGACGGACGTGCCGTCCGGGCCGGCGTAGAACATCGCCAGCTCCCAGTTCGTGTCGTCGGTGAACCCCGGACGCCAGAAGTGCACTTCGGTGACGTCGAGATCGGCCGGCAGCCCGTCGATGCGCAGGGGCAGCGGCACGGGCCGGGTGCCGATCGTGACGTCCGCCGCGATGCGCAGGAGGACCGCCCCCGGATCGGCCTCCTTCATGTAGTAGCCGTGCAGTTCGGCCCACCGGCCACCGGGCACCTGCCAGCGCACGAAGGCGTCGCCCCCGTTGAGCGGGTCACGCGGATCTTCGGTGATCCAGTACGCACGCAGTCCGTTCACCTCGGGAGCGGGCAGCGCGGTCCGTCCGTCCTCGATCGGCGGGTCGTCAGCGGCCTCGTACATGCGAAGCCACAGGCGCATGCCGAAGTCACCGCCCGCCCGCGCCATCACCTGGTCGCCGTGCGCGCCGACGACGTGGCTGACGCCGATCACCGAGTCGGGCAACCAGCCGAAGGCGGCATGGGCCACGAGGGGATCGCCGCCCTGGGAGACCGAGGCGACCGCGACCGTGACGTCATCGCCGCCGTTGACGACCGCCACGCCACCGAGCAGCACCCCGCAGACCAGCAGCCCGCCGACCACCTGTACGGCCCTGCGACGCCGCAGCCGGCGTCGCGCCGTCGCCCGCACGGCCGCCACGTCCAGCCGCGTCGGCGGCGCCTCCGACCGGGCCAGTTGCCGCAGGCCCGCGGCGAGTTCATCGGCGTCCAGCGTCATGACGAGACCTCCTCCGCGTGGGGATGGAGCATGCGGCGCAACCGGTCGATCCCCCGGGCGGTCTGGCTCTTCACATTGCCCTGCGAGCACCTCAAGGTGAAGGCGGTCTCCTCGACCGACAGGTCGCAGTAGTACCGCAGCACCAGGACGGCCCGCTGGCGCGGCGGCAGGCTCACCAGCGCCCGGCGCAGATCGAGCACACCGTCGAGATCGCCGTCGGCGGCGGGCCGCTCCTCGTATCCGCCGAAGGGGATCACCCGGCGGACCCACGACGATCGGCGTTCGGCCAGGTAGGCGTTGACCAGCACCGTACGCGCGTAGCCGTCGGAGTTCTCGACCGCACGCACCCGCGACCAGTTCAGGTAGAGCCGGGTGACGGCGACCTGGAGCAGTTCGTCGGCGGCGTGCCAGTCACCGCACAGGAGGAACGCGACCTGACGCAGCCACGCCGACCGTGCGGACACGTACTCGGTGAACTCGTCGTCGTACGCGGACGATCTCGCCATTCGCCTCCTTCCGCGCATCGTGTCATCGATCTAATGCGCCGAAGCGGGCCGAGGTTGCATGGCTTTCCGTGCTTTCGCCGGACGTCGCGGACTGCGGTCGGTCAGGCCACCTTCGACGCGGGCGCGGTCCAGGCCTCCGCGCAGGTCCCGACGTCGCGGGTGGTGAAACCGCGGTTCATCCAGTACGCGATGTTCTTCCCGGTTCCGGTGTAGGCGCCGGCCTCCAGCCGTCCCAGCTGCCGCAGGACGTCCTTCCAGTCGGCCGCGTCCCGATGGCGCATCGACCGGTAGACGCTGCCGATGAACGCCCCGGACAGGCAGTACTCCTGGAGGGAGTTGCGCCGCGTGATCTCGACGTCGGGGATCGGCTCCTGCTCGTCGAGGAGGGCCGGCTCGATGCCGACGATCCAGTTGATGTGCCAGGCGTACAAGTTGGACATCATCGTGAAGATGTAGAGGTCGTCGGGGTCCTTTCTGAGCAGCTTCCAGTCGAGCACGACGACGATCTTCACATCGTCGGCGCAGTACTGCAGGAACTGGTACTTGTGCCAGGGCAGCCCGCACGACCGCTTCGGGTTCTTGGTCAGCAAGGCCACTTCGGGCTTCCGGAACTTCAGCCCCGCCTTGGCGAACTGGGCCGACCAGACCCGGTTCAGGCAGCTCACCACGGTGGTGACGTACCTCTTGGCGAGCGCGGCGTCGTTCCGCCGGCCGATGGGCCTCTCGGGGCAGGTGGAGCGGGGGATCACGCCGCTGTCGTAGAGATCGTTGCCGGACAGCATGGGATGGTCGACCGGGTCGGCGTACGCGGGGCCGGGCACAACCGTGGCCATCAGCGCCACGAGTAAGCCGGTGATCAAGGAAAGCCTCATGAGCCCCATATGGTCGCGCCCGGCCGGGTTCGGGGCAACCGCAGAGGAGGACGGCCCGGGGGTCGCTCCCCCGGGCCGCTTCTCTCAGCCTCCGAAGGCGGGCGCGATCTCGGGGGCCTTCTCCGGCTCCGGTACGGCCGCCAGCAGGAGCTCCACCAACCGGTCCGCGATGGCGGAGATGGTCGGCTGCTGCCACAGCAGCGTCGTGGGGAGGCGGCAGCCGAAGCGCTTCTCCAGCCGCCGGCGGACCATGATGGTCATCACCGAGTCGAGCCCCTGCTCGACCAGCGGGCGCCGGATCGACAGGTCCTCCGGCCCCAGTCGCATCACGGTCGCGATCTCGGCCCGGATCTCCGGCAGGACGCGTCCGCGCAGGTCCTCGGGCGCCACCCCGGCGAACGACTCCGCCGGGCCGCCGAGGTCCTCCTCGGCCTGGAGGGGCGCGTCGATCACCGGGTAGCGCAGGCCCGTCAGGTGGCCGACCACCCTGCCGTCGACGTCGGCGATGACCGCCCGCGCGGTGTCCTCGGCCGACGGGTCCACCGCCGCGTCGATGATCACCGTCGTGGGGGGTGTGCCGGTCAGCACCATCTCGTCGATGTGGACGACCATGCGCAGCACCGGATCCCCCGGGAACACGCAGGGCGCCACCGACATCACCGCGTCGAGCGCCGGGGCCCAGCTGTCCACGCCGTCGGTGCGGACCGTGGCGCGGAGCGCGCCGTCGCCGCCGAGCAGCGTCTCGATGCTCCAGTCGAAGCCCGTCGACGGGACGCCGACCGTCGCCAGGCGCTGGTGGACGTAGCCCGGCTCCATCGGGGTCAGCCCGTCGGCGTCCGGGAGGACGTCGGGCTTCACCTGGCCCGGCGCGGCCACGTTCGCGGTGACGTGCACCAGCCAGGCCGGTTCGGGCTCGTCGGGGGCGGCCGGGGTGCGGGCCGCGAGCCGGACCGCCGGAGGCTCGTGGACGACCTGGATCTGGCGCCGCTCCGCCGTCATCAGCGGGTGCATCATCTCCACGTCGGTGAGGGTGACGTCCTCGTCCTCGGCGGCGTGCAGGAACGTGTTGACCAGCACCGCGGCCGGCACGATCTCGACGCCGTTGAGGGCGTGGCTGCCCGGGTAGGGGCGGTTGGCGTCCTGGACGCTGGTCCGCCAGACCCGGGTGCGGCTGCCCGCGATCGAGGTCCCGGCGCCGAGCAGGGTGTAGGAGTCCACGTCGTGGCCGCGGTTGTCGGTCTCGGTGTACGACTCGCGCCAGTGGCGGCGGTGCTGCCAGGCGTACGGCGGCAGGTCGGCCAGGCCGCCCGACGGCTGCAGGCGGGTCCAGTCGACGTCGACGCCGTGGCAGTGCGCGGTGCCCACCGAGGCGAGGAAGGTCGGCAGCTCCGGCTGGTTGCGGCGCAGCGACGTGCCGACGAAGACGTCTTCGAAGCCGTTCTCCGAGAGCGTCTCGGTCACCGAGTGGGCGACCACCGGGTGGGGGGAGATCTCCAGGAACACGCGGTAGCCGTCCTGCGCGGCGGCCGTGGTCGCGGCGGCGAGCCGCACGGGGTCGCGGAGGTTGGCCGCCCAGTACGCGCCGTCCAGGACCGGGGTCGAGCGGGGGTCGGCCAGCGCGGTCGTGTACATCGGGATGCGCGGCGGGCCGAACGACAGGTCGCCGACCCCGGCGGCCAGTTCGACGGCGAGCGGCGTCATCTGCGGGCTGTGGAAGGCGACGTCGGAGGCGACCCTCCGGGTCACGATGCCCTCGGCCGGCCAGTCGTCGAGCACCTCCTCGACCGCGTCGACGTCGCCCGACAGCACGGTGGAGCCGGGCGCCGAGGAGATCGCGGCCACCAGGTCGGTGCGGTCGGCCAGCCGGTCGGCGGCCTCCTCGAACGACAGGTCGACCATGACCATGGCGCCCTTGCCCTCGGCCTGGCGCAGCAGCGCGGAGCGGCGGCAGATGAGGCGGGCGCCGTCGGCGACGCTCATCGCGCCGGCGGTCACCGCGGCGGCGAGTTCGCCGACGGAGTGGCCGATGACCGCCGTGGGGGTGACGCCGTGGGCGGTCCACATCCGGGCCAGGCCGAGCTGCATCACGAAGATCATGGTCTGGACGCGGTCGATGGTGTCGAGGTCGCCGTCGGTCAGGACCTGGCGGGGCGAGAAGCCGATCTCCTCGACGAAGATCGGATCGACCTCGTCGACCAGGGACGCGAACTCCGGCACGCCGAGCAGTTCCCGTCCCATCCCGCGCCACTGGCAGCCCTGGCCGGAGAACACCCAGACCGGCCCGGGGCCGAGGTCGGGCAGCACGTCGCCGGTGATGACCGACTCGGCCGGCACGTCGTCGGCGAGCCGGCGCAGCCCGGCCGTCAGGTCGTTGCGGTCGGCGCCGAGCACGACGGCGCGCCGGGGCAGGTGGGTGCGGCGCAGCGCCAGCGTGTGCCCGGCCGAGGCCAGGCCGGCGCCCTTGTCGAGGTGGCCGGCGAGGGCGCCGGCGTACTGGCGCAGCGCCTTCTCCGAGGCGGCCGACAGCGGGAACAGCCGCTCCCCCGTGGTCTCGGCCTCGGGGGTCTCCGGGGCGGGCGGGGCCTGTTCGAGCACGATGTGGGCGACCGTGCCGCCGTAGCCGAAGCTGGAGACGCCCGCCCGGCGGGGGTGGTCGCGGGTCGGCCAGGCCGACTGCTCGGTGACCACGCGCAGGCCCGAGGTCTCCCACGGGATCGCCGGGTTCAGGCTGGTCAGCACGTTCGGCGGGATCGAGCCCCGGTGCAGGGCGAGCACCGCCTTGATGACGCCGGTGATGCCGGCCGCGCCTTCGAGATGACCGATGTTCGACTTGACCGAGCCGATGAGGCACGGGTCGCCGGGGGGCCGCCCGGTTCCGTACACGGAGGAGAGCGCGCCCGCCTCCAGAGGGTCGCCGAGCCGGGTGCCGGTGCCGTGGGCCTCGACGTAGTCGACCGTGGACGGCGCGACGCCCGCCTGCTTGCAGGCCCGGTGCATCACGTGCTCCTGGGCCTCGCCGCAGGGGGCCATGATGCCCTGGGTGTGCCCGTCCTGGTTGACGGCGCTGCCGATGACCAGCGCGAGGATCCGGTCGCCGTCGCGCCGGGCGTCCGACAGCCGCTTGAGCACGACCACGCCGACGCCCTCGCCCCGGCCGTAGCCGTCGGCCGAGGCGTCGAACGACTTCGACCGGCCGTCGGGGGCCAGGGCGCCGGCCGTGCCGAGCGTGAGGGTCTGGCCGGGGGTGACCACCAGGTTGACGCCGCCCGCGAGGGCGACGTCGTTCTCGCCGAGCCGCAGGCTCTGGGCGGCCAGGTGCAGCGCGACCAGCGACGCCGAGCAGGCGGTGTCGATCGCCATGCTGGGCCCGCGCAGGTCCAGGGAGTAGGAGATGCGGTTGGCGACGGCGCAGGTCGCCGCGCCGATCCCGGTCCACGCCTCGATCTGGGGCAGGTCCTCCAGCAGGCGGGCGCCGTAGTCGCCAGTGCAGACGCCGACGAACACGCCGGTGTCGGTGCCGCGCAGCCCGTGGGGCGGCAGGCCGGCGTGCTCCAGGGCCTCCCACGCGGTCTCCATCAGGATCCGCTGCTGCGGGTCCATGAGTTCGGCCTCGCGGGGCGACAGGCCGAAGAACTCGGCGTCGAAGCCCTCGATGTCGTCCAGGAAACTGCCGTGACGCACGGCGTCGCGCAGCGCGGCGGCGTTCTCGGGGCTCCGGTTCTCGTCCCGGCGCCAGCGGTCGGCGGGCAGCGGCCGGGTCGTGTTCCGGCCCGCGCACAGCAGGTCCCAGAACTCGTCCGGTGAGTGGACGTCACCGGGAAGGCGGCAGCCGATCCCGATCACCGCGACTGGTTCGACCATCTGCGTTGGTTCCCTTCGGTTCAGACCCACGGAGGATTGTCAACGATCTTGATCACGGCGCTGGAGACGGTCACTCCCGGCCCGGTCCCGAGCATCAGCATGTGGTCGCCCGGACCCAGCTGGCCGGTCAGCAGCAGGTGGTCGAGGGAGAGGACCTGGTCGCTGGCCCCGCAGTGGCCGATGGTGCGGCCGTAGTCCCAGGTCGAGCGGGACATGGGCAGGTCGAGCATGGTCATGCAGCGCTGTTCGACGATCTCTTCGGAGTAGTTCATGAACGCCACCCGGGTGAGGTCGGCGGGCTTGATCCCGCTCTCGTCCAGGGCCCGCTCGACGACCTCCATCAGCGCCCGCTGGATCTTGAACAGCGCCGCGGTGGCCTCGCCCTTGGACATGACCTGCTGGCGGAACTGCTCGTTCCTGGCCGCGAAGCTCATCTTGCGGCCGACCGTGACGCCCGGCGGGAACAGCGGCTCGCTGCCCCGGTGCAGCTCCTCGGCCTCGGTCACCGTCGTCGTGCAGACCGACGTCAGCCGGGCGAACCCCGTCTCCTTCGTCAGCACGAGCGCGCTGGCGGCGTCGCCGCCGACGTACCCGGGGCCCATCCGCCAGCGGTCCATCAGCGGGGTGCCGTAGTTGTCGGCGGCGACCAGCAGGGCGGCCCGCCGGTCCGGGACGGCGGCCAGGTGACCGGCCGCGAGTTCCAGGGCGAGGAACATCCCGTTGCAGCCCTGCCGGATCTCGGTGGCCAGCACGTCTCCGCCGACGAGCTGACGCTGCAGGTAGGAGTGGGGCGGCCAGCCGTCGGGTCCCTGATGCCAGGTGGAGGCGTACAGGAGGAGGTCGAGGTCGGCGGGCGCGCGCCCGCTGCGCTTCAGCGCGCTCCGCGCCGCGTGCAACGCCATTTCCGGCGCCGGTACGTCACCCGCGACCACCGCCCCGGCCAGGTTGTGCAGCTCGGCCTCTTCGGCCGGGTACCAGCCCTTGGCCACGGCCTTCTCGACGCTGACGACGGTCCGCGGGACGAAGGCGCCCACTCCGCCGATGTACGTGTCCGCGTAGCGCATCAGACGGTTTCGAGCTCTCTGACCATCGCCGCGATGGTCACGACGTCCTGGAAGTTCTCGGAGTCGAGCTTGGCGGCGGGGATCCGGACGCCGACGTCCTTGCGCAGGAAGTTCAGCAGCCGGGCCGTGCGCAGGGAGTCGAGCAGGCCCGACGTGAGCAGCGGGGTGGTCTCGTCGACGACGATGTCGTCGCCCTCCTGGACGAGGTTCTCCTGGATGAAGTCGACCAGTTTGCGGGTGAGCTCGGTCATGCGCGCGGTCCTTCCTCGATGACCTTGAACACCGCGGCGGCGCACGACGTCCCGGAGCCGAAGCCGACCATGAGCAGATGGTCGCCGGGCACGAGACCGCCGGTCGCGAGCAGGTGCTCGAAGGCGATGAACTGGTCGACCGCGCCGCAGTGGCCGACGCGCCTGCCGTAGTCCCAGGTCGTCTGGTCCTCGTCGATGCCGAGCCAGGACATCTGGCCGTCGAGGTCCTCGCGGCGGCCGTGCGGCAGCGCCACCTTCGTGATGTCGGACAGTCCGATGCCGGCCTCGTCGAGGGTCTGCTCGACCTGCTGCATCATCGTCTTCTGGATGGTCAGGTGGATGCCGGTCCCCTGCTTCTTGAGCAGCCGCTGGCGGAACTCCTCGTGCCGGTCGCCGAAGCTCAGCCCGACGCCCACGGTGGCGTCCGGGGGGAAGAGCGGGTAGGCGCCGTCGTTGACGGCGTCGGCTTCGGGGATCACCGTCGCGTTCACCGACAGGAGCTGGGCCATGCCTCGCTCCTTGCCGAGGAGCAGCGCGGCGGCGGCGTCGCCGATCAGCGCGCCGGGGGTCATCCGCCAGCGGTCCACCAGCGGGGTGCCGTGGTTGTCGGAGGAGACGACCATCGCCGTCTCGCGTTCCGGCAGGGCCATCAGGTAGCTGGCCGCGAGTTCGAGCGAGCTGATCATCCCGACGCAGCCGCTGCGGATCTCGAACGCCGGCACGGGGCCGCCGAGGAGGTGCTTCTGCAGGTAGTGCTGGGGCTGCCAGCCGTTCGGGCCCTGGTGCCACACCGACGGGTAGAGCAGCAGGTCGAGATCCTTCGGGGACGACTGGCCGTAGCGCTCGTAGGCGTCCAGGACCGCGAGCCGCGCCATCTCGGGCGCGGGCATGTCGCCGGCCACCGCCGCGCCGATCTGCCGGAACTTCTCGGCATCCTCGGCCGGATACCAGCCTTCGCGTACCGCGTGCTCGACGCTCACGCTTTCCGGCACGTATACGCCGAGACTCCTGACGAACATGTTGGGTGTACGCACACGTCCCCTAACTCATGAAAGGAAGCGTCCGAATGATCGCGGGCCCGGGATATCAAGCACCTCGGCCGTTCCACGAAAACGGCGGAAAATGGGCCGGCGGGCCGCCACGGGCAACACTAGGGGCGCACCGTCGGATAAATCAATGTTTCTGGTACGCGACATTCCGTTAACTAAACCCAACAGTACGTGTTGAGTTTCGGAAATGGGTCCCCGACTTCACAACGTGGTTTTTCCGAAAACCAAAGGGGCGCCGGGCCGTCGCCTTTCGGGTCGGGCCCGGCAGGGGTCGTCTAGGGCACTCGGGTGCAGACGATGTTGTTCATCTTGAACTGGGCCGGAATGGCGTTCGTCCCGGAGGCGGTGGCCGAGAAGCCGAAACTCTGGCTGGAGCCCGCGCCGATGAAGGAGTTGTGACCGGCGTCCTTCGCGGTGACCTGGGCGCCGGTCTGGGTCACCGTGGCGTTCCAGGCGCTCGTGATCGCCTGGTTGCCCGACCACGTCCAGGAGACGTTCCAGTTCTGGACGGGGGTGGTGCCGGTGTTCTTGACGACCACGCCGCCGTTGAAGGCGCCGGTCCAGGTGCCGGTGGAATAGGTGACCTCACAGGCGTTGCCCAGCTTGAGTCCGCTGCGCACCCAGGTGACGAAGTTGGCCCAGCTGGGGTTCAGCGTGCCGGTGCTGACGGTCTCGCCGCAGTTGGCGGTGGTCTTGACGGTCTCGTTGCCGTACTGCGCGGGGTCCATGATCTGGACCATCATGTGGTCGGCCGCCGGTACCGAGACGAAGGTGGCGTTGCCGCACTGCGCCTTGATCCGGTTGAAGAGCAGGACGCTCTGCCCGTGCGGCACCAGGAAGTCGGCCTGGCCGTGCAGGAACAGCAGCGGCGGGTCGCCGGAGTCGACGTACGTCATCGGGTTGGCCGCGGCCACCGCGGCCGGGCAGGTCTGGATCGGGCAGCCCACCAGCAGCGACTCCGGCGAGGCGGGCGAGTTGTGGTCGAGCCCTCCGGTCGGCAGGTTCTGCGAGTTCATCTGCAGGAAGTCGGTCGGACTGTAGAAGGCGAGGCCCACGTGCACGGCGCTGGAGACGCCGGTCGTGCCGACGGTTCCCTCCAGCGCGGTCACGCCGCCCGAGAAGACGGCCATCTGCGTCAGCCAGGCGCCCGACGAGTCGCCCGCCATCGCGAAGCGGTTGGTGTCGAGCTGGTAGGTGGCGGCGTTGGCGCGCAGATAGCGGATGGCCGCCTTGATGTCGTGCACCTGCGCCGGGAAGATCGCCTGCGCGCTCGACCGGACGTTGACGACGGCCACCGCGAAGCCCAGCGGGTTGAAGACGGCCGCGATCTCGGCCCCCAAGGGCTTGCTGTCGTCGCTCGTCCACGCCGAGCCGCTGTGCCAGATCAGCAGCGGCCGGGGCGTCATCCCGGTCGACGGGAGGTAGATGTCCAGCAGGTGCCCCCTGCTACCGGCCGGCTGTGCGGGCGCGTAGGCGATGTCGGAGATCACCTGCGCGTGAGCCGGCGGCGCGAGGGCCACCGACACGCCGAGTGTGGCCAGCATGGTCATCACCATGCCGACGACCGCGGCCATATGTATTCGAACTTGCATAGTGCGACTCCGGTCGGTCGGATGATCGCCGCTCCCCCGGCAGCGACGTCCTGCACGAGAGTCGCGGCTTCCATCGATATGGGCGGGGAGACGATATGACACATAAGTCACGATGGTCAAAAGTTTCTTAACCCGTTTTTCAGAGTGGCATAAACCGGACAACCCACATCGACACGGCGCTAAGAAGTACAGAAGATGCATGCCCTGCACGGGCCGTCGGATACGCACCTGCGAGGCCCTTCAAGGCCGCCGTGTACGGAAGGGGACAGCCCCCGGAAAGTAATTTCGCTTTCACCGTCGGTGAATGCGCGCGAACAAACGCCACTTCAACGCGCCGATCGATGAAAGTTTCACGGCCGGTTACGCCCGGATGCAGGCGTGACAATTTTCCTAACGCGCGGTGAGTGATAATGTCCGCCGTCATGATCTCCACGTTCCCAGGAGGACGAATGCGAAAGGCACGCGCAGTTCTCGTCTCGGCCGTCGTGGTTCTCGGAGCCTCCGTGATGATCGGCGCCACCCCCGCCCAGGCCGACGCGCGGCTCTCCGGCGTCTTCAGGACGTCGGCCGAGTGCGAGCGGATCGGCGCCCACGGCGTCGCCCAGGGCTGGTGGAACGACTACTCATGCGTGTGGGAGGGCCGCTACCGCTACTACTTCCTCTACGCGTGACCCCTCACGACGACCAGTAGCGGCGGTGTCGGGTCCCCCTCCGGACGGACGACATCCGTGCACCGTGATCCCTGGGTTGCGTGGCGTTCTTTTCGCGCGTTCCGAAGGGTCATCCCCGACATTCGCCGGTGGCGTCGTCCTCTGCCTCGCCCTGCTGATCTCCGGCCCCGCCGCGGCGCTGCGCAGGGCCCCGGCCTTCGGGCCCGATAACCTCCGGCCCGCGTTCACCAGGACCGTTCCCATCGTCCCGCCGGCACGGTCACCTACCCAAGACGGTCGGCAAGGTGTTCTTCCTCGACCACGCGGGCCGGCAGCGCCGGTGCTCGGCCACCTCGATCGAGTCGCCGCACCGCGACGTGGTCGCCACCGCCGACTGGGTGTTCGTGCCCGCCCCCTCCCACGGCAAGTCGGCCTGGACCCGCCACGACTTCACAACCGGATCTCGCGACCCGGCCAGCGGGAGCGCAGCCACCGGTCGTGACTGGCGATCACGATCGCGCCCGGCCCCGTGCTCAGAGCCTCCTCCAGCTCGTCGCAGAGCCGGGGAGAGAGGTGGTTGGTGGGCTCGTCGAGCAGCAACAGCTCGGGCGGATCGGCGACGAGCAGCGCCAGCGCGAGCCGCCTACCCTGGCCGACCGACAGCTCCCCGACCCTCCGGCCGAGGTCACGCGGGCCGAGCAGACCGAGCGAGCCGAGCGGAACCGCCTCGGCCCGCTCGGCCCCGAGCGCCAGCTCATAGGTCTCCCGTACGGTGCGATCGGGCTGGTCGAACTCGGTGTCCTGAGCCAGCAACCCGACCCTCAGCCCATTTCGCCGCCGCACCACGCCGACGGCCTCCAGCCGCCCGGCCAGCACCGCGAGCAGCGTCGACTTCCCCGCACCATTGGCCCCGGTGACCAGCAGCCGCGCAGTGGCTGAGACGTCGAGACTGTCGAGCGTGAGCCGGCCGGGCACACGGACGTCGCGTAGCGACATGAGGATCCCGTCGGCGGACTCGGCGGACTCGCCGGATGCGGCGGCGAGTGCGGTGGCGTGGAAGCGGAGGGGTTCGGGCGGCTTGGGGACCTGGTCGCGCTCCAGGTCCTCCAGTCGCCGGGCGGCGCTGCGCACTCGCCGGGAGATCTGGTTCTGCACCCGTCCGCTGGTGTGGCCGTAGCCCATCTTCTCGTTGTCGCGCTTCATCCGGCCCGGCGCGACCTGGTGCGCCGTGACGGCGGCGGCGCGGCGCAGTTCGGCGAGTTCCTCCTGCTCCTCGGCGAACCGCCGCTCCCAGCGCTGCCGCTCCGCGCGCTTCTCGGCCTGGTAGGCGCTGTAGTTCCCGCCGTACCGCACGGGCCCGCCCACCGCAGGATCGAGGTCGATCAGGTCGGTGCAGACGGCGTCGAGGAAGGCCCGGTCGTGGCTGGCCACCATGACGACTCCGGGCAGGCCGCGCAACTGCTCCTCCAGGAAGGCGGTCGCCGCGTCGTCGAGATGGTTGGTGGGCTCGTCGAGCAGCAGCGCCGAGGGCCGCCGCACCAGCAGCGCGGCCAGGGCGAGCCGGCCCCGCTGCCCGCCGGACAGGGACCCGAGCGCGCGGTCGGCCCGCACGCCCCCGAGGCCGAGCCCGGCCACAACGATCTCGGCCCGCCGGTCGGCGTCCCAGGCCTCGTGGTCCTGGGCGTGGTCGAGCCGCTCGCCGTACCGGCCGAGCAGGTCGACGTAGCCGGGAGAGTCCGGCGGTACGTCGGCGAGCGCCTGGGCGAGCCGGTCGAGTTCGGCGAGGTCGTCGCGGGCCTCGCGCAGGGCGTCGTCGAGCACGTCGGCGATGGTGGACGAGGCGTCGAACGGCATCCGCTGGTGCAGGAAGCCGAGGTCGGCGGGCCGGACGACGGTGCCGGAGTCGGGCTCGTCCACCCCGGCGAGCAGCCGCAGCAGGGTGGACTTCCCGGCCCCGTTCTCCCCGATCAGCCCGATCCGGTGACCGGGGGCCGCGGTGAGGGAGACGCCGTCGAGCACCCGCCGGCCGCCGAGCGTACGGACGAGGTCATGGGCGAGCAGAGGAGTCACGGCGCGGACGTCCCGAGGTCCGGAGCCGCCCCGGTCTCCAGGCGGCCCTCGGAGAGCCGCAGCCAGCGGTCCACCCCGATCTCGGTGAGGAACCGCTCGTCGTGGCTGACCACCACGAACGCCCCTTCGTAGGCGGTGAGCGCGCTCTCCAGCTGGGCGACGCTGACCAGGTCGAGGTTGTTGGTCGGTTCGTCCAGCAGAAGCAGCTGGGGCGCGGGTTCGGCGTACAGGACGCAGGCGAGGGTGGCCCGCAGCCGCTCACCACCCGACAGCGCCCCGACCGGGAGATGGATGCGCGCCCCCCGGAACAGGAAGCGGGCGAGCAGGTTCATCCGCTGCGCCTGCGGCATCCCGGGCGCGAACGCCGCCAGGTTCTCCGCCACGGTCCGGCCGAGGTCCAGCAGGTCGAGCCGCTGGGAGAGATAGGCGACCCGCCCGGTCTCGCGTCCCTCGAGTTCGCCGTTGATCAACCGCAGGAGGCTCGACTTGCCGGCCCCGTTGGGCCCGGTCAGGGCGATCCGCTCGGGCCCCCGGATCGTCAGGTCGGCGCCCTCACCGGCGAACAGGGCCCGCCCGCCGTAGTGGACCTGCAGGTTCGTCCCGTGGAACACCGTCCGCCCGGCCGGCACGTTGGTCCCCGGCAGCTCCAGCGCGATCTTCTGCTCGTCGCGCAGCGCCCGGCCCGCCTCGTCCAGCCGCGCCTTGGCCTGGGTCACCCGCGCGGTGTGCGTCTCGTGGGCCTTCCCCGCCGACTCCTGGGCGTTCCGCTTCATCGTGCCGGCGAAGATCTTCGGCAGCCCCGCGTTCTTGAGGTTGCGCGAGGCGTTCCCCGCCCGGCGCTCGGCCCGCTCACGGGCCTGCTGCAACTCCCGCTTCTCGCGCTTGACCTCCTGCTCGGCGTTCCGGACGTTCTTCTCGGCGACCTCCCGCGCGGCCCGCACGGCCTCCTCGTACGCGGTGAAGTTCCCGCCGTGGAACTGGACGTCGCCCTGGTGGAGTTCGGCGATGCGATCCATGCGGTCGAGCAGCGCCCGGTCGTGACTGACCAGCAGCAGACAGCCGTGCCAGCCTTCGAGCACCTCGTAGAGCTTGCGCCGGGCGTCCAGGTCGAGATTGTTGGTCGGTTCGTCGAGCAGCAGCACGTCGGGCCGCCTGAGCAGCTGCGCCGCCAGCCCGAGCGAGACGACCTGACCGCCGCTGAAGGTGTGCAGCGCCCGGTCGAAGGAGACGTCACCGAGCCCCAGCCGGTCGAGCTGGGCACGCGTCCGCTCCTCGACGTCCCAGTCGTTGCCGATCGTGGTGAAGTGCTCCTCGCTCGCGTCTCCGGACTCGATGGCGTCCAGAGCCCTGATCACCGGAGCGATCCCGAGCACCTCCGCGACGGTCAGCTCCCCGGCCAGGGGCAACGTCTGAGGCAGATACCCCAGCACTCCCCCGACGGTGACCGACCCGGCCGCCGGCCGGAGCTCCCCGGCGATCAGCCGGAGCAGCGTGCTCTTCCCGGCGCCGTTGGGCGCCACCAGACCGGTCCGGCCCGCCGGGACGGAGAAGGAGAGATCCTGGAACACCGGGGTGTCGTCGGGCCAGGAGAAGGACAGATTCGAACAGACGACGAACGCGTCGGACATGCGAAAACCTCAAGCGTGACGCGGGCGCGCAAAGGCCGCCCGGCAGGAAACAGGGGAACGACGAGATGGCCACGGCGGCAGCACTTGTCGCGCGCCTGCCTGCGGCCTATCGGGTCCGGTCTCAGCCGGAGATGTCGTCGTCTACCACCATGTCTGGTCTCCTGGTTTCCGATCACGCAGCGGTCCGGCTCTCGGAAGAGACACGTCGAGAGCACCAGCCCTGTCACCCAAGGGGCGATTCAGGACGAACCGCGAAGAGTGTGCCAAAGACCCGAGGCACCGTCAACACGGGCATCCCGAGCGATCAAGGAAGTCGGAGCCTGCGCCAAGGACCCAGCGGAGCCTGGTCAGGGAGCGCGAGGTGCCCGAGTGTCCCCAAACGAGAATGGCCCGTGGCAGGCGCCCTGAAAGGGCGACAACCACGGGTCATCCATTACTCACGTCTTCTCACAGACGTCCGGAGTTCCGGCGACTAGGTCCGGTCCACGTACCAGCTACCGCAGCTGACGCTTCCGCCGTTCGGCCTGATGCAGACCCGCGTGGCGTAATGGCGCTGCTGGGTCGTGTTCCAGTTCATGACGAGGTCGGTGATCCGCCCGTCGGTCGTCCACCACTCGATTTTGAACGGCCCACACTGCTTCCATCCGCCCTGGCTCTCGACCTCCGCCGTGCTCGGATACTTCGGCATCGAGTTGGGGATCCCGTTCCTGCTGCGGTCGATCCAGACGAGGTCCCCCGACTGACCGCCGTCGACATTGGCGTAACTGAAGTTCAGGCCGCCC
Organism: Herbidospora galbida; assembly: GCF_005233835.1. Taxonomy (GTDB): domain Bacteria; phylum Actinomycetota; class Actinomycetes; order Streptosporangiales; family Streptosporangiaceae; genus Herbidospora; species Herbidospora galbida. The sequence continues at coordinate 50,675 of NZ_SZQA01000013.1, read as the reverse complement.
CCGTTCATGAGCTTGACGGTGCGCCCGGATGCGGTGAAGGAGTAGACCTGCTTGTAGAGGTCAGGCCGGAAGGTGGCGTCACAGTCGGCCGTGCCGGCCTGCGCCTGACCCGGCAGCAGCCCGAGAGTGGCCACACTGACGACGACCGTGGCCAAGGACAGCGCAAGCCTTCGCGTCTTCATGCTTCCCATATCAGCCGACAAACCTTTCTTAGTTCACGCCCGGAGGAAACAACCACAGTTTGCGGGCAAGCTGACGTGATGGAAACCTGGAAGCTTACAGGGAGCCGCCGATAAACATACGCCAAGAAAAACCGAGAGATACGGCAAGGCACTCGTCTGTGCCGTGGCCGTCGCGCAGCGACAGAGCCGAAGATCTCCCCGAGAGCCATCGTCGGAGAATTAGCGCATGCCGGGAGAGGGTGAGCGAACCCTCAAGGCCAGGCCCACTTCCGCCCCGACGTCAATGGAACAGTTCAATGAGCGAGATGATCAAGCTATGGGAATTCGCCCTGACCGGCAGACTCGGTTTCGTCGCCTTGGGGATGTCGCTGGACGACGTTCTCCGGCGAATGGGGCCCGCGGACGGGGTGACCACCGGGACACCCTCAATCTATGCGTTCGGGGACGTGGAACTGGGATTCTCTGAAGCGAATGTGCTGTGGCTTATCATGGTCGAGCCCAGAGGAGATCTGATCTTGCCGCCGCCGATCGGTTCAGGCGAGGCATTCCCTGCGCCGAAACTGCCGGAAATCATCGCCTACCTGCAAAACATGAACGAAGACGTTGAATGGATTGAGCCCTACGTGCCCGGCGAGAAATGGTTGCGAGTCTGCCGCTCGGGCGTTCACTTAAAGTTCGATGATGATGGCGTCCTGCAAACGGCGGGCTTCTCCGAAAAACGATATTTTTCCGAACCATGAGTCGATGCATCCCGGGTAGACGATGTTGCTCCGATCGATAATGTCTATAGGGATGCAAGCACGAGCAATACCGCCATGCAGCGCCCGCACACGCCCGAGCTCGCACAACGGATCGGCGCCTAGAGAACCACATCCTGATGAGCGAAACCTCGATCCTCCGCCTCTCGTACTCACTGGCAGGGCTAGAAGGTGCCCGATACTGCCAACTAAGTGAGTGTTTGAGAAGGGTCGGCGGGTGGACGTCTCAGGGCAGCCCGACAGATACGACGAGCTACGAGGCGTAGGGCCTGTAGTGGGGTGTCAGTCGGGCGATGGGGACTTGGGGATGCCGAGTCGCTTCATGACGTTCATAGAGGTCCCGACGAGCTGACGCAGAAGGCTGTACTTCCGATTCTATTCCGGCCTTTTAAACGGGGGGTTCGAGCGAAGCGAGCTCAATCCGAGCGAAGCGAGGCCGTATCAGGGAGCGCGAGGGGCGAAGCCCTTCGCCAGGGAGCGAAAGCGACCCCCGGAGCGCAGCGACGCCAGGACGCGTAAGCGGCCAGGGGGAGCACGAGGGGGCGACAGCCCTCTCGTATCGGGGGGTTCGGGGGGTCGTCCCCCCGTGTGCAGAATGGCGAAATGGCCCGTGGCAGCCGCCCCGAAGGGGCGTCAACCACGGGCCATCCATTTCGCCAGTGGAGCTATGGGGATTCGAACCCCAGACCCCTTCCATGCCATCGAAGCCAGGGAGTCGATCTGGGTCGCGGCGAGTCGGGCGGGTTGCCTCTCACCTGTATCGACGCTCTGATTGAGTCGCGGTGAGTCAGCGAAAGTCATAAGGAGTTGGCTCCCCGAATTAGCTCCCGTGACTCCCCGGAGGCGAGGTCGATACTCGTCGAGTTCCCGCGCTCGCCAAGCCGGGCTTGGCGTTGACGAGCGCTGACCAGATGACATGCTCTATCAGTCTGCTTCTGCGATGCGAGCGAGATTCACGCGGCCAGCGTAAACAACTCTAGAGATGCGCGGCAGCCTCCCCAGCGCCATAGCCAGATGCCACCAGGAGAGTACGTGTGGCATCTCTGAAGGGTAGGGCGCTTACAAGATCTTAAATTCGCTGCTGATTCGATCACAAATAGCGCTGGACCCGGATGCGAAGGCGCATATTCGGTATAACTGCCGCATTGATGAGCAACAGGCATCGCCCGACAACCAAACTCAAAGATTTACGCCACGCATCATGAAGTCCGAATAGCCCTGCATTGCGATTAGAAAATGGTATCAGCATCGGTGACCGCGACCTTTTTGATCTGATCCACCGTTAAGCCCTTAAGATTGCGAAGGTCCGCGCCCTCCAGATTCACACCTTTCAGATCCGCATCCTTCAGGTTCGCGCCTTTCAGATCCGCACCTGCTAGATACGCGCCAGCCAGGTCCGCACCCATAAGAACGGCATCCGCAAGGTCCGCATCCGTAAGGATCGCGTCCGTAAGGTGCGCATTAGTCAGATCTGCACTCGCAAGGTCCGCCTCAAACAGGATCGCGTTCGTTAGAAATGCGTTATTCAGATTCGTGTTCGTCAGGTTGGCCTCGCTCATGTCCGCGCTCGTTAAATCCGCATTCCCCAGGTCCGCACTCGCCAGGTCCGCTCGCGTAAAGTCGGCTCCCCGCAGAGACGCGTCCAACAGATCTGCTTCACGAAAGCGGACGCCGGCAAGGTTTATCGGCACGTAATATACATTATCCTCAAGGGCAGGAGGCTGCAAGGAGCAGGCGAGCTCTAAAGCGGCTCGCACATCTGCGGGAACAGAAATTCGTTCGATGCCTGCTGCCAAACGGCCCTTTAAGTTGAGTGGAGCGCACGGGTCATCGCCAATCTTCTGCTTACAGAAGTCCCGATTACGCACAAAAGCAGCCATGACGTTTTGAATTGTCGACGTATCTTTTTCGGAATCGATGGCGATACGGTTAAGTGCATAGAGACCGCCTAGGCGCACCTCGACAATCTCCGAGCTTAGCTGTTCTACAGCCTTGGTATACCGATCGGTAATCTGCGTCTCTTTACTGGTCTCCCAAGTCAGCCCGGAGTAGATAAGGCCGCCAGCAGTGAATAGGACGCTCAAAGCGACACCTAACGAAGTGATGGCCCCCAGTGCTGTCTGGCGCTGGCTCGTCAGAAGTTCAACGCGCTCTTTGGGCGTCAGCGTCACCTCCAACTCTCTAGGCGTGGGTGCCGTAATAGGGATCATCGCCGAGCGCTGCCAGCGGATATAAATGCCGCGCCCCACAGCAATCGCTAGGGCAAACACTGCTACGCCGGCTACCACGGCCGATTTCGGCCCATGACCATTTAGGCCGATGAGGGTCCCAATTTGATAGCCCTCTCGACTTGCTAATACATCCAGCGCAACAAGAATAAAAACCGCAACCCTGATTGCGTTACGTACTCGCGGTTGCGCATTTCTGCTTAGATACACGTAAATCATGCATACGGAAACGACGAAGACCGTAAACCATCCGCCATAACCGCTTGCGAAGAAGACCCAGAACCACAGAAGGATCGCGGTCGGAGGGACAGCGAGGATGACGAGAATACGCCGCAAAAGCGGTCGCCGATGGCGAGGTAGTGGCGCCTCTAAGCTTGCACGCGCGGGGCGACGGAGATTCCGGAAGCTCCTGGTGATCCGCCTAGGGGAAGTGGAAGGCGGTGATGGCATATGCCTACTCGGCGGGGCTGCGTCGCCATCTGAGTCTTGCATGGAGGGCATACCAAGACATTACGCGCGGAACGCCGGACTGTCTCCTAAGAGAGGGTCCTACCTGCGCCCGACCTCAATCGGGGAAACTTTAACCGTCACCTTTCAGTTCTTCACCGTAGCCCGTTGCTCGAAAGCCAAATCTCCGGTGCTACTCCACAGCCGCTCAAGCAGCATCTTCCGGGCGCGCGACGTAGGTTCCTTTTGCCGGCAAGGTAACGACTAGTCCACGATCGCGAAGTTCCTCAATCACACGCCTCGCGGTTCCCAGAGCGACGCCGTACTCTGCGGCAAGGTCCCGCTCTCCAGGAAGCCGCGAGCCCGGTACCAGTTCGCCGGCCGCGATACGTGCCGCGATGTGGTCGGCCACCCGCGCGTAGACATACATGGCGGGCCCCGGTGCGTCGGGATCGTACGGCGGCACGGCAAAAGGTAACAAAGGGGCACAACGGTCAGGCGGTTGATCTATGCGTTCGGGTGATGAACAGACATGATCACAGGCACCCTGCTGCGATGAACCGAACTACCACACCAATACGTGACCAATCGTCATTCCCGATAGTCAATTCGACGCGCCCATTTCATTTGCATCTCCCCGCACAAACCCCGCCTCGACCGCACGGCAGGTCCCCTAGGTAAGGCCCTCACCCGGGACCAAGCACGCACCCTGCTGGACGCGGTGAAAAGGCCGCCGCTTGACGCCCATGTGCTCGTGATCATGACCACCAGCGTTCCACCGCAATCGCCTACGACTTCATAGGGGATCACGTCGTCACATAGGACCGAAGGAAGGGCGTGGTGGCGAGCCCTCGAAGCGACGTCCAACCACAGCCAGTTCGCCATCTACGGGTGGCGTACAGATCGAGTAAGAGGAAGCACGAAGACCCGTAAGTCTCGGCGTTGCCTAGTGCTTCCGATCAGATGGCCACAACCTCAGCAACACCACGCCGTTCAAGCTGCTCAGGAGCTCGACTCTGGAGGAGCGCTCACAGGCTAAGTCCGCCTGAGGTGGCTCCCCGTTTGGCTCCCCGCGACCCTGAAGATCGAAAAAGGGGCTCCGGATCTCTCCGAAACCCCTACTGACCTGCTTCGATTCTGTGGAGCTATGGGGATTCGAACCCCAGACCCCTTCCATGCCATGGAAGTGCGCTACCAGCTGCGCTATAGCCCCGCCGCACTCGTTGGTGCGTGAGTGCTGTGCCAGCATAGCGGATTCCGGAACGAGGGGTGAACGCGTGCGCCGCCCCCCGAAATCCCCTCGCGTCCACCGCATCCCCCCGCCTACCGTTGATCCCGGTGCCGGCAGGTCAGGGGCGCCCCGGGTATCGCCGGGTCGCGTTCCCCGTATCGCGTCGCACCTCCTTCTCTGGCAGGTCGCCAAGACCTTGGGTTCGATTCCCTTGCGGCGACCTCCGGCGGGTCGTGTTCGATGCGGTCGCCTGGGCCCTGCGGGCTCCCGTCCACGGACGGGGACGCCCCCGCCCGTGGCTCCGTGACGGCCCGCCGGAGGCCGTCCTCTCAATGGGCAAAGGGGTGAGCGAAGATGGCGAAGATCACGGTCATGGAGTGGCAGCGGGTGCTGGCCTTCCACGACGGGCGCTTCGAGCGGCTTCTCGGGCCGGGCCGGCACCGTTACAACCCCCGCCGGACGACCCACGTCACGGTCGACGTCAGGCCTCAGCTCCTGCACGTCCCCGGCCAGGAGGTCCTGACGCGGGACGGCGTCTCCATCCGGGTCTCGGCGACGGCGTCGTGGCTGGTGAGCGACCCGGTGGCCTACACCAACAAGGCCGCGAAGCCGGCTCAGGTCCTCTACGCGGCCCTGCAGGAGGGGCTGCGCGCCAAGGTCGGCCAGGTCGATCTGGAGTCGCTCATCAGCGACCGGGCGACGCTCGACGTCGAGCCGGTACGCGCAGAGGTCGCCCCCCTCGGCATCGAGGTCACCGATTTCCGGATGCGGGACCTGATGCTGCCGGGTGAGCTGCGGCGGGCCGCGATGGACGCGGTCGTGGCGCGGGAGCGCGGCAAGGCGGTGCTGGAGGAGGCCCGTGCGGAGGCGGCGGCGCTGCGGTCGCTGGCGAACACGGCCCGGCTCCTGGAGGAGCACCCGGCGCTGCTGCAGCTGCGGACGCTGCAGGTGGCGGCGGAGCGGTCGACGACCCTGGTCATCGATCCCCGCGTCCAGCGGTCAGCGGCCGAGTAGGCGGCGCCACCACGGTCGCGCCGCCGGCGGCGGCGCGACGGCTTTCGGGGGCGCGGGCGGGTGGGCGGCCCGCCAGGCGGCGATCACCTGCTCCTCGTCGAGGATGGGGACGACGACGGGCGGTCCGGCCATGGGGTGGCGCAGCGCGTCTTTGATGCGTTCGTTCATCTCGGCGACCAGGGCGCGGGCCTGGTCTTCCGACCGGGCCGCCACGGCGGCGTCCCTGACCTTCTCGGCTTCCCGGCGCAGCCCCAGGCCGCCGGGGAGCGGGAACTCGAGGCCTTCCTCGTCGAGCTTGCGCTTGATCCAGCCCATCTCGTCGTCGCGCCCCCGGGGCAGCGGTTTGCCGGCTCCGGGCAGGTCGTCGAACTCGCCGCGGGCGGTGGCCTCGCGGATCTGCCGGTCGATCCAGGTCTCGAAATTCATCCCGCCGGGCTTGCGGTCGGTCACACCAGCCTCCGGAGCAGCTCCCTGAACTCCTCGCCCTCGGCGGGGCCTCCGAGAGCGGCGATCACCTCTCCTTGCAGCGTATCGGCCGACTCCTGCGCGGTTTCGAGCCGCTCCATGCCGAGCGGGGTGAGTTCGAGGGCGTAGCGCCGCCGGTCGAGCGGGTCCTGGCCGCGGGCCACCAGGCCGGCTTCGGCGAGTTCGTCGACGACCTGGGCGGCGGCGGCCTCGGTGTAGCCCATGACCTCGGCCAGCCGCTGCTGGGGGCAGGGGCCGAGCCGGCCGATGGTCATCAGGGGGCCGACGAAGCGCATCTTCATCCCGGTGTGGGCGAGCAGGGCGTCGCCTCTGCGCCGCAGCTCGAAGTGGGCGCGGGAGACCAGGTGTTCGGTGCTGCCGGCCGAGCCGACCAGCCGGCCGAGCAGTTCGGTGAAGCGGTCGCTCTCCGCCGGGGTGAGGGCGGCGGTGAGGGCGCTGTCGCGGGCGGCCATGGTGGCGCGGAGCCCTTCGAGCGCCTCGCGGCCCTTCGGGGTGACCGAGATGACGTGGGAGCGCCGGTTGGCCGGGTTCACGGTCCGGACGACGAGCCCTTCCTCCGACAGCCGGTCGATCAGCTTGACCATGATCGTCCGGTTGATGCCCAGCCGTTCGGCCAGCTCCTGCTGCGACCCGGCGGCCTGGTCGGCCAGCGTGTCGAGGATCACGTAGTCGCGGGGCCCGGAGCCGTCGGACGCGAGGCGGGCGTACAGGGTCCGCAACAGATAACCGATGTACTCCCGCACCTCGACAGCATAAGACACTTAAATTATTGACGGTTAAGCACGTTGATAATAAAGTCCGCGACATGAGCATCGACATGACGATGATGTACGTCCTCCACGACGCCCTCAGACGCGAGCTCGACCGGATCGCCCGCCTCACCGAGACCCCCGACGGCCTGCTGAAGGCCACCGTGACCTGGGAGCTGTTCACCACCTACCTGCACATCCACCACACCTCGGAGGACGACGCCCTGTGGCCCGCTCTGCGGAAGGTGGTCCCGGAGACCGACCTCGCCCTCCTCGACGCCATGGAGGCCGAGCACGCCGTGATCGACCCCGCCCTGGCGGCCGTCGAGTCGAGCGGCTTCGACGACCTGGCCGAGAACGTGGCCGTCCTGCGCGACCGGCTCACCGCCCACCTGCGGCACGAGGAGCGCGAGACCCTGCCGTTGATCGCCGCCACCCTGCCCGAGGAGGAGTGGGCCCGCTTCGGCGCGCTGCACCGTCAGCGCGTGGGCGACGACACCGCCCGCTACCTGCCCTGGATGCTCGACTCCGCCGCCGACGACCTCGCCGACCGCGTCCTGAACTCCCTGCCCGAATCCATCAGGACCGCCTATCGCGACGACTGGCTCCCGGCATACCGGGCGATCCGCGTCACATCCCGCGAAAGTGATACGTCTAGGGAGTCATGACTTTCAGTGAGCACCGGAAGGTCCTGCTCGGGGTCGCCTACCGCGTCCTCGGCAGCGTCACCGACGCCGAAGACGTCGTCCAGGAGGCCTGGCTGCGCTGGTCGCAGCTGCCCGAGGGCCACGTCGACGACGAGCGGGCCTATCTCGTCCGCGTCACCACGAACCTGGCCATCGACCGGCTCCGGCACGTCCAGACCCGCCGCGAGGCCTACGTCGGCCCGTGGCTGCCCGAGCTCGTCAGCACCACCGACGTCGCCGAGGAGGCCGAGCTCGCCGACACGGTCGAGCTGGCGCTCCTGGTCGTCCTGGAGACGCTCTCGCCACTGGAGAGGGCGGTCTTCGTCCTGAGAGAGGCGTTCGGCTACAGCCACGCCGAGATCGGCGCCGTCCTCGGCCGCGACGAGGCGGCGGTCCGGCAGCTCGCCAAACGCGCCCGCGACCACGTCAGGGAACGCCGGCCCCGCTACGACGTCGACCGGGGCGAGCGCCGCGCGATCACCGAGCGGTTCGTCAGCGCCGCCGCCGGGGGCGACCTCGACGGGCTGACCGCCCTGCTGGCCAGAGACGTCACGCTGGTCGGCGACGGCGGCGGCAAGGCCAAGGCGCCGCGGAACATCCTCGCGGGGGCCGCGAATGTGGCCAGGTTCCTGATCGGCATCGCCTCCGAGCGCGGCGTCAGCCGCTTCCTCGACGGGGCCGCCGCCGAGCTCACCATCGAGATCGCGAGCGTGAACGGGGGGCCGGCGGTGGTCGTCCAGGCCGACGGGCGGGCGGCGGCGGTCTTCTCGCTGGTCGTGGCCGACGGGCTGATCCAGACGGTGTACGTCGTCGCCAATCCGGAGAAGATGTCACATCTGTGAGGCCGCGCCCGTCCACGGGTGCATGACGCAGATCACCATCATCGGCGGCGGGCTCGCCGGGCTGACCGCGGCCATCGCCTGCGCGGAGGAGGGGGCCGACGTCCTCCTGCACGAGGCCCACCAGACCCTCGGCGGCCGGGCCCGGTCGACCGCCGCGCCCTACGTCGCCAACGACGGCACCCACGTCCTCTACTCCGACGGCGCGCCGTTCCGCTGGCTCGACCGGCGCGGCCTGGCCGGGCCCTACCGGTCGCTGGGCCCCAAGGAGTTCCGGAGGCTCCGGGTCCGGTACGGCTCCCGCCTGCTCCCCCGCCCTCCCCGCCCCCTGCTGAGGGCCCTCCTGAGGCGGGGCCGCGAGGCCCCCGTACACGAGAGCTTCGAGAGCTGGGGACACCGCCACCTGGGCGAGGAGGCGACGAGCGCCGTGGCCGGCCTGCTGGGCGTGGTCACCTACGAGGCCGACCCGGGCCGTCTGTCGGCGAAGTTCGTCTGGGACCGCTTCCGGCGGGTCTCCCGCCCCGGCTTCCCGGCCCCCCGCTACGTCGTGGGCGGCTGGGGCCGCATGATCGAGCGCATGGCCGCGCGCGCCCGCGCCCTGGGCGTCATGATCGAGACCGGTTCACGGGTCACCGAGCTCCCCCCGGGCCCCGTCATCGTCGCCACGAGCCTCGACGCCGCCCGCACCCTCCTCGGCGACCCGGCCCTGACGTGGGAGAGCGGGCGGGCGGCCCTGCTCGACCTGGGGGTCACGCGCGACCCCGCCGACGTCTTCCTGATCGCCGATCTCGACGAGGGCGGCTTCTTGGAACGGTACTCCTCGCCCGATCCGACCCTCGCGCCCGAGAACGAGAGCCTGATTCAGCTCCAGATTCCGCTCCGTACCGGAGAGGGCAAGAGCGCGGCGATCGCCCGGTTGGAGCGGCTCGCCGACCTCGGTCTCCCCCGCTGGCGCGAGCGCCTCACCTGGCGCAGGGAGGCCCTCGCCTCAGGCCGCACCGGCGCCCTTGACCTGCCCGGATTAACCTGGCGCGACCGTCCGGCCATCGACCGGGGGGACGGCGTCCGGCTCGCCGGAGACAGCGTCGCGGCCCCCGGTCTGCTGAGCGAGGTCGCGGTCAACAGCGCCCTCGAAGCGGCCCGCCAGACGGTCGGATCGATCAGGAAAACCCCACGGATGACGTAAAGGATGGGGGCAGATTGGCCCGATCCACCTCCCATGGCCTAGGCTTAATGCGTGGTCGCCCGAGGCGAGGTCAGGTCGCCTCGGGCGGCCACCCTCATTTCCCCCTGAAAACCCGCTATCCGCGGGCCACGCGCGTCGTCATCGCCAGTTCGTCGCCGTCGAGGGCGAACTCCACCGCGACCGCGCCGAGCTCCCCCGTACTGGTCAGATGGGTGCCCCCGCACGGGATCGACGCCTCCGCCCCGGGCAGCAGGCAGCGCCACGTGCGGCGGGCGGTGAGATCTTCATCGGGGCAGTCGACCCAGACGGGCGCGTCGGCGGCGATCCACTCCTTGAGCCGCTCGCCCACCTGCTCGGTCAGCGCGGCGAGATCGAGCCCGGCGGGGTCGAAGCCCTTGCGCCGCAGCGACTTGCCCAGCCGGTAGACGTCGCGGCTGCCGTGGTTCAGGATCCGCGACGACGTGATCGCCAGCTGGTCGAAGTCGGGGTGGCCGAGGCTGTCGGCGCGGGCCTCCTTACGCCAGAGCGGCGCCAGCGCCTCGTTGAGCGCCAGCGCCGTCAGATGGCAGGCGGTGTGGCCGGCCGAGAGGCCGTGCCGCCGGTCGGGGTCGACCCACAGCTCGACCTGGCCCTCGATGGGCTCCTCCATGATGTGGACGACGAGCCAGTGCCACCCCTCGGCGCCCCGCTTCACGGGGATCTCGTCGCCGATGTAGAGGGTCTGGCCGTCAGTCGCACCGGTCTGGCAGTCGACCACCCGGGCCCCGGCGAGCAGACCGGTGTCGGCCGGCTGGTCGGGCCAGGCGTGGTCGAGTGGGTGGAACGGGGTCCGGGCCACGATCACTCCGTGGCCGCCCCCCAGCGGCACCCGCGCGACCACTTCCGACGACCCGGTCAGCCCGCCCTTGGGATAGGTGACCTGGGTCGATGCGCGAAGGTCCATGACTGTCATTATCGGGCACGGCGTCCAGGACGCGATCAGCGCCCACGTACCACCCGGTCACCGCCTGGGCCGCTACCACGACGAAGAGCAGGGCGAACGGCAGCGTCCAGCCGCCGGAGACCTGGTAGAGCAGGCCGACCAGGAGCGGCCCGGCGCCGGCGATGAGGTATCCGGCGCTCTGCCCGAACGCCGACAGCGCGGCGGTGGCCTCGGCGGTCCGGGTGCGCAGCCCCAGCAGCGCCAGGGCCAGCGGGAACGACCCCATGGCCAGCGAGAGCACCAGCGTCCACACCACGATCGCCTGGCCGGTCATCAGCCCGGCGAAGCCGATCACGTAGATCGCGACGAACCCGAGGATCAGGGGCCGCTGGTCGCGCATCCGGGTGGCCAGGGCGGGCACCACGAGCGAGGTCGGGATGCCGACCGCGGCGAAGATCGCCATGACGGTCCCGGTCTGCTCGCCGGTGAACCCGTGGTCCAGCAGGAACTGCGGGAACCAGCCGAAGATGACGTACGCGATCAGGCTCTGCGACCCGAAGTAGCCGGCCATGGCCCAGGCGAGCCGGTTGCGGAGCAGGTCCCCCGGCCTGATCCCGGCGGCCGACCCGCGCTCGGGCTCGGTGCGCAGCAGCGCCAGCCACGGGATGACCGCCACGGCCGCCAGCGCCGCCCACACCCCGAGGGCGACGTGCCAGTCGCCGTCGGCGGCCTTCTGGATCGGCACGGTCGCGGCCGCCGAGATCATCGTGCCGAACGCGAGCCCGACCGAGTACAGCGTGGTCATCGGCCCCGGACGAGCCGGGAAGTGCCGCTTGATCAGCGTCGGGATCAGCACGTTGCCGATCGCGCCCCCCGCGAGCGCGACGGCGCTGGCCAGCAGGAACACCGCGGCGTCGTCGACCATCGACCGGATCAGCAGGCCCACGCCGGTGAGCACCAGCGCGGCCACCAGCAGCCGGTGTTCCCCGGCCCGTCGGGACAGGGCCGGGGTCACCGCGCCGAAGGCGGCGAAGCAGAGGACCGGCAGCGTGGTGAGCACCCCCGCGGTCACCGCCGACATGCCGAGAGAGTCTCTGACCTGGTCGAGCACAGGGCCGACGCTGCTGACCGCGGTACGCAGGTTCAGTGCGGCGAGCACGATCCCCACGGCCACCAGCCAGGCGATCGATCCGGTACGACTTCGGCGGGCGGCGATCGCTGCCATGCCTAACTCAATCCCCCACTCATCGAATCATCCTATGATTCGACAAAGTTTAGGACCTTTTTGTCCAGTTAGGCAAACCAGTTGTAACAAACGTGGGCGGCCCGGCGGCCGCCCACGGGTGAATCAGGCCACCGGAGGGGTCATCGGCGGGCCCTCGTCGTACCGGGGGTTGCCGTAGGGGCGGGGCGTCGGCCCGGGCGGGGGCAGGGTCGTGTCGGCCGGCAGGGTGCCGCCCGGCTCGTGCCGGTCGTTCACGTCGCCGCGCCAGCCGCCGGTCGCGTCGCCGCGCGACTCGATGAACTCCTTGAACCGGTCGAGGTCGCCGTTGACCCGCATGCGGACGATCTGCAGCGCGTCGCCCATGGTCTCGGTGAACCCCTCGGGGTCGTACTCCATCCGAAGGGTGACCCGGCAGGCGGCGGCCCCGAGGGTCTCGAAGGTCACCGTGCCGGACTGGCGGGGACGCTCCAGCGACCGCCACTCGATGCGGTGGTCGGGGGTCTGCTCGGTGATCTCGGCCTCGAACTCGCGCCGGATCCCGGCGATCTCGACGACCCAGTGCGTACGCCGGTCGTCGAGCTGTTTGACCGACTCCACGCCTTCCATGAACTCGGGGAAGGACTCGAACTGAGTCCACTGGTTGTAGGCGGTCCGGATCGGCACATCAACGTCCACGGTGTGTTCGATCGTGCTCACGGCCGTTCCTCCAGATTCGTTGGGGAACGGTCACCCCTGCCCGCGTCTGCGGTTTCCGAACAACCAGACCAGCCCGACCACGGGCAGCACGAGCGGGATGAACAGATAGCCGCTGCCGTAACCCGACCAGACGGTCGCGTGCGGGAACGCCTGCGAGTCGACGATCGACAGGGTCCCGACGACGAGCACACCGGCCAGCTCGATCAGGCACGCCGCCACCGCCAGCCGCTCGTTCCCCCTGGCCAGCGCCACGGTGAGGACGATGTAGACGACCGCCGCGAACGCCGACAGCGAGTAGGCCAGCGGCGCCTCGGAGAACTTCGCGGCGATCTGCACCCCGGCCCGCGCCGAGGCGGCCAGCGCGAAGATCCCGTAGACCGCGACCAGCACCCGCCCGGGCCCGGTGTTCACCCCGGTTCTCACGGCAGGTCCCAGAGCTGCAGCAGCCGCCCCGTCATGACCCCGACGGTGAAGGCGGCCACGGCGATCACCGCGGGCCCCCACCGGGTGCGTTCGGCCCGCCCCCACCACAGCGCCGCCGGCGGGATGACCACCGTGCCGATGAGGTAGCCGACGAAGGTGGCCTGCTCGGTCACCTGACCGGCCTTCGGAAGGGCGATCACGGCCTGCACGACGAGGGCCAGCTCGACCAGGACCAGCCCGGCCAGGATGAGCGCCCCCATGGGCCGGTTCCGGATCGCCGTGACGAGGGACACGACGGCCAGCAGCAGGGCCGCGCCGATCACCCATCCGGAATAGGCGGAGAACATGCCCAGCAGGGTACCGGTGGCCTATGCCAGTCCGTGCTCCACGGCCAGCACGGCCAGCCTGATCCGGTTGGCGCACCCGGTCTTGGCCATCACGCTGGCGACGTGGGTCTTCACGGTCGTCACGCCGAGGCTGAGCCGCTCGGCGATCTCGGGGTTCGACAGGCCCGCGCCGACCAGGGCGAGCACCTCGCGCTCGCGCCGGGTGATGGGCAGCGGCGGCGGCTCGCCGGCCGGGACGTGGGTGACCGCGCGCTCGACAATCCGGGCCAGCGCCGACCGAGAGAAGGCCCGGTCGCCGTCGGCGGCCCTCCGCACGGCGTCGAGCAGCTCGGCGGGCGGGGTGTCCTTGACGAGGAACCCGCAGGCCCCGGCGTTCAGCACGGCGTAGAGGTTCTCGTCGTCGTCGAACGTGGTCAGGGCCAGCACCCGCGTCGCCGGGCGCGCGGCCGTGATCCGGCGGGTGGCCGCCACCCCGTCGAGGCCCGGCATCCGCAGGTCCATCAGCACGACGTCGGGGATCAGGTCGTCGACGAGCCGGACCGCGTCGGCGCCGCCGCCGGCCTCCCCCACCACCTCGACGTCGCCGGACGACTCGAACAGCATCCGCAGGCCCATCCGGACCAGTTGCTGGTCGTCGACGAGAAGCACGCGGATCATGTCAGCACCTCCGGGAAGGTCGCCCGCACCCGCCACCCGGGCCGCCCCGGTCCGGCCGGTCCGGCGGTCAGGCTGCCGCCGAGCAGTTCGACCCGTTCGCGCATGCCGAGCAGGCCGTGCCCGGTGCGGGCGGCGGCGGGCTCCCGCCCGGCCCCGTCGTCGTCGATCTCCACCCGGACCGTCCCGCCCAGGCGGGTCACCCGCAGCGAGGCCCGGGCCGAGGGGCCCGCGTGGGCGGCGGCGTTGGCCAGGCCCTCCTGGGCGACGCGGAGGACCGCGAGGCCGCGTACCGGATCGAGGTCGGCCACCCCCGGGTCGACGGCCGACTCGACCACCAGCCCGGTGCCCTTGGCCCGGTCGACCACCGCGCCCAGCGCGTCGGGCAGCCCGCCCGGGTCGACGAACGAGGCGTCGAGCGGCGCCCGCAGCACGCCGACGAGCCGGCGCAGGTCGTCGAGGGCGGCCGTGCCCGCGGCGTGGAGGTCGTCGAGCACCTCGGTCACCCGGGGATCGGCGCCGGGCGCCAGCACGTGGCGGGCCACGCCGACGCGCAGCACCATCGAGGACACGTGGTGGGCGACCAGGTCGTGCAGTTCACGGGCGATGGCCGCGCGTTCGGCCTCCCGGGCCGCCTCGACCCGTTCGGCCGCGCCGTCACGCTCCCGCCGCGCCGCCTCCCTGGCCAGCCGCACGTAGCCGCCGAGCAGCAGCGGCACGCCCTGCAGGATCACCACGCGGAACACCACCTCGCCGGCCGAGCCGGCGTGCCAGCAGACGACGAGTGAGCAGGCCAGGGCCGCCCCGAGCACCTGCCGCAGCGGCGAGCGCACGGCCGTCTCGAACAGCAGCACGCAGGTCAGCACCTTGAGCGCGGGGGTGACCGCGAAGCCTTGCACCTCACCGAAGAGCAGCAGCCCGGCCGCGATGAGCGTGGCGGCCGGCGGCGACCACCGGCACACCCCGGCCAGCGCCAGCGCGACCAGGGCCAGCGCCCAGTCGCGGACCTCCACGCCGGGGATGATCCACACCAGGTCACCCACCAGTGCGGCCAGCAGGATCGCCAGCCGCACCAGGATGTAGTCAGGCTCGAAGACGCGCTCGATCCACACCACGCGAGGAGCGTAACCGGCGGCGTCGCCGGAAACCTCCTCCCGCGGCAGGACCCCCGGTCAGCCTTCGGCGGTCTCCCGCAACAGCAGGTCCACCACATCGGTGGCCTGCCCCTTCTTCCGGTACGCCGCCCGCTGCCGCGCCGCCGACCCCCCGAGCCGCACGGCCTCCAGGGCCAGCGCCGACACGGTCTCCCAGTCGCCGAGCGCCTCCAGGGTCGGGCGGAGCTCCTCCAGCAGCGTCTCCAGCAGCAGGCCCGCCGGGCCCGGTTTCCCGGTGAGCGGCGAGATGAGGTCGCCGCTCAGCCCGGAGCGGGCCGCCCGCCAGGTCGCCGCGCGCAGCAGCGCGGGCCGCTGGTCGAACCGGGGCGGGGCCCCGGCCTCGACGGCGTCGGTCTCCCTGACGACCAGGGCCCGGAACAGCCCGGCCAGCAGGACCATGTCGTCGACCCGGGGAACCGCGTCGCACACCCGCAGCTCCATCGTCGGCACGTGCGCCGACAGCCGGATGTCGAAGTAGACCATCCCCCGGTCGTCGATCACCCCGGAGGTGACCAGGTCGGCGACGGCCTGGTCGTATTCGGCCGCCGACGCGAACGGCCCGAGCGGCCCGGCCGTCGGCCAGCGCTGCCAGGCCAGGGTCCGGCTGCTGGCGTAGCCGCTGTCGGTCTCGAACCAGTAGGGCGAACTGCCCGAGACGGCGAGTAGAACGGGCAGCCACGGCTGCACCCGCTGCGCCACCAGCACGGCCAGGTCGCGGTCGGTGATCTCCACGTGGACCTGGCCGCCGCAGATGAACTGCTCGCGGGCGATGAACTGGTAGCTGTCGAGCAGATATTCGTAGCGTTCGTCGGCGGTGAGCTCGAACCCCTCGGTGCCGTGCAGGGGGGCGGTTCCGGAGCCGACGATGCCGAGGCCGTGGGGTTCGGCGCCGGTGATCAGGCGACGGCGCAGTTCGACCAGGTCGGCGCGGAGGGCGGCCAGGTCGGGGGTCGGGGTGCTGTTGGTCTCGACGACGGCCTGCTGCAGCTCGGCCGAGAAACTCTTGTCGGGAAGCCCGTCGAGGACGACATGGGCCTGTGGGGTCAGCCGGCGGCTGACGAGATCGACGACGTGGAATTCCTCTTCCACGCCCAGCGCCACCAAGCGAGTCATAAGACGTGATCTACCCATCATCCGGTGAATGAGCACGAACTAGGTCAAGCTCTCTAGCCAGGCCTGGTGCAGGCCCGCGTACCGTCCCGACGCGGCGATCAGCTCGCCGGGCGGGCCGTCTTCGACCACCCGGCCGCCGTCGATCACGAGAACGCGGTCGGCGATCTCCACGGTCGACAGCCGGTGGGCGATGATCAGGGCGGTCCGGCCCGTCAGCACAGTGCGCAGAGCGCGCTGGACGAGCCGTTCGCTGGGGACGTCGAGGCTGGAGGTGGCCTCGTCGAGGATGAGCACGGCCGGGTCGGCCAGGAACACCCGGGCGAAGGCGACGAGCTGCCGCTGCCCGGCCGACATGCGGGCGCCGCGTTTGCCGGTCTCGCCGTCGAGCGAGGAGACGAACCCCCGCACCCCGACCGCGGCGGCGGCCGCCTCGACCTCGGCCGTGGACGCCGACGGCCGCCCGAACCTGATGTTGTCGGCCACGCTGCCGCCGAACAGGTAGTTCTCCTGGGTGACCATCACCACCGCGCGGCGCAGCTCGTCTTCGGCGAGGTCGCGCAGGTCGACGCCGTCGAGGGTGATCGCGCCGGTGACGGGGTCGTAGAACCGGGCGATCAGCTTGGCCAGCGTCGTCTTCCCGGCCCCGGTCGCCCCGACGACGGCCACGGTCTGGCCCGCCGGGATGACGAGGTCGAGGCGGTGCAGCACCGGGACGTCGGGGTGGTAGTGGAATCGCACGTCCCGGAAGACGACCTCACCCCGGGCGGCCGGCAGGGCGACCGGCACCAGCGGCTCGGGCACGCCGGGACGCTCCTCCAGCACCCCCGACAGCTTCTCCAGCGCCGCCCCCGCCGACTGGAGGGTGTTGTAGAACTGCGAGATCTCCTGCATCGGCTCGTAGAACTGACGCAGATACAGCAGGAAGGCGGCCAGCACCCCGACGGTGACCTCGCCGTGGATCGCCAGCCAGCCGCCGTAGACCAGCACCGCCGCGATGGTGACGTTGCCGAGCAGCTTCACGCCGGGCTGGAACAGCGCGATCAGCCGCATGCCGGCCAGGTTGGCGGCCCGGTAGCGCTCGTCGAGCTCCTCGAAGATCTCCTGGTTCCGGTCTTCGCGGCGGAAGGTCTGGGCCGCCCGGATGCCGGTCATCGACTCCACGAAGTGGACGATCACCCCGGCGACCGCCTCGCGGCTGCGCCGGTAGGTCACCAGGGAGGCCCGCCGGAACCAGCGCGCCATCAGGAACAGCACGGGGAAGGGCGCCAGCGCCACCAGGCCGAGCCGCACGTCGAGGACCAGCAGCATCACGGCCGTGCCGAACAGCGTCAGCACGGCGGTGATCAGCCCGTCGAAGCCGCCCGCGACCAGTTCGGCGATGGCCTCCACGTCGGAGGTCAGCCGCGAGATCACCCGCCCGGAGGTGTACTTCTCGTGGAAGGCCGGGGAGAGCCGCTGGAACTGCTTGAACACCCGCCGCCGCAGCTCCAGCAGCGTCTCCTGCCCGATCTGGCCGGAGAACCGCAGGAACGCCTGCCGGGTCAGCGCCTGGGTGACCGCGCAGCCGAGGATGGCCGCCACGATCAGCAGCAGGGTGCGGGTGCCCGCCGGGATGCCGGTGTCGATGCCGACCTTCACCAGGTAGGGGATCGCCAGCCCCGCCGCGTTGGCCACCACGATCAGCGCGACGAGCAGCGCGATCGCCCGTCGGTGCGGGCGCAGCAGCTCGCCCAGCAGCCGCCGCGACCGGGCCCGGAGCAGGACGTTGGCCTCCTCGTCGAGGTCGTCGCGGTTCTCGGCCGCGACGCCGCGCCAGTCGGTCAACTCAGCACCTCCTCGGCCGCCAGGAGCGCCCGATACCCCGGGACCCGGGCCAGTAACTCCCGGTGAGTGCCGACGTGGGTGATCGTGCCGCCGTCGAGGAGGGCGACCCGGTCGGCGAGCAGCACCGTGGAGGCCCGGTGGGCGACCACGATCCCGGTCGCGTCGGCCAGCACGTGGCGCAGCGCGTCCTCGACCAGCGCCTCGGTCTCCACGTCCAGCGCCGACAGGGTGTCGTCGAGCACCAGGATCCGGGGCCGCCCGAGCACCGCGCGGGCCAGCGCGAGCCGCTGCCGCTGCCCGCCCGACAGCGACATGCCCTGCTCGCCGATCCGGGTGTCGAGCCCCCAGGGCAGGTCGTGGACGAAGGTCGCCTGCGCCACCTCCAGCGCGGCCCACACGTCGGCGTCGGAGGCGTCGCGGTGACCGAGCGTGACGTTCTCGCGCACGCTCATCGAGAAGAGCGTGGCCTCCTCGAACGCCGTCGCCACGATCGACCGCAGACACGGCAGGGTCAGGTCGCGTACGTCGTGGCCGTCGACGGTCACCCGCCCCGAGGTGACGTCGAGGAGCCGGGGCACCAGCGCGGTGAGCGTGGTCTTGCCCGAGCCGGTCGCCCCCACGACGGCGACGGTCTCGCCGGGCCGGACCTCCAGCCAGAGGTCGTCGAGCACGGGCCGGTCGGCCCCCGGGAAGCGGAACCCCGCCCCCTCGAACCGCAGGTACCCGCGCGGCCGGTCGAGCACGAGGGTCCCGCCGACGATGGCGGGCTCGGTGTCGAGCACCTCCAGCACCCGGTCGGCGGCGGTCATCGCCTCCTGGCCCATGGCCAGGATGTACCCCAGCGAGGAGACCGGCCAGACCAGCTGCAGCACGAAGGAGGTGAACGCCACCAGGGCGCCCAGCGTCAGCGCTCCCCCGTCGACCGCCATCGCCCCGAGCAGCAGCACCAGCGCCAGGGTGACGCTGGGGACGATCTCCAGGAAGGTGAAGAACCGGGACGAGAGCCGCACCTTGCCGAGCGCGGTCTCCTTCACGGTGACCGCGAGGGCGTCGTACCGGGAGAAGACGTGACCGCCCCGGCCGAACGCCTTGATCGTGCGGATCCCGAGCGCCGACTCCTCGACGTGGGTGGCGAGGTCGCCCTGGCGGTCCTGGAGCGTACGGGAGACCGCCCGGTAGCGCCGCTCGAACCGGGCCGACACGACGATGACCGGCACCGCCGCCAGGGCCACCAGCAGGCCGAGCGGCCAGTAGAGCCGCAGGAGCAGGAACGTCACCACGACGAGCTGGATGACGTTCATGACGAGGAACAGCGCGCCGAACCCGAAGAAGCGGCGGATGGTGCCGAGGTCGGTGGTGGCGCGGGAGAGGAGCTGTCCCGACTGCCACTCGTCGTGGAAGCTCATCGGCAGCCGCTGGAGGTGGGCGTAGAGGTCGTCGCGGAGGGCGGTCTCCACGCCGAACACCGCGACGCCCTGCGTCCAGCGGCGGAACCAGGTCATGACCGCCTCGACCACGCCCAGCGCGAGGGCGAGCAGGCCGAGGGGGATCAGAGCGGCGAGGTCACCGCGGGCGATGGGCCCGTCGATGATCTCCTTGCCGACCATGGGGATCGCGAGCCCGGCGGCGATACCGGCGACCGCGGCGATCCAGCTGACGATGACGACGGTTGCGAAGGGCCGGAGATAGGACTTGAGTCGCCAGAGGGACAACAAGTGCATAGTCCCAACGACTACAGGCTCAGCCCGTTTCCCGGGAGGCCACTATCGCGTGCCGTCGTCCTGGAACTCCGGTTTGTCGTCACTGCTGACCGGCTCGGGCAGGGTGCCGGCGTTGTGCTCGCCGAGCCGCCAGCCCTTGCGGCCCTGCTTGAGCAGCGACCACGAGCAGTTGCCGAGCCCCCCGAGCGTGTGCCACAGCTCGCGCGGCAGCCCCAGCACGGAGAGCATGCCCAGGCGCAGCGCGGCGCCGTGGGAGACGACCACGAGCAGCCCGTCGTCGTCGATCTCCTCGACCCAGCGCAGGATCGCCGCCGACACCCGGGTGGCGACCTCGACCTCGGTCTCACCGCCCGGCGGCTCGAAGGCGGCGTATTCGGCCGGCCAGCGGGCCGCCATGACGTCGCTGGTCAGGCCCTCCCACTCGCCGCCGCCGCGTTCGCGCAGCTCCTTGTCGACGGTGACCGGCAGGCCGGTCACCCGCCCGAGAGCGAGGGCGGTGTCGTGGGCCCTGCTCAGGTCGCTCGACACGATCTTCGTGGGCCTGAGCGCGGCCAGCAGCGACGCCGACCGGGCCGCCTGGGCGACCCCGGTCTCGTCGAGCGGGATGTCGGTGTGGCCCTGGAACCGGTGTTCGACGTTCCAGAGGGTCTGGCCGTGCCGGAGGCAGACGATCCGCCGGCTCACCCCTCACCCCGCGCCCGCTGGGCGGCGGCCTCGGCGACGCTCTCGGGCAGCGCGATGGCCGGGCAGTCCTTCCAGAGGCGCTCCAGCCCGTAGAAGTGGCGCTCCTCCTCGTGCTGCACGTGGACCACGATGTCGATGTAGTCGAGCAGCACCCAGCGGCCCTCCCTCTCGCCCTCACGGCGTACGGGCTTGGCCTCGGCGTCGACGCGCAGGCGCTCCTCGATCTCGTCGACGATGGCGCGGACCTGGCGGTCGTTGGACGCGGAGCAGACGACGAATGCGTCGGTGATCACCAGCCGGTCGCTCACGTCGTAGGCGACGATGTCGTCGGCGAGCTTGTCGGCCGCGGCCTCGGCGGCGACCTTAACGAGCTGGATCGATCGTTCAGATGCGGTCACGATGCGGTTTGTTCCTCCATGACGGGGATGTGATCCCAGAGTGCCCACCCGTCGGGGCGCTCTTCAAGCCTATTGCCGCCCTATCGGTAAAGACCCCGCTTGCCGATGTACTGCACGATCCCGTCGGGGACCAGATACCAGATGGGCTGACCCGCGGCGACCCGCTCCCGGCACTCCGACGAGGAGATCGACAGGGCCGGCACCTCGATCAGGCTGACCTTGCCCGTCGGCAGACCCGGGTCGTGCAGGGTGTGGCCGGGCCGGGTGCAGCCGACGAAATGGGCGATCGTGAACAGCTCCTCGGCGTCGCGCCAGCCGAGTATCTGGGCCAGCGCGTCGGCGCCGGTGATGAAGTAGAGCTCGGTCTCGGGCCCGTACGCCGAGGCGATGTCACGGAGCGTGTCGATCGTGTAGGTCAGGCCGGGCCGGTCGACGTCGACCCGGCTGACCGAGAAGCGCGGGTTCGACGCCGTCGCGATCACGGTCATCAGATAGCGGTCCTCGGCGGCCGAGACCGTGCGGTCGGCCTTCTGCCACGGCTGGCCCGTCGGCACGAAGACGACCTCGTCGAGGTCGAAGTGGTGCGCGACCTCGCTCGCGGCCACCAGGTGGCCGTGATGGATGGGGTCGAAGGTGCCGCCCATGATGCCAAGCCGCCTGGTGGTGGCCCCGTTTCTCATAGCACGGACGATAACGTCCGGCCTCTCTCCGGGTTCATGCGCGGCGCGGGAAACACCGACGTAGCATGCCGAGCATGACCACTCCCGATCGCACCCGCACGCCGCTGCCCGGCATCAGTTCCCGCGCCTACGAGCACCCCGCGGACCGGTCCGCCCTGGTGGCGATGCGCTCGCTGACCGGGTTCGACTCGGTGCTCAAGCGCACCTCCGGGCTCTTCTCCGAGCGGCGGCTGCGCCTGATGTTCCTCGCCTCGGCGGTCCGCACCTCCGAGACCCAGTTCCGGGGCCTCTACGACATGGGCCGCGACAGCGCCTACATCCTCGACCTGGCCCGGATCCCCGAGGTCTACGTCCAGCAGGATCCCAAGGTCTACGCGATGGCGATCGGCTTCGACGAGCCCTTCATCGTCGTATCGACCGGCTGTCTCGACCTGCTCGACGAAGAGGAACTGCGGTTCGTCGTCGGTCACGAGACGGCCCACATCCTGTCGGGGCACGCGGTCTACGGCACGATGCTGCAGATCCTCACCCGGCTGGCCACGCGGGTCGCCTGGATCCCCCTCGGCTACATCGGCCTGCGCGTGATCGTCGCCGCCCTCGAAGAGTGGGCCCGCAAGGCCGAGATGTCCGCCGACCGTGGCGGTCTTCTCGCGGGTCAGGACCCCGAGGCCGCGCTGCGCGCCCTGATGAAGCTGGCCGGCGGCTCGCGCCTGCACGAGATGAACATCGAGGCCTTCCTCGACCAGGCCCGCGAGTACGACACCGCCGGCGACGTCCGCGACGGCCTGCTCAAGGTCCTCAACCTGCTGGGCACCACCCACCCGTTCGCGGTCACCCGGGTCGCCGAGCTCGACCGCTGGCGCCGCAGCGGCGACTACGACCGCATCCTCACCGGCGACTACCCCCGCCGCACCGACGACCACACCGCCAAGATCTCCGACGAGGTCAAGGCCGCCGCGGCGTCCTACCGCGAGTCGTGGGCGCAGTCGCAGGACCCGTTCATCGGCGTCCTCCGCGACGTCGCCGAGGGCGCGGTCAACGCCGGAGAGCGCATCTTCAACCGGTTCTCACGGCGGGAGAACTAGAACAGCGAGCCGACGATCCTGACGGCGGCGGCGCAGATCGCGACGAACCCGCCGAGCACCGCCAGCGCGCGCAGCCCCTCCCTGCGCAGCTCCGGCAGCTCGGCGCCGACCTTCTCGACCTCGCGGCCGATGATCGCGCCGCAGACCACGCTGAAGACGAGCCCCGCGACCGTGACGGGCACGGCCTGCTCCCACCAGACGGGAGCCAGCCGCCCCCCTGCGGTCGCCCACATCGCCCCGAACGCCAGCGCCCCGGCCGGCAGCCCCGGCCAGGCGACCCCGGCGATCAGCGCACCCGAGAACGACACCGGGAACAGCCCGATCCGCAGCGCCTTCTTCAGCCGTCCGGGCCGGCGCCTCTTCGTCAGCCAGTGCCCCACCCAGAGGGCGCGGGCCAGCACGACGAACACCCCGGTCACCGCGAACGTGGCGACCGGGTAGACCACACACCCGATCACACACGGCACCGCCACGGCGGCCAGCACCAGCAGCGACGTCCCGCCAGTGGGAACCGCCTCGGGCGGCGGCTTGACGCTCCGCCTCCGCCGCGTCTGCACCACGGCCTCGGCCCCGAGCCGCGAGTCGGCCTCTTCCCTGGCGGCCTTGTCCTTGGTACGCCGCGACTCGACCGACAGCGCGCCGTCACCCGAGCCGCCCGAGCCGGAGTCGCGGGTCCGCCGGGCGCCGTCGGCCGCACCGGCCTCACGAGTCCGGCGGCCGCCGTCCGCCGGGCCGACACCCGAGGCTTCCCGCGTGCGACGACCACCCTCGGCCGCCCCGGCACCCGAGGCATCCCGGGCCCGACGGCTGCCTTCAGCCGAGCCGGCACCGGCGGAGTCACGGGTCCGGCGGCCACCTTCAGTCGACCCGGCACCGGCCGCGTCCCGGGTGCGACGACCACTCTCGGCCAAACCGGCACCTGCGGCATCCCGGGCTCGGCGGTCACCCTCAGCTGAACCCGAACCGGCCGCATCCCACGCGTGCCGCCCGCCATCGGCCGAACCCGAACCTGCCGCATCCCGGGCACGACGCCCGCCCTCAGCCGAACCCGAACCGGCCGCATCCCGGGGACGACGGCCGCCATCGCCCGACCCGGCACCCGCCACATCCCGGGCACGACGCCCGCCCTCAGCCGACCCGGCACCCGCCGCATCCCGGGCACGACGGCCGCCGTCGGCCGAACCCGAACCAGCGCCGCCCGAATCCCGCCCGCCGTCGACCGGACCCGCGTTATTGGCACTCCAACCGCGCCGCCCGCCCTCGGCGGGGTCGGCCGCGCTCTCGCGGGCGCGGCGGCCCTCGGGGGCGCTCCCCCGGTTCTCGCGATTGCGGCGGCCGCCGTCGGTGTCGCGGCCTCCTGAGTCGTCGGCGCCGTTCTCCCGGCCCCGGGAGCGCCGGGACGTCTCGCCCTCGGTCGGGGACTCCTTCTCGCGGACGTCGTGTTCCTCCGCCGCGCGGACCAGCCGGGTCATCCGGTCGGCCAAGATCGCGGCGGTCGGCCGTTTGGCCGGGTCGCGGTTGAGGGCCGCCCTGATCTGCGGGAGCAGGGCGGGCGGCACGTCCTTGAGGTCGGCCTTGCCGTGGAGGATGGCGTACATCTGCGACTCGGCGGAGCCGCCGCCGAAGGTGGGGCGGCCGGTGGCGGCGAAGGCCACGGTGGCCGCCCAGGCGTGCAGGTCGGCGGGTTCGCCGACCTGTTCCCCGGCGAAGAGTTCGGGCGCGGCGTAGCCGGGGGTGCCGAGGAAGGTCCCGGTCTGGGTCATCCGGGTCGCGTCGAGGACCTGGGCGATGCCGAAGTCGATCAGCACCGGGCCCTCGTCGCCGATCAGCACGTTGGCCGGTTTCAGGTCGCGGTGGACGATCCCGGCGGCGTGGATGATCGCCAGTGCGGTGGCCAGGCCGCGCGCGAGGCGGATGACCTCCACCTCGGGCAGCGGCCCGTCGCGTTTCACCGCGCTGAGCAGGGTGTCGCCGGCGATGTGCTCCATGACCAGGTAGGGCCGGTCACCGGAGAGATCGGCGTCGAGGACCCGCGCCACGTAGGGGCTCTCCACCCGCCGCAGCGCGCGGACCTCGCGATCAAGCCGTAATCGGGCGTCGGCGTCGCCTTCGATGGCTTCGCGGAGCATCTTCAGGGCGACCTGCTCACCCCGTTTGGTGGACGCGAGATAGACCTCGCCCATGCCACCACGGCCCAGGCGCTCCAGGAGCGCGTATGGGCCGACCCGCCCCAGACGTCCACCCATAGGTGTGGTCACGATAGTGGAGCGCCACGACATTTCCCCGGAGGCACGCCGGTCATCGTCGGAACAGGTACCGATCCAGCGAGATCCGGCCGGGTCCGGCCACGGCGAGCATCACCGCGACCGCGCCGAGGGCCGTGACGAGTTCGAACGAGCCGTCCTTGACGTGCACGAACAGGAACGCGCCCGACATCACCGCGAACAGCATGGCCCCCGCGACGGCGGTCAGCAGCCCGAGCACGAGCAGGATCCCGCCGCCGAGTTCCGCGACGGTGGCGAACCAGGCCGACATCCGGGGGGCGGGCACGCCCGCCTGGGTCATCGCCTGGGTGGTGGCGTCGATGCCGCCGCGGGCCTTGGCCCAGCCGTGCTGGATGAACGTGGTTCCGAGGGCGACCCGGCCGAACAGGGCGGCGGCGTCGTACAGGGCGGGCCTCACCGGAGCAGGTGGTCGAGGCTGGCGCCGCGTTCGGCCGGACGCGGGGCGGAGTGCCGCCAGCGAACCAGCCCATACCGCTCCAGGGCGAGCAGCAGCCGGTCGGCCCCCGCGACGACGGCCACGATGAAGCTCAGCGTGACGAGAAGATCCATGCCTCCCATGATTCACCGACGCTCACGCAGAGTGACTGAAGTGGTCGCCAAGTCATCCTCAAGAGCCTTAAGCCACTCTTTGACCCATGAGCGAACCCGTTACCGTCGTCGTGGCCGGCGAGACCTACCTCTACACCGAGGGGGTCCGGTGGGCCCTGGCCGATGTCCCCGGGATCAAGCTGCTGGCCCTGGCCCACGACGGTCCGGACGCGCTGAAGGCCGCCGTCAAGCTCGGTCCCGACATCCTGCTGATCGACCTGACCCTCCTGCACGAGGTCGACTACATCGCCCGCCGCTGCCCCGACGTGAAGATCATCGTGGTCAGCCAGCACGCCGACGAGCTCAGCATGATGGCAGCCATGCGGGCCGGCGCCCGCGGCTACGTCATGACGAGCGCCCACCCGGCCGAACTGGCCGCCGCGATCCGCGCCGTCGGGGTCGGTCACCTGGTCTTCGCCCGCGAGGTGGCCGCCGGACTGCGGGAGAAGCTGACCACGCGGTCGACCCGGACCACCTTCCCCGAACTGACCACGCGGGAGCACGAGGTGCTGGAGCACCTGGCCGACGGCCGGAGCAACGCCGAGATCGCCAAGGTGATGTGCCTGGCGCCGAAGACGGTCCGCAACCACGTCAGCAACGTGCTGACGAAGCTGGAGGCCGAGAGCCGCTTCGACGCCGCCCTGCGGGCCCGCGACGCCGGCCTCGGCACCAGGGTCCTCGTGCGGGCCTGATCGCGGGCGCGCAGCCACGCGAGCAGAGTTTCCGGATCAGCTCCCTGGAGGGCGACGGCAGCGGGCGAGCCGCCACTACGACGCCGCCGCCGTCGACCTCTCCCATGTGGTCGGTCATCGACACGCTGAAGGGCCTCATGCCGGCGGGCGTGACCACGTTGGACGACACGGTCTGACCGCCGATGGGCCTAGCCCCTGACGTGGCCTTCGCCGACGTACACGAACTTGGTGGAGGTCAGCTCGGGCAGGCCCATCGGGCCGCGCGCGTGCAACTTCTGGGTGGAGATGCCGATCTCGGCGCCGAAGCCGAACTCGCCGCCGTCGGTGAACCGGGTCGAGGCGTTGACCGCCACGGCGGCCGAGTCGACCAGCGCGACGAACCGCTTGGCCGCCGTCTGCGAGTCGGTGACGATCGCGTCGGTGTGGCCGGAGCCGTAGCGGGTGATGTGCGCGACGGCCCCCTCCAGCGACGGCACGACGGCGGCGGCGATGTCGTAGGACAGGTACTCGGTGGAGTACTCCTCCTCGGTCACCGGGACCACCGCGGCACCGCCGACGGCCGCGAACGCCGGGTCGCCGTGGACGGTCACGCCGGCCTCGGTCAGCGCCGCCATCGCCTTGGGCACGAACTCGGCCGCGATCGCCTCGTGGACGAGCAGCGTCTCCGCCGAGTTGCAGACCGACACCCGCTGGGCCTTGGCGTTCACCAGGATCGCGAGCGCGCGTTCCTGGTCGGCGGCGGCGTCCACGTACACGTGGCAGACGCCCACGCCGGTCTCGATGACCGGCACCGACGACTCCTCGACCACCCTGTTGATCAGGGACGCGCCCCCGCGCGGGATCAGCACGTCGACGAGCCCGCGCGCCCGCATGAGCTCCTTGGCGGATTCGTGGGTCAGGCCCGGCACGAGCTGCACCGCCCCGGCGGGCACGTCGGTGGCCTCCAGGGCCTCCTGCATGATCTTCACCAGGGCGGTGTTGGAGGAGTAGGCGCTGGACGAGCCGCGCAGCAGCACCCCGTTGCCGCTCTTCAGGCAGAGCGCGGCGGCGTCGACCGTCACGTTCGGCCGGCCCTCGTAGATGATCCCGATGACGCCCAGCGGCACCCGGATCTGCCGCAGCTCCAGGCCGTTGGGCAGCGTCGAGCCGCGGACGACCTCGCCCACCGGGTCGGGCAGCTCGGCGATCTCCCTGACGGCGTCGGCGATCTTCCCGATGCGCGGCACGTCGAGCCGCAGCCGGTCGATCATCGCCTCGGACGTGCCGTCCTGCCGGGCCTTGGCGACGTCGGCGGCGTTGGCCTCGACGATCTCCTCCGCGCGGGCGACCAGCGCGTCGGCGATGGCGCGCAGCGCGGTGTCCTTGGCCGCGCGCGGCAGCGGGGCGAGAAGCCGGGACGCTTCCTTCGCCGCGTTCGCCACCTGCAGGAACTCGCTCATTGACCGCTCCTAGAGAATCACTATGTCGTCACGGTGGATCAGTTCACGCTCGTATTCGGGCCCGAGGGCGCTGGCCAGCTCCCGGGTCGACCGGCCGAGCAGGTCGGGGATCTCGCCGGAGTCGAAGTTGACCAGCCCGCGCCCGACGAGTTCCCCCGTGGGCCCGCAGAGGTCGACCGGGTCTCCGGCGGAGAACTCGCCCTCGACCTTGAGAACACCGGCGGGCAGCAGCGACATCCGCCGCCCGGCCACCGCTTTCACCGCGCCTTCGTCAAGATGCAGCCGGCCCCGGCCGGTGGTGGCGTGGGCGAGCCAGAGCAGGCGGGTGCCGGGGTGGCGGCCGCCCGGGTGGAACACGGTGCCGACGTCGTCTCCGGCGAGCGCCTGGGCGGCGTGGGCGGCGGCGGTGAGCACGACGGGCACGCCGGCGCCGGTGGCGATCTTGGCGGCCTGGACCTTGGTGATCATGCCGCCGGTGCCCACCCGGCCGGAGGTGCCGAGTTCGACGCCTTCGAGGTCTTCGGGGCCGCGTACCTCGGTGATGCGGTTGGCTCCTCCGGGACGCCGGGGGTCGCCGTCGTAGAGGGCGTCGACGTCGGAGAGCAGGACCATCGCGTCGGCGTGGGTCAGGTGGGCGACCAGGGCGGCGAGGCGGTCGTTGTCGCCGAAGCGGATCTCGTCGGTGGCCACCGTGTCGTTCTCGTTGACGACCGGGACGATGCCGAGCTCCAGCAGCCGCGCCAGGGTGCGCGTGGCGTTGCGGTGGTGGGAGCGCCGCATCATGTCGTCGGCGGTCAGCAGGACCTGGCCGACGCGCAGGCCGTAGCGGGCGAAGGAGCTGGTGTAACGCGCCACCAGCACGCCCTGGCCGACCGAGGCGGCGGCCTGCTGGGTGGCCAGGTCTTTCGGCCGGGCCTTCAGCCCGAGCGGGCCGAGCCCGGCCGCGATGGCGCCGGAGGAGACGAGCACGATCTGGGTTCCGGCCGTGCGGCGGGCCGCCAGCACGTCGACCAGCGCGTCGACACGGTCGACGTCGATCATGCCCTGTGGGGTCGTCAGCGACGACGAGCCCACTTTGACGACGATCCGCCCGGCCGCGCCGATGCGCTCCCTGACCACTTTTCCCCCTAGATGCGGTTGTCGCTGCCTCTGGGCCCGGCGACCCTGGCGCCCATGGTGGGCTGCCAGTCGAAGATGTAACCGTTCTCCATCGAGCCGATCACGACCTCGACCCCGGGCTCGGCCCCTGCCTTCACCAGCTCCTCCTCGACCCCGAGCCGCTCCAGGCGGTCGGCGAGGTAGCCCACGGCCTCGTCGTTGGTGAAGTCGGTCTGCCGGATCCAGCGCTCGGGCTTCTCACCGGTGACCTGGAACGTGCGCTCGTTGACGCGGTGCACCGTGAAGCCGGTCTCGCCGAGCTGCTTGGGCCGCAGCACCAGCCGCGTCGGCTCCACGATCGGCTTGTTGGCCCGGTCGAGTTCGACCATCTCGGCCATCGCGAAGGCGAAGGGCTTGAGGCCCTCGTGGGTGGCGGCGGAGACCTCGAAGACCCGTACACCCCGCTCTTCCAGCGAGGCCCTCACGATGTCGGCCAGCTCGCGCCCGTCGGGCACGTCGACCTTGTTCAGCACGACCATGCGCGGCCGGTCCTGCAACGACCCATAGGCCTCCAGCTCCGACTCGATCACGTCGTAGTCGGTCAGCGGATCACGGCCGGGCTCCAGGGTCGCGCAGTCGAGCACGTGGACGATCGTCGAGCACCGCTCGACGTGGCGGAGGAACTCGTGCCCCAGGCCCTTGCCCTCGGACGCCCCCGGGATCAGACCCGGCACGTCGGCCACGGTGAACACCGTCTCCCCTGCGGTGACCACCCCGAGGTTGGGGATGAGCGTCGTGAACGGGTAGTTGGCGATCTTGGGCCGGGCCGCCGACAGCGCCGCGATCAGCGACGACTTCCCGGCGTTGGGGAAGCCGACCAGCGCCACGTCGGCGACGGTCTTCAACTCCAGGACGATGTCGCCCTCGTCGCCCGGCTCGCCCAGCAGCGCGAACCCGGGCGCCTTGCGCTTGGCGTTGGCCAGCGCGGCGTTGCCGAGCCCGCCGAACCCGCCCGACGCGGCGACGTACTGGGTGCCGGGCCCCACGAGGTCGACCAACACCTCACCGGAGCGGGCGTCCTTGACCACCGTGCCGTTGGGGACCTTCAGGATGATGTCCTCGCCGGTCGCGCCGTCACGGTTGGCGCCCATGCCCTGCTTGCCGTTGCCCGCCTTGCGGTGCGGCCGGTGGTGATATTCCAGGAGCGTGGAGGTGTTGGCGTCGACCTCCAGCACGATGTTGCCGCCACGCCCGCCGTTGCCGCCGTCGGGCCCGCCGAGCGGCTTGAACTTCTCCCGGTGGACGGACGCGCAGCCGTTTCCGCCGTCTCCCGCCTTGATGTGCAGGAGGACGTGGTCCACGAAATCCGCCACAGCGGCTCAACCCTTTCTGAGGAAACACGACGAGGCGGATCGGATGAAACCGACCCGCCTCGTCCTTACCGGTGTGTGCGGATCTACTCCGCGACCGGGATGATGCTGACCGCGCGGCGACCGCGCTTGCGGCCGAACTGCACGTGACCGGCCGACAGCGCGAACAGCGTGTCGTCGCCGCCACGGCCGACGTTGTCGCCCGGGTGGAAGTGCGTGCCACGCTGGCGGACGATGATCTCGCCGGCGTTCACGAGCTGGCCACCGAAGCGCTTGACACCGAGCCGCTGAGCGTTCGAGTCACGGCCGTTCCTGGTGGACGAGGCGCCCTTCTTGTGTGCCATGATTCACTACTTCCCGGAGTCGATGCCGGTGACCTTCACCTGGGTGTACCGCTGGCGGTGACCCTGGCGCTTCTTGTAACCGGTCTTGTTCTTGTACTTGAGGATGCGGATCTTGGGGCCCTTGACCTCACCGAGAACCTCGGCGGTCACCGCAAAACGGGCCAGGGCGGCGGCGTCATGCGTGACATCGCCGTCGTTGACGACGAGGAGAGCCGGAAGCGTCAGCGAGGACCCAACCTCGCCCGCACCCGCGTCCACCTCGATGACGTCTCCGACGGAGACCTTCTGCTGCCTGCCGCCGCAACGAACGATCGCGTACACCGCGGAACCCTTCTTGTCTACTGGATGCTGCGCCCCGACATCCGATCGCTAACAGTGAACCGGCGAACCAGGAGGGGCGCGCGAAGCCAAGCGCGCCACCAGGGCGCGCCGGTTCTCTAGGGTACCGGGTTCCGGTCCCGAGGTCGAACCGAGCGGCCCGCCGGTGGTGAACTAATCCGCTGATCTTGACCGTCGGGACCTGCGCCGGGAGCGCGGCTGGTCGTCGACGGTGTCGGTCACCGAGTCGCGGGAGTCGTGCGCGGCGACGGCGTTGCCGCCGTTGTCGGCCTTCTCCAGCTTCTCGGCCACGGCCTTCTCGATCGCCATCTTGCCCTGCGTGCCGCGTGGTTCGGGCTTCCCGTCGACCGGCTCGGTCGAGATGATCACCCCGCGCCCGTGGCAGCAGTCGCACTGCGTCGAGAACGCCTCCAGCAGCCCCTGGCCCACCCGCTTGCGGGTCATCTGCACGAGACCCAGCGAGGTGACCTCGGCCACCTGGTGCTTGGTGCGGTCGCGCGCCAGGCACTCGAGCAGCCGGCGCAGCACCAGATCGCGGTTGCTCTCCAGCACCATGTCGATGAAGTCGATCACGATGATGCCGCCGACGTCGCGCAGCCGGAGCTGACGGACGATCTCCTCGGCGGCCTCCAGGTTGTTCCTGGTGACCGTCTCCTCCAGGTTGCCGCCCTGGCCGGTGAACTTGCCGGTGTTGACGTCGACGACGGTCATCGCCTCGGTCCGGTCGATCACCAGCGAGCCGCCCGAGGGCAGCCAGACCTTGCGCTCCATCGCCTTGGCGATCTGCTCGTCGACCCGGTAGGCGGCGAAGACGTCGACGTCCTCGTCCCACTTGGCGACGCGCTCGGCGAGGTGCGGGGCGACGTAGTCGACGTACTCCTCGACCGTCCGGGCGACCTCGTCGCCCGAGACGACCAGGTTGGCGAAGTCTTCGTTGAAGACGTCGCGGACCACGCGGATCGTCATGTCGGGCTCGGCCGACAGCAGCTCCGGCGGGCTCGCCGACTTGGCCTTCTTCTGGATGCTCTCCCACTGGGCCGCCAGACGGGCGACGTCGCGGGCAAGCTCCTCCTCCGAGGCCCCCTCGGCGGCGGTGCGCACGATCACGCCCGCGTTCTCGGGCATGACCTTGCGCAGGATCTGCTTGAGCCGGGTGCGCTCCTTGTCGGGGAGCTTGCGCGAGATGCCGGTCATCGAGCCGTCGGGCACGTAGACCAGGTAACGGCCGGGGAGGCTGATCTGGGAGGTCAGGCGGGCGCCCTTGTGACCCATGGGGTCTTTGGTGACCTGCACCAGCACCGACTGGCCCGACTTCAGCGCGGCCTCGATGCGGCGCGGCTGGCCTTCGAGCCCGGCGGTGTCGAAGTTGACCTCACCGGCGTAGAGGACCGCGTTGCGGCCCTTGCCGACGTCGACGAACGCCGCCTCCATCGAGGGCAGCACGTTCTGGACCTTGCCCAGATAGACGTTGCCGACGTAGGACTGGCTCGCCTCGCGGTCGACGTAGTGCTCGACCAGCACGCCGTCTTCGAGCACCGCGATCTGGGTGCGGCCGCCGTGGCGGCGCACGACCATGACGCGCTCGACCGACTCGCGGCGGGCCAGGAACTCCGACTCGGTGATGATCGGCGGACGGCGGCGGCCCAGCTCACGCCCCTCGCGGCGGCGCTGCTTCTTGGCCTCCAGCCGGGTGGACCCGCGGAAGCCCTGCACCTCGTCGACCGACGACGTGGTGGTGCGGCCGGCGCGCGGCGCCCGGATGCGGACCACGGTGTTGGGCGGGTCGTCGGAGACGACCGGCTCGTCCTCGCCACCCCGGCGGCGCCGGCGGCGACGGCGGCGCGAACCGCCCTCGGAGCCGTCGCCCTCGTCGTCGGCGTCCTCGTCGGACTCCTCGACGCCGGCCTGGGGCTCCTCCTCGGACTCCTGGGCCTCGCCGCCCTCGTCACGGCCACGCCCTCGGCCACGGCCGCCACGGCGGCGCCGGCGGCGGCGCGAGCCCTCGCCCGACTCGTCGTCGACGTCTTCGTCGGACTCCTCCTCGGCCTCCTCGGCGGCGACCGGCTCGGGTTCGGGCTGCGGCTGGACCGGCGGCTGGGGCGCGGGCTGCTGCGGCCGGGCGGGGACCGCGGCGGCGGCGTCGGGCGCCTGGAACAGCGGCTGGAAGATCGCGGCCGGGCGCTGGAAGGTGTACTGCTGCGGCTGCTGCTCGGCGGCGTGGAAGCCGAAGGGGTCGGCCAGCCGCGACGGCTTGGCGCCCTCGTCGAGGTCTTCGAGGTCTTCACCGGCCGGCTCGTCGTCGAGCGGCTCCTCGGTGGGCAGCGTGAACATCATCGCGGCCGCGACCTGCGCCTCTGCCGCGTTCAGCGCGCTGGATCGTTCCGTGACGCCCTCTTCGTCCCTCTTGCGGGTGCGGCGCCGTCTGGTCGGCTTCTCGTCCTCGTCGGAGACCGCCTCCGGCGTCTCCTCGACCTTCTTCCTGGTACGGCTCCGCCGCGCGGGCTTGGCCGTCTCGGCGTCGGGCGCGACGTCACCCTGAGCCTCCTCGACGGCGGCCGTGACCTCGGGCGCGGCCGACACCACAACGACGTCGGGCGCCTGCTCGGCGGCCTCCTGCGCGGGGGCCTCCTGGGCCGCGGCGTCCTTGGCCGCGCGGCTGCGCGTCGCGCGCTTGCGGGCCGGGCGGCCCTCGCTCACCTCGGCCTCGGCCTCGGCGGCGGGCGCGGCGACCGTCTCGGCGACCTCGTCGTCGGCGGAACGGGTCCGGCGCCGGGTGCGCTTGGGCTTCTCGGCGGCTTCGGCGGGCTCGGCGGCTTCGGGGGCCGGGGCGGGCGCGCCGTTGGACGCCGAGGTGCCGGTGGCGGCCTGAGAGGCCGTACCGGTCGTCGAATCGCCCGTGCTGAGGGCACTGGCCACCGACGCCTGGATGGCGGGCGCCGGGGGGATGTCGTCGGGTTCCGGCGGCGGACCGGCCGGACGGCTGGCCGCCCGGCGGCGGGCAGGCTTCGCCGTTGTCACCGAGGACGTCGTATCTGCAGTTGTCGTATCGCCGACAGTGGGCTCGTTGTCGAGCATGCGGGCGCTCTCCCGTCAGCCCCCGGGCACGTTTCCGCGCCGCGCGGGGGCTCTTCTCGTCTCTCGCGGTCCGCCCGGCCACCTTCCGGGGCCATGGCGGCAAGTCCTATTGGTCTCCACCAACCCGGTCGGCTTCGAGCGGGTCGGCGGGCTCACCGGTCGACGCGTCAAGGGGCCCCTGCGCCAGCCTGGTCACCGAAGGCGGTGACGGCGGCGCGAAGTCGGCCACGAGACGCAGACCCATGAGCACGTCGTCGGGTCGGACGGCCGGAGTTTCGTGCCGAACAACCATGCGAAGTATGACACACGACTGATTCGGCCCTCCCTCCACGTGATCGTCCTGGTCAGCGGTCAGCGACGCCACGGCCCCCCGGGCGTCGAAGTTCCGCATCCCCTTCTTGGTGAGGCGTTCGACCGCGACCTCTCCTGCGGTCATGAATTCCTTCACCGCACTCTCGGCCGCCGCCGGATCGGCTCCCGGCAGGCGTACCTCCCACAGCGAGCCCTCCAGCCGGTCGGCCAGGCTGCCCGCGCGCGCTTCGACCACGTCGAGCACGTCGAGACCCGGCGGCAGCGAGGCGTCGAGAGCGGCGCGCAACTCCTGCGGACGGCAGGGGCGGGTCACCGCGATCTCGAGGTATTCGGCCTCGCTGGCCACCCCGGTGGGGGCGGCACCCGCGTAGGAGATCCTCGGGTGGGGGCTGAACCCCGCGCTGAAGGCCACCGGGATGTCAGCCCGCCTTACCGCCCTTTCGACGGCACGGGAGATGTCGCGGTGACTCGTGAAGCGCAGCCGCCCTCGTTTCGCGTAGCGCACGCGCAGACGCTGCGCCACCGGCGCGGGCGGGGGCCCATCGGGTGCGGGTTTCAGAGGTCCGTGTTCCTTCCAGTCTCGTTTCGTGGGCCTGGGGGAAGCCGCTCCCCCGGGCCGTCTTCCTCAGGATACGACCGTGAGCGGGAGCAGCTTGCGGCCCGTGGGGCCGATCTGGATCTCCGTGCCCATGGTCGGGCAGACGCCGCAGTCGTAGCAGGGCGTCCAGCGGCAGTCTTCGACCTCGACGTCGTTGACGGCGTCCTGCCAGTCCTGCCAGAGCCACTCGCGGTCGAGGCCGGCGTCGAGGTGGTCCCACGGGAGCACCTCGTGCTCCTCGCGCTCCCGGACGGTGTACCAGTCGACGTCGACCGGCTCCCCGTCGAGCGCCTTGGCGGCGCAGGCCATCCACCGGTCGTACGAGAAGTGCTCGCTCCAGCCGTCGAACCGGCCGCCGTCTTCCCAGACCGCCTGGATGATCTTGCCGACGCGACGGTCGCCCCGCGACAGCAGGCCCTCCACGATCGACGGTTTGCCGTCGTGGTAGCGCATGCCGATCGCCTTGCCGTACTGCTTGTCGTTGCGCAGGGTGTTGCGGAGTTCCCGCAGCCGCCGGTCGACGGTCTCGTGGTCGGCCTGCGCGGCCCACTGGAACGGGGTGTGCGGCTTGGGCACGAACCCGCCGATCGACACCGTGCAGCGGACGTCACGCGAGCCCGTCGCCTCACGGCCGGCCTGGATGACCTTCCGCGCCAGGTCGGCGATGCCGAGGACGTCGACGTCCTCTTCGGTCGGCAGCCCGCACATGAAGTAGAGCTTCACCTGCCGCCACCCCTGGCTGTAGGCCGTGGTGACGG
Organism: Herbidospora galbida; assembly: GCF_005233835.1. GTDB lineage: Bacteria > Actinomycetota > Actinomycetes > Streptosporangiales > Streptosporangiaceae > Herbidospora > Herbidospora galbida. Next base: position 15,045 of record NZ_SZQA01000013.1, on the reverse strand, counting down.
TCCGGATCAGGTCTTCCTCGCTGACCATCTTGTTGATGACCTTGCGCATCCGCTCCGAGCCGCCTTCGGGGGCGAAGGTGAGCCCGGACCGGCGCCCGTTGCGGGAGAACTCGTTGGCCAGGTCGATGTTGAACGCGTCGACCCGGGTCGACGGCAGCGAGAGCGAGACGTTGCTGCCCTCGTAGCGGTCGGCCAGGCCCTTGGCGACCTCGCCGATCTCCGAGTGGTCGGCGCTCGACAGCGACAGCAGGCCGACCTCGCTGAAGCCGGACTCCCTGATGCCGTTGTCGACCATCGCGCCGATCGTGGTGATCGACCGTTCGCGCACCGGGCGGGTGATCATGCCCGCCTGGCAGAACCGGCAGCCGCGGGTGCAGCCCCGGAAGATCTCCACGCTGAACCGCTCGTGGACCGTCTCGGCCAGCGGGACCAGCGGTTTCTTCGGGTAGGGCCACTCGTCGAGGTCCATCACGGTGTGCTTGAACACCCGCGAGGGGACCCCCGAACGGTTGGGCACGACCCGCTTGATCCGCCCGTCGGGCAGGTATTCGACGTCGTAGAACCGGGGGACGTAGACCCCGCCGGTCTCGGCCAGCCGCAGCAGCACGCCGTCGCGGCCGCCGGGCTCGCCCTCGGACTTCCACTCGCGGATCACCTCGGAGATCGCGATGGCGATCTGCTCGCCGTCGCCGAGCACGGCGGCGTCGATGAAGTCGGCGATCGGCTCCGGGTTGAAGGCCGCGTGGCCGCCTGCCAGCACGATCGGGTCGTCAGGACCCCGATCGGCCGCGCTGAGCGGGATGCCCGCCAGGTCGAGCGCGGTCAGCATGTTGGTGTAGCCGAGCTCCGTCGAGAACGAGAGACCCAGCACGTCGAACGCGCGCACCGGCCGGTGGGCGTCGACGGTGAACTGCGGGACGCCTTCGGCCCGCATCAGCCTCTCCAGGTCGGGCCAGACCGCGTAGGTCCGCTCGGCCAGGGTCTCGGGCAGCTCGTTGAGGATCTCGTAGAGGATCTGGACGCCCTGGTTGGGCAGGCCGACCTCGTAGGCGTCGGGATACATCAGCGCCCAGCGAACCGTGGCCTCGTCCCAGTCCTTGACCGTCGAGTTGAGCTCACCCCCGACGTACTGGATCGGCTTCTGCACCTTGGGCAGCAGGGCTTCCAGGCGGGGAAACAGCGACTCGACAGACATGTGACCCAGGGTATAGGAGCTAGAAGGCCCGCCAGGTCCGGTTGTCGCCCGCCCGGAGCGAGGCCAGCCGGAAGCGCAGCACCCCGAGGGTGTCGCGATCGAGGTGGGCGTTCCTGAGCAGCGCCGTCAGGGTCTGGAGCTCCCGGGTGTCGCGCAGCACCGGATAGCCGGCCCAGTGGCGGATGTCGTAGCCGTAGGCCTCGACGAACCCGTCGCGCTGCGCCTCGGTGAGACCGAACCTGACCCCGGCCATGGTCGGCGCCAGGTCGATCTCCCGCGGCCCGGCGCTCACCGAGTCCCAGTCGCACAGCAGGTGCCCCCCAGGTGTACGGAGCAGGTTTCCCCGGTGCGCGTCACCGTGAACGAGTCCGTACGGCAGGGAGAACTCCAGCCGCTCGTAGTAGGCGTCGGAGAGCGCCGAGCACCGTTCGGTCAGCCACTCGCGCTCTTCGGGATCGATCGCGCGGGCGTCCGCGATGGCCCGCCTGATGGTCCCGAACGGGTCGTAGGTCGGCAGGTCGAACGGCACCGGCGGCAGCGCGTGCAGCCGCCGGAGCAGCAGGCCGAGCGGGACGGGGCCGGGAGGCGGGCCGTCCTGCTCCTCGTAGTGCCAGAAGGTCACCAGGTGGCCGTCGACCGCGATGGGCTGGCGGACCTCGGCGGGCCGGGTGGCGGGGAACCCCTGCGCGGCCAGCCACCGGGTGACCTTGATGGAGGTCACCAGGCGGTCGTATTTGCCGGGGGTGGTGGCGGTCGCCATGCGTACCACCAGGCCCTCTTCGGGCAGGTGGTAGACGACGCTGGCGAAGCTGCGCAGGAGCCGGGCTCCGGCGGAGTTCAGGCCGGCCTCGCGGCAGGCCTCGATGAGCGCGGCCGGGGGTCCGGCGACGAGGGGAACGGTCACGGGGAGAGCCTCCGCTGGTCGGATGCCGCCAGGGTGTGGGTGAGGCCGACGGAGCAGAATCCCTCGATCTGGCGGGCCATCCGGTCGGACACCAGCGACCGGCTGGCCGCGAGGGTGGCGCCGAGGCTGTCGATGCGGCGGTCGGGGGGCAGTTCGAGCAGCGGGGCCACGGCCTGCTCGGCGCCTTCCTGGTCGTCCTCCATGACGTAGGCGATCGCCAGATGGGCGCGGGCCATGGCCTCGCACCCGTAGGAGCGGTTCTCCCGCTCGTCGGTGGAGTAGAGGGCGATCGACTCGGTCGCCTCGTGGATCGCCTGGGAGGCGTCGCCCAGATGGAGATGGGTGACGGCGGCGTAGTAGTGCTGTTTGGCGGGCCGGAAGGCGAACTCCCCGGCGATCTCGTCGTGGAGTTCGTCACGCCCGCCCCGCGACCGCGCCTCCTCGGCCCGCAGCAGGGCCTCCCGCGCCTCCGCGGTACGGCCCAGCATCGCCGCCGACCGGGCCCGGAGCATGTAGAGCCGCGCCCCGCCCGACCCCGAGTTGAGGTGGGTGAGCGCGTCTCCGGCGTACCGGAAACTGTCTTCGTAACGCCGGTCCCACAAGGCCACCGACGCCTGCATCCCGCGTGACCACCCCATCAGGGACGTATGCCCCGCGATGCGGCCGTAAGTCCACGCCGCGCGGGCGAGTGTGTCGGCGGGCAGCCGGCGGCCCATGTCCATGCTGGCGTTGGCCATCAGGCCGCACAGGGCGCCGGTGAGAAAGTAGAGGTCCTGCGCCTGCCCGGGGTGGATGCGGCGGTCGAGGGCCTTGCGGGTCTGCTCCTGCAACACGCGCATCTCGACGAACAACGGGAGCGGTGACTCCCAGACGTATCGCCGGCCCACCCAGACCACCTGCGTGCGTAAGCGTTCGAGCGCGCCCACGCCGAGCTCGCTGTTCTCGACCTCCTCGGCGTGCTCGCTGGCCTCCCGCGCGGCGTCCTCGACCGGATCGGCGGCGCCGGCCGCGGCGTGCGCCCGGCGGGCCTCCTCCGGTGTGTAGTCGCGGGCGAAGCCGAGCTGCACCGGCCCGGTCTCGAACAGCCGGCACAGCAGGTCGGTGTACTCGCGGTCGGGCCGCGCCCCGGCCTCCCACTCCCGCCAGGAACGTTCGGACAGGCCGCGCCGCTTGATGCCGGCCCGGTCGCACATGCCGTGGAAGCGCTCGATCGCCTCTTCGACGGTCCAGCCGTTCGCCAGGCGCATGCACTTCAGGCGCGAGGTCTGCGGGGAACCGGCGTGGATCTCCTCTGCGATCTGGTGGATGATCGCCGTGGAGGGCGGCTCACCCAGCGCCGCGAGGGTGCGGTCACGGATCGCCGACGCGAACTGGATGGCGGAACGGTCGGCGCCGCGGGCGGAGTAGGTCATGCTCTCTCCAGGTGGGGACGGTTCCACGCTAGCGTCGCGATCGTCACGAAACGGTCACCGCGCAGCCTGCGAGCCGCTCTCACGGCCCGTCCGGAAAGGGCCCACCTCACCGCCACTCCGGACCTGGGCCATGAACAACTGCCCACAGAGGCTGCCGGGGGTGTCGGCGAACCACACCATCGGCGGGTTGCCGGCCGCCGCGGCGGCCCACCGGCCGTTGCCGTACACGATCCGGTAGTCGGGAAAAGCCTTGCGGAGCAGGTCCAACGCGCGCATTCGCTCACGCGCCTCGTCGTCCGGGGTCACGCTTCCTCCGTCTGCGGAGTCACCGCCTATTCAAGGTTCGTTCCCAGAGTGTTCGCCGAGCGGTAGCGGCACCAGTGAGAGCCCGCCGCACCTTCATGCGGACCACTCTCAGGTACGCCGCCCGCTGTGGATGGCCTGCAGCATCCCCACGCTGATCATGTTGGCCAACGTGGCGGTGCCTCCGTAGGAGACGAACGGGAGCGGCAGTCCCGTGATCGGCATGATGCCGATCGTCATCCCGACGTTGATGAACGTCTGGAACGCGAACCAGCAGACGATCGACGCCGCGACCAGCGCGCCGAACCGGTCGTCGCACTGCCGCGCGATCGTGATGCCCCGGACGAGGACCACGCCCAGCAGGACGACCACCGTCAGCGCGCCGAGGAAGCCGAACTCCTCGCCCGCGACGGTGAAGATGAAGTCGGTGTGCTGCTCGGGCACGAACCGGCCGGTGGTCTGCCCGCCCTCGAACAGCCCCTTGCCGTAGATCTCGCCCGAGCCGATCGCGATCAGCGACTGGGTGGCGTTGTAGCCGAAGCCGCGGGGGTCGCTGGCCGGGTTCATGAACGCGGTGAACCGGGCCACCTGGTAGGGCTGCAGCAGCCCCAGGATCCACACGAGCGCCGCCGCCACCACGGCGACGACCACGACGAGGGCGATCCACCGCTTGCGGATGCCCGAGAAGACCAGCACGCTTCCGGTGATCACCGTCAGCACCATCGTGGTGCCGAGGTCGGGCTGCAGCATGACCAGCCCCATCGTCAGCCCCGCCGCCACCAGCGACAGCGCCACGTCGAGCGGCCTGGGCCGGTCGGTGCCCTCGGCGGGCTCCGACAGCAGCATCGCCAGCAGCAGGATCAGCGCCGGCTTGGCCAGCTCGGAGGGCTGCATCGCGAAGCCGCCGCCGAGCATGATCCACGAATGGGAGCCGTTGACGGTCGACCCGACCGGGGTGACCACCAGCGCCAGCAGGGCCAGCCCGGCCGCGTAGGCGACCGGCGCGTAGGCCCGCAGCCGCCGGTGGTCGACCATCGAGACCAGACCGCACAGCACGGCGCCGATACACAGGATGAGCAGGTGCTTCTTCAGCATGCCGGTCGGCTCGACCGCCGTCCAGGTGCGCGTGGACGACCACACCAGCAGGGTGCTGATCGTCGACAGCGCGGCCACGGCGACGAACAGCAGGCCGTCCATCCGCCAGACGGCGGCGTCGGTCCCGATGGCCCGGCTGGCCAGCGACCGCCTGCGGAACCGGGTGATCGGCGTGGACATCAGCGCTTCACCGTCCCGTCGGGGCCGATGACCGGCAGGCGCTCGGCCGGGCGGCCGGCGGGCAGGGCGGGCGGCTGCTTGTTCAGGCCGTAGATGCCCTCGTAGATCTGGCGTACGGCCGGGGCGGCGGCCGAACCGCCCATGCCGCCCTGGGAGACCATGACGACGACCACGAACCGCGGGTTCTTGGTGGGCGCGAACGAGGCGAACCAGGAGGTGTCCTGCTTGCCGTAGACCTCGGCCGTACCGGTCTTGCCGCCGATGCGGACCACGTCCATCGGGAAGCCGCCGAAGGCGCCCGCGGCCGTACCGTCGGAGGCGACCTCGCTGAGGGCGTTCCTGATGTAGTCGCGGGTCTTCTTGTCGATCGGCAGCTTGCCGATCACGGGCGAGTCGATCATCTTGGACGAGCTGCCGTCGGGCCGCATCAGCGCCCAGCCGATGCGCGGGCTGCGCAGCTTGCCGTCGCCGACCAGCGCGGCGTAGGCGTTGGCCAGCTGCAGCGGCGTGACCAGCACGTCGCCTTGGCCGATCGAGAAGTTGGCGGCGTCACCGGGACGCCATTGGAAGCCCTCCAGGCAGTTCTCGTAGGCGAGCTGCTTGAGGAAGGCGGCGCGGGCGCCGTCCTTCACCTCGGGGTAGCCGGTCTTGGCCCGGTTGCAGTTGGTCTTGCGGGTGGCCGCCCACAGCTCCTTCTTCCAGAAGCGGTCGGGGATCCGGCCCGGCGACTCGCCGACCAGGTCGATGCCGGTCAGCTTGCCGAAGCCGTAGGCCCGCGCCATCGCGGCCATCGGGTCTTTGGCGGTCGCCTTGGGCTGCATGCCGCCGTCGCGCTGCCACATCTCGTAGGCCGCACGGTAGAAGATCGTGTCGCACGACTTCACCAGCGCGGTGTGCAGGTTCATGGGCCCGAGGCCGATGCCCCGGAAGTTGTTGAACGCCCGCGCGCCGACCATGTAGGAGCCGGGGCAGTCGTAGGTGCCGTTGAGCGGGTAGCCGTCGGCGACCATCGCCGACACCGAGCTGACCTTGAACGTCGAACCGGGGGCGAAGGTGCCCTTGATCGCCCGGGAGACCAGCGGCTTGCCCGCCTTCTCCGAGAGCAGCGTCTGGTATTCGGTCTCGGAGATGCCGCCCGTCCACACCCGGGGGTCGTAGGAGGGCACACTGCCCATCGCGATCACCCGGCTGTTGCGGGCGTCGAGCACGACCCCGGCGGCGCCGTCGGCCTGGGGCGCCTTCTTCATGGCGTCGGCCAGCGCCTTCTCGACGATCGACTGGACGCGCGCGTCGATGCTGGTGATCAGGGTGTCGCCGGCCACCGGCGCGACCTGCTGCTCGACGCCGATCGCCTTGCCCATGCGGTCGACCTGGACCCGGCGCAGACCGGGGGTGCCGCGTAGCTGGTGGTCGTAGACGGCCTCGAGGCCGTCGCGGCCCACGAGGTCGACACCCGAGAAGCTGGTCTTCAGGCCCTGCCGCTTCTCCAGCTCCTCCTGGGTGACCGGCTGAAGATAGCCGAGCAGCTGGGACGCGTCGGACCCACCCGGGTAGTCGCGCAGCGCCTGGACCTCGGCGGTCACCCCGGGGAACTCTTCTTGGCGCTCCAGGATGGTCAGCGCCTCGCGCTGGGTGACCCGGTCGTCGACCGGGATCGGCTGGTAGGGCGACCCCGTCCAGCACGGACGGCTGACGCCCGGCCCGCACGACCGCAGGCGCTCCCGCAGCTTGGCCACCGGAGTGACGAGCACGGCGGAGAGCTTCTCGAGCACGTCCTGCCCGCCGCGCGGCATGCGCTCCAGCTGGGTGCGGTCGACCGACACCACGAGCCGGGTGAGGTTCCGCACCAGCGGCCGCCCGGTCGAGTCGAGGATCTGGCCCCGCAGCGCCGGCACCATGACCGCGCGGGTGCGCGTCTCGGTCGCCTTGGCCACGTACTGCTGCCCTCGCACGACCTGCACCTGGTAGAGGCGCACGCCGAGCACCACGAGCAGCGCGAGAACCGTCAGGTGGAGGACCACGAAACGGGTCCGCATCCGGTTCATGCCCGCCTCCAACCCGGCACCGCGGCCGCCGTCGCCTTCTCGGGCCTGGGCCCGTACACCTTCAGCACCGCCCACACCACGACGGGCGCGGCCAGCAGGTTGACCAGCGCCGCCATGGGCCACACCGCCTCGAACGTGCGTAGATCGATTCCCGGATCACCCAGCAGACCGCTCACCGCCAGCGCGAACGCCGGCGCCACGACCGCGCAGGCCGCCACGGTGAGCAGCGGCCACCGCTCGGCCCAGCGCCCGGCCGTGAAGCCGACCAGGCACAGGACCAGCGCGTGCTGGCCCAGGGCGTGGTCGGCGGGCGGCAGCAGATCGGCGGCCAGACCGGAGAAGAAGCCGATGGTCGCCCCGGCGACCGGCCCCCGGATCGCGCCCAGCGCGATCACCACGAGCAGCACGAAGTCGGGCACGACCGACACCGGCAGCCGGTTGACCACGGTCACCTGCAGCACGAGGGCGGTGAGCACGAGCAGCGTGGTGAGCAGGATCCGGGGCATTCAGATCACGCCGCCTCGTCGTCCGATATGGACGTCTCGCCGTCGCGCCCGCGAACGGGCTCGGCGGGGCCGCGGTCGTCGCGATCGGTCGTCGGCCCGTTTCCCGGAGCGACGTTCTCAGGTGCGGTGTCCTCCGGGCTCACGTTCTCCGGAGCGGTGTTCTCCGGAGCGGTGTTCTCGGGCCGGGTGTTCTGAGGCACCGTGTTCCCCGGGCCGGTCTCCGGGTTCGCCGTCCCGGGCCGCGCGATCTGCGGCGGGGCCTGCTGGCCGGGCAGGATCGACGTCGCGGGCTTGGGCTTCGGCTTCGGCTTGGCCGCGGGCTTGGGCGCCGGCGGCAGGAGCGCGTCACGCGGATCGCGCTTCGGCCCCTCGACCACCACGCCGACGACGTCTATCGAGCTCAGGTCGGCGAACGGCCTGGCGTAGGCGGTGCGGGTGAGCTCACCCGGCGTCGCCTCGACCTTCTCGATCACGCCGATCGGCACACCGGCCACATAGGGCACGCCCTGCTGGGAGCCGAAGCTGACCAGCCGGGTGCCGGCCGCGATCGGCAGGGTCGAGTCGAGCAGGCGGAACATGATCCGCCGACCCGAGTTGCCGTTGGCGCCGAGGCCGCTGACGACCCCGAGCTCGCCGCTGTTCTCGATCCGGGCGCCGGTCGAGGAGGCCGGGTCGCACAGCAGCACCACGGTCGCGGTCGACGCGGTCGCCCGGACCACCCGCCCGACGAGCCCCTGCCCGTTGAGCACGGTCATGTCGGGCTTGATGCCGTCGGCGGTGCCGGCGTCGATCTCCACGGCGTCTTCGAAGCCGGGCGACGCGCGGCGGGCCACGACCTGGGCCGGCACGACCTTGTAACCGCCGAGGCCGGACAGGCCGAGCATGGCCTGCAGCTCGGCCGACCGGCGCTTGTCGATCCGCTGCGAGGACAGTTCGCCCTCCAGCTTGGAGTTCTGCGCCTTCAGATTGGTGATCTGCTCCCGCGACCCCTGCGCGCCGGCGAGTGCGCCGACGAAGCCGCCGATCGGCTCGGTGACCGTGGAGACCCCACGCTCGACCGCGCCGAACGCCGAGGTGACGATCGTGCGCAGCGGCCCGAACACGGGCGTGTTCTCGCTCCGGTGGTCCACTGTGATCAGGACCAGGGCCACGGCCAGCAGCAGGCCGAGGAACAGACGGGAGCGGCGGCTGTCTTTCATCGTTCTCAGTTCCTCGCCTCGGGCACGAGCACCTGCTGCAGGGCGTCGAAGTCCTCCACGCAGCGGCCGGAGCCGAGCGCGACCGAGTCGAGCGCGTTGTCTACCAGGTGGACGGGCATGCCGGTTTCCTCACGCAGCAGGGCGTCCATGCCCTTGAGCAGGCCGCCGCCGCCGGTCAGGGCGAGACCGCGGTCCATGAGGTCGCCGGACAGTTCGGGCGGGCACTTGTCGAGGGTCGACTTCACCGCGTCGACGATCGAGCTGACCTGCTCGGCGATCGCCTCGCGGATCTCTCTCGCCGACACGACCACGGTCTTCGGCAGGCCGCTGACCAGGTCACGGCCGCGGATCTCGGCCTGTGGCTCCTCGGCCGACGCGCACGCCGAACCGATGGCGATCTTCACTTCCTCGGCGGTGCGCTCGCCCAGCATGAGCGAGTGCTCCTTCTTGGCGTACGTGATGATCGCCTGGTCGAGCTCGTCGCCGCCGACCCTGATCGACTGGCTGGTGACGATGCCGCCCATCGAGATGATCGCCACCTCGGTGGTGCCGCCGCCGATGTCGACGACCATGTTGCCGGTCGGCTCGTGGACGGGCAGGCCCGCCCCGATGGCCGCCGCCATGGGTTCCTCGACGATGTAGACGCGCCGGGCGCCGGCCTGGTAGCCGGCCTCCTTGACGGCGCGCTGCTCGACGCCGGTGATGCCGCTCGGCACCGCGACGATGATGCGTGGCTTGGCGAAGTGCCGCCGTTTGTGCACGCGTTGGATGAAGTATCGGAGCATTCGCTCCGTCACGTCGAAGTCGGCGATCACGCCGTCTTTGAGTGGTCGCACCGCGACGATGTTGCCTGGCGTACGGCCGATCATCCGTTTCGCCTCGATGCCGACCGCGACAATGCGGCCGGTCGAGGTGTTGATCGCCACGACGGACGGCTCGTTGAGCACGATGCCGCGCCCCCGCACGTAGACCAGGGTGTTGGCGGTGCCGAGATCGACCGCCATGTCGCGGCCCAGGAAAGCAAAGTGGCTGCCCATAGGGAAGGAGGCCTTCCTTCAGGTGGTTAGCGGGAGTAACGCATCGCACTCGAATCGTAACGGGTCGTACCCAACGCCGAGCACACCGACCCCACCCCAATTACATAAATCCGCTGGTCACGGGCTTTCACGCGGCGAAAACGCAAGAAAGCCCCGGCGTGGCCGGGGCTTTCAGGAGGGTTCCTCAGAACCGGTCGGGGAAGAAGATCTTGATTTCCCGCGCGGCGGACTCGGGGGAGTCGGAGCCGTGGACCACGTTCTCGCCGATCTCCAGGGCGTGGTCGCCGCGGATGGTGCCGGGGGCCGACTTCACCGGGTCGGTGAGCCCCGCCAGGCCGCGGAAGGCCTCGATGGCGCGCGGGCCCTCGACGACCAGGGCGACCAGCGGGGCGGAGGTGATGAAGTCGACCAGCTCGCCGAAGAACGGCCGCTCGGAGTGCTCCGCGTAGTGGGTCTTCGCGGTGTCGGCGTCGAGCTGACGCAGCTCCATGGCCGCGATGGTCAGGCCCTTGCGCTCGATGCGGGCGATGACGTCGCCGATGAGGCCGCGGCGGACACCGTCCGGCTTGATGAGGACGAGCGTGCGCTCGGACACGGGATCACTCCTTTGTGAAGGCTTCGTGGGAATCCGAGGGAAGCTTACCGGTCGGATTCGTCACCCTCGGCAAGCGCTTCGGGCGACGGCGTCGGCGCGGGAACGACCACCTTGGGCTCCTCGGCGGCGGCCACCCGGTTGCCCCGGCGGGCCGACAGCGCCGACAGGCCGAGCACGAGCACCACGCCGAACCCGCCGACCAGCGCCCACACGTGCAGGGCCTCGACGAACCCGTCGACCATGCCCTGGTAGGTCGCCATCCCCGACGGCGCGGCCGAGCGGAGCCAGGTCACCTGGATGCCCGTACCGAGCAGGAACCCGGCCAGCATGGCCGGGAAGAGCAGGGTGAGCCCGAACAGCGCCGCCACGGGCCCGGCCAGCCGCAGCGCGCTCACCAGCGCCACCGCCGCGCCGGCGGCGATAAGGACGAACGGCACCGCGAGCAGCAGCCCGTCGACGGTCGGCACCAGCAGCCTGATCGCGCACAGGCCCACGACCAGCACGACCAGCCCGGCCCCCACGAGCTTGGCGCTCTTCTCCTCGGCCGCCCGCCCGGCGACCACGGCGGCCCCGAGCGCGCCGATCACCGCCACCACGAGCGGCCAGGCCATCGCGTCGAGCCCGGGACCCCCGAGCCAGGGCATCTCGACATAGGTCACCTGGGCGGCCGTCGGCAGCACGACGAGCCCCACGGCCACACAGGTGAAGCCGAGGGTCCGTGCCCCGGACGTGGCCGCCGAGACGGCCAGCCCGAGCATCGCCGCGAGCGCCAGCCCGGCCACCGCGACGACCAGGCCCGAGGGCCAGTCATAGGTGGTGCCGACCGCGAGCACCGCGATCCCCGCCGAGGGGACCGCCGCCATCAACAGCCGGGAACGTTCCGCCGACCCGGGCGGCGTGGAGATCAGCAGCCGGTCGGTCGCCGCCGCCGTGGTCTCCCAGGCCAGCCGCCAGAGCACCAGATAGACGGCGGCGAGGCTGAGCGCCACCCCCGTCAGCAGCGGGAAGGGCTGCAGCGTGACGGCCCACGACCGCACGTTGTCGATCGGCCACAGCGCCAGCGCCTGGGCGGTGACCAGCGAGACGGCCAGCATCCCCGCCCACAGGGCGAGCAGCCCGCGCCGGGCCCGCCGCTCCCCGGCCGCGACCAGCGTCGCCGGGATCAGCAGCCCGGCCCCGACGCCGTGCACCACCCTCAGCACGCCCACCAGGACGGGCCCGTCGGCGTAGCCCCCGCCGGCGTCGGCGGCGGCCAGCATCGCCAGCCCCAGGACCAGGACGGGCGCCGCCTTGAACCGCCGCACCGCGACCGCCGCCAGCGGCACCGTCAACAGCATCACCGGCAGCGCCAGGCCGTGGGCCCGCATCATGTCGATCTGGGAGACACCGGGCGGCAGCAGCGCCGCCACCTGAGAGATCGTGTTGGGAATCGACACGATCGCCAGCGGCAGGGCCACCGCGATCAGCATCCCGACGACGGCGTCGGTCACGATCGGCCGCCGGGCCAGACGCACGACGTCTACCGCGAGCGCCCGGACCCGCTGGGGCACGGCTGGCTGAAATGGGGGGACGGCCATGGCGACCGACTTTAGCGCTTCGTCGCCCCTTCGACACGGCGAGCGACGAGAATCGCGGTCACCCACAGCGCCCCGAAGATCACCCCGAGGAAGAACATGGTCGACACCATGAACCCGGAGGCGATCGCGAGCACCTGGACGACGCTGCCCAGGACGTACCCGACCGGTTTCTTGAGCAGCCCGGCGGCCACGATGCACAGGACGGCCAGCCCGCAGCCGACCCCGACGGCGATCGGCGGATCGACCTTGCCGATCATGATCGCGACCGGGGTCATCAGCGCGACGACGATCGCCTCCATGCCGAGCACCGAGGCGCCCAGCCGCCGCATTCCCGGCGTCACATCGAAGTTCATCATCCGGCCTTCAACAGAATTCGGGCATCACCAGCGGTCACCACCGAACCGGTGATGAGCACACCGGAACCATACTCGTCGCCCTCGTCGGCCAGCCCGATGGCCACGTCGATGGCGTCGTCGAGCCGGGGCGACTCGTGCACCCGATCGGGCCCGAACACGCCCCTGGCCCGGTCGGCGAGGTCGTCGACCTCCATGGAGCGCGGCGAGGAGTTCCGGGTGACCACGACCTCCTCGACGACGGGCTCCAGGAGCTCCAGCATCGTCTCGACGTCTTTGTCGGCCATGACGGCCAGCACCGCGATCAGCCGCGTGAATCCGAACGACTCCCCGATCGCGTCGACGGTCGCCTCCATGCCCCCCGGGTTGTGGGAGGCGTCGACGAGCACCGTCGGCCCGCGCCGTACGACCTCCAGCCGCCCCGGGCTGGTGACCTGGGCGAAGGCCTGCCTGATCAGCTCCTCGCCGAGCGGCTCGGCCGCCGTCGAGAGCGCCTCGACGGCCGCCAGCGCGGTCGCCGCGTTGCCGGCCTGGTGACCGCCGTAGAGCGGCAGCAGCACGTCTTCATAGGTGGCGTTCAACCCGCGCAGGTGCAGCAGCTGACCGCCCATCGCGAGCTCGCGCCCGAGCACCCCGAACTCGATGCCCTCGCGCGCCACCGTGGCCCCGACCTCGGCGGCCCGCCGCACGATCACCTCAGCCGCCGGAAGCTGCTGCTGCGCGAGGATCACGGTCGACCCGGGCTTGATGATCCCGGCCTTCTCCCCCGCGATCGTCTCGACGTCGGGCCCCAGATACTCGGTGTGGTCGAGCGAGACCGGCGTGATCACCGCGACCGCGCCGTCGGCGACGTTCGTCGCGTCCCAGGTGCCGCCCATGCCCGTCTCGACGACCGCGACGTCGACCGGCGCGTCGGCGAAGGCCGCGAACGCCATCGCGGTGAGCACCTCGAAGAAGCTCAGCCGCCCGAACTTCTCGTCGACGATCCCGAAGTAGGGCTCCAGCTCCTCGTAGACCTCGACGAACCGCTCCTCGGAGATCGGCTCGCCGTCGATGGAGATCCGGTCGCGCATGCTGGCGAACTCGGGCGAGGTGTACCGCCCCACCCGCAGGTTCCGCTCCTTGAGCAGTGCCTCCACCATCCGCGCCGTGCTCGACTTCCCGTTGGTGCCGGCGATGTGAATGATCGGGTACGCCGCCTGCGGATTCCCCAGCAGATCGACGAGTGCCGCCATCCGGTCGAGGGTCGGATCGATGTCCCATTCGACACCGCGGGCACGAATCGCGGCCTCAACTGCGTGGATCGTCACCCGCCCAGCTTAGGCCCGTTCCCTAAGCTGTCGGGAATGAGCTCCGACGAGGCCTTCTTCGAGGAATGGACCGCCCGTACCCCCGGTTCGCGCCGCGACCTGACCCGCGCCCGGCGCCTGGCCGAGGCCGTGGGCGCGGCGGCCGCCGTACCGGTGCTGACCGTCGTCGGCAGCAAGGGAAAGGGCACCACGGCCACCTACGCGTCGGCCTACCTGGCCTCGACCGGCGCCCGCGTGGTGACGGTGACCAGCCCCGGACTCCGCACCAACCGCGACCGCATCCGCGTCGACGGCGTCTCGATCTCCGACGGAGAACAGGCCGCCCTGGGCGCCCGCCTGGCCTCCGTCTCGCTGCCGCCCTCCGACGGCTACCTCTCCCCCGCCGGCCTGTTCACCCTCGCCGGCGTCCTGCACGCGCAGGACGTGGAGGCCGACTACATCGTCCTGGAAGCGGGCATGGGCGGCGCCTCCGACGAGGTGTCCCTGTTCCCCGCCGAGGTGGTGGCCATCACCGAGATCTTCGCGGAACACCTCGGCATCCTCGGAGACACCGTGGCCGAGATAGCCCGGGAGAAGGCAGGCGTCATCACGCCCGAGACCAAATGGGCCGTGACCCTCCCCCAGTCCCCCGAAGCCCGCGCCGAACTGAAGGCACGCGCAGGAGACCGCCTCCGGGAGATCACCCCCGAGGCTACGCCGTGGACCAGAAACGCCCTCCTGGGACGATCCGCCGCCGCCCACCTCACCAGCGAAGAGCCAACCCCTGTGTCGGTACGCCTCCCGGCCCGCTTCTCCCACCACGACATAGGGAGCACCCGCCTGATCATCGACTCCCCCATCACCGGCGCCGGCGTGCAGATGTCGGTCGACCGTGCCCTGGCCGAATGGGGAGACATTGACCGCGTTCTCCTGTGCCTTCCAGACCACAAGGACCTGGACGGCGCCATCGAGGCCCTCAAGGGCCTGCCCGTGACGTTCGTCCGACTCCCCGACACACACCTGAACTTCACCCGGGCTCTACCGCCCGACTGGGACGTCACCGACGTCGACACCGTGGACGCCGGCTATGTCGAGGCGCTGGGAGAAAAGGTGCTGGCCCTCGGCACGGTCTATTTCACCGGCCACCTGCTGGACAACCTCGACATCCCCACCGACCGCCTGTTCTGAAACGCAGAAAGCCCGGCCATAAGGCCGGGCAATACCCCCACGAAACGTCGAAGGCCCCGATCAACGATCGGGGCCTTCGATATAAAGATTGTCCGGCGGTGTCCTACTCTCCCACACCGTCCCCGGTGCAGTACCATCGGCGCTGGAGGGCTTAACTTCCGGGTTCG